>NZ_CP067394.1:2712422-4068634 GCF_004210215.2 Cryobacterium sp. SO1
CAGATACAGGTTCGAGTGGGTCAAGGGCCACGCGAACCACCCGCTCAACGAGGCCGCCGACTCCCGTGCCCGCGCGGTGTCCGAGGCGTATCAGCGGAACGCCTCGATCCCCGCCGGTCCGGGCTTCGTCGCGGGCGGCACCGCGCCGGTCAAGGCCGCGCCGGTCAAGGCCGCGCCGGTCAAGGCCGCGCCGGTCAAGGCCGCGCCGGTCAAGGCCGCGCCGGTGAAGAGCGCGGCACCGCGCGCATCCGCCGACCTGGGGCTGTTCGACTTCGAGGTCGACCGCCCGCACTCGGTGCAGGTGACGCTGAGCACCGAGGAGCTCGGCCGGCTCAAACGCCGGGCGTCCGGCCGCGGAGTCAGCCCTGAAGAGCTGCTCCGCGACCTGATCTGACTAGCGCCGCAGCTTCGGCTGCGTCTTCGGTTTGGCCGCATTCTTGTGCGGCAGCAGGGTGTTCGCCTCGTCGAGTGACATGCCGTTGGTCTCGGGTACCTTGGTGAGCACGAACAGGAACGACAGCCCGGCGAACAGGGCGTACATGCCGTAGGTGAGCGGCAGCGAGAGCGCCGCCATCGGCGGGAACGTCACCGTGATGAGGAAGTTCGCCACCCATTGGGCGGCGGCGGCCAGGCCGAGCGCCTTGGCGCGGATGGTGTTGGGGAAGATCTCGCCCAGCAGCACCCAGACCACCGGGCCCCAGGAGGCACCGAAGGAAATCACGAACACGTTCGCGGCGACGAGCGCGATCGGACCCCAGGCGCCCTGCAGGGCGAGTTCGCCGTCGACCATGACCGACTGGCTGAACGCGATGGCCATCGTGGCCAGCGACACCGTCATACCGATGGAACCACTGAGCAGGATCGGCCGCCGGCCGATCCGGTCGACGAGCGCGATCGCCACCAGGGTGACCAGGATGTTCGTCACCGACGTCGCCACCGAGATCGCCAGCGAACTGGATTCTTCGAAGCCCACCGCGCTCCACAGGGTGGTCGAGTAGTAGAAGATCACGTTGATGCCCACGAACTGCTGGAACACCGACAGGATGATGCCCACCCAGACGATGGGTTTGAGGCCCAGGACCGGCCCGCGCAACGACCCGGTGCGCTTGGCCTTGATGTCGTCGTCGATGGAGGCCTTCATGTCGCGGAGCTCACGGGCGACGTCGCCGTTCGGCCACACCCTGTGCAGCACCTCCTTGGCCTTGTCCTCTTTGCCGTGCAGCACCAGGTAGCGCGGCGACTCGGGAAGGAGCAGTGCGATCACGCCGTAGACGATGGCG
This sequence comes from Cryobacterium sp. SO1, assembly GCF_004210215.2. Classification (NCBI taxonomy): domain Bacteria; kingdom Bacillati; phylum Actinomycetota; class Actinomycetes; order Micrococcales; family Microbacteriaceae; genus Cryobacterium; species Cryobacterium sp. SO1. Next base: position 2,713,703 of record NZ_CP067394.1, read on the forward strand.
GGAATCGCGGCGATCAGGAACATCCAGCGCCAGGCCTCCAGGCCCCACCAGAACATCTCGCTGGCACCGCCGGCTGTCGTGGCGAACACGGCGTCGGAGAGCAGGGCGGCGAAGATGCCGATGGTGATGGAGAGCTGCTGCAGGGAACCCAGCCGGCCGCGCATCTGCCGGGGCGAGATCTCAGCGATGTACGCGGGAGCGACGACCGAGGCGAGCCCGATGCCGATGCCGCCGACGACCCGCCAGACGATGAGGTCGACCACGCCGAACGCGAGACCGGAACCGATGGAGCTGGCGAAGAACACGATCGCGCCGGCGAGCATCACCGGGATGCGGCCGAACCGGTCCGCGAACCGGCCGCCCAGGAAGGCGCCGGTGGCAGCGCCGAGCAGTGCGCTGGCCACGGCGAAGCCGGTGATCGCTTCGGTGAGGCCGAACTGGCCCTGGATGGCCTCGACCGCACCATTGATCACGGAGGAGTCGAAGCCGAAGAGGAACCCGCCGAACGCGCCGGCGATCGCCAACGCGACGACCTTGCGATTTGTCGCGGGTTTGTCTGTCGGCATCCGGTCTGTTTTCGGCCCTGTTGTGTTTGTCATCGCCACTTCCCCCGTCTTCGCTGGTGTTTTCGTCGTCTGGGCAACCTGAAAATCTTACGCCTGGCCCACACCCGGGGGTGACCATGGTATTCATGTCCCATGACACGATTCCTCGGGGTGGATCTGGCCTGGGCCGAAGGCACGGCGGCGAAACCGGCTAATGAAAGCGGGCTCGCCTGCATCGACGACACCGGACGGGTGATCCACGCGGGTTGGGCCCGCGGCATCGACGAGGTCGTCGACTGGGTGCAGTCGATGGTCGAACCCGGCGCGGTGCTCGCCGTGGACGCACCACTCGTGGTCAACAACCCCACCGGCATGCGCGAGTGCGAACGGGAGACCGGGTCGCGGTACGGGCGGTGGCACGTGTCGGCGAACGCGTCCAACCAGGCCCTGCCGCGCCTGGGCGGCGTCACCCTGCGTGGCCGGCTGGAGGATCTCGGCTGGACCTACACCGACGGCGTCGAGCCCGTCGAAGCGGGGGCCCGGAGCGTCTTCGAGTGCTACCCGTACACGACCCTGGTGGGCGCGGCGGAGTTCGGCTATGACGAGCGGCGCCCCCGCTACAAGCGGATGGGGTCGGCGCTGCCGATCGTTCAGCGCCGCGCCGAGCGCGCCCTGGTCTGCGACGACCTCATTGAGCGATTGTGGCGGCTGCACGCGGGCTCACCGCCGCTGGACCTGGCCACGCACGCGGCGACCGACAGCCTGGTGACCGAGCCGACACCGTTGGCCGACGCCGCCTACAAACACCGCGAGGATCTTCTCGACGCGGTGCTGTGCGCCTGGACGGCGTCGCTCTGGCACCGGTTCGGTACCGCCCGGTGTCAGGTCCTCGGCGCCGCAGACCCGCTCGTGGTCAACGGCCGCCGGGGCACCATCATCGCGCCGGCCCGGCCCGAACAGCGCCGCGGCGAGGATGCGCTGCGGGCCGCCGCGCACAGCTCACCGGCAGCCAGCGCACCGGCAGCCAGCGCCCCCACCGGCGCCGCCCACTAGAAGCGGATGTCCTGACGCGACAGGGTCACCTCGGCCAGCACGTCCGGCAGGACCTCCACCCCGATACCCGGGCCGGTCGGAACCCGGAGATGGCCGGCCTCGAGCACAAACGGCGCGGTCAGGTCCCGGGCGTAGTAGCGGTCCGAGGCCGACGTGTCGCCCGGCAGCACGAAGTTGGGCAGGCCGGCCAGCGCCACGTTCGCGGCCCGGCCGATCCCCGTTTCGAGCATCCCGCCGCACCACACCGGCACACCGTGCGCGGCCGCGACGTCGTGGATGCGCCGGGCCTCCAGGTAGCCGCCCACCCGCGACGGCTTCACGTTGATGATGCTGCACGCGGCCAGGCTGATCGCCGCGGCGGCGTCCTCGGCCGACTCGATCGACTCGTCCAGGCATACCGGGGTGCGGATCAGCCGGGCCAGCGCCGCGTGACCCAGCAGGTCCCGCTCGCCGAGCGGCTGCTCGATGAGCAGCAGGTCGAACGGGTCGAGCCGGGCGAGGTGCCGGGCATCCGCCAGCGAGTACGCGGTGTTCGCGTCGACCTGCAGCAGCAGGTCGGGGCCGAACCGCTCGCGCACGGCGCGTACCGGCTCGAGGTCCCAGCCGGGTTCGATCTTGAGCTTGATGCGCAGGTAGCCCTGAGCGAGGTAACCGGCCACGGCCTCGAGCAACTCGTCGACCGAGTCCATGATGCCCACCGAGACGCCGGCGGGCACGGTCTCGTGAACGGCGCCGAGGTAGCCGCCGAAGGACTGTCCGGTCCCCCGCAGCTGGGCGTCGAGGATCGCCGTCTCGAGTACGGCCTTGGACATCTGGTGGCCCTTCACCGGGGCGAGCGCACCGCCCACCCGTTCGGCGGTGAGGCCGTCGCCGAGGGCTTGCAGCCGCGGGATCAGGTGGTCCCGGACCACCAGGTCGCTGGCGTCGATGAATTCCGAGCTGTAGAGCGGCCGCACCTCGGCGGCGCACTCCGCCCAGCCCTCGGCCTCGACGGTCGACACGTGCACCAGGGAGATCTGGCGTTCCGTGACGGTGCCGAACGACGTGCGGAACGGCCGCACCAGCGGCAAGCTGACCCGGCGCAGCTCGATGTTCTCGATTCTCATGGTGCGGAGTTTACGGCGCATCCCCAGCCATCCGCCCGGTCTCGTCGATTAGGGTTCGAAGAATGAGCGCTCTCGTGGATGGTTTTGTGAACAGCTGGCGGTCGCACCTGCTCGTCACGCTCTCGGGCAACGACGAGGGCCGGCCGGCCTGGGTGGGCACCATGCAGCAGGGCGACGACGCGGGCTTCTTCGGGCCGGGGTCGGCGTCCTGGGCGGTGCACGGCGGCATGGCCACCATGGTCGCGGGCATCCGGGCGCTGCTGATGCAGACCCTGCACCCGGGTGCCATGGCCGGGGTGCACGACTGGTCCCGGTACCGGGAGGATCCGCTCGGCAGGCTCAGCGGGACCATCCAATGGCTGGTCACCGTGACGTTCGCCGCCACCGAGCAGGCCGAGCGGGAGTCGGCGCGCGTGGGAAAGTTCCACGACAGAGTCGCGGGCCGCTACGTCGACGCCCGCGGCGTCGAACGGGAGTACTCGGCCGGCGACCCCGAGCTGCTGTCCTGGGTGCACGTGGTGTTCACCGACGCCTTCCTGGCCAGCCACACGCTGTGGGGCGGCCCGATCCCGGGTGGCGCCGACCGGTACGTGCGGGAGTGGGCCAAGGCCGGCGAGCTCGTGGGGGTGCAGAACCCGCCGCGCTCCGACGCGGACCTCGCCGCACAGCTGAAAGCCTTTTCCGACGCCGGTGTGCTGATGGGCGGCGACCGCGTCGCCGAGGCGGTGCGGTTCATCCGCAACCCGCCGCTGCGGCGCGGCATGATGCCGTTCTACCGCATCATGTTCGCCGGGGCCGTGGCGTCGATCCCGGTTCAGTACCGGCGGATGCTGGGACTGCGCCGTTCTCCCCTGCCCGTGGTCTGGGCCACCGGCGCGGTGCTCGGCCTGGTGCGCCTGCTGCTCGGCGCCTCCTCCACCTCGGAGGACGCCGCCCGGGCCCGGATCGCCCGCCTGGCGGTCTCCTAGGCTCGAAGCCGGCGGGATTCTCGGCGCAGGGTGACGGCGACGGCTGCGGCCGTGGCACCAGACAGGGCAGCCGCGATGGCGAGCACCGGAGCGTTCGGCTGCACGATCGACTGGCCGGCGAGAGCCTGACCGGTCACCAGGGCCAGCACGCCCAGGTACAGGACAACCAGCACGCGCAGGATGCCGCGACGGGCGAGCGGATGCGCCAGCAGGGTGATCCGTCTGCCCAGGACTTCGAGCAGCAGGGCCGCCAGCGGCAGCACCTGCAGGGCGTGCATGCCCACGAAGTGCGGGATGCGGAGGTCGCCGGCCACTGTGCTCCAGCCCACGAGCGGCAGGCTCGGGCCGCCGTCGGCGACGCCGACCGTATGCGCGCCGACGATGCCCTGATAGGCATCGAGCTGGGCGGCGGTGGGCCCGGTCATCAGGAACGCCAGACCCATGCCGACGAGGGCGATGAGCAGGCCGGAGCGGATGGCGAGGGCCCTGGCCGGGTCGCCCAGGTCGGTACGCAGCAGCAGGATGGCGATGGGGACTGCGGCGACCCAGACCGTGACGATCGATGCCGCCATCACCGACCAGAGTGCGGCGTTAAACGCCGTGGACACGTTGAAGTGGCTGGTGAGGCCGGCCACGGCGGCTCCGACGATGATCACCATCTCCACGACCAGGAAGACCGCCGCGATCGTGCCGGCCCACCAGGCCAATCGGTGCGGGGCCGGCCGGCGCCGGCGGGAGCTCGCCGCGGGCAGCAGCCCGATCAGCCAGGAGAGGGTCACCGCGTAGATGCCCACCGAGATCGCGAACTTGAGCGGCTTGGCCCAGAGTGGCGCGCCCGTGAGGGTGCGGGGATCCACGGCGAGGCCCACCAGAGCTGCGACGGCAACGACCGCCATGGCCGCCGCCAGCCAGAGCAGCGGCCGGTGCCAGCGGATGGCCGGCGGCAGAATGGTGCTGCGGACGGGTCCGGTTTCGGTGCGACTACTGGCCATGATGACGGGCTCCTGTCAGGTCGGGTGGGGTTACAAGTTGGTCGGTGCAGCAGAGTGGGTCGGTGCAGCAGAGTGGGTCGGTGCGGCAGGGGTGGGCGGTCCCGCGTATCGCGTCGCGGTGACGTGCTCCTGGGCGGCCCGGCGCAGCCCGGCGAAGAGGGCATCGCCGAGCACAGTGCCGATGACGACCATCTCGGTCTTGGATTCCCGGTCGTCTCGGGCGTCGACCTCGTCGAGGTCGGCCTCGGCCACGGCGAGCGCCGCGGCCGCGTAACCGGGCACCCAGCCGCGGAGGTCGGGCTGGCCGAGCTCGGCGAAGGTCTGCAGCACCCGGGCGGCGGCCAGGCGACCGGGATTCTCGGGTGACACGTGCCATCCGCTCAGTGCCTCGTCGACCTGTGCCACTGCCGCCGGCGACAGCGTCTTGCGGTCGATCTGGGGCGAGACCGTGCGCTGGGCGATGTCAAAGGTGTGGGCGAGACCCAGATCGGAGTCGATGGCGTCGATTACCCGGCGGGCGGCAGTGACACTGAGCCCGCCCACGTCGAGCAGTCCCCGGATGACCCGCAGCCGGCGCAGGTGATCCGGTCCGTACAGCGACTGGTTGGGACCGCTTTTCTCTCCCGCGGGCAGCAGCCCCTCCCGGAGGTAGTACTTGATCGTCGCCACGGGAACCCCGCTGGTCGTGCTGAGCTGCGCCATCTTCATGCAGATAGTATATCTATCGGATAGTGCAACTGTCTATACCGATGTTACGCTCCGGCGAAGAACGCGCCGATCGACGCGGAGAGCGCGAACGGGTCGTTCACGTGCGCAAGTTCGCGGGCCGAGTGCATCGAGAGCAACGGGATGCCCACATCCACGGTGCGGATGCCCAGCCGGGTCGCCGTGAGCGGCCCGATGGTGGAGCCGCAGGGAATCGCGTTGTTCGACACGAACTCCTGGTACGACACGCCCGCCGCCGCGCTCGCGCGCGCCCAGAGGGCCGCGCCGGCCGCATCAGTGGCGTAGCGCTGGTTGCCGTTGATCTTCAGCAGCGGACCCCGGCCGGCCAGCGGCAGGTTGGCCGGATCGTGCCGCTCGGGGTAGTTCGGGTGCACGGCGTGGCCGGCATCGGCCGAGACGCACCAGGAGTCGGCGTAGGCGCGCTTCCGCTCGGACACCGTGGCCCCGAGGTCATCGCCGATGCGGCTGAGGATGTCGTCGAGCATCGGCCCGCTCGCCCCCGACCTGGACTGCGACCCCAGCTCCTCGTGGTCGAACGCGGCGAGCACATTGATGGTCTCGTCGTTCCCCGACACCTCGATGAGCGCCAGCAAGCCGGCGTGCACCGACGAGAGGTTGTCCATCCGGCCGGCGGCGAACAGCTCGTGATTCAGGCCGAACCGCGCCGGCGGGTTGGTGTCGGCGGTGAGGATGTCGTACCCGGCGACATCCGCACCGGCGACCCCGGCGAGCGCGGCCAGGTGCCCGACCAGGTCCACCTGGCGAAGGTCGCCCACCCCGAATACCGGGTTGAGGTGCCGTTGCCGGTCCAGGGTGAGGGACTCGTTGGCAGTTCGGTCCAGGTGCACGGCCAGCTGCGGGATCCGCAGGAACGGGCCTGTGCGCACCAGGTACTCCTCCCCGTCTGTGGTGACCAGCCGGCCGGCCAGTTCGAGCTCGCGGTCGAGCCAGGAGTTGGCCAGCGGTCCGCCGTAGACCTCGACGCCGGCCTGCAGCCAGCCGTAAGAGCCTGTCGTGGGCTTGGGCTTGAGTTTGAAGCCTGGCGAGTCGGTGTGCGAGCCCAGGATCCGGAACGGCGTTGTCGGGGTCGCCCCGGCCGGTTGCACCCAGGCGACGATGGCGCCATCCCGCACCACGTAGTAGCGGCCGGCGCTCGTGCCGGCCGTCCAGTCCTCGGCCTCGTCCCGCTGCTCGAAGCCGGCCTCGCCCAGCCGCCTGGCCGCCTCCGCGGCCGCGTGGTACGACGACGGTGACGCGGTGATGAAGCGGGCGAAATCGTCGATGTATGCCGAGAGTGAAGTCATGCGTCCATCCAACCACCCACACCTCGACAAGCAGGCCCAGCGGTGCGACTCTCGCACCAGGCGAGGAGGGCATCGTGACCGACACGGCGAACGACAACACACCGGACCCGTGGCTGCTGCGCTTCGACGGGTTCGACCCGGCCGCCGAGGGGCATCGTGAAGCGCTGTGCACCCTGGGCAACGGCTACTGGGGCACCCGCGGCGCCGCCCCTGAGGCGCGCACGGATGCCGTGCACTACCCGGGCACCTACCTCGCCGGGGTCTACAACCCGCTGAGCACCGAGGTCCACCTCGGTGAAGCCGTCGGCGACACCGCGGCTGCAGGAGCGGCCGTGGTCGAGCCCGGCATCCGCACCCCGTTCCAGCCGGTGCCGGGGTCCCCGGCGGCGGAGTTCCCCGGCGCGCATGTGCGCGACGACGAACACATGGTGAACGCCCCCAACTGGCTGCCGCTCTGGTTCCGCACCGGCGGCGGCGGCCCCGGCAGCAGCAGTGTGGGCGACTTCGCCGCCCCCGACACCGGCTGGTTCCACCCGGAGACCGCCGAGCTGATCGACTACCGCCAGGAGCTCGACCTCCGCCGCGGTCTGCTCACCCGGCTGATCCGGTTCCGCGACACGCGCGGCCACGTCACCCGGGTGCAGAGCCGGCGGTTCGTCTCCCAGGCGGCGCCGCACGTCGCGGTGCTGGAAACCACCTTCGTCGCCGAGGACTGGTCCGGCCCGCTCACCGTGCGGTCGGCCATCGACGGCCGGGTCGCCAACCGCAACGTGGCCGCCGACAGGCAGCTGGCCCATCTGCACCTGATGCCCCGCACGGCCAGGGAACTGAACCAGGACTCGGTGCTGCTCGAGGTCGAGACCACCCGGTCCGGCATCCACATCGCCATGGCCGCCCGCACCCGCGTCTACGCCGGCGGTGTGCCGCTCGAGCCCGAACGGCGCTTCCTCACCGACTCCAGCCGCTGGGTCGCCCACGAATTCGACCTCACCCTCGAGCAGGGCGTCCCCGTGCGGGTGGAGAAGGTCGTCGTGGTGAGCACCTCCAGGGACCGCGCCGTGGTCTCCCCACCGATGGCGGTGGCCACCTGGCTGGGCCGCACCCCGGACCCGGCCGAGCTGCTCGCCGCGCACGAGCGGGAATGGCAGATCCTCTGGGACGAATTCGCGGTACACCTGCACAGCGGGGCGCGGCAGTCACTGGCGCTCAATCTCAACACCTTCCACGTCTTGCAGACCGTCGCCGCGGTGGACGCCGACCTCGACGCCGGCGTCCCGGCGCGGGGCCTGCACGGCGAGGGGTACCGCGGCCACGTCTTCTGGGACGAGATGTTCGTCTACCCGGTGCTCACCCTGCGCCGCCCCGACCTGAGCCGGGCGCTGCTGGGCTACCGCTACCGCCGGTTGGGCGAGGCCAGGGCCGCCGCGCACGCCGCCGGCTTCCGGGGCGCCAGGTTCCCCTGGCAGAGCGGCATCGACGGGCGCGACGTCACCCCCACCGAACTGTTCAACCCGCGCACCAACCGATGGATGCCCGACCACTCCGGCTTGCAGCACCACGTGGGCCTGGCGATCGCCTACAGCGTCTGGGGCTACTACCAGGCCACCGGCGACGTCGAATACCTGATCGAGCAGGGCGCCGAGCTGCTGCTCGAGATCGCCAGGTTCTTCGCCTCGCTCACCGAGTACGACGACGCCGCCGACCGGTTCGACATCCCCGGCACGATGGGGCCGGACGAGTTCCACGACAGCCTGCCCGGCCACCCGGGCGAAGGGGTGCGCACCAGCGCCTACACGAATGTCATGGTCGCCTGGGTGATGCGCCGCGCCGTCGACACGATCGCCCTGCTCGAGGGCCGCTCCTGCCGGCCGCTCTGGAACCGGGTGCGGCTGGGGCCGGACGAGGTGGACACCTGGGAGAGGATCGGCCGACGGCTGCGACTGGTCTTCCACACCGACGGGGTGATCAGCCAGTTCGACGGTTACGAGGCCCTGCCCGAGCTGGACTGGGAGCACTACCGCACCACCTATGGCACCGAGGACCACTCGCTGGGCCGCCTGGACCTGATCCTGAACGCCGAGGGCGACAGCACCAACAACTACAGGGTCGCCAAACAGGCCGACGTGCTGATGCTGCTGTACCTGTTCTCCGCCGAGGAACTGCGCGAGCTGATCGAGGAGCTGGGCTATTCGCTCTCCCCCGACCTGATCCGCCGCACCGTCGAGTTCTATCGCACCCGGTCGACGCACGGCTCCACCTTGAGCAACGTGGTGCATTCCTGGGTGGATGCCCGCGCCGACCGGGAACGGTCCTGGGCGGCGCTCTGCCTGGCCCTGGACAGCGACCTCGGCGACATCCAGGGCGGCACCACGCACGAGGGAATCCACCTCGGCGCGATGGCGGGCTCGCTCGACATGGTCGTGCGCTGCTACACGGGCCTGGAGATCCGCGACAACATGCTCTGGCTGCACCCCGCGCTGCCGACCGAACTGCCGAAGATCGTCTTCAGCATCAACTACCGCGAGCAACCGATCAACCTCGAGGTCACCCCGACCAATCTGCGGCTGCAGCTGCCCAGCGGCGGGGCCACGCCCATCCGGGTGCGCGTCGAGGGCCGTGAGGCGCAGCTCTACCCGGGGCAGACCCACGATTTCCTGCTCAGCCCGTCGTGAGCAGTGCGCCGAGAGCGGGCGTCGTGAGCACTGTCAGAGGACCCCGTTAGCCTGAGGGCATGGCCAGAAACGTCGCAACCGGCTCCACCGGCTCCACCGAGGCTAGGACGAACACGCGCGCGGCCGCTCTCGACATCCTGCGCACCCTGGTCGGCCGCACGGACGCGGATTTCCACGAGGGCCAGTACGAGGCCATCGAGACCCTCGTCGACCAGCGCCGCCGGGCCCTCGTGGTGCAGCGCACAGGCTGGGGCAAGTCGGCGGTGTACTTCGTATCCACCCTGTTGCTCCGCCGCCAGGGCGCCGGGCCCACCATCCTGGTGTCGCCGTTGCTCGCGCTGATGCGCGATCAGGTGGCCGCCGCCGCCCGCGCCGGCGTGCGGGCGGTGTCGATCAACTCCGCCAACGCCCACGAGTGGCCCGACGTGCTTGCTGCGCTCCGCGCCGACGAGGTGGACGTGCTGCTGGTCTCGCCCGAACGGTTGAACAACCCGTCCTTCCGCGACGAGCAGCTGCCGGCGCTGCTCGAGCGGGCCGGCCTGCTCGTGGTCGACGAGGCGCACTGCATTTCGGACTGGGGCCACGATTTCCGGCCGGACTACCGGCGGCTGCGTGACCTGATCGCCGCGATGCCGGTGGGAGTGCCCGTGCTGGCCACCACGGCCACGGCCAACAGCCGGGTGGTGACGGATGTGGCGGAGCAGGTCTCGACAAGCTCGACCCAAGGGTGGGGCAGCGACGTCGTCACCATCCGCGGCCCGCTCGCCCGCGCGTCGCTACGGCTGGGCGTGCTGCGGCTGCCGGACTCCCGCGCCCGGCTGGCCTGGCTGCTCAGCCATCTGGCCGAGTTGCCCGGCAGCGGCATCATCTACACCCTCACGGTCTCGGCCGCCGAAGACACCGCCCGGCTGCTGCGGGACGCCGGCCACGCCGTACGCGCGTACACGGGCCAGACCGACACCGCCGAACGGGAGGAGTCCGAGGGGCTGCTCAAGGCCAACCAGGTGAAGGCCCTCGTGGCCACCAGCGCCCTGGGCATGGGCTTCGACAAGCCGGACCTGGGCTTCGTGCTGCACCTGGGGGCTCCCAGTTCCCCGGTGGCCTACTACCAGCAGGTCGGCCGCGCCGGCCGCGCCACCGAGAACGCCGACGTGCTGTTGCTGCCCGGGGTGGAGGACGAAGCCATCTGGCAGTACTTCGCCACCTCGTCGATGCCCAGCCGGCACAAGGCTGAGGCGGTTCTCGCGGCGCTCGGCGCCAATGGGGGCGCCCCGCTGTCCACACCGGCCCTGGAGGCCAGGGTGGACCTGCGCCGCTCACCGCTGGAGTTGCTGCTCAAGGTACTCGACGTGGACGGCGCCGTGCGCCGGGTGACCGGCGGCTGGCTGGCCACCGGGCAGCCCTGGGTGTACGACAGCGACCGTTACGAACGCATCGGCGCGGCGCGGGTCAGCGAGCAGAACGCGATGCTCGCCTACGAACGCCTCACCGGCTGCCGGATGGAGTTTCTGCAGCGCGCCCTCGACGACGACACCGCGGTGCCCTGCGGCCGCTGCGACAACTGCACCTCCCCCTGGTATCCCGCCGAGGTGCAGGCCGACGCGGCGAGCACCGCCGCCGCCGCCCTGGACCGGGTGGGCGTGGCCCTGGAGCCCCGGGCGCAGTGGCCCACCGGCGCCGACCGGCTCGGCGTCACCGCCAAGGGCCGCATCGATCCGGGCGACCGGGTGCTGCCCGGGCGCTCGCTGGCCCGGCTCACCGACCTGGGCTGGGGCAACACCCTGCGTGAGATTTTCGCGCCCGGCACCCCGGATGCTCCCGCCTCCGCACCGCTGAAGGCCGCCTGTGTGCGGGTGCTCGCGGAGTGGGGCTGGACCGAACGGCCCGTGGGCGTGGTGGCCATGCCGTCCCGCTCGCATCCGCTGCTGGTGGCCTCGGTGGCCGCCGAACTCAGCCGGGTGGGACGCCTGCCGCTCCTGGGCACCCTGAGCCTGGTCGGCGCCGGGCCCGCCGGGGAGTCCGGCGGCAACAGCGCCTACAGGCTCTCCAGCGTCTGGGGAGCGTTCGAGGTGGGCCCGGAGCTCGCGGCGAACCTCACCGCGGTCCTCGGCGAGGCCGCCGGGCCGGTGTTGCTCGTCGACGACCTCGGTGACAGCCGGTGGACGATCACGGTCGCCGGTCGGCTGCTCCGGCGCGCGGGCGCGCCGGCGGTTCTGCCGTTCACCCTGGCGCAGCGTTCCTGACCGCTACGCTCCTACCGCTGCGGGCCTGAAGGGCCTCACTTCACTGCGTGGAGCCGAAAGGTGTCGCGTTCGCCGGCCTCGTTGGTGTCTCGGCTGTGCGCGGCGAGCACCGACAGGCGCACCAGATCGGCTCCGCGCAGGCCCGGCCAGCCCTGCACCAGCCGGCGCCATTCGCTGGGCACCGCGGTCAGGCCCCACGTGGCGGCCAACAGCGCACCGGCGATGCCGGCCACGGCGTCGGTGTTGCCGCCGCCCCGCACGGCCGCCTCGACGCCGAGCCGGTACTGTCCGCCGGCGGCGCCGGTCTCCGTGCCCGCATCGGTGTGCACGATCGCGGACCAGGCGCCCTGCAGCGCCTGCACGACCCAGCCGTTACGGGTGAAGTCGCGCGGCTGCCGGCGTTCGGCGTGGTCGATCCGGGCCGACCAGAGCTCGCGGCGGCCGGGCGAGAGCGTGCCGAGCCCCACCCGCAGGTCGAGGTCGCCGGTCAGCACGGCGTGCCGGATGGCGAGCCCCCAGAGCACACAGGCGTCACCGGCGTCGGTCTCGCAGTGGGTGAGGTCGCTCAACGTGCGGGCGGCGGCGGCGAGGGCTTCCGGGTCGTGCAGGTACGCCAAGGCCACCGGAGCCGTGCGGATCAGGCAACCATTGCCGGCGCTGCGGCCGATGCGTTCGTGCTGCGCACGGGCGGCCGCGCGCACCCCGGCGGCCGTCGGATCGGGCCCGGACAGCGCGGCACCGAGCTGGAGCCCGGCGAACGGCGCCGTGTTGGACCAGTCCACCCACTCCGCGGTGATCAGGTCCAGGGTCGACTCGTCCCGGAGGTCGAGCCCTTCGGCCGCGGCCCGCGCCACCGGGATCGCCAGGGCGGTATAGTCCGTCCACTCCCCGCGCGCCCAGTTCGCGCTGCGTCCGCGCATCCCCACCACTGCGGACGGCGGCAGCGGCCCGGCGTAGGCGTAACCGGCACCCAGGGCATCACCGCAGGCCATGCCCAGCAAAACAGCGGCCGAACGATCGTGTTGAACCATCGACAATTTCATGCGTACTCCTTCGGGTTGAGTGCGACGGCGGCAGCCTATGCCAAAAGCCGTGGGGCCGACAGGTGCTCGAATGGGGGGCCTGACGAGCTGCGGAGGCGTCATCCGGCGTCATCGGAATAATCCCCGGGGCCCCGGACTTGTTAACCTCGGTATACGGGCCTGCGCGCCCGCGCCGGCCCTGTACCTCGATCAGCACATTGGATGACCACATACATGAAGCGCCACCTCGTCTCCGCCACCGTCCTCACCCTCGCCGCAGCGGTGGCCCTGACCGGATGCAGCGGCTCCGCCGGTGACTCCGGCAGCGACGGCGCCACGGCCGGAACCGACGACTCACTGAGCTCGGTGCTCGAGTCCGGCACGCTGACCGTCGGAACCGAAGGGACCTACCGCCCGTTCTCCTTCCACGCCGACGGCTCCGGCGACCTCACCGGCTACGACGTCGAGGTGGCCACGGCCGTCGCCGCCGAGCTGGGCGTCGAGGTCACCTTCGAAGAGACCCAGTGGGATGCCATCTTCGCCGGCCTGGAGGCCGGCCGGTTCGACACCATCGCCAACCAGGTGTCGATCACCCCGGAGCGCGAGCAGTCCTACACGTTCTCCACCCCGTACACCTACTCCACCGGCGTGATCGTGGTACCGGAGGACAACACCGACATCACCTCGTTCACGAGCCTCGCCGGCAAGACCACCGCCCAGTCGCTCACCAGCAACTGGAACACCCTGGCCACCGAGAGCGGCGCCACCGTGCAGGGCGTCGAGGGCTGGGCGCAGTCGGTCGCGCTGGTCGAGCAGGGCCGCGTCGACGCCACCATCAACGACAAACTCACCTACCTCGACTACAAGAAGCAGACCGGCGCCGCCGGGCTCAAGGTCGCCGCCGAGACCGAGGACCGCTCCGAGAGCGCGTTCGCGTTCACCCAGGACGGCACCGCACTGGCCGCCGCCGTCTCTGACGCCCTGGCCACGCTGAGCGAGAACGGCACGCTCGCCGCCATTTCCGACGCCTACTTCGGGGCCGACGTCTCGAAGTGACCGACTCCACCTGGCAGCTCCTGCTGGACTCATTGTGGCCGATGATCCACGGCGCCATCACGGGAACCATACCGCTGGCTCTGTCGTCGTTCGCGATCGGGCTGGTGCTGGCCCTCGCGCTGGCCCTGATGCGGTTGTCCAGGCGGCGTTGGCTGTCGTCGATCGCCCGGGTGTACATCTCTGTGGTGCGCGGCACCCCCCTGCTGGTGCAGCTGTTCGTGATCTTCTACGGCCTGCCGTCGCTCGGGGTCGTGATCGATCCCTGGCCCAGCGCCATCATCGCCTTCTCGATCAACGTCGGCGGTTACGCGGCCGAGGTGATCCGTGCGGCCATCCTCTCGGTGCCCAAGGGGCAGTGGGAAGCCGCCTACATGATCGGCATGTCGCACCAGCGCGCGCTCACCCGGATCATCCTGCCGCAGGCCGCGCGGGTGTCGGTGCCGCCGCTGTCGAACACCTTCATCAGCCTGGTCAAGGACACCTCGCTGGCCTCGCTGATCCTGGTCACCGAGCTGTTCCGCGAGGCCCAGCAGGTGGCGGCGTTCAGCGGGCAGTTCATGGCCCTCTACCTGGAGGCCGCCCTGCTGTACTGGGTGATCTGCCTCGTTCTGTCCAGTGGCCAGGGCGTGCTCGAAAAGCGATTGGACCGATATGTCGCCCACTGACCAGACTCCGCCCGCCCAGGCCCTGCTCACGGTTCGCGGCCTGCAGAAGAGCTTCGGCGCGAACCAGGTGCTCACCTCCGTCGACCTCACGGTGGCGCCAGGCACGGTCCTCGCGCTGATCGGCCCGTCCGGCTCCGGCAAGACCACGGTGCTGCGCTGCCTGAACGGGCTGGAAATAGCGGACGGCGGCACCATCAGCGTTGTCGGCGCCGACGACGCCAGGCATGCACCGGTCACCATCGACTTCGCCGCCGCGCACGGCTCCCGCGCCGGTGTGCCCAAGAAGGCGCTCATCAACCTGCGCGACCAGTCCGCGATGGTCTTCCAGCACTACAACCTGTTCCCGCACAAGACCGTGCTCGAGAACGTGATGGAAGGCCCCGTCGTCGTGGAGCGCCGAGATCGGGCCGAGGTCGAGGCCGAGGCGTTGGCGCTGCTCGAGCGGGTGGGCCTGGGCGACAAGCGTGACAGCTACCCGTTCGAGCTGTCCGGTGGCCAGCAGCAGCGGGTGGGCATCGTGCGCGCCCTGGCGCTCCGCCCCACCCTGCTGCTCTTCGACGAGCCGACCAGCGCGCTGGACCCCGAACTCGTCGGCGACGTGCTGCGCCTGATCAAGGAACTCGCGGCCGAGGGCTGGACCATGGTGATCGTCACCCACGAGCTCGAGTTCGCCCGGGAGGTGGCCACCGAGGTGGCCTTCGTCGACGGCGGCACCATCGTGGAGCACGGCGACCCCAAGGAGATGCTGCGGAACCCGAAGCACGAGCGCACCCGGCAGTTCCTGCACAGGCTACTCTTCCCTTTCTAGAGTGAACGCTGCACTAACCTGATCAGGTGAATTCCGAAGCTGCGCCCGCCAGGCTCGACGACTCCCCGACTCCCCTCAGACGCATCGTGGGGGTGTTGCGGATCCTGCTGGCCGTGCTCGTGCTGGCCGCCGTCGTAACCCAGATCACCGACCAGATTCTGAACGACGCGTTCGATCCCGCTGCCTACTTCGGTTTCTTCACCATCCAGTCCAGCCTGATGAACGTGGTGGTGCTCGTCGTGGGCGGGGTGCTCGCCCTGCGCGTGGCCGCCGAACCCGAGTTGCTGGCGCGGGTGCGGATGTCCACACTCTCGTACGCCGTGATCACCGGAGTGGTCTACAACCTGTTGCTGCGCAACCTGCCCGCCGACGGCAGCTTCGTGGGGCTGGACTGGCCCAACGAGGTGCTGCACGTGTGGGCGCCCGCGCTGATCCTGCTCGACTGGCTGCTGGCGCCGGGCCGCCCGGCGCTGGCCTGGAAGCGGATCTGGTTCGCCCTGATCTACCCGCTGGCTTGGCTGGCCTACGCGCTGCTCCGCGGCACGTTCACCGACTGGTGGACCTACCCGTTCCTGAACCCGGGTGAACCGGGCGGCTGGCCGTCGGTGCTGCTGTACATCGTCGTCATCGCCGGGGTGATCATCGCGATTTCGGCCGCGGCCATCGGGCTGAGCCGGCTGGGGCGCCGCGAGCCGGCGCTGTTGGAGCCCGACCCGGTCTGAGCTTCATCTGCCGTTCACCTCGGCGACGGATACTGGGCCGAACGTGGCCAACGGGCCATGGGAGCGTTCCGGAGGGTGAGATGAACCGTCAAGCTACTGAAAACGAGTCCGGCTACGCCGACGTGGTCGCCCACCGCGGCCGGGAGCTGGCCGACGCCGTCGCCGTTCTCGCCGAGGGCGAGGGTCCGCTGCTGGTTCACGGTCCCGGCGGCGAACACCAGTCCGGCCTGGTCCTCGCCCTGGCCCTGCTGGCCGCCGGCCTGACGCACGACGACGCCGTGGCCGCCGCCCTGCCCGCCGAGACACGGCCGGATGCCCTGATCCAGGCGCTGGCCGCCATCGGTGCCCTCGGCGGCACCGAACCGTACCTGCTCCGGCACGGCCTGATGGTGTCGCACTTCCTTGCGCTGCGGGAGCGGTTCGCCGGCGACGAGGCCGGCCTCGCTGCCGGCGACGTGAGCTGAGTCTCAGCGCCCCCGCACCAGGCGGCGTTCCCGCATCGCCAGGAACAGCGGGAAGGTGAACGCGAACGCGGTGACCAGCCCCAGTACGACGTAGGCCCAACCGGCCCTCATTCCCAGCCGGCGGGCCTCCACGATGATGAAGACGCTCCCGGCGATCGCCACCACCAGCAGGTCGGTGGTGAGCGACGACACCGCAGGTCCGCTCATGGTCCAGTCGCCGATGAAGTCGCTGGCGGCCATGATGGCCTGGATGTTCCAGGTCCAGGTGCCGATCAGGCCCACGATGGCCAGGGCCAGGTAGACGAAGGTCAGGGTGGTCCAGCCCGCCGCGGCGGGGGCGGCGGCGGGCTGGGGCTGTGTGCGGCTCATGACACCAGTGTGCCGCTAGGACGCAGCCAAGGCGAGCCTGGTGCCGTCGATCTCGCTGTAGCCCTGCGGCGTCACCCGGATCTGCAACTTCGCCGGGATCTGCTCCTTCATCGACTCGACGTGGCTGATCAGGCCGATGGTGCGGCCACCGGCGCGCAGGCTGTCCAGGGTGCTCATGGCCGTCTCGAGGGTCTCCGCGTCGAGCGAGCCGAACCCCTCGTCGACGAACAGGGTGTCAAGGGCGATGCCGCCGGCCTGGTTGGAGACCACCTCGGCCAGGCCGAGCGCCAGGGCGAGCGAGGCGAGGAAGGTCTCGCCGCCGGACAGCGAGTGCGTGGCCCTGGCCCGACCGGTGTGCTCGTCGCGGATCGCCAGCCCCAACCCGGCCTGACTGCCGCGGTACTGCAGGGCGTCGTCGTGTTCGAGGGCGTAGCGGCCGCCGGTCATGGTGCGCAGCCGGTTGTTCGCCGCGGCGATGATCTCCTCGAGTTGCGCAGCGAGCACGTAGGTCTCCAGCTTCATCCGCTTGGTGTTCGGGTCGTCGCCGTGCACCACGGCGGCGAGCTGGCGCACCTGGGCCTGCGTGGCGAGCAGGTCGGCGGCGAGGGCGATCCGGGCCCCGGCATCCGCCACCAGGGCGATGAGCGCGCTGGAGCGTTCACGCAGCGACTCGCGGAGGGCCAGGGCGTCGTCGCGGGCGGCGCCTGCCTCTTCGCGGACGAGCCGGGCTGGGGCCAGGTCGATGGGGTCGTCGGGCAGTCCGGCCAGGTCGGCCTCAGCCAGGACCCCGTGGGCTGCGGCGAGCTGATCGTCGTAGCCGCGGAGGGAGGCCTGGGCGGACTGCATCGCGGCCGGGCTGAGCCGGGCGGCGACGGCGGCCTGCTCGTCGGCGAAGCCCTCCTCCCGCAGTTGCCGGGCCAGGGCATCCTCGGCGGCTTCCGCGGCGCGGCGGGCGGAGGCGGAATGCGCCAGCGCGTCGGCCAGGGTGCGGGCGGCGTCGAGTTCGGTCTGCAACCGGTCGGCCCGGTCGGTCACGCTGTCGAACCCGGCCCGCTGGGCTTCGACCCGGCCGGCGATGCCGTCGCGTTCGGTGCGCCGCTCGGCCAGGTGCACGGCGGTGTCGTCCCGCACCAGCTGCAGCGGGGCGACGGCGGCCTGGGCCTCGACCTGGTCCTCGCGCAGTCTCGCCAGCTCGGCCTCGAGGGCGGGCATCCTGGCTCGATGGTCGGTGGCGATAGTGAGGGTGTGCCTGGCCTTCCCCAGGGCAGCGTCGAGCGTCTCGGCATCCTCGTCGCCGGCGCGGGTGCGGGCCGCGGTGAGCAGGCCGGCCACGGCCTGGGACTGGCTGCGGGCGGCCTCCGCGGCGGCCTGTCGGCGGCCCATCAGGCAGCGGGCCGCATCCAGGTCGGCCTCGGTGACGGGGTCGGTTGCGCCGGTCATGGGCGCCGGGTGTTCGGTGGCCCCGCAGACCGCGCACGGGCTGCCGTCGACCAGGCCGGCGGCGAGTTCGACGGCGAAGCCGCCGAGCCGGGCATCCACGAGCTGCTGATAGTGCACGGCGGCAGCGGTGTTCTGCGCCACGGCGTCCCGTTCGGCGCGGTGCACGCCCACCAGTTCGGTCTCCAGCCGGCGCACGTCCTCGGCCGCGGCCAGCGCCGCCTCAGCGCGGGCGACGGCCGCCTCGGCCTCCGGGGCGCGCGCGGCGCCGAGGGCGGCCTGGGCGAGGGCGTCCGAGGCCGCGTCGATGCGTTCGGGCAGGGCGAGGAGCAGCAGCCTGGCCTCGTCGAGCGCGGCGACGTGGGCGGCCGAGCGGCGCTCGAGGTCGGCGATCTGCTCGTCGAGGGTGGGCAGCCGGCGTTCCTCGACGAGCAGGTCGTCCAGGCCGCCGAGCTGACGCAGCCTGTCGTCGATGAGGCTCGTCAGGCCTGCGGCGGTGATGCCGTCCGCACCGGCCGGCCAGGTGTCGCGGGCGGCGGACTCCGCGGCCTCGGCCTCGGTGACCGCGGCCCTGGCGTCGGTGGCGCCCCGCACCTGCGGCCAGACCCTGGCGGCGTGCTCGGCCAGGCGCAGGGCCTCGCGGTCGTTCAGGATCTTGTCGCCGCGGGCCTCGAGAGCGGTGAGCGTGCTCGCGGCAGCATCCCGGCGGTCCTGGCGCCGGCGGCGGTCCTCGACGGCCTGGTAGTCCGCTGTCGCGGCGGCCAGCGCCGCGGCGGCCGTCTCGGCCCGCTGGGTGGCGGCCTCAAGCCGCACGTCGAGGGTGCCGAGTGCGGCCTCGAACCAGCCGAGGTCGGGGTCGACGGGGGCCTCGGGGCGGTCGGCATCCGCAGCATCGTCATCGTCGCGCCAGAGCTGACGCAGCGCGGCGGCCACGATCCCGTCGATCTCGTGCCGCACCAGCGCCAGCTCGTCGTCGAGCACCTTGCGGCGTGCGAGCAGTTCGGCTTCCAGCTGCTGAAAGCGCAGGGTGCCGAACAGTGTGCGCAGCACCGTGAGCCTGTCGTCGGTCTTGGCCAGCAGGAACCGCTGGAACCGGTTCTGGGCGAGCAGGATCACCTGCAGGAACTGGTCCTGTTTGAGCGGCAGGATGCTCTCAAGCTCGCGACCGACGAGGACGGGCTTGGCGGCGATGCCCACCCAGCCACCGGCCTCGAGACGGTCTAGCCGGGCTTCCGGCTTCGCGGGCGTGGTCCCGCCGCCGTTCTTCTTCAGCTTGTCGTATGCAGGCGTGCGGTAGACCCGGAAGGTCTCGCCCTTGAGGGTGAACTCGAGCTCGACGAAGCTCGGGTCGGCCGGGTCGCAGTGATCGCTCCGCAGCCTGAGTTCGCTGCCGTCGAAGCGGGGCACGGCGCCGTACAGGGCGAAGCAGATGGCGTCCAGGATGCTGGACTTGCCAGCGCCGGTCTTGCCGGTGATCAGGAAGATGCCGTCGGCGTCGAAACGGGTGAAGTCCACCTGCTGCTCGGTCTTGTAGGGGCCGAAGCCGGCGATGCGCAGCCGGGTGATCTTCATACCGCGGCGTCCCCGTTCTGGCCCAGCACGTCGGCGACCAGCTCCCGTTCGAAGGCGGTCAGGCCCACGCCGTTCCGCACGAATTCCAGGAATCCGGCAACGATCTCGGGGTCGCTCTTGTGCTTGACCCGGTCGGAGTAGGTCGACTCCGCGGGGGTGTCGGTGATGGCCGGGCGGTGCTCGAGGGCCACGCAGTGCCCGAAGCGTTTCTGCAGCGTGCGCATGCCGTCCAGCGGCCGCACCCGATCGGTGAGGACCGCGGCGACCCAATCGTCTTCGAACGGCGCGAATTCGTCGTCGTGGGCGAGGGCATCCAGTTCGCCGGTGAGCACGCGCAGGCGCCGCGGAACCGGGAGGTCGACCCATTCGGTCTCGGCGAGTCCGGTCGCGTCGAGCTCGACGAGCCAGGCGCCGCGGGGCTTGTCGGCCTCGGCGAAGGAGTAGTGCAGCGGAGCCCCCGAGTAGCGCACCCGATCGGTGATCCTGGCGCGGCCGTGGATGTGACCGAGCGCCACGTAGTCGGGGCCGTCGAACACGCTGACCGGCACGAGGTCGAGGCCGCCGGCGCTGATGTCGCGCTCCACGTCGCTGGCCGCGACGCCAGCGGCGAAGCAGTGCGAGAGCACCACGGATCGGCCGCCGCGCGCGGCCAGGTCGGCGCGCACCTGCCGCATCGCCAGGCCCAGCACCTGTTCGTGGGT
Organism: Cryobacterium sp. SO1; assembly: GCF_004210215.2. Taxonomy (NCBI): domain Bacteria; kingdom Bacillati; phylum Actinomycetota; class Actinomycetes; order Micrococcales; family Microbacteriaceae; genus Cryobacterium; species Cryobacterium sp. SO1. The sequence goes on from NZ_CP067394.1 coordinate 2,734,128, forward strand.
CTTGAGCAGGTCGTCCGGGTAGTGGTGGCGCACCAGCGCCGGCTCAAGGAACGGGATGCCATAGAAGTGCACGGGGCCGTGTTCATCGTCGATCGTGATCGGGGTGCGGTACTGGTCGAACCCGGTGACCACGTGGATGCCGGCCAGGCCGGCCCACTCGGACTGGAAGCCGAGCCGGGTGGCCGAGTCGTGGTTGCCGCTGGTCATCACCACGCGAGCGCCGGTGCCGTGCAGGCGCGCCAGGGTGTCGCTGAGCAGGGCGTAGCTGTCGGCGGAGGGTGTGGCGGAGTCGAAGACGTCGCCGGCCACGGCGACAACGTCGACCTGGCGCTCGCGCACGATGTCGACGAGGGCGTCGAGCACGCTCGCCAAGTGGCCCAGGGTCTGGTGGGTGTGGAAGGTGCGCCCGATGTGCCAGTCACTCGTGTGCAGGATCTTCATGTCACTCACGCTACCGTCGGCCACCGACAGTACTGGCCAAGCCCTGCGCGTGTACATTCCCCGTCGAACTCGTTTCTTCGAAGGTCGACTCGTATGACTCGTAGGGAGGTAGCAACATGGCCCGTGTCAGCGGCAAGGTCGCACTCGTCAGTGGTGGAGCTCGAGGACTCGGGGCCGCCATGGCCCGGCGCCTCGTGGAGGAGGGCGCGCAGGTGGTGATCGGCGATGTGCTCAGCGAGGAGGGCACGGACCTCGCGGCCGAGCTCGGCGAGGCGTGCCGGTATGTGCACCTCGACGTCACCCGCGCCCAGCACTGGGACGCCGCGGTCGCCACCGCCGTGGATGAATTCGGCGGCCTCGATGTGCTCGTGAACAACGCCGGCATCGTGAACTTCGGCACCGTCGAGGACTACACCCTCGAATCCTGGAACACCATCATCGCGGTCAATCTCACCGGGGTGTTCCTGGGTATCAAGGCCGCGGTGCCGGTGATCATCCGGTCGAAGGCCGGCTCGATCATCAACGTGTCGTCGACTGCGGGACTGCAGGGCTACGAGGCGTTGCCCGGCTACGTGGCGGCGAAGTTCGGGGTGCGCGGGCTCACCAAGGCGGTGGCGCTGGACCTCGGCAAGTACAACGTGCGGGTCAACTCGGTGCATCCGGGTGCCATCGCCACGCCGATGACCGCCGGACTCGACCTTCCGCAGAACCATGTGGCGTTGCACCGCATCGGCCAGGCCGTCGAGGTGGCCAACCTGGTGTTGTTCCTGGCCAGCGACGAGTCGAGCTTCTCCACCGGCGCCGAGTTCCTCACCGACGGCGGCGAGCTGAGCGGCCTGTCGCACTACCAGTAGCGCTGACACCAGCACTGTCACAGGGCGGCTCCTCTGGCCCGCAACCTGAGCCTGATCCGCGCCAGGAGCGCCGTCGGGTCCTGCAGGTCGTCGTCGGTGAACTGCAGCACCTGCCAGCCGTGGTCTTCGAGCCGGCCGACACGGCGGATGTCCGAGCGCCACTGGGCTCGATCGGTGCGGTGCTGGTCGCCCTGGTATTCGAGAAGGAGCTTGTATGCGGGGTAGACGAGGTCTCCCCTGGCCAGGAACCGTCCCTGCTCGTCGAAAACGTTGTCGTTGCACTCGGGTTCGGGCAGCCCGCCGAGCACGATGGTCACCCGGAGCATTGATTCCCGCGGTGATTCCGAGCGGGTGCGGAGCAGCGGGAGGGCGGTTCGGGCGCGCGTGAGCCCGGTGCTGCTCGGGTGCTTCTCGAGGGCGTCGGCGAGCTCGCCCTGCGTGAGGATCGGGGACCGCCAGTAGAGGAGGTAGTCGCCGACTGCCACCAGCTCGCCTACTGTGAGCAACGCGGCCAGGTCGAGCCAGGTGCGCGCCGGGCCGGTGAGCCGCAGTGGGCCCCGGTCGACGAGGTCGTCGGGGCAGATTCGCAGGCTATGGCCGAGGATGTCGCGTGCCGCCATCGCGGAGGCAGGCGCAGGAATACCAACGTGTACTGGGCGCAGCTGCGCAAGCCGGGTCGGCACGGGCAGGCCGAGCAGCAACGCCGCGGTGGTGTGCGTGAAGAATGCCTCGCGCTTCAGCCGAACCAGGAGCGACCGGCAGAGTGCCTCCAACTCCGTGCGGCGCACCGGGCCACGTCCCCTCCCAAACGCCACACCGCCACTCGGACCATCGGTGGGCCGCCGCGCCGGGGTACGGATGCCCCAGAAAGGCCGATCGAGGTCGCTGCTCTGCAACCTCGATCGCCCCACCCCGGCATCGAAGGCATCACCGACCCGAAACGGGCGGTCGGCCCATCCGTCGGGGAGAGGGATGCGCGCGGTCACCGGTCGAGGGTGCCCCACAACGCCGGGTCCCCGCTGCAGTTCTCCACAAGGAGTTGCTGGCTGGGCTTCGTTTCGGAAGAAAGCACCTTCATGGCGCCGCTCAACCCTGCGAAGTCCCGAAACGAGAGTGTCAGTGGTGCGAACACGTGGGGCAGTCGCCACGAACACCCTAGAAACATCCGACCAGCGTCCAGGAATCTTTGTTTGTCTGTGTTTATGTTGACAAACAAAAACAAACGGGTCTAAAGTCAGCCCATACCAACTTTTTGCGCCGGTCCCCCGATCGACGTACACCCCAGAGTTCTCACTGTCGAGGAGGCCCGATGTTCGCCGAAGAGCGTCAATCGATGATCGCCGAACTGGTCTCCGACTTGAGCCGCGTGACCGTCAACGAACTCGCCGCACGCTTCGACATCACCCCGGAGACCGTGCGCCGCGACCTCTCCGCCCTCGAGCTGAGCCGGCACCTGCGCCGGGTGCACGGCGGCGCCGTGGCCATCGACCGGCTGAGCATGACGGAGCCGAGCCTCGAGGAACGGCAGAGCCAGCGCCACGACGAGAAGGCCCGCATCGCCGATGCCGCCCTGGCCATGATCCCCGCGAGCACCACCGGGTCGATCATCCTGGACTCCGGCACCACCACCGAGCTGCTGGCCGACCGCCTGCTCGACTGGTCGCCCGCCAAGACCGGCGACCAGCTCCTGGTGATCACCAACGCCCTGCCCATCGCCTACAAGCTGGCCGCCAACGAGGCCATCTCGCTGCAGATCCTCGGCGGCCGGGTGCGCGGCCTCACCCGGGCCATCGTGGGCACCCGCACCACGCAGATGCTCGACGCGATGCGCCCCGACATCGCCTTCGTCGGCGCAAACGGCGTGGCCGCCGAGTTCGGCTTCAGTACCCCCGACTCGGTCGAGGCCGCCGTGAAGACCGCGATCGTGCGGTCGGCCCGCCGCGTCGTCGCCCTGGCCGACTCCTCCAAGCTCGACCAGGAAACCCTGGTCAGGTTCGCTGCTCTGAGTGACATCGACGCGCTCATCACCGATGCTCCCCCTTCCCCCAAACTTGCCGAGGCCCTGGCCGCGGCGGATGTCGAGGTCGTAATCGCATGATCGTCACACTCACCCCCAACCCCAGCCTCGACCGCACCATCGAGCTCGGCGGCCCGCTGGCCCGCGGCGACGTGCAGCGCGCGCTGGACGCCCACCAGGAACCCGGCGGCAAGGGCGTCAACATCTGCCGGGCCCTGGCGGCCTCCGGCGTGCAGAGCCTGGCGATCCTGCCCGGCGACGCCGAGGACCCGGTGCTTGTCGCGCTCACCGCCCAGGGCATCCCGCACCTCGGCCTGCCGATCAACGCGACCCTGCGCAGCAACATCGCCATCACCGAACCCGACGGCACCACCACCAAGGTGAACGAGCCCGGACCGGCGCTCAGCACCGACCAGCAGGCCGCCCTGGTGGAACTGGTCCTGGAGAAGGCCGCCGGCGCCGCCTGGCTGGTGCTGGCCGGCTCGCTTCCGCCCGGAGTGCCGGACACCTTCTACGCCGACCTCACCCGGGCGCTCAAGACCCGGTTCGGGGCCGACGCCCCCAAGGTGGCCATCGACTCCTCAGGTGCCCCCCTGGCCGCGGCCATCAGTGCCGGCCCCGACCTGCTCAAGCCCAACGCCGACGAACTCGCCGAGCTCACCGGCATCTCCGACCCGGAGAGCCTCGAAGCCGACCCGCACCTCGCCGCCCGCGCGAGCCAGACCCTGATCACCGCCGGAGTCGGCGCCGTGCTGGCCACCCTCGGCTCTAGGGGCGCCCTGCTGGTCACCGCCGACGGCTACTGGCTCGCCACTCGTCCCCCGATCGCGGCGGTCTCCACCGTCGGCGCCGGAGATTCTTCGCTGGCAGGGTTCCTGCTCAGCGACCTGGCCGGAGCATCCGCCCCGGACTGCCTGCGTCAGGCCGTCGCCCACGGCGCCGCTGCCGCTTCCCTGCCCGGCTCAACAGTGCCGGCCGTGACCCAAACCGACCCCAGCGCCGTCACAGTGACGGCATTTGCTACACATCCAAAGGAGGATGACCAGTGAGCGCACTGATTACCCCAGAGCTCGTTGCTTTGGACCAAAACCTCGGTGCCGAGCCCGCGACAGTGATCCGGCACCTCGCCGAGCTCGTCGTCGGAGCCGGCCGGGCCACCGAGATCGACGGCCTCTACGCCGACGCCCTCGCCCGCGAGGCGAAGACCTCCACCGGAATCCCCGGTGGACTCGCGATCCCCCACTGCCGCTCGTCGGCGGTCACGGAGCCGACGCTGGCCGTCGCCCGCCTCTCCCAGCCCGTCGACTTCGGCTCCGCAGACGGTCCCGCCGACCTGATCTTCATGATCGCCGCCCCCGAAGGCGCAGACCAGGACCACCTGAAGATCCTGTCCAAGCTGGCCCGGTCGCTGATGAAGTCCGACTTCACCACGGCCCTCCGCGCCGCCAAGACCCCCGAAGAGATCGTGACCCTGGTCACCGACATCGTCGCCCCGGTCACCGCCACCGCCGGAGCGCACTCCGGCCCGGCCGCCACGCGTGCCACCGCAGCCCCCACCGGCGCCGGCACCGAGGGCACCCCGGCCACCGGGGCACGCCGCCTGGTCGCCGTCACCGCCTGCCCCACCGGCATCGCGCACACCTACATGGCAGCGGATGCGCTCGTCGCGGCCGCCAAGGAGATGGGCATCGACCTGCAGGTCGAGACCCAGGGCTCAGCCGGAGCGACCCCGCTGGCCGCCTCCGTCATCAACGCCGCTGACGCCGTGATCCTCGCCGTCGACGTCGACGTGCGTGACAAGGCCCGGTTCGCCGGCAAGCCCGTCATCCAGGCGCCGGTCAAACGCGGCATCGACGAGCCCCAGAAGATGATCCAGGAGGCCCTCGCCGCCGTGGATAACCCGAACGCCCGCCGCGTCAGCGGTGGAGCGGCGGCCGAGTCCGACTCGGTCTCCGGGAACGAGCACCTGGGCCAGAAGGTCAAGCGCGCCCTGCTCACCGGCGTGAGTTACATGATCCCGTTCGTCGCCGGTGGAGGCCTGCTCATCGCGCTGGGCTTCCTGCTCGGTGGCTACCAGATCACCGAGGTCGCCGACACCGTCGTGCTGCAGAACAGCCTCTGGAACCTTCCTGAGGGCGGCATGCTCATCTACCTGGGTGCCGTGCTGTTCAAGATCGGCGCTCTGTCGATGGGCTTCCTGGTTCCGGCCCTGGCCGGTTACATCGCCTACGGCATCGCCGACCGGCCCGGTATCGCCCCCGGCTTCGTCGCCGGTGCGGTCTCAGGCTTCATGGGTGCCGGCTTCCTCGGCGGTATCGTCGGTGGTCTGCTCGCCGGACTCGCCGCAGCCTGGATCGGCTCGTTCAGCGTTCCGCGCTGGCTGCGCAGCCTGGTGCCGGTTGTGATCATCCCGCTGCTGGCGTCGATCTTCGCCTCCGGGCTGATGTTCCTGGTGCTCGGCGGACCGATCGCCTGGCTCACCGTGGCCCTCAGCGACTGGCTGAACGGCATGACCGGCGCATCGGTTGTCATCCTCGGCCTGATCCTCGGCCTCATGATGGCCTTCGACCTCGGCGGCCCGGTCAACAAGGTGGCCTACTCCTTCGCCGTCGCCGGCCTCGGTGCCGCAACGCTGGCCAACCAGGCGCCGTGGCAGATCATGGCCGCGGTCATGGCCGCCGGTATGGTTCCGCCGCTCGCCATGGCCCTGGCCACGGTGCTCGACCGCAAGCTGTTCACCCCGGTCGAACGCGAAAACGGCAAGGCGGCCTGGCTGCTCGGTGCCTCGTTCATCTCCGAAGGCGCCATCCCGTTCGCCGCGGCCGACCCGCTCCGTGTGATCCCCGCCAGCATGCTCGGCGCGGCCACCACCGGTGCGCTGACCATGGCCTGGGGTGTCACGTCGAAGGCTCCGCACGGCGGAATCTTCGTCTTCTTCGCCATTGAGAACGTTCTGGGCTTCATCCTGGCAATCCTGATCGGTACCGTCATCTCGGCTGTAGCAGTAATCGCGCTCAAGCGCTACGTCCGTAAGACCCCGAAGGTGGAGTCGATCCAGCAAAACAACACCCTGGTGACCGCCTAACATTAGTGGGCACCATTAACGCCGAAGAATAGAGGAAGTTCCGTGCAGAGTTTCACAGGAGTAGGGGTCAGCCCCGGGCGGATCATCGGATCCGTTCGGCAGATGCCCAAGGCCGTGAGCGAGCCGCCAGCAGGAGAGAAGCTGGCCTCGTCGACGACGGCAGAGGATGCCGCCGTCACCCTGCGCGCAGCCGCGAAGGCGGTGCAGGCCGAGCTCAAGCAGCGCTCGGTCAGCGCCACCGGGGCGGGCAAGTCGGTTTTGGAGGCCACCGCACTGATGGCCGCGGACCCCATGCTCATCAAGGGCGCCGTCAAGTTGATAACCAACAACGGCACCTCCGCTGAGCGGGCAATCTGGGAGTCCGCGGCATCCGTGGCCGAAATGCTGCACAACCTCGGCGGCTACATGGCCGAGCGGGCCACGGACGTCCTCGACGTGCGTGCCCGGATCGTCGCGGAGCTGCGTGGGGTGCCCGCACCGGGCATTCCCGCCTCCGACGAACCGTTCATCCTCGTCGCCGACGACCTGGCGCCGGCCGACACGGCCACGCTGAACCCGGCCGTCGTGTTGGCGCTGGTGACCTCCGGTGGCGGACCGCAGTCGCACACCGCCATCATCGCGCGCGCGCTCGGCCTGCCGGCCGTCGTCGCCGCCGTGGGCGTCGAGTCCATCGCGGATGGCTCCGCCGTCTACGTGGACGGCGCGGCCGGCAGCATCACCGTCGACCCCGACGCCGACCAGGTCGCCGCGGCCAAGGCCTGGGCCGCCAACGCGGCCACCCTCGCGGTGTTCGCCGGCGAGGGCGTAACCGCCGACGGCCACCTCGTGCCGTTGCTGGCGAACGTGGGCGGCGCCGCGGATGCCGTCAAGGCCGCCGCAGCCGGCGCCCAGGGTGTCGGCCTGCTCCGCACCGAGTTCTGCTTCCTCGACCGCGACGAAGAACCCACCCAGGACGAACAGGTCACCGCGTACCGCGGTGTCTTCGACGCGTTCCCCGGCAAGAAGGTCGTCGTGCGCACGCTCGACGCCGGCGCCGACAAGCCCCTCCCGTTCCTCACCGACGCGTCAGAGCCCAACCCGGCCCTCGGCGTGCGCGGTTACCGCACCGACTTCACCTCCCCCGGTGTGCTGGGGCGCCAGCTGGCCGCCATCGCCACCGCCGTCGAGGGCACCGAAGCGGATGTCTGGGTCATGGCCCCGATGATCTCCACCGCCGAAGAGGCCGCCGATTTCGCACGTCTGTGCGGCGAGGCCGGCCTGAAGACGCCTGGTGTCATGGTCGAGGTTCCCTCCGCCGCACTGACGGCCGAGACCATCCTGGGCGAGGTGAAGTTCGCGAGCCTGGGCACCAACGACCTCACCCAGTACGCCATGGCGGCCGACCGCCAGCTCGGCCCGCTCGCCGCGCTGAACACGCCGTGGCAGCCCGCCGTGCTCAAGCTGATCCAGCTCACCGTGGCCGGTTCCGTCGCCGAGGGCAACAACAAGCCCGTCGGTGTCTGCGGTGAGGCCGCGGCCGACCCGGCCCTGGCCGTGGTGCTGGTGGGTCTCGGCGTGAACACCCTCTCGATGACCGCCAGGGCCCTCGCGGCCGTCGCGGCCGTGCTGGCGAAGGTGACCCTGCCCGAGGCCCAACGCCTCGCCGGCATCGCCCTGGCCGCGCCGAGCGCTCTCGAGGCACGCTCCCGGGTGCGCGCCGAGCTGCCCGTTCTCGACGAACTGGGGCTCTAAGCCCCAGGCATGATCCGTGCGACGTGCTCCCGTCTCAGGGCGTGCGCACATCGTGCGGGCAATACAGTTGTAATCCGTACAGTTTCAGGAGGAACCATGTCAGAACGTACCGCCACCATCGCCAGCCGCGTTGGCCTGCACGCCCGCCCCGCAGCGATCTTCGCTGAGGCCGTCGGTGCCCTGCCGGTCGAGGTCACCATCGCCCTCGAGGGCGACCCGGCCGACGACGCCATGGACGCGTCGAGCATCCTGTCGCTCATGAGCCTGGGTGCCGCAAACGGCCAGGTCGTCGTGCTGCGCGCAGAGGGCGACGGAGCGGATGAGGCCCTCGAAAGCCTCGTCAAGATCCTCGAGACCGACCTCGACGCCGAGTAACTCCCGCGTCGCACCCGACAGCTCGCTCGCCACTGGCGAGCGGGCTGTTTTTGTGTGCGGGGCCGGGTCCCACAGAGTCCAGCAGATCCCCAGTTCCGCCGCGCCCTGCCCCGCTATGGTGGCCCTATCCTCAACGACGAGCGAATAGGACTATCTCATGACCGATCTGCAGAATGATTCCGTCGAATCCGTTCCGGCCTCCGGACCGGACGCGCACAGCATCCAGGACTGGACCGACCTGGGCAAGGAGATGTGGTCGTATCTCACCGGCAAGAGTGCCGTGATCGACTACAGCTTCATCGACATGACCGTCGAGGTTCCCCGCGACATCGGGCCGGATGCGCCCCGGGCGACCTGGAAGCTCAACGGCACGGTGCGGGTGACCACCAGCGAGAAGCCGGCCGACTAAGGCCATGGGCACGCACCTCGACATCGATCTGGCTTTCACGATCGAACCGGCGGGCGAGCCACCGCCCGGTGTGCATGGCACGATCCGTGCGGACGGGTTGGACATCGACGTGTTCCTCAGCGATCCCGAGCGTTTTGTGCGTGCGCGGATGTCGTCTTTACCGGCCCTGCGCACGGTAGCGGCCGATCTGGCCGAGCGCGGCCTCGTGGTGTCGGTGAGCGGGCCGGACGGCGTGATCGCCCGGATGGGCGCCGTTCAGGCCCCGCTGGCCCAGCGCCTGGTCACGAAGTCGCCGCACCTCATGCTCGGCAGCGCCTCAGCGGTGACCCAGCTGGTGCGGCGCTGGCGCCAGCCGGACGCTGCCGGGCGGGCGGTGCCGGCACCGCCGCCCACCCCCTTCCCGCTGGTGCCCACCCTGGCCAGGCGCATCCGGCGGCGCGTCACGACCACCCACTACGCGCCGGGGGCCGGGCGGCCGCGCCTGATCTTCGTGGTGGGCTCGGAGAACTGGAACGGCCGACCACCGCGCGAATTCGACCTGTTGCCCGGCGTGACCCGCATCGGCAGCGACGCGGACGCCGACCTGCGCCTGGACGGGTTGTCGGGATTGCATGCCGAGATCCGGCACGACGAGAACGATGAGTATCTGCTCATCGCCCACGGCCCGGTCGGCGGGGGCGCCAAAACGGATGCGCCCTCAACCGGCCTGATCCTGCGCACCGGTGCCCGCCTCGAGATGGGTCCGTGGCGAATGGGCTTCTTCCGCGAGGAGTACGCCGACCACGGCCGCCCGTTCGGCGGCCGGCTGGGCGGCGAACTGTCGGTGCAGAAACCGCAGCCGAGCAGAACGGGAGTTAGCCGGCGGCCGTCGTCCTGACCGGTTCCTTCTCGTACTCGACGGGACGCGCGGTGAGCCGCAGGGTCGCGAGGAGGCCGACAACCAGGAAGCCGGCGGCCGCGTAGGCCGAGTACCTGGTTCCCTCGGTGAAGGCCTCCCTGGCGGCTTCCGCCACCGCGGGGCTCTGGGCGTCGAGCGAGGGGATGACAGCGCCGGCGCTGTCCACGACGGCATCGACGATCTGAGTGCTGGTGGCCGCCGGAATATCCAGTTCGGCGAGCTTTGCGTCCAGGGAGAGCCCCACCGAGGTGAACAGCACCGTGCCGAGCACCGCGATGCCGAGCGCCGAGCCGATCTGCCTGGCCGTGCTCGAGGTGCCGGAGCCCTGGCCGCTCTGATCGATGGGCACGTCGCCGAGCACCACACCGGTGAGCTGGGCCGTGGCGAGGCCGACACCCAGGCCGTAGACGAAGAGGAACGGCACGATCGACACCCAGGTCGCATCCACCGTGATCATGGTGCCCAGGCCGGCGACGCCGACGATCTCCGCCACGATGCCCACCCGCACGATGGTCAGCGGGGTCACCGTGTTGCCGAACGCGCCGGCGACGCCGCTGGCCACGAATGAGCCGATGGCCAGGGCCAGCAGCACGAACCCGGTCTGCAGGGCGTCGTAGCCGAGCACGTTCTGCAGCCAGAGCGGCAGCGAGAGGATGATGCCGAACTCGCCGAGAGACACGATCAGGGCGGCGATGTTGCCGTTGCGGAACGACGGGATCCGGAACAGCGAGAACGCCAACAGGGTGGACTTGCCCTGGCGTTGCCGGTGCAGGCCCCACCAGACGAACCCTGTCCCCGAGATCAGGGTGATGGCGAACGCGACCGGGATGATCGACAGCTCGAACGAATAGGTCCAGTCGCCGAGGGTCGGGGCGGTCTTGGTGAGCCACCAGCCGTAGGTGCGGCCCTCGATCAGGCCGAACACCAGCGTGGCGCTGGTGATGACCGACAGTACAGCGCCGACCACGTCGATGCGGCGGGGCTCGCCGGCATCCTTGGACTCGGAGACGAAGATGAGCACGCCGACGATGATGACCAGGCCCAACGGCACGTTGATGCCGAACGCCCACCGCCAGGAGAAGTAGGTGGTCAGCCAGCCGCCCAGCAGCGGACCGACGGCGACCATACCGCCGATGGTGGAGCCCCAGATGGCGAAGGCGATGCCGCGGTCCCGGCCGCGGAAGGTGGCGTTGATCAGCGACAGGGTGGTGGGCAGCACCATGGCGCCGCCGATACCCTGCACGAGCCGGGCGGCGATGAGCAGATCGCCGGTCTGCGCGAAGGCGGCGAGCACCGACGCCACGGCGAAGATCACCACACCGGTGAGCAGGATGCGCCGGCGGCCGTACCGATCGGCCAGGGTGCCGAAGACCAGCAGCAACGCGGCGAAGACCAGGGTGTAACTCTCCTGCACCCACTGCACCTGGGTGGAGGTGATGTCGAGGTCGTCGATGATCGAGGGGATGGCGACGTTGACGATGGTGGAGTCGACGATGATCAGGGCGACGGCGATGCTGATGAAGACCAGGCCGAACCAGCGCCGGCGTGCCCCGGTCATGCGTTGACCAGTACCGAAGTGTTCTGCCGGCGCGGCGCCCGGATACGGAGGACGACGGTGACGGCGACGACCACGACGACGGCCACGATGGCCGCGGCTGCCGTGGGGGTGGAGAGCAGGTCTCCGGTGAGGCGGGCGACGGCCACCCACGACAGGCCCCAGCAGAGCGCGATGGTCGGCGTGAGCCGACCCTGGCCGGCCACGGCGATGAGCACGCCGACGAGTCCGGCGACGGCGATGATCACTACGCTCCAGACGTCGGCGGCCAGGCCTAATCCGTCGAAGCCGGCATCCACGAGAACAGCCGTGATGTTGGCGGCGGTGGCCACGCACACCCAGCCGAGGTAGAGCCCCACGGTGCCGTCCACGAGGACGGTTTCCACCAGGGTGCGGGGCCGGCTGCCCAGGATGATGAGGAAGGTCCAGACCAGCACGGCCAGGAGCACGACGATGACCGGCACGGTCAGCCAGAGCAGGTCATACTGCACGCAGAGGATCCAGGCGGCGTTCAGCAGGAGCGAGGCCGCGATGGGATAACCGAGCCGGCGCTGGCGGGGGTCGGACTTCTGCTTGGGCAGCAACTGCCAGATGGCGTAGAGCACCAGGCCCGCGTAGATCGGCGTCCAGATACTGAAGGCCGGCCCACCGGGAGCGATCGGGGTGGCATCCGCGGCGAGGGCGCCTCCCGAAGCGGTCTCGACGGCGTTACCGCCGGCGGCGCCGGAGCCGATGAAAGCGCCGACGAGGCCGAGGATCGCGGAGAGCAGCACAACGATCTGGCGGGCCAGGTCTTTGGACGTGATCATGGGTTCTCCTTCGTCGGGGTATTGATCAGCTAGCTGACTAAACCACGCTAGCAGTACATTGAGAGGGTGACCACTCCCGATTCCGACGCCATGTCTCAGTGGCCGAACGGCCGGCTGCTCTCGACAGCGGCCCGGCTGGTGGAGCACGCATGGGTGGACGCACTGGACTCCCTCGGCCTCACCCACGCCGGGCTGATCGTGCTCCACCTGCTCGGCCCCGGCGCACAGAGTCAGACCGAGCTGGCCCGGCAGGCCCGGGTGCAGACGCAGACCATGTCACGCACCCTGGACCGCCTTCAGCGGGAGGGCCTGGTGGCCAGAATCCGCGATGACCGGGACGCCCGGCGCCACCTGGTCACCCGCACGGATGCCGGCACCGCCGCCTGGCAGCAGGCCCGCACCCTTGAGGCCGACGTTTTCCCCCCGCTCGAGAACGCCGAAGAGCTGCGCTCGGCCCTGCTGCAGATCATCACGGCGTCCTCGGCCAAACGCTGGTAGCCGCCAGGGCTCAGAGATCAAGGATGAGCCGTTTGAGCGCGCGCACCGCTCGCTCGGCTTCGCCCAGAGCCACGGGCACGGTCTCGTCCAGGCGTTCGGCGCGGGCCACGAGCAGGCCGTAGACCAGAGTGTTCTCGCCGCCCTCGTGTGCCGCCTGCGCGGCCCGGTCGAGTTCCTCGATGTAGAGCAGTCCGTCATGCCGGTCGCCGAGCCGCTTCACCAGTGGCTTCGCCACCTGGGCGAGGCGAGCGTAGCCGCGGCGGTGCTTGGCGAACCGGGCGGCGGCCTCGGCGCGCTTGGCGGCTTTCTTCCTGGCTGCCTTCTTGGCGGGTGTTGTGGTGGGCATCGTGGCGGGTTCTGTCCCCGGTCCGCCGGCCGCGGGCTGGGCCGCTGCGACCGCGTCGGCTGCGTAGCGCAGCCGGCGGGCTGCCTTTCGAACCTCGTGCAGCGCCGGCTCCGGGGCATCCGCGTCGGTCACGGCGCTGGTGCGGCGCGCGAGGACACCGACGGCCTTGTCGAGGTTGCGGGCGATCTCGGCGGCGGCGGGCCGCTCGGCCCTGCTGGTGAGCGGCGGCCAGGCCACGAAGCGCTCGAGCGAGTCCAGCAGCCGGTAGTAGCGCGGGCTCAGGAGGTAGCTGCGGACCGCTATGAGGCTTTCCGCGTGGTCCCGGCGCGCTCCGCCGACGAGCCGGGTCCGTGCGTCGTCGGCGGGGTAGTCGGTGGGATAGTCGGCGACGCCGGCGAGTTCACCGGCCAGCCGGGCGCCGCGCACCTCGGCATCGCGGACTCCGCCCAGTTCGACGCCGAGGCGCCCCAGTTCGAGGCGGAGTTCGGTCACGGCCGACTTCTCGAACAGCCGGGCATAGACCGCGAGGACGCTGCGCAGGCGGCGCACGGTGGTGCGCATCTGGTGCACGGCATCCGGGGCATCCGCTCGCGCCAGCGGGTCCTTGGCGATGAGGGTGGCGGTCAGCTCGCGGAGTGCGCCCACGACGATGGCTCCGGCCGAGTCGGGGTTTTGCAGGGCCGCGGCCGGGAGCAGGCCGGGCAGCACCTCGGCGGCACTGAGCTCGGCCAGGGACCGAACGCCGACGGCGCGGGCGATCTTGGCCACACTCGTCGAGGGGGTCGCTCCGGCGGCGAGCAGCTCCTGTTCGATGGCGTCGAGCAGTCTGGTGCGCTTCTTGCGGGTGTCGGGGGCACCGCCCAACAGTTCGGCCTCCCATTCCCGCCACTTGCGGTAAGTTCCGCCGCGCGCGTCGGAGGCGGAGACGAGGTCGTCGGCGATCTCGGCGAGGGCCTGGCCGTCGGTGCCGGAAAGCCGCACCGCGGTTCGCACGGTGCTGATCCGGGCCAGCGGGGTCAGCGGGCTGTCGCGCACGATAGCGCGCACCGGTTCGAGCACATCGGCGGGGACCGGTTCGCCCTCCGCGGAGTCGGCACCGCCGACATCGAGTGGCCAGTGCACCTCGGTGCGGCCCTCGTCGGCCGGGGTCTTGAGGTGCCAGCCGGCGTCACCGCCACCCTCACGACGGCGCAGGACGATGCGGTGGCGCGCCAGGGCGTGATCGTCGGTGTCGTAGTAGACGGCCGAGAGAATGAACGGCTCCCCCGCCGTCTCGGCACTGATGCCGTCAATCCCCTGGAGGGACGGAACGCGCTGGAGTCCCGCGATGTCGTACTTGCGCTCGATCTCGGTCTGCTCTTGCCCTGTCATGTGTCCTGTCTACTACCTTGGACGGGTCAGGAGAAACATCTGAGGGGAGATCATGACCGCTACAAAGCCAGAACTCGGGGAACCACGTTGGCACGCCGATCCGCAGGGAGGGCCCGGTTTGCGCTGGTGGGACGGCACCCAGTGGACCTCTGCCGTGATGGGCCCGGCCGAGTTGGGGCCGCCCGTGCAGCAGCCGTTGGCGGCCGGCACCGTCGTCTACACGGTGCCACTCTGGGTCATCGTGTTCCTGCCGTTGCTGTCGACGGTGGGTATCCTGCTGATCCCCGCCGGTTCGCTCGCGTCGGTCTTCGACGCACAGGCGTCCGGGCAGATGCAGGCTTTCGATCCGTCGACGATGCTGCGCAATCTGCTGAGCTTCCTCATTTATGGCACGACGATCACCCTGGCCTACGCCGATCGCCGGACGCTGCTGGCGGCTGGGTACGCGCGTCCGTTCCACTGGGCGTGGGCGTTTCTCTCGACCGGGGTCTACGTCGTGGGCCGGTCGATCATCGTGCAGCGCCGCATCGGTCGTGGGCTCACGCCCATCTGGGTGTGGGTGGGCGTGTCGATGCTGGGAGTGGTCGCGTCCGTCGGCCCGGTGATCGAGGCGCTGACCGCGATCTGGGGGCTTATGACTGGGGCGTGAGCGAGAACACCACGCCGTGGTCGTGCAGCTCGATGCGGAGGCGGTCGAGGCTGGGCACGACGAGGTCGGCGTCCAGTTCGTCGGCGGAGTGGGTGCCGACAACGCCGATGGTTGCGCAGCCCGCCGCGCGGCCGGCTGCGAGGCCTGCGGGAGCGTCTTCGATGACCACGCACTGGCGGGCATCCAGGCCGAGCCGGTCGGCTGCCTCCAGGAACGGGTCCGGGGCCGGCTTGCCCTTCACCGTGTCCTCGATGGTGACGACGGTGGCGGGCGCGGTGAAACCGGCGGAGTGGAGGCGGATGCGGCACAGGGCGCTGTCGCACGAGGTCACGATCGCCCGGCGACCTTCCGGCAGAGCCTTCATCAGCTCCGCGGCTCCGGGCAGGATGCTGATGTCGGCGGTGTCAGCGAGCTCCAGCTGGTTGACACGAAGGATGGAGGATTCGACCAGCTCGGGTGCGACGAGGTCGGCCACCATCTCCCGGGCCGGGCGGCCGTGCTGGATGCCGGAGAACAGGGCGCCGAAGCCCATTTCGTCTGCCCACTGCTGCCAGGACCGGTTCACGGCCTTGGTCGAGTCGACCAGGGTGCCGTCCATGTCGAAAAGCACGCCCAGGAAAACCCGGCCGAGAACAGCGTGCGCAACGCTCTCGGGCGCCGCCTCGAGACCACTTTCGGGAACCGCCTCAAGACCAGTTTCGGGAACCGCCTCGGGAACCGCCTGCAGAATTCGCTGGAGATCGGCCTCGATATCAGCGCGGGCGGTGTTCTCGGAGGTGGATTCGGCGTTCGTCATTCTGGATCCTTCTTCCGAAGCACCGTCGGAGTTGCTGTGATGCCTCTTCTTCGACCCTAACGAAGCCCCCATCGCGGCGGTAATCGTCGCAGCTCGGGTCATTCGGTGTGGGGTGGTTTTCGGGTTGTGGGGTTGTGGGCGCGGTGTTGGGGTGGTGTGCGCCAGGTGCCGGTGGGGTCGATCCAGTGTGGTGCTTTGACTTCGGGCATGCCCAAGACCATGCGGATTTTCCAGCCTCCGGCGTCGTTGATGCCGTGGTGGTGGCGCCAGCAGAGCAGGACCCCGTTGGTGACGTTGGTGGGTCCGCCGTTCTGCCAGGGCACGACGTGGTGGACTTCGGTCCATTGGGGTGGGCAGGTGCAGCCCGGGATGATGCAGCCGCCGTCTCGGGCGGTGATGGCTTTGCGTTGCATCGGGGTGAAGCAGCGAGCCTTGTTGCCCAGGGCCAGCACGGCGCCGGTGCCGCCGAAGAAGATCGGTTGGAAGCCGCCGTTGTCGATCATTTGGTTGATGGTCTTCATCGAGATCGGACCCTCGATGCCGTCGATCCAGCCCACGCCGATGCCGGCGAGGAGGTCGGTCGCGTTCACGTGCACCATCACCGTGGGCGGCATGCCGCCCATGGTCGGGGTGCGGGGGTCTTGGGCGACCTGGACCAGGATGCCGCGGAGGATGTCGGCGCGTTTTTCTCCGCCGGTGCGTTCGTCCAGGATCTCGCCGGGCACGAGTTCGCCGGCCTCGATGCGCTGCTGCTCCTCGGCGGAGGGGAACGCGGGGGCGGAGCGGGCGGATTGGAAGCTGTCGAAGAGGGTGTGGATGATGCCCTTGAGCTCCGGCGTCACTCCGCCGCGCAGCGGGTGCAACCCCCGGGTCAGCTTGCCGAAAGAGAGCGTCGATTTCGCCTCGAGAACAGCCTCGGTGGGTGCGGCGCCGTCGGGGTTCAGTGCGGCCTGCCAGGTCTGGGTCATCTCCCGGATCCGGTCGGCGGGGAAGGTGAACCCGGCCGATTCACCCAGGCGGGCGATCGGACCCGTAAAGACGGTGCCGGCGTCCGTGCCGGTGCCGGCGTCCGTGTCGGTGTCGGCGCCGCTGTCAGCGTCCGGGCGGGTTTCTGCGGGGCCGGGGGTGCGGCCGAAGACCGACCCGGTGGCGCTTTCGACCAAACCGGCCTCACCGGCATCCACGTCGGCTTGGTTCGCGTCGAAGCGGCCGTGCACCTTGTAGTCGGACAGGCCCGTCACGATATTCTCGGCCGCGTCGATGCCGAGCTCGCCCGCGGCCAGGGCCGCGGCCACGAACGGGAACACCGGCTCCAACACCACCCCGCCCAATACCCGCGGGGCCACCTTCTCGCCCAAGAGCACCCGGCGTTTCATCTCCGGCACCGACGTGCCCGTCAACCGGATCAACAAATCATTCGAGTGGGTCGCGCCCAACCGCCAGGCCATCGAGTCCCGGCCCAACCCGGACCGGGACCGGTAGCCCACCACCGTCGCGGTACTGACCCGGGCCGCATCCACCGGCCGGCCGGCACGCTCCACCATCTGCGTCAACGCCACCACCTCGGCGTCACTCAACGCATTCACGTCCAGCGAATCCATCACCGCCCGCACCGTGCGTGCCGCATCCTCCAGAGCCTGCAGCTTCTCACCGAACACCCCGGTACGAGCACGCTGCACCCCGGGCAGATCGGCCGGCTCCCGCCACTCCGGCCGCCCCTCACCCGAGGCGCGACGCGGCGTGGCCGGGCGGCTACTGGCGGTGCCGATCGCCGTGTCAGTGGTACCCCCTAGCCTGTGGGCATCCGAGCCGGAAACAGCGGAGCCGGAAACAGCAAAGCCAGAAACAGCAAAGTCGGAGGCAGCCGGCGCCGGAGCAGCCAGAGCGGTGTTCCAGTCACAGAGATTCGAACCGGCGGGAGGAGTTCCCGTCGGTGCGGTGGAGCCTGATACCAGCTCGTCGTCCATACCCCCATTCTCTCACGAATCGAAGATAAATGTGAGGAAAAGTCAGATAGTCCACAAAAAAGTTTCGGTGTTTTTTCTAACCTCCTGGGTGGCCCGCAAGGTCTCGACGGGCTCGACCAGCGCGATGGGGCCTGTCGGGCTCGACCAGCGCGATGGGGCCTGTCGGGCGCGACCAGCGGATCTAGGCAGCGTCGATGTAGCGGGCGTAGGCCGCAACGGCGAGCGCCGTGGCCGAGACGGAGTCGGCTGCCCGAGGGGTCGTCACGGTGAGCCAGACGCCACCCGCCAACAGGGTCACCTGGCAGCCGCCGGCGCCGCACCCGGCGAGCGCCTGCACCCCGGATGCCGGCCGGCTCGCACCCTTTTCCCCGGAGAGGTCGACAGTGACCAGTTCCGCGGTGGAGGCCGCAACGCCGGGTGGCATCGCAGACCAGGAACCGCCGCGGCCGGGAAGGACCATGAGGACGACACCGCTATAGCCGGCATCGCCGTCGGCCGACCATGCGCAGTCCACCAGTCCGCCACGGATCTCCGCGGCCACCGTCAAAGATCCCGACTCGGCCAGGTTGAGAACGTCACCGCCGGCAGGGTCGCCGAGCCCGGCAGACACCGTCAGATCATGCGGGCTGAGCAGGTATCCGCAGTCGGGTCGCGCGGGGCCGGCCGGCCGGGCCAACGTGAGGGAGGCCACGGAGTCGGTCACGGTGCGGGCATAGGCCAGGAAGGCCTCGTGATCGGGCTCGGGCGTGCTGACGGAGATCGACAGCCAGGTCGATCCAGCGAGCACCTCGGCACGGCAGCCCTGCCATTCGCCGTCCAGGCAGGCAGCGAACGCTTCATCCCCCAGATCAGCCGGCGCCAGGTTGTTCAGCCCGTCGTTGGAATCGGGCTGTGCCGACCTGAACTCGGCGGCAGCGTCGGGCAGCATCGACACCGACACCACCGGGCCGCCCTCGTCCCCCGTGGCCAGCTCGTACCGGCAGGTGTAGTGGCCGGCAGCACGCAACGACTCCGACGCCATCATGGCGCCAACCGTCACCGTCGCCGAGACCGTCGTGACGTCCGCGGATGACCGCGCCGCCAGCTCGGCCGCCGGAACGCCCAGGATCTCGGCGGCTCCGGCCATCGGCACCACGCTGGCGCAGTCGAGCAGCACGATCTCGTCGCCCACCTCGGCCTCGACGATAGCGCTCGATGTCGATGTCGACGGCTCGGGCGCAGCGGCGCAGCCTGTCAGCAGCACCAACAACGTCACCCCGGCCAGCCGTCGAATACTCCCCATGCGCCACACCCTAAGCCTCACGCACGTCTCGGCACCGCTGTACAGCACCCCCCGAAGGGGAAGACCGCCCGCCCGCGGCCACCGCCGGAGCCACAGGGGACACGGTCGGACGAGATGGTTACGCTGAATGCATGAATCTTCCTCCCGTCGCCGCCCAGAAGCCCACGCGGCGCATCCACCACAACGATGTGTACATCGACAACTACGAATGGTTGCGCGACAAGGATGCCCCGGAGGTCACGGCTCATCTCACGGCCGAGAACGCCTACACGGATGCCCGCACCGGCCACCTTGAACTGCTGCAGGAGCAGATCTTCGAGGAGATCAAGGACCGCACCCAGGAGACCGACCTCAGTGTGCCGGTGCGCCGGGGACTGTGGTGGCATTACACGCGATCGGTCGAGGGCATGGAGTACGGCATCCACTGCCGCGCCCCCATTGCCGGCCCGGACGACTGGACTCCCCCGGTGATCGAACCGGCGCCCGGCACAGCCACCGTCGCTCCGGGCCTGCCCGGCGAGCAGGTCCTGCTCGACGACAACGCCGAAGCCGCCGGCCACGACTTTTACTCCCTGGGCAGTTTCGACGTGAGCGACGACGGCACCCGGCTGCTGTACGCCGTCGACCTCGAGGGTGACGAGCGCTACACGGTGCGGGTGCGCACCATCGCCACCGGCGAGGACCTCGCCGACGAGATCCGGAACACCAGCGCCGGCGCCCTGTTCGACCCGAGCGGCCGCTACGTCTTCTACACGACCGTCGACGACGCCTGGCGTCCGGACACCGTCTGGCGGCACGAGGTGGGCAGCCAGGCTGCCGACGTCTCGGTGTTCACCGAACCCGACGAACGTTTCTGGGTGGGCGTCGGCCGCTCGCGCAGCAACCGCTACCTCATGATCGAGGCCGGCTCCAGCGTCACCAGCGAGACCTTCCTGCTCGACGCCAACGACCCGACCGGCGAGTTCACCGTGGTCTGGCCGCGCCGGGACAACGTGGAGTACGACGTGGAGCACGCCGTCATCGACGGTGAGGACCGCCTGCTGATCGTGCACAATCACAACGCCGTAAACTTCGAACTGGTCAGCGTGCCGGCCGGCGACCCGCAGAGCGAGGGCCGGGTGGTGCTGCCGCACAACGCGCGCATCCGCCTCGAAAGCGTCGACGCATTCCGGGACTTCGTGGTGGTCGAG
Organism: Cryobacterium sp. SO1; assembly: GCF_004210215.2. NCBI lineage: Bacteria > Bacillati > Actinomycetota > Actinomycetes > Micrococcales > Microbacteriaceae > Cryobacterium > Cryobacterium sp. SO1. The sequence goes on from NZ_CP067394.1 coordinate 2,754,401, forward strand.
TACCGCAAGGACGGGCTGACCCAGGTGGCCTACGCCACCCGGCGCGGCGGCGGCCTCACCGAAATCACCTTCGACGAGGAGCTGTACTCGGTGGGCACCGGCGGCAATCCGGAATGGGACCAGCCCACCATCCGCCTGGGCTACACGAGCTTCGTGACCCCCTCGACGGTTTACGACTACGTGGTCGCCACCGGCGAGCTACGACTGCTCAAGCAGCAGCCGGTGCTCGGCCACTATGACCCGACCCTGTTCGAGCAGCGCCGCGAGTGGGCCGTGGCCGCCGACGGCACCAGGGTGCCCATCTCGATCGTCTATCGCACCGACCTCGTCGAGCCCGGCACGCCCGCGCCGACCCTGCTCTACGGCTACGGCTCCTACGAGATCAGCATCGACCCGTCGTTCAGCATCTCCAGGCTCAGCCTGCTCGACCGCGGCATGATCTTCGCGGTCGCCCACGTGCGCGGCGGCGGCGAGCTCGGCCGGCTCTGGTACGAGAACGGCAAGACCCACCAGAAGCGCAACTCGTTCACCGACTTCATCGCCTGCGCCGAGCACCTCATCGACTGCGGCTACACCTCGGCCGACAGGCTCGTGGCCGAGGGCCGCAGCGCCGGCGGCCTGCTGATGGGCGCGGTGGCGAACATGGCGCCCTCCCTCTTCGCGGGCATCCTCGCCGGGGTGCCGTTCGTCGACCCGCTCACCTCGATCCTCGACCCGAGCCTGCCGCTCACCGTGATCGAGTGGGACGAGTGGGGCGACCCGCTGCACGACGCCGAGGTGTACAGCTACATGAAGTCGTACTCACCGCTGGAGAACGTGCACCAGACGCACTATCCGCGCATCCTCGCCGTCACCAGCCTCAACGACACCCGGGTGCTCTACGTGGAGCCGGCCAAGTGGGTGGCCAGGCTCCGTGAAGTGGGCGCGGATGCGTTGCTGAAGACCGAGATGTCGGCCGGCCACGGCGGGGTCTCCGGCCGCTATGCCGGATGGCGCGAGCGGGCATTCGACTACGCCTGGCTGATCGACGCGGCCGGCGCGCATCCGTCGGGTGAAGGCGAATACGCGTCCCTGAGCCGCGCGGATGGCGGCGTCGCCTAGCCTGCCCGGCGAGCGTGCCGGCCTTCCCCTGCCGCCGTTGTTCACGACCCGGTAAAGTGAGCACGTCGCGGCACTGGGCCCGAAGGTACGTGGTCTCGGAAGGGGGGACTCGACGGTGACGTCTGCGCCGACCATCCTGCGTCCCCGGCCCCACCTGTCCCGCGCCGATGGCGTCGTCTTCGGCGGCATCGCCGTGGTGCTGCTCGCCAATCTCACCGGCCTGGTGTTCCACGGCGACGGGTTCAACCCGATCGTTGAGCGCTGGCTGGCCGTGCTCAGCGTCTGGGCAGCCGTGGTGCTGGTCTGGCTGGCCGTGAACAGGGTGCGCCTCACCCGGCCCGACATCATCCTCGCAGCGGCGGCGGTGACGGCGCTGGCCGTGGGCGACACCGCGCACAGGCTGCTGCCGGACGATGGCGCCGGCGCCACGCCCTCGCTCGCCGATTCCGGCTATCTGTTGTTCTACGTCTTCATGGTGGGCGTGCTCGCCGTGATAGCCCGCCGTTCGTTGCGCACGCGGGCCTGGCCGGCGCTGGTGAACAGCGCCCTCGGCGCGCTGGGCGCCACCTCGGTGTTTGCCGTGCTGCTCTCCCCTGCCATCGAGACGGCGTTGGGCTCCCCCTTCTCCGTCCCGGTCTTCGTCAGCGTGGCGTTTCCCGTGCTCGATCTGCTGCTCATCGCGGCCCTCGGGGGCATCGCGGCGATACCGGGCCGGGTGCTGGGCCGCTCCGGGCTGATGCTGGCGGTGGGTCTGCTGCTCGTCGCGACGGCCGACACCGCCTACGCCCGGCAGGTGCAGGGTGATTCGGTGTTCATCGGCTCGGCCCTCGACGGCGCCCGGGCGATCGGCTTCGCGCTGATAACCGCGTGGGTGTTCGCGTCGGCTCGCCGACGCGACCTGCCGGAACGCACGGCGATGGCCACCGTCGCGGACGGCACCGCCTTCACCGCCTCGTCGGTGACGGCTCCGATGGCGGCCACGACCGCCGGCCTGGCCGTGCTGCTGCTGGCCAGCCAGGCCCACGTCTCGCTGCTGGCCGTCGGCCTGGCCGGCGGCACCCTGGCCCTGGCCGCGATCCCGCTGGCCTTCAGGCAACGTCACCTGCACTCCCTCTCCCGCATCGACGAACTCACCGGGCTGCCCAACCGTCGGGCCCTGGCCATGGATGTCTCCACCCGGCTGAGCGCTGTCGATGCCCGGCCGAGCGCCCTGCTGGTGCTGGACCTGGACAGGTTCAAGGAGGTGAACGACAGCCTCGGCCACGAAGCGGGTGATCTGTTGCTCGAACAGATCGGCGCCCGGCTGTCCGGTGCCCTGCAGTCCGGTGACCTGCTGGCCAGGCTCGGCGGCGACGAGTTCGCCGTTCACCTACACCACGCCGACCGCAAACGCGCCACGGCCATGGCCCGACGGTTACGCCTGGTGACCGCCAGACCCCTCGTGATCGACGGCTTGAGCCTGGAGATCGGCCTGAGCATCGGCATCGCGATGGCGCCGGAACACGGCTCCGACCTGAGCGGGCTGATGCGCAAGGCCGACATGGCCATGTACGCGGCGAAGTCCAGCCGGGTGGGGCAGCACGTCTACTCCCCCGGCGACGACAGCAACGACAAAGCCCGCCTGCGCACACTGCACGAGTTGCGCATCGCGCTGGCCGAGAAACAGCTGGTGCTGCACTACCAGCCCAAGGTGCACCTGCCCACCGGCACGGTGCCGGGCGTTGAAGCGCTGGTGCGCTGGAACCACCCCACGCGGGGCCTGCTCTACCCCGCCGCCTTCCTGGACGTGGCCGAGAACGGTGGCCTGATGCGAAGCCTCACCCGGGAGGTCCTCGAGCTCGCCCTGGACCAGGCCGTCCTCTGGCAGGCCCAGGGGCGCACGGTGACGGTGGCCGTCAACCTGTCGTCGCGGTCGCTGGCCGACTACCAGCTCGCCGGGGTGGTCACCACGATGCTCGCCGAACGAGGGCTGCCCGGCTCCGCGCTCATGCTCGAGGTCACCGAGGAATTCCTGCTGGTGGACCGTGACCGCGCCCGCAACATCCTGCTGCGCCTGCGGAACGCGGGCGTGCTGATCGCCGTCGACGACTTCGGCACCGGCTACAGCTCACTCGCCTACCTGCGTGACCTGCCGATCGACGAACTCAAGCTCGACCAGTCCTTCGTGATCCCGATGCTCGACGACGCCAGGGCATCGGCGCTGGTCGCGTCGTCGATCCACCTCGGCCACAGCCTGGGCATGCGCATCGTGGCCGAGGGCGTGGAGACCGCGGAGGTGCTCGACCAGCTGGCCCGCTTCGACTGTGACGTGGCCCAGGGCTATCACCTGTCCCGCCCGATTCCCGCGGCCGAGCTGGAACGCTGGCTCGACGCCCGCACGGCGCTGCCGGTCGGGCTGCGCGCCGTCCGCTAGCCACCGCTTGCGGGTGTGCCGCACGCACGGGTCGGAATAGAGTGTCCCCGAGCGAAGGAGCACACCATGCAGATCGACCGGGTCGAGCTGGAACCGCGCACCATGCTGGGGGTGCACGAGAGAGTGAAGATGGCCGACCTCACCGAGTACTTCGGTCGGGCCTTCGAGGTGTCGGCCGCGGCGCTGGCCGAGCAGGGCCTGGCGCCCGCAGGGCCGCCGCTGGCGCTGTATCACGGCATGCCCACAGACACCGTCGACGTCACCGCGGGCTTTCCGGTCGCCGGAGCAGCCCAGGAAAGCGCCGACGTGGTGGTGACCGAGTTGCCCGCCGGCGAGGCCATCACGAGCATTTACACGGGTCCCTACGACGGGATGACTCGCACCTACGACCAGATCGCGGCCTGGCTGCAGGAGCAGCGCCTCACAACGGGGGCGGACATGTGGGAGGAATACCTCACCGGCCCCGACTCCGATCCGGACCCCGCGACCTGGCAGACCCGGATCGTGTTCCCACTGGCCTGAGCGGACCCCTGGCGCCGGGCCCGGCCCGGCTGTCGGCGGGTGCGTGAGAGCATTGAGCCATGCCGCCCACCGTCCCGCCCGACTGGAAGTCGGCCGTTGAGGCTCTCAGCGGCGACACCCCGGCGGATCGGACGCTGCCGGCCGTCGTCGGGCCCGACGACACCCCCCGCACGGCCATGGGCCTGCTCTTCGAACTGCGCGAGCAGACCCCGCGCAGCAACGATCGCTGGCGCGGCGCCACCGCCGTGCGCGCCTCGGCGAGCCGGGCCAAGGCCGGCGCCATCAGGCTCGGCGTGCGCCCGGTGATCCAGAGCGACTCGGGCAAGTGGGTGAAGTCCACGATCACCTGGAGCAACGTGGGCTACCAGCTCAATCGGCTGGGCCTCAACGTTGACCAGCACCGCTGGTTCTGCCAGTTCGTGCCGCTGCACAGGGTCCACCGGCCGGTTTACAACGGCCAGGACACCGAGTGGCTTTACCTCGACGAGTTTGAGAGCCCGCTGCTCTGGCATCTGCTCACGGAGGCGAGCCGGCTGGGCATCGCCCTGGTCGGCAGCCACAAGGACGCCGCCGTGAAAGTGGCCGGCGGGGCTAGCGTGACACTGGATGCCGTTCAGACTGCAGCCGCCCTCACCCTCTCCCCGGTGCTCAGCATCGACGGGCAGGAGCATCCGGTCGGGGCCGCGGGCGCCCTCGGCGACCACGGGGTCTACGCCTACCGGCTGGGCGCCGACGCTGCCATCGTGCTGGCCCCGAGCATCGAGCCGCTCAGCACCGAGCAGCGCCGCCTGCTCGGCAGCTCCGGCGGCCGCTCGCCTGCCACGCCCGGCCTGGTGGTGCCGGCCGGCGAGGTCGACGAGTTCCTCCGCGAGTACTATCCGGCCCTGCGCCGCAGCCTGCCGATCAACAGCGCGGATGCCTCCATTCAGTTCCCGCCGCCACCGCCGCCGGTGCTCGTGCACACCGTGAGCTTCGAACCCAAGCAGGCCGTGCGGCTGGACTGGCAGTGGCAGGGCGACCGCGACGACGAAGCCGAAGTCGACGTGCTGCACCGGCTGAACACCGCCCTGCCCGACCTCTCGGCGCCGGCCGACCCTGCCGCGCCGGCCGTGACCCTCACCGGCCTCCCCGCCGCGGAATACGCCGACAAAACCCTGCCCCGGCTCGAGGCGATACCGGGGGTGCGGGTGCAGCTGGTCGGCGACAAACCTGACTACCGCGAGCTCACCGCCACCCCGCAGCTGATCGTGACGACCGTGGAGACCGAGAAACGCGACTGGTTCGACCTCGGCGTGATCGTGCGGATCGACGGCCGCAGCATCCCGTTCAACCCGATCTTCACGGCCCTCGCGAAGGGCCGGAAAAAGTTACTGCTGGTGGACAACAGCTACCTCTCGCTCACCCAGCCGGTGTTCGACCGGCTACGGGAACTCATCGAAGAGGCCAGGGCGCTGTCGGAATGGGAGACCGGGCTGCGCATCAACCGGCACCAGGCCAGCCTGTGGTCGGACTTCGAAGACCTCGCCGACGAGACCGAGCAGGCCGTGTCGTGGCGGGCGGCGGTCGGTGGGCTGCTCCAGCTCGAACGCGGCCAAACGGATGCCGCGGGTGTGGCAGCCCTGCCCCAAGTCACCCCGCTGCCGGCCGGCCTGAACGCCACTCTGCGCCCGTACCAGCGCGCCGGTTTCGACTGGCTGGTGTTCCTCTGGGAGCACGGCCTGGGCGGCATCCTCGCCGACGACATGGGCCTGGGCAAGACCCTGCAGGTGCTGGCCCTGCTCAGCCACGCCGTGCAGCACCCGGCCGATCCCGCGGCGCCCGCCCGGCCGTTCCTGGTCGTGGCGCCCACCTCCGTGGTGTCCAATTGGCTCGCCGAAGCCGAAAAGTTCACACCGGGGTTGCGGGTCGGCGCCGTCACCAGCACCCAGGCCACCAGCGGCCGCCCCCTGGCCGACCAGGCGCGGAACGTGGATGTGCTCGTCACCTCCTATGCGCTGTTCCGCCTCGACTTCGACGCCTACCAGGCGCACGGCTGGGCGGGCCTGATCCTGGACGAGGCCCAGTTCGTGAAGAACCGCACCTCACAGGTGTACCGCTCGGCCGTCTACATCGACGTACCGTTCACGTTGGCGGTGACGGGCACCCCGGTGGAGAACAACCTGCTCGAACTGTGGGCGCTGTTCTCCATCGTGGCCCCCGGCCTGTTCCCCTCGGCCCGCCGGTTCACCGAGGAATACCTGCGCCCGGCCGAGCGCGGGGTGCAGAGCCAGGCGGAGTTGATCGGTCGGCTGCGGCGGCGCATCCGCCCGCTGATGCTGCGGCGCACCAAGGATGTTGTGGCGCGCGACCTGCCGGCCAAGCAGGAGCAGGTGCTGCGCATCGACCTCGACCCCGAGCACCGCGAGATCTACGACACCTTCCTGCAGCGGGAGCGGCAGAAGCTGCTGGGTCTGATGGACGATCTGGAGGCCAATCGGTTCATCGTGTTCAGGTCGATCACGCTGCTGCGGATGCTGAGCCTGGACGCGTCGCTGGTCGACGACCAGTATGCGGGCGTGCCCTCGAGCAAGCTTGACGCGCTGTTCGAGCAGCTCGACGAGGTGGTCGCCGAGGGCCACCGGGCGCTGATCTTCAGCCAGTTCACCTCCTACCTGGCCCTGGCCGCCGCGCGACTGGACGCACGCGGGGTGCGGTACAGCTACCTGGACGGCTCGACCACCGACCGCCCGGGCGTCATCGACGAGTTCAAGACCGGGGATGCCCCGGTGTTCCTGATCAGCCTCAAGGCCGGCGGCTTCGGCCTGAACCTCACCGAGGCCGACTACGTGTTCCTGCTCGACCCGTGGTGGAACCCTGCCAGCGAGAGCCAGGCCATCGACCGCACCCACCGCATCGGCCAGACCCGCAATGTGATGGTCTACAGGCTCGTGGCCGCCGACACCATCGAGGAGAAGGTGATGGCGCTGAAGGAGTCCAAGGCCAAGCTCGTCGAGGCGGTGCTCGACGACGAGGCCGTCTTCGCGAAGTCCCTTACCGCCGACGACATCCGCGCCCTGCTCGAATAGCTCGCGAACCGTGAGAAAAGCCCCACGAATCACAGATTAACGGGGCTTTTCTCACAGTTCGCTGGGGTGGTTACTTGACCAGGGCGAAACCACCCGTCCAGCCCGTGGCGCCTGCCGCGGCGAGGGTGAGCTGCAGGAAGCCGAGCGCCTCGAGTTCGCGGGCGCGCTTGAGGGCACCGGCATCCAGGGCCAGCACGCCACCGGCGACCAGCAGGGCGATGAGGGTGTTCTTGGCGTCGGTGTCGTCGCCGGCGACCAGCAGGGCGATGAGGGTGTTCTTGGCGTCGGTGTCGTCGCCGGCGACCAGCACCGTGGTGGGCGCGACGCCGTTGACGCCGCCGGTGGCCAGGGTGGCCGCGAACGTGGTGTTGAACGCCCTCAGCACGCGGGCGCCGGGGACCGCCTCGGCGATGACCTGCGCGGCGGAGCCGTCGGCCGGCACCACGAGCGAGTCGAAGGTGGCGAAGTCGAGCGGGTTGGTGATATCGACGAGGATCTTGCCGTCGAGGCTGCCCTGATACTGCGCGAGAACTCCGGCGACAGCCTGGTACGGCAGCGCGAGAACCACAATCTCGCCGGTGAGGGCGTCGCCCACGACTCCGGCGACGACGGATGCTCCCGCCTGGGTGGCCGCGGTCCTGGTCTTCTCGGCATCCTGCGCCAGCAGCTGAACTGAGGCGCCGCCCGTGGCCGCGATCGCCGCAATGGCGGTTCCCATGTTGCCGGCCCCGATGATGCTGATGCTCGTCATGACGTACTCCCTCTCGCCTTCCGGCGGATGATTAGTTGTTGTTACAAGTAATGTACCGCCTTTTACTTGTCGCGTCAACCAAACTCGGCCTGGCTTGATAAGCTGTCCCCATGGACACGAACGAAACGCCCGCCGTTCAGGGACTCAATCCGGCCCAGATGCACGCGTGGCTGCGTTTCGTGGCCGTGGTGGAACTGGTGCCCGGGCTGCTCGACTCGCAGCTGCAGCGAGACTCAGCGCTGAGCCACTTCGAGTACTACGTGCTCGCGATGCTCTCCGAGGCACCCGACCGCACCCTGCGGATGACCGGGCTGTCGTCGATGACGAATTCCAGCCTGCCGCGGCTGTCGCACGTGGTGCGCCGGCTCGAGGACCGCGGCCTGGTGCAGCGCACCCCGTGTCCGAGCGACCGCCGCGCGACCAACGCCTCCCTCACCGAGGCGGGCTGGGCCGTGGTTCAGGACGCCGCGCCCGGGCATGTGCGCACGGTGCGGGAAAACGTGATCGACCCCCTCACCGACGAGCAGGTGGCCCAGCTGGACGCCATCTCGAACCAGCTGCTGATGAAGCTCGACCCCACCAATCGCCTCAACCCCGGGGTCCCGAAGGGAGCCTGAGCCGACGGCCGGCGTGCCGGTTCAGCCGGTTCAGCCGGTCCAGCCCTCGACGAGTTCGATGAACGCGCTCAACTGCGCGAGCGTGTCCGCGTTGTGCGGCAGGGCATCCGTGAGCGCGGGCGAGTAGAGCAGGTACGCCGCCCACTGGGCGCGGGAGATGGCCACGTTGAGCCGGTTCGCCAGCAGCAGGAACTCGAGCCCGCGGGGAACCTCCTCGGCGCTGGACGCCGCCAGTGACACGATGGCCACGGCCGCCTCCCGGCCCTGGAACTTGTCGACGGTGCCGACCGACACGTCGTGCCAGCCGCCCAGGGCCAGCCGCTGCCGGATCGCCTCGACCTGCGCGTTGTACGGGGCGACGACGATGAGATCCTGCTGGCCGAGCGGGGTGCTCGCGCCGTTCACGGTCCAGGTGCGGCCGAGCAGCGAGCCGATCAGCCCGGCCACGGACTCGGCCTCTTCGGGCGACGAGGTGGAGTTGAACAGGTGCGGCACGGGCAGCGGATGGAGGCCGGGGGCGACCCCGTCCAGGTGTCGGGCAGCGGCCTGGGATTCGAGCTTGCCCTCGTAGGAGAGTCTGGACACCGGCGCGCACACCGCGGGGTGCATCCGCCAGCTCTTGGCCAGGAAATAGCCGAACTCGGCCGGGAGCACATCGTGCCCGTCGGTGAGCCAACCGAGAGCCGAGACGTCCACGGGCTCGGGGTGGGAGCCCTGGCTCACCTGCGGCAGTTGCTGCGGGTCACCGAGCAGCAACAGGCGCCGGGCCGCGACGGCGGAGGCGATGGTGCTGGCCAGCGAGAACTGGCCGGCCTCGTCGATCACGAGCAGGTCGAGCGAGCCCGGTTCGATGCGGGCCGCGTTGCTGAAGTCCCAGGCGGTGCCGCCGAGCACAAAGCCGCCGGCCTGGCCGGTGAACTCGGCGAACCGGGTGGGCGCCAACGCGGTCCAGCCGTTCTCCCGCGCCTCCTCCCCCGCCTTGGCCTTCTTGCCCACGCTCTCGGAGTCGAGTCCGGCCCTGAGCACGGCGCTGAGCATGTTCTCCACGGTGGCGTGCGATTGGGCCACCACACCGATCTTCCAGCCGTGGTCACGCACCAGCTCGGCGATCACGCGGGAGCCCGTGTAGGTTTTGCCGGTGCCGGGCGGGCCCTGCACGGCCAGGTAGGACCTGTCGAGGCCGAGCAGGCTGTCCCGGATGGCCGTGGTGATGTCGCCCCCGCTGGTCGAGCTCACGACGCCACGTGGCGCCACCCGCCGCAAAACGTCCAGCGCCGCATCCGGCAGCATGGCCGGCAGCGCGTCGAGCACCCGCTGGCCCCACTCCGCGATCGCGGGCACCTGGGTGCCCGGTGGCGGCGGGGTCGCCGGGGCCAGCGCCATCGGCAGTTGGTCGTAGGCGTCGACGCCGCGGCCGAGCTTCTCGGTGACGTAGAGCACCTCCTCGCCGGTGGCCTCGTCGACCAGGCCGGTGATCTCGGTGCGTTCGTGGGCCACCCGGGAGCCGGGCTCGCCGGTCACCCCGAGCGGAGGGTAGGGCGCGTCGTAGAGCAGGAACGGTTTCTGGCCGAGCTTGAGCGAGCTGCCCGGCGCCGGCTCGCCCTCGATGCGCAGCACCCTGGACAGGTTGCGGTCGCGGCCCACCAGCGTCCAGTCGCGGTCGACGGTGACGGCCGTCACGATCAGCGCGTCGCGGGTGGCCGACCATTCGTCGACGGGGTTCCGCAGCCGGTCGAAGTGCTCCTGCCAGAACTTCTTGCCCTCCCGACGGTGGTAGTCGATGGCGGCGGAGGCCAGGGCGATCGCGGTCTGGTCCGCCGTGCGGTCGCCGGCCGGGGCATCCGCCACCTGGGCGGTCAGGGCCAGGTAGACCGGGCTGGGCTCCCGCACCGGGATGGCGAGTTCGAGATCGCGGGATGCCGCGCGCGGGATGCCGGCCTCGTCGGCGCGGGCCAGCAGCCAGTCGCGCAGGCGCAGGGTGGACAGGCAGTCGTATTCGTTGTAATCGGCGATGGCGTCGAGCTTGGCCTGGGCGGCATCCGTCTGCCCGGCCCGGTACAGATCGCGGGAGTCGGCGTATTCGGTGATGGAATCGGCGGCGTTGTCGACGCCCTCACGGTGCTCGTCGCCCATGTAGAGCGGTTCGAGTTTCTTGATCGAGTAGCTGCGGGAGCCCACCCGCAGGCTTTTCTTGACCACCGGGTAGAGGTCGACGAGCACGTTGTCGCGGAGCAGGTCGTCGACGGCGTCTTCGCCCACACCGTGCCGGGCGGCCAGCGAGAGCAGGTGGGTGCGCTCGTACGCGGCGTAGTGGTAAATGTGCAGGTCTGGGTGCCGGGCGCGGCGGAGGGCCACGTAGGCCAGAAAGTCGATCAGGGCCTGGCGCTCTTCGGCGTAGTCGTGCGCCCAGAACGGGCGGAAAGTGCCGTCGGTCTCGATGAGGCCGAAGAGGTAGTCCAAGCCCCACTCCGGGCTGTCGGTGCCGGCGGCGGTTTCGCTGTAGAGCGGGTCACCCTCGAAATCGAAGAAGATGTCGCCGTCGTCGGGCTCGGGCAGGGCGCCGAGCGCCACCGGGTTGTAGACCTCGAAGGCGGGGGCATCGACGTGGCCAGGCTCCCCGGTGGCGAGCTGGCGGCTGTGGAGCTGCAGCCGGGCCTGGGCGCGGAGGGCCGCCACCGTGGCGTCCACGAGCCCGTCGACCGGGCCGGTGCTCGCCGCGAGCGTCTCGATGGTAGTCAAGCCCGCCTCGAGCAAATGCCGGCGCTGGGTGAGCCGCATGCCGGCGACGAGCAGCACATCGCGGTGGGCCTCGACCTCCAAGGAGCAGGCCGCACAGCGCCCGCAGGCCGCGTACCGCTGGTCGCCCCACGGGGTGGGCTCCGGGTCGGCGACACGTTCGTCGATCAGGCGCTCGAGCCGGGTGCGGCGCTTGCGGTAGACCGGCAGGATGTCGCGAAGCCGGTGGGTGCTGGTGCGTCCGTCGCCGAGCAGCAGGTGCACGTCTTCTCCGGTGCGGATGCCGAGCCGGTCGAGTTGGTCGCTGTACGCGGCCACCTGCAGCAGCGCGGTGATCTTCGCGGAACGGGCCAGTTTGGTGTCGTAGACCTCGTAGGCACCGTTCTCGGTGCGCATGATGAAGTCGGCGAACCCGACAAAACGGCCGTCGAAGAAGGTGGCCTGGAAGAGCACATCGGCCCCGGCCCGGAAGGCCTCGGCCGCCGCGGCCGCCGCCGCTGGCAGCTCCCGCATCGACGGGCGGGCGAACTCGACCACGTCGTGGCTCTGCCGCAGCCGTTCCAGATAGCGCAGCTCGTGTTCGTCGCCCAGGGCCCCGGCCCGGCGCAGCATGGCGTCGCCCTCGTCGGGCACGGTGTCGATCCGGCCGAGCTTGCCGTCGAGCTTGTGCATCACGGCCCACTCGCACCCCGCGGCGGCGCCGAGGTCGCTGGCGCTGAAGATCACGGTCGGCTGTGCTGTTGGCTGTGCTGCCGGCTGTGCTGTGGAATCGAGCAAGAACACGAAGGCGCCTCCACCTGCTGGGATGTCGTCAGGTTACCGGAGACCTCCGACACCGCCCCGCTCCCTGCAGCGCGGGCGGCGGTCTACGCTTGTCGGGTGACCACAGCTCTCGTGCACGAACCGGATGCCTCCCGCTACGCCCTCTACATCGACGGCGAGCTCGCCGCCCTGGCCGACTACCTCGTGCAGGGCGACACCGTGTCGTTCAACCACACCTTCACCGATCCCCACCGCCGCGGGCAGGGCCTGGCCGGGCAGGTCGTGACGTTTGCGATGGACGACGTCGAGGCCACCGGCACCCGCGCCGTGGCGCCGGACTGCTGGTATGTTGCCAGGTGGTTCGCCAAGCATCCGGAGCGTGCGAATCTGTTGCGGGTGCGCGGCTAGCCCTCTCGGCACCTCGGGATTCCGCCCGCCATGTTCCCAGGAAGAAGTGACATTCGAAGGACGGGATCGGCCACGGGGTCCTGATTTTCGACCTTTATCCTTGCAAACGCCGGTCGCTCAGGCTCCGGCGAAGCGCGCGCCGGCCAATCGGGCCAGGGCGGCCTCGTCCACGATGGGGATGCCGTAGTCGCGGGCCTTGCGGGCCTTGCCGGAGAGCGAGTCGGGGTCCGCGGCCACGAGGAGCTTGACCTTTTTGGTCACCGCGCGCCAGGGCACCAGGCCGGCGTCACGGAGTTCCCGCTCCAGGTCGCTGCGGGTGCGGCTCATCTCCCCGGTCAGTACGACCAGGTCGCCGGCCAGCAACGCGAAGCCCGCACCGGCCGAAACCGCGGTGGCGGGCGCCGGCGTCTGCTGCCGGGTCTCGTCGAGGGACGCCGCGATGGTGTCGGTGGGAAGCGCGAGGAGCATGCCCACGCTCACGAGGTCGGCCAGTTCCGCGCCGGTGAGGATGCCGTCCGACCAGGCGAGTGCGGTCAGCGCCGCGTAGTACTGCCGGTGCAGCGACTCGCAGGGGCCCGGGCCCAGGCCGAGGTCGCCGGCCAACCGCACCAGCGACTGGGCCTCGTGCGCCGAGAGCGCCCGGTCGAGCAGGCACCTGTCGAGCAGGGCCAGATAGTCCACGTATTCGGCCGGGCCCGCCACATCCGGCAGTCGGGTGGTGATGCATTCGAGGAAGGAGTCCGCGGTCATCGGGTGCGACGAGACTGTGCGGGCGCACCACGGCACCGACGAGGCCTCCCCGGCCGGCCACCGCGACACGGCGGCCGCGTTGAGGTGGGCGAACCAGAACTCCGGCGCATCCGCCGCTTCGATGTACGCGGAGAGCAGCTGCGCGGTGGCGAACGCGTCGACCGAGGCACGATGAGCGCCGCCCAGGTCGATGTCGAGGGCCGCGCAGCAGTCGGCGAGGGAACGCCCGGCGCCGGGAAGGAAGTCGCGGGCCAGCTGCATCGTGCACAGGCTCACGACCTCGGCGGGCGCGACATGGCCGGCCCGGCTCAGTTCGGCCAGCAGAAAACGGATGTCGAAACTCGCGTTGTGCGCCACGACGACCCGGCCGCGCAGCAGCTCGATGAGCTGCGGGGCGATCGCGGCGAAGGTGGGGGCATCCAGCACGTCGGCGGCGCGGATGCCGTGGATGGCCTGCCGGCCGAGGTCCCGGCGCGGGTTCACCAGGGTTTCCCAGCGGCCCTCGATCCGTCCCCGGTCGCTGACGTGCACCACGGCGAGCTCGATGACCCTGTCGTTGTGGGCGGGTGAGAGGCCGGTGGTTTCGAAATCGATCACGGCGAAACCAGGACCGGCCATGGGGCTCCTTCGCATTCGATATGCCTGACTCTAGACCCGTGGGCAAGTCGAACCGTGCCACCGGTCCGTGGCAGTGCTGGAGCGGATCGGCCCGGTGGCGGTCCCGCGGGGAACGACGGGTGTCGTCAGATCGAGAACTCGCCGTCGACCGAGGCAGCGGCGGTGAACGCAGGGGCGGCCGGGGTGTTGACGTAGGACGAGGTGACCAGGATCGGCATGTGATCGGAGGTACCGCGCGGCAGCGTCTCGACGTTGTCGATGGTGAGGCCCACCGAGGTGGCCAGGTCGAAGTGGCCGCGGAAGAATTTGTACCGCGTGTAGGTGCGGCTGTCGCTCAGGGTGAGGTCGTAGCCGGACTCCCTGACCTCGTTGCTGAGGTGTTTTTTGAAAATCGGGTAGTTGTAGTCCCCCACCATCAGGGTGGGCAGATTCGGGCCCAGCACGGCGAGTTCCTCGTGAGCCGACCGGATCTGGTTGCGCCGCAGCGAGTTGAGTGCCGTCAGCGGCGCGGCGTGAAAGGATGCCACCACCAGCTCTCGCTGCGCGGCCATGTCGAACAGTCGGGTGCCGATCAGCCGTTCGTGCGCCGGCGTGAGCACCAGGTCGTGCAGCGACTTCTTCAGCGCGAAGGTCTGGGTCTTCTGTGCGGTGAACCGGTCCCGCCGGTAGTACACCGCCAGCCCCAGCCGGTTGCGGGTGGTGGAATCCGCCAGGTGCAACAAACCGACCTCGGCGGGCAGGTCGAGCGTGTCGCACTCCTGCAGGCACAGCAGGTCGGGGTCGTACTTCTCGACCAGTGCGATGAGTTCGCCGCTGGCACTGTTCTTGCGCAGGTTGTAGCTGATGACCTTCACGTCAGACCTATCTGTGAATCGACGGTAGACATCAAGCCTACGTTCGCTGGGTGACGAATGCAGCATCGGCGTCGCCAGCATCCGACAGGCCCTGCGGGTATTCCGGGTCCTCTGGGAGCGCTGGTACCGTAAGTCCCGGGCCGGCGCCCGAACGCCGACCGCCACAGATTGGATGCTTACCCCGTGAAACCCTGGACGTTCACCACCTACACGATCGCCGCCTTCGCGTGCAGCGGCCTCGCACTGGCCCTCCTGATCCTCAACGCCTTCACCGGCAACGAGATGCTGTCCACGCTGCTGCCCCTGGCTATCGGCGCGCTGGTGCTTGGCGGCATCTTCTCGGTGCGCGCCCGCGTGCTGCGCTACCGCAACAGGGACATCACCAGGCGCTGACCGGTGTGGCCCCGCCGTATCGGGGCGACCGAAACCCTGCTAGCGTCCCCGGCACGGATGCCTCGCGGCGCGCTGTGGCGCGCCCGGCGCCATTGACCCGCCGTTGACCGGGGAGCTCCTGCCATGACCGATGCCTCAGCACCGCCGCCGTCCCCGCTGTCACCGGCGTCACCGGCGTCACCGGCAGGGAAGCGCCCGACTCCGCCGTGGCGCATCCTGCTGTACATTCTCATCCCGATCGTCGGGCTGCTCCTGCTCATCACGGCGTTCGCGTTCGGGTTGTGGGGACGGAGCGGTTCGGTGGATCGAAGCGCGGACCTCGCGCCAGGCACCAGCCTGAGCGTGGACATGCGAAACGCCGAGATCGTATTGCAGGCGAGCACCGACGACCAGGTGCGCGTGCGCCTGACCGGGTCCTACTTCGGCAACGAGCCCACCCTCTCGGCTCGCACCGAGGGCGGCGTCACCGAGGTGCGCGGCGGTTGCCGGCCCCAGTTCTTCTCCCGCTGCTCCGTCACCGTCACCGTGCAACTGCCCCGGGCGCTGCCGGTCACCGCGGTCGGCGAGAACGGCCGCATCACCGCATCCGGACTCACCGGCCGGGTCACCCTGAGCACGACCAACGGCGTCATCGAGACCGTCGGCACGGTGGGACGGGTGGACCTGCAGACCACCAACGGTGATATCCGGGTGACCGAGGCCGTCTCCAAGACCGTGGCCGCCTCGACCACGAACGGGTCCGTCACCCTGGAGTTCGTGGATGCGCCGGAGGTGGTCAACGCCGGCAGCACCAACGGGCAGATCACCGTGCGGGTGCCCGTCGACGGGGTGACCTACCGGGTCACCGCGCAGACCACCAACGGCTCCGTGACCGACGACAGCGTCTCCTCAGAAAGCACCTCGCGCCGTGCCATCACCGCGCAGACCACCAACGGCTCCATCACCATCGAGGCCACAAGGTAGCGCGGCTGAGCGCGCCGACCTGCGAGGATGGCGGCATGAGCGAGCAGCAGACAGGCACGATTGCGGCCGTGAGCCGGGACGACAAGCACCGGTTCAGCAAACCGGTCGTGGCCGGCATCCGCCTGGTGGCCGGGCACGGCGTCGAGGGCGACTCCCACGCCGGGGCCACCACCCAGCACCGTTACCTGATCCGCACCGATCCGGCCAGGGCCAATCTCACCCAGGTGCACCTGCTGCGCTCTGAGCTGCTGACCGAGCTCGCAGCCGAGGGGTTCGAGGTCTCCCCCGGTCAGCTCGGAGAGAACATCACGACCACCGGCATCGACCTGCTGGCACTGCCGCTCGGCACCCGGCTGCACCTCGGCGCCGAGGCCGTTGTCGAGGTCACCGGCATGCGGGACCCCTGCTCGATGATCGACAAGTTCCAGTCCGGCCTCAAGGGCGCGCTCAAGCACACGGATGCGGCGGGCCGGATCGTGCGGAAGGCCGGCATCATGGGCATCGTGCTGGTCAGCGGCGAGGTGGCCCCGGGTGACGAGCTGCGGGTCGAGCTCCCGGCCGGTGCGCACCAGCCCCTGGGCGTCGTGTAATCGGGAAAAAGTGACTTTCCTAGGACGGAATCACACCTAGAGTCCTGATTTTCGCCCTTTTTCCCGATAAACGTCCCCGAGGGTCAGTCCTCGTCGGTCGGGTGGAACCACGGCGGGTAGACGGCGACCTTGGGCTTGTGGCTGGCGGCCGCGAGGATCGGCTTGACCGCATCCCGCACCCGGTCGTTGGCGACGCCGATCAGGGTGATCAGGCCGAACGGCACCTCGCCGGGCACGAGCAGCTCGGCCTTGAGGATGGTGTCGGAATCGAGGTCGGCGCGGAGCAGACGCAGCATCCGGTCGGCCGCGGCGGCCGTGGCACCGAACCGGGTGGCGGCGAAAGCGGCGTCGCCATCGGTCACGGCGAAGTGGCTGGCCGACGGGCCGGCCGCGGTGGTCGCCTGCGCGTCGAGCACCTTCTTGACGGTGGAGACCAGGATCACGAAGTCGAACGCGGCGGCGTCGTGGGCGTCGTCGGAGAGGCGTGGGTCGAGCGACTGCGCGCGGATGTTCTCCCAGACCAGGGCGTTGGGCGAGAGGAAGAACGGCACGTGGTCGGCGACGGCGAGGCTGTCGGCGCCGGCGACGCGGGCGTCACGGCGAGCGCCACGGTTCGCGGATGACGAGATGTCGACGACGGGACGGTCGGCCCAGTCGTCGCTGCTGTCAGCCAGCAGCCGGCCGGTGGCCAGGATGCCGGGCAGGTTGCGGATGTGGGTGAGGTGGTAGATGCGCTGCTCGCCGACGTTGTCGTCCTGGCGCTTGGTCTTGGCGGTGCCCGTGGTGATCGGGGCGACGATGGTGCGCAGCGCCGTCGGCGCCTCGGGGGTGCGTGCTCGGCTGGCACGCGGGGCACGGGCGGCGGGCACGGTCGGTGCGACGGGGGCGGCGGGTGGGAAACACAGGGCGCACAGCTCCCCGTCCAGTCCGTGGATGCATTCCTCGTTCACTACTCAACCCTTCGTGTGCGCAGGCTCTGGCGCGTCGGGTTCGACGGACGTGTGCCTACCTATCTAAGTTACGGTCATTTCGCGGCCCGCGGTGACACAACCTGCCCCGTCCGGGGCTGATCCGCTGTTGATCGGGGTCCAATCGGGTGATTGAGCCCTGGCACGGCCACGAGTTCGGGCGCCGCCGGTGCGCCACCGGAGAATTCTGCCGGAGTTGTGCTCAGCGCAGAAGTTGGCCGGCCAGCTGGGCGAGACCGGCCAGCACCAGGAACACGCCGAGCAGCAGCACCGTGATGACAGTGATCAGTGACATGTTGTGCACCAACCAGCCGCGCAGTCGCACCAACCGCGCCCTCACCGCTGGGCCGCCGAACGCGTAGGCGAACACCGGGCCGAGCATGGTGATCGAGGCCAGCGCGGTGAAGACCGCCACCGAGATCAGAATGCCGGTGGGGTCGGTGTTCGAGCCCAGGATCACCACCCCGGCCGCGGCGGCCATCACCAGGTTCTTCGGCCTGAAGGCTGCGTAGCCGACCCCGATGATGGTCGCGCGCGCCGGCGTCAGCCGGTCAAGGGCGTTCAGCCAGCGCGGCAGCGGCACCTCGACTCCTCGCTGCGGCCGGTCGTGCCATTGCACCAGGCCCAGCACGATCAGGACGATGCCGAGCACCAGCGGTAGCACCACCTGCAGCGCGCGGCTGCCGGCCGACCTGTCGTGCGGCAACAGCGACGACAGCAGCGCAAGCAGCGTCGCCGAGAACATCACCCCCACGAACCAGCCGATGCTGAACCCCGCGGCAGCCTTGAACCCGTCGGGCGCGAGCAGCATCAGCAGCAGCCCAGCCAGCGGCAGCGGGCTGAGCGCGATGGTCAAGGCCAGTGGCAACAGCTGGCCCCACTCATTCACCCGCGCACCTCCCGTTCCGGCTACTGCAGAGACGAGGTCAGCCGGGCGAGGTTGTCGAACACCTTGGCGCCGGCGGGCCGGTCAAGCCAGTCGGCCAGTTCGACCTTGCTGCTGTTGGCCCGGTATCCGTCCTGTACCTCGCGCATCCGCCGCACGAAATCGGCCCCGTGCACCAACACCGACACCTCCATGTTCAGGCTGAACGAGCGGATGTCCATATTGCTCGACCCCACCACCGACACGTCATCATCGATGGTGAAGTGCTTCGCGTGCAGGACCGTGGGCTCGGCATAGAGGTAGATCGACACTCCGGCCCGCAGCAACTCCTCGTAGTAGGACCGTTGCGCGTGGTAGACGAGCGCTTGGTCACCGATGTGGGAGGCGAACAGCTCCACCTCCACACCGCGCGACGCTGCCGTGACGATGGCCAGCATCGTCGATTCCTCCGGCACGAAGTAGGGGCTGGTGATGCTGACCCGGCGCTCGGCCTTCTGGATGAGCATGGCGTAGAGCTTGAGGTTGTTGTCGTTCTCGAAGCTCGGCCCGCTCGGCAGCACCTGGGCGTCGAGCAGGTCCGGCGCCGGATCGAGCACGATCGGCGAGGTGTCGAAGGGCAGGATCTGGTCGGTTTCGCTGTACCAGTCGGCCAGGAACACGGCGTTCAGCTCGCGAACCGCCGGACCTTCGATGCGCATCATCAACTCGTGCCAGCGCAGTCCGCGCTTGAGGTTGCCGGGCTTGAGGTAGGTGGCGTCGATCATGTTCTGCGAGCCGCTGAAACCCAGCCGCGCGTCGACGACGAGAAGCTTGCGGTGGTTGCGCATGTCCGGCCGGCGCCACTGGCCCTTCCAGAACCGCAGGGGCAGCAGCGCATGCCACTCGGCGCCCATGTCAGCCAGCGCCGCCAGGGTCTCCTTCCGGCGCGGCAGCATCAGGCAGGCAAGGTAGTCGGAGAGCACCTTGACCTTCACGCCGCGTTGGACCGCTCGGGCGAGGGCGTCGAAGAAGGGCTGGGTGACACTGTCGAGCACCAGGATGTAGAACTGCACGTGCACAAACTCGGTGGCCTCGTCAACGGCCTGAACCATCCGCATGATGGAATCCTCGTAGTCCGGCAGCAGCTCCACCCGGTTGCCGCCCACCATCGGCAGCGCGCCGAGGTTGCGGTTCAGCCGTACCGCCGAGCCGAGCCAGGCCGGCCACTCGTCGCGGTGGCTGACCTGGTCCAGGCCCTCGGTGCGGGCCAGGATCAGCTCGTTCACCTCGCGCTGTTTCTCGCGGCGAGCCTTCGGCAGCCGCCCGACGCCCACCAACAGGAAGAGCAACACACCGAGGAACGGGATGAAAATGATCGCCAGCACCCAGGCAATGGCCGCGGATGGCCGCCGGTTGGCGGACACATACACGGTGGCGATGAGCACCAGCAGGGCATGCAGCGCCACGAGCAGCCAGGCACCGAGCTGAAAATCCACCATGGTCGTTCCCTCCTGCTGTGTCGACGTGAACGTACACCAGCATCACGCTGCCGGGGCCTTGGGCGGCACCGGCGTGAACCGCGTCGCGAGTTCGAGCAGCAGCCGGGTGCCGAATCCGGTAGCGCCTTGGCTGCGCCAGGATTCATCTTTCTCGGCCTGCATGGTCCCGGCGATGTCGAGGTGCGCCCACGGGATGTCGCCCACGAACTCGGCGAGGAACAGCGCGGCCGTTGTGGCCCCGGCGTACTTGCCGCCCATGTTCGACAGGTCTGCGACCTCGGAGTCCAGTTGCGACCGATAGCGCTTTTCCAGCGGCAGCTGCCAGAGCGACTCGTCGACCGCCCGCCCGGCGGCCACGGCCTGGTCGATGAGCGGCTGGCTGGTGCCGAACACGGCGGCGGTGTGCTGGCCAAGCGCCATCAGCGCCGCCCCGGTGAGGGTGGCGATGTCCACGATCGCGTCCGGCGCGTCCTCGCCGGCCAGCACCAGAGCATCCGACATCACCAGCCGACCCTCGGCGTCGGTGTTCTTGACCTCGACGGTGGTTCCGCCGCGGATGTGCAGCACGTCCCCGAGTTTCATCGCCGATCCCGATGGCATGTTGTCCGTGCACATCAGGAATGCGGTGACCTCGTTGGAGCAGCCCAGGTCCTTCAGCGCCGTCAGGGCGCCGAGCACAGCCGCGGCGCCGGCCATGTCCATCTTCATCGCCAGGTGCATGGGGTCGGAGGGCTTGAGGGAGATGCCGCCTGAGTCGTACATGATGCCCTTGCCCACCAGGGCCAGCCGGGCGCCGGGCGCCGCCAGGGCAGAGTTCGGCCGGTAGACCAGCTTGATGATGCGCGGCTCTTCGACGCTGCCCGCGTTGACGCCGAGCAGGCCGCCGCAACCCAGCTCGATGATCTGTGCCTTGTCGAAGATCGTCGTCTCCAGGTCCCGGTCGGCGCCGAGCCGCACCGCGACGTCGGCCAGGTCGGTGGCGGTGAGGTGGCTCGGCGGGGAGTTCGCCAGGTCGCGGGCGAGGTTGGTGGCGCGGGCCAGGATTTCTCCCCGGTGGGCTCCGTCGGCCACCGCGCCGGCCTGTTCCGGCGCCACCACTATGTCGAGCGAGATCAGGGGCACGTGGCCGCTGGATGGCTTCACCGCGGTGTACCGATAGCGCGCGAGCAGCACGCCCTCGGTGATCAGTTGCCCGACCAGCTCGGCCGGCAGGGGCACCACTCCCGGGTGCAGCCCTACCCGCGGGTGCCGGTGCGCGGCCCTGGCGAAGGCGGCGGCGGCATCTCTGAGGCTTGCATCGGTGATCTCGTCGGCGGGGCCGGTGCCCACCAGGTAGAGCTGCGGGCCGAACTGCTGCGGCACCAGCAGCGACTGGCCCGGCGTGGCGTCGAAGCCGAGCCCGGCGAGCGCCTCGCGGGGCACCGTGACCGCGTCGGGCAGGTCTCCGGTGGGCCCGACGAGGAAGCCGACGGCATCCAGGCCCACCGACACCTCGCTGACCACCAGCACGCCCACCGCGTTGGCCGGGTCGAGGGAGGGCGCCGCGCTGAACGACTCAGGAATGAGTTTGTGCGATCCGACGGACATGCGGGGCTCCTTGGAGGTAGGGGGGAGGGGTCAGGGATGGAAGGGCCAGAAGACGGGGACCAGCAGTGTCGCGACCGCGAGGAAGAGCGCCACCAGGGGCAGGCCCAGCTTCCAATAGTCTCCGAAGGCGTAGACGCCGGGCCCGAGGACCATGGTGTTGGCGGGGGTGGCCACCGGGGTGAGGAACGACGCCGCCGCGGCGACGGCCACGCCCATCAGCAGCGGCAGGGCAGAGATGCCCGTTTCGGCCGCGATGGCGATCGCGATGGGCGCCACGATCAGGGCAGTGGCCATGTTGCTGATCAGTTGGCCGAGGATCACGGTGACCACGGCGATGCCGAACAAGAGCAGCACCGGGCTCGGCTCCCCCGCCGGGCCGATCCGGCCCACCACGTCGACGAGGCCTGTGGCCAGGAGGTCGGCCGCACCGCTGACCTGAATCGCGGTGGACAGCGGGATCATGCCACCCACCAGGATCAGGGTGGTCCAGGCCATCGACCGGTGCGCCTGCGGCACCGTGAGTACCCGCAGCAGCACCATGGCGCACGCGGCGACGAGGGCCGCAACCGCCGGCGGCACCAGGCTGGTGGCCAGCAGGATCACCATGCCGGCCAGCACGACCAGGGCAGTGCGGGCCCGCGGTCCCATCGGCACGGCCTGGCGGCGGATGCTGGCCGGCTCATCGACCACGACGACATTGGGGTCGCAGGAGGTGGTCTCCAGCGCGTCCCAGGTGCCGCGCAGCAGCAGCAGGTCACCCGGCGCCAGCACGGTGTCGGTGAGGTCGTCGCCGGTTCGCTGGATGGCCACCACCACGAGCCGGCCGCTGTCGGTGACCATGCCGCTGAACACGTGTTCGCCCACGAAGGGCGACCGCGGCGGCACCAGCACCTCGGTGAGGCCGACCTCCCGGTTGAGCAACTCGCCCGGCGCACCGCCGGCGGCCAGCCGGTACTGGTCCGCGAGGGTCTGCGCGTGCGCGCTCAGGTCGCGCGGAGCCGACGCGGCGGAGCGGGCCGGCAGCAGCCGGCCGCCGAACAACACCGTGATGAGGATCGTGCCGGTCACCAGCGGCAGCCCCACCAGGCCGAACTCGAAGAAGCCGAACGCCCGCTCACCGCTGGCCAGCGCCAGTTCGGAGACGAGCACGTTCACCGGGGTCCCCGTCAGCGCCAGAAGGGAGCCCGCGTGGGCGCCAAAGGCGAGCGGCATCAGCATCTTCGATGGCGGCTGGCCGATGCGCATGGCCAGGACCACCACCATCGGCAGCAGAGCGGCGACGGCCCCGTTCACGCTGATCAACGCGGTGACCAGTGCCACAAGCAGCATCACCAGCACTAGCAGCCGGCGCCGGCTGGTGCCGGCGCGTGCCACAAGCCGTTGGCCGGCCCAGGCAGTCACGCCCGTGGCATCGAGGGCCTCGCTGACCACGAAGAGCGCGGCGATGAATACGATCACCGGGTCGCCAAAGCCGGCCAGGGTTTGTTCGAAAGTCAACACCCCCGTGGCAAACAGGGCCAGCGCCACCCCGATCGCCACGATCTCCACCGGCAGCCGGTTCCAGATGAAGAGCGCCACGGCGGCGGCCAGCACCACCAGGGTCACCGCGATCGGGTCCACGCTCCGGCCTACTCCCCCGCGGCGGGGTGCTGCTTTGCGCCGTTCGGCTGGGTGCCGTTCGGCCCGGTGCCGCCGGCCTCGGCCTGGTCGGGTTCGGCGCCGCTGGAAAGCACGGCAGGGATGTCGCCCGGCCGGTAGTCGGGCATCCGGCCGGCGGGGATGATGGCGAGCAGCGCGATGCCGGCCAGGCCGAGCAGGGAGATCTGCAGAGCCCGCAACCGCGCGGCCGCGTTGATAGCCACGCCCTCGTCGACCTGCGCCTGGCTGGCTGTGGTCTCGCCGAGCACCTGCTCGAGTTGGGCGTTGGTGACGAAGTTCACGTTGTCCAGCGGCACCTGAGCCGTGAGCTCCGGGGGGAGGGTGGGGCTCTCGGCCACGCTGGTGCTGACCAGGGTGGTCAGCAGCCCGACCGCGAAGACACTGGCCACGGCTATGCCCACACTGCCGGAGATGTTGTGCACCAGGCCTCGCCAGGCGCCCACGTCGCCGGCAAGCCGTTTGGGCGCGGCCGAAAGCAACGTGTTGAAGACCAGGGCCACGATCGCGCCCTGACCCAGGCCCAGGATGATGAGGCCGAGGATGACGACGAACTGTTCCCACTCATTGCGGATGGTGAACGCGAGCAGCGTGAGGCCGAACGCCACCACCACGAAGCCGATCCTGGCGATGGTGTGCGGCGGGTACCGGCGGTACAGGGTGGCGACAAGGGTGCTGGCGATGAAGATCGACAGGGTGTACGGGATGATCGCAATCGACGTTTGGAAGCTCGACCGGCCTTGCACGATCTGGATGTAGAGCGGGATCAGGAAGTTCGCGGCCGTGCCCACGAACAGCATCGCCGCCATCGCGAAGGTCGTCGCCTTCTCCGACCCCGATTTGAGAACCTCGAGGTCGAAGATCTGCGCCTGGTGCGCGGCCTTTCGTCGGCGCAGCCAAACGAAAAAGACCTGGCCGATGATGGCACCGAGGATGATCAACACGGGTGCCGGCGACACACCGAGAATGCTGAACGGGGCCGCGTCGGTGGCCAGCACCACGCCCCAGGAGTTGAGTCCGCTGAAGCCGAAGCTGAGCAGGATGATCGACCCGGCCGCGAGCAGCGCCCCCACCCAGTCGATGGTGACTTCGGTTTGCGGAGGCACAACCTTGAGCCGGAAGCTGAGCAGCAGGTTCACCCCGGCGAGCACCACGATGAGCGCGAAGGAGTATCGCCAGCCGATAGTCGACGCGAAGGTTCCGGCGATCAGCAGGGCCAGCACGCCGGCAGCGGGGATGGCGGCGGCCAGGAAACCGATTGCCTTGGCCTGCTGCTCACCGTGGAAGTTCGCCGCGATGAACACGACCAGCGCCGGGGCGATGAGTGCGATGACCGCGCCGGAGGCGGCCTGAGCCACGAAGAGCATGGCCGGGGAGATGCTGAGTGCCACGGCGGCCATCGCCAGGCCGTGAATGACCACGGCGATCTGGAACACCCGGCGGGAGCCGAACTTCGCGCCGATCTTGGCGCCGAGCAGGATGAACGCCGCCATCGCGAAGGTCCCGGCGGTGATGGCCGTGCCGACGCTCGTGGCGGGGGTGTCGAGGTCGGTGGTGATGCCCTGCATCGACACCGTGAGTGCGTTTACAGCGAACGAGGCCTGGATCTGGGTGAGCACAACGACGATCAGAGGCAGCCAGGAGGCCGCGACGGTCGGTGTCGGCGGGCTCTCCGGCAGGGTGTGTGCGGCCATTGCGTGTTGATCCCCTCGCTCATTCGGTCACTCACCCGGTCTGGCTGAATGTCACCCTAGGACCGCGGGTTCGGGCGGGGCAGAAGTTGGCGCGAGTCTGCTCAGGTGCTGGCGTAAAACTGTGTCTGGCACTACGGTGCTGCGTGAATCCACGCCACGCCCAGGGCCGCGCTCGCGGCGCTGATCAGAGGAAGCCGGGGGTGCACCATGTGGGTACCGATTCCCGTCGGCGCCATGCAGCACATCATTGCCCAGGCCGGTCCGGCACCGCTTCCCGACCGGGCGCTGGCCGCTCTTGCCCGGCGGTTCTTCGTGCCGGAGTCCACGGTGTTCCACTTCTCCGCGAAGCGGCGCCTGTTCGGGCGTACCTCGGTGACCCTCACAACGCAGTCGGCGTTTCGGTTCGATGTCGGCACCGACGCGACCCCGGACGTACTGCACGTGGCCTTCCTGCTCAACGGCCGGATGGGCATCCGGATCGGCGGTGGCCCGATGCGCACCCTGCGGCCGATCAGCGGGTACACCGTGCCCGGCTGGGACGCCATGACACTGGAGGCCACCGAGATGACCCGCGGTCTCGCCATCCAGCTGCCGCAGTCCCGGCTCGCCGACCGGGGGGTACGGGTGCGCAGCGACAGCCAGCCCATAGACGACGCCGGCTCGCTCGGCCTGCCGTTGCGCCTGTTCGCGCTGTCGATCGTCGACAGCGCGTGGTCGCCCAGCGGCGTGGGTACCCTGATAGTGGAGCGCACCATCGAGGACCTCGTGGTGGGGTTGCTACTCGAAGGTGACGGTTATGCGATGGACGGTGAGGTCCTACGGATAGGCCTGCGAGCTCGGGCGCGGGCGCAGATCGATGCGCGGCACCGCGACCCGGACCTCAGCCCGGCGACCCTGGCCGCGCAGCTCGGCGTCTCGCTCAGGCACCTGCAGCGAGCCTTCGAGGGCAGCGGCGACACCGTGGCCCATGAAATCGGGCGGGCCAGGGCCGAATCGGCCGCGGTGCTGCTGACGATGCCGCATTCCGCGGGCCTGACCATTTCGGATGTGGCGGCCAAGGCCGGTTTCAGCTCCACCTTCGAATTGCGGGCCGGGTTCAAGGCCCGGTACGCCATGCTTCCCTCCGAGTATCGTAGCCACCGGCTACTCGCCGGCACTGAGCGCAATTCCGCGCCTCGGGGTGAGTGATTCCGCGTCAGCATCCCCCCGCCCGGGCACGCTGACTCCATAGTGAGCAGAACATCAACACGCTACTCGTGCACGTCTGCTGCGCACGTTCCCCAGCCGAGAGGTCGTACAACATGGCGCCCCACTCCTCCGCCCGGTTCCTAGCCGCTGCGGCGGTCCTGCTGGTCCTGGCCGGCTGCTCAATCCAGACCCCGAACGCGGCCGCCCCGAACACGGCCACCCCTTCTGGCACCGCGCAACCCGGCGCGCTGGTGGGCACCTGGGTGCTCGACCAGACGTTCGACAGTCCGGAGCAGCCCTACGTGTCCTTCGTGCAAGACAATACCTGGAGCGCCTCCGACGGCTGCAACCGGGTGCAGGGCACCTGGGAACTCGCCGCCGACGGCACCCTGACCACGACCTCCGGGCCGCAGACCATGATGGCGTGCGACGGCGCCCAGCTGCCGTTGGCGGTCAGCCGCGGCACGAGGGTTCAGGTCGACGGCGACACCCTGGTCATCCGCAGTTCGTTCGACTCGACCGAGACCACCCTGGTGCGCTCGACCGACAGCACCGTCGGTCCGCAGGGTCGCCCGATCGGCTACTGGGTGGAGTCGAACACCCCGACCGCCCCGTTCCTGTCGATCCAGGCCGACGGCCGGTACTCCGGCAATGACGGTTGCAATGTGCTCACCGGAACCTGGGAACAGGCCGACGACGAGGCGATTCTGCTCGGTTCCGGCGCGATGACGCTGATGGCCTGCGAGGGCATCGACCAGTGGCTGAGCCAGGCCGTGCAGGGCCGGGTGCGGGCGGGCGTGATGACACTGCAATCGGCCGACGGCACCGTGGTCGGCCAACTCACGGCACGCTGAAGCGTCACAACCTGCAAGGAGGAGGCTTCGCGTGGGCGCCTATCCGATCACGATCGTGCTCATCGTGGGTGGTGCGATTGCGCTGATCTTCCTGCTGCGGTTCGGCATCCGCCAGAACGCCCGGGCGGCAGCGGTCGACCCGAATCCGGACGCCACCGGCGCCCTGGCCGTTCTCAGCTTCGTGCTGGCGCTGATCCTGCCGGTGATCGGAGTGGTGCTGGCCCACGTCACGCTGGCCCGTATCGCCCGCGGCGAGGCCAGCGGACGGGTGTTCGCCTACGCCGCCCTGTGGGTGGGCTACGGGCTGTTCGCCCTCGAGGTGGGGGTCATCGTCTTCCTGTATCAGAGCAACTACTGGGCTTGACTGCTTTTAGTACCAGTCCATCGCCTGCGAGTGCGACCAGGCGGCGCACGGTGTGCCGTAGGAGCCGTTGATGTACTCGAGGCCCCAGGCGATCTGGGTGGCCGCGTTGGTCTCCCAGTCGGAGCCGGCCGAGGCCATCTTGCTGCCGGGCAGAGCCTGCGGGATGCCGGTGGCGCCGCCGTTGTCGTTGTAGGCCGTGTACTTCCACTCGGATTCCTTCTGCCAGAGCTGGGCCAGGCAGGAGAACTGGGATTCGCCCCAGCCGTAGCGGGAGGAGGCCAGGCTTGCGGCGGTGGCCTTCGCGCCGGCGGGGGTGTTGCCGGCGGCGACAGCCTCGGCGGTGGCCCGGGCCTCGACGGCGGCCTGCGCTTCGGCGGCGGCCTGCGCGGCGGCGGCCTCCGCGGCGACGCGGTCGGCTTCGGCGGCGGCGGCCTGCACGGCCGCGGTCTGTTCCTTGGCCTGCGCGGTGAGTTCGCTCACCTCGCCGAGCGGCATCGAGATGTAGCCGACCAGTGAACTGCTCGTGCTCGACAGGGCGGACGCGTCGACCTTGTTCACGGCGGCGTCGAGCGCGGTGTCGGCGTTGACGAGGGCCACGGATGCGGCGAGGTGGGTCTTGCTGATGGTGGCGGCCTTGGCGGCTGCCCGCTCGTCACGCTCCTCCTGGGCCTGCTGCCGTTGGTCGGCGACCGCCGACTGCATGGTGAAGCCGGTGCCGGCGACGACCCCGGCGAGCACGAGGCCGCCGGCGAGGAGGGTGAGGCGCTTGGTGCGGGAGCGGCGGGTCTTCCGCTCGGCGCGGGTACTGAGGGTGCTGGTGCTGGTGCTGGTGCTGCTCGGGATTTCGGGCGTGGAATTCAGAGAATTGTCGGGGCGCATAAACTTCCAGGTCGGGGGTGGGGGCCGCTCGGCGGCGGCGCTCTCACGGAACGATGGGCCCACGCGAGCGGATCGGCGCGGGCAAGCCGTCCAACTTGCCAAAGTTTTCTGAGCGGAAACTCACTTTTTCCTGCCAAACCCATGTGAACAGGGGCCGTGCGGTGGCAGAACCGCGACCGGATTCGTCATCGATTCACCCGGCCAGCGCGCCATTCCGGTCGCGCGCCGCAGCGTCCGGCCGTTGCTCCGTGGGGGTACCGTTGAACGATGCCCACTTCAGACGCCGCTCAGCAGGCCGACGCAGCTTTCCCGACCGCTCCGGCCGAAGCGCCCACCAGCGCCGAGCGTCTGATCACAACGTTGGGGAACATCAACAACGTCGACGTCGCGAACGCCCCAGAGGCCGATCGCGCCGCCGTGATCGAACTCATCGACATCATCAACGACGAGCAGCGTTCCAGCCTGCTCTTCGCCCTGCTGCTGGAGCGCCTTCGCACCGATGTCTGATCCCTCCGGGCCGCGCGCCGACCAGCGCGCCCTGGACCTGGAGAAGACCGCCGACTGGTACCGACGTTTCCGGCTGCTCGAGACTCCGGGGCAATCCGCGCTCTACGCCGAGTGGGCCAACGGTGTCGAAAACGACGCAGAGGTGCTGGGCCTGATCGTCACGCTGCCGCGGCCCAAACGCCAGCCGAACCTGGTGTTCGCCTGTGCGCGCCTGCTCGGCGCGCCGCTGACGGGGTACCCGGGCTTCCGCCGCTGGCTCGTCGAGCACTGGCCGGCCGTGGCCGCCCAGGCCCGGCTGCGCTCCACCCAGACCAACGAGCCGCGCCGGCTCACCGCGATCATGCCGGTCCTCGCCGGGATCGGCCCCGAGCTGGCCCTGCTCGAGGTCGGCGCCAGCGCGGGGCTCTGCCTGTACCCCGACCGGTACAGCTATGACTATTCCGGTTGCCGGGTGGATCCGGTGGACGGCCCCAGCTCGGTGCTGCTGACGGCCGGCACCACCGGGCCGGTGCCGCTGCCGGCGCATCCGCCGGAGGTCGTCTGGCGGGCCGGGCTCGACCTGAACCCGCTGGACGTGAACGACCCCGACGACGTGCGCTGGCTTCAGACCCTGGTCTGGCCCGAGCAGACCGAGCGCCGCGGCCGGCTGGATGCGGCGCTGGCGATCGCCCGCCGGGATCCGCCGCTGCTCGCGCGCGGGGACGCCGTCGTGGACCTTCAGTCGCTGGTGGCGCTCGCCCCGGCCGGGGTGCCGCTGGTCATCGTCAGCCCCGCGGTCCTGGTCTACCTGGCGCCCGAGCAGCGCACGGCCTTCGCGCGCACCGTGACCGGACTGGGCCGCTGGATCTCGCTGGACGGCGCCGGCGTGCTGCCCCAGGTCGACGCCCTGCTGCCGCAGCCGCCCGTGCCCGGTGATTTCACGGTGTCCCTGGACGGCCGGCCGGTGGCACGGTGCGGCCCGCACGGACAGAACCTGGACTGGATCGTCGGCTAGGCCCCCGGCTGACCGAGCAGCTCACCGGGCACGCTTCTAAGATGGCGCTATGCGTGCACTCGTGGTCCACACCTCAGGCGGCCCGGACGCCCTCACCCTCGACACCGTTGCGGACCTGGTCGTCGGCGCCGGCGACATCCGGATCGAAGTGGTCGGCGCCGGCGTGAACCGGGCCGATGTGCAGCAGCGCCTGGGCCACTACCCGTCGCCGGCGGGTGCGCCGCAATGGCCGGGCCTAGAGGTGTCGGGCATCGTCACCGAGACCGGGATCGCCGTCACCCGGTTCACGGTCGGCGACAGGGTCTGCGCGCTGCTGGCCGGCGGCGGCTACGCCACCGAGGCCGTGGTGCACCAGGACCTCGCCCTGCCCGTTCCCGACAACGTCGACCTGGCCGACGCCGCCGCGCTGCCGGAGGCGCTGGCCACGGTGTGGTCGAACGTCTTCATGAGCGCTGGCCTCGTGGCCGGCCAGACCCTGCTCGTGCACGGCGGCGCCAGCGGCATCGGCACCACCGCCATCCAGCTGGCCCGGCTGGCCGGCGCCCGGGTTCTGGTCACCGCCGGCTCCGCCGAGAAGCTGGCGGCCTGCGGTCAGCTCGGTGCCAACGTGCTGATCAACTACCGGGAACAGGATTTTGTGGCCGAGGTGCTCGCCGCCACCGACGGGCACGGTGCCGACGTGATCCTGGACATCATGGGCGGCTCCTACGCGGCCCGCAACGTGGCGGCGCTGGCCCTGGGCGGCACCATCATGGTGATCGCCAACCAGAGCGGCGAAGACGCCGTCTTCAACCCGTTCCACCTGATGCAGAAACGCGGCCGGTTCTGGGGCACCACCCTGCGGGCCCGGCCGGCCGTGGAGAAGGCGGCCATCATGGCCGACCTGCTCACCCGGGTGTGGCCGTGGCTCGAATCCGGCGCTCTCGTGCCGGTGATCGACAGTCGGTTCACCTTCGCCGACGCGGCGGATGCGCATCGCCGGTTGGAAGCATCCGCTCATGTGGGAAAGATTGTGCTGCTGCCCTGAGCCGGTGCGTCTGCGAGGCTGTTCAGGCCCGTGACCCGGCGAGTTCGACCCGGTTACGGCCGGACGCCTTGGCCTCGTACAGGGCGGCGTCGGCGCGGCCGAGCCAACGCGAGACGCTTTCGTCGGGTTTGAGCAGGGCGACGCCCACGCTGGCGGTGCAGTGCAGCCCCGCGGTGACCACCCCCCAGGGGTGGTTGCGCACCTCGCCGAGCAGGCGTTCGCAGATCTGCACGGCCTGGTCGATGGTGGTGTTGCCCAGCACCAGCAGGAACTCTTCGCCGCCGACCCGCACCGCAAGGTCGGTGTCGCGGGTAGTGTTGCCGAGGATCGTGGCCATGGTGGTGAGCACCCGGTCGCCGGTGGCGTGGCCGTGCTCGTCGTTGACCTGCTTGAAATGGTCCATGTCCACCATCACCGCGCAGAGCGGTTCGGAGCGCTCCCTGGCCGAGGACATCATCTCGGGCAGCTGCCGGTCGAGGGCCCGGCGGTTGGGCAGCCGGGTGAGCGGGTCGGAGTGCGCCTGCTTGTCGAGTTCCTCGGCCCGGATCCGCTGCATCTCGGCCTCGAGCTGCGAGCGCTGGGCCTCGTGCCGGGCCTGCTCGATCTCCAGCGAGTTGATCAGCATCCGCGACTGCAGCCCGGCGGTCTGCCTGGTGAGCCCGAGCATCAGCACGTGCAGCTGTTCGTGGTGTTCAAGGGCCTGCTCGAATCGGCCGGCGGCCTGGTGCATCTGGTAGAGCGCGCGGTGCAGCTTCACGTTCAGCGCCGCATCCTCGGCCACCGACGGGTCGGCGACCTGGGCTTCCATCATGGCGCAGGCCAGGTCCACTCGGCCTTCGGCCCGGGCGACCTCGGCCAGCTGGGCGTCGTTGTTGACGGCGAGATTGCGGTAGCCGTTGGTGATCGCGATGGTCTTGGAACGGCCGGCCTGCCGGCGCGCTTCGGCGTATTCGCCGCGCTCGATCAGCAGCCCGACCAGGTTGGTGCGGGCGATCGTCTCGTAGAACGCGTGCCGCTGCTCAACCGCCTGCGTCACCGCGGCACGGGTGACGGCGATCCCGTCGCGCAGGGCCACCGATGCGTCCTCTTCCTTCGCCCGGTGCGCCCTGGCGATCTCCAGGTAGCTGTCGCCCAGGTTGTTCCGCGCGGCGAACGCGGCCTCGGGGTCGTCGATGGTGTCGGCCAGGGCCAGCGCCTGCCGGCCCAGCTCGATGCTGCGGTCAGCGTCGCCGAGGGCCTGGTGCACCATCGACGAGCGCGACAGCGCCCAGAACTCCGCGGTGCGACTGCCGCTGGCCCGCGCGGCCGCCAGGGCACCGAGCACGTGGCTGAGGGCGGGTTCCTCCAGCGCCGTCTCGTGAAAGGCCAGGGCGAGGATGCAGTGCACCTTCGACTGACCGACCAGGTCCCCGCTGGCGCTGAGGTACTCAAGGGCCAGGAGCCCGTGCCGCACGGATGCCTCGAACTCGCCCAACCGCAGCCGGTGGCCGGAGAGCAACTGCCGGGCGCGGGCCTCCTGGGCGGGCGTGATGAAGGGGTCGGCGAGCACCTGCTCGGCCTGGGCGGCGCCAGCATGGTGTTGGCCGTCCTGGTTGGCCTTGGCGCACTCGTCGAGAATCGTGTCGATCGTGGGGCGTCGGGCAAACCCGGCCCCGTCGACGGGCGGCTGCTGGTGCAGCTCGGCGTCGCTGGTCGGCACCGGCAGGTCGGCGATTTCAACGAAACCGCTTGGCAGGTCCAGGTCACGCCCGCCGTCGGCCAGGCTCAGGTCGGCGATTCCGTCCGCCATCACGTCGGCGCCGGCGCGCACGGCATCTGATGCGGGCGGTTCGGACGGCACCGTGGCGCCGGCCGGGAGCGGGGCGAGCTGGTCATCGGGCGCGCTCATCGGGCGTCACCGTGCTCGGCGGGGGCGCCGGCCGACAGGCTGAGCGCACCGCCCGCCCGACTCTGCGGGAGGTGCTTCGACGGTACGCCTGATGCGTTCACGGCTCAGTCCCCAAACTGCTCGTATACCCGAACCTAGCAGCGTCCCAGCGGCCACCGAGGCCAACGCACGCTCCAGGCACCCCCCGCTTCGCGGGTGATTTTCACTGGCACGTTGTGCGCTTCCACGACGGCTTCGAGCGTGCTCATCGGCGGCTCACAGCCGCGCCGATCGCCGCCAGCCGCGGCCGGGGGCCACGAAGCGGAGCACCGAATCGAGCAGCTGTGCGTTGTAGCCCACGCCGAGTTGGTTCCGCACGGTGAGCGGCACGGTATCGGCGGCCCGCACCGCGGCATCCTGGGCCAGCTGCTCAACGAGAACGTCGGGTTCGCCGATGTAGCTCGTGCCGAACCGGGCCAGACCGCCGTCGAGGTGGCCCACCTGGTCATGGTTGCCGGCCTGGGCGCGCAGGCCGAAGTGACGCCGGTCCTGCTCGGTGATCAGGGGCATGATGCTGCGGCTCACCGACACCCGCGGGGTGCCGGGGTGACCGGCATCCGCCCAGGCCTGCCGGAAGATCGCGATCTGCTCGGCCTGCAGGGCGCCGAAGGCGGCGCCGGTGTCTTCGGTGAGCAGGGTCGAACTCATCAGGTTCATGCCCTGCTCGCCGGTGCGCCTCGCGGTGGCCCGGGTGCCGGAGCCCCACCAGGTGCGCTCGGCCAGTCCGGGCGACTGCGGCTGGATCGCGAGGAGGTTGCTGTGTCCGGCGAGCTGCGGGTTCGCGGCGGCGACGCCGGACCCTCTGATGGCCCGGCGGAACTGTGCAGTGCGCTCGCGGGCGTCATCCGCGTCGCTGGTACCGGGTGCGGGCACGTGCCCGAATGTCTCGGCGTCGCGCCCCACCCGCACACCGGCCCCCCACCCGCACAACGGCCCCCGCCCGCGATGTGCGGGGCACGCGCCGCTATGCCCCTGGCGCGCCACCCGCACAACGGCGCCCCACCCGCACAACGGCCCCCGCCCGCGATGTGCGGGGCACGCGCCGCTATGCCCCTGGCGCGCCACCCGCACAACGGCGCCCCACCCGCCTACCGGCGCCCCACCCGCACAACGGCGCCCCACCCGCCTACCGGCGCCC
This sequence comes from Cryobacterium sp. SO1, assembly GCF_004210215.2. Classification (NCBI taxonomy): domain Bacteria; kingdom Bacillati; phylum Actinomycetota; class Actinomycetes; order Micrococcales; family Microbacteriaceae; genus Cryobacterium; species Cryobacterium sp. SO1. The sequence continues at coordinate 2,788,091 of NZ_CP067394.1, forward strand.
CACCCGCCTACCGGCGCCCCACCCGCACAACGGCCCCCGCCCGCGATGTGCGGGGCACGCGCCGCTATGCCCCTGGCGCGCCACCCGCCTACCGGCGCTTGCCCCGCCGAACGCCGCCCCACCCGCACAACGGCGCCTGCCCCGCCGAACGCCTCACTCCCGCACAACGGCGCCCTCCCCGAACGACTCGCTACGAAACCTGCGACCGCTACACCGGGTCGCTGCCCTGACGCGACCCGATACCCTGCCAAGCTGTGATCATGCGTCATCTGTTCCTCGACTTCTTCGGCACCCTGGTCAACTACGCGGACTCCCGCGCCGGACAGGGCTACGCCGACACGCACGCGAGCATGTGTGCCTTCGGCGCCCGCGGCACCGAGCAGCAGACCGCGGATGCCTGGCTGGAGGCCTTCCACCAGCTCAATACTGAATCCGACTCCGACCACCGCGAATTCACCATGGACCAGTTGTCGCATCGGGCCATCGTGCAACTGCTCGGCCGCGAACCCGATGCCACCGAAATCGCCGAGGGCGCTCAGAGCAACATGGCGGACTGGGAGCGCGGGGTGGTGCTGATTCCCGGCATGGCCGACACCCTCAAGGAACTGGGCCAGACCTTCACCCTCACGATCGTGTCGAACACGCACAGCGCATCCGTCGTGCCCCGTCAGCTGGCGGCCATGGGCGCCACCGACCTCATCTCCCATGTCGTGACGTCGCTCGAGGTGGGCTTTCGTAAGCCGCATACGGCGATCTACCAGGCAGCGCTCGCCCGGGCGGATGCTGACCCGGCCCGCGTGATCTTCGTCGGCGACACCTGGGAAGCGGACTTCGACGGTCCGCGGGCGCACGGCATGGAGGCCGTGCTCGTGGCCGCCGACCCGCGGGACGGTGTGCCCGAGACCCGTCGGGTCGCTTCGGTGCTCGACCTGCCCGACCTGCTCTCGTTCCGCTACCCCAGCACCCGCCCGGTCAGCACCCGCGGGGTGGCATAACTCCTGCTGGATCTCGGCCGGCCGCAGGACCGCCGCGTGATTGCGGGGCCATGGTCGACGGTGGCTCGGGATTGCAGGAGTGGTGCACGACGACGACGGCACGGTGACCTCCGCGAGGATCCGAGCCGGGCAACTGGGTAAGCTCGGCGGATGGATACAGAGGGGTTCCGCATCCGCGCCACGCAGGTGGACGATTGGCGAGAGGTGCGCCAGCTGCGCCTCGAGATGCTGCGGGACACCCCGATCGCGTTCGGCGAGACCCTGCAGGATGCCCTCGGCCACTCCGACAGTGAGTGGCGGATGCGCGCCGCCCGCGGCACCGCCGAACACGGCATCGCCCTGGCCGCGATCGACCCCGCGGGACGCTGGGTGGGCACCATGGGCGGGTATGTGCCGGATGCGACCGCCGGCGCGCTGCTGGTGGGGGTCTACGTGTCGCCGGACCACCGCGGCCACGAGGCCGGAGTCTTCGACGCCCTGCTGGCCGCGATCCAGGACTGGGCCCGCGGCGAGGGTGACCGTCTGACCCTGCACGTGCACGAGGACAACTCCCGCGCCCGCGCCGCCTACCTGCGCCGCGGTTTCACCGAGACCGGGCACCGCGTGCAGTACGTTCTGGACTCCAGTGCCATGGAGATCGAGATGGTCAAGCCGCTCTAGCGGCCACCACCACCGCCGCCTCCACCGCCGCCGCCGGAGAAGCCGCCGCCGAAGGATCCGCCCGAGAAGCTCCCGCCGCCGCTGCCCGACCAGGTGGACGGCGGGGGCGTGGGCGTTTCGGTCGTGTGCACCGAGTTGACGATCCCGTTGAGCGCCGAGGCCAGATAGATGCCGCTGAATGCGTTCTGCGATACGAACCAGCCCGGCGGGGTGGCGTCCTGCTCGTAGTACACCGCGAGCTCAGCCGCCCACTCCCGTTCGACGCCCCAGAGCACCGCATAGGGCAGCAGCTTCTCGTAGAGCTTCACCCGTTCCACGGTGCCGGCGGCGGATGCGCCGGATGCGGCGGCCTGCGTGCCGGCTGCGGCGGGCTGCGCTCCTGGGACCGTTCGCGGCACCGTGACGCGCAGCGCGCCCTCCGGGCTCTGAAGCATGCGGAACCTGTCGGCCTCGGCGAGGTCGAGGTAGACCTTCATGCCGGTGAGGTAGTCGCGGCGCTCGACGCCGGCCGCGCTGAGCAGCACCGGGCGACGTGACACGGCGACACCGACGATCACGGTGGCCGCGGCAAGGAGCAGCAACGGGGACCACCAGACCGATGGTGGGTTGGCGATCGCGAGAACCGCCACCACGAACACAACAACCGCCGCGAGGCCGATCAGCACGCGGATTCGGGTGCGGGTCAGGGCTGGCCGGGCCCGACAGCCACGGGCGGTGTTGCGCACCGTGGCATCGGCCGTCGCGGCGGCCAGCCCACGGGCGAGCGCATCGTTGGTGACCCCGAGTTCGCAGACTGCCCCCTCGGCCAGGCCGGGGAAGAGCGTGGCGAGCACGGCGAGCTCCTGGTCGTCGACACCATCCACAGCCAGCAGCTGCAACGTGTAATCGCCGCCCGTGGCGCTCACCGGGTAATCGAGGATGCGCACCTTGCCGCGCACCGCGAAACTCACGATCTGCGCGGCCATGGCGCTGCGGGTGCGACCGATGAGGTCGGCGGCCTCGAGAAGGTTGTACCCCTGCGGCACGCTGTACTGGGCGATGATGGTGCCAGGCTTAGGGTCGCGGGGGCGCACGAAGACCCGGGCGAGCGCGAACACCCCGCCGAGCAGGGCGATGCCGAGAAGGCCGAACGGAAACCCGCCGAGGACCGCCGCGGGGCCGAAGCCTGGCGCCGTGTTGCTGTCGGGCTGCGCCTGGGCGGGCACCTGCACGAAGGTGCCGGCGGTGAAGCCGATGGCCACCGTGAGGTTCTCGCCCGGGCCCAGGTTGGTGGCTTCAGCGGTGAACAGCTGCCCGGTTGCGGCCTCGGGGGCTGCGGTATCCGGCACTGCGGCATCGGGGTCGGCCTCCTGCACGATCTGGCAGGCGCCGCTTTCGCCCTGGGCGCCGGTGTAGCAGGCACTGTTGCCGGTGAGGAAGGGGGCGATGGCCGGGGCGACGTGCACCCGGGCGGTGACGGAGCCGAACGGCTGGTCGAAGCCGGTGCCGTTGGTGTCCCAGTAGAGCTCGTCGTCGTTGGTGTCCGCGAAGGCGCGCACGACGTTCTGCTGGGTGTAGCTGATGACATAGGTCTGGGTGCCGCGCACGAATTCGTCGGTGCCGAGCGCGAGTTCGGTGAAGCCGTTGCTGACCTCGGTCTCGAAGTAGACCGGGTCGCCCGCGGCATCGGTGACCGATTCGACGCTCGTGTTCAGCGGCACGCCGTCGTAGTCGTTCGGGATTGCCCGGATGATCCCCCGGTTCTGGTCGAAATCGGGGAACTCCGCCACGAATCTCTCCACGGTGCGCAGCGTGGAGTGCCCGATCGAGTCCCGGTCGAGGTAGTACTCCCCCGCGTACGACGCGAAAGTGAAGTCCGAAGTGTCCGCGGGCACGGCGGCGCGGGCGCTGCCGGCCAGGCTCGACCGGGCGGACAAACCCGCCACGTTCGCAGGAACCGCAGAGCCCGCCGAAACCGCCGTCGCCGTCCCACCGGCCACCCCCAGAGAGCCCGGCGCAACGGCCATCGCCGCCACCGGGGCGCCGAGCGCCAGCACGGAAGCGATAACCAGGCCGGACAGGACTTTCAGAAAACGAGTCACGCCTCCGAGCCTAGTGAACCCCTCACGTTCAGAGAATCGACGCGGCGCTCGAGAACGGCGCCGGCGGGGAACACGCCGGCCAGGGCGATGAGCTCGTCAATGACGTGTGCGACCGGCCGGCTGGTGCAGCATTTGCACCAATCCTGCAGATCGAAGCTCGCGGTCAGCGCCGCTTCGTATTCGGTGCGGGTGAGACCGACGATCTCCCGCACCAGCGCGGTCGTGGTGTTCTTGTTCGAGCTCATACCCGCGAACGATCGCCCGCACGGGCACGGACCGTCGGGGCGGCGCCGGCTGGCCGGGCACACATCCCGCAGCCAGACAAGCTCCCCCTCCACGCATCCGGTCGAATCGCTTGCCCGCGCGCCCTGGGTCGCCGAGGTGGCCACCAATACCCTCATGATCTGCTCCGTTTTCTCGGCACGAGGGTTGATGAGTAGTTGACGTCAGGCTAAACCGCGCCACCGACATCCGCCCCGCGGCGCGTACCGGCTGCGCTCGACTGCCCGGCTCAGAACCCTTCGGGAGCGTGCGGGCGATACGGGACAACAAGCCGGGCGAGTTCGTCGTCGGTGAGGGTGAGATCGACGGAGGCGACGGCATCCGTGAGGTGGTGGGCTTGCGTCGCGCCCACGATCGGCGAGGTCACCGCCGGCTGCTGGCGCACCCAGGCCAGCGCCACCTGCGCTCGCGGCACCCCGCGCTCGGCGGCGACCTGCGCGACGGCCTCGGCGATCTCGCGGTCGCCCTCTTCCCGCTGCTTGTAAAGGGTCTGGCCGAAGGTGTCGGTTTGGGAGCGGGCGGTGGTGTCGTCCCAGTCGCGGGTGAGCTTGCCGCGCGCCAGCGGGCTCCACGGCAGCACGCCGACGCCCTGGTCGAGGCAGAACGGATGCATCTCGCGTTCCTCCTCGCGGTTGAGCAGGTTGTATTGGTCCTGCATCGACACGAAGCGGGTTGAGCCGGCCAGGTCGGCGGTGTACTGGGCCTTCGCGAACTGCCAGGCGTACATCGACGAGGCGCCGATGTAGCGGGCCTTGCCGGCCTTGACCACATCGTGCAGCGCCGCCATGGTCTCCGCGATCGAGGTCAGCGGGTCCCAGCGGTGAATCTGGTACAGATCCACGTGGTCGGTGCCCAGCCGGGTGAGGCTGTGGTCGATCTCGGCCAGGATGGCGCGCCGGGAGAGTCCGGCGCCGTTCGGGCCCGGCCGCATCCGGCCGTGCACCTTGGTGGCCAGCACGTACGCGTCCCTGGTGCTGAAGTCCCGCAGCGCCCGGCCCAGGATTTCCTCGCTGCTGCCGTCGGAATACACGTTGGCGGTGTCGAAGGAGGTGATACCGGCCTCCAGCGCCTGCTGGATCAGCGGCCGGCTGGTCTCCTCCGGCAGGGTCCAGGCGTGGTTGCCGCGCATCGGGTTGCCAAAACTCATGCAGCCCAGCGTGATCGCCGACACCTCGAGGCCGGTGGTGCCCAGGCGTAGGTATTTCATGGGGGTCCCTTCGTCGCGAAAGCCGAGAGTGTTACAGTCCGGCGCCCCGGCCGGTGTTGCGGATGTTCGGCCCCTGGGCCGCTTCGGTCGCGCTGCGGGCGGCCTGCTCGGCCCGCTCCCGGTTCGACAACGGTGCCGAGCGGCTTCGCCGCGAGACGAGGTAGAGGAACACGGAGATCGCGATGGCTGCGACCACCAGGATGATGCCAAGGATGAGGCTGAACGATTCGGACATGAGTCCTCCAGGTATTGCGGACAGACCGGCGGACGGTCGCGCGGGCCGGTCCGGCCTTCACTCGTGTCTACAGTCTGGCGGCGCTGGCGTCAATTGCGCGGGCGGTGACGGTGAATCCGTTTCGGCCGGCCCGGGCGGGATCGGTGGCGGCCCGGGCGGGATCGGTGGCGGCCCGGGCGGGATCGGTGGCGGCCGGGCGGGCGCGTCTGCGACCTATGTGGGGCGCCGCGCGAGTGCGGCTTGGCGGGTCTGCGTTGCTAGGCGGGTGCCGCGCCGCTAGGCGGGTGGCGCGCCACCGGCATAGCGGCGCCTACCCCGCACACCTCGCGCCCCGCACACCTCACGCTCGCTCTGCGCGCACCTCACGCTCGCTCTGCGCACACCTCACGCCCCCGCGCCCTGCACACCTCACACCCTCGCTTCCCGGCGCCCTCGCCCTCCTCGCGCCCCACGCCCCACGCCCCACGACCGACGACCGACGACCGACGACCGACGACCGACCAGCCGAGCGGATGCGGCGCCGGCGCCGGGCGCGGTACGCTCCCGTCATGGTCGATCGTTACCGCTCCGTTGAGGAGTTCCTCGCCGCCCAGCCCGCCGAGCGCCTCCCGGTGATCGAAGCGCTCCGGCAACTCGTGCTCGAGGCCGGTCCCGGCGCACGGGAGCACATCAAGTGGAACTCCCCCAGCTACGTGGTCGGCGGGGTCGATCAGGCCACCATCAGCGCGCAGGGCAAGAATGGCGTGCGCCTGGTGCTGCACCGCGGCGCCACGACCGCCGAGAACAGGGCTGCAGCATCCGCTTTCGTCGGCGACCCGTACGGCCTGCTCACCTGGCACTCCGACATTCGGGCGAGCCTGCTCGTCACCGATCTCGCCGACCTGGCCGGTAAACGGGACGCGGCCGTCGGAGTCGTTCGGGCGTGGCTCGCGGCGGACTCGGTCTCGCGCTGAACCAGAACCCAGCCCGGCTGGATTGGAAAATCGAAGCACAGCGAGAATACGCATGTGACAACGGAATGCGCCCCGGTTCTCCGCGGCTGACCGCCGTCGGCACATAGCCCTGCAGGAGTTATACCCCCGATCACGCGGTTTCGCGCGGGGTGCGGCCAGGCTGCACGGGCACCTTTCGCAGGCACGACCGCGGCAGTACCGTGTCTGGCGTGAGGCGGATGCCCACCTCACGGACGACACCGATCGGGAGGCCCACCTTGACGAGCACGCCCACCCGCCGCGACGGTTACCTGCCGCCCAGCCGCTTCATGTTGCACGTCGTCAACCCCGTCGCCCGGGCCTGCGGGGCTCCCACCCTCATCGTGCGGGGGCGCCTGAGCGGCCGGGAGATCAGCACCCCGGTGGCACCGTTTCGCTATCAGGGCCACCGGTACGTGATCGCCGGTCGTGGCCAGACCCAATGGGTGCGCAACCTCCGGGTCGCCGGACGCTGCGAGCTACGCGTCGCCTGGCGCCGCCACCCGTATCGGGCCACCGAACTGCGCGGGCTCGAGCACGACGAGGTCGCCGCGGACTATCTGGAGAAGCTGGGCCGGCGCGCGGGTCCGTTCCTCTCCGAGCTGCCGGATCCGGCTGACCATCCGATCTTCCGGCTCGAACCCTGCTAAGCACCGGTCCGTAGCTGACTATCGATCGCTCAGCGCACGGGCAGCCCCACCATGCGCAGCCACGCCGCCAGGTGCAACTCGTCAAGCACCGGTGCCCGCAGCGCCGCGTAGCCGTCCGGCCGCACGACGAGCATGCCGGTGCCTGGCCGGTCGTCAAGCCGGTAGCTGTGCACCAGCGGACCGAGCATCCGTTCGGGCACCGGTCGTGCGTCGGCCTGCAGCAGGATGTGCACGCCCGGCCGCGCGAGCAACGCGTGCAGGCGAACCCGGCGGCCCTCGCAGCGCACCAGGGTGTCGGCCACCCGCGATCCCGGCCGCAACCCCCGCCGGGCCAGCCCGCCCTGCACCGGGGTGAGCGACGCGCGCAGGTCCATCGACAGCGGGCTGTGCGTGTAGCGCAACCGGAACTGCGCGAGGGTGCGCACGCCGGCCGCAGTGAGCCGGCGCTGCCGGATAAGCCAGGGCAGCAGTGGGGCCACCACCGGCACCAGCACCGCCCGGCCGAGCTGGGCCAGCGGATGCAGGCTCGCCTCGGCCCAGTACATGGCGTGCGTCAGGCGCAACACGGCCCGGTCGGCGGGGCGGCGCTCAAGGGCGTAGGAGTCCAGCAGCGCCGAGCCGGGCCGGGCGGCCGACAGCCCGGCGCCGTCATCCGCGCCCGGCGCCGGGACCGGTCGCCGGCCGGCCGCGGCGGCGAAGGCCAGCTTCCAGCCGAGGTTCACGGCGTCGTGGATGCCGGCGTTCATGCCCTGCGCCCCCGCCGGCGAATGCACATGGGCGGCGTCGCCGGCGACGAACAGCGGTCCGCGGCTGAACCTGCTGGCGATCCGGTGCTGCAGCCGCACCCGAGCCGACCAGGCCACCTCGGTGATCTGCGCCGGCAACCCGGCCTCGTCAACCAGCCCCTGCAACTGCTCCTGCGGCACGGGCGGCCCCGGTTGGCCAAGCGGCTGCCGGTCCTCGCCCGCCCGCCGGGTAGCGAGCATCCGCCAACGGGCCCGCTCGCCCACGTTGAACAGGAACACCAGCCCGCGCCGCGCAAGGACCACGTGCGCGACCCCCTTCTCGAGCATCACCGGCGCCACCCGGCGCGATTCGCCGCCGGCGGGCCCCAGCTCCACGTCGGCGAGCACCACCTCCTCGTTGTAGTCGCCGCCGAGAAAGCCACCCACCGAACGGCGCACCAGGCTCGCCGGTCCGTCGCAGCCGACCAGGAACCGGCACAGCACGTCCTCGTCCGGCCCGCCGTCCGCGGTCCGCAGCACCGACCGGGCGCCGCCCTGGCCCAACCGCGCCAGCCGCACCACCTCGGTGCCGCGTTCCACCACCACCCCGCGCTCGGCGAGCGCCGAAGCCAGCACCGCCTCCACGTCCGCCTGCCGGATCAGCAGCAGGTGCGGGAAGGCGGTGCCGGCCAGGGCGAGCTGCTCGATCGATACCGGCACCACCCGCGTGCGCAGGTGCAGCCGCATCGACGGCGAGGTCACGCCGAGCTCGAGCAGGGCATCCGTCACCCCCAACGGGCGCAGAAGTTCGAGGGTGCGCGGATGCATCACCACGGCCCGCGACGGCTGGAACGGCGCCGGCCGGCGCTCGACGACCCGCACCACGGCGCCGTGGTCCACGGCCTCCAGGGCCAGGGCCAGCCCGGTGGTGCCGGCTCCCACGACAAGAAGGTCCACGTCGAAATCGGTCATACCGGTTCGCGCATCCGGCCCGTGCATAATGCTCTGCACCCGAAACCACCGGTGCCCGCCACGCAGGCGGTCAGGCCCGGCACCGCGGGGCCCAACGGCAGGGGCGGTTTCTCGTGCATCCGGTCGCTCCTCCCACTGCCGGCGGCGGCCACCCGTCGTCGGCGGCCGGTGCACGACGCTGCCAGCATAAGCAACCCATCCGTTCCGGGGAAGGCCCGGCCGGGGCGCGCTGCCTCCGGGCATTCGTCGGCGATTCCGCCCGGTGCGCGGTAACCTCAAGCCAGGTGCCCCCCCGCCCACCTCGCTCCACCCGATACCGTCCCGAAGGACACATCATCCCGAATTCCCCGCTTGACGCCCCGTGGCCATCCACCGTTGAGCCGATGGTGCACCTCGTTCAGCTGAGCGCGGTCACCATCGACGCCCTCGCCGAGGATGACCTGGAACTGGCCAATGAGCAGGCCGCGGTGGAGTTGAGTCCGTTCTTTGTGGAACCGGCCAGCGCCAACACCTGGCGGCACCGCAGCCGCCAGCTTGCCACAACGCCGGAGGACGCGAGCTGGATCACCCGGGTGATCTACGACCCCACCCGGCGCCTCGCCGTCGGCCAGTCCGGCTACCACGGCGCTCCCGACGCCACCGGCATGGTCGAGGTGGGCTACGCCGTGGATGCGGCCTACCGCCGGCAGGGCTACGCGCGCGCCGCGCTCACCGCGCTGCTTCACCGCGCCGGCCTCGAACCCACGGTCACGGTCGTTCGGGCCACCATCAGCCCGGACAACCTGCCCTCGCGGGCCCTCATCGCCCAGTTCGGTTTCGTCGAGGTGGGCGAGCAGTGGGACGACGAGGACGGCCTGGAAACCATCTTCGAGCTGCCCCTCCGCTGAGCCGGCCGCTGCGGCGGTGGCGCGGGCGGTGGCGGTTGATGGTGGCGGTGGCCGGTGGCCGGTGGCGGTTGGTGGTGGCGGTGGCCGGTGGTGCATCCGCTGCCGCGGCACTCGTTCATGCCCGCGGCACTAGTTGGTTCCCGCGGCACTAGTTGGTTCCCGCGGCACTGGTAACAACACGTGCCACCGGGAGCAACACGGGCCACCGGGAGCAACACGCGCCGGCGGGAACAACACGGGCCACCAACGCACCCTCCGCTCATGCCGCCGTGCCGGCACTCGTGCGTGAATCCGTCGCCGCACGCGCACGAAGCGGATGCCCACGCGCACCCGCCCGAGTGCGTCACCGACGGCATCCATGCCAAGCTTGAAGCCCGTGCATCGCACCCGCCGAATCGGCGGACCGCCCACGATCACCCATCACCTCACCATCAGAGAGTCCGTTGACGCAATGACGCCTCCCGCTCGCACCGTGGAACGCCCCGACGTGGCCGTGCGCCGTGCCCGTTTCGCCGTGGCCGTGCTGTTTTTCACGAACGGCGCCCTCTTCGCCAATCTGATCCCCCGGTATCCCGCGATCAAGTCCGAGCTCGGGCTCAGCAACGCCGAGTTCGGCTTCGCCGTCGCCGCGTTCCCGCTCGGCGCCCTGCTCGCCGGACTCGCCGCCGGAATGCTCATCCGCCGGTTCCGCTCCTCCCGGGTGGCCGTGGTCTCGACGATGCTCACCGCGGTCGGCCTGATCCTGGCGGGGATCGCGCCCAGCTGGGCGGCCCTGGCCGCCGGGATCTTCCTGGCCGGGGCGATGGACTCGATCACCGACGTCGCCCAGAACTCGCACGGCCTGCGCGTGCAGCGGCTTTACAAACGCTCCATCCTCAACTCCTTCCACGCGGTTTGGAGCATCGGCGCGGTCACCGGCGGCCTCCTCGGCGCTGCGGCCGCGCAGCTCGACATTCCGCGCGGCCAGCATCTCATCGTGTCCGCCGTCACCTTCAGCCTGTTCGCCCTGTACAGCTACCGGTTCCTGCTCGCCGGGCCGGAGCCCCTCGAACCCGAGGCCACCGCCCCGGTGCAGCACACCGCCGGCGCCCCCGCCCGCTCAGTCGGCCGGTGGGCCAAGTGGCTGGTGCTCGGGGCGCTTGTGGTGATCGCCGCCTCCGGCGCCGTCGTCGAAGACGCCGGCGCGTCCTGGTCGGCCATCTACCTCTCCGACGCGCTCGGCGCATCCGCTCTCGTGGCCGGCCTCGGCTTCATCGCCCTGCAGGGCATGCAGTTCATCGGCCGGCTGCTCGGCGACGGCCTCGTCGACAGGTTCGGCCAGCGCGCCGTCGCCCGCACCGGCGGGGCGATCGTGTTCCTGGGCATGGGCACCGCGCTGGTCTTCCCGTCCATTCCGGGCACCGTCGTGGGGTTCGGCCTGGCCGGCTTCGGCGTCGCCACCCTGATCCCCGCCGCGATGCACGCCGCCGACGAGCTGCCCGGCTTCCGGGCCGGCACCGGGCTCACCATCGTCGCCTGGCTGCTGCGGCTGGGTTTCCTGTTCTCGCCGCCCGTCATCGGCGCCATCGCCGACCTCTCCCAGCTGCGCTATGGGCTGCTGATCGTGCCGGTGGCCGGCCTGCTCGTGGTGTTCTTCGCCCCGGTGCTGGCCACCCGGGTGCACCGCAGGGCCGCGGATGACGTACCAGCGGACGAACCGGACCTCAGCCCCACACCGACCCCGTAACCGCGCTACCGCGTCTCGCCGTCGGGTTGGATCTCCGCGCGCACCGGCACGGCGGGCCGCAGCATCAGGCCGAGGAACATCGCCAGCCCCAGCACACCGGATAGCAGCCCGCTGCCGCCCAGATACATCTCGGCCGGGGTGGCGAATGCGGTCAGGGCGTCCATGCGCAGGCCGACGGCAATCAGGTACCCGGTGGAACCGACACACAGCCCGACACTGACCACCAGACCGAGAACAACGATGCTCGGGCTCTTCATCGGGTGCTCCTTCGGGGAATCGTTGGCTGATTCAAGCACAGATCTGCTCTGGTCAGGGGATTATTCTGGGCGGGTGCCCGGGCGGGCCGGTGCGGACCCCGGTGCCCAGCATCCGCTCAGCCACGTCGCGCCTAAACTCGACGAATGACCTCTCCCGCCGCATCCGCCCTACCCGCCGTGCCCACCGCAATCACGATGTTCGGCGCCGAGTGGTGCCGCGATTGCCGCCGGTCGAAGAAGTTGCTCGACGGCCTCGGTGTGGCGTACGACTATGTGGACCTGGAAACCGTGGCCGACGGTGCCGACCGGGCCAAGGCCATCAGCGGCCGCACCCAGATCCCCGTGATCGTGTTCGCCGACGACACCCATATGGTGGAGCCCAGCGACGCCGAGGTGCGCGCCAAGCTCATCGAGCTCGGCACCGTCTAGCCGGCCCCGGCCCGGAGCACGCCCCGCCCGAAGGCCATGAACTCCGCCGCGAGCGCCGACGGCACGACGTCGAGATCGGGGCAGGCATCCGGGTCGGCCACCACGGTGATGGCCAGCGTGCCCGCGTAGGACAGCGCCGCGAAGGCGATTGTCACGTTGCCGGTGCACGGGCTCAGCGGCAGTATCGCCGTGATCGGAGCGCCGAAGATCGTCAGCGGCACCGCCGGCCCGCGCAGATTGCTCGTGAACGTGTGGATCAGCCGTTGCCGTTCGATGAACCGCTGGTAGAGCCCCACCCGCGCCAACAGCCTGAACAGCGGGCCGATCAGGGCCGTGGATGCGCCGCGCGCGCTCTGCTTGGCCGTGCGGGTCAGCGCCGCCACCTGGCCGAGCCTGGACCGGGCGTCGCCGGCCGCGGGGATCCGCAGCGGGATGACGCCGCTCTGGTTGCCGAGTTGCCCGGCGGTGGTCTGCTGTCGTGCGGAGAACGGCACGGACACGACGACCTCGTCGAGCCGCTCGCCGCGGACCTCGAGCAACCGGCGCAGCGCCCCAGCGATGGCCACCAGCAGCAGGTCGTTCACGGTGGCCCGCTCGGCACGGGCCACGGCCAGGGCCTCAGCCAGGTCCACCCGGATGCTCACGAACCGGCGCCGCGGCCCCGTCGGCAGGTTGAGCGTGCTGCGGGGCAGCCGGCCAGAGCGGGCACTGCCGGAGCGGGCACTGCCGGCGGGGGCACTGCCGGCGCGGGCACTGCCGGCGCGGGCACTGCCGGCGCGGGCACTGCCGGAGCGGGCACTGCCGGCGGGGGCGGTGCGGGAGCTGGGCGCGGTGCGGGAGCTGGGGGCGGTGCCGGCAGGGCCGGTCGGAGGGTGGCCCACCCCGCGCAGCTGTCGCGCCGCGGCGACGAGCCGCAGCACCCCGCGGGGCAGCTTAGCCACGGCGCGCAGCCGCAGCCGAGCCATGTCGGCGGCGATTCGGCCATTCGTCGGCCGCGGCCGGGGAAAGGGGCCGGGTTCGGCCGGTGCCGCGCCGTCGGCGAGAGCGCCCAAGACGGCCAGTCCCCCGATCCCGTCGGCGAGCACGTGGTGGAAGACGATGATCAGGGCCGCCTGGGCGCCGCCGGGCGCGGTGACCAGGATGGCCGCCCAGAGCGGCCGGTCGCGCGGCAGCGGAGTGCCCAGCCGGTCGGCGGCCAGCCTGAGCACGGCCTCCTCGCCGGCGAGAACGGGCTCGACCACCCTCACGTGCCGGTTGATGTCGAAGCCGGCGTCGTCCTGCCAGATCGGCCGGCCGCATCCGAGTGGCACCGACAGCAGTCGTTGCCGCAGCCGGGGCACCAGGGCGACCCGTTGGCCGAGCTGCTCGATCACGGTCTGCGGGTCGAGGCCGTTCGTCGTGTCGAGCCACAGCACCGCTCCGACCTGCATCGGGGTGGAGCCGTGTTCGGCGACCAGCGACATGAGATCGTCGGCGCTCACCCGGTCGATCGGAGGTGGCCTGCGCATGCCTCGACGGTATACCCGCGCGCGGGTCACCGCCGGCGCCGGATGCGGATCACTGCGGAACTCCGAGCATCCAGGCCAGGGTCTGCAGCGCCGTGGCCTCGTGCCGGGTGAGCTGCCTGCCCCCGGCTCCCGGCGGAGCGCTCTCGACGGCCCGGCGCACAACATGCTCGGCCACCCTGAACAACCAGGCCCGGAACGCCGAGTCCAGGCCGGGGGCTTGCGCCTGGACCAGGGCCAGCGCCCGCGCCAACTCCCCCAGTACCCGGGCCTGCTCGTCGGCGGCGCCGTCGATCACCCCCAGGTCGCGAGTGAGCACCTTCGCCTCCAGATCGGCCTCGATCTCCTTCACGATGGGCAGCCCGTCCGGCTGATGTGCCTCCATCACCACCGCCTTCTCCACGGCCAGCATCTCCGTCAGAACACCCATCGGCCCCTGCGGCGACGCCCCCACCAGAAACAGCGCGGCCCCCACGGCCTGCCATTCCTCGGCAGTGAAAGCCTCCCTGACGGCCATCTCAGCTCCTCCTCGAGCGCCGGCGCCTCCCGATCCACGCTACGCCAGCGAATCCTGGGCCCGCTAGACCTGCCGGCGCCGGACCCGCCGCGCATCCGCCGGTTGCACGGCGCCCACGCCGGGGGTACCGTAGGCGCCACATCGCACCCGGCCGCGGGTCACTTGTCGAACCGACCGCACCACTTCATGCACCGGTAGTCTTCACCCCGGGGGTACAGATGGACACGACAGAGCACAACGCGCCAGAGCAGCACTCGACGGTTCCGCACGTGGAAGCGCCGAACAACGCCGTGCCGCACACCGCAGCCGACGACGGCCTGAGAATCTTCGACGACGTGCACGAGGTGCGCGGTGAGCCCGTAGCGTTCGTCGGGTTGCAGCTGCTGGCCGTGATGCTCAGCTATTCTTTCGCGCTGGGCATGCTCGTGGTGGTCCTGGTCCCCGTGGCGCTGGCCCTCACGCTGCTCTGGCCGTACCTGCTGCAGATCCTGTTCCCGGCAGCATCCGGCTGGTAGCCCCGGCTGCTGACTCCACCAGCGCCTACGTGACCAGCGCCGCCCGGTACCGCTCGTACCGCGACCTGCCCACGGGCCGGATCTCGGCGTCAGGCGGGGCAGGCGCCGCTCTGCCCCTGGCGCGCCACCCGCCTAACGGCGCCTTACCCGCGCAGCGACTTCCCGCTCGCTGAACGACCCCATCGCCGCCACCCGGTCAGACCCGCCCGGCCGGCGCCTTCGAGCCCGTGGGCACGGTCGCCGCGGCCAGGGACAGCTCCAACGCGTGCACCTCGGTGTAGTCCAGCGCCGTGCGCACGGCACCGATGGAGACGATCTCGCTGCCCAGGGCGGAGGCGAAAACCCGCGGCGGCATCAGCGTGTGCACCGGCAGGTGCTGCTCGATGGTGGGGATCAGGACCCGACTGGCCTTGGCAATCGCGCCGGCGAGCACCACGATTTCGGGGTTCACCAGGGTGGACAGGGTGGCGATGACCCGCGCGAACCGCTCGCCGAGCCGGTCCAGGATGGCCAGCGCCGCCGCATCCCCCGCCTTCGCCGCCTCGAAGACCATCTCGGCGGTCACCGCCGACGGCAGCCCTCCGCTGAGCCGGACCAGGATGCCTCGGTCAGCCTCCGCGGCGGCCATCCTCCGCTGCACCTCCGCGGCGCCCCACTCGACGGCGAGCATGGCGATACCCTCGGCGCCGCCGACCCCCTCGGTCGACGCGAGGTAGGCCATCTCCCCGGCGGCGCCCTGGCTGCCGTGCAGCACCCGGCCGCCCACCACGAGCCCGGAACCCAGTCGTTCCCCGGCCAGGATCACCGCGAAGTCTTCCGAGCCGGTGCAGTGGCCGCGCCAGCGCTCGGCGAGGGCGGCGAGGTTCGCGTCGTTGTCCACCACAACGGGCCAGCCGTAGCGTTCACCGAAGGCGTGGCCGATGTCCACGTTCATGATCGTCCAGAATGGGTTCCCCGGCACCGTGCGCCCCAGCGCGTCGATGGGCGCGGCCACGCCCACCCCCACCGCCAGCACGGCGCCGGGAGCTGTTGCTGCTGCGGCGAGGGCCAGCCGCGCACACCGGTCGATGGTGCCGATGCGGGTGGGCGCCGAGGTGTCGGACTCGTCGAAGCGTTCAACGTGCTGGGCCAGGGTGTTCCCACGCATGTCGGTGACCAGCACCGTGACCCGGTGGTAGCCCATGTCGATGCCCAACACCACCCCGCCGCGGGCGTTGAACTCGTACACCCGGGCCGGACGGCCCTTCGGCACCGGGCCGGCGTCGGGGCCGGGGCCGGGCACCACCACGATCACCCAGCCCAGGTCGATCAGGTCGTCGCACACCCCGTGGACTGTGGCGCGGGTGAGCCCGGTGGCGTTCATCAGGTCGGTGCCGGTCATCGCCCCGTTCCGCCGCAGCCGGTCGAGGAGGGCAAGACGGTTGGCCCGGCGCAGCACCTGCGGTGACGACGAGACGTCAGGACTCATCGCTTGACCTTTCATCGGGCATGTAGGGATAATACATCAGGCATTAAATATTTGATCTATATAAATGAGCAAAGGAGCTCGAATGCTGCCTGACCCCTCGCCAACCACACCTCACAGCCCCGCGGCAGAGCCTCGGCGCCGACGCACCGTGCGCCGCCGCCGCACGGCCGCCGTGCTGGCCGTGACGCTGGTTTCCGGCCTGGCGCTGAGCGGATGCGCCACCGCCGGCTCCGACGTCGTGACGATCCAGTTCATGCAGAACAAGCCCGAGGCCGTGGAATACTTCGCCGACCTGGTGCAGCGATTCGAGGAGGAGAATCCCGACATCCGGGTCGTCCAGGGCAACAGCGAGGCCGCGCTGGTGCCCGGCCTGATCCGCGGCACCCCGCCGGACGTCACCACCCGCGGTTGGGCCTACGCCTCGGCCGACTTCGCCGCCAAGGGCATCTACGCCGACCTGTCCGACCTGGAGGCGGCCGACCGGGTCGACCCGGCCGCGCAAGAGCTGGTCAACTCCTGGGGACAGTACAACGGCACCGAGGTCAGCGCCCTGCCGTTCTCCCTCGCCGGCGCCGGGGTGATCTACAACGAGGCCCTCTTCGACCAGTTCGGGGTGGAGGTCCCGACCACCTGGGGCGAATTCGTCGCCGCCTGCGAGGTCTTCGCGGCAAACGGCGTCACCCCGGTCTACGGCACCTACAAGGACAGCTGGACGCTGGCGCAGGGCCTGTTCGACTACACCACCGGCGGGCTGGTAGACGTGGCCGCGTTCTACGCGCCGCCCGAAGACGGCGCCGACCCGGTCACACGGTCCTATACGAAGACCTTCGCGCCCGCCGTGGAGAAGATGAAAACCATCCTCTCCTACACCCAGAAGGGCGCCGCCACCCGGTCGTACCCCGACGGCAACGCCGCCTTCGCCCACGGTGAGGCTGCCATGTACTTCCAGGGTCCGTGGGCGCTGTCCGAGATCAACGGCATCAACCCCGACCTGCAGATCGGCACCTTCGCCCTGCCGATGACGAACGATCCGGCCGATACCAAGGCCCGCGTCAACGTGGACTCGGCCCTGTCGATCCTGCGCACCACGGAGCATCCGGCCGAGGCCCGCAGGTTCGTCGAGTTCCTGATGCAGCCCGAGGTGGTCGAGGCCTTCAACACCGACCATGCGGCGTTCTCGCCGTTGACGGATGCGCCGCCGCAGGCGAACCCGCAGATCGCCGGTCTCGACCCGCTGTTCAAGGCCGGTCGCTACTACCAGGGCGCGTTCACCTACATGCCCCCGGCCGTTCCCGCCCAGAACTACATCCAGTATTTCGCCGGAACCGGCAACGGAGCGGGGTTGCTGCGGAACCTCGACGAAGACACCCAGCGCGTGGCCGACCGGCTCGCGCCCAGCACCGACAACTGACCAGCCCTGAGACGAAGGAGTCTTCTGTGACGCTACCCACTCTGCTCGAGGCCCCGCCGCGGGACGCCGGTCCCGCGCCGGCAGCCGCCCCGCCCCGGCGGCACGGCCGCCTCGACCGCGCCTACCTGGTCATGATCGTGCCGGTGCTGGCACTGTTCACCCTGTTCATCGTGTTCCCCGCCCTCACCGGGGTGCTGTTCAGCTTCACGAACTACGCCGGCTACGGCGACTGGAAGTTCATCGGCGCCCTGAACTACGTGAACATGTTCAAGGACCCCACCATCCTGCAGGCCTACCTGTTCACCTTCTTCTTCGCCCTGGTGTCCACCCTGGTGGTGAACGTGCTCTCCCTGGCGCTGGCGCTGGCGCTGAACGCGAAGATCAAGTGGCGCACCGGAATGCGCACCCTGTTCTTCATCCCCATGGTGCTCTCCGGCCTGGTCGTGGCCTACGTGTTCACCTACCTGTTCTCCAACACCATCCCGGCCCTGGCCGACAGCCTCGGCGTCACCCCGCTGGCCTCGAGCATCCTCTCGGACGAGAGGTTCGCCTGGATCGCCGTCGTCTTCGTCACCGTCTGGCAGGCGGCTCCCGGGGTCACGATCATCTACCTGGCCGGCCTGCAGGCCATCCCCGGCGAGGTGCACGAGGCCGCCGAGCTGGACGGCGCCGGCGGTTTCCGCAAGTTCGCCAGCATCACACTGCCGCTGATCCTGGGCTACTTGGTGATCAATGTCATCCTGGGCTTCAAGGGCTACCTGGGCGCCTACGAGATCATCGTGGCCCTCACCGGCGGCGGGCCGGGCACGGCCACCCAGTCGGTGGCGATGAAGATCTTCTCGGGCTTCTCCGGCGGCGACTACGCCTACCAGATGGCCAACGCCGTGGTGTTCTTCATCATCACGGTGGCCATCTCCCTGTTCCAACTCCGCATCATCCAGCGCCGGGGAGTGTCCCTCTGATGACCGTATCGACCACCATCGCCCACCCTCCGGTGCAGCCGACGGATGCCGCCGCTCCCCCGCGGCGCGCCCTGAAGGCGCCCAAGGAGAGCTACAAGGTCAACTGGCCGCTCACCATCGTGCTTCTCATGGCCGCGTTGACGATCCTCATCCCGCTCTATTTCACTGTCGTGATGGCGCTCAAGGGGCCGTCCCAGACCGGTGGAACGGGCCTGGAAACGCCGAACCCGGTCGAATTCGCCAACTTCCCCGCGGCCTGGGTCACGGTCGGCTTCGGCCGGGCCCTGATGTCCACCGCCTTCGTCACGGTTTTCAGCGTGATCGGCGCCGTGCTGGCCAGTTCGATGGTGGCCTTCGCGATCGCCCGCAACTGGGAGCGCCGGTTCTTCCGGGCGTCCTACGTCTACCTGTTGTCGGCGTTGTTCATCCCGTTCCCGGTGCTGATCCTGCCGCTGATCAAGCAGACCGCGGTGCTCGGCCTCGACAACCCGGTCGGCGTCATCCTGCTGCACGTCCTGGGCGGCATCTCGTTCTTCTCGCTGCTCTACATCGCGTTCATCCGCTCGATCCCGGTCGAGATCGAGGAGTCGGCCCGCCTGGACGGCGCGTCCACCTGGCAGGTCTTCTGGCGGATCATCGTGCCGCTGCTGGGCCCGATGAACGCCACGGTCGCGATCTTCGCGTTCCTCGGCGCCTGGAACGACTTCCTGCTGCCGCAGATGATCATTGCCGACCCGACCCTGCAGACCCTGCCGGTGGTGCAGAACCTGTTCCAGGGCGAATTCAACACCGACTACAACCTGGCCTTCGCGTCCTACCTGATGGCGTTGGCGCCCACGCTGATCGTCTACGTGCTCGCGCAGCGCTGGGTGCTCTCCGGCGTGATGCGCGGAGCCGTCAAGTGACCATCCATTCGTTCGATTCTTATCCGATAGCAGAAAGCGAGACCGTATGACCCTCCTCGATTCCCAGACCAGCCAGAGCGACCGGAGCCTGGACGCCAACTGGTGGCGCCAGGCCGTGGTCTACCAGATCTACCCGCGCAGCTTCGCCGACGCCAACGGCGACGGCATCGGCGACCTCGCCGGCGTGATCTCCCGCATCGACTACCTCAGGGAGCTCGGCGTGGATGCGGTGTGGCTGAGCCCGTTCTACCCGTCCGCCCTGGCCGACGGCGGCTACGACGTCGACGACTACCGCAACGTCGACCCGCGGATCGGCACCCTTGCCGAGTTCGACGAGATGGCCGCGGCACTGCACGCGGCCGGCATCAAGGTGGTCGTGGACATCGTGCCGAACCACTCCTCGAACCTGCACGCTTGGTTCGCCGAGGCCCTCGCCGCTCCGCGCGGATCTCTCGAGCGGGCGCGCTACATCTTCCGTGACGGCACCGGGCCCGACGGCGCGTTGCCGCCCACCGACTGGGAATCGATCTTCGGCGGACCGGCCTGGACCCGGGTGGCGGACGGCCAGTGGTACCTGCACCTCTTCGCCCGCGAACAGCCCGACTTCAACTGGGACAACCGGGAGGTGCGGGACGATTTCCTGCGCACCCTGGCGTTCTGGGCCGATCGCGGTGTGGACGGGTTCCGCATCGACGTGGCGCACGCCCTGACCAAGGACCTCACCGAGCCGCTGCCCAGCCATGCCGAACTGCAGGCCGCCATGCCCGTCGACGGCTCACACCGCCTGTTCGACCGCAACGAGGTGCACGAGATCTACGCGGAATGGCGTGCGCTGTTCAACAGCTATGACCCGCCCCGCACCGCCGTGGCGGAGGCGTGGGTGCCGGCGGAGCGTCGCGCCCGCTACGCCAGCCCCGAGGGCCTGGGCCAGGCGTTCAACTTCGACCTGCTCAAGGCGGAGTGGAACGCGGCCGAGTTCCGCAGCATCATCGAGGACAACCTGCGCGAGGCCGAGCAGTCCGGAGCGTCGTCGACCTGGGTGTTCTCCAATCACGATGTGGTGCGGCACGCGTCCCGGTATGCCCTGCCGGCCGGCACAGCCCAGCAGGACTGGCTGTTCACCGGCGGAACGTCGCCGGCACCCGACACCGAGCAGGGCCTGCGCCGGGCCCGGGCCGTGACGCTGCTGGCGCTGGCGCTGCCCGGCTCGGCGTACCTGTACCAGGGCGAGGAGCTCGGCCTGCCCGAGGTGGCCGACCTGCCCGCCGACGCGCTGCAGGACCCCGCATTCTTCCGCTCCGCCGGCAAGGAGAAGGGCCGCGACGGCTGCCGGGTGCCGCTGCCGTGGACGGCCACCGGGCCCTCCTTCGGCTTCGGTCCCGGCGGCGCCCACCTGCCGCAACCGGTCTGGTTCTCCGAGTACGCGGCCGAGGTGCAGTCCGTGGACCCGGCGTCGACCCTGTCCTTCTACCGGAGCGCGCTGGCCGCACGGCGTGTGCTGCAGTCGGCCGAGCAGCTGACCTGGCACGCGCCCGGAGCCGCGGACGTCGTGCAGTTCGAACGCCCAGGCGGATGGCTGTGCGTGACCAACTTCGGCGAGGTCGCCGCGCCCCTCCCGGCCGGCCGCATCCTGCTCGCCAGCGGCCCGGTCGGTGACGACCTGCCGCCGGACACGACGGTGTGGCTCGCCGCGGGCGAGCTGTAGCGGTTCACCGCGACGCCGCACGCCCCCGCAGGCGGGGTGTGCGGCGTTCGGCGGGGTGTGCGGCGTTCGGCGGGGCAGGCGCCGCTATGCCCCCGGCGCGCCACCCGCCTACCGGCGCCGTGCCCGCGCGGCGACGTCCGGCACCGCCGGGCGGCCGCGGCGAGCCGCATCCGGTCGAGGATGAACCCCGTGGTCACTGCCCTCTGTCGGTGGTTGCCGACACGATGCAGCTTCGTCTATCCCCGACCCCTGCCAGGAGGCACCGGTGACCATGCCGCCCCCGACCACGCTCTTTCAGGTCATCGACAACTCGGCCGGCACGCCGGTGATTCTGCACGCCCCGCACGGCGGGCGCATCATCCCGCCGGAACGGCTGGGCTCGTACCTGATCTCCCTGCCGGAGCTGGAGGCCGAGAAAGATGCCATGACCGATCACCACACGAACACCCTCGTCGCGGCGATCACCGGCGCCAGCGCCGTCATCAACTCGATGTCCAGGTTCGCGGTCGACGTGGAGCGGTTCCCCGACGAGACCGAGGAGATGAACGAAGTCGGCATGGGGGTGCTCTACACCCACGGCTCCCGCGGGCAGGAGATCCGCCGGGTGTCCGCCGCCGATCAGGCGTCGTTGCTGGAGTACTTCGCCGGCTATTCGCGCCGGTTCACCGACCTCGTCGACGCCACCCTGGCGCAGCACGGCCGGGCCGTGATCATCGATGTGCACTCGTACCCGCGGCGGGAACTGCCCTACGAGCTGCACGGCGGTGGTGCCCGCGCGCCGCTGTGCATCGGATCCGACCCGTTCCACGCATCCGCCTCGCTGCTGCAGGCCGTGACCGAGAGCTTCGCCGGTCTCGAATCGGCCGCCAACACCCCCTTCACCGGCGCCTACGTTCCGCTGAAGCACTACCGAACGGATGCCAGGGTCAGCTCGGTCATGCTCGAAATCCGCCGGGATGTCTACCTGGACGAGGCCACCATCGCAATCGATGAGGCCGGCTTCCTCGGTCTGCAGCAGAGCCTGCAGCGTCTGGTCGACCGGCTGGCCTGACCCGGCGGGCGGCTTCAGCGGAGCGCGCGCAGCTCGTCGGTGGCGGGAAACGCTAGGGAGTAGTTGAGCTGCGGAGCACCGAGCGCGCCCCAGTCGTCCTTCTTCACGGTGATCTTGTCGGTGGAGATCTCGGTGATTCGCACCCGGAGCCACTCGCCGGAATCCAGCCGCAGCTCGTACGGATCGGCGAGGTATCCGATGCCCATCGACTCCAGCGCTTCCTCGGCCGTCAACCAGTCCACGACATCGGTACGTGGCCGACCGAGAAGGTCGATGACGATGAAGCCCTCCTCGGTGGGGCTCATCCAGCCAAGCAGCTCCCCGTCCATGCCGCGCCGGTGCTCGATCCAGTCCTGGTCCATGCGCCCACCCTAGGGGCTGAGGCTCGAGCAAGCGCTTGCCAGCCTGCCTATGTCACCAGCGGCGCACTTCGGCTGAACAACCGGGGTTCACTTGGCACCGACGGCAGCTCATTCGGGCATCCGTCGCGGCTCCGGCCAACGTCCGTGGAGGTGTGCGGGTCAGGCGCCGGTATGCGGGAGGCGCGCCACCCGCACACCGGCGCGTGACCTGCACAACGCCGAAGCGCGGGGCACACGCCGCTACGCGGGGCCCGCGCCACAAGGGCGCAACTCCCGCCTGGCGGCGCCGCACCCGCACCCGCACCCGCGAACCGGCGCCGCACCCGCGAACCGGCGCCGCACCCGCATAGCGGCGCCGCACCCGCACCCGCACCCCGGCGTTGGCGCCGTGCCTCCGCACCGCAACTCCGCAGCATCCGCGACCCCGCAGCATCCGGACGCGGGCACCCCGAGGCTCTAGCGCACGCCGCTCATCAGGCGCACGATCGGCCGGGCGAACAGACCCAGGATGATGGCGAGCACGATCGCGATACCGCCCAGCACCCCGAAGTACACCTGTTCGGGCGCCGTCGCATACCACTCGGCGAGAACACCGGAGATCGCGGTGCCGAGGGCGACGGACAGGAAGAACAGCGCGACCATCTGGGTCTTGAACAGCTCGGGAGCGAGCTTGGTCGACACCGACAGCCCCACGGGCGACAGCAGCAGCTCGGCGACGGTGAACACGAACAGGATGCCGACCATGGCCAGCAGCGGAGTCGAATTCGCCCCGCCCCCGGCGAACGGCAGGAACAGCAAGAACGCCATGCCCATGATGCCGGTGCCGAAGGCGAACTTCACCGGCGTCGACGGCTGCTTGGTGCCCCACTTGGTCCACAGCGCGGCGAACACCCCGGACAGCACGATGATGAAGACCGGGTTGATCGACTGCACCCACGACACCGGCATCTCCCATCCGAAGAAGCCCCGGTCGAGTCGCAGGTCTGAGTAGATCGTCACGACGGTGAACTGCTGCTGGTAGAGCGACCAGAAGGCCACACTCGCGATGAAGAGGGGGATGAACGCGTACACACGCTTCCGCTCCACCGGCGAGATGTTGCGGTTGCCCAGGATCACGACGAAGTACCCAACGGATGCGACGATCGTCACCCCGATTACGATGGTCACCAGGTTCGTGGCGGTGATCACGCCGAGGATCACCAGCACCACGAGGATCACGACGACCCCGGCGGCGATCAGCCCGTACGGCAGGTACCGGTTGCGCGGCAGCGGATCGGGAATCTCGTGGGACGAGGCGGGCAGCCGCTTGCGCCCGAACGAGTACTGGGTCAGACCGATCGCCATTCCGACGGCGGCGAGGCCGAATCCGTAGTGGAAGCCGACGGTCGACTGGAGAAGCCCGGTGAGGATCGGGCCGAAGAACGCGCCCAGGTTGATGCCCAGGTAGAACAGCGAGAAACCGGCATCCCGGCGGGGATCTTCCTTGCTGTACAGCGCCCCGACCACCGAGGTCGCGTTGGCCTTGAGGCCACCGCTGCCCAACGCGATCAGGATCAGGCCCACGACCACGCCGGCAACGCCGGGGATCAGGGCCAGTCCGATGTGGCCGAACATGATGATGAACGCGCTGCCGTAGAGCACCCGCTCGGAGCCGGCCAGCCGGTCGGCGATCCAGGCGCCCAGGATCGTGGAGAGGTACACCGCGCCGCCGTAGGCGCCGACGATGCCCGCCGCGGTGGCCTGCGGAATCCCGAGGCCGCCATCCGCCGCCGAGTAGTACAAATAGAGCAGCAGAATGCCTTGCATCCCGTAGAACGAGAACCGTTCCCACATCTCCACACCGAAGATGCTCGCCAGCGCCCGAGGCTGTCCGAAGAACCGGTGGTCGTCCCGTTGGATCTGTGAATCAGGTTCCGTGATGCTGGTCATTGTTCCAAGGGTACTCTTCGCGGCTCCGACAGCCCCGCCCCGGCCGGGACGTTCGGCCTCACCGACGTGCGGTAGCCGCCGGCTCTGGCATTGCCGGCGGAGGGGCGCACGGCACCGGCAGCTCGTTGCTCGCGGGCTCAGCAGGCTCGCGGGCCGGCTGTTGCTCGCCGCTCGCGGGCTCAGCAGGCTCGCGGGCCGGCTGTTGCTCGCCGCTCGCGGGCTCGGCGGGCTGCCGGTTGCTCGCCGCTCGCGAGCTCGGCGGGCTGGATGCCGCGATCTGCGGGGTAGGCGCCGCTACGCCGCTGGCGCGCCACCCGCAAAGCGGCGCCTGGCCCGCATGAGGCCCGGGGAGCCCCCGTGCAGCCCGCGTGAGGCCCGTGCAGCCACCTCTGCATGAAGCCCGGGGAACCCGCGCGCACGGCCACGTGCGGCCGCGTGCAGCCACGTGCAGCCGCGTGCAGCCGCGTGCGACTCCACCCGCCCGGACCGCCACCCGCGAACTACCGCCCCAGCCGCCCCTCCTGGCACAGCACCTCAACCAGGGCGTCCAGCACCGGCAGCTGCCCGCGCACCAGCTTCACCCGGGCCTCCGCAAGCCCTACCCAGCGGGCGTCGTCCACCTCGGGAAACTCTCTGAGCCTGCCGGACCTCTTGGGCCACTCCAGCTCGAAGGTGTTGCTGACCACCTGGTGCACGGACAGGTCGGCCTCGGCCGCGAACACCGTCACGACCTTGCCAGAGGGCTGCCGGAACTCACCCAGGAGCAGGTAGTCCGTCTCGGGCGCCGGCACCCCGATCTCCTCCTCGAATTCCCGCCTGGCCGCGTCGAACGGGTCTGCCCCAAGCAGGTACTCCCCCTTGGGAATCGACCAGGATGCGGCATCCTTGCGCGCCCAGAACGGGCCGCCCATGTGCGCGATCCACACCTCCGGCTCTGCGGCATCCGGCAACCGGTACAGCAGGATGCCCGCACTCAGCACCGGCACGGTGCCCTCTTTCGGCTGCGATTGTCGTTGGATTCGCGGGGCCACGCCAGTCCGGAACGCATTACGGCGCTCGCCCGGTCACGACAAGCTCGACCAACGGGATGGGCGGGCTCACGAGGCAGGGCACCCGGTCTCGACAAGCTCGACCAACCAGACGGGCGCGCTCACGAGGCAGGGCACCCGGCCTCAAGCTCGACCAACGAGCTAGGGGCGTGCATGAGACGCGGGCCGGCACTGTAAGCAGCAACGCTCAGGAGAGGGCCAGGCGGGCACGCTCGGCCGGCACATCGAAGTCTGCGGGCGGCCAGGTGAGCTCCAGGTCCTTCAGCGCCTTGAGCAGCAGCTCGCGCACCGCCAGGCGAGCGAACCACTTGCGGTCCGCAGGCACGACGTGCCAGGGCGCGGCCGCAATGGAGGTGCGCTGGAGCGCCGTTTGGTAGGCGGCCTGGTAGGCGGGCCAGAGCAAGCGGTCGTCGATGTCGCTCGGGTGGAACTTCCAGAACTTGTCGGGCCGGTCGAGCCGCTCGAGCAGGCGCTCCCTTTGCTCCTCGGCGCTGATATGCAGCATCACCTTGATCACGGTGGTGTCGTCGTCGACGACCTCCTGCTCGAAGGCGTTGATCAGGGCGTAGCGCTCCTCGATCTCCTCGGGCGGGGCGAGCTGCTTGACCCGGCCGATCAGCACATCCTCGTAGTGCGATCGGTCGAAGACGCCGATCAGCCCGGCAGGGGGCAGCTGTCGGCGGATGCGCCAGAGGAAGTCGTGCCGCAACTCGGCCGGGGTGGGCGCCTTGAACGCCACATGGCTCACGCCCTGCGGATCGACGGCACCGACCACGTGGCGCACAATGCCGCCCTTGCCTGAGGTATCCATGCCCTGAAGGATGAGCAGGAGTTTGCGCGGGTCGCCCGTCCTGCTGTTGGCGAAGAGCATCTCCTGCAGATGTGAGAGCTCTGTCGCGGCCGCGGCGCCGGCTGCCTGACCATCCGTTTTGCTGCCGGTGAAGCCGGGCGTCGAACGGGGATCGATCGCGGCGAGGTCGAACCCGGGCCCGACCGTGAGCAGGCGCCTGGATGCGTCGGTCCAGGCGGGAGCGGACTTCGTGCCGGGCGTGACGGTTTTACCTTTCGAGGCCACAACGGTTCCCTTCGTCGGATGCTGCCATTCTGCTCTGACAACGCCACCTGGTCGAGCCTGCCACTCGTTCGGGTCCGTTCACGGTCGGTAACCGGCTGCCGGAGGCGCGCTGGTCGGCCGGTGCCGAACGCTCAGCAGCCGAATCCGCGGTATGCGGGCAACGCGCCGCTGCGCGGGTGGCGCGCCACCCGCCTCGCGGCGCCTGACCCGCGCGAGGCCGATACCCGCGACCGCAGCGCCGGTTCGGGAGTGCGCTGGGAGGACGAAATAGGCGATTCCGTGACGAATTGCCCGTTTCGCCCCACTCATAGGTATGGCGATCACTCGCTCCGGCGTCGTGGCCCCCCAGCCCCGGCCGATGCGCGCCCCGCCGCCGACTCCCCGACAGAAAGCAGGCCACCATGACCGCTCTTCGCCTCCTCCTTGCCGCCGTTATCGCCGTCGCCTTCTACCTCATCGGCGCCAAGGCCGGCCGCGGCCGGTACAAGCAGATTCGCCGCAACGCCAAGAAGGCCTGGAACGACCCGACCGTGAGGAAGGCTCGCACCCGCACGAAGAGGCTCGCGCGCAAGAACGCGAACAAACTCACCAAGTCCGTTCAGCACTAACTCCCCACTTGCTCCCCCTCGAAAGGAAACCCATGACCGACAACACCGCACAGCATGCCCACAACCTCGCCGAGGACACCGCCGACAAGGCCCAGGACCTCGCCGAGGACACCGCCGACACTGCCCAGGATGTCGCCAAGGACACCGCCAGCAAGGTCGGGGACCTCGCCGACCAGGCGCGCCAGGCCATCGACGACACCGTCGCCACCGCCACAGCGGCCTTCCGCGACATCGACACCGCCGCTGCGGTCGGCTCGGCGCAGAAGTTCGCCACCGACACGTTCGACAGGCTCGCCAAGGCCTACAAGCGCAACCCCGCCGTGGTCATCACACTCGGCTCCGTCGCCGTCGCCGCGGTGACCGGCCTTGGGGCGCTGCTGAGCAAACGCCGGTAGCCGACCCGGCCCGTCCGCCGGTTACCGCCTCGGCCTGCCATGCGATCAGGCACCACCGACACCGCCCGGATCCCGCTCAGCGGTCGAGCACGGCGGCCAGCGTGGTGCCGAGCAGGCGTGCCGACTCCTCGTACTTGGTCGTGAGGCGCTCGCTGATCTCCGCCGGCAGCGCGGCCTGGCGTGCCGGGTTCGCGTTGTGGGCGAGGTCGGCGTGCTTCACGGTCAGCGCCAGCGGGTCGGCGGCGACCCGTGCCATCGAGTCGGCGAGAGGTTCGCCGGGACGTTTGGTCAACGCATCCACGGCCCGCACCAGAGTCTCGGCAAAGCCACGCGCACGCAGGTCGTCGAGCGTCATGGGCGTGGCCTCCACCACGTCGTGCAGCACCGCCACGATCTTCTCCGGCACCGTGTGCACCAGGCCCATGACGCCCAGCGGATGCTCGATGTAGTCCACCCCGAGCCTGTTCACCTGCCCGGCGTGGGCCTCCCGGGCCAGCACGATCGCGGCCTCGAGGCTGCCGGCCGCCGGGACATCCGCGCCACCAGCGGCAGGTTCGTCCGGCTCGGGATCGTGGCTGGACTGTGCGGCGGTGAGCGTCATGGCAATCCCTCGGAGGTGATCAAAGGTGAATCACTTCGACGGTAGCGCAGGTGGCGGGCGGCGGCGAGGTGCCAACTGAGCTGCACGTTACCCGTGGGCGGCGTCGGTGCACAAGTCGTCACTTCGGCCGACTATCAATCACCCGCGAATGAGCGGATGGTTGCGGGTTCGGTTCGGAACTGTCAGGAGGTACTCCGTGTCGGTGCGCACCCTTCGACTCTGGAGCGGGGTCGGGTCATTCGTCCTCGTCGCGGGGGTGGTCTTTCTCGCGGTCGGTGTGGCGCTCTGGAAACCGTTGGCCACCGCCCCGGGACTGTGGGCCCTCGGCACGGGGATACTGATCGGCGCGGGTCTGGTGGTGACCGCCATCGCCACCTCCACGCTCGCTGCCAAAACACGCCGGAAGTAACGCGGGATGCGGGCAGCGGGATGCGGGCAGCGGGATGCGGGCAGCGGGATGCGGGCAGCGGGATGCGGGCAGCGGGATGCGGGCATTGCGGTGCGATTGTGCCGCGGATATGACGTGCGGTGGCACTGATCTTCTGGCCCAGAGTCACTTGTCCTGGCACGATCGACCCATGACGCGGTTCACCATCGATGCCCCAGTCGCCCTCCGCCTGATTCGGAGCGCCGTGCCCCCGGCTCCGCAACACCGATTGGTGGCACCATCCGGGCTGCGCTCGCAGGTGATGTCCTTGCTGTACCGCGAGGTGCGCGCCGGCTGCCTCGAGGACGCCATTGCGCGGCGGCAACTCGACGTGCTGGCTGGGCTGAAGATCCGCCTGCTGGCCGACCGGGTGTCCAGGTCAACCGCCTGGAAAATCGCAACCGAGCTCGACTGGGACGACATCGGACCGGCGGAGTACCTCGCCGTGACCAGGCTCCAGGCCGACGCCCTCGTGACGGAGGACGAAAGCCTGCTCGCCCAGCGACTGGTGCCGATCGCGGCCTACGACGACCTCTTCCGGTGACCTGCCTGCCTCGCTTCGCCCTGCCCCGGCCCCGGCCCCCGCCACTGTCCCCTCGCCCGGCCGCGCATAACTCCTGCAATTCCCCGGCAGCCGGCAGCGGATGCCCGGAATTCCGGGCCTGCCACCCGGCATCCGCCGAAATTACAGGAGTTATGCGCCTCGTGCCGGCGGGCACGACGGGGCCCCCAGGGCGACGGCGGGCGACGGCACGGCAACCCGAGGAGCCGCCCACGACGGGTCCCCGCCGAGGTAGGCGGGGCACACGCCGTGGTAGGCGGGGCACACGCCGTTAGGCGGGTGGCGCGCCACCCGCGTAGCGGCGCCTCTCCCGCACACCGCACGCCTCACGCCTCTCCCGCACGCCTCACGCCTCTCGCCTCACGCCTCACGCCTCACGCCGCACGCCGCACGCCTCACAAGCACACCGCACACCGCACACCGCACGAAGCGCAGAACACCCGCCCGCCCAGCACACGCGCAGCTCGGCAGGACCTGAGAGCAGCGGCAGCTACACCGACGCGCGCCCCGGCACATCCATCGGGATCGCGGCGAACTCGCGCACCACCAGCCGCGGCTTGACCATCCGGTGCCGGGGCTCGTCCGACTCAGGGGCACCCTGCACGTTCCCGCTGAACTCGCCGGTGAGCAACTCGAGCACTCCGGCGGCGACTTCGTCCACCGACTGGTCGACGCTGGAGAGGCCGATCGCCGCGGCGACCGGCGTGTTGTCGTACCCCGTGACCGGTACCCGCTCGGGGTTGGCGATCATGGCGCCCAGGGCGAGGGAGTCGCTCGCGCAGAGCACCGCGTCCAGCGTTCCCGCGGTGCGGCGCAGCTCCTGCATGGCCGCGGTGCCCTGGGCGACGCCGTCCTCGCACACCACCTCCAGCAGTGCCAGGTCGTCGTCGGTCACGTTGCCGCGCTCGAGCATCGCATCGCGCCAGCCGCGTCGGCGGTCCTCGCCGGTGCCCGACGGGCTCGGCCAGCCGATGTAACCGATGCGCCGCGCGCCGGCGTCCTGCGCCGCCCGAGTCGCCTCGTGCAGCCCGGCCCAACCGTCCACATCCACCCACAGGTGCTGCGGGTCGTTCATGTCGTTGGTGCCCCACGGCCGCCCGAAGGTCACGAAGGAGATCCCGTTCTCGATCAACCACTTCGTGCGCGGGTCACCGGCGAAGGTGGAGGTGAGCACAAAACCGTCCACGTCCGCGCCGTCGTTCAGCCGCTGCAGCTGGGTGATCTCGTCCTCGGGGCTGGTGGCGGTGAACAACAGCACGCGCAGCCCCTGCTTGTCGGCCTGCTCGGTGAGGGCGTGCAGAAACCGGTCCAGCACCGACCCGGAGATGCCATCGATCATCGGGTCGAGACGGATGCCGATGGTGGAGCTGCGCCGGGTGCGCAGCCGACGGGCCGACGCGTGCGGACGGTAGCCCAGCTGGGCGATCGCGGCCTGCACCCGCTCCCGGGTGTCGGCGCGCACGATGCCGGGCGAGTTCATCACGTTCGAAACGGTTTGGCGGGAGACGCCGGCCGCCAGGGCGACATCCGTCACCGTCGGCATGGATGCCATACCCGCCCCCTCCCCACCGAAGAATGGATCGATCCAACACCGATCCCCCACAGAGTACCGCGTTTGCCCCCACAAAATACCGCCGAATTTGATCGATCCAAAAAATATTTGATCGATCAAATTAATTCAGCTACTGTGACCACTACACAAGCAAAGCGCACCGATGCGCGACAGAAGGAGCACCAAGATGCAAAGACGCAACTCCCGCTGGCTGATCGGCGCAGGACTCACCGTGGTCGGCGCCCTCACCCTCAGCGCGTGCAGTTCCGGATCCGGTTTCGGCGGCGACACCGCTGACGCCGGCGGCGAACTCACCAGCGACTCCTCCCAGGGACTGAACATCCTGATCGGCTCCAGCGGCGACGCCGAGACCGCCTCCGTCAACGCCGCCGTGGCCGCCTGGTCCGAAGAATCCGGCACCGACGCCAAGGTCAGCGTCGCCAGCGACCTCAACCAGCAGCTCGCCCAGGGCTTCGCCGCGCAGAAGCCCGCCGACGTCTTCTACCTCTCCACGGATGCGCTCGCCGGCTACGCGTCGAACGGCTCGCTGCTCGCCTACGGCGACGATCTGGCCAACAAAGACGACTTCTACCCCAGCCTGGTCAGCTCCTTCACCTACGACGGCGAGTTCTACTGCGCCCCGAAGGATTTCTCCACCCTGCAGCTGCTCATCAACACCGACCTGTGGGCTGCGGCCGGGCTCACGGATGCCGACATCCCCACCACCTGGGACGAGCTCGCGACAGTGAGCAAAACCCTCACCACCGGCAGCCAGGTGGGGCTCGCCATCGGTGGCGAGTACGCCCGCCTGGGCGCGTTCATGGCCCAGGCCGGTGGCAGCCTGATGAACGAGGACAGCACCGAGGTGACCGCCGATAGCGCCGAGAGCGTCGCCGGCCTCGAGTACGCACAGACGCTGCTGAACGACGGTGTGATGAGCTACGCCAGCGAAATCGGCGCCGGCTGGGGCGGCGAGGCGTTCGGCAAGCAGCTGTCCGCCATGACCATCGAGGGCAACTGGATCACGGGCGCGATGAAGAACGACTTCCCCGACGTGAACTACACGGTCGCCGAACTTCCGGCAGGTCCCGAGGGCCAAGGCACCCTGCAGTTCACCAACTGCTGGGGTATCGCCGCCGACAGCCCCAACCAGGCTGCCGCTCTCGACCTGGTCGAGCAGCTCACCAGCAAGGACGCCCAGCTCACCTTCTCCGAGGAGTTCGGCCCGATGCCGTCCATCCAGTCCGCGGCTGACGAGTGGAAGAGCGCCAACCCCACCCTGGTGCCGTTCCTGGACGGGGCTGAATACGCCAAGGGAGTGCCCAACGTGCAGGGCTCCGCGGATGTCGTGAGCGACCTGAACGCCCAGCTCGAGTCGCTGAAGACCGGGGACGCCCAGGCGATCCTGGACTCCGTGCAGAAGAACCTCGAAGCACTGCTGAAGTAGACCGCCATGTCGACGCCTGTTCGCACGTCTCGCCGCTCCAGTATTCGGGGCGGCGAGGCCGCCTCGGGGTGGCTCTTCACGGCCCCGATGATCGTCCTGCTGGGCATGTTCCTGGTCATTCCGGTACTGATGGCCCTCTGGGTCAGCTTCTCCGACTGGAACGGCCGCGGTAGCCCCTTCGCAGCTTCCGTGTCGTTCGTGGGCGTCGACAACTACTCAGTCCTGCTCGGGGGCGGCGGCCTGGCCGAACAGGACTTCGGCACCGCGCTTCGCAACAACGCCTGGTACGTCCTTCTGGTCGTGCCCATCCAGACCATGCTGGCGCTGTTCCTGGCGGTGCTGGTGAACCGGCAGATCCTGCGCGGCCGCGGCTTCTTCCGCACCGCGTTCTACTTTCCGTCGGTCACCAGCTCCGTCGCCATCACCGTGCTCTGGCTGTTCCTGTTCAGCTCCACCGGCGCCGTCAACAAGCTCCTCTCGTTCATCGGCGTCAACGGACCGAACTGGTTCAACGACCCGAGCGGCGTGCTGCACAACATCCTCGGTCTGTTCGGCGTTGAGACCGGCCCGGCCGCACTGACCGGCAACACCTTCCTCGGCATCTCGTTCTGGGAATGGCTCGCCGGGCCATCCGTTGCCATGAGCGCCTTCATTCTGATGGCCGTGTTCACCACCGGCGGCACGTTCATGCTGCTGTTCATCGCCGCGCTGCAGAACCTCAGCGGCGAGGTCGTGGAGGCCGCCATGATGGACGGCGCCAACGGGTGGCAGCGGTTCTGGCGGGTCACCCTCCCCCAGCTGCGGCCGACCCTGTTTACCGTGCTTACCCTGGGCCTGATCGGCGCCTGGCAGGTCTTCGACCAGATCTATACCGGCACCCAGGGCGGGCCGGGCAAGACCACGCTCACCCCGGCCTATCTCTCGTACCAGAGCGCCTTCACCAATCAGGCCTGGGGTCAGGGCGCGGCGATCGCGTTCATCCTGTTCGTCATCATCGTGGTCTTCACCCTGTTCCAACGGTGGCTTCTTGCTGAGCGCAAGGTATCGGCCCGGCGCATGCGCCCCTACCTGCAGACCCCACGCGACGGAGGTTCCAGATGAGCACCACCGTGAGAACCCGCGTGCGCACCCAGTCGCCCTCCCAGCGGCTCAAGTCGCTCGGCCGCGAACAGCTGCCCACCCGGTTGATCGCCGGCCGGTCCCTGCTGTACGCCATGTTGATCGTGCTCGCGATCATCTACATCGCCCCGTTCCTGATCCAGGTCGCCACCTCCTTCAAAACGGATGCCGACGCCGCCTCGAACCCGATGGCGCTGATCCCGGAGACCTGGTCCACGGCCGCGTACCAGAGGTTGTTCCTCAACTCGGACTTCCCGGTCTGGTTCCAGAACTCCGCCATTGTCACGGTCTTCGTCACCCTCGGCCGGGTGTTCTTCAACTCCCTGGCCGGTTACGCCCTGGCCCGGCTGCACTTCCGCGGCCGCAACGTGATCTTCGCGCTGCTCATCGCCGTGATGAGTGTGCCGGGTGTGGTGCTGCTGATCCCCAAGTTCCTGGTGATCAACCAGCTGGGCATCTACGACACCTACGTGGCCATGATCGTGCCGCTGCTCACCGATGCCGCCGGCGTGTTCATCATGAAGAACTTCTTCGAGTCGATCCCCGCCAGCGTCGAGGAGCAGGCCCGCATCGACGGGGCCGGCACCTTCCGGGTGTTCTGGTCGATCGTGCTGCCGATGGCCCGGCCGGCGCTGGTGACCATCATCATCCTGTCGTTCCAGGGCTCCTGGAACGAGCTGTCGCACTTCATCGTGGCCACCCAATCACCCGAACTGACCACGCTCACCAAGGGTGTCGCGTCGCTTGCCTCCGGGCAACTCAGCCAGGGCACCCAGTACCCGCTCAAGCTCGCCGCGGCGGCGATCATGACCATCCCGGTGGCCGTGATGTTCTTCATCTTCCAGAAACGCATCATGAACACCACCGACGGGGCTGTGAAGGAGTAGCCGCTCCTTTCCCGTCTGCCCCGATCCGCACCACAACACCACTGGAGTCGTACCTCACTCATGCTTTCCCACCCCGTCCAGCCTCTGCTCCATGATTCCGCCATCGTTCTGGCCGCGCCCACCCAGGCGTGGTCCGGCTCCAACGGGCACACGAGCCTGCCGATCCACGGTCTGTATCACGCCGACACCCGCATCCTCTCCGGGTGGACCCTGCTGGTCGGCGGCGCCGCCGGCGAGCCGATCGGCTCGGCCAGCCGCGGCGCCGGCGAGATGACGTTCAACGCCCTGCTCCGGCACCTCGACGACCGCACCGCCGACCCGCGGCTGCGGCTGCACGTCACCCGAACGGTCACCGCCGGGCGCCTCACCGAGCGCATCACCATCGAGTCCGGGCTGGCCGAGCCGGTCGACACCACCGTGTCGGTGCGCCTGACGGCCGATTTCGCCGACATGCAGACCGTCAAGGCTGGCCTGGCCAGTGCGGCCGACCGGGCCGCGTTCCCGGCGGCCGAACTGCCCGAGATCCCCGTGGTCGACGTGCAGCAGACGCCCGCCGGCATCCGCCTGGCCACGCCCGCTGTGGCCGCCCTCGTGCAGGTGAACGGCGACGGCGTGCTGGGCACGGATGCCGACGGCGTCGCCGCCGACTGGGCCGTGACGGTGCCCGCGCGCGGCAGCGTCTCCGTGCAATGGAGCGTCGACGTGGACCACACCTCCACCGTGGTGCAGGGCGCCCCCGGGCTGCCCGAGTGGGCCGGCGTGTCGGTTCAGTCCGGCGACGCCCGGTTGGGCCGCTGGGTGCAGAAGGCACTGGAGGACCTCTCCGGCCTGCGGATGGCCACGACCGCGCGGCCGGAGGAGCCGTTCCTCGCCGCCGGCGCCCCGTGGTTCTTCACCCTGTTCGGCCGGGACTCGATCTGGGCCGCCCGGTTCCTGCTGCCACTGGGCACCGAGCTCGCCGGCTCCACGCTGCGCATCCTCGCCGAGCTGCAGGGCACTTCGACCAACGACGAGACCGCCGAACAGCCCGGCAAGATCATGCACGAGCTGCGGCCGGCCGCGTTCACCATCCCCGGCGAAGACGTGTCGCTGCCACCGCTGTACTACGGCACCGTCGACGCCACCCCGCTGTGGATCTGCCTGCTCGCCGACGCGCACCGCTGGGGCCTGGCCGACACCGAGGTCGAGGCCCTGCTGCCGCACCTCGAGGCGGCGCTGGCCTGGATGCGTGACTTCGGCGACAGCGACGGCGACGGGTTCCTCGAGTACGTCGACAGCACCGGCCACGGCCTGGCCAACCAGGGCTGGAAGGACTCCGGCGACTCCATCCAGTGGCGCGACGGCACCCTCGCCGACGGCCCCATCGCGCTCTGCGAGGTGCAGGCCTACGCCTACCAGGCCGCCATCGGCGGCGCCGACCTGCTCGACGCGTTCAACCGGTCCGGGGGCGACGTCTGGCGGGCCTGGGCGGAGAAGCTCAAGACCCGGTTCCGCGAATCGTTCTGGATCGACTCCCCCGAGGGCCGCTACCCCGCCGTCGCGCTGGACGCGTTCAAACGCCCGGTCGACACCGTGACCAGCAACATCGGCCACCTGCTCGGCACCGGCCTGCTCTCCGCCGAGGAGGCCGCCCTCGTCGCGGCCCGGCTGGTCTCCCCCGAGCTCAACTCCGGCTACGGCCTGCGCACCATGTCCACCGACTCGGCCGGCTACTGGCCGGTGAGTTACCACGGCGGCTCGGTCTGGACCCACGACACCGCCATCGCCATCGCCGGCCTCGGCCGCGACGGTTTCGGCGCCGAGGCCGGCGAGCTGATCTCCGGCCTGCTCGCCGCGGCCGAATCCTTCGACTACCGGATGCCCGAGCTGCACTCCGGCGACGCCGCATCCGTTGTCACCGCGGCCGGCGCCTACCCGGCCGCCTGCCGCCCGCAGGCCTGGTCGGCCGCGGCCGCCATCTCGGTGCTCGGCACCGTGCTCGGCCTCGAGCCCGATCCGGCCACCGGCGAGGTACTCTCCACCCCGATCGTGCCCGCAGTGGTCGGCGAGGTCACCCTGCACGGCGCCACCCCGCTGGTAGAGGCCGTCTCGCGCCGGTAACGGTCGCCGACGGGCCCGGCCACCCCGCTGGTCGAGCCCGTCGAGACCCGGCGACGGGCGCTGCATCCGCGCCCGACGGAGGTCTGCGGGGCAGGCGCCGCTATGCGGGTGGCACGCCACCCGCCTACCGGCGCCTGCCCCGCCTAGCGCGAGGTAATCCCCGGTGAAGCCGGGTATTGATCCCCACTGACGATCTAGCTAGGCTCGGCGGATGGCTGACTCCCCGATCCTCGCCCGCGTTCACTCCGGCACCACCCGCGCCTGGTTCACCGGTGGAGCCCTGCTGCTGGCATCGGTCGTGGTGGGTGCGTCGCTGCAACCCGGCTTCGTTCCCGGCTCCGGCATCCTGCGCACCGCCCTGTTGTCGGCGGCGCTGCTGGTGTTCGCCGTCGGCCTCCGCGGCGGCGCGGGCAGCGTCACCGCCAGGCGCCCACTCGGCACGATCGCCCTGGCCGGCCTGGCCGTGTGGCTGCTGCTGGGCGAGGTGTTGCAGGACACCCTGACGACCGCCCTGAGCGACGGCAGCGCCACGACCGGGCTGCTGGTCTTCGCCTACGCGGATGCTGCTGTGCAGTTCCTGCTGGCGATCATCGCCGTGGTGCAGATCGGTCGCGCCCGCGTGGTGCCGGCCCCGTGGAATTGGGTGCCGGCCTGGGCCGTCGGCGCGGTGACCGCCTCCTGGCTGCTCTCCCAGCTCTTCGCCGGCGGCACCAGCATCGACCCGATGCTCGTCACCGTGGTTCTGCTCAGCCTCGACGGCCTGCTCAGGATGGGCAGCGCCGCGCTCCTCGGTGTGCTGGCGTTGGTCCTGGCCGATCGGGCCGGCCGCCCTCCCCGCGACTGAGCCGCCCGAAACTAGGAACCCCGCCGTGCAGTGCGGCCGTGCTCAGCTCCGCACCCGGTAGGTGACGTGGTCACCAGGGGCTTCTCCACCGAGCTCACCAGCTCCAGCCCTGATGTCCACGCTCGCCGATCGGATTCTCCACGCTCAGGTTCGGGCCCGCCGCACAGCCGTCGGTGCAAACTGCGATGTCGCAGGTCACCGCCGTCATTTCACAGGCGCTCCCGAAGCGGGGTGCCCCGACGAGGGCCATCGTAGGGCCGGCCGCTTCATCGGGTACGGCCACCGCCACGAGTAGACGATACGGCCCCGGGCAGCAAGCGCCCACGGTGATCCGCCGGGTCGGCGCTCGGCGCGGTGCGCGGGTGCCGCGCCAGTGCGCCGGTGCCGCGCCAGTGCGCGGGTGGCGCGCCACCCGCGCACCGGCGTCTGGCCCGCGTAACGACCAGTGACTGTGCAACAACCGGCACGGCTACCCACTCGCCCCCGCCGGCACCAGGTCGGCCGGCACCGGTTCGTGCCGCAGGTAGCCGCGCCGGAACCAGCCGCTGCCCGCGGTGAGCGCCCGGAGCTCGATCGCGTACCGCAGCAGCTCGGCATCCGGAATCTCGGCGCTGATCTCGGTGCGCTCATCGGCCGCCGCGGTGGTGCCGGTCACGTGGCCGCGGCGGGTGGACAGGTCGGTCATCACCGGACCCACGTAGGCGTCGGGCACACTGATCGTCACCAGCGAGACCGGCTCCAGCAACTGGATGCGGCTGGCCGCGGCGGCCTCCCGCAACGCCAGTGCGCCCGCGGCCTGGAACGCGGCATCCGAGGAGTCGACGCTGTGCGTCTTGCCGCCCACCAGAGTTACCCGGATGTCCACGACCGGGAATCCCGCCCCGACGCCCCGCTCCATCTGGGCGCGCACACCCTTCTCCACCGAGGCGACGTAGTGGCCGGGGATGACGCCGCCGACGATCTTGTTCACGAACTCGAAGCCGCCCCCGCGTGGCAGCGGCTCCACCTCGATCTCGCAGATGCCGAACTGGCCGTGCCCACCGGACTGCTTGACGTACCGGCCCCGCGCCGCGGCCGGCCGGGCGAAGGTTTCCCGCAGCGGAGTGATCACCTCCACGGTCTCCAGCCTCACGCCCTGGGCGCGCAGCCGGTCCAGCACCACCTCGGCGTGCGCCTCCCCCATGCACCAGAGCACCAGCTGGTGGGTCTCGCTGTTGCGCTCCACCCGCAGCGTCGGGTCGACGGCCACGATCTTGCCGAGGTTCTTCGCCAGCGCGTCGTCGTCGCTGTGTGTCCCGCCCTGCACCGCCACCGGCATCAGCGGCTCCGGCATCTCCCACGCCGCCACCAGCAGCGGGTTCTCCTTGTCGGAGATGGTGTCGCCGGTCTCGGCGTCGGTGAGCCGGGTGAGCGCGCAGATGTCGCCAGCCACGCAGAACGGCACCGGATGCAGCGTCGCACCGAGCGGGGACTGCAGGTGGGTGATCCGTTCGTCGCTGTCGTGATCCTGGTGGCCGCGCTCGGTGAGCCCGTGCCCGCCGAGGTGCACGATGGAGTCCTCCCGCAGCGTGCCGGAGAAAATGCGCACCAGGCAGACCCGGCCCAGGAACGAGTCGATGGTGGTGCGCACCACCTCGCCCACCAGCGGGCCGGCCGGGTCGCAGGCCAGCGGCCCCGCCGGGTTGCCGTCCAGATCGGTCACCGTGGGCAGCGCCCGCTGAACCGGGCTGGGGAACGCGCCGGTGAGCAGCTCGAGCAGCTCGGCCAGGCCCACCCCGGTCTCGGCGGAGGTCGCCAGCACCGGGTAGAAGCTGCCGCGGGCCACGGCGATCTCCAGGTCGGCGGTAAGGGTGTCCCTGGCGATGGTCTCGCCGCCGAGGTAGCGGTCCAACAGGGTCTCGTCCTCGCTCTCGGCGATGATGCCCTCGATCAGGGTGGCCCGCGCCGCGTCGGAGTCCACGAGTTCGGCCTCGGTCGCCGGTCGTTGCGCGGCGCCCGCGACGGCATCCGACACCGTGCCGGTCAGCAGGCCGAGCAACCCGGTGACGGCCCCGCCGCTCGGCACGGGCACATACAGCGGCAGCACCCCCGCGCCGAAGCTCTCCCGGCAGGCCGCGAGCACGGCGTCGTACCTGGCCCGCGGATGGTCGACCCGGTTGATCACGACGGCCCGCGGCATCCCGATCCGCTCGCACTCCGCCCAGAGCGCGGTGGTGGAGGCGTCGACGCCGTCCACGGCCGAGACCACGAACAGCGCCGCATCCGCCGCCCGCAGCCCGGCGCGCATCTCGCCGATGAAGTCGGCGTAGCCCGGGGTGTCGAGCAGGTTCACCTTGATCTCGCCCACGGTCAGCGGCAGCACCGCCAGCGTGACCGAGCGTTGCTGGTTGATCTCGGACGGGTCGGCGTCGCTCACCGTGCTGCCGGCCTCGATCGAGCCCAGCCGGGTGATGGCGCCGGTGGCCGCGAGCAGCGACTCGGCGAGCATGGTCTTGCCCGCACCGGAGCGGCCGACCAGGGCCACGTTGCGGATCCTCTCCGGCCGATCGATGGGGGCGTCCTGCGTCGACGCGGCCTTGCGTTGCTCTGCGGCGCCCCGGCCTTTCGACGCATCCTGTGTGCCTTTTCCCACCATGAGCAACTCCCGACCTCGTTGTGCCGACTCGCCTGCATCGGTGTAACCGATTGATACCCAGACCGGTCGGAACGGCAAGGGCCGCGTGCGGGGGCCATTACGCTCGAGCCATGGGTTCCCGAACTGCGCGCGTACACGGCACTTTGACCTCCTGGGACGACGACCGCAGCTTCGGCTTCATCACCCCCACCGAAGGCACCCGCAAGACTTTCGTGCACATCACGGCCTTCCCGGCCCGGCCGGCCCGGCCGCGGCTCGGCGAGGACCTTACCTTCGAGGTGGAGCACGCGGCCGACGGCAAGGACAAGGCCACCCGGGTGCGGCCTGCCGGCCAGCGGATGCGCTCTGCCGGCCAGCGGGAGCGGCCGGCAGGCAAGCGGGAGCGGCCGGCAAGCAAGCGGGAGCGGCCGGCAGGCAAGCGGGAGCGGCCGGCAGGCCAGCGGGAGCGCTCCCCGGCGTCGCAGCTGCCGTCGCGGCGCCCGGCCTCGCGCAACCGGTCCGGCGCCGCTCGATATCTCCCGATCGTCCTCTTCGTGCTCGGCTACCTCGTGGTCAACATGCTCTGGCCGATCCCGTTGTGGGTCGCCAGTATCTACCTCGTGGCGAGCCTGGTCTGCTTCCTCGTTTATGCGGCCGACAAGTCCGCGGCCGGCGCGGGCCGCTGGCGCGTCTCGGAGACGACGCTGCTGCTCTGGGGTGTCGTGGGCGGCTGGCCGGGCGGCATTGTCGCCCAGCAGACCCTGCGGCACAAGACGCAGAAGGCCAGCTTCCGTCGGGCGTTCTGGGGCAGCGTGGTCGTGAACCTCATCGTCTTCGCGGTGTTCGCCACCCCGGCGTTCGCCCTGTTCGTGGAGTGGACCAAGCACCCGCTCCTCTGAGCCAGCTGCCGCCCGGCGCGGTTTCTCGCGTAATGCGGGCACGGCGCCGTTGCGCGGGTGGCGCGCCACCCGCATAGCGGCGCCTGACCCGCGTAGCCCATCGCACCCGGCGGCCGGAGCCCCGGGCGCGGGTGGCGGGTGTCGGGTGGCGGGTTGCGGGTTGCGGGTGTGGCGTGGTGTGCCACCTGCGCCCGCCGTCTTGCGGCGCCTTCACCCGGTATGCGGGCAAGGCGCCGTTTCGCGGGTGGCGCGCCACCCGCATAGCGGCGCCTGCCCCGCGTAGGACATCGCATCCGGCTGGCGGAGCCCCGGGCGCGGGTGTCGGGTGGCGGGTTGCGGGTTGCGGGTTGCGGGTGTGGCGTGGTGTGCCACCTGCGCCCGCCGTCTTGCGGCGCCTTCACCCGGTATGCGGGCAAGGCGCCGTTTCGCGGGTGGCGCGCCACCCGCGTAGCGGCGCCTGCCCCGCGTAGGACATCGCATCCGGCTGCCGCTGGGCCCGGGCGGCTGCCGCAGTGCTCGGGTGGCATGCCACCTCTGCCCGCCGCCCAGTGGCGCTTTCACGCGATACGCGGGCAACGCGCCGCTGCGCGGGTGGCGTGCCACCCGCCTAGGAGGGCGCTGAATATTAGGGGTCCAGTTGCCTCGGCGAGTTCTTAGAGTGTTTTTTTGCTCCGCTGTGGGGCTTTGTGCGGTCGACTGAGCGATCGGCCACGATGGTGGGATCTCGCGTCGGGGCTGATCGATGGGGCCGTAGTGGGCGGCTCTGCCGCCTGGGACCGTGCGCCGAGGTGGTCCTCGTGCGTCGGGGTGTTATCCAAGGGCCCAAACCCCGTTCTGGCTGGTCAAACCGAGGTTGAGGAGCCGTTTGAGATTGATCGCGGCAGCACGGATCACCCACCCCGCATTGTTCTTGGCAACGCCGCGGTAGCGGACCCGCCGGGCCCCGCGCGTCATCCACGCCAGCGTCCGTTCAATCATTGGACGGTGCTGGCGATAAACGGCTTGAAAGTCCGGGTCCTGAGCGGTGACGCGGTGCTCCCGGCGAACCTGATCCAGCGGATGAATCTGCATCTTCTTGCCGGACTTCGCGGTGGTGCACTGCGCCATCAGCGGGCAGGCCTGGCACGAACTACCAAAACTGGCCCGTCGTTTCGGGCTGAGCGACCGGACGTTCCCGGCCGGGCAGGTCACGGTCTGCAGGGTTTCATCCACGGTGAAGTCATCGATGGTGAATCCGCCCGGAACGGCTCGGCCCAGCGGCATCGGCTTGATGATCGGCCGGTGCCCAGCGGCATGAATCTCGGTCAGGAGCCCGCCGCTGCCATAGGCCGAATCACCCAGCACGTCAATGTTTTGCTCACCGATGCTGACGTCGGCCGCGAGCAGCTCGCCGCCGCGAGCCGCGTCGCTGTTTTGCGAACCAGAGGCTTTCGTGAGCATTGCCGCCGTCACCAACCCGGTGTCGGGCTCCGCGTTGACGTGGGCTTTATAGCCGTCGATCTTTTTCTGGCGGCTCTTGTGCGCATGGCGGGCATCAGGATCGACGGTGGAAATCACCCGGTCGGGAGCGACCCGGCGGGCGATCCGCCACCGCCCGTCGGTCCCGTCGGACCCGTCGGCGGGTTCCACGTCTTGGCCGGCGACCAAGGCAAGCAGCGCGACGGTTTCCTGCTGCTTCTTGTTGAGGATATGGACGTTGATGCTGCCCAGCAGAGCGAGAGCATCGGTGACCAGGCGGGAGACGAGCTCGTCGCGGGCGTCGCGGTCGTCCCACGCAATGTCGGGCTTGCCCGGCTGGGAGTAATCATGGCCGGTCAAGCCGGCGACGCTCACGTCCGCGCCGGGGATCTCCCGGCCAACACGGCGGATCTGTCCGACCAGCTGCGTGACGGTGTCCTGCCGGGCAACCGCATCCTCCAAAATTGTTGAGTCCAACGCCCGGCGTTTGCGCCCCGACAATGCTCCGGACTGGGCAATGACCGCGGTCACGGCCTCAAAAATGCGGTGCGGCCGGTCACTGGCAGCCAAGCGTTTGCGCCAATAGACCAGCACGGTCGGGTGGAAAGAGGTTTCAGTCAGCGCGAACCCGCAGGCGGCTTTCCACCGCAGGTCATACGTCAACGCCTCGGCCGCTTCCCTGTCGGAAAGGTTGTGCAGTGTTTGCAACACCATCACCGACGCGATCACGTCCGCCGGTATTGACGGGCGGCCGTTCTGCGAGGAAAACAAGTCCGCAAACGCATCATCGGGAAACAGCTCCCGACGGTGCGCTGCGAGGAAAGCGAACACCGATCCAGGCGGAAGCAAGTGCCCCGCTACGGCATCGACATCGTAAATCTCACGCTGACCATCATCACAACCCTGCATCACCCCAGTCTTAACGACCAAGAGCCGACCCGCCGCAGGCGCGCCTTAAATAAGCGACACCCGCACCCAAAGTTGTTCAGCGGCCTCCTAGCGGCGCCTGACCCGCGCAGCACGTCGCATCCGGCTGCCGCTGGGCCCGGGCGGCTGCCGCAGTGCCCGGGTGGCATGCCACCTCTGCCCGCCGCCCAGTGGCGCTTTCACGCGATACGCGGGCAACGCGCCGCTGCGCGGGTGGCGTGCCACCCGCCTATCGGCGCCTGACCCGCGCAGCACGCCGCATCCGCCGGACGGGCCACGCGGGCAACCCAGGCAACCCGGGCAACCCGGCCAACCCGGCCGGGGCCCACCTGCCGAACTAGACGGCGACCTTCTCGGGCTCCGTGTAGTCCTGCCGGGCCTGCTCCACCGCGGCATCGAACTCGGTGTCGATCTCGGCGGACGGCTTGTAGGTGGCGAAGGACACCACCACGGCCACGAGCAGGCTGGCCGCAAAGCCGGGCACGATCTCGTACATGGTTGCGCTCAGCGGGGAGTTGCCCCAGATGAACACGACCACGGCACCGGTGACCATGCCGGCCAGGGCGCCCCAGGTGGAGAGCTTCTTCCAGTAGAGCGAGAGCAGCACGACGGGGCCGAACGCGGCGCCGAAGCCGGCCCAGGCGAAACCGACGAGCTCCAGGATGGTGGCGTCGCGGTTGAGTGCGATCAGCCCGGCCACGAGGGCCACCAGCAGCACGCCGAGACGGCCGAGCATGACCATCTGCTTGGGGCTGGCATCCTTCTTGCCCACGATCTTGTAGAGGTCCTCCACCAGCGCCGACGAGCAGACGATCAGCTGCGACGAGATGGTGCTCATGATGGCGGCGAGCACCGCGGCGAGCACCAGGCCGGCCACGAACGGGTGGAACAGGATCTGCGAGAGCAGCAGGAACACCGTCTCAGGGTTCCCCAGAGTGACGTCGGGGTTCTGCTGGAAGTACGCGATGCCGATCAGCGCGGTGGCGACGGCGCCGAGCGCGGTGAGGATCATCCAGCCGATGCCGATGCGACGGCCGGCCTTGGCGTCCTTGGGGCTGCGCAGCGCCATGAAGCGCACCAGGATGTGCGGCTGGCCCACATAACCCAGGCCCCACGCGGCGGCGGAGATGACGCCGAGCACGGAGCCGCCGGCGGTGAAGGAGAGC
Organism: Cryobacterium sp. SO1; assembly: GCF_004210215.2. NCBI lineage: Bacteria > Bacillati > Actinomycetota > Actinomycetes > Micrococcales > Microbacteriaceae > Cryobacterium > Cryobacterium sp. SO1. The sequence goes on from NZ_CP067394.1 coordinate 2,832,228, forward strand.
AGGTCGGGGTCGACCTCGCGGATGGAGTCGATGGTGGCGCCGAGGCCGCCGGTTTCGCCCAGGGCCACCACGGGCACCACGACCAGAGCGGCGAGCATGAGCAGGCCCTGGGCCACGTCGGTGAGGGTGGCGCCGAGGAAGCCGCCGAAGAGCGTGTAGAGCAGGGTGACGCCGGCGACGATGAGCATGCCGGCGAGGAAGGTGGAGCCGAACGAGTTCTCAAAGAACACCCCGCCGGCGACCATGCCGGAGGAGACGTAGAACGTGAAGAACACCAGGATGATCACGCCGGAGACCACGCGCAGCAGCCTCGAAGTGTCTTTGAGCCGGTTCTCGAAGAAGCTCGGGATGGTGATGGAGTTGTTCGACACGGCCGTGTACGAGCGCAGCCGGGGGGCCACGAACTTCCAGTTCAGCCAGGCGCCGATGGTGAGGCCGATGGCGATCCACGCCTCCACCAGGCCGGATACGTAGATGGCGCCGGGCAGGCCCAGCAGCAGCCAGCCCGACATGTCGGAGGCGCCGGCGCTGAGGGCCGCGGTGCCGGGCTTCAGGCCACGGCCGGCGAGCATGTAGTCGTCGAGGTCTTTGGTTTGACGGAAGGCGAAATAGCCGATGGCGAGCATCCCGACGAAGTACAAAACAATCGCTATGAGCTGAAAAGTCTGGTCTGACATTGTGTCCTTTAGATCGTGTTTCCGGCCTGCGGGCAGGCGGATGCCGCGTAAACGGACAAGAGAAGTCGCCCAGTCTCACACACCTTGCGGGTTTCTGTGAAGTCTCACAGCGCGGATGCGCGCCGCCGGCACCCCGCCGATCCCAGTCATAGCCCCGGCCGCGCACAACTCCTGCAGTTTTCCGGCCGCGAGCCGCGGATGCCCGTAATTGCGCGGCATCCGCCGGTCGCCGGCCCGAAAATGCAGGAGTTATGCACCCGCCGGGCGGGCTGGCTCGGTGCGGGTAGTGGCCCGGCTACCGCACCCCGCTCATCGACTCGTGGATGGGCCGGGTAAACAGCGCCACCAGGATCCTGGTGCGGGGCCCGCGCGGCTCACCGCACAGAAAAGACCGCTGCCGCCGTGAGGGGCCATCATGCTCTGGCCGGTCCCGCTGTGGGTGGCCGGCCTCTAGGGCATCGTGGGCGGCTGGCCGGGCGCGATCGTGTTCGCGGTGTTCGCGACTCCCGTGGTTCCGTAAGCCGCAGAGTGGGCCGTGCGGGAACTATTCTGAGGCCAGGTTGTCCGCCGTGAGCAACCGGGCGTCGGTCTGGGATGCCAGTTTTTTGTCGAACGTCCACAGCGGCGCGTTGCCGGAGATGTGGGCGGCGGCGACGAGGTAGCAGTCCTCGAAGGAGAGTGTCGGGTGCTTCACGTAGTCGTCGAACGCCAGCTCGAAGAGTGCCTTGTTGCCCCCGATGGCGGGCTGGTGGAGCAGGCCAAGCACAGCCTCCGACTGCTGCTCCCGAGTCAGGCCGTAGGCGCGGCCCAACACGAAGATCGTCTCGACAAACGCGGTATCGGACACAACCAGCTGGTTGCCATCCCGAAGCAGCAGGAGCGCCATCTCGTGCTGATCCGGAACATCGTTGAGGAGCAGCCGAAGGAGGATGTTCGCGTCCACGGAGCCCGACGACAATGTCACGCCTTCGTGTCTTTCCCCCGGTGTTCTTGGTAATAGGCGTCGACTTCTGTCACTGGCGCCCGGAGTTGCGCGTACGCGGTGACACGGGCACTCAACTGCTCGATGTCCGGCACTGGCGAGATGGTTATGGACCGGTTGGACTCGTCCACGGTCACCTCCATCCGTGCGCCACGCTCCAGTCCCAGAGCGGTCCGCATAGCGGCCGGCAGGGTGAATTGGCCCTTGCTGCTGAGCGTCACAACCGTCTTCATGACTTACAAATTACGCTCGGTAAGACGAGCATTCAATAGTAAGTGGCGTCGCACCGTCGCCGCACCTAGCTCGACCGCTGCCGCCGTGAGTAGTCGCTCCAACGCAAACCGCCAGTCAATGCGCTCCTGCTCCAGCCGAACATCGCCCTCCGACCGGATGCGACCGAGCGCACGCTGCTCTTCGTCCGTCAGAGTCGGATAGGTCCCGGCGGCGGCCTTCGGTTCCGGCACCCACAGGTCCCGGTAGGCCAGCAGCGTGTCCTCGTCCATGAGCACACTCGTCACATCGTCACAGCCCGAGCGCAGGACATGCAGAATCGAGAAACCGTCCGAGTCCAGGTCGCCCCAGTAGACCACACGACCGTGCCTGATCCAGGGGATCAGCGCGAGCCGGTTCACCCCGTAGCCGCTCCCGTGCACGACCACGGCTCCCGGCAGGTCGGGCATCGAGAACATGGTTTCGAGATTCTCGAACACGAACACAACGTTCGGCGCCACATCCAGTGCCGCCAGCTCATCGACCGGCGACACCACGTCACGCAGTCCCCCGGGCCGGAGCGCCGGGTCGAGAAACCGCACCCGCACCAGGTTGGGCGCGTCGAGCAACCCCAGCGAGAGCCGGCCGCTGACCGCCGCGTGCAGGCTCTCCACCACCGACCGATGACGCTCCAACCATTTCGTGTCGATGCCGCGGATCGGCAGCTGCCGAATCCGCCAGCCGGATGCCGGGTGCTCGGCGAGCCAGGCCACCACCTGGATCAGGGTGGCGAAGTCGGGCTCGGAGAGCCCCTGCAGGGTTCGGGCCTGGGTGCGCACCGCGCCGGCCAGGGCAGCCGTGGATGCGGCCCGATCGGAGAACTCACCGCGGAGCACGGCCGCGCGGTTGCGCAGCAGCCGCCAGTCACGCCCGGCTGAGCCGCCGGCGAACGCCGCGATGGCATCCGCGCCCCGGAGTACGCATCGTTCGGGCACGGACTGCGCGCCCACCCGTGACCACTGTCGGCCGCCCCAGGCGACCTTGAGGGCCGCGTCGGCGGCATCCGCCTGCTGCCACGTGCGCACCCACTCGATGGCCCCGCCCTGGTCGGCGAGCGCCGCCCGCTCGGTGGGGGGATGCAGCACGATCTCGAGCCGGGCTTCGCTGCCGCCGACGGCCGCCCAGTCCCGTTGCTCCGCGAGCACCTTTTTCAGAGCCCGCCGGCGAGCCTCGGCGACGGTCACCATGCCCCGAGCGGCAGCCATCACGCGCCCACGTCGTGCCGGTACACGACGGCAGCCGTGCGCGAGTCCCGTCTGGTGGTGTTGGTGATCGAGGTGAGCCCGCCCACATACGGTTCAATCGTTTGCAGCAGCTTCTCCGGGGTGGCCAGGATCATGTGGAAGCCGAACTCCACGAACACGTCCATCGCCATGCGGGTGTACCTGCTGTCGGCCTTGTCGAAGGCTTCGTCCAGGATGATCGTGGCGTACGAGGGCAGATCGTCTTCGTCGGCGGCGAGCTGGTAGCGCAGCGCCGCGGCCAGGCAGAAGATCACCAGCTTCTGACGCTGCCCGCCGGAAAGCCCGGCGCTGGAGTCGTGCACGTTCATGACCCGGCCGGCCAGGTCGATCTCACTGGCCATGAAGGTGACGTGCTGACGCGTGTCCAGGCAGCGCCGGCTCCAGGCCAGGTCGGCGTGGTCGGTGGACGCCAGACGCTGCATCAGCCGGTTGAGCACGGCGAAACGCTGTTCGGCGGCGGCGAGGGTGTCTTCACCCCAGGCGCCGTCGACGACGGTCTTGAGGTCGGCCATGAACTGCAGCACCTCGGGCGCGCGCCGGATCTTCACGTCGATCCGCAGGTACCGTTCCACGTCGAAGCGGGACCGGCCGAGCGAGAAATTGACCGGTTCGATGCGGTCGGCGACGAGTTTGGGGGCATCGCGGATGTCCGAGGCCAGGTGTCCGATCAGGTCCCGTGACTTGTCCCGCAGCAGTTTGAGGAAGTTGCCCTCGTGCTCGGGCAGACCGCGCTCGACGATGCCCGCGAGCAGCGCCGTGTAGCCGCCGCGGTCGTCAATGGAGGTGGTGAGGTCAGCTGTCGCCGCAGGCCAGGTGGACCTGAAAACGCTGGCACCGGCGACGAACTCCGATTCGGCTCGGCGCAGCATCGTTTGGGCGAGGTTCGCCTCCTTGTACAGCGCCTCGCTGACCTTGCGACCGATGTCGCCGATGGTGCGACGGTCGATCTTGCGTTGCACCGAGCGGTACCGCGTCTCCAACGCGGCGGTATCCGCCTCGTGAAGCAGGGCATCCTGACCACGGCCGTCGAGATCACGGATGAGCTCGGTCACCTCACGCAGCGTGGCGGCGCCCTGGCTGAGTTCGAGCGCCGTCGTCCGCGCGTGGGCCTCGGCCTCGCGGAAGTGCTCACGAGCCTGTTCTTCGGCGCCGAGTGCGTGCTGCAGCTCCACGTTGTCGGTCGTGAGGGCGCGCAACTGGCGGTGCCGCGCGCGCACCAGTTCGTCGGCAGCGGCCCGGTCGAGTTCGGTCCAGTCCTGGCTCAGGGCACGCTCGAAGACGGTGCGCCGCTTGGTGGCGGCGTCGCGCACGGACTGCGCCACGGTGAGGCGGCTGCCGGCCTCCAGCCGTCGCTGTTCCGCCGCGCGTCGGCGTTCCAGCAGCAGCTCGATCTTGGCCTCGTTGTCGGCGCCCAGAATCCACTGGGAGCGGTCGTCGATGCGGTGACGGTCGTTCTTCTCGTAACGGCGGGCTGACTTCTTGATCTGGCCGCCGATGGTCACCCCACGCTCGACCCGGTTGAGCTCATCCGGGTGGTCCACGCAGGAAACGTCGAACTCGGCCGCGGTCCGCGCCAGCAACCAGTCGTGGAAGGGCCCGTCGCTGACCCGGATGCGGTGCAGCAGAGAATTCTCGGACCGAGCGGCCCGTGGGGCGTCGGCGATGGCCGGGACGGCTTCGAACACCAGTCGGGCCCCGAGGTGGCGGGCTTCAACGCGCCGGCGTACCTCCTGCAGGTGGTCGTCCCGCACCAGCAGCGCACTGGCGAGCGGGAAGAGCACCCGTTCGATGGCACCGCCCCAGTTAGCGAACGCGGGCAGCACCTCGATGAGTTCTCCCGCGAAGGGCAGGGCCGTCTCGGTGACCCCGAGTTCTTCGGCCAAGCGTTTGCGGGCCTGCAGGAGCGCGGCCGGCAGGTTGCTCCGCCGGTTGCGTAACTCGGTCAGCTCCCGGTCGATGGTGCCGAGCTCCGTGCCCGCGTCGAAGTACTGCTGGTTGTCGTCGTGGTCGTGGGCGGCTTCCGGGGGCGATTCCGCCAGCACCCGCCGCGACGACTCCTGGAATTCGGCGAACTCCTCGCCGGTCTGCGGGGCCGGATCAACGCCCACCCCCTTCAGCTCCTCTGCGAACCGGGCGAAGTCCTTGGCGGTGCGCTCGGCCGCGGAAACGGCGTCGGCGACCCGTTCCTGCGCCTGCGCGGCGTCATTGCCGCCGAGCTGGAGCGACCGCCGTTCGGCGACGCGCAGGGTCTCGTCGGCTTCGTTACGCGACGCATCCGCTCGCCGGGATTCGTCGGCGGCCCTGGCCTGCTGCGCGAGCAACAGCCCGCGCTCGTCGGACGCGAGGCGCAACGTCAGCTGGGTCTGGAAGGGGTCGATCAGGGCGCTGAGCCGTTCGGCCTCCGCGGTACTCGCCGCCGCGGCTTCGTAGGCGACGATCGACGCGTCGAGCCGGGTGAGGTGCTCGGCCTGTTTCCGCAGCTCCACCACGTGCTGGTGGGCCTGGTTGAGCTCACCGAACTGTTCCACGGCGTTCTTCGCCCGGGCGAAGGTGGCCGGTTCGTCGAGCATGAAGTCGCGGAACAGCTGATCGAGACTGCCGAGGTTCTTGGCCGACTGGGTCTTGTGCAGCAGCTGCAGCGCGTTCTGGCTGCCGATGCCGAGCAGACGCCGCAACCGGGTGTAGAACGGAGCGTGCGAGCCCGTTGTGGTGACCACGGCGTCGGGCCAGGCGCTCTTGATGCGACGGGCTTCGATGCCGGATGCGACGTGCTCCCGGAAGTCGAGCAGGCCCACGTCGACCCGGTCGATGAAGCAGGCGTCCTTGAGGTCGGCCTTGTCGACGCTGGACCCCCGCAGGTGGAACAGGCGCACCAGGGTGACCGGCGCGTCCCGGTCGTTCTCGAACCGCAGCAGGATGCCGCTCCAGGTGGCGCGCGTGCGCAGGTAGGTGCTCACCGCGCGATCGAGGCTCTCATCGGCCTCCTTGCTCCAAGCGCCGCGCACGTAGCTCACCAGGGTGCGGTCGTCGTTGCGGCTGCTGGAGTCCTGCGCGGCGGCGTTGAAGCGCAGCCACTTGTCGGGGGTGAGCACGGTGCCGATGGCGTCGAGCAGCGAGGACTTGCCCGAGCCGGATGCCCCGGTGAACAGGTGGCCCTTGCGGGCCACGTCGATGCGGTGGTGCCCGTCGAAGGTGCCCCAGTTGACCAGCTCCACCCGCGCGAGTCGCCACTGGCCCACGTGGACGGGGCCGTTTGAGGAGCCCTGCTCCGCGGTATCCGGTGTGTCGTCGAGGCCGGGCATCTCCAGCATCGTCATGAGGTCATCCCCTCGGTCTGGTCGGTGTCGGCGCTGTCCGCGCCGGCGGGGTCAGCATCCTCGGAACCACCGACATCCCCGAGCACACCGGAGCCTCCGGTCTCGGCGATGCGCCGGTATTCAGCGCCGACCGCTGCGATCTGGTCGGCGTCCACGATGAGTCTGAGCACCGGGGAGATCTCGGCCCGGTCCTCGGCGCCGGCCTGGTGGATCACGCGGAGGGTGTTCTTCATTTTGAGCCAGGTGGCGTTCAACCGTTTGTTGAAGTCGCTCTCGTCGCGATCCGGTGTGCGGTAGACGCGCAGCTGTTCGAAGACGTCCTCCCGGCCCACGATCACCCGGCCGTCGCCCTCCCCGGCCAACAGCATCTGCCGCAGCACCAGCAGCATCGCGGTGTCCAGGAAGGTGAGCGCGGCCGTGCGCACGGCGCTGGGCACCTTCAGCTCGTCGGTGCTCACGTTGCGTACGAACGCGAACTCCCCCACCCGGTCCACGATCAGCTCGAGGAACAACTCGTGCAGCCTCGACCGGATGCCGGCCTCGTCGGCCAGGAGCGCCGACCAGAGCGCGGGCGCCTTGACCCCCGAGAGGTACGGGCCCTTGATCAGTTCGAGCAGCGCCCGCCGGGCCTGCTCGCCGATCACACCGGTGTCGCCGGTCCAGAGGCCGGGCGCGGCATCCGTGTCGCTGCCGGTGGTAGGCGCACTGCCGGTCGCGGTGCTGAAGGTCTCGGTCACAGTAGTCTCCCCGTGAAACGGTAGGTCGGAATGTCGGCGGCCCGCGCGACGTCGTCGGCGCCGTGCCAGCGCACGGTCTCGATGCCGTCGGCGGCGGCGCCCTGGGTGGCGGCGAGGGTGAGCAGACCCACGACGCTGGCCACACCCTGGCTGGCCGGATGCCGCGCGAGCACGTCGCCCACGGTGCAGTGCTCCACCTCGGCCAACAGGGTGTTCACGTTGTCGGCGAGCTCGGCGAAGTCGATCTCGGTGGCGCGGGCCAGGGCGCGCAGGGCCTCGAGGTCGGCCACGCCGGGCACATGCTCCACGATCAGGGCTGTCGCGTCGAGCTCGGCCGGGTCGTGCAGGTGGATGGCTCCCACGCTGCCGAGCGCGACCGACGACAGCTCGAGGTGCAGGCTGGTGGGCTGGTACGGCTTCGTGTGCCCGGATGCCTCCACGCCGGCGGCGAGCGTCGTGCGCAGGAGGCCTCGCAGCACGCGGTCACGCTGGTAGTCCTGCGACTGCACGTAGCGGCGCAGACCGCGCGCGAAGGTCGTGATCACCTCGTGGATCTCACCGCTGTGGTCTTTGAGGGTGCCGATGAAGCGACGCAGGTAGCGTCGCTGGGCCGGGCTGAGCTCGCCGGCGAAGCCACGGTCGAGCACCCGGGCGATGTCGTCGTCGAAAGCGCTGCCGACCACGGGGTCGAGCACGAGGGCGGAGAACCCGGCGAAGCTGCGCCCCTCGTCGGACTCGCCGATCAGGTCGACGCCGCGGAACACTTCGTCGAGAACCGCGCGTTGGCTATCGTCGGATTCCACGATCCGGGCCCTGAGATCGCGGTTGAGGGTCTCGAACTCGGCGCGCACCCGGGCGAAGTCCGAGGGGATCTCCTCAGCCTGGGACAGGATGTCGCGGATGCGCTCCAACGCCCGGGCGTCGTCGAGGGTGTCCAGCGCACCGGCGTGGATGCGTTCGATCTGCGCGTCGATGCGGTCGCGCTGGGCGTGCAGCTGCTCCAGTCGCCGGGTGGCGTCCGGGTCGGTTTCGATCGCTAACTGGCCCAGCTGCACGCCGATGCTGGCCAGGCGCGATTCGGTCACGGTCTGCCGGGGAGCAGCGAGCTGCTCGAGGAACCGGATCGCGCCAAGGGCTCCTGGCGAGAGTTCGAAGGTCTCGCCGCGCGCCGCGTCGGCGGGCCGCCGGGTGAGGTACCCGGCCTTCCGCCACTCGGCGCAATAGCCCTGCCCGCTCAGCGGCAGAGTGAGCCCGTGCGCGCGCAGCCCTTCGAGGTCGTGGTCGATGAGTTCGTGCAACTCGTCGGTGGGCAACCGCCGGTCTTCGCCGCCGAGATGCTCGGTGAGCAACGCCGCGATCACTGGAGCGTTGTCGGCGCGCAGCAGCTGCCAGGTGGCATCCGTGTCGACCAGCTGCCTCAGCGCATGTGTCTGGCTCAGTGCGGACACGCGGCGAATCTCCTTCTCATGGGTGCGGGAGGGGCCGGGTCAACGACCAGCGGCTCAAAAACATCGTGCCTGCAAACGACACTAGCGACCAAAGCACCCTCTCGAAACCGTCGGCGCATCCAGCCACAGAAGGCGCATTCAGGCCCGGCTCGAGCGGCAGGCCGAGCGGCAGGCTGATCTGCGGGTGGGAGCGCGCCTGCACACGCGCGCCGGCTCAGGCCCAGCTGGTGAGCGCGGCCTGGGCGAGTCGCCGGGCGGCGGCCGAGTCCAGTCCCCGTGCGGCCGTGCCGCGCGCGGGCAGCAGGCTACCCGTTGCCGCCCATCCGAGCACGCTCCGGGTCTCTGCCGCCTCGCTCAGCGCGGCGTCGTTGCCGTACCGACCACGCCCGCCAAAACTCCAACCCACCATCGAGCTGAGCAGATCCAGCGACTCGCGGGTGTGCTCCCACGACCCTGCCTCATCGGCGGCGACCAGCATCAGCAACAGCAGCCCACAGTCGCGGCCCCACGCGTCACGCTCAAGCGGCAGACGTTCGGCCACGTGCTGCCACAGCTGCACCGGTGCCGTGCGGAGCTGCGCCCCCCGCTTGGTCAGCACCAGGTCGCCCCGGAGCTTGCGCACCAGGCCCAACCGCGTCACCGCCTCCCGCAGGATGAACAGCGGGTAGGTCTGCGACTCCCGGTTGGCGCCTCCCCGCCAGATCTTTTCGGTGTCGAGCTCCCGCATCAGCGCTTGCACCCGCGCGGGTGGCAGGTAGCCGGCACTGGTCAGACGGATGCCGTCGCCCACCTGCCCGAGGAACGTACGGATCACCGCCGTGGCCGCCTCGGCCTCGGCCACATCGATCGGGCTGGATTCCGCTGCGCGTGCCGAGGCCAGGTACCCGGCCAGGTGGCGTTGCGCATCCGGCCCCACGTTCGCAAAGAGGCCGGCCAACGGCGACGGCGTGCCGGCGGCGCCGGTCAGGCCACCCAGCCAGTCGAGCGCGTCCGCCGAGCCCGCCAGGCGGTCCAGGCCCCGGTTGATCTCGGCCAGATCGATCTCGTCGACGAACCCGCGCAAGCCCATGTCGAGGGCCACCTCCAACTGCTCAGGGTAATTCGGAGCGACGGTTCCCGCAGCCACGGCGAGCAGCTGCTCCCACCCGTCGATGCCGCCCACGTCTTCGGCCGCACCGCGGCGCCGGCCGTCGATGCAGCGCACCGCAGCATCCTCGGCCGCCAGCGGCGCCACGGCTTCGACCTTGATCGTGTGGTTCCAGCCATCGCCGAAATCGTAGGTGTAGTGCAGCGAAGCGCCCTTTTTCGCCAGCAGCTGGTCGAGCCGCAGCTCGCTTTCCAGCACGCCTTCGTCGCCCTCCTCCACGTCGAACGAGGTCAAGATCCCCTGCGTCGCGCGGGCGAAGGGATCGGCAGAGAGCGAGAACCTGTGCAGATGGCTGTCGGTCCAGCCGAAGGCCGTCTGCAGCACGTCGTGCAGCACGTCGAGCGTCAGGTGCGACGGCATGGTGAGCCGGCGCCAGATCGGCGGGTGGGACCCGGCGAGGGCGACGCGCAGTCGAAACTGCACTGGCGTCTCTGGCGGCGTGAGCAGCGGCAGCGGCTTCAACGGTGCATCCAAGAACCCGCGAACCCCGGCACCGGGCTCCCCCATCAGGGCGCGGATGAGGTCCTCCGATCCCGCACCTGACGTGGCGGCGTCGAACCTCGCCTTGAAGTCGGCAAAGTCGGTCACGTTGGCGGGCTCGGAGTCGGGGTTGGCCGGATTTGTCATAGCGACAGGTTATTCGATCGTCGTACGGTGCAGTTTCGCTCGAGCCGCTACCACTCAACCGGCTTGGGCACCAAACGCCAGCTGCTGCCAGACTTAGTTTCATGTGCCCACCAGAAACAAATCGGTCCACGAACGTGCCCCACACTCTATCCGTCGTTTCGCCCACCGAGGCATCCGCCGAGACCCTCGCCCAGGCGCACACCCGTATCCTGGCGATGTTCCGCAGCCGGCGAAAAATGATCCGCTGGGATGCCGTCTCCGAGTACCTCGACCAGGCCTACGTCGGAGTGGATGACCTGCGTGTCGCGGCGGAGCGCTGGGGCAGCGCTGCCGTGATCCCCACGACCGAAAAGGCGCTGTCCAGCGTCGTCACGGTGGTTCTGCGCGCCCACAACTCCTACGACGAGATCGGCGACCTCGTGCGCGAACTGCTCGCGCTGCACGCCGATCTGTGCACCGACGAGCCGCCGCAATCGGGCACCCTCGTCGACTGGCTCATCGACTTTCGCTTTGACGGCACCCAGTATTTCTTCGAGCCCGACATCGCCGCCTACACCGATGCCCTCGGCCCGCACGGCCTCGCTCTGCTGGGTTCACGCCTGCACGCCCTCGAGGCGGCGCTGCCCCCGCGGACCAAGAATTGGGACAGCGCCCGCTGGTTGATCGGCCACTACCGGGAACGGGCCGCCGTCGCGGGCGGCGACCCTGACGAGGTCGTCGCCAGCTTCGGCGAACTGACCCGCTCGTACCGCCTGCACGCCCTGGCCCAGGCTCTGGTTGAAGTCGGCGACATCGACGAAGCCATCGCCTACGCCGAGCGCGCCACGCTTCTCGAGACCACCAAACAGGCCGAGCAAGCCGGCCAGTACTGGTGCGAGCTCCTCAGTGAAGAGTGGCCGCACGAAGACGAACTCGCCGCCCGGCGGCTGGTCTTTGACCGGTGGCCGTCGGCCGAGAACGCGCTCGCCCTGGCGCGGACCGCCGAGGACGAGGCCAGCGCCGTGGAGTGGACCTCGCTCGCCGAGGCGGTCTACGCGAAGCTCGAGACGCAGCATCCGCGCGAACTCATCACCACCCTGCTCGGCCGGGGTCTTGTCGACCGCGCCTGGGAGTCGGCCGAGCGACTCACGACGGACCCGGTGTTGTGGACCGCGCTCGTGGCCGCCCGGGAGAAGACCGATCCGGCCGTCGTGGTGCCGGTGCTCATCCAGCTCATCCAGAAGGATCTGGAGGTGGCCAAACCGCAGAACTACAAGTCCGCGCTCGCCCGCCTCCGTCAGCTGCGCCGGGCGTTGAAGGCGACGGATGCCAGCCCGCTATTCACGATCCTCATGGACGAGTTGCGCGAGGAGAACCGCCGCCGCCCGACCCTGATCCGGGCCTTCGACCGCGCCGGTTTCTAGACCTCACGGGGCCCGCCGCCGGTCTACCCGGCAGGGGCATCGGGGCGTGCTGCCGGATGCCCGCTACCGCGGCCGCCGCAGCCGAATGGGCCCCTTGGCGGTCGACGGGTCCACCACGGAGCCGCCTTGCGTGATCTCCAGGTCCCCGCGGGCGACCATCCGCCGGGCGGCCCGGCGGGCCGGCTCCATCAGGTCGCGCCACTGGTCGTCGCCGATCGCCCGAGCCGCGTCGGACGGGCAGATCGAGGCATCCAGCGCCCGGGCGGCGAGCAGGGTCGCGATGGTCTCCTCCAGGCGCAGATCGGTGTCGTCGATGCGGTGGGAGCGGCACGCGTCGGAGCAGTACTTCACCGCATCCCAGTTCTTGGCCCATTTGGCCCGCCACTGGATGCGCCGCCCGCACGATGCGCAGGTCTTGTCGCCCCGGTCACCGGCGGGGTCCGACTCGGCGGGGGTGCGTTGACGGTGGGCCATGCCTTCTATCTTGCGGGATGCGGCCCGGCCCGTGGGTGCGCTGCGGGTGTGCGGCCCGGCCCATGTGTGCGCCGCGGCCCGTTGCACTTCGTCGAGGCGCGGTCATCCACACGACCCGCGGTCATCCGCACGAGGCGCGGTCACGGCATCCGGACGCCTCGCGTCGCGCCCGGGGAGCTCGCCGCACCCCGTGCAGGCCACCGCGCCCGCTCTAGCGGGCACGGTCATCCGCACGAGGCGCGGTCACGGTATCCGGACCCCTCGCGCCGCGCCCGGGGAGCTCGCTGCACCCCGTGTGGCCCAGTGCGCCAGCTATAGCTGGCGCATCCAGCCACACGGGGCGCAACCGGCCACACCTGGCGCACCGGCGACGATCCAGCGCCGGCCCGCGCCTCGAATCGGCCCCTACTCCCCGGCCGACACGTCGATGAGCACCTTGCCCACCACACCGCTCTCCACCAGCGCATGCGCATCCGCCGCCTGCGCCAGGTCCGTGCGGTGCAGCGGCAGCCCCGCGTCCTCCCCCACGGCGAGCGCGCCATCGATGAGGGCCGCGTTGATGTCCTCGGCCGCCGCCCGAATCTCCTCCATGCCCACGGTGTAGAGCAGCACAAACTGGTAGCGCACATTGAGGCTGAAGTGCTTCCGCACATCGAGGGTCATCTGGTCACCGCCGTTGTTGGCGTAGACCGCGATCGACCCGCGGTTGCGGATGACGGCCAGGTCGAGTTCGGAGTTCTGGGCCGGAGCGACCTCCACGATCAGATCCACCCCGTCCGGGGCGATCGCCCGGATCCGGGCGACGACATCCGGATCGGTGTAGGTGAGCACGTGCTGCGCCCCGGCTGCGGTGGCCAGCGCCGCCTTGGCCGGTGAACTCACGGTGGTGATGACGGATGCCCCGGCCCACCGGGCAAGCTGAATCGCGGCATGCCCGACCGCACCGGCCCCGCCGGCCACGAGAACCACTTGGCCGGCCAGCGCTCCCGGGCTCAGCCGCCGCGGGCCGTCCTCGGCCACGGTCAGCGCGCGATGCGCCGTGATCGCCGGCACGCCCAGGCTCGCGCCTTGGTCAAAGCTGGCGTTGGCCGGCAGCGGGAAGACCCGTTCGGCGGGCAGTACGGCCTGCTCCTGAACGGATCCACTGTTCGCCCGCTGGTACGCGGCGAGCGCCAACCACACGCGGTCGCCCGCCGCGACGTGGTGCACGCCCGCGCCGATGGCATCCACGATGCCGGCGCCGTCCTGGCCGGGCACCACATCGTCGAAGGGCAGTTTGTCGCCCGGCGCGGAGCCGCGACGCGACTTCCAGTCGGTGGGGTTCACCCCGGCGACCACGATCCGCACGCGCACCTCGCCGGCACCGGGGTCGGTCACCGGCCGATCGACGAGCTGAAGCACGGACGGGTCACCTGTCTGGCTGTACACAATGGCTTTCATATCAGGGGCAACACCGGCGCGGGTGGAATGTTTCCCGGTGTCGCCCATTGGGCGGCACGGCCCAGCTCGCAGGTGCCGCGCGCCACTTCTCGGGTTTCGCGGGGTCAGGCGCCGCTTTCGCCGGTTACGCGGGCCAGGCGCCGCTACGCGGGTGGCGCGCCATCCGCGTAGCGGCGCCTGACCCGCGCATCGCCTCGCGGAGCCGTACCGGCAGCCGGAGCGCGCGGATCACGATGGCCTTCGCTGCCAGCTGTTGAGTGCGATCGGTTCGGTCGAAGAACGCCTCTCGCCAGCGCGCTGTGGTGAGGTTCGCGTGGCGAACCAGGTCACGGATGTCTGCCAGCAGCGCATCCGTTCGGTCGAATTCGTGAGTCATCACGTGTCGCCGTCTCATGCCGGGTTTATAGCTCCGAGCTATGAGGCGGGGTGGGTGCAACTCAGCCGCGACCCTGGCCGGGCTGCTCCGAGACGCTCAGATCGAGCAGAACCTCGTTGCGCCGCAGGAACGCGGGCTTGAACGGTGGGTCGAACCGGGCGAATCGCGGACGGCCGGTCGCCGTGAGTCCGGCGCCAGCCACAGCACGGCGCAACTCACCCAGGTGCCGCGTGTATCCGTCCTGGGTCCAGCGACCGCGGTAACGGATGACCGCGACGAGACTCTCCGGCACTGCGCGCAGGTGCACCTCGGGGCTGGTCGGCCGTGGTGCCGTGTCGATGCTGAGGCCGGCGGGAAGGACAAAAGCCACCCGGAAGCTCCCGCCCGCCGTGCTGTCGGCACCGGCATCGGCATCGATCTCGGCATCGGTCTCGACGGCTTGCTGCACCACCGGGGCGGTCATCGGGATGCGCGACGACGCTGCATCCTGCACCACCGGCGCCGTCATCGCGACCTTCGTGCGAAAGACGTTTTCTCCGCTGATATACGCGAACAGGTACCGGAAGGCCCGATTGCCCGCGTCATCGAAGGCCCCTCTGACGACAACCTCGGCCAGCACATGCTCGGGGTAGCGCCGCACCTCGAAAGTGTCGTAGCTCTGCACGAGATCGTAGGGCTGCTGTTCGGTCACACGACCACGCTACTCCGCTCTCCTGACTCCAGGTCGGTCGTGCGGCAGGGGATTCCCGGCGCGAACGGGGTTCGGGCCGCGCGGGTTGAACTAGTGCACCGCGCGGGTCGAAAACCCCTCGGCGCGGGTCGAGAACCCCTTCGGGGCGGGTTAAGGCGCTCGGCGCGGGCAAACGGCCTTCGGCACGCGACGAAAGGCGCCGCCGCGCGGGTCGAAAAACCCCTCAGGCGGGGTAGGCGCCGCTATGCGCGTGGCGCGCCACCAGCACACCGGCGCCTACCCCGCACATCGCGCCTACCCCGCCACATCGCGCCTCGGCAGGGTGCTCACCCCACGGTGCTCACCCCACGGTGACGCCCACGGCGACGCCCCACGCCGACGCCCCACGGTGCTCACCCCACGGCGACGCCCCACGCCGACGCCCCACGGTGCTCATCCCACGGTGACGCCCCACAGTGACGCCCACGGTGCTCACCCCACGGCGACCGCCCACGGCGAGAACGGGGCACCCCGGTCGCGCACACCACGCGCAACCCGGCGCCCCCTCGCGGGAAACCTACTTCCGCGCCTCGAACCACACCTGGGTGAACCCGCCGGCGGCGATGAACACCTTGCCACTGCGCGCATCGCCCTTGCCCTCAGGCGCGTCGGCGACCGGCTGCCCGGTGGCGTCGAACGCCTGCTGCACGAGCTGCGTGCCGCGCGGCACGTCGATGCGGCGCTCGGAGTCGGCCGTGTCGGCGCTCACGAAAAGCGTCGAGTCGCCGGCCGGCCCGGTCACCGTGACCGTGGAGATCAGCGGCTGGATCAGCAGGGCGTCCAGCTGCACCGCCGCATCCGTCGAGCCGACGACCTCGGTCGAACGGCCCGGCAGGGTGTTGGTCAGCGGCAGGGGTAGCAGCTGGCCGGGCGCCTCGGTGACGCCCTGTTCACCGGCGCCGCCGTTGGCGGTGGTTCCGAGCGACGCCGACTTGCCCGTGCTCCAGGTCGTGATGCCGGCCGGGTCGACGGCCTGGTTCACGATCGGATGCACCCGGCGGGCCTGGTCGTCGGCCGGCACCGTGATGCGCAGCGTGCCGCCCGCGGCCAGTTCCACGTAGGCGCCGCCGGACCAGTTGGCCTCGCCCGTCCAGGCGGAGGCCGGCGTGGTGACCGTGCCGCCGGTGACAACCCCGGACTCGGCCTCGACCACGCTCAGCCCGTGCGTGCCCACCGTGGCGTCGACGCCCAGGGCGGCCGCCTTGAGCTCGGGGTGAGCGTCGAGCGTGAGCATCGAGAACAGCGCGTGGATGGTCGACTCGGCACCGGAGTTGGTGTTCACCCGGCCGTCGCGTTCGATGCCGTCGATCGCGGTGCCCGTGGCCGGGTCGTACGCCGGCAGGCCGCTGCGATTCGCGCCGAAGTACCAGCCGGCCGTGATCGCGGCCACGTTCAGCAGCCCCGGGGCATCCGCGGCGTCGGCGGTGGCGACCAAGCTCTGCAGCCGGGAGTCGACGCCGTACGCGATCTGCGCCTCACCGGGGGTCGGCGACCAGGCGTTGTCCGGTCCGCCCGCGGCGAGCAGCTGCGGGGTGAACTGGGCGGTGTCCTGCACCGCGGCGGCGAGCAGCGCCGGGTCGTCGAGCACCTCGGATGCGACCGCGGCCGCCGCGGGGGCCAGCCCGCCCCAGGCGTGCCACAGGCTGGGCGACTTGGTCCACGGCATGATCGCGCCGAACGGCCAGTCGCCGCCAGCGCCCTCCACGGTGGACATCGCCGCGATGCCCTCGCTGAGCTGGGCCAGCGCGGTCTCGGCGGTGGCGGCGGTGGGCCCGGTGGCCCCGGCCTGCAGGTACGCGGCGAGGCCGAGCACAGCCTCGGCCGAGGCATCCGCCCCGTCGGCGATCAACCAGGCCGGCACCTGGTCACCGTCAGCCACGTCATACGCGGGATACTCGCCGAGTGACCCGCGGTTCAGCGCGGCCAAGCTCAGGTCCAGGCGCTCCTCGAGGAACGCGGCGAACTCGGGGTCTTCATCCACGAACGCGGCGTAGCCCTCGCCGAGCGCCCACACCGTGCGGGCCAGCCAGTAGGACTCCGCCGAGTCGCTGGGGTCGGGCAGCTCCACCGGCTCGGCGCTGGGATTCAGGCTGCCGTTGGCCTGCTGCCAGAGCACCACGTTGCCGGCGCCCGGCCCCTCGGCGGTCTGCAGGTAGGTGAGCGAGCGCAGCGTCTGAAAGGCGTGGTCGCGGCTTTCGGTGTCGCCGGTCTGCTGCCAGTGCCGCAGGTAGACCACCGCCGCGCGGGAGGTATCGTCGGCGTTGAACGCGCCCTGCGTGTAATTCCCGGTGGCCGGGTCGAGGTCGCCGCCGCCGATCGGCGTGTAGCTGCCGTCGTCGTTCTTGTCGGCGTAGGTCCACGGCGCCTCCACCACCGGGTCCTCCGCGGCCCGGTAGGTGGTGTGCCCGGCGAGCACGGGCAGCGGCACCTCAGCCAACAGAAAATTGAGGTGGCTGAGGTTGGTCAGCGGGGCGGATGCGTCGGCCGCCGGCAGCGTCGCCGGGCCGCTGCCCGCCGTCGGGGCGACCGCCGAGGCCGGGGCGATCCCCAGCGCGCCGGTGCCCACGAGGGCGACCGACAGGGTCGCGGCCAGGGCGAACCGGCCCGCCCGGGAGTGGGTGCATGGATAGGAGCTTGATCGGACTTCGTTGTACGTCATGGGTCAACTAAACCGGTTAAGTTGGGCCGAGTCAAGAGTAAATCTCACTTCGACCGCCGTAACGGATGCGCCGCGGTGACCCCGACCGCCCTCCCGCGACACACGGGGTGAACCTGTGACACCCGGGTCGAAGCGCTCAGCACGCCCGCCGCGGTGCCCGCACCTCCTACCGGTCACCGCAGCCGCTATAGCGGGTGCGGTCGCCCATCCGGGGTGCGGCGACGGCGTTCCGGGTGAGAACGACGCGCACGTTGAGAGCGTCCCCGGCGGTCCTGCCCGACCGGGGCCGGGTCAGTAGGCGTCCTTGCGGTGATCCACGGTCAGGGCAAGGACAACCATCGTGTCGTCCCGAATCTGGGCGAGAATGCGATAGTCCCCCACGCGGTAGCGCCACACGCCGGAGTGGCTGGCAGTCAAGCCTTTCCCGCGTTGGCGTGGATCGTCGAGGTGTTCGACGCCTTCGAGGTACGTCAGAACTCGCCGCTGCACAGCGCGGTCCAACCTGCGGAACTGACGATCAAATTGCTCGGTGGTCTCAACGTGCCACCGGGCGGTCACAAGTCAGACTCGGCCTTCAGCTCCGAGAGCGGTCGGGAGCGACGGTCGGCTGCCTCAAAAGCATCCACTGCCTCGTCCGCCACGAAGGCATCCTCAAGGTCGGTCAGATGCGCGCGGAGTGCGGCTCGCACATAGAAGCTCTTGGAGCGCCCCGTGCGCTGCGACAGCTTCTCCAGGCGCTCTTCTTCATCGAGCGTGAGCCGGATCGAGATCGTCACGGTGCCACCTCCATAGATAAGACATGTTTACACAAAGGATACGACCATCTCTAAAGTCCGTCCAGTCTCTGCCCGAGCAGCCGGGCTGCCGGCCACTCACCGAGCATTCGCCGGGCTGCACCCTGCCGGGGGCGAGTTCCCGCTGATCGCGAAGTCCCCACAGCTGAGAAACCGGGCCTGGTTGGCGCCGAGCACGTACGACGCGATGACGATGCCGAGCACGACCACGGCGATGAGCCACTTCGACCGCAGCGGGGTGCCTGCCGCGAAGTCGGGCCACACGATGCGCACCAGCACCCACAGGGTGAACGGGATGCCCACGATCACGGCCGCGAACGCCGCCAGGTCCAACAGGGCGATACTGACATCGGTCACCGTGTCGTGGGCGACGAAGCTGAGCAGCAGCCAGACCGAGGGCAGCAGCAACAGACCCGCGCGGGCAAGCCTGCCGCGCAGGGGACGCCGCTCGACGAGCACGAAGACCAGGGCGGCAACGGATGCGGCCCAGAGCGCCAGGATATCGTCGAAGAAGATCTCGCCCCAGGCACCCAGGGTGAACGCCGGCCACCAGGCGATGGCGGCCATGCCCACCATGATCACCCCGGTGGGCACGTCGCGGCGCCGACGGTCCTCCGTCACCGCCACATCCGATGTCTCGCGCACGCCTGCACGGTAGCCGGGGCCCGGGCTCCTGCGATAGGGCGCCGCGGCGCCGTCGCCAAACTCAGTGCGCTGTAGCTGCACGGTAGCAACGATCCTCCCCGCCCCACAAGTCGTCACTTACGCCGACTATCAATCCAGAGGGAATGCGTGGATGGTTGCGGGCGTCACCTCGACACGGAAGGTGCACAATGCACATGACATCTGAATCGCAGATGAAGAAGCTAATCTTCGCACTCCCGCTCGCACTCCTCCTTGGTTTCGGCGCCCCGGTGGCCGCCAACGCTGCAGCGGAAGCGCCTCCGACTTCGGCTCTCCCGGCCTCGGAGACGGCCAATCTGGAGGCGCTCCTGGCTGCTAGCCACACCGGCGACCACACAAGTTTCGACGCCGCACTCGCGTCGACGCTCGGGGCATCCGACGCGTCCATCGTTGAGTACTCCACGTCGTTTGTGGCCGCGGGCGGTACCCTGGCCGACGTGACGACAGCGCACGCATCCGCTCTCACCCAGGACGCCGCCACCGAAGGGCTCGCGGCCCTTGCCGCCTGCGAGGGAACCAGCGGCTACACCGGATTGTATTGGTTCGGTTCGCAGGTAGCGCTGGATTCGTGCGGCACGAGCGCCTTCATCAACGGGGTGGGCATCGCGGCTGCGGGAGGCGGCGTCTACGCCGCCGCGTCAGCGCTGACCGTCGCCGGTCTACCCGCTGCGGCTGTGGTCGGCGTGGTGGCTGCTGTCGCCGCACTCGGCGTGGGCTTCTTGAACATCTGCCGTGATGCCAGCGGCACCGGATCGATCTATCTGAACGGCGGCAGTCCTCTGGCACCGCCGACATGCTGGGGGCAGTAATGAGTATCGCAAGAAGCCTTGTCGTGGCCAAGGTGGTCCTGTCAATTGCAGTGCTGGCTTTGGTTGTGACTGCCGGATTGCTCGTGACCAGCTTCATCGCCGGTGTCGATACGGAGACCGGCGCGCAACTCTCGCGGACGGGCTCCGGGCTCACGGTCGGCATGGTTGTGATCGTGGTGCTGCTATCCGGCTGGATCGTCCGTCTCCGTCGCCACCAGGACTAGCCGAGCACCCCGACAATCACCAGCAGGCCGAGCTGCGCCGTGAGCGCCGCCGACGGTCCTCGTCACCGCAGCATCCGGTGTCTCTTGCACGCCCGGGCACCTGTGCGATGGGGCCCCGCAGCACCCGCCCAGCGCACGGCTACACCGACCAGGGTCGCTACGGTTGCGGAGTGGGCGCAGTTGCAGGCGCGGGCGCCACTGCCGGCACGGCCGCGGCAGCGACCGGCACCGGCACCGGCCCGGCAGCCGCACCCGCACCCGCACCACCCCGCGGCCGACCGAGCCGCCGCCCACGCCGCCGCCGGGACGCTCCCCCGCGCCCGTAAACCAACCACATGGTGAACGCCATGATGATCATCAACAGCACCGTGTACACGAAGGTGATCGACATGGCGTCGAGGTTGTTCTCCCCCTCGGTGCTCGCCCGAATAGCGAGACCCAGCGGCTCGTAGAGCGGGTGGTAGAGGAACACGGCCGCGTCGTAGTCATCCAGCAGGCTGTTGAAGTTGAGCGCGGTGATGGCCGCGGCGGTGGGCAGCACCAGCGGCACCAGCACGGTGCGCAGGGTGAACAGCGGGCCGGCGCCGAGGATGCGCGCGGCATCCTCGAGGGATTCGGGCACCGACGCGAACGCCGCCTTGAGCAGCCGCAGCGTGAACGGGATCTTGATGATCACGTACGCCACCAGCAGCAGCATCGTGGTGCCGGTGAGCACCTGCCCGCCGATCAGCGGGTTGGGCCGGTCGAAGGTCATCACCAGCGCCAGCGCAATGAGGATCGTCGGCAGGATCCACGGGATGTGCAGCAGGTATTCCAGCAGCGATGTCACCGGGTTCCGGTGTTTCTGGAACACCCGGGCGACGAACAGCATGCCCAGCACCACGATCAGCGACGCCAGAGCGCTATAGACCACGCTCACCACAAAGGGTTTCAGCACCGCGGGGGTGCCGAACACGGTGGCGTAGTTGGCCAGCGTGAAGGCGTCCCAGGTGATGGTGCCGGTGCTGATCGCGGTGGCCTCGAGAAACGAGAACAGCACGATCAACAGCACCGGCAGCGCGTAGATCACGAACAACACATACGCGACCACGTGCACGAGCACGTTCGCCACCGGGTTGCGGATCGGCTGCTTCTGCAACGGGGTGGCCACCTTGGCCACCGAGAAGTAGGTGCCGCTCTTCTCCACCCGGTTCATCATCGCCAGCAGCACGATCGTGGCCAGGCCCAGGATGATCGCCAGCAGCGCGGCCAGGTCGCGGGAGCCGCTGCTCTTGGAGAAGGTGAGGATCATCGGGGCGATGGTCTGGAAGTCGGTGCCGCCGAGCACCAGGGGCGCGGTCAACGCGCCGAGCCCGGTGAGGAAGGTGAGCACGGTGACGGCGAAGATCATCGGGCGAAGGGCCGGCAAAACGATCCGCCAGAGGATGCGCCAGGTCGACGCGCCCATATTGCGGGCGGCTTCGATGGTCTGGTAGTCGATCTTCGCCAGCGAGGAGCCCAGGAACAGCATGTGGTTCGTGGTGGTGGCCAGGGTCATCACCACGACCACCGCGAAGTAGCCGGAGAACCAATTCGGGTCGATGTCGGGGACGACGTTCCGCACCGCGTTGGTGATGAAACCGTACTTGCCGTAGATGAAGTTGTACCCGGCCGCCAGCACGATGCCGCCGTAGATCAGGGTGGTGGCGTAGCCGAGCCAAAGCACCCGGGAGCCGCGAATGGTGAAGTAGTCGGTGACCAGCACGATGAAAATGCCCACCACGTTCACCGTCACGGCCAGGGTCGCGGCCAGCGCGAAGCTGTGCCAGAGGCTGTTGATCGCCCGCTCGGAGCTGACCAATTTCTCCAGCGCCCGAAAGCTGATCGTCCCGTCGGGAAAGAAGGTGCTGATCAGCAGGGTGGCGTTGGGCAGCACGAGGAAAGTGGCCACGAACCAGACCAGTACCACCAGCACCACGACGACGAGTGGGGAGCGGAGCATCGCCCGCCAGGAGGAGTTACGCATCCGATGCCCCTAGTACTGCAGGATCGACGACGGGTCGATGTAGAGCTGCGCCTTGGCACCCGGCGCGAGCGGCAGCGCCCCGTTCTCGGGAACCAGCGCCCGCAGCCGGCTGCCGTTGCTGTCGATCGTGTAGGTGCTGTGCGAGCCCTGGTAGACCCGGTCAGCGATCACGCCGTCCAGCCGAATGGATGCGCCGCGCGCCGGCGGCTGCAACCCCACCTTCTCCAGCCGCAGGTAGGAGCTCTTCCCGGCGGCGAGGAACTCCCCGCCGCTGCCCCGCAGGTGCTGCAGGAACTCGCCGGAGAGCCGGTTCGTGGCGCCCACGAACGTGGCGACGAACTCGGTGGCCGAGCGGTTGTAGATCTCCTCCGGGGTGCCCACCTGCTCCACCACGCCGTGGTTGAACACGGCGATCCGGTCGCTCATGGTGAGGGCTTCCTCCTGGTCGTGGGTCACGTACACCGTGGTGATGCCCAGCTCCCGCTGCAGGTTCTTCAGCTGCTCGCGCAGCTGCACACGCAGCTTGGCGTCGAGATTGGAGAGCGGTTCGTCCAGCAGCAGGATGCGGGGCTTGAGCACCAGCGCCCGGGCGATGGCCACCCGCTGCTGCTGACCGCCGGACAGCTCGGACACGTTCTTGGTCAGCTGCTCCGGGGTGAGCTCCACCTGCGCGGCGATTTCGTCGACCAGCCGGTCGGTTTCGGCCTTCGCCGTCTTCCGCACCTTGAGGCCGAATCCGATGTTCTCCCGCACGCTCATGCTGGGAAACAGGGCGTAGTTCTGGAACACCATGCCCACGCTGCGCTTCTCGCTGGGCAGCTTGCTGGCCGCCTTGCCGTCGATGTAGATCTCCCCCGCGCTGGGCTCGATGAAGCCCGCGAGGGTGCGCAGCGCCGTGGTCTTGCCGCAGCCCGACGGGCCGAGCAGGGTGAAGAACTCACCCTGCTCCACCCGAAGGTTCAGCTGCGGAATGGCGACCTGCTCGCCGAAGGTGACCTCGATGTTCTCGAACCTGATCATGGTGATGCTCTCTCGTGCGGTCTTCGACGGGCAACGGCGGCCTCGGGTGCCGGCGAGGGATGAGCGGAGTGCGACCGCCGGTTACGGCAGGTACTCGAGCTCGGTCTTCTCCACCCAGGAGCCGATGTTCTCGCGGGTGAGCGCGTAGTCGATGTCCTGCTTGGGCAGCGACTCGATCAGCTCCACCACCTCGGGCAGCGCCTCGGCGCGAGCCTTCTCGTTCACCGGGTACGACGCGAACTCGGCCGCGAACTTGCCCTGGGTCTCGGCGCTGCCGAACCAGTCGATGAACTTCTCGGCCGCGGCTTCACGCGGGGTGCCGGCGATCACGGCGATCTGCTCGGTCACGTACGGCACGCCATCCGCCGGGCTGATCACGCCGGTCGTGGTGCCGTACTCGGCGTCACGGCTGGTGATGCCGCTGGACGGCAGCACGCCGAAGTCGACGTCGCCGCGGGCCATGCGGGCGTACAGATCGGTGCCCTCTTCGGAAGGCGAGCCATTCGCGTAGTACTCCTTCACCTGGTCCCAGCCCTCGTCGGAGACGCCGAGGTCGCCGTCTTCGTCGAGGTACGGCGCCAGCAGGCCGGCGAGCACCAGCTGCGGGGTGGCCTGACCGAGGGCGGTGTTCACTTCGTAGCGGCCGTCGTAAGCGGGGTCCTGCCACAGGTCGGCCACCTCGGTGGGGGCGTCGGCGGCGGGGATCTTGTTGGTGTCGTAGACCGTGACGATGGCCTGCTCCACCAGCGGCCAGAACAGGCCGTCCTTCGGGTCGCCGGACTCCTGGTCGACCTCGGCCGACCACGACGGCTCGTACGCGCTGACGGCCTCTTCGTCTTTGAGGGTTTCGAAGAACATGTTGTTCAGGCCGAACACCACGTCGCCCACCGGGTTGTTCTTCTCGGCCACGATGCGGTTGGCCAGGTCGGCGCCGCCCAGGCCCACGATCTCGATGTCGATGCCGGCTTCCTTGGCCTGCGCGGTGACCCATTCGCCGCGACCGTCGCCGTTGGAGTTCGTGTAGACGATCAGGGTGCCACCGGCGTCGCCGCCATCACCGGAGCCGGCGTCCGCCATGGCACACGACGCCAGCACCAGGGTGCTGAGGATGAGGGTGGCAACGGAGGCCGTCTTGAAGGTGCGCTTGTGCAATTGTGTTCGTCCTATTCCAGGCCGCGAGGGCGCCGAGGGCGCTCACCGGCCGTATCTGCGTCTGGCAATCGTCACTTCACGCTACGGCGGTGCGAAACCGGCCCCTGTCCGTTCGAGTGACTGTTCGCCTCGTGTTTGTTCGTTGTACATCGGCGGATGGGGCATCCGATTCACACCGATCGAGGGCGCCGCATAGCAATAGTGCCGGGTTTATAACGTGTCATCTTCCCTTGACCCGCTCCCTCCCGGGGGCAGAGACTCAACGGGTGAACCGGATACGCCCATACGAACCGAGGGACCTCACCGACCTCTACGAGATCTGCGTGCGCACCGGAGCGTCCGGCGGCGACGCGACGGGCCAGTACGAATCGGACAACCTGCTCGGGGACATCTTCGCCGCCCCGTACGCGACGTTCGAACCGGAACTCGCGTTCGTGGTGGACACCGGCGACCGGGTCTCCGGCTACCTTGTGGGGACTGCGAATACGAGCTCGTTCGTAAAGCAGTACCGCGAGGACTGGCTGCCCCGATTCGACGCCCGATATCCCCTCGTCGAACCGGCGGTGACCGCTAACCAGAAGATGGTCGCACGCGGCCACAACCCGGATTCGATGATCACTCCCGGAACCGAACTCTTTCCGGCACACCTACACATCGACCTGCTCCCTCAGCTCCAGGGCCAGGGCTTGGGCCGAATCCTCCTGCGCACGCTGCTCGCCGCGCTGCGGGAACGTGACGTGCCGGGAGTGCACCTCGGCGTCGGCATCCACAACCTCGGGGCGAGGGCCTTCTACTCGCGGGTCGGCTTCCGCCCGCTCCCGATCGACCCGACCAACGAGACCGTACTCGGCATCCGCACCGACGCGGAGATCTAGGATTCTGCAGGCGGCAGGGAAGCCGACAAGGCGTGCCGGCAGCGCTCACCGCTTCGCACGGACAGCACTATCGAGCGCTCCCGACGGCTTTGCCAGCAGCCTCCACTCCTGCCCGGACTGTCCGCTGAGCGTTGGTGTTGCGAGCGGTGTGTCAGCGCCCATGGTGGTCCCTGCATCCGGCGACACGGAGGTCGTCGGTCTCGACCGTGTAGATCAGGCGGTGTTCGTCGGTAATCCGACGTGACCAATACCCATGGAAGCCGTTCTTGAGGGGGTCGGGTTTGCCGATGCCTTCGTTGCCGTTGCGCAGTCCGGCGGCAGTCAGTGTCAGGCCTGTCGACCGCCGTTAGACACCTGTAAGGAATTCTCTGCCGCCCTGACATTCCTGTGGGGCATACTGGTGTGGTCGGGCCCGCAGCAGCGGTGTCAAGAAACTTGCGCAACGATGCCAGGAGACCAGATGACCATGACGCAGTTGACCATCGAAGACGCTGTGGCGCAGGTAGCGGCGGTAGCCGCCGCTCACGCCCAACAGGTCGATGCCGATGGCAGCTACCCCGTTGATTCAGTCGCGGCCCTCCGGTCGAGCGGGCTGCTCGGCCTCGTGATCAGCGAGGAGGCCGGCGGCATGGGGGCCGGGCCCGTCGAGTTCACTGAGGTGCTGACCGCAATCGCGGCGGCGTGCGGCTCAACGGCGATGATCTACCTGATGCATGTCGCGGCCGCGGTGACGGTGGCATCTGCTCCGTCGGCCGCGATGCCGGACCTCCTGTCTCGGATGGCTTCCGGGGAGGTGCTCGGCACCCTCGCGTTCAGTGAGAAGGGGTCGCGATCTCACTTCTGGGCTCCCGTGTCTGAATCCATCGCCGACGGGGACGACCTTCGTTTCACGGCCTACAAAAGCTGGGTGACCTCGGCCGGGCACGCCGACGTGTACGTGATGTCGTCGAAAAGCGCGGTCGAGCCGGAGGCCGTTGACCTGTACGCGATCCCGGCTTCGACGCCGGGTTTGGACATTGCCGGCCCGTGGAGCGGACTGGGCCTGCGCGGCAATGCGTCGAGCCCGATGACGGTCGCGGTCACAATTCCGGCCAGTTATCGTATCGGTGAGCCGGGCAGCGGGTTCGGCACAATGATGGCCACCGTGCTTCCCTGGTTCAACCTGGGCAACTCCGCAGTGTCGCTCGGACTCTCCACCGCCGCTGTCGATGCCGCCGTCGCACACGTGACCGGTGCCCGGCTGGAGCACCTGGACCAGGCTCTGTCCGCGTTACCGACGATTCGGGCACAGATCGCGAAGATGAGCATCGCCTTGACGGCGCAGAAGTCCTATCTTGCACAGGCGGCCGCGAAGGTGGCGAGCCCGGCCGAGGACACTCCGCTGTTCGTGCTCGGGGTGAAGGCCTCCGCCAATGACGCTGCGCTGACCATCACCGAATCGGCTCTGCGGGTGTGCGGCGGAGCGGCGTTCTCAAAACACCTACCTATCGAGCGCGCGTTCCGGGATGCGCGCGCCGGGTCGGTCATGGCCCCGACCGCCGACGTACTCTACGACTTCTACGGGAAGGCCGTCACCGGCCTTCCGCTGTTCTGAGTTTCTGATGTCGAAACTCGTCGGAGCCCCCCTGCTCATCGGAGCGGTCGCCTACACCCCCAACGTCGTTCCCATCTGGGAAGGCATCCGCGAATATTTCGATGAACCGGCAACGGCGATGGATTTCGTGTTGTTCTCGAACTATGGCCGCTTGGTCGACGCGCTGCAGGCGGGGATGATCGACATCGCCTGGAACACGAATCTTGCGTATGCGCGGTCCGTGCTTCAGACCGACGGGCACGTGAGACCACTCGCCATGCGCGACACGGACGCCACATTTTCGACGGTGTTCGTCGCGGCAGCGGGAAGCGGCTGGTCCGGGCCCGGCGATATCGCGACTCGGCGCCTGGCACTCGGATCGGCGGACTCAGCGCACGCCGCGATTCTGCCGTTGCATTATCTGCGCGAAGCCGGGGTGGATGTCGATCACATGCACGTACAGCGTTTCAACAGTGACATCGGCAAGCACGGTGACACCGGTCGCAGTGAGCTGGACGCGATCGATGCGGTGCTTGCGGGTGATGCTGATGTCGCTGCGATAGGTATCACGGTGTGGGAGAACCTCGGCCGCGGCGACCTGATGCCGGGCATGCTGGAGCCGGTCTGGCAGACCGAGACCTACTCGCACTGCATGTTCACCGCGCTCGACACCCTGCCCGAGTCGGTCTATGCACCGTGGGTGGCGAAGCTGCTCGCCATGGACTGGGAGGTGCCAGCGCACCGTCGCATCCTCGAATTGGAGGGTCTGACCCGATGGGTCGAACCACACCTCGAGGGCTACAACGGACTGTTTGCGGCGATCAAGCAACAGGGCGTCGACGCCCGATGGTAGTCATGGCGCTGATGCGCACCCTGGAGAAAATGGCCGAAGGCGACACGGCAGAGTTTGCGGTGGCGTCGGCCACCGAACTGGAACTCGTGCGCCGATGGTGCGAGAAAACAGGCAACACCGTCGTCAGCACCCTGATGGTCGAACAGGACACCGGCCATGTGACCGTGAGCCGAGGACGGCCGCGCAACCCCGGCAGCATGATCCCCGCCGACCGTATGCCCGGAGCGCGGCTCTGGCTTTACACCAACTTTCACTGCAACCTGGCCTGCGACTACTGCTGCGTCGCGTCGTCGCCGAAGGCCGATCCGCGTCTGCTCGGCATCGACAATATTCAGGCACTCGTCACCGAGGCCGCCGACTGGGGGGTGAAGGAGCTTTATCTCACCGGCGGCGAGCCGTTCCTGCTGCCGGACATCGCCGTTATCGTGCAAGCCTGCGTCGACCGGCTGCCGACCACACTGCTGACCAACGGGATGCTGTTCCGAGGCCTCGGGCTGCGCAAACTACAGGCGATGCCACGTCAAGGCTTCGCGCTCCAAATCAGTGTGGATTCACCCACTCCCGAGGTGCACGATTCCCACCGCGGTGTCGGCAGCTGGAAACGGGCCCTTGCCGGGATTCGAGTAGCGCTCGACGAGGGGTTCACCGTGCGGGTCGCCGCGACGATCTCGGCGCACGACGACCCGGCCCTCGATCAGCTGCACGCGCTATTTGACGGGCTCGGGATCCCGCGAGCCGACCAGGTTATCCGCCCCATCGCGCTCCAAGGCGTCGCCGAAGAGGGTGTCGCATTCACGCGCGAATCGCTGATCCCCGAGGTGACCGTGACCGCGGACGGCATCTACTGGCATCCCGTCGCCGCCCTTGACGAAGACGCGCTCGTGAGTCGTCAGATACTCCCCCTGGCTCCCGCGCTCGACCGGGTCAGCGAACTCTTCACCCAACAGTGGTCATCGGCAACGTCCGCCACGTCGATGTTCGCCTGCGCCTGAAACGAAAGGAGAACGCCATGACCACCACCCGCACCACCGCACTGACAGATATCAACCAGATCGAGACCGGGCGTTTCACTCGTGCAGTGCTCGCGGCAGTGCGGATCGCAGTGGGGTTGATGTGGCTACAGAATGTGAATTGGAAACGCCCGCCCGACTTCGGGCAAGCTTCCCAGAAAGGCCTCTACCAATACACTGAGGATGCGGTGCAGCATCCGGTGCTCGGAGCCTTCAGCTGGCTGGTGCAGAATGTCATTTTTCCCAACTTCGCGCTCTTCGGCTGGGGTGTGCTGATCGTGGAATTCTGCCTCGGCGCGTTCCTGCTGGTGGGATTCCTGACACGCTTCTGGGCGGCCATCGGCATCCTCCAGACCATTGCCATCACCCTGTCGGTGCTGAACACTCCCGGGGAGTGGCAATGGAGCTACTACCTGATGTTCGCAGCGCAATTTGTCATCCTGGCAACCGCCGCCGGAAGGATCGCCGGTGTTGATGGGCTGCTGAGACCCCGGTGGTCGCTCGGCACAGGCCGGCCGGGTCGGATCGCGATGGCCCTCTCATGAGCGCCACCCCATCCACCGGGAGCACAGCGCTTTGGCGCACCCGCGGCCTGATCGTCGCCGGTTTCACGGCTCTCAGCTCCTTGTTCTCGCTGCTTGACTACACACCGCTACAGTTCATATCGGTCAGCCTTGTGCAAGCACTCGTCCTGGTCGTACTCGGTGCCGTCGCCGCGCTCGGCTGCGCCCTGCGAATGCCCGCGCTCCTGCTTGCAGCAGGCGCGATCCTTATCGTCGTCGGACTGGTGCGCCTCGTCACCTACGATGCGACTATCGGAATCATCTCCGGCTCTGTCAACGCCGCCGCCCTCATGACCGGACTCGGCACCGCCCTCATCGCCATTTGGATCACTTCGCGGCCAATGCCAAAGAGTAGTTGAAGACACGAAGGCTGAGTGGCCATCTCCAACATGCATCCTGATACTCCTCGGAAGCACTCTTCGTTGAGTCGACAGGCAGCGAACACCCCTCTGTTGCACGTCACCGTCACGTGCGAGGCGGGCGGTCTTACCCGCTCCCGTTCGAAAGTTGCCGGGTGTTCACCTGGAAAGGCCTGCGGTGCCGACCTGCCACCCGAGAGGATCGAGACAATCCGATGAATCGATAATTCCGGTTCGCGGTCGATCCTAGGAGTCTCGATGACACGTCCATACCCGGCCCTGCTACTGACGGGTGTACTCGTCGTTGTGGCGACTCAACTGACGGTCACCCCGGCCTTCGCCTCCCCGCCGGACCCGCCGGCGCTCAGCACGATCAACAGCGAGCTGGCCGCGATCCCCACCAATGTGGAGACCAGTTCGGCCGGGTACTCCCGAGACCTCTTCCCGCACTGGTCCACGCAGTCCGGTAGCTGCGACGCACAAGAGATCGCGCTCCAGCGGGATGGCGTCGACGTCGTGACCAGCTCGACCTGTTCAGCGACCTCGGGAAGCTGGTACTCCGTCTATGACGGCGCCTGGAACTACGCGTCGTCGGATGTCGACATCGACCACGTCGTCGCACTGTCCGAGGCCTGGGGCTCCGGAGCCTCGACCTGGACGACGAGCAAGCGCCAGCAGTTCGCCAACAGTCTCGGCGACGGCCAACTGATCGCGGTCACCGACAATGTCAACGCGTCAAAGTCCGACCGGGACGCGGCGGAGTGGCAGCCGCCGCTGGCCACCTACCACTGCACCTACGCCAAGCACGTCGTGCACGTGAAGTACGGATGGGGCCTGTCAATGGACTCCGCGGAGAAGACTGCGATCAACACGATGCTGGCCACCTGCTGACGGCGGCACCAACCCACTTAGGTGCAATCGCACCGAGGGTGCACCCTCGGTACCGCCACTATGGCGGCGAACAGGAGTACCCAGCTGACGGCCGCGGCGATGATCGCGATCGGTGCTGACGGCGACAGGAATCCTGTCGTGAAGCATTGCGCCGATCCGGGGCGGCGTTCTCCGCGACGAGCTGGTGGCGGTGCCGGCTGTCGGCCCGGTCGACGGCCCAGGTGAGCGGGCCGTCGGGGTGGGGGCGAAGTGCCGCCCACACCAGCACCCGGATGTCGACGAGCTGAACGCTCACTCCACGCCGCGCCGGGCCGGGCCGGTCCGGTCCGACCCATTCGACGCAGTAGTTGCCCACCGGCATGCTGACCGTGCTTCCGTCACCCCCGCTCTGACTGGTACGCTATCAAGTACTACTCAGAGGAGGCGATCATGTCGGCGATCACCGCGACCGAAGCACGCAAGAGCCTGTTCGGACTCATCCAGCAGGTCAACGACGACCACACCGCTATCGAGGTCGTCTCCCGGCACGGAAACGCGGTCATCCTGTCAAAGGAGGACTACGACGCGTTGACCGAAACGGCCTTCCTGCTGCGGAACCCTGCGAACGCGGAGCGGTTGCTCGCAGCGATCGAGCGAGTCCGGCGCGGCGAGTTCGAGCAGCACGACCTACTGGACGCGTGAGTCGGACGATCGCCTTCGACCCGAATGGGTGGGAGGACTACGTTTACTGGCAGACCCAGGACCGCAAGACGCTCAAGCGGATCAATCAGCTGATCACCGACACGCTGCGCGATCCGTTCGCGGGCATCGGCAAGCCTGAGCCCCTTCGGCACGTTCTCTCCGGCGCTTGGTCACGCCGCATCGACGACACGAACCGCCTGGTCTACTACGTCACCGACGACCGCATCGTCATCCTGCAAGCCCGCGAACACTACTGACCAGAAATCCACGCCGCCCGTCCAAGGTTCTCTTCTTTCCCGGCAGTGGCACCCTCGGCCATGGGCCGACTGGCCGCGAGTCTGTCGCGGTGGGGTCCGGTAGCCTGCGCAGATGACTACTGCGTGTGCGACTTCGCTCGAGGATTCTCAGTGCAGTTCGGCCTGGTGGATGGCCCAGGCTGCGTTCACAAGTCCGACGTGACTGAAGGCCTGCGGAAAGTTGCCGAGTTGCTCGCCGGTGACGGAGTCGATCTCCTCGGCGAGCAGACCGACATCGTTGACGTGGCTCACGGCGTTCTCGAACACCGTGCGGGCTTCACCGGTCCGGCCCGCGTCGGCCAGGACCTGGGCCAGCCAAAAAGTACAGAGCAGGAAGGTGCCCTCGTTGCCGGTGATTCCGTCGACACCGGACTCAGTTTCGTAGCGGTAGACGAGTCCGCGTGCGTCGGTGAGCCGGTGAATGATGGCGTCCACGGTGGACACCATCCGCGGATCGGAGGCCGGCAGGAAGCCGACAATGGGCATCATCAGCGCCGCCGCGTCGAGGTCGGGCGAATCGAAGGCTTGCGTGAACGCACCAGCCTCCTCGTTCCACCCTCGGGTGAGGATGGCGGCGCGGATGGTGGCGGCCATCCGCGACCACTCGGCAACGCGGTGGACGGCGAACAACTGCTCAGCCAGGCCGATCGCCCGGTCCAGCGCGACCCAACACATCAGTTTCGAGTAGAGGAAGTGCTGCGGCTCGCCGCGGACTTCCCAGATACCGTTGTCCGGCTGCTCCCACTGGCGCGCGGCAGCATCGGCCAGTGCGATCAAGAACTCTCGCGTGGCGGGTTCAACATCGCCGAGCTGCTCTCGAAGCCGGAAGGCGGCGTCGAGGAGCTCGCCGTACACGTCGAGCTGCGGCTGGTCCCAGGCGCCGTTGCCGACCCGGACCGGCCCGCTCTCGCGCCACCCGGACAGCTGCGGGAGGAGGCGCTCGGACAAGTCGTGTTCCCCACCGATGCCGAACATGATCTGCAGATGACGGTCGGGGCGAAAGTGCGCCGCCGCCGCGGCCATGAAGCCGAAGAACTCCTGGGCCTCGTCAGGGCAGGCCGCCACCCACAGGGCCTTCATGGTGAAACTTGCGTCACGCACCCAGGAGTACCGATAGTCCCAGTTCCGATCACCGCCGATTTCCTCGGGCAAGGATGTTGTGGCAGCGGCTACGATCGCGCCGGTTGGTTGATAGCTCAGCGCCTGCAACACCCGCCCCGAGTGACGAACCAAGTCGCGCCAGGGACCGTCGTAGTTCTGATGTAGTTCGGACCAGCCCCGCCAGCTCGCAATCGTTGCGTCCAGCGCGCACTTGATCTCACCCTGGGTGTACGCCGGAGGAAGAGGCTCACCGAGCCGGGTGCGCTGCAAGGCGAAAAACCGTTCTTCCCCGGCCTCAAGGGTGAACCGCACCGAGATCTCCCCGTCAGCGGCGACGACCGTCTCCGGCATCGATAGCGTGAGCCGACCCGACCCACCCGTGGCAACGGAACCGGAAAGGATCTCGCTGAAGATGGGCACCACCAAGCCGTATTCCGGACGTGGCCGATACGTCATCTCAACCACTGCTCGTCCGGTGGTGCAGCGCACGCCGCGAAGCAGGGTGTGCGGGGCGTGCTCGCCCAGGCGGTGCGGATCGGACGAGTCCCCCAGTTCCATGGCGTCAAGGAGTTCGATAACGCCCGTCGCCGTGAGAAAGGTGGTGCGCAGTGCCATCGTTTCGTCCACGTACTGCCGCGTTGACGTTGCTGTTTCGGTCGGCTGGATCGACCAGTGCCCGGCGTCATCGTCCAGAATTGCGGCAAAGACGGATTCGCTGTCGAATCGGGGGAAGCAGAGCCAGACGACGGACCCGTTCCGGGTCACCAGAGCAGCGGAATGCCGGTCCGACAGGAGCGCGTGCTCGGCGATCGGGAGTGCGCTCATGCCTGCACTCCGACATCCAGCTCATCTCTCATCATTGTCGGACCGCGACCGTCTCCCGAGACGGTCGTGTCGATGACGACTTCCGAGTGTAGGGTGCGGTGCACCGGGCATTTGTCGGCGATTTCGCGTAAGCGCTGACGCTGATCGTCGTCAAGGTCGCCGTCGAGGCGGATGATCCGTTCGATGTGGTCTACCCGGCCGGTTTCGCTTTCGCAGTTGTTGCAGTCCTGCGCATGGATTCGGGAGTGCCGCAGTGAAACAGTGACCTTTTCCAGCGGCCATCTCTTGCGCTCGGCGTACATTCGGACGGTCATCGATGTGCAGGCGCCCAGGCCGGCCAGCAAGAAATCATAGGGCGACGGTCCGGTGTCGGTGCCGATGGGAGCGGGTTCGTCAGCGGTCAGCCGGTGCCGGCCGATCCTGATCTGCTGGGCGAATGCTCCGGTTCCGGTTTCGGCCACTTCGACGAGCCCTTCAGCCGGGTCTTCCGGCGTGGAGGGCGCAGCCTGCTCCGGGAGGGGAGCGAACACGTAGCGGCCGGCCCAGGTGGCGAGCATGGCGGCCGCGTAGACGGCATCCGTCGGCTTCGTCAGCAGGTGGTCGGCCCCGTCGAGCGCCACGAAGGATTTGGGGTGCCGGGCTGCCTCGTAGATGCGACGCGCGTTGTCGGCGTCGACCGTGGTGTCGGTCGGCGAGTGCATGACGAGCAGGGCCGCCCCCAGGGTGCGGATGCGCTCGGCCTGAGGCTGGGCAGCGATGTCGTCGAGAAACTGACGACGGATGCGGAAGGTGCGGCCGGAGAGCTGCACCTCGGCCTCCCCGCAGGCTTCAATCTCCGCACGGCTCTCGCGCAGCAGGTGCGAGAGGTGGTCCGGATCGGCCGGCGCGCCGATCGTCGCCACGGCCCGCACCTCGGGGATGCGGTGGGTGACGGCGAGCACGGCGGCGCCGCCCAGCGAGTGCCCGATCAGCAGGGACGGCGCCGCGTGGTGCTCCCGCAAGTAGTCGGCGGCGTGCACCAGATCTTCGATGTTGGAGCTGAAGTTGGTGTTGGCGAAATCTCCCCCGGATTGGCCCAGGCCGGTGAAGTCGAACCGGAGCACCGCGATGCCGAAGTCGGTCAGTGCCCGGGAGATGCGGGCGGCCGCGAGCACGTCTTTGCTACACGTGAAGCAGTGCGCGAACAGCGCGAAGGCCCGGGGCGTCGATTCCGGCAAGTCGAGACGCGCCGCCAGTGCCGACCCCTGGGACCCGGGGAATTCCAGTCTCTCGCTCTGCCTGCTC
This sequence comes from Cryobacterium sp. SO1, assembly GCF_004210215.2. NCBI lineage: Bacteria > Bacillati > Actinomycetota > Actinomycetes > Micrococcales > Microbacteriaceae > Cryobacterium > Cryobacterium sp. SO1. The sequence continues at coordinate 2,866,758 of NZ_CP067394.1, forward strand.
ATACGTTGCCCGTTCTCTCGTTGGGTCAGTGCTGCGGCCTCACCTGGTTCACTGAACACAACGGCCGATCAGTCTCTTTTATTGCATGGAGCCGCACTCGGTGGCCCGGCGCGAAAAGACCGGCGGGCGGAGACACCCCCACCCGCCGGCCGGGATGCCGATCGACTTCCTCCTCGAACCCGACAGGCGCGTGGAGCTCGAGGCCTACGCGGTGGTCGACTGACCGCGGCGCTCGTGTTGCCGCCGGCCCAGGCACGCGGATGGCCGTAGCTGCGATCCGCGGGTCAGGCGCCGTTGCGCGGGTGGCGCGCCACCCGCGCAGCGGCGCCTTGCCCGCGTAGCTCCAAAAAGCCCGGCCGCCCAACGCGCGACCCGCGCCGGGTCCTCAGCCCACGGCATCCGAGCACGCCGCGTCAGCCCTGACCGTTTCGCGCGATTCGCGGGTGCCGCGCCGCTATGCGCCTGGCGCGCCACCCGCGTAGCGGCGCCTCACCCGCGCAGCGCCGTCCCGGTACACGAGCAGGTGCAGCACCTGGTCACCTGACCGCGCTCCCCCTTGCGGTGCCCCAACGGTTTCACCGACGCGACTGCCACGGCCTCCGCCTGCCGCTAGCGCTCTCCCGCCCGCAGGATGAGGGTTTCCAGGCCGAACGGACCCAGTTCGACAGTGAGCCGGTTGCCGTGGGCGATCGGCAATGTCGCCAGGACTGTCTCGTCGATCCGAGCTCGCTCGACGGTGCCCACGCGGGTCGGCAGGTGCACCGAGGCCGTCACGGCCTGTGGGGTGGGGTTGCTGATGCGCAACACGCTGCCGCCGCCACCGGTCGTCTGATCCACCGGCTTCCAGGTCGATACCAGCGCGCCGATCACCTGGGGCGCGTCGCCCGGCTCCGACTGAGCGCTCGGCGCGGGGTGACCCGGGCGAAGCGGGAACGCCTGCAGCGGCACCCGGCGAAGAGCGGCCGCCGCGGGGAGATGGAGCGAGCCGGCCTCTGCACGGGTGCCGAAAATGATCGACAGATGCGCCGTCAAGACGCCGTGGCATTGAGCCTCCGGGACAGGCAGCATGGGGCCCGCGCCCGTAGTGCGCGTCCTGAGATCGAACCGGGACATCCAGCCGACAGCCCGAAGCACAGTGACGGCGAGCACGCTGGCCCCGCCCGCCGTGTAGGCCTGAATTTCCGGCAGGCCGCGGGTCAGCAGAGCGACCGCGTTCGCCCCCGTGCCGACGCTTGCCCAAGAATGCACGGGGGCGACCCCGCTCGCCGCCTCCAGCGCCGGTCCCGTTGGCAACTCACCGAGCTCCGGCCCGATCGGACGGGTGAGTGCAGACCAGTGTTGGTCCGCCGTCCACTGCGTGGCGGTGCTGTCGACCGGAACTTCGAATCGAAGACGGTGGTCATCGGCCTTGTTGTCGATGCTCACCGCCCAGTCGAGTTGGTCGCGATCTCTCCAGTGCTCGATCGAGATGGTGAGGGGCACCGAAACGCACTCGGCGCTGCGGGAGTCGCGGTCGGCGGTCAGGGCGGCCGGCAGCAGCAAGGACGCCGTGATTTCGAGGCGGGTGCGCACCGGGGTTTCTGTCACTCGCACACCGGTAACTCTCGGCTCGACCGCGCTGTCGTTCGCCGGGGGGTCATAGTTGTAGCTGTCCCCGCGGTCGCCGGTGGAGACCAGCCGTCCGATGTGGTCGTGCACGACTCCGGTGTCGCGGTCTTGTACGCGCACGGATGCGTCGGGGTTGACGGTGATCGAGAACCGTCCGGACACGATCGGCTGGCCGGTTTCCACCTCCTGAGCCCGTGCGACCACCGCACCTCCCAGGCGGGCCGTGTACGCCTTCCATCCGAATGCGGGCACGTCTGTGGCGGTGAAGGCGATCCGGTGGATGGCGCACTGGCGAGAATCGGGCAGCAGGTCCAGGTCCGCTTCGAAGACCGTTTCGAGCCGGGTCGATTCGATTTCGAAGGGGATCTCGTGCCCGTCCGGGGTGACGAGTGCGGTGACGCTGGAGCCGACGTCCGTGGCCACCTCGACCACCACGGGGCCCGAGACCACAGCGCCAAGACCGGACAATACGACCAGGTCGACCTTTTCTGTCGGCGGCGTTCCATATCGGCGCGTGTCGAGCCCCTCCTCGAGGAGCATCCGCTGAACGAGGAGCTCGCCTGTTTCGACGGCGCGTTCGGCGCGCACGGTTGTTGTTCTGTGCACCTCGTCCACGCTGCACCCGCAGATGGAGTCGTGCGGGGAGTTCTTGATAACCAGGTCCCAGGCATGGTCGAGCAATCCCGACAGCGAACGGCTATCTGAAACGGGGATGGTGCTCGGTCCTGATCGCAACTCCAGCCGGGCCAGCTGCGGCTCAACAAATCGTTCGAGCAGGGTTTGCACGTGCTCGTTGGCCAGCTTGACGTAGGTGCGGGCCGAGAGCGTGCCTGGCAACAGGAACGTGAGTCTGTTGCCCGGCCGGCGCAGTTCTCCGTCGATCACGGGGAGGGATGCGCCGCTCTCGCGTGCGGCCGCGAAGAAGTCCGCGAGGGTGGACTCGATCAGGTCGACCCTGGCTTCGGCGCTGTGTTGTTCCCGTGTCGACGGCGGTTGCGGCACCAGGTGGTCGCCGCCGTTCAGCAGCAACCACGGCCCGTCCGGCAGTCGCACCTTCTCGGCGTCAACGTAGGCTCGGAGCTGCACGCTGCTGGCGTCAGCGTCCCAGAGCACTTCGGTTTGGTGGTACGACTGGTTGACGGTGAAGACCTCACTGCCATCGGGTGCCCGCCACCGGAATCGGGCCAGTTCCGGCGGGGCTCCCCGCCACACCAGGGCCGTGTCCATGCCGAAGCCGACGAGCAGGCGGGGTAGATCGGCGGGATGGCCGAACGCGTCCGGAGAGTATCCCACCGTGGACAGCCGGCCGATCCGGTTTCCCCAGCGACGGGCGCGGAACAGATTGCGCACGAGATTTTCCGCAGAGACCAGCTGATTGTCCGCGAGAACATGCCACGGACCGACGGTGAGCCGACCGTCAGCGATCAGACCCGCGAGACGGGGCTCGAGGTCGGGCCGGATTTCGAGGACATCCGCGAGCACAACGGTCTGCCCGTCCAGGTGAAAGGTTGCATAGGTGTCATCGTCCAACGAATCGCAGACCCGTTCAACGAGGTCGACCAGTCGCCCGCGGTAGCCGTCGAACCCGCGGTACCACTCCCGGTCCCAGTGCACGTGGGAGATGACGTGACAGGTGTCCAGATGCTCAATCAACGGCGTGACCTCCGGTAGAACGCAGACTCGAGGTCTGCTGAACGAAGCCCGCCGTGATGACCTGCGGGCGGGTGATGGCGGATCCAACGACGACGGCTGCAGCCCCGTGTTGCAAAGCTGCGAGCGCCTCGGCGGGAGTGCTGATGCGCCCTTCGGCAAGGATCGGGATGTCAAGCACCGCAGCCAGTTCAGCCACCAGCTCAAGATCCGGCGCGGGCCCGGGGCGGCTGTGCGGCGTGTAACCGGAGAGCGTCGTCGAGACCAGGTCGGCACCAGCGGCGACGGCGGCAATCCCCTCACTGACAGTGGACACGTCGGCGAGGACGACGACGTTCGGCGAGGCATCCTTGAGCCGCCTGATGGTCTCGGCCAGGCTGAGGCCGTCGGGTCTGTCGCGGGCGGTGCCGTCGAGGGCCACGATGTCGGCGCCGGCTTCACGCACCTCTCTGGCGGAGGCAAGCGTTGGAGTGATGTACACGCCCTCGTCGCCGACCTTCCAGAGCCCGATGATCGGCAGCGCAGTCACTGCCCGCACCGCGCGGATGTCGGAGGGTCCCTCGATCCGCAGGCCCCGCGCTCCGCCCGAAACCGCGCTCAAGGCCATCGCGACCATGTGATCCGAGCCGAAGAGGGCTTCCCCGGGGCGTGCCTGGCAGGACACGATGAGCTGGCCCCGCAGACTCTCGATCAGTGCGGACGGCGTGGTCAGCGGGGGCGCAGTGCGGTATTCAGTCATTCGGATTCTCCGTTGGGTTTGGTGCAGGTTCGCAGTCAGGCTGAGGATGCTGCTGCCAGCTCACGGGTGCTCCGCGCTCGTGCAGGGCGGATTGCACGCTCGCCAGAGCAGCATCATCGTGGATCAGACGTCGAGGGGTTGTGTGCAGGGCCAGGCAGCGAGCTGCGATGGTGCCGGCAGCCTCGCCGATAGCCCACTCGGCGGGATGCACCCGGTACGCTGCGGCGGCCACCTGCGTCGCTGCCAGGTTTTTCGCCCCCATCAACAGGTTCGCTGGGCCGATGCCGAGGGCAGGAACGAGCGCCCTGGCAGGAATGTGGAACGGGGCGGTGTCGCCATACACGGAGGTTGGATGGCCCACTCGAGGATGAAGATCCATCTGGTACCAGGCGATACCAACAGAATCGGTGATCTCAGGCGCAGCGATGCCGGGTAGGGACGCGGCGATATCGTTGCCTGTTATCGGACGCGGATTGGCCAGGCGCCTGGACTCCCGCACGTAGGCTGCTTCGGCCAGACCGTCTGGTGTGCCGGTGAGCTCGGGGGCAAGGCGGAGTTCTGGGTATCCCCGCCCTGTTCCGTGTGGGCCGGGACCGTCTGGAGAATCCCGGGGAGCTTCGGTGCGGAGCCAGTGGACGAAGGCCAGGGTGAGCGCTCGGGCGCCCTGTCGTGTCTGTTCAGGGTTGTGCACAAGGCCACTGTCGCGGTAGTCGTTTCCCGCCCAGTTGATGACGGCGGCTTCGAGCACACCGGCGTCCCCGGCCGTGCGAATACGTCGGTAACTCCAGAACGAGGGCAGACCGGTCGGCCCCGCAGTGAAAAACCCGCGTCTGGCCACGGCCCCGTCCGTGCCGACCAGGTCGAGCGTGAAGGGCTGCGAGTCACGAAAAGCAACATAGCCGGGAGGGCGCTCAACGACGGGCTGCGGCTCGGCCTCACGCACCAAGACAGCCGCCCAGGTGCAGGATTGCTCTGCCAAGGCATCGGCCGCGCCGGGTACAGCATCCCGTTCGGCAAATGCGCAACTGCCTTCAGACCCGATCGTCCACGCGGTGTCGGTGAGCGGAAGAAGATCACCGAGCTCGGTGGCATCGATGAAGACGGATGCCCGCACAATCAGGTCGGGCCTCCCCCGCACCACAAGACGCACAGCTTCGATGGTGGGGTCGGCGCGGGTCTCCGCGGAACCGACCGCGACCGTTGCCGCCACCGGCCGGGCGTTTCTGACGATCCGTAGCCGACCAGACTCCGTGTGCGCTCGGAGCAGGTCCTCCAGAACCCGGAGGCCCACGAGGGGTTCGAAGCAGAGACGGCTGACCCAGCCGTCCCCCGGGTTGTCGACGCCCCCAGACTCCGCGCGCACGAGATCTCGGAAGCGGCGATAGCTTCGTGTTGCCCCCCAGGTCTCGATTCGCGGGTGCTCGTCCAGCGGTGCGGTCAATTGAGCAGTGATCTGCCCCCCGATCATGGACTCTTCGGCAGTCATGATCACTGACGACCCAGTATCCGCTGCGGCAAGAGCTGCCGCGATGCCGCCCAGGCCACCACCGATCACTGCGATATCGGCCGCCAAGTCGAGGGTGTCGTGGGCAAGAAATGGCATCAGCCCACCTCAAGGCGCAGGTCGATCTCAAAGGACCGCTGCCACGGGAGCGAGAGACTGTCGGGGGTGATTCGAAGCTCTTCGAAGCCCGGTCTGGCCGCGAGAAGCATGCCGAGCCGGGTTTCTGCCGCTTTCAGTACGGGGTTGTCAGTGGTCGCCGGCGAGATGTGGTCGTGCTGAGTGTGGGACGAGCCGAGTTCGGCGCGCACCCGTGTCCTCTCGATGGTCATCCAGCCGTAGTCCTCCACGACCCGGCGAGCAACGGCCAGTCGCAGCTGGTTGTCATCGAAGGTCCCGGCCTGGCGACCAGCCCACGTAGCAACAAGTTGGGCCGCCACCGTGCCGACAGTGTTGCCCGCCGTGTTCCACGCGGCGAACCCGCACAGAGCGCGCCAAGCATCCGCCGCGTCGAGGGCGGCGACGAGGAGCGGGTCGGCACCATTGGGCCTGCCGACATCGGCGACGCCGACGATCTCGGTGCGGGCGAGAGCGTCGATGACGTCAGTGACGGTGGAATCCGCCTGTTCCGGGTCCAGATCATTGTTGGGGGCCACAGCCCAATCCGAGACCACTCCGCGAGTGAGCTCTGGCGGGTGGATGACCATGATGGCGTCGACGTCAGTTGTGCCTGCATCGGGGAAGATGGCTTGTCCTCCCGCTGCCTCCACCTGACGCCGGATCGTCTCACGCACCGGAGACGACTCATAGGGCGCCACCCGGTCGAGGGCTTGCAGATTGGAACAGGCAATCCCGATTCGGGGAGCCCGAACGGCGTGCACCTCGAGTGAGGCCCGGGCGACGAGAACGGCGCCGATTTCGTCGGCTCCCGGTTGCACCGACACCCGCCGACCGAGTTCTCGTCGGTCGACCCAGTCGAGAAGCGCACGCTGATCGCACGCGGACAGGGACTCTTCGGCTGCATCGTCGATGCCGACAACCAGCCTGCTGATCGTGGTGTCAGCGGCGAGCTCGAGGGAATACAGCGCAAGGGCCTGCTGGCGTAGTCGTCGGGAGATCCAATCGATCCGCACCGCTTCGGGGAGAGCTGCCCGGGCCTCATCCACGCCGACGCCGGTGCTCAGGGCAGCTGACAACCGGTGCAGGGCTGGCCCGTGCGGGTTCCAGTAGTCAGGTTCTTCCATGGCGTCGGAGGAGTCCGGCGTTCGAGGCACCAGGACCGAACCGAAGACCGCGCACCCTGGCATCCTCAGCGCGTTCCAGCGGGCGGCCACCTCGTGGGAGGTCTCCGTGCCGATCCGGGACGGAATCAAGCCGCCGAAGCCGAGTCCCTCAAGGGAGACGACCGCGTGTGACGCGGTTCGACGCGCCTGGCTGAGCCACGTGCTGAGTAGGACGGTGTCACCGGGTTCGCGAATCCTCGGCAACAACTCGGCAGGCGGGACAAGGCAGGTTAGCCCCGAGATCCGTGCGATGCTCGCCGGCAAACTTGTGCAGACAGGGCGTTCATCAAGCGGAATGAGCGCAATGGCCGTCATCGAGCGCCGGCCCGACCAGCGGCGCCGGCGGACGCTATCGGTTCACGGGCGGGGATCACCGGGGCCGCTCCCGTTTCACCGTGAGCCGATAGTCGTATCGGTCGGCGCGGTAGAGGCTCACGGCAAACTCAACCTCGCGACCGGCTTCATCAACAGCAACACGCGTCACCGACATGGCCGGCGACTGCGGGGGAACATCCAAGAGCGCGGCTTGACCGGAGTCCAGAACAGTGGCCTGAATCGTCTGTGTCGCCGTCTCCGGTGCCCGTCCTATGCGTTCGAGATATTCGTAGACCGACGGTTGGGTATCGAGCGAGAAGTCCTCGGGGATGATGTCACCGGGAATCCAGATGTTCTCCAGACACATCGGGGCGCCGTCCGCGGTGCGAACGCGTTCAAGATGCACCACGTCAGATCCCGGCGAGACACGAAGAATGCTGGCGATGCGCGCATCGGCTTCCACCCGATGCAAGGTCGCAGAAATTGATCCGGGCTCCATCCGACGAGAGCGGATGTCCTCACTGAACGACGTGAGCGTGAGCGACTTCGTGATCTTGGCCGCATCCGCAACGAAGGTACCGGCACCGTGCACCCGGTAGATGAGGCCGTCGTCGACGAGCCGGGTGAGGGCCTGTCGAACCGTTACTCGCGACACTCCATACGTGGTCATCAGGTCGCGCTCGCTGGGCAGCGGCGAATCGGCGGGCATCCCGGCGAGAATCAATCGTTCGAGCTCTGCACTCAGCATCGCGTACTTGGGAACATTCATCCTTTGAGGCCTCCTTCGCCGACTCCACGGAAAAACCATCTCTGCAGGGAAAAGAAGAGCACGAGCAGGGGAATCACGGCAATCATTGTGCCGGCCGCCACCACTCTCTGGTTGCTGGTGAAGGTGCCGGACAGGTATTGGATGCCGACTGTGAGGGTGAAGTTCGCGGAATCTTTGAGGATGACCAGGGGCCAGAGAAAATCGTCCCAAGCGAACACAAAAGCGAAGATCGCGACCACGACGAGGGATCCCTGCACGGAAGGCAGTGCCACGCGGATGAACCGTTGCCAGTCCGAGGCGCCATCGATCATGGCGGCTTCTTCGATCTCTCGAGGCAGGGCCATGAAGGCTGTGCGCATGATGAGGATGGACAGCCCCGTGACGGCCGTGGGCAGAATAACCCCGAGCAGGCTGTCGACCAGGCCCAACGACCTGGAGGTGAGGAAGACGGAGACCATGATCACCTCGAAGGGGATAATGATCGTTGCGAGGAAGACCAGATCCACGAGGGTACGGCCGCGAAAGCGCATCCGAGCGAGCACATAGCCGGCCAGGGAGGCCAGCACGCAGTTCAGAATCGCGGAGGACGTCGCGACGACGAGGGAATTGCCGAGGTACCGGAAGACGGGAATCGTGTCGGCGACCATGCCGTAATTCGCGAGGGTCGGCGAAGCCGGGAAGGGATTCGCCGTGTAGATCGATTCGCCTGCTCCCTTCAGCGACGTGCCGAACTGCCAGATGAACGGGCCGACCAGAAGCACGAACACGAACATGAGTAGTGCGTAGCGGATCGTGTATTCCACGGTTTTGCGTTTGGTGGCGCCGCGGCGCCGGTGCGTGCGTGCGGGGGTGCGCGCCTGAATCGGGCGCGCCATAGTGGTGCTCAACGCAATTGGTCCGTTCTCTGGGAGCGTAGGTACAGTATGGAGAAGCCGATGGTGAGGATGAAAAGCGCCAGGCTCATGGCGGAGGCATAGCCGATCTCGCCGCTGAGACCCAAACCAACTTCACGGATGGTGTACACCAGACTCCGAGCCTGACCGCCCGGCCCGGCGGTTCCGCTGCTGATCACGAAGATCTCCGCGAAAACCTTCATAGCAGCAATGGACCCGAGCAGTCCGACGAGAAGCATGGTCGGGCGCACACCCGGCAACGTGATCGACCACAAGCGGCGGCCGGAGCCGGCACCGTCGACCTGGGCGGCCTCGTGCAGTTCTTTGGGCACGTTGCCCAGGGCCGCCAAGTAGATGACCATGTAGTAGCCGAGGCCCTTCCACACGGTCACCAGCATGCAACTCAGCAACAACAGTGTCGTGTCGGTGAGGAAGGGAAGGGGCTTCTGGATGATGTGGAGGGCCTCCAGCAGACCGTTCACGGCTCCGTCCGAGGAGAGCAGCCAGGACCAGATGAGACCCACGACGACCATGGACGCCACGACCGGGGAGTAGAAGACCGACCGAAAAAACCCGATAAGTGGGATGTTGCGCTCGACGAGCACCGCAAGCAACAGTGGCAGAACCATCAGTAGCGGGACGACGACGGCGACGTAGAGCAGCGTGTTCCGGGTTGAGATCCAGAACTGCGGGCTGTTGGCCAGATCGAGGTAGTTTTGGATGCCGTTGAACGTGCCGCCGCCGAGGGTGGTCGAGTTGGTGAAGGAGAGCACGATCGTGTTCAGGAAGGGGCCGATTGTGAAGACCAGGGCGATGATGAGTGCCGGCGTCAGGAACAGCCACGGCAGCCATTTGTACTGTGCTTTCATGAGCGCTGAACTTTCGTAGTTCGAGTGGATGGGCCGGGGGCTGCGGGTGGGCAGCCCCCGGGAGGAATGGTTCGGGTTCTACTTGGCTGTGACGGCGTTTGCCTCTTCGACGGCCTGGTCCAACGCCTCTGCGGGAGTCAGATCGCCCTTCATGGCGAGCTGGACTTTGCCGATGACGATGGCCTTGATCCTGTCGTCGAACTGCACCGGCACGATGTTCTCTGCGTCTGGAAGCTGTTCGGCTGCAATACGACGGGCCTTGGACTCCACGGTTCCGTCGGAGTCATCCATGAAGTACGGATCGGCGAGAGCTTCAGTGACAGATGGGAAGATCGTGACGATTTTCGAGAACGCCAGCTGGTTCTCGGCATTGGTGATGTACTCCGCGAACGCGAGAGCTGTGGCCTTGTTCTCGCTGGACTTCGGAACGAGCAAACCCATCACGGACACGTTCGTCGGACCGCCCTCGCTTGTGATCTGAGGCCCGACATTCGTGGCCTTGGCGATATCCGGAGCGTTCTCTTCGATGATGGTGAGGAAGTTGGCGCCGGACGGGAACAGGGCGATCTGGCCGGCCTGGTAGGCCTCGGTCTCCTTGGCGTGATCCTGGGTCAAGGAGTCAGGAGGGAAGACGCCGGACTGGTACAGATCGGCGAGTTCTGCGACGTAGGCTTCGGCGTCCGGGGTATTGAAGGTCCACTCGGTGCCGGCTTTGTTCATGAGCGGAACGCCCATGCGCCCCAGGTCGGTGATGAAACGGTTCTCCAACGCCGGGTGCATCCCCGTGAAGTCGGCACCCGCACCGGCCAGGGTGCGAGCGTCCGCGAAGAGTTCGTCGTAGGTGGCGGGAGGACTATTGGGATCGAGCCCCGCCGTTTCGAACATGGAGCTGTTGTACATGGTGACCTCGGAGCTGAGGTACCACGGGAACCCGAAGGACCCGTCCTCCCCGGGAACCTGGAATGCGTCCCACGCGCCCGTGACGAATTTCGAACTCAGACCCGGCATGGCGTCGTCGAGGTTGACGAAGGCGCCCTGCGCTTCGAGCGGCTGAGCGAAGTTGGGATTGAGATTGATGACATCGGGCAGGGTCCCGGCCTGCGCATCCGTCGAGATCTTCTCCTGGGCGCCATCGAAGGGAACGTCGATCCATTTGACGGCGGTGCCCGGGTTCGCGGTTTCGAAGTCGTCGATGACGCCCTCGATGTAGTCGGTGAAGGTGGGCTTGAGCTGAAGGGTGGAGAACGTGATTTCGCCCGTGATCTCATCGCTGGACGACCCCGAATCAGTGGAGGTGCCCGAGCCGAGACCGCAACCGGTCAGCCCGATGGCCACGACGCCCGCGAGGGCAAATCCAATAGTGGGCAACTTCTTCATTGACAGTACTCCCATAACTTTTCTCGAATCGGGTGCGTCCGTAGTGGTTCCTACCACTCTGGCAATGGTTGCGCACATTATGAGTCAAGTCAAGAAGTTTTGGATTACTGGTCCCTACCACTTTGGCCACAAGGAGAAGGGCCGGAGTGCAGGTGGGAGCCGTGCGGCGGTCGGCCTCACCGGCTCCAACTGCTCCTGTCGAGCCGTGGTGGCGAGCACAACTCCTGCATTCCTCCTACAGCGGGCAACGGATGCCAGTGGTTCCGGGCATCCGGTGGCCAACGGTGAGAAATTGCAGGAGTTATGCTCTCGGCGCGCCTGTTACGGGCCGAAACCACCGGGCACCGGCACGGAACTGCCGAGGTGGCGTCACGCCGACCGGGCCCGACGGCGCCTACTGACCTCCCGAGACGTCGCTTCGGTTCCCTGCAGCACGACCAACGGGTCTCAACTGCCACCTCGGCGGGAGCACTCTCGCGAGGTGACAGCTGGGACCGCTTCACTCACCACCAGCGGAACCGGCGCGGCACCGCGCCAACCAGCGTCGGTCGAGCCCCACCGCCGGTCGAGCCCGCTACACTCGCTGCGCAACCGTCGGCCGAACTGGGTGAACGGTTGTTGGCGAGCGCGCTCCCTACCGGTCCCAGCACCCTCTCCCACTTTGCCTGGCATCCACCATCGGCTCGATGCTCCAGATTGCTGCGGTTACGGCTGGACGAGAGTTAGGCCCGCCGATTGCGCAGCTTCAGCCTGACGACGGTCATACGTGATGAATTCATCGGTCGCCACCCTCACGGCAACCGCGATATGGAGTGCATCCACGCTCCGAAGCGACGACCCGGGCAGGATGAGACCCGCTTCACGAAACGACCCGCGTTCGATGTCCACAAGAGTGATCCGTCTCAGCACGTCGGTGACCGCGAGCTGCGACACCGCAGTGCGATCCGCCAATCGACGCAGCTCAGTCTCCAGGAGTGCAGCCGAAACCAGGGTTACACCGTCCCTGGCCGACAACTCGTCGAGGTACTGGGCGAGCGCGGTCGACTCGGGTTCCTCCAAGATAAGTTTCCGGACGGCGGAGGTATCGATGTAGACGATCACCGGCGCAGTTTCTCAGCGCTCTTCGCGGAGGTCGTCCAGAACGCCGCCGACAGCCTGGGGGGACGAGTGTCGCGTCAATTCGGAGAACCCTCCTCGTGACAATTGCGGGCGAAACCGAATGCCCCGAAGGGCTGCGGAGGTCGGCGGCGTCAGCAGTGCGACAACCTCGCCGTTGTTGGTCACCTCGAAAGACTCTCCAGATTGAACCGAGCGAAGAACCTCCGCACTGTTGTTTCTGAGTTCACGATGCGGGATGGTTTTCATACGGCGAGCGTAGCACTCGTAGCACAACCCCACCCGTGTCGGTATTGTGCGGTCATCGCCGCCGTGATCGCCCACATCGCCGAAGCCATTATCAGGTTGTCGCGGCCGCGATAACGAGCGGCGCGATGATCGTCGCCGTCACATTGTTGACGCCGTGCAGCACGACCCCCGGCCAGATGGAGCCGGTGCGGCGAAAGAGAAGGGCGGTGAGAACACCGACGACGAACGCCACGGGCAGCACCGTGTTGAAGCCATGGGCGACGGCGAAGATCGTGGCACTCGCAATGACCGCGAGCCAAGCGGGAAATCGGTTGAACAGGGAGTTGGCGACGACACCGCGGAAGAAGGCCTCTTCACCGATCGGAGTGATGATCGAGCCGGCGATCACCGTCATGACCAGCCCCAGCAGGCCGGCCGCGGCGCCTGCCTGGTAGTCCGTCTGCACATTCTGGGCGTCGCCACTCAGGACCGAGTAGATGGCGGAGGCGATCCCGCCGAGGATGAACGCGACGAGACCGAGTCCCGCTCCGGCAAGGAGATGTCGTGCTTTGGCGCGGCGGATGCCGAACGCGGCGAGCCCGCGAATGCGCACGAGCGCTGCGACCGCCAGCGCGACCATCCCCATGGCGCCAGAGACGACGAACCCGACGACCCCCGCTACGGCATCGTTCTGGACAAGCGGGAGCAGCAGATACACCAGCGCTAGGCACCCGATGTATGCCGCCCCTCCGGCCAGGAGCTCTGGCCAGCCCGGTGCCATCCGCCGTGTTGGTTCCGTGTGCGTCTGGGATGTTGCGGTGGTCATGGTCACTCCTTGATGTTGATCGCGCGCGTTATCGCCCGAGACCGATTAGAGGCTATGCCCTGGGGGCAGTGTCAAGCTGAGGTCGCGCACTCTCACACGGTGGTCCTCACCGGTGGGATCGCACGCAGCCTCCGACTGAACTTGACGGTGCCCCGTGGTCACACGTTGCGAAGGAGAAAAGACCTGCGCCATCGCCCTCGAATCCGCCGATCACTTGGCGATGGCCTCCCGTACGAGTTCGGTAAGTTCGTCTGCCCGCACCTCACGGTGGTAGTAGGCCGCCTTGAGGGCAAAACCGTAGACGATTCCCCTGATGCCGAAGGGCATCCCCTTTCCCGTTTGCAGCATCGGTTGGCCGTTGCGGAAGTCCTTCTTGTGCCCCCAGAAGATGACCCATGTCGCGTCCGGGCGCGCGTTGGTCGTCACCTCCGCCACATAGGCCTGCATCTCGTCGATGAGGGCGAGCTGGGCCGAGGAGAACGGGTTAGCTTCCGGATGTGATTCTGTGGCGGTCGGGGTCGCCGGGTCCCACCGCGACGGCAACTCAGCCGGCTCGTCCCACCGCGGCTCCAGGATGCGCGTCAGAAACCATCGGGTGACGGCGGTCAAGCTATCGAGGGTGCCGTCCGGATCCGGATCGTCAGCTTCCACCATCCGAGCCCGTAGCCTGGCCTGAGCCGGCTCAAGGTTTCGGAGGTAGGCCTCGTGCAGTTCGGCGACCCGCTCCCGCGACGCATTCATCGTGTGCCACATGCGCCCAGGCTGCCCAGAGAGAGCTAGCCGCGCTTCTTCGACTTGAACAGCCCCGCGATGCTACCGCCCACCGAGTCCGCCGCACCGGCGATGGCACCGCCGACGCCCTTGACGGCGGTCAGCGCCTGCGCCTCATCCGGGATACCGTCCCCGTCGATGTCCACACTCCGGAACACGCGGGTCACAGTCCCGGCCGCCGACGCAACACCGGTCCCCACTGCGACGGCACTCGTCGCGACACCGCCTCCGACGGTGCTGGCAGTATCGGAGATCCAGGTTCCCGTCGCTTTCGCTGCATCGTCCAGAGCAGCCAGTGCCCGGTTCGGCTCGGCCTCGCGGTCATCGGCATCAGGCGTCACCGGAACGGCCAGGTGCGCGGGGAACTCGTCGGGGGCAGCGGCAAAGGCGGACCGGGAGGCTACGATGACCTCGCGTCCGAACAGAAAGCGCGTGACGCCTCCTGCCAAGGCTCCCACGCCATATTCGATGGTGGCCTGCTGCTTCCCACTCAGCGTGTCCCGCACAGTGTCGAGCTGGCCGGTTTGGATGGTCTGAACAAGGCTTTGCGCCGCGCCCTCCGGAAGCGTGTCAGAGAGCGTGTTCGCCCAATGTGACCAGTCCGTGCGGCCAGCTGCGATCTTGTGCCCGACAGCGGTGACACCCTGTGACGACACGTCCGCGAGGTCCGCCGCCATCGTCGCGATCTGTTGAGGGCTGACGCGGCCGTTCGACAGCCCGTAAACCAGCGCGTGAGCCTGGTCCTGGTCGAGGTCCATGCCGTGGATGTCGGCGATTGCGAGTGCGAAGATCGCGGTGATCTCAAACTGCAGCTGTTCGTCACCCGCTGGGAGGAACGCTGCTGCTCGCTGAGCGCCGGTCTTCGCCACGCCCAACGCCATGCTCTTGGCGGCCATCTTCGCAGCCGACTTAGCCGCTACCTTCGTGACTTCTTTGGTGGCCTTCTTGGCGGCCTGTTGGCCCGCGCTCTTGGCGCCGGCTGCGGCGGCCCCAACGACGGGGATCAGCGCGATGCCGACGTCGGCAGCGATCGCTCCGGCGGCGATGACCGCGCCCGCGGTGGTAATCGACGTGCCATAGTGACGCTCGAGCATCTGGATCACCTCGGCGGGCGTCGCCTCCGGATGCCGGCGACGAAGCCGCATCACGTACTTGCGAGCGATTGAATGCCGGGCGCTCACCGCCTTCGCGATGTCACGCGCGGCTTCTTCCTCAACAATCTCCGCCTCCAGCATGAAGGGCACGATGTCGGTCATTCGGGGTTCCTGTCTAGCAATCGGCTCGATCTACGCCGCTTAGGCGAGGACCGATTCCTGAAGCGCTCTGTTGCTCGAAGCCGGCGAATCAGCCGCCACGTTGAGCGCGATCTGCACGAACAAAGCGCCGAGCGGGCCGAGCAGGAAGAGAAGCCAGAACGCGCCGTGCCGGCCGAGTCCACCATTGGTGGCTTCCTCGACTCCGACGGCAAGCTTCCACTCCCACCAGATGCTGACGACCGGCAGAATCAGCAGCCAGGCCGTGGGGATCCTGCTGTGCGCGACGAGATTGATCTCGTTCTTGGTTTTGACAAACCACACCAACGTGTAGATGCCGAAGGTGACGAAGGGCAAAAGCAGCGGCGCTGCGGGACTACGACGTTTCATGAGCTTCCCCCGGTGTTGATGATCAATAGTCAGCGTCGCATCCCGGCTAGGTGAGCCCTGACCACGTCCTACCCCCAGTCCGGGTCTCACCGGGTCACTCCCGTTGCGCGACCGTACCCCAACCGAAAGACTGACCAGCGGGGGTCGCACGTGCGTCACTCACGAGGAGCACCGGATGGCCGAGCAGTCAGAAGATCAGGTTGGGGTCTATCTGGACTTCGACAACATCGTCATCTCCCGCTACAACCAGCTTCACGGAACCAATCAGTTCGCCAAAGACAAGGCCCGCCACCACACCAATGGCCATGCCAAGGCCGACCCCGCGGTCACCGCACGCATCCAGCTGGCGATGATCGATGTGGGCGCCGTGCTCGACTACGCCTCATCGTTTGGCGCCATCGTCATCAGCCGCGCCTACGCCGACTGGTCGGCCGCCGTCAACGCACGCTATCAGCGGCAACTCACCGACCGCGCAGTCGATCTCATTCAGCTCTTCCCCACGGTGGCGTCGCTCAAGAACGGGGCGGACATCCGCCTGGCCATCGACGTGATGGAGGATTCGTTCCGTTCCGCCGACCTCAGCCACATCGTCATCGTCGCCGGCGACTCGGACTACATCCCGCTCGCCCAACGCTGCAAGCGGCTCGGGCGGTACGTCATCGGTATCGGCGTGTCCGGCGCGACCAGTACCGCCCTGGCTGCGGCCTGCCACGAGTTCGCCGACTACGACTCCCTGCCCGGAGTGGTGAGTGCGGCACTGCTCACCGAGTCGCCGATCGAGCCAACGGATGCGCCGGTGCCAGCGCCTTCAGTGCCAGCCGTCACGACGCCGAACGCCGGATTGCCGAGTAAGGATTCGTCGAGCCCAGCCGCTCGCAAAGCCGCAACCGCCCTGCTCGTGAGAGCGATGGACTTACTCGCCAAGAATGACCAGGACTGGCAGCATGCCTCCACTCTCAAGCAGCAGATGAAGCGCATGGACCCGTCGTTCCAGGAACGCACGCTGGGATTCCGTCAGTTCTCGGATTTCCTCAAGTCCCGCCACGCGGCGATCGAGATTGACCAGAAGAGCCCGTCCAGCCCGATTCTGTTGCGCCTACGGAGCTGAACCTTCCGGAGAGATTGCACGCCTTCTTTCCTTCCAGGCTCCGACAACCCGCCGCCAGCCGACCTACCGCTCCTCAGTGTCGCGGTCACACCGAGCGAGTTGCCGAGGTCGCTAGTGTCGAGGCCATGACTGAGGACGCCACCGTCGCGGCCCACAGCGCCCGGCGTTAAACTTCGAGTATGTCCAACCCCTTCGATGACCCTGACCTCCGAAACGCCTTTGGCGCAGCAGGCATAGTTCACCAGCCAGGCATGGCCAATGATCTACTGCAGGAAATGGCACCGCTTCTCGCTGAAGACGGCATCGATATCAATGATCCGTCGACCTTCGACATGGCCTCTCTCAACACGGCGCTTAGCCGCGCGGTTGAGCGAACGAATCTGGAACGATTTACCCCGATTGGTGTGACCAGGTCCAATGCGTTGAGCGTGCTCCGATCGACGTCGGAGGCCATCAGCGCGAGCAAAACGCAGGATGCGCAGGCCACAATCCTGTCCATCGCGCCCGAGCCTAAACAGCCCGGCGAACCATCCGTCGCTCACCTCATCGGAGCCAGCCTCGGCCTGCTCGATTTTTGGCATCGTGATCCGAGTCTCACCCCGCTACTGGTTCGTACCCGGGTTCCGCGTTGGGCGAGCCGCTCCAGGGCCGCGGGCACGGACATCGTCGCCCTGGCCCGAAAGGGTCGGGCCTTCGAGTCGATTGCGGCTCTTCACGGCCGTTACGACGGACTGACGATCCTTGAGGGAAGCATCCTCGCGGTCGCTGGAACCCTCCACACCTGGGCTGACGCGACAGACCAGAGCGTGCACGACCTCAACATGGCCGTCCTGGCGGACTAGAAGCGAGTCAGAGCCGGCGAGCGGATGCTGACGGGGCCGACCGCCAGTATCACAGCGCTGTCCGCGCGTCCGTTCTCACTCCTGTGTGGAGCGTTCGCGCTGCCCGGGTTCTCCGCCAAGCTCCGCTTCCAGCACCTCGATCGAGGGCAGGCTGGAGGCGAACTCCTTCGGAAGCGAGTCGGAGATGGTGCTCGTCCACTCTGCCACCCCGATCGGCGCTGAGGAGCTCCGCAGTGCATACTCTGCAACCATGTTGTTCTTCGTCTTGCACAGCAGCAGCCCGATGGCCGGCTGGTCGTCCGGCTGGTCGTCCGGCTGCGCTAGGACCTCGTCCACCGCAGCCATGTACATTCCCAACTGACCGACGAAACCCGGGTCGAACGGCGCGACCTTCAACTCGATCACAACGTAGCAGCGCAGCTTCAGGTGGTAGAACAGCAGGTCGGCAAAGAACTCGTCGCCACCGACCTCCAACCGCACTTGCTGCCCCACGAAGGCGAACCCCTGACCGAGCTCGAGCAGGAACTTCTGCACATGGGCAATCAGCTGCGTCTCCAGCTCCCGTTCGTCGCTTCGACCGGTCATCGCGACGAAGTCAAGGATGTAGGGATCCTTGGTCACCTGCTGCGCAAGGTCAGACTCCGCCGGGGGTAGCGTCGCCGAGAAGTTCGTCACTGCAGCACCGGAGCGTTCATGTAGCCGGGTGGCGATCTGGTGCACCAAAACGTTGCGGGACCACCCTGCATCCACGGCCGCTGCGGTATACCAGAGCCGCAATTCAGCGGCGCCAAGCTTCTCAAGAAGGGCGACGTGGTGGTACCACGGCAATTGTGCAAGCGGCGCTTGCACAATTGCATTCCTCGGCCAGGCCTCAGCGAAGGCTCGCATGTATTTCAGATTGCGCGGCGAGAACCCCGTCGTCCCTGGGAACTCCTCGCGCAGGTCCACGGAAAGCCGGTCGATGACGCGCGACCCCCAGCCTTCCTGCTCCTGGCGCTCAAGAATGTCACGACCGATGGCCCAGTAGGTGGCCACAAGGTGCTGATTGGCAGCAGCAGTCGCCCGAACTCGGCCATCAGCGATCCGCCGAGTGACGGATGCGAGCAGGTCCGGATACCACCGCGGCAGTGCAGACCGAGCGGGCACAGCCGGAATGCGAGTGGATTCATCTTCACGCATGTGAGGAGCCTTTCGTCGATTCGACAGGCACGAGGTCTTCAGGATGCCCGCGACCACCGACATTGAAGGCGAACGCTCCCCTTCCCCGGCACCACGCCTCCGGTGCATCGAACCGTTCCCGCGCCCGCTGCACCTCGGCCCACCCATCGACGAAGTCAGCCTGCCGAAGCCGCTGCCACCCGTATCGGTCATCGGCGTGGACTTCCTCTTCGAACCCGACGTGCTCGTGGAACTCGAGGCGTACGCCGTGCTCGACTATGCCAACCCCGCCAACGCCGCAACTCCACTACGGATGCCGTGACCGGGTCACAACGTCCGTCTGCGCCCGCGCGGGCCACCTTTCAACGGGCCCATGCGGCGGTCCGCCGGTATGGCGCCGTTTCGTGCGAGGCGCGCCACCCGCGAAGCGGCGCCTCGAACGCGCAACACGCGGACCGCGACAGGTCCGCCTTCCCTACGCTCCGCACACGCCGGAGGGCGGCCCCGCACCGCGGAGCCGCCCTCTGACGAGACAAACGAACCGAAACTACACGGCCTCAGCCGCCGCTTCCTTCGTGGCCTTGCGCTCCGCCTTCTCGGCGTCGAGCACAGCCTTCTCGGCCGCCTTCTCCGCAGCGATCCACACGTCACGCTTGGCCCCGGGCACCCAGCCCTTGTCCACGACGCGGATCTGGTAGACGATCGCGACGCCGACGAGCACCACGGCGATGAGGATCGCGAGGATGACCGCGAGGCCGCCGCCCACACCGACGCTCACACCCACGAGGGTGCCGAACCAGCCGAAGTCCGCGTCGCCGAAGGTGCTGTTGGCGAAGCCGAAGTCACCGAGCACCAGCAGCAGAATGGCGGGCAGGATGGTGATGATCACGCCGTTGACGAAGCCACCGATCATCGCGCCCAGGCGTCCGCCGGTCGCGTTGCCGTAGACACCGGCTCCACCACCGGTGAAGAAGTGCGGCACCATGCCGGGCAGGATCAGCGCGAGACCGAACACCGGGTTCAGCCACACCGCGAGCACACCGAGCGCGATGAGGCCACCGGCGAAGGAGCTGAGGAAGCCGATCAGCACGGCGTTGGCGCCGAACGGGAACACGATGGGGATGTCCAGGGCCGGGCGGGCTCCGGGGACGACCTTCTCGGCGATGCCCTGGAACGCGGGCACCAGCTCACCGAGCACGGTGCGCACACCGTAGAGGATCACCGCGACGCCCACACCGAACTGCAGCGCCTGCGCAAAGGCGGCCATGATGAACGCGCCGGCGTCGGCGGATCCGAAGATGTCCAGCGCCTCCTGCATCGGCAGGGCGATGAGGCCCCAGATGGCGAAGACCATGTAGATGAGCACCATCGACAGTGACGTGGCCACCATCGAGTCGCGCAGGAACTTCAGGCCCTGGGGGAACTTGATGTCTTCGGTGGACTTGCTGTTGCGGCCCACGACCTGGCCGGCGGCACCGGCGGCGATGTAGCCGAGGGTGCCGAAGTGCCCGATGGCGATGGTGTCGTTGCCGGTGATCTTCTTGGTCCACGGGTGCACGAACGCGGGCATCACGACCATGATCACGCCCAGCAGCAGTGCGCCGATGAGCACTACGAGCCAGCTGGCGCCGTCGCCGAAGCCGACCGAGAGCACCACGGTGAGCATGGTGGCCATGAAGACCATATGGTGTCCGGTGAGGAACACGTATTTGAGAGGAGTGAAGCGAGCCAGCGCGAGCATCACCAGGAACCCGAGGGTGAGCACATAGGCGCTCTGGGCGCCGAACTTGTCCTGCGCGATGGCGGTGATGACCTCGTTGGTGGGGATGACGCCCTGCGCGCCGGTCACCGCGAGGATCAGTTGGCCCAGCGGGTCGAGGGAACCCACCACCACGTTGGCGCCGGCGCCGAGAATCAGGAAGCCGAGGGCCGCCTTGAGCGCCCCGCCGATCACCTGCCCGGAGTTGCGCTTGAGGGCCATCAGCCCGATCGCGGTGATGATGCCGATCAGATACGCGGGCACGTTGAGAATCTGCTGCCCGATGAAATTCAGTACGACGACAAGCCACTCCATTGTGGGAGCTCCTAATTCTGTGAGAGAGAGACGGTAACGGGGTTACTCGACGGCGGCGGTGAGCTTCTCGGTGATCTCCTCGAGATCGAAGAAGTTGTTGATGATGATGACCTCGGCGGGCACATCGCCGAGCTCCTCGGCCAGCTCCTCCGAGGTGAGCACGATCTCGGCGGTCTGCGCGGCGCCACGGGCCACGCCCATGTCGGCGGCTTCAACATCCGCATCGATGCCGAGCTTGGCGAGAACCTTCTCGGCGTTCATTTTGAGCAGCACTGAGGTTCCAATGCCCATTCCACAGACGGCGACGATCTTCATGGGGTGCCTTTCGATTGGGTGAGACAAGTAAGTGAGAAGTGGATGCGTGGGGGCCGGTTTACGCGGCGGCGGCGAGGTCGCCAAGCACGGCGCGCACCTGGTCGGAGGTGTCGGCAGTGCGGAGCTTCTCCATGGCCGGCGCGTCGGAGAGCACCCCGGCCAGGGCCCGCATCACCTGGAGGTGTGCGTCGTGGTCCTTGGCGGCGAGGCCGATCACCAGGGTGACGGGGTCGTTGTGCTTGTTGCCGAACTCCACGGGGGTGGCCAGGCTCACCCAGCTCAGTCCCCCGGTGAGCACGGCGGGTGAGGGGCGGGAGTGCGCGAGGGCGACGCCCGGGGCGATGACGATGTAGGGGCCGTGCTTTTCGACGCCGTCGATCATCTCGTCGGTGTAGGCATCCGTGGTGGCACCGCCGGAGACCAGGCCGTCGCCCGCCAGACGAATCGCCGCGCGCCAGTCGGAGGCGGTCGCCTGGGTCTGGATCGACGACAGCGATTCAGCGAGGTTGAAAGCCACGGGGGAACTCCTTTGTTGGGTGCAAGCCGCTTCGCACGCAAGAGCGACTGGGATGACTGTATAAGCCTAAGCGACCTTTTGTCTACAAGTGCACCAAAGTAATTCGAGAAGTGTGCCCGAGGTCGTCGAACACGGGAACTCGCAGTCGGGGCGGTCGAAAGCGCCGCCGCCCTGTCGAGACAACTACGCCGACTGGGTGCGCAGCGAGACCCCGGCGCCGCCGCCGCGGGTGAGCCGGCTGATGCGGTCGGCGTCGAAGAGGGCGTCCTGCGCGATGAGCGAGGCGCCGGTGACCCCGGCGGTGTGACCGAGCCGGGTCTTCTCCACCACGAGGCCCTGCAGGGCGAAGTCCCGGGCGCCGGCGAAGATGGCCTCCCGGATCGGGCCGAGGAACGGTTCGCCGGCCTGTGCGAGGTTGCCGCCGATCACGACGGCCTGGGGGTTGAGCAGCCCCACCACGTGGGCGAGGCTGCGGCCGATGGCGGTGCCGGTCTCGCCGAGCATCCGCAGCACGTCGGCGTCGCCGGCCAGGGCGAGGGCCACGAGGTCGTTGCTCGTGCGCACGCTGCGGCCCCGGCTCAGCAGCTCCTGGCGCATCACGGCGCCGCTGGCGATCGACTCGAGGCGCTGCATCCGGGCACCATTTGCACCCACCGCGCTGAGGTCGCCGGCTCCGCCGCGGGAGCCGTGGTAGATCGAGCCGTCGAGCACAAAGGCGAGGCCCACGCCGATGCCGGCCTTGAGCACCGCCACGTCGCGGTAGTCGCTCCAGGCCCGGCGCACCTCGGCGAGCGCCATGATGTTCACGTCCCGGTCCACCGCGAAGACGGCGTGGTCGTAGCGGCCGGCGAAGTAGTCCTTCACCAGCACGCCCTCCCACTCGGCGTAGACCTGCGGGGTGGCCAGTTTGCCGGTGACGAAGTCAACCGGGCCGGGCACTCCCACGCCGATGCCCACCACGTCCGCGCGGGTCTTGCCGAGCCTGTCGAGCATGAAATCGAACACCTGGCCGGCCCACTCGAAGATCTGCGCGGGGCCCTCGCTCAGGCCGATGTCGGCCTCGTCTTCACTGAGGATCGTCGACACCAGGTCGGTGATGGCCAGGCGGGTGTGCGAACCGCCGATGTCCACGGCCAGCAGCAGGCCGGCATCCGGGTTCACGGCGAATTCTTCGGGCGGCCGGCCGCCGCGGGAGTCGAGCTGCCCCACGCTCATCACGATGGACGCGTGCAGCAGTTCGTCGAGCCGGCGGGCCAGAGTGATGCGCGACCAGCCGAGCTGCTCGATGAGGTCGGTGCGGGTGGTGGCACGGCCGGAGCGGATGAGGTCAAGCACCACACCCGAACCGGTGGACAGAGCGTGTGCCATGGAATTCCCATCCTTCGAACGCATCCGCCCGGCCTGCGGGTGGTGCAAAACCAACTGTTTGACTTAAGTACATTTGTATACCAAAGTATCTCGCATGGCTACCGAAACGAAGAAGTTCCCGTCACAGACGACGCCCGCCGACCTTGATGCCCGCGCCGTCGCAAGCGCCCAGGCCCTGGCCGCCCACGTGGTGCAGGCCAAAGGACATGGACACGGCGGCACCGCCATGGCATTGGCACCAGTGTCCCACGTGTTGTTCTCCCGAGTTCTGCGCCACACCCCCTCCCACCCCGACTGGCCCGCCCGCGACCGGTTCGTTCTTTCGGCCGGTCACGCCAGTCTTTTGCTCTACACCCAGCTGTTCCTCACCGGCTACGGCCTCACCCTCGACGACCTCGCCAAGAGCCGCACCCTCGGCTCCCAGACCCCCGGGCACCCCGAGGTGCATCACACCGTGGGTGTGGAGATGAGCACCGGCCCGCTCGGCCAGGGTGTCGCCTCCGCGGTGGGCATGGCCATGGCCGCCCGGCACGAAAGCGCCGTGTACACCCCCGGCTCCGCCCTGCTCGACCACACCACCTGGGTGCTGGCCGGCGACGGCTGCCTGCAGGAGGGCGTCTCCGGCGAGGCGTCCAGCCTGGCCGGCACCCTCGGCCTCGACAACCTGGTGCTGATCTGGGACGACAACGGCATCACCATCGACTCCGGCACCGACGAGACCTTCACCGAAGACGTGCGCGCCCGGTACCGGGCCTACGGATGGCGGGTGCTCGAGATCGACACCCCCACCGACCTCGAGACCGTCGAGGCCACCCTGCACAAGGCCGCCGAACGCACCGGCCGCCCCACCCTGGTCGCCCTCCGCACCGTGATCGGCGCACCCTCGGCCAAGTTCGGCGGCACCTCCGCCGCGCACTCGGGCGGTTTCGGCGCCGACGAGCTCGCCGTGGTGAAGACCAGCCTGGGCTTCGCCCCAGACGCTCCGATTGAGGACCTCGTCTCCCCCGAGACCCTCGAGCACACCCGCGAGGCGCTGGCCCGCGGCGAACGGATGCACACCGCCTGGGAGGCCGACCTCGCCGCCTGGGCCGCCCGGGAGCCCGAGGCGGCCGCCCGGTGGCGGGCCTTCCGCGGCGGCGAGGTCGATACCGCCGCCCTCGACACGGTGAAGCTCGGCGAGCCCGGCGACCTGATCGCCACCCGCAAGACCAACGGCGCCGTACTCCGAGCCCTGCAGGGCTCGGCTCCGCTCTGGGGCGGCTCGGCCGACCTCGCCGGGTCCACCACCGTGGAGGTTGACGGCGCCAGGTTCTCCGCCGCCAACCCCGCCGGCGAGTTCATCCGGTTCGGCATCCGCGAACACGCCATGGCCGCCATTCTCAACGGCATCGCCCTGCAGGGTCCGTGGCGCCCGTTCGCCTCCACCTACCTGGTGTTCAGCGACTACATGCGCCCGAGCATCCGCCTCGGCGCGCTGATGGGTCTCGGCGCGGTCTACGTGTACACCCACGACTCCGTGGCCGTCGGCGAGGACGGCCCCACCCACCAGCCGGTCGAGCAGATCGCGTCGCTCCGCACCGTCCCGGGCCTCGACGTCGTGCGCCCCGCCGACTCCGTGGAGGTCGTCGCCGCCTGGCGCCGCATCCTCGCCTCCCCCAACCGTCCGGTCGCCCTCATCCTCAGCCGGCAAGACCTGCCCGTGCTGCCCAGCACCGAGCGCACGCAAGCAGGGGTCACGGCCGGCGGCTACGTGCGCTGGCAGCACGGCGACGGCGGCGACCTGGCGATCCTCGCCACCGGCAGCGAGGTGCACCTCGCCATCGAAGCCGCCACCCGGCTGGCCGACGAAGGCGTCAACGCCCGCGTGGTCTCGATGCCCTGCGTCGAGTGGTTCGCCGAGCAGACCGCCGAGTACCGCGAGTCGGTGCTGCCCGCAGCCCTCCGCGCTCGGGTCGCGGTGGAGGCCGGCCGCGGCGACGCCTGGTACCGCTGGGTGGGCCTGGACGGCCGAGTGGTCTCGGTCGAGGAGTTCGGCGAGTCCGGCAGCGGCCCCGAGGTGCTGCGCCTGCGTGGCATCCACTTCGACGCGGTCATCGCCGCCGCGCACGCCACCCTCGCCACCGCATCCGGCGACCCCGCCACGGCCCACGGCACCCCCGAACTCGTCACCAGCTAAGGACGCGCCCCATGACTTCCCTCTACCCCGACGCCGCCACCGTCGCCCGCATGATCGACCACACCCTGCTCAAGCCCGAGGCCACCGCCGCCGACGTGACCGCCCTCATCGCCGAGGCCATTGAGCTGGGCACCTACTCGGTGTGCGTCTCCCCCTCGATGCTGCCGCTGACCATCCCCGCCGGCACCGACCTCAAGGTCGCCGTCGTCTGCGGCTTCCCAAGCGGCAAGCACCACAGCAGCATCAAGGCCGCCGAAGCCGCCCTCGCCATCGAGCAGGGCGCCGACGAGATCGACATGGTCATCGACGTCGGCGCCGCCAAGGCCGGCCGCTTCGCCGATGTGCAGGCCGACATCGCGGCCGTGCGCGCCAGCGTGCCGGGTCCAAAGGTGCTCAAGGTGATCATCGAGTCCGCGGCGCTGACGGATGCCGAGATCGTCGCCGTTTGCCAGGCGGCAGTGGCCGCGGGCGCCGACTTCGTCAAGACCTCCACCGGCTTCCACCCCGCCGGTGGCGCGACCGTGCATGCGGTGCAGCTGATGATGCAGACCGTGGGCGACCGGGCCCAGGTGAAGCCCTCGGGCGGGGTGCGCAGCCTCGCCGACGCCGTGGCCATGTTCGATGCCGGCGCCACGCGGCTCGGAGTCTCCGGCAGCACTGCGGTCCTCTCGCACGCCGCCGCGGTCGACCTGGCAGGCAGCTACTGATCCCACCGCTCGGCGACACCTGTCTTGGTGACGCCGTTGACCTGTCAAGTATGCACGATTCCTACCCATGGCCCGCGCGGTACTTCTGCGGGCTCCCTACGACCCAAAAATCGTTCGGACAACTCCCCCAAACAGGTTGGCACCAGTGCGCAGCTCCAGTACGTCCACACACACAACTCGAATTACGAGTGGGGCGGCCTAAAACAGCTCGACGGGGCTGTCGGTCATCGGTCCCCTCGGAAGATTGTCCAGAAATGCGTGCAGTGCCCCCGGAGCTCGGATTGGTGTTGCCCCAGCTTCTAGGAGCATTCTGTTTCCTGCTGGCGTGGCATCTCCGAAGTCCACGACCATGACTGGTCGGCCAAGTTTCATAGCGCCCTCACCGGCGGCTAGCGTTCCACCTTTCTCGCCCGCTTCAATCACCACGAGAGCCCTGGACAACCCGAAAATGATGCTGTTTCTCGCCATAGCTGCGTGGGCCTGCCATGGCTGCGTGGGGGAGAATTGTGAGATCACGAGGGTGCGCTCGGGGTCAAAATCCTCGGCAAACTCTCGTTTGATTCGAAAATGGTCTATGCCTTCTGCGAGAACAATGACTGTGCGGCCTCCGTTTTGGAGCGCCGCGAGATGCGTGGCAGTGTCAACTCCTTTTGCATAGCCGGACACGATCGTAAGGTCTCTCAGACTCACGGCAGCCCCGCAGCGGTCCGCAGCGATGAGGCCTTGCCTCGAAGCGTGTCGGGAGCCGCACATGCCGACTCCATCGGAGTACAGGAGGTCTTTGTTTCCCTTGAAGAACAGGACTGGCGCAAGTGGCTTGCCGTTAGCAACAAGCATTCCCGGAAAGTCCGAATCACCATAGATAACCGCTCGTACCCCGTCGGAGTGCAGCTGAGACGCTTTGAGATCGGAATTTGCTGCCATCGATGATTCAGCTGCGCGAGCCGCTTGCGCTATAGCGTCACGGCCTCCTGCTTTCAGCGCCGCAGCAATACGCGCCGGGGTTCTGAGAACACCGAACGCGAGGAGAGCGAGTTTTAGCGAGAGAAGTTCTGATTCCATTAATTACTAATCGTTCGGGCCACTGCCAACGAGAATACGCTGTTGGCGCCGGCCCTCCGAGCCGCAGCTCCAGCTCCTCGAGCACTACCACCTGATTGATAGACGTCATCGATGACGATCACCGTTCCCCAGAGCGCCAGATCCACTTCGAAGGAATGTGAAAGGTCCTGTTTAACCTCTTTTTGAGCAGGACGGGGGCCATCGGACCTAGACTCCACAAATTTGATGCCGACTCTGCGAGCGACTTCTCTGGCAAGAATCTCGCCGAAGCTCTCGCCGTCTCCGAGATGTCCCGGTGCAGCGATGATGGTCTCCGCAGATGAATACAGCGGGTGGCTGGAGATGAACTCCGAGAGCCCGCCCACCATTCGTTGCCGAGCTCTGCGTGAGTTGCTCCATTCAGGATGCGTTGCGTGCTTTGTCCAGTTGATGCAATCCCCCATCTCCGTGTGGACGAGATCTTCGCCACCCGGGACCGTGTACCAGTCGAGCGCTATGGCAATGTCTACGAACTCGGGGCATGGAATTGATAGGACCTCCGTCAGGATGCCAAGCAGCTGACGGACGTCCGGCCCCACGCCAGCAGGGAATTCAAGCACGTGCGTCCAGTTCTTGGTTCCGCTCTCGGTGAGCTCGCGCGCTCTGAAGCGCGAATCAGCCAAATTGGCAATCTGCTCATACGCTTCGTGCGGGCCACACAGAAACAGCAGATCGCCGGGCTTCTCCCTAGAGTTCGCGCTGATTTTGTATCGCTCCACTTTTCCCCCTCGCCTGTTTGGGATATACGGGGGAAGCTCGAAGTCTGTCAGCCTGGTCAAGTTACGCTTTCCGTTTGATTTCTGCTCGTGTTCTCTACTTTGGCCGCGCACAGGTTCGGTGGGCTAGTCCCCCTTTAGGTCACTTGAGGGTGGGCAGAACGCTGGCCTGCGAGGTCCAAACTCGGCGATTGCCGCCACCCCGACCTGGCCACTCGCGTTCCAGTACCGGGCATTCTTTCTCGGGTTGAGTTCGTTCTTTGCGAAGAAGTCACCCGCGAAGGAGCCGCCCTATCGATTCGGCAGATGTGTCCCAAGTCTCTACCCCAATCGTTGTGTGGCCGAAGGCCACCAGCTGGTAAGACTCTCGCAATGGGCGGCAGCGCCACATCCCAATTCCCGTCCGGTCATGCCATGGTTTAGCGTTCCCTGGTTCCGGTAGTCTCGAAGTGCAGGACCAGTTCGACGTGATCCTGAAGGACTGACGAGTGTCACAAGTCCGTCGCTAGCAGGTTGCTCGTGAATCGTCGCCCCGAGGGAAGCCCGCAACAGCCCTCCATTACTGGGATGAGGTAGCTATGCACGACATCGACGTGCGCATTGCGCTCCACGAGAGACTCCAACGGACTCATCGCAGAGAGCTTTCATCGACACGATTCGTAAACGAACTTGGTGTCGCCGGAGAAGTCCGAATCGACTTGGCCGTCTTGAACGGAGCGTTCTCAGGTTATGAGATCAAGAGCGCTTCCGATAATCTACGTCGGCTTCCGCGACAAGTGCAGGGATACTCAAAGGTGCTTGACTACTGCACGTTAGTTGTAGCCAGCGGCCATGTCGTTCACGCAGCTGCACTCTTGCCCACCTGGTGGGGAGTCATCGAGGCTCAGTCGACGCCAAGAGGTATTCGACTTCGGCGAGTGAAGCCCGCGCAGCTTAATCGTCAGATCGACCCTTGGTTCCTCGCTACACTCCTTTGGCGGGATGAAGCGCTGGAACTCCTAGACCGTTCTGGAAGCGCCAAAGGGTTGCGCGGCAAAGCGAACCATCACCTGTGGGAACGGCTCGTCGAGGTTACACCGCCGAAAAACCTGAAGGCCGACGTGCGCGAAACGCTGAAGGCTAGGGCATCGTGGCGAGTTGATGGCTGACGGATTCGATGTGACGCAAGGTACCCCAGGTCCTCCATGTCTCCGGTCCGCCCGGAGTTGCCCTGCCCGAAAGCACGTCCCCAACCCATGTGTCCATAGCCGTAAGAATGGGATCTCCGAAGCTTGGGTGCGCGACTAGGAGATCCAAAGCCGGAATAAGCGCGGCTCCCCCACGGCTCTTACCTGCCGGCCCCTTGAAGAGCTCGCCCTTGGCGATGAGCCATCGGTCGCTGGTGGTGTATCGCATGAGCGCGCTTATGCTCAAGAATCGGGGATCGACACCAACATCGATGAAACTGGGGTTCTGTATCGCATTGTCGAAAAAGTCCATTGGGGACAGGCCTGCAAGCTTGCGCTTAGCGAACACTGCCTGAAAGAGCGTCCAGTCTTCCCTGAGGTGCTCGCTTACCCCCCTTGCCAGGCCCGTCGTGTCCGGGAATCCGGCACCGCCAACAGTCCGAGACCCCTCTGCGTCAGGCTGTTCGTGAGTCAGTTCACGATCAGTAGGAGGCAAGAGCATGTCGATAACCCCAGGGTTCACCGCGGTAGAGATCCGCAGGTTCGTTCACGAGTATGACGGGTTGGCGTATGGGCAAAAGAGCCCGTGGTTAGCGGAGCGCAAGCTATCCAGGCACCGGCTGGCCCGGTGGCGTGACGCGGTCTATGAGGGTGACCTCGAACGCGGGCTGATTCCGCGAGAGGGTAGTTACATGACTATTCCACCGGGTAAGCGCAGTGCGCTGGAGAAAGCGCGTGCGGCTGAGCAGGCCAGACACGAGGCTGAAGTTGCCGAGCTGACCGCGCGGGTGCGCGAGTTGGAGGGCAGCAACAACGCGTTGGGAAAAGCTATCGGGCTCTTGCACTCGTTGAACGAGGAAGAGCCCGCAGCTACCCTGACGACGACCGATCCCTCGACTTCCTGACCCGGGAGAACGAGCTCGTGGCCGAGCTGACGCGCACGACAGGCTCGCAACGCAGCGCGTTGGCGATGACCGGCGTCGCCCGTTCGACCTGGCAGTACCGGCTCAAACCCCGCGCCCGGGTTCCTGAGCCGGTATTGCAACAGGACCGCGCGTACTTGTCTCGAATTCCCGCGCCCGATCGGGTAACGATCGCCGCGAAGATCACGGCCGGCTGGAAGGTCGGGCATTCGGTCGATCACACGTTCGCGACCACCTGGGACGAGGGCGTCATGCTTGCCGGGCGCCGGTCGTGGTGGCGGATTGCCGCCGATATCGAAGACCAGAGCGCCCGCCCCGTGGTGCCCACCAAGCGCGGGTCAAAGACACCGCGGGAGACTCCGGTCCTGATCGCGACCGGGCCCTTGCAAGTGTGGTCGTGTTATGCCGACATTGTGATTATGCCGATGTTCGCCTCCGATCTCAGGTTCCTGGCGGTGAGCGGGCGAAAAAGGTCGGCATAATCACAGTGCCGCGAGGAATGTCAGAACGGCGTCCGTGGGCTGGTAACGACCCGACATCGTGACGCTGGATGGGGTGACTTTCGCGATCGCGGCTTCCTTCAAAGTCATGTCGGCGTGGAGGTAGATGTTCGTGGTGACGATCTGTTCGTGGCCGAGCCAGAGGGCGATGACGGTAGTGTCAACGCCGGCGTTGAGCAGTCGCATCGCGGCGGTGTGCCGAAGGGTGTGCATGCTGACGTGTTTGCCAACCAGCGAGGGGCATGTCGAGGCCGCGATGGTGATGTTGTGGTGGATGCGGTGTTCGATCGCGTCGCGGCTGAGGGAATGTCCGGTGCTGCTGGTGAACAGCGGGGCGTTCGGCGGGCCTGCGTTCTCGGTGATCCAACGTGTCAGAGCCGTGACGGTTGCCGTCAGCAGTGGGGTGCGGCGTTCTTTGCGGCCTTTACCGAGGCAATAGACGTGCGCACCCGTGCCGGTGTGAATGTCGGCGATGGTGAGGTTGAGCAACTCGCTGATGCGCAGTCCCGTCTGGATGGCGAGGGTGAATATCGCATGGTCACGGCGGCCGGTGCGGGTGTCCTGGTTGCAGGCGCCCAGTAGCGCGTCGGCTTCAGCGAGTTCCAGCCAGGTGACGGTAGTGCGGTGCGTCCGTGCCGCGGGGATCGCGAGGACGCGTTGGATGACCTCGGCATGCTCGTGGTGGCGTAGCGCCGCGAAGGCGAACAGGGAGTGGATCGCGGCCAGGCGGGTGTTGCGGGTGCGGACGCTGTTGCCGCGGCTTTCCTCCAGGTAATGGAGGAACCCGGTGATGGCATCGGCGTCTAGGTCGCTGATGTCGATGTCCGACGGCCTTTTGCCTGTCTGGGCGCAGATATAGCCAAGTAGCAGGGTGATGGTGTCACGGTAGGAGGCGATGGTGTTGCTGCTGGAGCGGCGTTGCGTGATTAGCCGGTCGGTGAAGAAGGCCTGCAGCAGTGGCGCGAGAGTGGTCACGACTGCACCTGCAGCCGGAGGGTCGCGCTCTGAAGCCGGTCGGCGGCAAGGCCAAGCAGCTCGGGAACGGCGCTGATATACCAATAGGTGTCCGCGGGCCTGGAGTGGCCCAAATAGATGGACAGGGCCGGCATCTTCGCGGCGACATCGGCGCCGTTGCGATACCAGCCCAGGAGCGTGTTGACCGCGAACGTGTGTCTCAGGTCGTGCATCCGTGGTTGTCGTTCCGCGGTGCGCAGCCCCGACGCCGTGGATGCCTGGACCCAGTTGTCGCGAACGGCCGCGTATTTCAGCCGCTGACCGGCCTGATCGGTGAAGAACGCGGCCGAGCGCACCCCAGTGTGGTCGTGCTGCTGGTCGTTGCGCCAGTGCCCGTAGCGTTCCAGGGCCGCGGTCGTGGTCGGATGCAGCGGGACCAGGCGCGGGTCTCGTCCCTTGCCCCGGCTGATCAGCAACACCCCAGCGTCCAGATCCACGTTTCTGCGATCCAGATCGATCGCCTCCCCGACGCGCAATCCAGTCGCGGCCAGCGCGGCGAATAGCACCGAGTAGGTCTGGGCTCGGCTGCCGCCCTCCAGAGCGGTCGCGGCATGGATCACCGCCGTGATCTCCGCGGGAGAGTAGATGTAGGGGTTTTTGCGATGGAGGGGATCGGAGAAGATCCCGCGGGGCGGGACCTCGTGGATCGAATCGAGCGCGTGCATGTAATCAGCGAAGCCGCGGACCGCCGTCATCCGCGTGGATGCTCGCGTCGCCGGCGGCGTCGTCACCCCGGCAGGCAGGACACTGGAGAAGGCGATCGCGTCGACGATCGTGATCACCGTGATGTCGTCGTTCACAAGGTGAGCGGCGAACTGGTGGAGCAGGTGCTCGGGCCAGTGCAGGCGGGCTCCGAACTGGCGGCGCAGGCGGATGTAGTCGTCGACGTTCTCCGCCCAGGTCATGCGAGTTCACCGCCGGCCGGCCAGGGCTGGGCTAGTTGTCGCAACCGCACCACATCGACCCGGGCGTAGTTTGCTGTCGTCGCCGGATCCTCATGGCGCAGCACCTGTCCGATGCCGGCCAACGGCACTTCAGCAGCGACCATCGCTTCGGCCAGGCCATGCCGCAACTGGTGGGGCCCAAACGGCTCCAAATGCGCGCGGGTGCATGCGCGGGTCACGATCACCCAAATTGCCGGAGAACCCAGCCGGTTTCTCGGCGCGCGCAGGCCGCAGAACACTTCCCGGACGGACGCGTCCGCCGAGCGGGCGTGCATCAGATAATCGACCACCGCAGCGCCGACTTCCGCCGGCAATGGAAGGTATTCGTCTTTGGCTCCCTTGCCGCGGATGAGGACTTCACCGACGTGCCAGCGAATGTCGTCCAGTTGCATCCCGGCGACTTCCCCGGCGCGAAGGCCCAGCCTGCTTAGCAACATGATGATCGCGTATTCTCGCCGCCCCGCTGCGGTGCTCCGGTCGCAACTGTTCAGGAGGATCGCGATTTCTGCCGCGCTGGCGCCCACCGGCAGCAAGGACGGCAACGGGTTCCGGATCACCAGCGTCGCGCCAGTCAGATCACGGTCCAGTTCCCCGGTGACGAAACAGAAGCGCAAAAACGACCGCAGCGCGTAACCGAACTTCTTCACCGACGCCGGCGCCCGCCCCACGCCCTCGTCCAGCAACGCCCTCGTCACCTCGGCGCCACCAAGCGCGGTGAACCCGTCAGGCGGAACATACGCGGCCAAAAAACGCCGGATCCGCACGACATACGCCGACGTGGTTCGCGCCCCGATCCGACGCTCCCGCAACAGGTAACGCTCGAACCGCACCAGTACCACCGGATCCTCCGGCAGCGCCGCAGCTTCTGCCGCCTCCGCAGGGATCGATCCGGACAGCGCAAGCCATCTCAGCAAAGTTCGTAGGGCTCTGCGGGTGAATAACGCCGTGTGGGTCGCTTTGCGCTCGACGAGAAACGCATCAACTTGCCCCACGCTCAGATCCGCGAGGACAATCCCCTCATCCTGGAGCCAGTGGCTGAAATGTGCCAGCAAATAGAACTGGTTCACAATCGACACCGGCGTAAACCCCAGCCGCCGCAGCTCGACCTCGAATCCCTCCCGATGTTCTACCAATTGGCCCTGGACCTGCACTCGCGCCGCCGCACCTGTAACCGCCATCAGATTCTCCCTGCCTGCTCAATCGTTGAGAAGACAAGCCGATCACCCGGCAGTGATTATGCCGACCTTTTTCGCCCACTCACCGCCGGGAACCTGAGATCGGAGGCGAACATCGGCATAATCACAATGTCGGCATAACACGACTTATGCCGACGTCGGCATAAGTCGTGGGACATTACCGATCTGCGCTGCCCGTGGCGGGGCAAAGCGTTCAAGGCCTATTCGATCATCGACATCTACTCGCGAAAGATCATGGGCTGGCGCGTCGAGGAACGCGAGAGCGACCAGCTCGCCGTGGAGATGTTCGAGGCCGCGTTTGCATTACACGGCACCCCAGATTTCGTCCACGCCGACAACGGCCCTGCAATGCGCTCAGATGCTCTGGCCGTGCTCCTGGTCACGCACGGCGTCACGAAGACCCACAACCGGCCCTACGTCTCCAACGACAACCCGTTCTCCGAGTCCGAGTTCCGCACCATGAAGTACCGACCCAACTACCCCGGCACGTTCGACGATCTCCAATCCGCACGCGACCACGTGGCCAACTACGTGCCCTGGTACAACACGAACCACCGGCACTCCGGGATCGCGTTGTTCTCGCCCCAGCAAGTCCACGACGGCACCTGGCGACACGTGCACCGCATCCGGGACCGCGCCCTCCAGCGCTACCACCACAAGCACCCCGAACGATTCCACGCCAGACCGACAACCCCGACACCAACAAACACCGTCGGCATCAACATTCGCAAAGAAACCGTCAAAATCTAACCCAAGTGACTCCACACAGCTTGACATCGCGCGGACCTGAACAAATATCGAGAATCCAACTCCGCTAGTTCCGTGAGTAGGCTCCGCTGCACGAGAGGGCCAAAAGTCGAACCACAGTCGATGAAAAGGTCGACGTCCTGGGGCGAGAGGCCAGTCGCGGCAAGTAGACGTTCCAGGTGAGTGTCGTCAAGCGACACCCATTCCTCAGGGGCAATCCGGATGCCGACACCGCGCCCGTATTTTTGGTGCAGCTTTCGCACAGCGCCAAGTGCGGAAGAGGCGCTAAAGGGAGTCACCAGCGGCACAAGCTCGAGCCCGAGCACATTCGACTCCTCAACGATCCAAGTTAGAGGGTCTACACCACCAAAAATCGACTCGTCGGAATCGAGAAGACTAACATCAACGAACGCCACAGCCGAGCCTAGGGAATCACGGTATTTCTTCGGAAACGATTCGAAATGTTCACTTAGCGATTTGGCATACTCGTCACTCTCGAAATCCCAGGAACGGCCCGGGACAACTAGGACCGGAGTAAATGCGGATCGCGCCGCCGGCGACAGCTTGGAAATAGCACTCAACTCTCCACGGCGGGCCAGGATAAAGGGACGGTAATGCTGCATGTTTTGCTCCAAGGATTGATACTTGAAGTCTCATGGGGAGTCGCGGGAGCCACCAGCCCACGTTCGAGTGCCACCTCGAAATACGTCGGTCGCCTTCCGCGAGGTAGTCAACACTCGAGGATCGAGTCCGAGCCTGGCACGGCTGTCACTTTTCCCTGGCGTATGTCTACGTCCCAGAAGCCCGAGTCGCAAAGTACTCGTAGAGACTTGACTCGATGGGGCTGGCAAGGGCAAGAGTCATCGAGACAACGTCAAGGTCGTGGCCGCCACTTCTAGACATGGTCGTCTGTCGAGCGTCCTGTGACATCGCTTTACCGAGGTAATAGAAATCGGTGCCTTCTGCATCGTCTTTCTTTGCGAACACGTGAAGCGGAAGCCGATTTTCCACAATCGACTTCACTTCGGAGCTCGCGAGAGTGCGGCGGCTGCGCGTATACCAGGTCAAGGTCGATGGATTGAGGAACGCGTCTCCGTAATTCGTGCTCTCTGACACCTCATCGCCTTTGTGGTAGGTGACGAAAATGGGGCAACTGTTCGAGAAAGTGTCGACCTTATAGCCATAGATCGTGCTCTGCTGGTTCGATTTCCAGTTGAGGAGCCGGCACACGTCCTTGCGTGAGTATCGTTGGCCGACTTCGAGCAGTCCCGTCCACTGGTATCGGTGCCGGGCCAGATATAGCCCGGTGTCCACGACATCCCGCACCTGATCGCGGAACATCGATTCTTTGTCCCATGCTTCGGAAAAGCCTTCGCCCAGGCGATAGAATCCGTCCCGGAGGGTGACGATTGGGGAGGAACCGTACTTTGCGACATCCGCCTCCGTGAAGAATGACAGGCTCAGCAGAGCGTGCACTGAATCGAGCGTCGCCGGTTCGCTGGACAGATCGTTCTCCCCCAGCAATGCCTTGAATTCTTCAACCATCACTCCGTTCGGGGTGAACAGTAGTTCATCGAGGAGCAGAAGCTCGTGTGGGCGCTTGCCGTTCAAGAGCTCCCCCGAGAGAAAGGTCAGAATAGCGTTCTCGTAAGCGCCGGCCTCGACGTTGGCCGCCCCAACTTTGCACAGGAACCGCCAGTAGTTTTTCTGCTTTGTCGCGATGACAACCGGGTCAACCAGGTCGAAACGAGCGAAGTCGAGTAGCGCCGGCGGACGACCCAGTCGGTTCTTCAGCTCGAGGAAGGACTTCTTCAGATTGGTCATGCTGTCGAGGGTCGTGGTCGCAAGGGACGCAAAAACCCTCTCCCTCGATATCTCATCGAAGTTGACGCTTGACAGCCCTGCAATCGCGCCCGCTTCCTGGGCGTCGATGATCTTCTTACGAATTGAGTCCTTGTTCAGCGTGCTGTCGCCGAACAGCGCAATGGGGATCAGGTAGTTGTTGTCGTAATTGCCGATGAAGTCGATGACCACGAGGTGATCTTTTCCTGCAGCCTTTCGAAGTCCGCGTCCCAGTTGCTGGGTGAACACGATGCTGGAGAGAGTCTGCCGGAGCATGAGCACTTGATTCACCGACGGGATGTCGATGCCCTCGTTGAAGATGTCTACAGTCGCGATGTAGTCAAGCTCACCCCGCTCCAACATTTGCACAACCAGCTCGCGTTCTTCAACCGAGTCTGTGCCGTTTAGTGCGCGGGTGCGCAGCCGGTGTCCATGAACGTCCCGTTGGTTCAGAAGAATGACGAGCTCGGCAGCCTCAGCGTTCTTGCTGCAGAAAATCAGCCCTCGAACTGGAACGCCAGCGTGGCCGTAGCGTTCGATCGTCGACACGAGATGATCCACCCTCTCGGAGGCCACAAGCCGACGGAGCTCTGCCACTTCATCGATGACCTCGCCGTCCGCCTGAACAAAGTCGGTCACCCCGTAGTAATGGAACGGCGTCAACATGTCTGCCTCAAGGGCCTTCTGGAGACGAATCTCATATGGCACGTTGTAGTCAAAAAGCTCGAACACGTTGAAATCGTCGGTGCGCTCGGGCGTCGCGGTCATTCCGAGGAGGAAGTCCGGCTTGAGGTACTCGATCAGACGTCGGTAACTGGCGGCACCGGCACGGTGGACTTCGTCGATCAGGACATAGTCAAAGGCTTCGGGCGAGATCGCTTCGAGATTCTCTGCCCGCGTCAGCGATTGGATCGAAGCAAAGACGTAGCGGCGGTCAAGTTCTTTCTTTGACCCGACGAACTTGCCAAAGTCGCTATCCGGGGCTCCTAGTACTCGCTTGAACTCACTGATTGCACGGTCGAGGATCTGTTCACGGTGCACAACGAACAACATCCGCTCCGGTGAATAAGCACGTACATCCAGGGCGGAGAGGATCGTCTTTCCAGTCCCTGTCGCAGAAATGACGACAGCTTTGTGCTCGCCCGCATCCCGCAGCGCAGCAATGTCAGCAAGTGCTTCAACCTGCATTGCATTCGGGAAAATCATTCCGCTCGGTGGAAGACCACCCGACGGTTCAGTCCCGCCGGGAACGGCGCGAGAACCCTGAGGTGGTGCCGCCCAGGTCAACGCATACACGTCAACCCAGGCCCGGGTGAGAGCAGCTGAAGCGTCAATATGTGCTTGAGCCGCTCGCTTCAGCTGCTGCACGATGTCACCGTCGGGAAGAGCGGAGAAGCGCAGGTTCCACTCGTGGTTCTGAAGCAGCGCGCGTTCGGTCAGGTTTGAACTGCCCACTATGGCTGTGGTGCTGGATTTCTGCTCGAAGATGTAGCCCTTGGCGTGGAAGCCTGCAGCCGAATCTGGGTGCACGTAGACGTCGATGCCCTCTAGGTTCAGCAGCTCATGGAACGCGGCTGGTGAGTTGAATCCGAGGTAGGTGGAGGTGATGATCGTGCCGGTACCGCGAAAATCGAGGAGGGCCTGTTTGAGCATGGCGATAGCGCTCGGCGTGATGAATGCGACGGAGAACACGAATCGTTCTGAGCGCTTCAGCTCATCGCGAATGGCCCGAAGCATCGTATTGCCGTCGGTGTTCGAGACAAGGGTGGGATTGAATAACTGATCGGCCTCGACCTGTGAATCCAGGAATCCAAACGTGTTGTCGCGGGTTAGCTGCGTGCTTGTCGAACTCAAACCCGAAAGTCCTTCATGACCCGTTCCACAGCAGGTACGTCAGCGGGAGCCCAATCAAGCTGGTCTAGCTCGGTGGCCTGTACCCAGCGAATTTCTGAGTGCTCGGTCAGGCGGGGTTCAGCCCCGACCAGCGAGCAGTAGTACGTCGTGAGAATCACGATCCCAAAGTCATACTCGTGCTCCGTGGTTTCGACGTGCTCGCCGATCTCTGCCGAGCAAAGCAGCTCTTCGTCCAGCTCGCGGAGCAAAGCTTGCTCGGGCGACTCGTTCTGCTCAATCTTGCCCCCCGGGAATTCCCACATGCCGGGCAGCGACATTGTAGAGCTACGACGCGCCGCAAGAATTGTCTGACCCCTGGTAAGAACAGCACCGACGACATTGATTCTCTTCTTCACAAGTGCACTCCGTTGCTTGGCCGTCGATGCGTAGTGTCAGCTTAGCTAGCGACGTGCTGGAGGATGCTCACCAGTTGCCTTCGAAAAAGCACGCCAAGGATTGGGCAACCCACTCGCTCCCCCGTGGTTCTCGTACGAACGTCCGTGATGGGACCCGCTGATGCGGGAACGATTCTCGGTTCGCGGATCAGCACCTTGGCGATTTGACTAGTGCAGCTGACCTCTCCGATTCAATTCCTCGATTGCTGAAAACCGGATGTAGGTCTCTGGGTCGTTATCCGCGAGGTACTGCAGAGCCTCATCCGGCACTTTCGGGTTATCGTAGGTGAGCCGTGCTCTAACGAATTCCTTCTTGTCGCGTGCAGCATCGATAAGAATGTCAATGGGAACGTTGGTGTGGCCGACGACCATTTCGCGCACATACCTGTCACCATGCTGGAAAAGTGAGGCAAGGATCTCGACCGTTATCTCTGGTTTAGCGGCGATTGCCTGTAGGACGTAAGCCGCTTTTTTCCAATCCTCGCTGACCACTTCCATGACATAGGAGAGCGTCACCACTGAGGTGTTTTCATGTTCGACGAGCATTGTAGTCATTGCGAGATAGTCCATCGCGAGCATGTCTGTAAATTCGGAGTCAACGTCCGCGAGTCTTGCGAAGCTGTCCAACTCCTCAGTGGTCGTTTCGTTGTTCTCGAGGAATTCTGCATACCAGTCCTCGATATTGTCGACGGTACGCGGCGCGGGTTCTCGGGGTGCACGACGTTTGATCATCTTGCCAAGCTACTGGAGTGGAAGCATTCACCCATGGATCCGCTCGCGAATTGCTGAACCTCCCGGTTCGAACATTTACGGCCAGCTTCCAGATCACTGGTTAAACAGCGGGCCGGTCAGCAATGTCTCTCGACTGTCCGATCGAGCCAATACACTTCGGGGGAAGACGCCGCGATGCCTTATGCCGCATTTCAAGGGGGATTTCTGTGAACCAGGCTGAACACCACTCCGTTGTTGGAGATGGGCTTGCCCTACTGATCGACGGTTTGTCGCCGTTCGTAGACAAGATATTCGCAGCGGCCCTCCCACCCGAAGTGGAGTGGACGTCGATACTCGAGCGCAAGGACAATCTGGCCGGCCGCCGCGGCGGGGTCTATTCGAAGCGGGATCTCTCGCTCCTGCTGCGCGCCCTTACCGAGCGGCTGGGCGAGCTCGGGTTTCCGTTCGACCGCGAGCTTCCCCGACAGGGCCAGACCTACGCGAGTGAACTGCGAGAAGTGCGCAACCAGTGGGCGCACAACCAGGAATTCACCGCCCAGACGGCATACCGCGCCCTCGACTCGGCCGAGCTTCTGCTCCGTATGATCGATGCCGATGCCCCGGCCGCGGAACTCGCAACGTTGAAGCAACGAGTACTTCCCGTGCGCCCGGCCGCGCCCGCTGAACCGCAAGAATCGGGTCCGCTAACCGCTCCGGTTGTGGCACCAGAAGTGCTCATCACCGAATTCCCCCCTGAGGCCTCGGCCACAACCCCAGCATCGGCCACGATCACCATCCGTTCGTTGCCCTTCCTGAGCTGCGCGATGGCACACTGCCGAATTCCAGTCGTTGATGAAATCGTCGTGGAGAATCTGGCCGGCGAAACCCGCGGAGCCTCCCTCGAGGTAGACGTCGTGAGTGCCGAAGGCTCACTCGGCGGGCCGAAGGTGCTCCTCGTGGACCTTGGAGACAAGCAGACGACGGTCCTCCGCACCGTTGATCTCGTTCTCGATCCGGCCCGCATGCTCAGCGTTGATGAGCAGCGCCCCGGACTCATCCGCGCAACGTTGCGGAACAGTGCAGGCGTGCTTCTCGCCGAGACTTCGGTCAACGTGGAGATACTCGCCTTCAACCAGTGGGTGGCAAATCCGCTCAACCTCGGTCTCGAACTACTGGCTGCGCATGTACAACCGAATGCTGCCGTGATCGCACCGCTTCTGACCGAAGCCTCCGACCTGCTCAAAGAGCGCACTGGCAACTCCTCGCTCTCTGGCCACCAATCGGAGAGCGAGGAACGTGTCGATAACACCGTCGCCGCAATCTACGACGCGATGCGAGCCCGCGACATCCGCTATGCGGAACCGCCTGCAAGTTGGGGCTCCAAGGGTCAAAAGGTTCGCACGCCCGCCGAGGTACTGGAAGGAAGACTCGGCACCTGCCTGGACACCACGGTCACCCTTGCGGCCGCGCTGGAGCAGGCCGGCATCAACTCGACGCTGTGGACTCTGAACGACCACATCTTC
Source organism: Cryobacterium sp. SO1 (assembly GCF_004210215.2). Taxonomy (NCBI): domain Bacteria; kingdom Bacillati; phylum Actinomycetota; class Actinomycetes; order Micrococcales; family Microbacteriaceae; genus Cryobacterium; species Cryobacterium sp. SO1. The sequence continues at coordinate 2,907,282 of NZ_CP067394.1, forward strand.
ATCGGCTATTGGCGCATCGACTCATCGCTGGGTGCACCAGCGCTGACTGACGTGGCCGACATCGTTAATCTGGTCGACCTCGGCGCTATCGGACTTCTTGAAACGACTTTTGTTACCGGCGGCACCGACTCGCGTACCTTCGCCGATGCTCGGCGATACCCGCACACCAAGCACCTCGACGCCGGACTGGAGAGGTTCCTCGGGGTCACCGACATCCGCCAGGCCCGCGAGTCCGGGATCTTCCCGCTTCCCAGCCGTTCCTCGGGCGCCGACGGTGAAACCATAGTCACCGTTTACCAGCCCGGTGCCGGGCCGACCATTGCGCCGTACTACGCGGCACCTTCGGGCGCCACCGCCGAGGGCACGGCCGTGCCCGCCCGCGTGGCCCAGTGGAAGAACGCCCTGCTCGACCTGAGCCTGCGCAACAAGCTGATCAACTACACCGATCGCTCCGGATACCCGCTCGCCGTACCGGCACCGGCTGTTGCTCGGATGGAAGACGCAATTAGCGCCGGAACCCCGATCACCCTGGTGCCCTCCGACGCCGTGCCCACCATCGACCGGGCTCGCGGCGTGCGCTATGGACGGGATCTCTCCGAGACCGCCCGGGAGCTCATGCTCGCCGACAAGAAGAGCGCCTTCATTGACATCACTGAAGCCGCGTACACGACCAAGCTGCGCTACCTCGCCAACAAGGCGAAGACGATCATGGAAGAAACCGGCGCGAACAACCTGTACCTTGCGTTCGGGATGCTGCACTGGAGCTTCAACGACCGTGAGCTCCGTTCTCCCCTCGTGCTGGTTCCCGTCACGATGGTGACCGCGAGCCGCGGAAACTCCTACCGGCTTACCGTGGACGAAACCGGGGCCTCCACCCCCAATTACTGTCTGCTCGAGAAGCTGCGCCTGAGCTTCAACCTCGAGATTCCGGGCCTTTCCGACCCGACCCAGGACTCCTCGGGCATCGATCTGCCGGCGGCGTTCACGGCCGTGCGCGAGGCCATCGCCAAGGCTGGGCTTCCGTTCCGGGTTGAGGAGTCCGTGGACCTGTCGATTCTGCAATTCGCCAAATTCCGGCTCTGGAAAGACCTGGACGAAAACTGGGAGATCCTGTCGCAGAACAGCCTCGTCTCCCACCTGATCAACTCCCCGCTGGAGGCCTACGCCGATCCCGTGCTGACGGCACCGAGCGTGGATCTTGATGAGCTGGGCGGGTCCGTACCGGTACCGGCGGACTCCTCCCAGCTGGAGGCCGTCGCCGAAGCTGTAGGCGGACGCACCTTCGTGCTCGAGGGCCCTCCGGGCACCGGCAAGTCGCAGACGATCACCAATCTGCTCGCCCGCTCGCTCGCGGCCGGCAAACGAGTGCTGTTCGTCGCTGAAAAACGTGCCGCCCTGGATGTGGTGAAGAAACGCCTGGAAAGCGTCGGGCTCGGTGACTTCTCCCTGGATCTGCACGACAAGGGCGCCCGACCGGCTGCCGCTCGCGCGCAGATCAAGGCGGCGCTCGACCTGCGCGTGCGGGCCGATGAAGCTGCGTTGCAGGCCAACCTCGAGGCTGCCCAGTCGAGTCGGCGCAGCCTCGCCCGGTACGCCGACCGCCTGCACGAATCCAACGCCGCCGGGCTCTCCCTCTACAGTGCCCGCACGCACGAACTCACCGCGGACCCGGGCATCACCGCGCTGGCGATTCCGGCTGCTCTCGTGGCCGGAAGTACACCGGAGATCTTCACGACCCTCCGCAACGTCCTCCGCCAGCTCCCCGAGTTCTCCGATCTGGCCCGCCCGAGTGCCGCGCACCCGTGGGCGTTCCTCGACGAGCGGCCTGGCTCAACGCTGGACCCGGTCGCGATTCATGCCGCCGCACGCGAATTCGACGCTGCACTGGTCGACGCGCAGGAGGCCGGGTTCAGCCTGCAGGCACTGAGCCGGTTGGCGACTGCTGACGCGGTCAGCGGATGGCGGGATCTGGCGCGTGCGCCGCGGCATCCCTTGCCCGTGGTTGACACGCTTCACAGCGACGCCTGGCAGGCCTACCTGGCCGCGCTCGAGAGCCACCTCGCCTCGATTGTGGCGTCGACTCCGGAGTGGCGGGAGAGCGTGAAGCCAACCGTGCTCGCGCGGGACATTCCGGCCATCCATGCAGCGGCCCTTGCGGCCGATCAGGCTGGTTTCTTCGGTCGCAAGAAGAAGCGTCGAGCAGTGCTGGCGCAGCTCGGTGACGACCTCATCGTCGACACGGCCAGCGTGCCGCTCAAGACGCTCTCCACGCTCACTGCCGCGATAGCCGCCTCTCATGCCGAAGCCGTGAGCATTCGTGAAGCCGCGCTCAAACTCCCCCTCCCGCTCGTGTCGCCACAGTGGAATCCGTTCATCGCCGAACAGGCGGACGACGTCTCCGTCACCCTTACGTGGTTCGGTTGGCTCGGCGACACGCTGAGCCCTGCCGGCGACCCGCAGATGACCGATCTGCGGGAGTACTACTCGTCGACCGCCACAGGAGCTGACGCCGATCAACTCGCTCGCCTGGCCGCCGCGTGGAACCAGCTCACCACGGTGGCGTCCCTCCGGCCGGACGATGTTCAACGTTGGTCGAGCACAGACGGCTTCATCGCCGCCTGGTGGGCGACTCGTGCGCCCCGCAACCTCGACACCAGCCAGCCCGTCGTGTTGGAGCGCTGGCTCGATCTGGTGCGCCACATCGAACCGCTCCGCCGTCACGGCCTCGACGACGCCCGTTCCGCCATTCTGGCCGGAAGCATCCCTGCCGACGATGCGGCACTCGCCTTCGACAAGGGTGTGGCCATTGCGTCGATCTCCGAACGAGAAGACGCAACCGCGCTGAACGACTTCGATATCGCCGCGCACAACAAGACCATTGGCCGCTTCACCACGAGCACCCAGGCCGTGCGCGCCGAACTCCCCCGCGGAATACCGGCCGAGGTGCTGGCGCTGCGCCGGTTCGACACGAATCTGGCCTCCGGTCAGGTCGGCGGCCTTCGCCGGCAGCTCGACCGTCAGCGCGGCGGGATGAGCGTGCGGGCGCTCTTGGAGAACTATGGCTCCCTCATCACCCAAGTGATGCCGTGCACGCTCATGAGCCCCGAGTCCGTGGCCCGGTTCTTCCCGGCGCAATCTGACCTGTTCGACATCGTCGTGTTCGATGAGGCGTCACAGATTCGAGTGGCGGATGCCATCGGTGCGATGGGACGCGCCGCATCCGTTGTAGTGGTGGGCGACAGCAAGCAGATGCCACCGACCAGCTTCGCTGAAGCAGGCAGCAGCATCGACGAGGAATCGGAGTCCGCCCCCGACGTCGTGGTCGACGAGGAATCAATTCTGACCGAGTGCGTGCAGGCTCGGGTGCCGAGTAAGTGGCTGTCGTGGCATTACCGCAGCCAGGACGAGTCGCTGATCGCGTTCAGTAACCACAACTACTACGAGAGCCGGTTGTCTTCCTTTCCCGCCCCGCTGCAGGGCGCCTCGCACACCGCAACAGACGGGCACGGCGTCTCCCTGGTGCGAATTGACGGTCAGTTTGAGCGGTCGGGCCGCGGCAAGACGCTGCGAACGAACCTCGCGGAGGCAACCGCTATCGTCGACGACATTCAACGCCGATTCTGGGCGTCCCCTCACGAGTCGCCGTCGGTGGGCGTCATCACGTTCAACATGCAGCAGCGCAACCTCATTGAGAACATGTTGCGCGACTGCGACGACCAACGTATCGCTGCCGCACTCGATGAGCCGGATGGCCTGTTCGTCAAGAACCTGGAGAACGTGCAGGGTGACGAGCGGGACAGCATCCTGTTCTCGATCGCGTTCAGTGCCAACGCGAGCGGCGTGGTGCCACTCAACTTCGGGCCGCTTTCTCGCGCGGGCGGTGAGCGACGGCTCAACGTGGCCATCACTCGCGCCCGTCGACAGGTGGTGCTGTACGCCAGCTTCGACCCGAGCGTGCTGCGCGCGCAGGACACGAGTTCGGTCGGTATCAAACACTTGAAGGCATATCTCGAGATGGCCGACAGCGGCACTGACGTAATGACAGACGACGTTCGCCGCCAGTCGATCGTCGACCACCACCGTGATGACATCGCCGCCGAGCTGCGAACCCTCGGTTTTCCGGTGCGCACGGATGTCGGGCTCTCCGACTTCCGCGTCGACATCAGCATTGCCGATCCCGCAGAGCCGGAGCGGCCTCTTGTCGCGGTACTCCTTGACGGCCCGAGTTGGCGAGCGCGGCAGACCGTGGCGGACCGGGACGGCCTGCCCATCGACGTCCTGCAGGGAATCATGCGCTGGCCCGGAATCGAACGCGTGTGGTTGCCCGAGTGGCTGCACAATCGTGAGGCGACGCTATCTCGGCTCGGCGCAGCCGTAGCTACAGCATCGGAGAAAGCACAGCAACACACCGAGGAGGTGCCGACGGCTGTTCGGACCGGTCAGTTGGCTGCCACAGTTGCGTCGGCGTCCCCGGTCTCCAGCGCGTCAGCTCGGCAGCCGGACCTCAGCATTCGGTCAGCGCCGTCGACACGACGTGCGCCCACCCGCGAGAACCCGCTCATCCACCAGTTCAGTGCGTGGGCGCCGCGTGCCCTCGGTACCGTGAGTGTGCTTGACGATCTGCCCAGGCAGAACGCGGCGGGCAAAGTGCAGTCCGCGATCCGCTCCGCAGTGGCGGCGGAAGGCCCCATTCATAGCGCCCGGCTAGCGAAGCTCGTCGCCGGCGCGTTCGGTCTGGACCGGGTGAATCAAACGCGCGCGGAGGCTATTCTGCGGTGGGCCCCGGCAGAGCTGCGCCCGTCTGCGGGCGGACCATTCCTGTGGCCGGCGGATGTCGACCCAGCCGCGTGGCACTTCGTCCGTCGGGCGCCCCTGGGCGATTCACGCCAGCTCGACCATGTGCCGCTGATCGAGATCGCGAACGCGATGAGGATCGTGGCGGAGGCTGCCGCCGGTATCGAAGAAACGGAGTTGAAGAGAGAAGCGCTCTCTTTGTTCGGCAGCCGTCGTTTGACGGACGGAATCAACGCGCGCCTCGACCTTGCGCTGGCCGCCGGAATCGAGACCGGGCGTCTCAAACGCACGAGCTCAGGAATGCTGGTAAGCGGCTTGTGATTTGGACCCGCGCAGGGCTCGAGACCGAGGGTTTCGACGGGTTCGTGCCGTTCGCCGAGCTGCCCGGGACCTCTGTGCCCGCCGACCCGGGCGTCTACGTGGTGATTCGCTCGTCGATGTCGCTGCCTGCGTTCAACGTTGAAAGCACCGCTGGCTGGTTCAAGGGCAAGGAACCATCCGTTCTCGTCGAACTTCTGCAAGCAGCGTGGGTACCGGATGCCGTCGTGCTCTACATCGGGAAGGCGAGCGCCGGCGCGACCGGCCGACGCGGACTGCGCAAGCGACTGGACGAATATCGTCGGCACGGAGCAGGAGAGCGTGTGGGCCACTGGGGCGGCCGATACCTCTGGCAGCTCGAGGACAGCGACCACCTGCTCGTCGCCTGGAAGAAGACTCCGGATGCTGAGGCCGAGAACCTGGAATCCGCGCTGATTGGTGACTTCGTGGCGCACTACGGCGTTCGTCCGTTTGCCAACCGCAAGGCTGGGCGATCGATCGATGACAGTGTCGAGAAGAACGGTCGGGCGCTGGAGTAAGCCTTCCTGGGGAGCCATTCGAAGCCAGGCACGATGTGAGTTCTTGCTGGCGACATCACCAGCGATTCAGGCGCGCTCGAGCAGGGAGCTCAGTCCCGCTTCGCTCACGACCGGGATGCCATAGTCCCGGGCCTTCCGCGCCTTACCCGACAGGGAGTCGGGGTCAGCGGCCACGAGCAGCCGGGATTTCTTGGTCACTCCGGCGCCCGGCCCGAATCCCGGGTGGGTGAGCTCGGCGTGCCAATCGGCGCGCGGACGCTGCATTTCGCCCGTCAAGACCACGATGTCCCCTGCCGTCAGCATGAAGCGTGCCAGCGCGTCGTCGGAGACCGCGACCACGGCGACCAGCTGGGGCGGGTGCATCGCCGTGGCGACGGCCGAGGCAGGAAGTCCCAGGAGCTGCGCAACCGTGATCAGGTCAGCGATTTCTCCTTCGGTCAACACTGCGTCAGCCCAGGCGAGGGCTACGAGGTCGGCGAAGTAGCGCTCGTGCAGAGCCACGCAGGTGCCGCGGTTGATGCCAAGGTCTTCAGCGAGCTGCACGAGCGCCAGCGCTTCATGGGACGAGAGCTCCCTTGTCCAACAGGCACAGGTCGAGGAGCGCAAGATAGTCCAGTTGCTCGTCCGGGCCAGCGAATTCTGGCATCTTCAGGGTGATGCGGTCCAGCCAGGATGCAGGGGTGATGGGGCCGGCCGGCAGGACGTCGTCGCGGGACACCCACACCGCAGGGTCGCCCGGGAAGGGTGGCCATGGGGACGCTGCCGCTGCGTCCAAATGCAGCGCCCAGACCGGCGCATCCGGGTCGTCGGCAATGTACGCGCCCAGCAGGTGCACGGTGGCAACGGCATCGGCGAGAGCGCGGTGGGCGTCGACCAGAGGGATGTCGTACGCCGCGCAACAGTCGGACAACTTGCGGCCAGAGCCCGGGAGGAAGTCGCGGGCGAGCTGCATCGTGCACAGCCCAAGGGGTTCCAGGTCGCCGCCGTAAGCGAGCCGACTCAGTTCTGCCAACAGGAAGCTCGTGTCGAAGCGAGCGTTGTGCGCCACCAGCACGCGCCCGGAGAGAAGTTCGATCAGTTGCGGCGCGACGTGCGCGAAGTCCGGTGCCTGCATGATGTCGGCGGCGCGGATGCGGTGGATGTCCTGCCTGCCCAGATCTCGGCCCGGATTGATCAGCGTGTCCCAGCTGCCGGTGATGCGACCACTTGGATCGACGTGGACAACGGCCACCTCGATAACCCGGTGGCTCGACTTGGCGAAGAGGCCGGTGGTTTCGAAGTCGATGACCGCGTAGCCCCTGGCGCTCGAATCAAGGCTGTGCGACATAGTGCGTCCGTTCCCCCGTGCGCCTGAGGCATCGGGGATGATGGCGGCGTCGGCTCAGCTTTCCAGGGAGTTGGTGCTCTGTCCACTCCCCAGTGGTGGTGGGTGCGAAGGGCTTCTCGCTGAGCGTGCGCCGTGCGGTCGATCACTCTTCCCAGATCCACGAACAGGTAGATCGTCCGGGTTGACTTCCCCGGCGCCGGCCCCGGTTGGGGGTTGGTGCCAAGCCACTCGCTCCTGAAGGATGAAAGAGCGCGGGTGCGCCGCCTAGGGGGAATTCCATGGACAGATCTACGCAGCCGTGTGCCCGCTCAAGGACTCATGGCCATGGTGCTCAACTCTCAGACCAGCGGCGATCTGGCGCCGTCGCCACGGCCTGGAATGATTCGCCTCAACGAAGAAGCTCGGCCTTGGTACACGGGTGCGATCGGCGAACGCCGGGTGGGGAGACTACTGGCTGAGCTCGGGCCCGACTGGACTGTGCTGCACTCCGTGCCGGTTGGCAGCGGTACAAGCGATATCGATCATGTCGTGATCGGCCAGCCGGGCGTATTCACGATCAATACGAAACACCACCCGGGCAAGTCTGTCTGGATCGGTGGAAAGGGAATGCTGGTCGGTGGTCACCGGGTGCCATACATCCGCAACGCCATCCACGAAGCCGAGCGCGCGGCTACCCTGCTTTCGGCAGCGAGCGGAATGACTGTACCGGTGACGTCCATAATCACGCTCGTGGATGTGTCGAACGTCGTCACGAAGAGCCCACCGGATGGCGGCGCCGTCGAATTGCACATCGTGACAGAGCGCCGACTTCTCCAAACCCTCACGACTTGGCACAAGAAGCCTGAGCAGCATCAGGACGGAGTCGCGATCAACACCGCATTCGAAGCGCTGCATGACGGTGTCGCCGTGATGGACGCGCACATCCGCCGCCGCGCCTACTGGGTTGGCCTAGCGAAGCGGCTGGTGCCAGTGTTGGTCCCATTCGTTGCGGCCGCGATTTTCTATCGGTCGTTCGCCCGCTGAGTGCCTGGCGGCAACCGCGCCGTCATCATCGGGCATCCAAGTTCTCGAGCGCAGCCTGCAGGGTGGAGGTCGCGTCGACGCAGCCGGGCAGCGCCGCGAGACCCGCGAGGGAAGGCGTGAGTCGCTGCCCACCGACCGACGCGGAAACGCTGGCTTTCTCCCGCACTGCATTAGCTGGCACTTCGTATCCGGCCAAGATCTCGTAGGTCTGGGCCGCGAACACGACGAAGATCGCGGCGTCAAAGTCGGGGCGACATCCGCCACACGTTCCGCGGGCATCAACACGGGAGCGGGGCTTCGCAGCATCTAGGGTGAGCATCATGGGGCGAACACGGGCACGTCGATGGATGGGCATGGTCGGGATTCCGGTCGCGGTGTTGATGGGCGGGTGCACAGCGACCTCAGATCCGGAGCCGCCACCCACGGCCGCCACCGCGCCTCCGACCGGGGACGCCCAGGCATCCGATCTCAGTAAGTTCGAACAGCAACTGCCGCTCAGCGGGCAGTTCGTCTCCCAAGCAACAGCCACTGAGGGCACCGTCGACATTGAGCGCCGCAATGATGGGTCAGTCTGGGTCCTGCTCGAGGACTTCCACACCGGGGACGCCGCAGATCTGCGTCTCTATCTGAAGGAGGATGCCCTGCTTCAGGATGCGGACGGCTTCTGGGGCTCCGCCGAGGGCGGTTACGAGATCGCGGTGATCGACCCGGGCGCCTCCACCCAAGAGATCGAGGTCCCCGGGGCCTGGGACATGCCGGCGATCCAGTCGCTCACCGTCATGGACTACACGCCGCCCGATTTCCCTGCACTGGGTTCTGTCACGCTCGACTGATCGCTGCAGTCGCGCTGCGGCCGACCGACGGTCACGGGCGCGCAGCATCCTAGGCTCACACGTATGGCCCTCGACATCACTGCTGCGTATGCCCGGCGTGCGGTGGAGTACGCCGAGCAACTCGGCTCGATGACATCGGTGCATCCAGCGGATCTGCAGCTGGTCACCGGGTGGGCCGAACGGCTCGACGGCCCGGTGATCGATGCCGGCTGCGGGCCGGGGCACTGGACGGGGTATCTCGCCGAGCGAGGAGTGAACGTGCGGGGCGTCGACCTGGTGCCGAGCTTCATCGACCACGCCCGGCGTGCCTATCCCAAAGGGTTTTTCGCGGTCGGCGACCTCGGCGCGTTACCGGAGACGGCCGGCACGGTGGCGGGCGTTCTTGCCTGGTACTCGCTCATTCACCACAAGCCCGGCTCCCTCCGGGGCGCTCATGCCGAGTTCGCCCGGGTGCTGCGCCCGGGTGGAGAGCTCCTGCTCGGCTTCTTCGAAGGCCCGGCGGTCGCGCAGTTTGACCATGCCGTCGCGACCGCGTATTTCTGGCCCGTCGACGCTCTGAACGACGAGCTGCGCGCCGCTCACTTCGACATCATCGAGACCCACACGCGCACCGGGCCCGGGCATCGGCCACACGGCGCGATCCTGGCTCGAGTTTGCGCCCCAGAGGATGCCGTCGTCCCTCGATAGTCGAGCTGACCCCAGCCTGCGCGCACCTATCCAGCTGCGCTCGGCCTGGGCACGGGGTGGCGCAGCTCCGCCGTGTCGGGGAAGCGTCACCGCAGGCGATGGACTACTGGACACCGACTGAAGGGTAGCGCCCACCACTGAGGGCGCCGGACACGAGGGTCTGAACGAGCTCGTCAGCGTTGTAGTCCGAATCGTGGGTCGCTCCGATGCACAGGTTCCCGATGCCCTTCAGGAGGCTGTACCCGTTCAGGGCCATCTCGTGCTCTGGGATGCCCCGGCCAGCACGGGCCGCCTCGAGGAGCGTGCCGCAGACCGGTACGAGCCGATCGACGAAGTACGCGTGAAGCGCGTCTGATCCGGCGTTGTCGCCGTGAAGTGCGCCGGCGAGCCCGTGCTTGGTCACCAGGAAATCCACGAACAGTGCCACCCATTCGCGGAGGGCCACTTCAGCGGTCTGCTCGGCGAGCAGCCTCGGCCCGGCTTCCGCGCACGCCTCGACCTGGTGCCGGTACACCGCCACGACCAACTCCGACCGGGTGGGAAAGTGCCGGTAGATGGTGCCCATCCCGACACCCGCTTTCGCCGCTATTTGGCGCACGGGCGCGTCCACGCCGGACTCCACGAACACTTCCGCGGCCGCATCGAGCAAGGCCTGAGGGCTTCGGCGCGGGCGGCCCACCTGCCGGGGTTCGGCGGGGGGCCCCGGCGAGTCCTGCGTGTCGATCATGTTCCCCTCGCCATCGTTCTGCCCGCTCTTGCATTACGGAGCGTTGTTCCGTATTGTTACGGAGCGGCGCTCCGATAACTAGTCTTTCAGAGCGCACCACCGAAAGGAAATTACTGTGACCTCATCCATCCTTAGCGCCCTCGACCGTATCGTCGGCGGCGGCACCCCGGTCGCGTCCGTGGCTCCCGTGACCCTGTCGGCTCCGGGCCGCGCGGTTGCGCTGCAGGTACGCATCTCCGCCCCGGTAACCGGCAGCAACCTGCCCGTGGTGTTGTTCTCGCACGGCAACGGGTGGAACCTCGACGGATACGCGCCTCTCACCGCGTTCTGGGCATCTCGCGGGTTCGTGGTCATCCAGCCCACGCACCTGGATTCGCGTCGTTATGGGTTCGGTTTCGACCACCCGGTGTTCCCGACGATCTGGACCGAGCGGATCGCGGATCTCACGCGCGCGCTGGACCAGCTCGACACCATCGAAGCCGCCGTCCCGGGCCTCAAGGGGCGACTGGACCGCAGCCGCGTCGCCGCCACCGGTCACTCCTGGGGAAGCCAAACCGCACAGTCGCTCCTCGGCGCGCGGATCGTCGACGAGGAAGGCCATGTCGGTCAGGACGGGTCCGACAGCCGCGTGAGCGCGGGTATTCTCTTTGCTGCAACGGGGCTCGGCGGTGACGACCTGCACCCGTTCGCCCAGGCGAACTTCCCGTTCATGCGCCCCTCCTTCCAGGAGCTGACCACATCGACCCTCGTCATCGCCGGCGACCACGATCAGTCCAAGATGTCCAGCCGCGGACCCGACTGGTTCACCGACGCGTACACCCACAGCCCCGGAGCCACCGACCTCCTCACCCTGCACGGTGCCGAGCACGGCCTCGGCGGGATCGTCGGATACGAGGTGGCCGAGACCACCGACGAGAACCCCGAGCGCGTCGCCATCATCCAGCGTCTGAGCACCGCCTACCTTCGAACCGCTCTTCACGTCGACGAGAACAGCTGGCCCGCCGCCCGCGCCGCCTTCCGTGACGGCACCGAGTCGATCGGCCAGGTCGACAGCAAGTAGGGCGACGGCTCACGGCACGGGGGCGGATGCGCGTACTGCCCAGCAACGGGGCACTCCCGACGACCAGTCCGGGCCCGGTCGTTGGGAGGCCGTTACCTTGCGCTCTCTCGTCGACCGAACGACGGAGTAGGACCATGGCACTCATCGACAACGGCATCTACGTGACTGGGCAGCGCACCTCCAGCCCGCAGAGCCTCGTCGAGACCTACCAGCAGTTACGCGAATGCGAGGGGATGGCCTGGATCGGGCTGTACCGGCCCGATGCGGACGAGATCCGCAGCGTCGCCGACGAGTTCTCGCTGCATCCGCTCGCCGTCGAAGACGCACTCAAGGGTCACCAGCGGGCCAAGCTCGAGCGGTTCGGCGACACCCTCTTCGTGGTGCTGCGGCCGGCCTGGTACCTGGACGCCGAGGAGCGGGTGGAGTTCGGCGAGGTGAACGTGTTCATCGGGCCGGGCTTCGTCGTGACGGTGCGGCACGCCGAGAACCCCGACCTGGCCAACGTGCGCCGGCGGATGGAGTCGAACCCGGCCCTGCTCGCCCTTGGGCCCGAGGCGGTGCTGCACGCCGTGCTCGACGAGGTGGTGGATGCGTACGCCCCGGTGGTCGCCGGCCTGGAGAACGACATCGACGAGATCGAGAACCAACTCTTCGGCGGCGACCCGTCGGTGTCCCGGCGTATCTACGAGCTGCTCAGCGAGGTGATCGACTTCCAGCGTGCCACCGGGCCGCTGCGCGGCATGCTCGAGGCGCTGCTGCGCGGCTCGGAGAAGTACCAGGTGGACGTGGAGCTGCAGCGCTCCTTCCGGGACGGGACGTGCTCGACCACGTGCTGCGGGTCACCGAGCAGGCCGACTCGTTCCGGGCGCTGTTGGAGAACGCGCTCACCGTGCACGCCACCCTGGTGACCCAGCAGCAGAACGACGAGATGCGCCGCCTCTCGGAGGCCGGCCTGGCGCAGAACGAGGAAACCCGGCGACTGTCGGAGGTGGGCCTGGCGCAGAACGAAGAGGTGAAGAAGATCTCCTCCTGGGCAGCGATCCTGTTCGCGCCAACGCTGGTGGGCACGATCTACGGGATGAACTTCGACAGCATGCCGGAGCTGCACTGGGAGTTCGGCTACCCGGTGGCGGTGGCGGCGATGGGGCTGATGGGGTTGGGGCTGTGGGGGATCTTCAAGCGGCGCAAGTGGTTGTAGACAGTTCTACGCCGTTGGCCCGACGACGAGCAGGGTGGTCTTGCACCGCGGGCAACGTCCGCAACCCAGGAAAGGGCCGCGCTTGCTGGTGCGGTTGACCATGAATCCATGGCCGCATTTGGGGCACACGGACGACCCGAGGGCTTCGCCAATAGCGTTCGTCCGCGGTACGCCGTGGTCGCCAATCAGTTCCATCAGGAACGGTGACTCCCGCTTATTGACAGTGAACAGCAGGACCGCCCGGCGAGCGCGGGTCATCGCCACATAGAAGAGCCGTCGTTCCTCGGCCTGCCTGAAATCCTCGGCGGCGGGCATCGCCATGCGCAGCACCGGGTCGTTTGGGATGGTGCTCGGGAATCCCCACTTGCCCGAAACCATGCCCGGGATCACGATGTAGTCCGCCTCGGCACCCTTTGACCCATGGATGGTCATGAACGTCACCTAGCCTTCCTATACGTGGGATGGGTTCCGATACGTGGCATGATGGTTGGATGGAAGCCAATCCTGCTGGTGCCCGAACGCTGGAACGTGGACTCAGCCTGCTCGATCACGTCGCTGCGGGCGCAAATCGTCTGGAAGAGATCACTCAGGCGTCAGGCCTGAGCCGCTCCGCAACCCATCGGATGCTGACCTCATTGGTGGGAGCCAGGTATCTCCGCCAGGGGCCTGACCACAGGTATCATTTGGGCATCAAGCTGCTTGAGCTCGGCGCCAAGGCGGAGGCGATGATCAGCCTCCCCGACGCCGTGCAGACTGTTCTTGCCGATGTTGCCAAGACAACTCAGGACACTACGCATCTGGGCATCCTCAGTGGTAACGATGTACTCTATTTGGCCAAGGCGCGCGGGCACCGGGGCATTGAGATGGCGTCCCGGCCCGGGGCGAGGCTGCGGGCACAGAATACGGCCATGGGCAAGGTCCTGCTGGCTCAACGTAGCAATGACGAGGCCATCAGCACCTTCGATGCTGCCGCAGTGGCGACGCCCCGGTCAATCCGAGATGTTGGTGCCTTCCAGGAAGCACTGGACCAGGTGCGGGCCTCCGGTTATGCATTGGACGATCAGGAGAATGAGCTCGGCATCACGTGCGTGGGCATCGCCATCCCCGATCTGCTGGGTGAGGTCGCGGCGGCTGTGTCCATCTCATCCCCCAGCGTCTACATGAACCCGGAACGGATCCAATCTCTCGTGGCGCTGCTTCGGGATGTGCAGCCTGAGCTGAGCCGGTGCCTGCCGCCAGGATTCGAGAGGGCCTGGATCTGAGGCGAGAACCTGCCGTGCCGCGCGCCTCGACGGCGGCCATGGCCTGACTCTCGCAACCGGTGGGTCACAGTGCTCCTCGTTTCTGTGACCGGTTGGCCGCTCCATCCGCGGTCTGTTTGCGGACAGGTCGAAAACCGCTTGCATTCTGCCCGGGTTCAGCGTGCCACGGGTTCGGTGGCGTCCAGCAGGGAAAGTTCGTGCCTGCGCGGCATACCTTCCCAGTCGCCGGGCACCAGGCAGGCAAAGGCTCCGACGCGGACTGCCGTTAGCAGCCGCTCCTGCACGGTGCAGCCTGCCAGCAGGTCCGCGATGTAGCCGGCCACGAAGGCGTCACCGGCACCCACGGTGTCGATTGCGTTCACTCTGACAGCATCCTGCTCGTATTCGATTCCTTCGATCACGGCCGCACAGCCTTCCGCCCCTCGCTTGATGATGGTCTGGCTTGGTCCCATGGAGGTGATCCTGCGGGCAAGCTCCAGGGAATCCCCCGACTTGCCAACCGCTATGACGGCTTCGTCATCGCCTGCGAAGACGATGTCGGCCTGGGCGATATAGTTCCGGAATGCCCTTCCGGCATCCTCCTCGGACCACAGTGAGGAACGATAGTTGAGGTCGAACGAGACCATTACACCGGCCTCGCGCGCGACGTCCAGCGCGTATTGTGCTGCCTGGGCCGCGGATGGTGACAGGGCGGGTGTGATGCCGGTGAGGTGCAGCAGCCGTGAATGAGCAATCCGTTCGATGGGGATGTCCTCCTTTGACAGCCGAGACCCTGCGCTTCCGGCCCGGTAGTACCAGACCTTGAGCTGGTCCATTGTGCGCCGTTCCTTAATCATGATGCCGGTGGGCGCCGTGGGGTCGTGCAGCGGGTCAACTACGATCCCCTCGGCGGCGAGCTCACGAAGGACGAGTTCGCCGAGGCTGTCGTTGCCGACCCGGCCAACCCAGGTCACCGTTGTGTTAAGGCGGCGAAGTGCGATCGCGAAGTTGCTCTCGGAACCGCCCATGCCAAGGCTGAGTGAGGACACCAGGGCCAGCGGGCCTGGCGTCTCCGCCTTCATCAGTCCCATGGTTTCGCCAATAGTGACGACATCCGTGAAGATCATCTGGTGCCCCTCGACCGGACTGCGTCTGCAACCAGGGAACTGAGCCGTTCGGCCCGGGCGGTGAGCGCGGCGAGGCTGCCACCGGCGAATGCGTCACGGAGCAGCGGGCCGCCCAGGCTGACTGCAAGGGCTCCGGCCGCGATCCAGTCCGCGGCATCATCGATTCCGATTCCGCCGGACGGAATGACCCTCATGTCCGGGAAGGGCCCGCGCAGCTGCCCCAGGTAGCCCGGCCCGACCGCTGAGGCCGGGAACAGCTTCACGGCTGTTGCACCCGCCTGCATCCCGGTCAGGAGTTCCGTGGGCGTCAGGCCGCCGGGATACACCGGAACGCCGGCTTGAACCGCCATGTGCACCACGTCCACCACCATGGCGGGCGTCACCAGGTAGTCAGCACCGTCGTCGAGGGCGCGTGCGGCCTCCTCGCGGGAAGTGACGGTGCCAACCCCGATTTCCACGTCGGGACCGAATTCCTGTTTCAGTTCGGGCAGGAAGGCAAACACTCCGTCAGTACTCAGGGTCAGTTCTATGGAGCGGACTCCGCCCCTGACCAGGGCTTCGATGACAGGAGCGTACTCGCGCGCATGGCGGGCGCGGAGGACTGCCACAACCGGGGTGGCCTGCAGGATGGCGGAGACGGGTGGGCGCTGGATTTCGATCATCGTGCCATCCCCCCGCTCTCGATCGTCGGTACTGCCGGCTTGGTGGTTTTCACCAGGGCTGTAGTACTGCGGCTGACAGCCAGGGCACTGGTGTGGTCGCAGTCGGTGATGACGATACGGGTGGGTGTACCTGGCATCACTTGGCATCCTCTTCGGTGAACAGGTCACGATCAACGGTTTCGGGGGCCTTGATTGTGGCGAAGAGGCTGATGCCCATCATGGCCATCATGTAGATGGCCACAGGGATCCAGGAACCGCTGAAGGCGGTGACCAGCGCCGAGGAGATCAGCGGGGCGATGCCACCGCCAAAGACGGATGAGAACTCCCGACCCAGGGCGACGCCTGCATACCTGTAGCGGGATCCAAAGAGCTCAGGGAAGTATGCTGCCTGCACTCCCACGGCCCCCTGGGCCGCGAAGATGAACCCGAGCACTATCACTAGTGAAATCAGGAACAGGTTTCCCGTATTCAGCAACAGGAAGGCGGGGATCGGGAAGACAAACAGGAACGCGGTGACTACGAGGTACATCCGGCGGCGTCCGAAGCGGTCAGACATAGTGCCGAACGCATAGGCAGAGACGCATGCGAACAGTGCGCCCACGAGCAGCACCTTGGGAATGAACGTCGCGTCGATTTTGAGCTGCGAGATGAGGTAGGAGCCTAGGAATACCTGGAAGATGTAGGAATGGGCGTTAGCACCCACGTTCATGAAGAAGACGCGGAACAGGCTCTTGCGTCCGTTCTTGACGACATCGGCTACCGGAGTCGTCCGGGCAGATCCTGCGATTTCCTCCTTCTTTTCCTCGAAGACAGGCGATTCCTTGAGCTTGCGCCGGATGACATAGGCAGCGATCGTCACAAAGATCGACGAGAAAAACACCAGCCGCCAGCCGTAGGCTTCAAGGGCCTCCTCGGGCATCATTTGTGCAAGGATCCAGACAATCGCTCCCAGCGCTGTACCGGCCGCCGCGCCAACGAAGACAAGAGAGGTGTAGCGTCCACGGGCACCCTTGGGCGCCGTCTCGGCAATCAGCACCACACCGCCAGCCTGCTCGGCGCCGGCTCCGAAGCCTTGAAGGAAGCGGCATGCAACCAGCAGCACGGGGGCCCAGATGCCGACCTGGTCGAAGGTAGGCAGCAGTCCGATGGCGAAGGTAGCGATGCCCATCAAGAAGAGGGTTGCCACCAGGACCCACTTACGCCCAAGCCGGTCACCGTACTTGGAGAAAAACAGCCCACCCAGGGGGCGCGCGCCAAATCCGACGGCATAGGCGCCGAAAGCGGCGATGATGCCAATGGCCGGATCCACGTTGGGAAAGAAGATCCGGTTAAAGATGATCGCCGTTGCAGTGCCGTAGATCACGAAGTCGTACTGTTCCAGGGCGGTGCCGATCAGGCCGGCCCAGGCCGCCCGGCGAACGGGTCTCTTATCAGCCGCGCCGTCATTCGACCCCAGTGCTGTCCGTTCAGGGGTCGGGCCACCAAGGACCACCGACCGGCCTCGAACATCATCGTTCTCAGTCACATTCCACCATTCCTTTTGGGAGCGCCTCATGCGCAAGTTCCGATTATCGGGATGACATCCCGAAGATTAAGTTCGACTGTATACGGCTGCCACCCGCACTACAAGACGCGCTCCGTAAGACGGGCCAAAAAGTGGCTCCGCTGACGTAAGTGTGGGTGGCGTCATCTGTGCTTTGGGAGTTCGCGCGAGTATCGATTGACATGCGCGAAGGCCCAGCTGTCCGAATGCGCGGCGCGCACGTCCCGCACCGCGGTCCAAGTGTGGTCGCCGTCGCCGTCGTTGTCGACGTGGTGCAGCTGGGCCTGGGCGTTGAACATGCTCACGAAGTACTGCATGCCCTGACAGCCCTGCTCAGTCTCAATGCCGTCGGTCATCTAATCGCGTAGTTCAGCGAAGTGGCCCGGGCGAGCCCTTCGCGCTGCTCGAGCGGCCCAAGCTACTGGTCGCGGACATCTGTGCCAGGTCCCACGGGCTGTAGCGGAGACCCGGTCAGTTGGCGATGCTGTCCAACCAGCTGCTGCGCAGCCGGAGGGCGCGTTCGGTGCTGCCGAGTACGGTGACGACGCCGAGGGAGATGTTTGCCCAGAGCGGCAGCCGCAGCGGGGACTCGAACGAACCGAACGCCTCCCGGATGGGCGGGATCTGGGAGATCGGATCGATCAGCTGCAGGAGCGCACACGTGACACCGATGAGCACCAGGGCCGTCGAGACGACCGCGATACTCCGGCTGAGGCCAGGGCGCGTCTGCTCGAGGCGTGCTCTCCGGCCTTGGGCCGAGGCGGGGTGCGGCGTGAGCAGGCGTTCCGCGCCGTCGGTGGTGACGAAATGGCAGCGCTTCATGCCGAACCCGCCGGCCTCCACCTCGATAACTCCCCCCTCCACCGGGAAGTGTGCCGGCATCTTGGAGAGGGCCTGCTGCAGCCCGTCGCGGTACAACCGGGCGCGCACCTCACCGTCGCGACCGTCACCCCCGTGCCGCACATCGACGGCGTAGTCGGCAGCCGGGGTGTTGAGGAGGAACAGCGAGCGGCTGAACAGCTGCCACCAGCGGAACCGGGGCAACGGCCGACCGTCGCCCGGCCGGATGCGCCGCTCCGCTAGACGTTGACGCCATCCCTGCTTCATCCTGCTCCCCTCCCGCCGTTCTAGCACACTGTGTGTGTGAACGGATGCCACGCTAGCACAGTGTGCTAGTATCGTGGTGGCGGACGCACCCATGGCACCCGACCATAGCAGCGCTCCCGGCACTCGCGACAGAATTCTCATCGCGGCGGCGACCGTGCTCGGCGAGAATCCCACCGCGCGCCGCCGATAGTCGTCGTGCGGTGGAGTACGCCGAGCGAGGACAGAGCGCTGCTGAGGAGATAGTGAGTTTAATAGGATGCGATCGGCGATTGCGTCCTATCAAAGTCACTATTTCCCGCTAAACGTGTGGGCCATCGCTCCGCGCGGGGCGGATGCACCTCTCGGCGCGTCCGCCCCGCCTGCTACCCCTCGATCACCGTGAAGGCGCTTTCGAGCAACACGCTGTCCCGTGACGACGGACCGACCAGGAGCCAATTCGGGCGGCTACGGCTACGGCTACGGCTGCGCGAGGCGACGCCCCGCGGGTCTCGCGCCAGGGCACGCGAGGCGCGCAAAGCCCCCGCGGTGCGGCCCGCGCGAGGCATGCGGGTCAGACGCCGCTGCGCGGGTGGCGCGCCACGCGCGCAGCGGCGCCCGCCCCGCGCAGCGACCAGGCGCCCGCCGTGAGCAGATCGTCGACCCGGCCGGTCTGTTCGCCGTCGGACCAAGCCAGCGTGACGTCGCCCGACTGCAGGTCCACCGTCAGCGCCGCCGACCGGGGCCCGTCGGTCCAAGACAGGATGAGGCCGTTGGTCTCTGCGTTGCGGGCTGCCGTGAAGGACCCGTTGAACACGTCGAAGGTGTTGCGGAACCGGGCGAGTTCGAAGCCGGCCGCCACGACCGGGCGCGTGAGGTTGGCCTGCAGATCCTCCGGTGTGTACCGGTGGCGGTTGATGTCCCGCCCCACGCCCGACTGCTCGAGCAGGTCGGTGTCGTTGCCGCCGGCGAAGGCGCCCACGTAGTACACCTGGGGAACTCCGGGGGTGAAGTACTGCACGGCGCGGGCGGCCAGGTAGCGGCGGTCGTCACTGCCCAGGGCGTCGAAGAAGGTGGAGTTCACCTGGTACAGGTCCAGGTTCGACGCTGCGGCCCCGGTCGCGAGCCGGCTGGTTCCACCGGTGGCGTCGTGAATCGACTCGACGAGCGCATCCAGCTGCTGGTCGTCGAGCAGGCCCGCCTCGCCGGTGTCGGGGTCGGAGCCAACGTCCACGATGCCGATGCCGTCGTGAGTGTCGAGCACCGTGACGGCGTTGGTCGGGCGCACCTCGAGCCAGCGCAGCAGCGGCTCGTGATCGCCGGAATGTGCGGCGTGCAGCACCAAGGGCGGCAGGGCGAAGTCGTAGACGCAGTCCACGAGGGCCGCGATCTCCACCTGGCGCTTGTAGTAGGAGTGCACCTCCACGAGGGTCTGCATCCCCCGCTCGGCGGCCTCGACCCGCAGCTCCTCGATGAAGGCGAAGGTCTCGGGCGTCATGAAGCTCGTGGTGCCCGGGGTCTTCACGGCGTAGCCGACGGCATCCATGCGGATCATGGTGACCCCGGCGGCGGCGAGGGCGTCGAGGATGGAGCGCAGGTAGTCCCGGGTGAGCTCGGAGCGCACATCCACGTCGATCTGCTGCGGGGTGAACGTGGTCCACACCAGGTGCGGTTCATCGCCGAGCGTCATCTGGATCAGCGGCAGGCCCGGGCGCGGGCGGTACACGCCGAGGAGGTCGCTTTCCCGGGCGCCGTCGGGGAAGACCTTGTCCATGGTGAGGAACATCTCGAACCAGCGGGAGTCCCGCCCGTGGGCGACCACGTCGCGGAATTGCGCCGAGTCGGCGGAGACGTGGTTGACGATGACGTCGACGACGACGTCGTGGGTGTTGGCGAGGGCGCGCACGTCGTCCCACGAGCCCAGCCGGGCGTCGACCTCGGTGTGGTCGACGGGATCGAACCCGGCATCCACGCCGTCGAACGGGGTGAAGAACGGCAGGATGTGCACACCGTTGAAGACGCCCTTCAGGTCGGTGTCGAGCAGGCCCTGCAGGCCGGCCAGGGAGCCGCCGAGGCGGTCGGCGTAGGCAATGAGTTGCACGTGGTTGCGCATGATTTCACTCCGTTGTGTGTAGCGAGGGGGTTGGTTTCGGGGAGGTCTGGTGGCGTCGGATCGAGCCCCGGGCCAGGACGGGCATGGGCACCAGCAGCGGGCCGCCCGGCTGGGCGGCGAGCAGCATGTCGACGGCGGCGCGGCCCATCGCCTCGTGCGGCAGGGCCACGGTGCTCAGCGCCGGCCGGAGGTAGCCGGCGATCTCGTCGTCATCGAACGAGGCGATCGAGATGCTCTCCGGGATGGTCAGCGACGTCTCGGCGATCGCCTGGTACGCGCCGAACGCGAGCCGGTCGTTCATGCAGAGCAGCGCTCGCACATCGTCGCGGCGCTCGAGCAGGGCCGTCGTGGCGGCGTAGCCGTCGGCGGGCTCCCAGTCCAGGCAGGCGACCTCGTCCAGAAACGCGTGACCGTGGGCGCTCATCCCGGTGCGGATGCCGCGCATCCGCTGGGCGATCGTGGCTGAGGTGTGTTGTTCGATCTCGTCGTTTCGTCCGAGGAGCACGATGGCGTCGCCCAGACCCTGCTCGATGAGCAGCCGAACCGCGGCGGCGCCGCCGGTCTCTTCGTCGGGAAGCACCGAGTTACCGTGGAGCGCATTGGTGGCGTTGAGCATGACGACGGGGATCCCGCTCGGCACCTCCGGCACCGAGACCTCCCGGGCGCGCATGGAGGCGAAAATGAGTCCCTCAACCTGCCGGTCCAGCATCGCCCGCACGGCCTGAGTCTCACGGCCGGCATCGCCGCCGGTTTCCAGCACGAAGACCACCTGGCCGGCCTCCTCGGCGGCGGCGAGCGCACCGCGGATGAGCCCGCTGGCGAAGCGGGTGGTGGCGACCACATCTGAGATGAAACCGATGGTGGCCGTTTGGTCGGTGCGGAGCGACCTCGCGGCGACATTCGGGCGGTACCCCAGCTGCAGCGCCGCGTCTCGCACCCGCCGGTGCGCATCTTCGGAGAGCCGGGTGCCCGGGCGGCCGTTGAGGATCATGGATGCCGCGGCCGACGAAAGCCCGGCGCGCCGGGCAACGTCGGCCAGCGTGACCCGCTTCTCTGCCATGGGTTGCCTCTTCGGTGATTCGTGGGCGATGATCGGCGGCTGATCTCTGCCGGCTATGGCTTCCACACTAGACCTGCTGAATCGATTTAGCTGGTCGGCGGGCGCGCGGCCAATCAGCAGCGCACGTCAACTAGTATTGACGAATGGAAGCGGAGCGGTTGAAGGCACTCGTCGGATCGATAGGCGGGAAGGGACCGGCCGAAGCTCTGCACATCGTGGCGGAGCTTCATCGGGAGGTCGCGCGCAGCGAGGCCGGCCTCGTTCGCAGTGCCCGCCAGGCCGGGCTGTCCTGGGAAGCCATTGCCCAGTGCCTCGGTGTAACCAAGCAGGCCGTGCACCGCAAGTACGGCAAGCAATAGCGAGCGGTCGCCGAATCTGTCAACATTTGTTGACTTTTAACGCGGAGCCCTCTACGGTGAACCAGGTGAGGTCGTCAACAACTGTTGACGTAGCGTGGGAAACGGCGCTGGTTTCGTGAGCAGAGGAAGGCCGACATGGAGAAGGAATGGACCGGGGACTCGGACCTCGTTCGCGCTGTGGATCGCGCGTTCCGCCCATCCGGGGTGGCCGCAGTGGCGGTGATCACCCCCGAGCGTGACCTG
Organism: Cryobacterium sp. SO1; assembly: GCF_004210215.2. Taxonomy (NCBI): domain Bacteria; kingdom Bacillati; phylum Actinomycetota; class Actinomycetes; order Micrococcales; family Microbacteriaceae; genus Cryobacterium; species Cryobacterium sp. SO1. Next base: position 2,929,219 of record NZ_CP067394.1, read on the forward strand.
ACCGCCACGGCGGGTGCCGACCGTCACTCCACCTTCGAGATCGGGTCGATCACCAAGGCACTCACGGGCATGCTGTATCGCGACGCGACCGAACGCGGCCTCGTCTCGCCGACGACGGTCCTGCGCGAGGTGCTTCCGCTCAACGGTCCCGGCGAGGTCGGCTCGGTGAGTCTCGGTTCCCTGGCGATTCACCGCTCCGGCCTGCCTGGACTGCCGCCGGGGATGCATCCGATTCGACGAACCCTCGATTTCTACGTTCGGGGCGTGAACCCGTACGGGGAGTCGCTGTCCGAGCTTCTCGACCAGACGCGCACCGTGCGGCTGGGCACCGCGCGATCTCGGTACTCGAACCTCGGGTTTCAGTTGCTCGGGCACGCCGTGGCGGAAGCCGCCGGCAGCGGGTACGGCCGGCTCCTCCAGAACGTTCTGGGCGACGGGTTCTCCACACCCGCGCGGCAACAGGACCTCGGACCGATGGATCTGACGGGACGGAGTCGATTCGGACGCCCGCTGCCTGCCTGGGTCGGTGAAGGTCTCGCGCCGGCCGGGGGCGTCCGCGCCACCATCGGCACCATGCGCGACTTCCTCCGGTCGGTTCTCGCCGGGACGGCTCGGGGTCTGGGCGCCCTGGAACCGGTCGCGGAGTACAGTCCGCGGATCGGTATCGGCGCGGGGTGGATCACCCTCCAGGTCCGCGGCCGGGCGATCACCTGGCACAACGGCAGCACCGGGGGGTTCAGCAGCTGGATCGGCCTGGACCGAGCCGCCGGCGTCGGCGTCGTCGTGCTGTCCGCGCGGCACGGGTCCGTCGACCGGCAGGGGTTCCGTCTGCTCACGGACTTCAGCACCGCCGCCTGAGTCGCCGCCTCAGTCGCCGCCTCAGTGGCGGTACGGGTGGATCCACACCGAGCTCGGCGGTCCGCACACCACCGGCGCGTCGTGTGTGTACGTCAAGCGGCTCGACGACGTCGATCTCGAGCGGCTCATCGGCGACGCCTGGCGGGCGTCACACCCCGACAGTGAACGAGGCCCCGAGCAGCGCACTCTCTCGTGACGACGGACCGACCAGCAGCTGGAACTCCCCCGGTTCCACCACCCGGCGCCCCGCGACATCCACGATGCTGCAGTCGGTCACGGGCAGTTCGAGCCGCACCCGCACGGACTCCCCCGGCGCCACCTGCACCTGCCGGTAGGCCTTGAGCTCCTTGTCGGCCCAGCTCACCGAGGTGACAACGTCGCGCACGTACACCTGCACCGTCTCCAGCACCGCACGGGCGCCGGTGTTCCGCACCGTCACGTGAGCGACGATCGTGCCGCCCGTCGTGAGCGCCGTCTGCTCGAGCTCGAGGTCGGCGTAGTGAACCGCACTGTAGCTGCGCCCCTCCCCGAACGCCCAGGCGGGCGACTGGGTGAGGTCGGCGTAGCGGTCGCCGTGCTGGCCGCGGATCTGGTTGTAGTACGCCGGCTGCTGGCCGACGTGCCGCACGAAGGAGATCGGCAGGCGGCCGGACGGCTCTACCTCGCCGAGGAGGATCTCGGCCAGGGCCAGGCCACCCTGCATTCCCGGGTTCGCCGTCCACAGCACGGCCGCGGCCCGCTGCACCGACGGCGGCAGCACCAGCGGTTTGGAGGCGAGCAGCACCACGACCACCGGTGTGCCCGTCGCGATCAACGCGTCGAGCAGGGCGATCTGCCCGCCGATGAGCTCGAGCGTGGCCGTAGACCGGGCCTCGCCGATGAGTTCGATCCGGTCGCCGACAACGGCGACCACGACATCCGCGTCCTGGGCCAGGGCGACGGCCTCGGCGATGAGGGCCGGATCGGGCGCGCACGGCACCATGTGCGGGTGGCGGGGCTGCCCGTCCGGGTAGGTCACTCCGGCGGGATAGGGCTCCAGGGTGAGGATGTCGGCCCCGCGGGCATGGCTGACGGTCCAGCCCGCCGGCGCGATCTGGCGGATGCCGTCGAGCACGGTCGTGATCATCTCGCGCGGCTGCCCGTCGAGCCAGGCGACCTGACCCGACCCGCCGGCCCAGTCGCCCAGTTGGGACTGGGCGTCGTCGGCCAGGGGACCGACCACGGCGACCCGGGCCGGGCGGGCTGCGTTCAGCGGCAGCACCCCGTCGTTCTCCAGCAGCACGATCGAGCGACGGGCCGCCTCCAGGTTCAGCCGGGCGTGCGCGGCATCCCCCACGATCACGCTCAGGTCGGCGCACGGCAGCCGGGGGTTCTCGAACAGTCCGAGCTCGAACTTGAGGGTGAGGATGCGCGCCACGGCCGGGTCGAACGCGCTCGCGTCGAGCAGACCCCGGTCGACGGCGTCCAGCGCCCCCTGGTAGAACCTCGGGGTCGTCATGATCATGTCGTTGCCGGCCCGCACGGCGGCGGCGGCGGCGTGCGTGTAGTCGGGTTGCACCTTCTGCTCCCAGACCATCCGGCCCACGTTGTCCCAGTCGGTGATCAGGGTGCCGGTGTAGCCCCACTCGCCGCGCAGAACGTCGCTGAGCAGCCAGTCGTTGATCGTGATCGGCAGGCCGTCCATGCTCTGGTAGCCGAGCATGAAGGACCGGCAGCCCGCGCGGGCCACCCGCTCGAACGGCGGCAGGAACCAGGAGCGGAGCTTCCGCCGGGAGAGGTCCGCCTCGCTGGCGTCCCGCCCGCCCTGCGTCTCCGAGTACCCGGCGAAGTGCTTGGCGGTCGCGAGGATTGCCGTCGGATCGGCCAGGCCCTCGCCCTGGTAGCCCCGCACCATCGCCGCGGCGAGCTCGCCGATGAGGAAGGGGTCTTCGCCGAAGGTCTCGCCCACCCGCCCCCAGCGCAGGTCACGAGAGATGCACAGCACGGGTGAGAAGGTCCAGTGCACACCCGTGGCCGCCACCTCGACCGCCGTTGCCCGGGCGACCCGCTCGAGCAGGTCGGCGTCCCAGGACGCCGCCATCGCCAGCTGGGTCGGGTAGATCGTCGCGCCCTCCCAGAAGGAGTGGCCGTGGATGCAGTCCTCGGCGACGAGGAGCGGGATCCGCAGTCGCGTCAAAGCGGTCAGTTCGTTGGCCCGCAGTATCGACGCCGGGGAGGAGTGCAGGATCGATCCGGCCTGCTTGTGCAGGACGTGGTCGTCGAGGTCCTCCTGAGCATCGAGCTGGAGCATCTGCCCGACCTTCTCCTCCAGCGACATCCGCGCGAGGAGGTCGGCGACGCGGTCGGGGATCGTGAGCGCGGAGTCCTGGTACGGGAGGGAATCGGTGACGCTGATGGAGAGGGTCATGTCGTTTTCTTTGCCTTGCGGTGCGTGGTGGTCTCACTGGTGCGTACGACGGTCATCGTCTCGTTGATGTCCAGACCCTTCTTCTTCATGGCCCGGGCGCGCTCCCCGGCCGACCGCAGGCGCGGATTGACGTACTCGTCGATGCCGAAGTTGATCAGCGACAGCGCCACGCCGAGGATGGCGATGCAGAGCCCGGCCGGGATGTACCACCACCAGAAGTCCGGGAAGGCGCCGTTCTGCTGAGCCCAGAACAGGATCGTGCCCCAGTTGAGGTTGGTGATGGGGATCACCCCGATGAAGGCCAGGGTGGTCAGGCCCAGCACCGCCGCGGTGACGGTGCCGACGAAGCTGGACGCGATGATCGCCATCAGGTTCGGCAGCATCTCCACCAGGATGATGCGGTGCAGCGGCTCGCCGTTGGCCCGGGCGGCCTGGATGAAGTCGCGGTTGCGCAGTGACATGGTCTGCGCGCGCAGCACCCGTGCGCCCCAGGCCCAGCCGGTCGCGGCCAGCACGGCGGCGACGAGGATCAGCGGCGGGTTCTCGAACTGGGACGCGACGATGATGATCAACGGCAGTCCCGGGATGACGAGGAACACGTTCGTGATCGCGGACAGCGACTCGCTGCGCCAGCCCCGGGTGTACCCGGCGACGACACCCATCAGCACGGCGATCGCCGTGCCGATGATCCCGGCCAGGAATCCGACGATGAGCACGCCGCGGGTGCCGTAGATGATCTGGCTGAGGATGTCCTCTCCCATGTGCGTCGTGCCGAGCAGGTGGGTCCACGACGGCGCCTGCCGCAGCGCCGTGAAGTCCTTCTCGAGCGCGCCGTAGGGGGCGAGGACGTCGCCGAGGAGCGCGACCGCGACGAAAACGCCCAGGATGACGAGTCCGGTCAGCGACTTCGGGTTGCGGAACATCGCGAACGACGACGCCAGCTGCGACAGGAACGTCTTCTCCCTGGGCGGGTCGCTCCGTCCGGGAGCGATCAGGAGGGCGGTCTCGGGGCTGCCGGGGCTGGCCGGTCCGGTGAGGTTAAGTGGGATTGTCATCTCAGGCCTCCGTCTGACGTGTGCGGGGATCGAGGATGGCGTACGCGGCGTCGGCGAGGATGTTCGCGCACAGCACCGCCATCGTGATGATGAGGAACACGCCCTGCATCAGCGGGTAGTCCTTCGCGGTGGTCGCGTCCAGCAGCAGCTTGCCGATGCCGGGATAGGAGAACACCATCTCCATCACGATGGTGCCGCCCACGATGAAGCCGATCGACAGCGCGAAGCTGGAGAGCTGCGGCAGCATCGCGTTGCGGGCGGCGTAGTTCCAGAGCACCCGACGGTTGGGCAGGCCCTTGGCCTGCGCCACGGTGATGTAGTCCTCGTCGAGCACGGTGAGCATCATGTTGCGCATGCCGAGGATCCAGCCGCCGAGCGAGGCGATCACGATCGTGATCGCGGGGAGGGCGCCGTGGGCGATCACCTGACCGATGAAGTCGGCGGTGAACGCGGGCGAGGAGCCCTTGTCGTAGGCGTGGGAGGCGGGGAACCAGCCCAGGGTGGAGGAGAAGACGGCGATGGCGATCAGTCCGAGCCAGAAGTACGGCACGGTGCTGAAGAAGGTGGAGATCGGCACAATCACGTCGGCCTTGCTGCCGCGACGCCAGCCGATCAGGGCGCCGGTGGCGGTGCCGAGCAGGAACGACACGATGGTGGCGATGCCGACCAGGCCGAGGGTCCACGGCAGCGCCGAGGAGATGACCTCGCCCACCGGGGCGAGCCCGTTGGAGAAGGAGCGGCCGAGGTCACCGCTGAACAGGAGCTGCCAGTAATCGGTGTACTGCTCCCAGACCGTGCTGTCCTGGTCGAGACCGAAGAGGATGCGCAGGGAGCGTTCGGCCTCGGGGGTGATCTGGCCGGCGTTTCGCTGCATGTAGGCGGTGACGGGGTCTCCGGCCATCATGCGGGGCAGGAAGAAGTTGATGGTGATCGCCGCGAACGCCGTGAACAGGTAGAACGCGGAACGGCTGGCGATGAAACGCACCGGGATCTTCATGCGACACCTCCCTCGGGTCGGGTCGCTGCGGCCGCGAAGTGCTTCTCCGGGTCGGGTGAGGCCGCGCGGAGTTCCCGGGTGTATTCATGCTGGGGGTTGAGAATGACGTCGTCGGCGGGGCCGTGTTCGACCACGCGGCCGTGGTGCAGCACCATGATCTGGTCGCTGAAGTGCCGCGCGGTGGCGAGGTCGTGGGTGATGTACAGCACGCCAAGGCCTTCCTCACGCTGCAGATCGGCGAGCAGGTTCAGCACACCGAGGCGAATCGACACGTCGAGCATCGACACCGGCTCATCGGCGACGAGGAGCGCCGGCCGGGAGGCCAGCGCCCGGGCGATGGCGACGCGTTGGCGTTGTCCGCCGGAGAGCTCGTGCGGTCGCCGGTCGATGACCGCGCCCGGGTCCAAACGCACCCTCTCCAGCAGACGCCGCACTTCGGCCTCGGTGTCGGCCGGGGGCACGACGTTGTCCAGCCGCAGCGGTCGCTCGAGGTGGTACCGAATGGAGTGGTACGGGTTGAGCGAGGCGAACGGGTCCTGGAAGATCATCCGCAGAGTCTGGCGGTAGCGGCGCAGGCCCTTGCCGTGGCGTGGAATGGGCTGGCCGTTCAGCAGCACCTGCCCGCTGGTGGGGGTCTCCAGCTGGGTGAGGATCTTGGCGATGGTGGACTTGCCGCTGCCGGACTGGCCGACCAGGGCGATGGTCTCGCGGTCGTGCAGGGTGAAGCTCACGTCGTCGAGGGCGAGCATCGACGAGGCGCCGCGCACCCGGTACCGTTTGGACACGTTGACAAACTCGAGCGTGGTCATCGGACCAGCACTCCCCTCTCGCCGGTGAGGCGGGGAAACGACGCCAGCAGCGTCTTGGTGTACTCGTGTTGCGGGTGCTCCCAGAGCTCGCGCGCCGGGGCGAGTTCGATGATTTCGCCGTCACGCATCACCGCGATCCGGTCGCTGATTTCCAGCAGCAGCGGCAGGTCGTGGGTGATGAAGATCACTGAGAAGCCGAATTCGTGGCGCAGCTGGGAGATCTGGCGCAGGATCTCGCGCTGCACCAGCACGTCCAGGGCCGTGGTCGGTTCGTCCATCACCATCAGCTGTGGGCGCAGCGCCAGCGCCATGGCGATCATCACGCGCTGCCGCATGCCGCCGGAGAGTTCGTGCGGGTAGGAGCGGATGCGGTCCTTACCGACGGCGACGAGCTCGAGGAGCTCCTCGCAGGCGGCGCGGCGCTCGCGCCGGCTCAGGTCGGGACGGTGCACCCGGAACACGTCGTCGAGTTGGGCGCCGATCGTGGTGACGGGGTTGAGAGCGTTCATGGCCCCCTGGAACACCATCGAGATCTTGTCCCAGCGGAAGCGTCGCATCTCTTCGATGTCGAGGGCGTTGACGTCGATGTCGACACCGGAGGCATCGTGGAAGGTAACACTGCCGCCGGTGATCACCGCGGGTGCACGGAGCAGGCGCTGCAGGCCGTAGGCGAGCGTGGTCTTGCCGCATCCGCTCTCGCCGGCGAGCCCGAGGATCTCGCCGCGTTGCAGTTGGAGGGTGACGTTCTTGACCGCCTCGACGGGCGGATCGACGTCGTACACGATGGAGAAGTCGTGCACGGTGAGGAGGGGCTCTGACATGGGTTTCGTCGCTTTCGTGAAGGTCGGCGAAGGAGGGGCGGATGCGATAGCGTCCGCCCCTCCTTCGATTCGAGCTACTCGGCCGGTGTCAGCTTGGTGAGGATCAGCGGGACGGTGACCTGCAGGGGGTCAGCCGTGGCGTACTGGTCGTCCTCGTTGGGCCAGCCCACGTAGTTGCGGGTGTTGTACTCGCCCAGCACCGGGTGGGTGCCGACCGGGATCACCGGAACGTCATCGACGAAGATGCTCTGCACTTCTTCGAGGGCCGCGGTGCGCTCCTCATCGGTGGCCGCGGTGGCGTAGGTGTTCAGCAGCTCGGTGGCACGCGGGTTCTCGTAGCGACCGAAGTTGTAGTCCACCTCTTCGCCCGTCAGCAACCAGCGACCGTCCATCGTGTCGGAGTAGAGGTCGTACGGCGTGGTGCCGCTGTCGGTCCAGTGCATGATGGCGTCGAAGTTGCCGGTGCGCTTGTTGGCCCACCAGGTGTCGACGTCCGGCGTGTTCACCTTCGCGTCGGCGCCGAGGGTCTTCGTGACCTGGTCGGCGATGAGGCTGATGCCGGTGACGTAGTCGTTCCAGCCCTGCGGAACCTCGAGGGTGAACGAGACCGGCTCGCCGTCGGGGTCGACCAGGGCGTCATCCGCCCAGGTGTAGCCGGCGTCTTCGAGGATCGCGCGAGCGGCGTCAACGTCGGTCGAGAGCTCCTCGCCCTCGTACTGGGGAGCGATGTACTGCTCGCCCACCGGGGTCGGCAGACCGGTCACCGAGGACAGCTCGGGGCCGGCCTTCTCACGGGCGATCTCGGTGTGTGCCGTACGGTCGATGACGGTGTTGACCGCCTGGCGGAAGGCGACGTTGTTGAACGGCTTCTTCTGGTGGTTGACGAACAAGACGTCCGGCGCCATCACGTTGGCCGCCCAGAACACGTTGTGGTCGGGGTCCTTGTCCACGAATGCGCTCTGCACGTTGGGGATGAAGGCCTGCGCCCAGTCGGCGTCGCCGTTGGCGAGGGCCGTGGTCAGCGCCGTGTTGTCGTTGTACGAGACGTAGTACAGGGTCGGCACGGCGAGGTCGCCGCCCCAGTAGTCGTCACGGGCCTGCATCGTGACCGACTGGCTGCTGAAGCTGTCCAGCGTGTACGGGCCGGTGCCGACGGGCTCGGGGTTGACTTCCGTGCTCGGGTCGGCGATGTCGGCCCAGACGTGCTCCGGGACCATCGGGATGTGCAGCACCTGCGCCTGCTTGACGAACTTGGATTCGGCGAAGGTGAGGACGACGTTCTCGCCGTCCTTGACCACGTCGGTCAGCTGCAGGTTGCCCGTGTCGAGCGCGGGAGTGTTTTTGATCAGGTTGAAGGAGAACACGATGTCGTCCGCGGTGAAGTCCTCACCGTCGTTCCAGGTCACGCCGGTGCGCGGGGTGACGGTGAGCTGGGTGTAGTCGGCGTTCCATTCGACTTTCTCGGCCAGCCAGGGGGTGGTCTCGTTCTTGCCGACGGCGTTGACCATGGCGAGGGGTTCGAAGACGACGTTCTTGTAGCCGAGCTTGTTCGCGGACGAATCCCCGACCCAGGGGTTGTTCGACTCCGTGGTGATCGCTCCGTCAGGCTTGGCGATGGTGATGGACGCCCCGCCCTCAGGCTGCGAGGTGGGTGCGGCGCCTCCGGTGCAACCGGTGAGTGCGAGAGCCGCCACCAGTCCAGCGCCGATAAAGGTTGATCTAAGCCTCATTGCTTCTCCTTTTGTGATGCAGCACCGTCTTTGGTGCGCCCTACGAGTTATCTTACTGGCTGGTAAGTAACTTGATGGCACGTTACCAATTGGTTGGTAATATGACAAGTAACGATTCAGACCTCATCGTCGCCGCTGAAGGGGGCACCGTGACACAGGAAGCCCCGAGCCCGGCGCCCCGCACCAGGCCCGCGACGCAGCGCAAGCGCCGAGAGATCCTCGACGCCGCCATCGGCATCTTCGGCAACAAGGGCTACGCGAACGGCACCCTCGCCGACATCGCCGAGCAGGTGGACATCACCCACGCCGGGGTGCTTCACCACTTCGGGTCGAAGCAGAACCTCCTGCTCGAAATGCTCAGCTACCGCGACGAGACCGACGTCGCCGATCTCGACAAGCAGCACATCCCGGATGGGCCGGAACTGTTCCTGCACCTGGTGCGGACGGCCCTCGTGAACTCGCGCCGCGCCGGTGTCGTGCAGACCTACACCGTACTCTCGGCCGAGTCCGTCACGGACGACCACCCGGCACGCCCGTTCTTCGAGAACCGGTACTCCACTCTGCGGGCCGTGGTCACGGATGCCTTCCGCGTGCTGTGCAAACAGGAGGGCGTCACCGAGCCCGCGACGATCGCCGCCGCCTCGGCGAGCATCCTCGCGGTGATGGACGGCTTGCAGCTGCAATGGCTCCTGCACCCGCAGGAGATCGAACTCGCCGAGGCCAGCGAGTTCGCCATCCGGGCGATCGTCAACGCCGTGCTGCGCCCCGGGCCGGAGCTCTCCGACTACTCCCGAACCTGAGGCGCTGGCCCGGCAGCGTGACGGCTTGGAGGCACCCCGGCGGCTCCTCCTTCGCTCAGCCCCGCTTGTGCACCGGTCTGGCGTTCGCCGGGGGCTCTCCGACCTCCTGGATGGTGTGGCCGGTGCAGGCCGCCTTGGTTACGCTGGCGCGCTCGATGCGCGACACGGTGAACCACCGCATGGCATCGCGCAGTCGGCACCACCCGACCAGGTACCACTGGCCGCTCGTGGAGGCGAACAGCACGGGTTCGACGTCGCGCGTGGTCGTGGTCCCGTCTCCCGATGTGTAGCGCAGACGGAGGACCCGCTGCTCGGCCATCGCCTCCTCCAACGCAGATCTGGTTGCTCTGGACGAGGAGGGCGGCGCGTTGACCCAGACGCGGCGGGCCAAAGCGTCTGCTCGTGCTCGGGTTCGTGGATCCAGGACGTCCAGGATCTTCTGCACACCGGCGGCGGCCAGATCGGCGTAGGGGGCATCGGACGCAGCGGAGACGGCTGCCAGGAGCGCCACGGCCTGCGCCGGGGACAGACTGACTGGCGGCAGCGACGCGCCCACGGCCATCCCGTAGCCACCGCCCGGACCTGGGCGGGACCAGAGCGGCGCGCCGCTGCTCTCGAGCGCAGCGAGGTCTCTCTTGACGGTGCGCACCGACACTTCTAACTCTCTCGCCAGCCGCTCGGCGGAGCACCCCTTGAGCCGTTGCGGCGTAGCATCTCGGACAACGCATGGAGTCGTTCTGTGCGCTTCACCGTTCAGCTCTCAGCAAATTCATGACACAAATAGTGACACACACCTGCCCGTAGCGCCTACGAAGGTAGTGACATGACAACTACACCGAGCAGTCCCACCCTCATTCTCATCGCCGGCCACTGGCTGGGCGCCTGGGCGTGGGCTGAGGTCCTTGACCACCTGAACCCCTCTCGGGCAATCGCGATGACTCTGCCCGGTCTCGACGGGGACGATCCTGAGCGTGCCGCGAAGACTCTGGACGATCAAGCCGCAGCGATCCTGGACGTCATCGCTCGCCTCGGGGAGTCCGGGGATCAGCCCTCGATCATCGTCGCTCACAGTGGGGCAAACGCCCCCGTCAGCCTGGTGCTGGACCGGCACCCCGAGCGTGTCCATCGGGTGGTGTGGGTCGACTCCGGCCCGGTGGCGCCGGGAAGCGTCTACGCCCCCGACCTCCCGGAGGGGGTGCAGGAGCTTCCGCTGCCACCCTTCGACGTTCTCGCCCAGCAGGCGAGCCTCGACGGGCTGAGCGCAGAGGTCCTCGAGCGTTTTCGGGCCCGGGCGGTGCCTGAGCCCGGCCCCGTGCTTCGTCAGAGCGTCGAGCTCACGAACGATGCCCGGCGCACGGTTCCGACCACCCTGATTTGCTGCTCGCTCCCGAGCGCGCAGGTGCTGGAGCTGGCCCGGGCAGGCCATGCCATGTTCGCCGAGGTCGCGAAGCTCGAGCACCTCGACGTCATCGACCTCCCGACGGGCCACTGGCCGATGTGGAGCCGTCCCGGCGACCTCGCCGAGGCCATTCAGTCGGCGGCTGCACGAACCGACTGAAGTCGTATGGTCCGGCCGCCCCGCCGGGCGGCGCACATCCCTCGGGGCTTCGCACATCCGTCGGGGCTTCGCACATCCGTCGGGGCTTCGCACATCCGTCGGGGCTTCGTTCGTCCCTCGGGCTTCGTTGCACCTCGTGTGGCTGGATGCGCCCGCTTTAGCGGGCGCATCCAGCCAGAGGGGGTGCACTGTCGGATCCAGGCGGGCGCGCGGCGGGCGGGCTGGCTGGCGCGCAGCATCCACAAACTGGCAGCGCAAAATGGCGGACCGGCAGCCCCGTTCGGGTGTCATTTTTTGCTGTCTGACCTGCAAAAGCACTGCGTTCGCTGCCGAATGACAGCAGTCCGGGCGGGGCGAGGATCGTGACGCGAAACACCCACTACTCTCAGGGGGTGTCCACCCCCTCCACGCCGATCCCCGCCGAGCACCTTCCGCTCGCGTTCCACCCGGCACCCGGATGGCCGACACCCACCTTGGAGTGGGTGACCACGCACTTGGGCTGGCAACCACCGCCGGGGTGGGTGCCGCTCCCCGGATGCCCGCACTCGCCGCCCCGGTGGCAGTTCTGGAGCCGCAACGACTCGGGCTGGGCCCGAATGGCCCGTCCGCACCTGCGAGCCGGGCGACGGAACGTACGGGCCGGCACCGTGCTGATGCTGCTCGCAGTCGGACTCCTCATCTTCGGCCTGGTTGACGGTGTGGATGTCATTCGGATGATCCTCGGGGCGCTGCTTCTCAGCACGGTCTGGTTCAAAGTGGCGCAGGCCCGAGCCGACATGCGGCGGATCGAAGCGGCCCTACTCACGGCAGTGGTGGACACGGCAGCGCAGCTCAAGCTGCAGTCCGACCGCGCCCATTACGAGCGGTACCTGCGCTCGAGCGGTGGCCACTGATGAAGCCCGCAGCGATGAGCGTCACCACAGCCTCGGTCGTGCTTGATGTTGGACTTTTCGCCACCAAGACCGAGATCGACAGAGCCTTTCGGCAGCGAGCACGACTGTGCCACCCCGACCGCCTGATCGGAGCGACCACCGCCGAACTCGCGGCCGCGAATGCCCAGTTCACCCGGGTGTGCGACGCCCGGGACGTGCTGCACGCCCGGCTGAGGTCCGCGCCACACCCGGCGGCCTCCTCGGCCGGATCGTCGTCGGCACCTCGGTCATCCTCGTCGGCCCCCCGGTCCTCCTCGTCGGCCCCACCGACACCCTCGTCAGCTCCACGGTCCTCCTCGTCGGCCCCACCGCGACCGCCGAGCCAGACCCGCTCGTCCGGGCAGGATCGCCGATCAGCTCCCCCGTCGCCGCCACACCGAGCCACTCCTACGCCGTCGAAAACCATGAGCTTCGCCGAGTTCGTGGCGGCCCGCGACGCCGCAGCGTGGGTGCAGGCCGGCCCGACGAGCCCCTCGACGGGTCGGCCGCGGTCGGATCGCAAACTGGCCCGGGCCCGCAGGGCGTCCGCGCGGGCGGCCCAACCGGGCAGCTGGCAGCCCGCGGCACCGCGGTACCGGCGCGGTCGCTCGCCGTTCGGCGTGCTCCTCGGTGTGCTCGGGGTTGTCAGCGTGGGCGTCTATCTGGCGGTGCTGCTGAGCAACCTGCTTACCGGCACGAACCTCCCCAGCGTGGCGCCCGCGCCGCTGCTGGAATCTGCGGCGACCGATCTGTTGGTCGGCGCATCCGTGGTGCCCGTGGATGATGCCGCGACCTATCAGGGCAACTGTCAGGGCGATCTGGGCTGCTGGATCTGGTCGGTGACGGCCCGGGTCGACTGCCCGGTCGCGACCATCAACGCCGGCTTCTCGGACGCCGCGGACGGTGCCAACCTGCGCACCGCCACGACACAGGCCGCAGTCGTGGCTGAGGTGCCGTTCCTGGTCGTGGAACACGCCGCAACGGCGGCGGAGCAATACGCCGGGATCGTGTCGATGACGTGTTGATCGGGCGGGCGTCGGGTCTGGGGTCACAAGGGGCACTGCACCATCGTCGAAAAGTGCAGGTAAAGCAATCAAACGGGGGAGTTCTGTGGGCGATCAACCAGGCTATGTGACACCGGCCGGCTGGTATGTGGATCCAGGTGGCGGCACGCGTCTGCGCTGGTGGAGCGGACTGGAGTGGACGGAACACCTCGCTCCCCTGACCGAGCACAAACCGGAACCGACCGCCCGGCCGGACGGCGACCCCGTCGGGGCCCGGCCGGCTGCCGGCGCAGGGGCCGGGGCAGGTGCCGGGGCAGGGGCCGGGTCGGCCGAGACGAGCGCCGACGCCGACCAGCCGGCTCCGGCGCTGTCACGCCGGGATCGACGAGCGCTGGAGGAGGAGGCCGCGGCAACCCGGGCGTTGCCGCCGCCGGTGACGCGCATCGCGCCCATCACCAGCTACGCCTGGGACCGCGAGTCCGACCGGTCGGAGAAGCTGCCGCCGGCGAGCGTGCCCTCTATGGCGCCGGAGGAGGTGACGCTGTACCGGGACATTCCGAATCGGTGGAGTACCGCATCCGTGTGGACGATCGTGTTCATGCCCTGGATCGCCGGAGTCTCGGTGGTGGCTGCGCTGGTGTTGGCGTGGTGGGGATCCGGTTGGTGGTTGCAATTGGGCGCGCTTGCCCTGCCTTTTCTGCTCACGCTGGCGGCGGCGCAACGGGATGTGAAGCGCCTTCGGTCGTGGCGGCACCAAGCAGTGGCGCACTGGGCCTGGTCGCTGCTGGGTTCGCTGGGCTACCTGATCGCGCGCACGGTGGTGCTGCGTCGGAACGCCGGGTTGGGCTCAGCGCCGCTCTGGGTCGGGGTGGCGAACACGGTACTGGTGTGCGGCGCCACGGTTTGGCTCGTCGGAACGGTGATAGTCAACCTGGCCGGCTTCCACGCGGCCATTGAGGACGACCTGGTCACGGCGCTCGAGCCGACGTACGGAATCGTGCAAGTGGCCTGCCCGGCTGAGGTGGAGTCGCTGAGTTTCGCGTGCAGCATGACGGATGCCGGCGGAGTGGAGCGCTCGGTCTGGGTGGAGCTGAACGGCGCCGACGGCACCTACACGTATGCGGTGGCCGAGTAGTCGGGCGGGGAAAGGGTGGCCTCATCGGCTGCACTGCAAGCATGCGGTGTCGTCCGTGGGCGCCTGACTAGGCTGGGATTGTGGTCACCGTCGAACCGTACAGCCCCGAGTGGCCGCATCGTTTCCGACAGCAGGCAGAGCTGCTCGAGCGTGCTCTGACCCTCCGCATCACGGCGATCGAGCACGTCGGGAGCACCGCCATCCCGGGTCTCGCCGCCAAGCCGGTGATCGATCTCGCCGCCCGAGTAGCTGCGGGGGTTGACCCGTTCTCGCTTGAACCGTTCATCGAGAGTCTCGGCTACCGGCTGCACCGATCGGGCCCGAAAACCCATGCCGTCTACACCCGGGGAGACAGCATCGGTCGGACGGAGATTCTGCATGTGTTCACCGCAACTGCTTGGTCGACCAGCCACCAGCGGGTCTTTCGAGACAAGCTCCATCATGATGCGACCGCTCGTCGTCGGTACGGAGAGCTGAAGATCAGTCTGGCGGCATCCGGGATGAGCGGCATGGACTACACCGCCGCCAAGCTCCACCTCATTCAAGAGCTTCTCAACGAGGAGCGAGCCTCGCGCGGCTTGCCGCTGGTCGACGCCTGGGAAAAGTGAGCCGCGTCGCCGGGAGGCGAGCTGGCGACGCCGGCTGGTGGCGGGTGGCCGGTTCGCCGGGACTCGGCGGGCAATGCCAGACACGAACCGTCATCTCCATGCGAGAAGCGGAGCGACTGACCTAGTGTCCTGTGCATGACCACCCTCGCTTCCTCCCCCGTGACCACCGTCGACTACGCCAGCCTGGCCGCGCGATTCCGGCCCATCTTCGCTCGGATCGCCGCCGGCGCATCCGTGCGTGAGCAGGACCATCGGCTGCCCCACGAGCAGATCGCCGAGCTCACTGCCGCCGGCTTCGGCGCCCTGCGGGTGCCCGTCGCCGATGGTGGGCTGGGCGCCAGCCTGCCGCAGTTGTTTCGGCTGCTCACCGAGCTGGCCGCGGCGGACTCGAACATCGCGCAGGCGCTGCGCGGGCATTTCGCCTTCGTCGAAGACCGCCTCGTGGCATCCGGCGACCAGCGCGACGTGTGGCTGGCCCGGTTCGTGCGGGGCGAGATCGTGGGCAACTCGTGGACCGAGGTGGGCAGCGTCACCGTGGGCGACGTCATCACCCGGGTGCGTCCGGCGCCGAACGGCGCGCCCGGGGACCTGGTCGTGAACGGCACCAAGTACTACTCCACGGGCAGCATCTTCGCGGATTGGATCGACACGTTCGCCCAGGTGGGCGATACCGGCAAGAACGTGATCGCCGTCGTCAACGCCCACCAGCCCGGGGTCACGCACAGCGACGACTGGGACGGTTTCGGCCAACGCACCACCGGCAGCGGCACCAGCACCTTCGTGGATGCCGTCGTGGCCGAAGCAGACGTGATCGATTTCGACACCCGGTTCAAGTACCAGACCGCCTTCTACCAGGCGGTGCTGCTGGCGGTGCTGGCCGGCACGGTCAAGGCCGCCGAAGAGGAGATCGCCGCCGAGGTGAAGGCCCGCACCCGCATCTTCTCGCACGGTAACACGCAGTCCTTCGCCACCGACCCGCAGATTCTGCAGGTGGTGGGCGAGGTGTCGGCGCAGGCATTCGCCGCCGAGGCGATCGTGGAGAAGGCGGCCTGGGCGTTGCAGGGGGCGTACGAGGGGGCGTTCCTCGGAGATCTGGCGGAGGAAGAACGGCTCAATGACCTCGCCGAGCTGGCAACGGCCCAGGCTCAGGTGGTGCTGGTGTCGCTGGCAACCCGCGCCACTTCCGACATCTTCGACGCCCTGGCCGCATCCGGGGTCTCCACAACGAAGAACCTCGACCGGCACTGGCGCAACGCCCGAACCGCCGCCAGCCACAACCCGTGGGTGTTCAAGGCGCGCATCGTGGGCGACTACGCCGTGAACGGAACGCCTCCCACCCGGATCTGGTCGATCGGGGCGGCGCCGAAGTAGGGCACCATCCGCTTCGCTGCACCTCGTGTGGCTGGATGCGCCGAGGTCGCCCTACAACTCGCGGAGCTCCTCTGCACGCGGATCGAGTTCGATTGGTCCAGCGGCTGCCCTCGGTGGATCGTCACCGCGGGTAGCTTCTTTGTTATTTGTTGCTCGTGTGCGAGCCTGCGAGACGCCCGGTGTGCGAGTACCATTCCGGTATCGCGGCACCGTGACCGGCTCGCCATCACTGCCGGCGCGGAGCCGCCCAGAGGAGTGCACCATGCGTGCAACCAGCGAAGATTACAGCGGGACCGCGTCGGCGGGGGCCGCGGCCGGGAACACCAATCGGGCAGTCTTGCGCGCCGGTGGAATGGCGGCGGTTCTTGCCGGGCTCGGCGGCATCACCTGGTTCACGCTCGAGCTCCTGCCACCGGTTCTCGGGTTCGATGACACCGACAACCCCGCAGTGAGCCTCGACTATCTGCGCCAGTACCCGCAGTTTTATGCCCTTGCCGGGGTCGTACTTTTCGCTATGGCAATCGCATGCGTTGTGGCGAGTTTCGCCGTCTCAGATGCGCTGGCACCACGCACAAGCAGTCTCACCCGCCGAAGCCTGAGCGCACTCGGAATCATGTCGGCCGCGTTCCTCTTCATGCACGGGGTCTTGCGCATGTCGGTGGGGCCGTTGCTCTATATCGACGATATGAATAGCAGCTGGGGTGAGTCCGCCTACCTCACCATTCAGACGGTGGGAATCCACGGTTTCGCCCAAGCCGGCCTCCTCACGCTCTGTGTCTGGACCGTGGGCATCAGTATCGCTGGGGCACGTTCCCGCGCCCTGCCGATCTGGATTTGCGTTCTGGGAGTCGTCACCGGCCTCCGGCTCGGGGTGGTGATCGCTGGTCCAATCCTGATGGCAGCAAGCATCGACGTGCCCGAGGTTTTCTGGCTTGGCTCGATGGCACTGATCCCGCTATCAATGCTCTGGTGGATTGGACTCGGCGTGGTGCTGCTGGTCAAGTCCCGCCCCCACCGCGAGCAGAGACCTGTCGATTCGGCTCCGTGAGCTACGTCTAGTGGATGCGTCGCGAATCTGGTGGCAGCCCGCGGTGGTACCGCCCGCCGCCGCCGCCCGCGCGTGGTCTCATCGGCGCGATTCTGCTGGCATTGGTGATGGTTAGCGGCGTCGTCGCACTCTTCGTCTAGAGCCCGGCACTCGGTGCCGGCGTTATTCCGGAGCTATGCGGGCCAGGCGCCGCCATGCGGGTGGCGCGCCAGGCGCATAGCGGCGCCTGACCCGCGTAACCCGCCCTGACCCGCGCAACCCGCGAAAGCGGCGCCCAGCTCGCGCAACGAGAATCGGGCATCCGTGGGCCGTCGATCTCTCGGGGCACCACCGTCGCTGGTCATCGGGCTACCGTATCGACCAGCCGGGGACGCAGCTTCTTCTCGGTGGTACCGCACGTTCGGGCAGGTGACGCCGGTGGAATCGGGACTTGCATTCGGGCGCAACCACACTGGTAAGGTTAGGCAACCCTTACGACCACGCCGGCCTGGACCTCTGCGCGCGGACGAGGGCTGCGGCATCACAGCGGCCGCCGGTCCGTCCCCGACCCCTGCATCACAATCACGAGGAAAACCATGCCCCGCGCATCCACTCTCATTGCTTTCTCGGCCGCCGCCGTGCTCACCCTCGGCCTGGCCGGCTGCACCACCTCCCCCGCCGCTGACACCGCCGCGGCCGCATCCGGTGACTTCACGCCGGTCACCATTGAGCACGCCTTCGGCGAGACCGTGATCGAGGCCAAGCCCGAGCGCGTCGCCACCGTCAACTGGGCCAACCAAGAGGTGCCGCTGGCCCTTGGCGTGGTGCCGGTGGGCATGGCCGCCGCCACCTGGGGCGACGACAACACCGACGGCATGCTGCCCTGGGTGAAGGAGACGCTCGACGAGCTCGGCGGCGAGGCCCCGGTGCTGTTCGACGAGACCGACGGCATCGACTTCGAAGCCGTCGCCGACACCAAGCCCGACGTGATCCTCGCCGCCTATTCCGGCCTCACCGAGGAGGACTACGACACCCTCAGCGCCATCGCGCCGGTCGTGGCCTACCCGGAAACAGCCTGGGGCACCTCCTGGCGCGACATGATCTCGCAGAACGCCGCCGGCATGGGCATGGCCGCCGAGGGCGACGACCTCATCGCCGAGCTCGAAACCGAGATCGCCGCCACCGCCGCGAAGTACCCGTCGCTCGAGGGCAAGACCGCGATGTTCCTCACCCACGTGGACGAGGCCGACCTCAGCGAGGTCAGCTTCTACACTACGCACGACACCCGCACCATGTTCTTCGACGACTTGGGGCTGCTGAGCGCACCGAGCATCATCGAAGCCTCCGACGCCACCGACCTGTACTCCCTCACGGTCAGCGCCGAGCAGTCGGATGCGTTCAGCGACGTGGACATCATCGTCACCTACGGCGGCGCCGACCTGGTCGCCACCCTCGAGGGCGACCCGTTGCTCTCGCAGATCCCCGCGGTGGCCAACAAGTCCATCGTGAACCTCTCCGGCGACGGCCCCATGGGCACCGCTGCGAACCCCACCCCGCTGTCGATCTCCTACATCCTCGACGACTACGCCGCCCTGCTCGCCGCGGCGGCCGACAACGCTCAGTGACTCTTACCACCACTGCTTCATCAGCCGCTTCGAGCGTCGCCGTTGTGCGACGCCCGAAGCGGCTGCGGTCGTTGTGGTTGCTGGCCGCATTCGGCGTGCTGGCCGCTCTGATGCTGGCGTCGGTGATGATCGGCTCCCGCGAGGTGAGCTGGGCCGAGATCGTCGCCGCCCTGGGCGGCTCGGTTGACGGGTTCGGTGAGGCCGCCGTGGCCACCCGCATCCCGCGCACCCTGCTGGCCGTGGTGGCCGGGGCTGCTCTGGGCATGTCGGGCGCCGTGATGCAGGGCGTCACGCGCAACCCGCTGGCCGACCCGGGCGTCCTCGGCGTGAACGTGGGCGCGGCTCTCGCCGTGGTGAGCGGCATGGCCTACTTCGGGCTCACCTCGGCGTCGTCGATGATCTGGGTCGCCATCCTCGGCGCCGGCGTCACCGCCCTATTCGTCTACACGATCGGCTCACTCGGCCGCGGCGGCTCCACCCCGCTCAAACTCGCCCTGGCCGGCGCGGCCACCTCGGCGGCACTGGCCTCGTTCGTCACCGCCGTGGTACTGCCGCGCAATGACATCGCCGGCGGGGTGCGGTCCTGGCAGATCGGCGGCGTGGGCGGCGCCACCATGGAGAACATCTGGGTGGTGGTGCCGTTTCTCGTGCTGGGTTTCCTCGTCTGCTTCCTCTCCGCCCGCTCCCTGAATTCCCTCGCCCTCGGCGACGACCTGGCTGCGGGCCTGGGCGAACGGGTGGCCGTGGCCCGCGCCGCCGCTGCGATCGGCGCCGTCGTGTTGTGCGGCGCGATCACCGCCGTGGCCGGACCGATCGGCTTCGTCGGCCTCGTTGTGCCGCATGCCTGCCGGCTGCTCGTGGGCGTCGACCACCGCTGGCTGCTGCCGTTCGCCGCGGTGCTCGGCGCGGCCCTGCTCACCGGCGCCGACGTGCTCGGCCGCATCATCGCCCGCCCCAGCGAGATCGACGTGGGCATCATCACCGCCCTGATCGGCGCCCCGTTCTTCATCTACATCGTGCGCCGCCGCAAGGTGCGTGAACTGTGAGCGCCACCATTGGTGTGCGGCCGTCTTCGACCGCGGCTGCCGTGGCCCGCAGCCGCGCGCGCCGCGTCAGCCGCCGCCGCACCGTGATCACCGTGCTCGCGCTGCTCATCGTGGCGGGGTATCTCGTGAGCCTCATGGTCGGCCAGACCTTCTACTCCCCCGCCGAGGTGCTCGGCGTGGTGCTCGGCCAGGACGTGCCGGGCGCCGGCTTCACCGTGGGCCGACTGCGGCTGCCGCGGGCGACGTTGGCCGTGCTGGCCGGGCTGTGCTTCGGGCTTGGCGGGGTGACTTTCCAGACCATGCTGCGCAACCCCCTGGCCAGCCCCGACATCATCGGCATCAGCTCCGGCGCCAGCGCCGCCGCCGCATTTGCGATCATCGTGCTGGGCCTGGGCACCACCGCAGTGTCGGTGGTCGCCATCGTCTCCGGCCTGGCGGTGGCGCTGGCCGTTTACGCCCTCGCGTACAAGGGCGGCGTGGCCGGCACGCGGCTGATCCTGATCGGCATCGGCGTGGCCGCGATGCTCGACAGTATGACCGCGTACGTGCTCTCCCAGGCCGCCGAGTGGGACCTGCAGGTGGCCATGCGCTGGCTCACCGGCAGCCTGAACGGCAGCACCTGGGCGCAAACCGTGCCGGTGCTGGTGGCGCTGGTGCTGCTCGCGCCGGTGCTGCTCGGGCAGGGCCGCAACCTGTCGATGAGCCAGCTCGGCGACGACACCGCATCCGCCCTGGGTGTGCGGGTGGAACGCTCCCGGGTGATCATGATCATCGCCGCGGTGGGCCTGATCGCGTTCGCCACCGCGGCGGCCGGGCCGATCGCGTTCGTGGCCTTTTTGGCCGGACCGATCGCGGCGCGCATCGTGGGGCCCGGCGTCTCGCTGCTCGTGCCCGCCGCGCTGGTGGGCGCGCTGCTCGTGCTGGTGGGCGATTTCGCCGGCCAGTACGCGCTCGGCACCCGTCTGCCGGTGGGCGTCATCACCGGCGTGCTCGGCGCGCCGTACCTGATCTACCTCATCATCCGCACCAACCGCGCCGGAGGCTCACTGTGACCCACGCCCATACCCTCGCAGTGCAGAACCTCACCCTCGGCTACGGCGACCGCACCGTGATCGACGGCCTCGACCTGGTGCTGCCGGCCGGCCGCATCACCGCGATCGTGGGCGCGAACGCCTGCGGCAAGTCCACCCTGTTGCGCTCGATGTCGCGGCTGCTCGTGCCGCGGGCCGGCCAGGTGCTGCTCGACGGCAAGCAGGTGCACCGGATGCCCGCCAAGGAGCTGGCCCGCACGCTGGGCCTGCTCCCCCAGTCACCGATCGCGCCCGAGGGCATCACGGTGGCCGACCTGGTCGGCCGCGGCCGCAACCCGCACCAGCGGATGTTCTCCCGCTGGAGCGCTACCGACGACGAAGCCGTCGCAGCGGCGCTGGACGCCACCGACACCGCCTCGTTGGCTGACCGGTCGGTGGATGAGCTCTCGGGCGGGCAGCGGCAACGGGTCTGGATCGCGATGGCCCTGGCCCAGCAGACCGACCTGCTGCTGCTCGACGAGCCGACGACGTTCCTCGACGTGAGCCACCAGGTGGAGGTGCTCGACCTGCTCACCGACCTCAACCGCTCCCGCGGCACCACCATCGTGATGGTCCTGCACGACCTCAACCTCGCCGCCCGCTACGCCGACCACCTGATCGCCCTCGCGGATGGCCGGGTGCGCGCCGTCGGCGACCCGCACGAGGTGCTCACCGAGGACACGGTGCAGGCGGTCTTCGGGCTCTCCAGCCGGGTGCTCCTCGATCCCACGTCCGGCCGCCCGATGATGCTCCCGATCGGGCGGCACAACGTGCGGGTGCCGGTCTAAGGTCTCGTCCGGTTGAGCCCCCGACGCTGGTCCTCCGCCGGTCGCACCCCTCCCGCTGGTCGAGTCCCTCCCGCCGGTTGAGCCTGTCCCGCTGGTCGAGCTTGTCCCGCTGGTCGAGCCCGTCGAGACCCGGTGACCCGCCCTCAGGGACGCACCACGGCCATCCGCCCGAGCCGGTCGATCCCCCTCCGCTGGTCGAGCCCGTCGAGACCCGGTGACCCGCCCTCTCGGACGCACCCCCAGCCATCCGCTCGAGCCGGTCGATCCCCCTCCGCTGGTCGAACCCCCTCCGCTGGTCGAACCCCTTCCGCTGGTCGAACCCCTTCCGCTGGTCGAGCTTGTCAGACCTGGTGACCCGCCCTCAGGGACGCGCCCCCAGCCATCCGCCCGAGCTACGCGGGTCAAACGCCGTTATGCGGGCCACGCGCCAGGGCCGTTTTGAGCTACGCGGGCAAGGCGCCGCTATGCGGGTGGCGCGCCCGGGGCATAGCGGCGCCTACCCCGCAGAACACAAACGGCCCCACTCCAACCAGCATCCGCGCCCCACCGATGCGGCGGCGGCCACGTGCAGACGCAAACGACACCCCGTGGTGGATGCTTGACCCCACGACCGTGGAGCCGACTGCGGGAATCAGCTCGTCGCCTGCACGGATTCTCCATTCCCCGACGCTCAGGGAGAAGTGACCACATCGGGCAGTCGAGGTCAGGGCATTCGTCTGGCTCTCGAACTCTTTAACCTCAGAGCCGCGTTGGTGACCACCCTCGAGAACCAACTCACAGACCAGCGCCACGACCTGTTCACCCGCGCCGGCCTCGGACACCTCGCCGGGAAGATCTACGCGCTCCTACGTCAGATCCCCGCACTCACCGTTGAAAGCGCTGCACGCCTACTAGGGGTCTCGACCAGGCACACCGCCACCATCTTCAGTCGACTGCGCCGCCACAAGCTCATCGTCAAACATGCTGATGGCTGGGCAAGCTCCAAGAGGGACCTCCGGGACCACGCAGCTCGCACCGAAGGCGTAGCCGGCACCCTGGCCGATCGAGCCGAACGATATCGAGCCGAACGCGAAGTGTGGGCATGGTGGCACGCCGAAATTGACCGGATGACCACAGCACCGAGAGCCCGCACACGTCGACTCCACGTCACCAGCCGAACTCTCGAATTCACCGACAGCCGACCAGGTGAGCGCAACTGGCCGCTCTACCCCCGCGACCGCGACGGCCGGGGCGATCACCGTATGGCGCGTTACTGGGCTGTCAACGGAATGCTCGCCCCGGGCTCGCTCTGGTGGTCAAGCGCCGCCTAACGGACTCAGTAGTAGCACCCAGCCGATACTCTGACCGGAGAAGCGTTCTCAGGGGGAAATTTGACGATCACCAGCCGATATACCTACGCCGCAGCGATGCTGCTGGCTCTCACGCTCACTGGATGCAGCGCTTCGGCGAGCTCGACCAACGTGCTCGCCCCATCGGCCCGCAGCGCCTCAGCGGTACCAACACCAACTCCGACCGCTATTCCTGGCGATACTGACGGCGACGGCACTCTTTCCGAATTCGAAAAACAAGTCGCAGCTCAAAATGCACCACGCGATTATGCGCTTCCAGACGGCACCGTTGTGAGCATCGACCCGAAGGTACCGCTTCCCGCCGAAGTCGTCGCCGCGATCCGTGGCCAGTTTGCTGAATACGGAGCATATGCGTTAGCTCTGTCCTCTCATTCCGACGTCTCCGAGCAGCAAGCAAGAAGTGATGTCAGCGCGACGTTCCTCGCGGATCTTGACGCACTAGCTGAGGCCCTTGGTAAGGGAATTGTTCTCACGTATCAAGCGCAATCATCAGTGCCCGGAGGAGGCGAAGAAACCCTTTGGGTTTGTACGGCATCCAAGGGTCAGTATCCGGTCCAGGCCCTCGCGGATGGTGACAAGTTCAATGCTGACGTTCAGGCGTGGGCCGCTAGCCGTGGCTACGAAGTTATCTACATTCAGTAGCCACCTTCGGTGAGGCCGTGCCGGCCCTGGGAGCCGCTGCGCGGCACGTCCTTTTCCTTTTTTCGTCTGTCTGGCCGGTCATCGTAGTTCGCTCCGTGCCTTCGTTCCGGGCTTTCGCGGCATATCCTCGCTGCGCTGCGGTATTCCACGACCCTGCACTACGGCACTCCCGCTCTCAATCGATTTCTCTTGCCAGACAGGCAAAAAAATCAGTTGATGGAGAGAGAACCCAATGACTAACACCACCGTAAATGTCGGCACCATCGAGCACATTGACCCGAACCTGATCGTTGTAGAAGCCAACGTGCGCACCGAAGCTCAGCTGGGCCGCGAGTTCGTGGCCAGCATCAAGGCAAACGGCGTCCTGACGCCGATCCTCGCCCGCCGCGACGACCAGGGCAACATCATCGTGCGAGCCGGTCAGCGCCGCACCCTCGCCGCCCGTGAGGCCGGTTTGGCTACGATTCCGGTTTACGTAGTATCCGCCGACGAAACGACCGTCGAGCGCATCGTGCAGCAGATGGCCGAGAACGATCACCGCGAGGCCGTCACCGACGCCGACCGGGTGGCCGCGTTTCAGCAGTTGGCTTTTGAGGGACTGACCCCCGCCGTGATCGCCAAGCGACTGGGCAGCAAGCCTGCCACAGTCAAGGCCGGAATCGCCGTCGCAGAGAACGCCGTCGCGGCATCCGCCATCGTCAGCCACTCCCTCACTCTCGACCAGGCTGCCGCCTTGATCGAGTTCGAGGGCGACGACGAAACCGTGTCCGTGCTCATCGACATTGCCACCACCAGCCCGGAGCAGTTCGCCCACGCAGCGCAGCGCGCACGCGACGACAAGCGCGTGGCCACGATGAAGGCCGACGCGACCGCCGACCTGATCGCGCGCGGCTTCGAGGTTCTGGACCGCGACCGGGGATCCTACGAAACCGACTACACGAGCATCAGCTACCTGACCACCGCAGACGGCGAGGCAGTCACCGCCGAGCACATCACCGAGAGCGACGGCCGCGCCGCGTACGTGTACGCGTACAGCAGCAGCGACGCCGCCACGGTGCGCTATTACCTGAAAGACCCCAAGGCTGCCGGGTTCCGCAAGTCCAGCGGCAGCGGGGCCACCAGCGGACCGATGACCGACGAGCAGAAGGACGAACGTAAGACCCTGATCGCCAACAACAAGGCGTGGGCCAGCGCCGAGGTCGTGCGCCGCGAATGGCTGGCAGAGTTCCTGAGCCGTAAGACGCTCCCGAAGGATGCCACCCAGGCCATCACCTACGGCCTGACCGTGCACCACGGCATGGTCGGCAAAGCCATCCAGAACGGCAACGTGCTCGCGCACACGCTGCTCGGGATGAAGCGGGCCAACTACTGGGATGCCGACAAGCTCGCTGCACTGGTGGAAAAGACCCCCACCAAGGCGCAGCACGTCAGCCTCGCAATCGTCCTGGCCGGTATCGAGGACAGCACCAGCAAGGAAACGTGGCGCTACCCGAACGCACACAGCGCCCGGTACTTCGTGCAGCTGGCCGCATGGGGCTACGGGCTCAGCGACGTTGAGCAGATCGTGATCGACGCCGTTGCCGAGAACGCCGCGACCAAGGCAGCCGAAGAAGGGGAAAAAACAAAGGAGTAGCCTCAGCCCAAGACCCGGCGCGACAGTCCCCCACTGCCGCGCCGGATCCTTTTCCCGTGATGTCTCGCAGCTAGCTGCAGACTGGATCCTTACAAACAGTGAGCCGCAACGTATTCTCCACAGTCTTGATCTTCTTGTAGTAAGCCAGTGTGCCTTCCCTGTTCATGTTGCTCAAGAGCCCCATGGCGGTGTTACCTCCGTATAAAGGGCCCCCACTATCTCCAAATGTCATGGAGTGGTCCACCTCCACGAGATTGCCAATTGTTGTGGTGACACCGTTTTGAGTCGCAGATTTGATTGAACTGAGAGAACTGACGGTGCCGCTGTGCTCATAGTTGGATGCACGTCCGTATGAGAGCACTCTCTCGTTCAGCCACGGATCGCGTACTTCCTTGACGGGCTTTCCGGCGGTCTCCCTATAGTGAAACCAGGCGTCCATCATTACCGGTGATCGCATGAGCATGGCGTCTCCGGTATAGCTGAGCATTTGGGATTGCATGGTCAGTTGCTGCACTTCCCCTGTTGGGGCGTAGTAGTACCGGAGATTGGTCGGGCAGTGGCCTGTTGCGCGTCTCCACGGGTGACGATGAGGCCGGGGTTGTGCGTCGCGTTGGTTGACGATGGGGTTGTCGACATCGGCGGCGTCATCGTGACGAGCAGCGATGGTCGCGGACGAACGCACGGGCCGGGGTCGTCGCGTTGATCCTGGCGAGGCTGGTCGGCAGTGTGACTGCGAGCGCCGCCTCCTCAACACGAGGTGGCCCCTTCCCGGGTCGGGTGTGGTAGTCAAGAGTTGCTGGCATGACCTGGTGGCAGCAGAACGGAGCTGGACGCGATGATCGTGGTCGCCTCGCCGGTGCAGGCCGAGGCCCTGCTCGACGCGGGGCAGCTGAGTTGTCCCGGCTGCGCCGGGACGTTACGCCCGCACGGATATGGCCGCATCCGCAGGGTGCGCAGCCTCGGCGAGGCACCGGTCACGGTGCGACCTCGCCGGGCCCGCTGCTTCTCGTGCGCGGCCACGCACGTGCTGCTGCCCGCCGGACTGGTTCTGCGCCGGGCGGACACGGCCGAGGTGATCGGCACGGCCCTGGCGGCGCAGGCCCGCGGCGAGGGGCACCGTACGATCGCGGCCCAGCTGGGCCGCCCGGTCTCCACGGTGCGCCGCTGGCTGCGGCGGGCACGGGAACCACACGCCGATTGGTTGCATGAACAGGGCGTGCAGCACGCGTACCGCGCCGATCCTGACATCCTGAACCGTGAGCTGGTCTGGCCGACCACGCTCGGGGACGCACTGAACCTCCTGGCCGGCGCAGCGCTGGCCTGTCAGCGGCGTGGGGACTGCCCGTTGCCGGTGTGGACGCTGATTGGCATGTTCACCCGCGGCCGGCTCCTGCCCCCGCCCCTGCGCACCTGAGAATCCACGCCGGAGCGCTCCCGCGTGCCCGAAAATCGCCGTCATCGTGACGACCGCGACAATTCCCACCGTCACCATCGACGATCACCACGTCACCGTGCCGACCACACCCCCAAAACTCATCGTCAAACTGGATGACGCCTCATCGTCATCCAACGTGACGGACAACACCGCCGAGCAGATCCAGGCCCGCGCAACCCGCCTCGCCCCGCACATCGACGAGAAGCGCGACCAGATCGCCTACTGGGAAGCCGTACGCGCCGCCCAGGTCGAAAGCGGCACGGCCACCGGCTACGACCGCTCCACCGTCAAGAAGGGCGACCGGGTGAAGATTCGCGGGCAGTGGCGCGAAGTCGTGCGCGCCAACCTCAAAACGGTCAGCGTCACAACCGGCTACACGTGGACCGACACCGCCCCGTATGCCGAGGTTCAGCAGCTCGTGCGGCCCGAGTAGTCCCGCCGCAGCGACCGGCCCGCCCAGGGCCGGCCGTGAGGGGGTATCCCCCTCACACTCCCCCACCAGGTAAAGCGGGGCGAGGCGGCACCGACCTCGAGAACGGCCCCGCCGACGGTCCCAGGAAGGCTCGAGCTGCCTGTTCCAAGTCGGCTTACAGGTTAGTTGGGTCGCGGTGGGGAGATAACTATGACGGCTCCATCGCCGCACGATTCAGGAATCGAAACAGGCCCGTCCTCACCTGCGAGAGGGATTCCCCCGCCGAGCGCCATCTCATCCCCAATCTGGTATTTGTCGCCGGCGAAAGTAAGCGTTGTGCCATCCCAGCTGGTGATTGAGTCAGGGAAGACGGGGATAGAGCCGTCCTCAAAACGAACACAGTTGTCTATGACCGTAAGGGTCCCGATTTTTAGGCCGGCCGATGCGATCGAGTCCTCACTAAGGGGGTAAGTGACTAGCCCAGATGATTCAGGTGCGACGGGCTCGGTGGCTGTGCATCCGGCCAACAGCGCCACAGAAACGAAGACCACGCTGATCGGGGGCCAACGCCTTCCTCTATTGACAGCCTGGAGGGTCAATGCAGAGCTGGAGACTGAAGCGAGAAAGGATCGGATTGATAGGTGTGATGTAGTCATAGAAGGCTCCATACGCAGTGATGATGCCCAGAGCAGTGTTGTTGATAAACACAGGTCCGCCGCTATCACCCTTTTCTACAATTGTGTTTGCGATTTCTGCAAGGCCATAGATTTCTATTCCGGAATCGCTGGTGCGATGCGCGGATAGAGCGTGGACAGTACCGCAGTCGTATCCTCCAACACGCCCAAACAGGCAAATCGGGTCGCCCACTTCAAGCGCATCCTTTCCGGTGACAGGCCGGCCGACCCCGAAGTTTGCGTGGAACCACGCATCCATCATCACCGGACTTCTCATCCTCGGAAGCTGAAGAGGAAGTTGCCATTGGGCGAAATCTGCCGGAGGTAATTTGAGCAGTGTCCCGCAGTAATCACACCGAGATCCGGCCCTGTCGCTGAGGTCACGACGAACCCAGAGGTGCACGAGAGTTGTCCGTCTGTGGCGTCAATAGCAGTACCACCCGCCTGCCCATACCCCGCAAGACCGGCCTCGTCGGGTTTCTCGAGAACAGCCCGCACCTCAAATCCCGCTAGGGCATTCTCGCCTATCGCGGCCTTGATCTCGGCGGCAATCGAGTCCGCGTCCACCAGTTCCCCACCACGGTTCTGAGGCTGACCCGCGATCGAAACGTTGAAAGCGCGTTCTTGAATGACTGCACTGGATGAGACAGTGACGCCCTCCCCAGCCAAGGCGACGGCTGCCGCGTGCACCTGGTCGGCGGCAGCGTAGATTTCAACTTCCGATGCGCCATAGTCGTCGACCAAGACATAGGGATAGCCTGCCGCTGCCAGTATCTCAACGGCACCAGCCGGGGGTTTCGCTACGAAGGCAAGAGCCACCCCGGTGTCGGTCACCCATCCCCCTGCAAACTCGGCAGGGAAGGCCTCCCGGACAACAGCGATGCTATCGTCCGCTTCGAGCTTCCAGGCCTGTGTCTTCTCAAAGGCCCCAGTATCTTCATCCTCGGCTGTGGCTGTGGCTGTGGCTGTGGCTGTGGCTCCTTCTGCTCCTGCAGTCCGAGACCCGTTTATGCCATTCGATGAGGCTGCTGGGCCAGTTTGGGCGTCTGCGAGCGTTGGGTGCGCAATCTGTAGTCCCAAGAGCGCCGGCGCTAACGCGAGTATCAATCCGACTCGAACGACAGCTCTTGACATGCGACCTCCATCAACAATGAGAAGTGCGGGCGATGTGAGCATATCTGTTTTGGACAGCTGACCGGTGGATTAGTGAGGATTGAGCGCGGTCAGAGGCGAATCCAACTGTCAAGAGTAATTAGGGTGCCCGGGTGAAGATCCGCGGCCAGTGGCGCGACGTCGTGCGCACCTGGACCGACACCGCCCCATACGCCGAGATTCAGCAGCTCATGCGGCCCGAGTAATCCCGCCCCAGCGGCCGGCCCACCCAGGGCCGGCCGTGAGGGGAATCCCCCTCACACTCCCCCACCAGCTGCAGCCGGCCCCGCCCGGCACCCACCCTCGAGAACGGTCCCGACACAGGGACCACAGGAGATCCGGCCATGATCATCACCTACCAACGCCCCACCACGCTCGAGGCGCACCAACTCGACCAGGACGCCCCCGCCGCCGACCTCAGCCCCACCGGGGCCACGTGCGGAACAACGACCGTTGACGTACTCGGGATCCAGTGGAACTGCAGCAGAGCACCCCACCCCGGCCAGGACGAACACCGCGCCACCATCACGCCCGCAGGCGACGGCCCGACCGGCGCCGTTGCCATCGCGTGGACGTACCAATACACCACCGACGCCCAGCGCGGCGACGTCGACCAGGCTGCCCCCACCCAGAGCATCACCGTCACCCTGTCGTTTCCCGACCGAGCTGCACACGGCATCAACGCGGCCGCGCTGATCCGCAGCATGATCGACGCCGGAGTAGGCCACTTCTGGGAGGGCGACCAGGACGACGTAACTGCCAGCTCAACGGCCACGCCCTAACCGCAGGGCCGACCCTCATGAGCTCGTCCGTGAGGGGGACGAAACCCCCTCACACTCCCCCCCACCCATCAAATCCGGCCTCCGGCCACCCGTTACACGGACCCGGTCACGCCCCGCCCGATCATGCCACATCTTTTCTTCGCCCGGCAACCGGTCATCGTAGTGTGCTTCGCGCCTACCACCGGGGGCTGCTGGTCGAGCCGTCCGAGAGACCTATTGCAGTTGATTCTGCCGAATTCCGACGTGGAGTCATAGGGTGGGCGGGTGAGCGATGATTCGCGGGTCGTTGATCCGGTTACCCAGATCGAGCTAGTAGTCCCTGTCTATGGCACGCCGGAACGAACGATTCGCCGGGCCGCGTTGGCGAGGAAGGGCCTTATCAGGACAGTTCGTTTTTATCCTGACTGGCCACATCCTTGGCCGTTTTGGGGCGAGGAAGGTGCTGTTTCGGCAGAAGACCTTGGTTTGAGTGAGAGCCTTCAAGGGGATCTACGTCGCTGGTTCGACGAGTGGAATGCGACATTTCGGTATGACACGGGTTGGCCAACCGCCGCTACAGGTGAAGCCTGGATGAGCGTCGGTGACGATCTCGTCATTCGTGTGCAGCAAGAGGTCTGGGATTTCGCCGACGTTCGAGCCGAACATCGAGGGCTCCAGACATAGCTTGCCGAATCGACAGAGCCGGAAATCTCTTCTCCCCTGCAGTCTCTGAGAGGCGCCTTGGAGTGGCGGCTCCCAGAGACTTAGTATGGAATGCTCAGCAGGACGCGGACGTAGACGGGTATGAATTTATTAGTCGGTCACTGTCCGTTGCCCACGAGGCCATAACCTGGAAAACGTACTGGACCTCGCCGGTTTGGCTGTTTATGAAGTAAGCGTCCGCGAGACCGCATTTCTTGTTGCTTATAGCGTTTTCAAACGTTCGTTCGGGCCAAGTAATAGCGACGCCAGCGGTAGCGGCCATAAGGTCATCCCACGATTCGATTCCCTGAGATTGAGAGATCCACCCTGTGGCTCTTGCCTCATTTAGCGTCTTCTGCCACAGGGCCTCTTTACCTGCACGAATGTGCTTGTATCCCCAAGTGTCATTGCCGCACTTGAGGCGTACATCATGTACTGCTCCGTCCCAGTATTGAACGTATTCCGCGAACATGTCCTCTTCGTTATTCAGGCTGTAACAGCCGAACCATTGATCCCAAGAAATCGATGAGGGCGCAACCTCCCCTGGAGAAGATTCGGTAGCGCCATGGAGATCTAACGTTCGTTCGTCGATGAAACTCTGATCGAGTGCGACTAACTGGCCGTCCACTTTGATGTAGATGAGAATTTCGCCTTCACTTTGCGTTTCCGCCAACGCGGGTGACGCTGTCAAGCCGAGACTAAAGACGATGGCGATGATCGAGCCAGAAATGATTGACTTCCGAATTTTGCGCACATTTACCCCCCGTAATGTCGGCTTCACCAATGAGCCGGTATGAGAGTGTCCCGTACATCGTCGTCGGAATGCTAGTAGTGCAGTTCGTTTGGAGGCGAAATAGCTCTGGCGCGGCCACCCACACCACAGATGCCCGTTACAACCCGGTCACCGTGGCCAACCGCATCGAAACGTTGGGCGCTGAGCTCCGCAAGCTCGAACGCCGCATAACCGCGCAGTGCTATGACGACACACGCGGCTACATCGACGCCACCGCCGAGCAGATCCAGGCCCGCGCAACACGCCTCGCCCCGCATATCGACGAGAAGCGCGACCAGATCGCCTATTGGGAAGCCGTCCGCGCCGCCCAGGTCGACAGCGGCAAAGCCACCGGCTACACCTGGACCGACACCGTCCCCTACGCCGAGATTCAGCAGCTCGTGCGGCCCGAGTAGTCCCGCCGCAGCGGCCGGCCCACCCAGGGCCGGCCGTGAGGGCCCCCCTCACACTCCCCCACCAGACGCGGCGGGCATAAGAGTGCCTAGATCTCGATCAATCGAAGACCTCGCCGGTGTCGTCGCGCATCTTGGCGCCGAGGAGGAGGATGGAGAGCCGGGCCGCCTCGTGCGCCTCGGGGGAGCGCGGGTCGTGCGAGATGAACCGCTGGCCGTCGCCTTCCAGGTGGAAGCCGGTGGCCTCCCCGGCCTCGTTCAACTCGAGCGCGAGCTCGAAGCCGAACGGGTGGAGGGCCATCTTATTCAGGTGGTCGAGCAGGCCCGAGTCAATGAGGTGCTCGAACGGCTGCGCGTCATCCGACCAGCGGATGTGCGCGATTACCTGCTTGGGCGTCATTTTCTCAGCCATGGGGCCACCCTAGTGGCCTGCCGGAATTGACGGCGAGGGGGACGAAACCCCCTCACACTCCCCCAGGGTGAAGCCGGCACGGAGGCCGGATCCACGCGGAGCCGGCTGCGCCGGCCTGACCCTGACAGAACTTTTCTTCCCTTGGTGGCCGGTCATCGTAGTTCGCTCCGTGCCTTCGTCACCCACAATCTGGCACGCGGTCGCAAGCTCCCTTATTTCGCACCAGATTGCGTGCACTACGGCACTCCCGCTCTCAATCGATTTCTCTTGCCACCAAGGGCAGAAAAACGGTGGACGACTACACAACCACTGCCCACGAG
Organism: Cryobacterium sp. SO1; assembly: GCF_004210215.2. Taxonomy (NCBI): domain Bacteria; kingdom Bacillati; phylum Actinomycetota; class Actinomycetes; order Micrococcales; family Microbacteriaceae; genus Cryobacterium; species Cryobacterium sp. SO1. The sequence continues at coordinate 2,961,516 of NZ_CP067394.1, forward strand.
AGCCCGGGACCCCGCGTATCTCACCATCCTTGGAGAGGGAAACACCATGACCACCAGCACCATCCGCAGCGTCAAGATCAACCCGACCGAAACCATCACCACGCTCGACCTGGACAGCGCGAAGGGTGGCAACGACATAGCGGCAGCCATCGACTGCCGCATGTTCGCCGTCGTCGACCTGGCCGACAGCATCGACCTATTCGTCGACGATGAAGGACTCATCAACGGGTCGACCCTGAACCTGCCCGCAACCGTGCTGGCCCACCTGCTCGGCAACCCGACCGTGATCTTTGGAACCGCCATCGCAGTCGGCACCAACCCCGAAGGCCAAACCATCGGGCTGAGCGATAGCCAGTTCGCGCGGGTCCAGAAGGCTTTCGCCCAGAAGCCCGACCCGGGAACTGTCGACACGCTCATTGAGACGAGACCTGTGGGCCGCCGTGCTTGCATAGGCAGGTATCTGCCTGCATGATGGTACCCATGACCGACGAGGCGCTGGGTCCGGTGTTCAAGGCGTTGGCCGACCCGACCAGGCGCGCCCTTCTCGATCGTCTCCGGCACCGGAACGGGCAGACCCTCACTGAGCTCTGCGAAACTCTCGAGATGGCCCGACAGTCGGCAACCCAGCATCTCGACATCCTCGCCGAAGCAAACCTCGTCTCCGTGGTGCGGCGAGGCCGGGAGCGCTTGCACTACCTCAATCCCGCGCCGATCCACGAGATGGGCGAGCGCTGGATCGCGGCGTACGACGCACCGCGACTGGCCACGATCAGCGCCATCAAAAACCGAGCAGAGGAGTATGCAATGACCGACGCCGAGACATCCGTACCCACGTACGTCTACGTCACCTACATCCGGGCGAGAAGCGAGGACGTCTGGCAGGCACTGACCGATGCCGACCTGACCGCGCGCTACTGGGGACACGCCAACGTGTCCGACTGGCTGCCCGGCTCGCCCTGGGAACATCGACGGGTGGACGGTTCCGACGCAATCGACGTGACCGGCACGGTACTCGAGGCCGAGCCACCCACCCGGCTTGTGATCACGTTCGAAGATTCCGAAGACCAGCGGACGAACGGACCGTCCGTGGTCACCTTCCTCGTCGAACCCCATGAGGACATCGTCCGGCTGACCGTGACCCACGCGAACCTCCCGAACACCCACATGCTGAACGGGATCTCGCGCGGCTGGCCTGCGGTGCTCGCCAATCTCAAGTCCCTGCTGGAAACCGGCGACGTCCTGCCAACAGCGCCCTGGAACATGCCACAGGGGTCGCGCGCATGAGTACCGAGCTGTTTGGCCGGGCCACCGACTACGCCCAGGGCGTCCTGTCCGAGCTGACCCACGATGATCTCCGACGACCGACTCCGTGTGAGGGCTGGGATGCCGGAAGGGTCATCCTGCACCTCGCCGACGTCATCGACGCTCTCATCGGTCTGCTCGAGACGGGGCGGCTCGCCGTTCCACAGCCGCCACGAACCAACGATCTCGACCCCGTGGCGCTGGTGACGGAACGGTTGGCACAGCTGACGCACGCGTTCTCCATCGCGGCCGACGCGACGAGGGTCGAGAACGCAACGATAGCCGGCGCGGTCGAGTTGACCACGCACTGCTGGGATATCGGTCTGGCCCGCCACCCGGCGCACCGCATCCCGGAGTCGCTGGCCGCAGACGTGCTCGCGCTGGTCTCACCCGCCCTCGACGCCAGTGCGCGGGGGGAGAACTTCGCCGCACCGATCGACATCCCCGGCAACTCCTCCGCAAACGATCGCCTAGTCGCCTTTCTCGGCCGGGTGCCGAGGCACTGACGGTCCCGCGTGTGGGTCGGTGGCTGATGCCAGACTGACTGCATGAGCGCGGATGTTGAACGGCCGTGGGATGGCCAGGCGAACGACTTCGATGACGAAGCCGATCACGGCCTTCAAGATCCCCGGGTACGTGCTGCCTGGCAGTCGCTTCTGGCGCCGCTTCTTCCGGAACGGCCCGCGCGCATCGCCGATCTCGGCTGCGGAACGGGAAGCCTGGCTTTCTTCTCGCCGAAGCGGGAAACCAGGTATCCGTCGTCGATATTTCCGGCGAGATGATTCGGTTGGCGCGAGCGAAAGCACAGGCAGCGGGTGTGAGCGTCGCCCTCGAGCGGGGTGATGCGGCGACCCCGTCGCTTGCGGCGGCATCCTTCGACGTCGTTCTGGCTCGACACGTGTTGTGGGCATTCGAGGATCCAGACGCCGCGTTGCAACGCTGGGTGGAATTGCTCGCCCCGAAGGGTCGTTTGATCCTCATTGAAGGCCGATGGTCGACCGGCGCAGGGTTGAGGGCACGCGATTGCCGCTCCCTGGTGCTGCGCCACCGAGCCAAGGCAGAGTTGCAGCATCTGAGTGAGAACACCCAGCCGTGGGGCATGACAGTAGACGATGACCGCTATCTCATCCTCAGTCTCAGCTGACAGTCCACCACCGGCGAGCCGATCGTGGGCCTCGACGTTCCGCCGAGCGTTCCATTGATGACGCTGCCGACTGACGCCCAAACCGTCCGTCTGCGGACTAATCAGGCGTTGGTCCTGAAGCGCGTCGGATGGGCGCGAACCCGTCGGTCTTCTCGGTGTCGTGGAAGTCGCGGATCAGATGCGCGAGCAGAGCCGGTTTCTCAACGAGGACTCCGTGGGTGGCACGAGGTACCACCGCAAGCTCCCCGTCCGGAAGCGCACGAAACATTGCGAGCGCATGTTCGAACCGCACCTCGTCATCGTCTCCCAGTACCACGAGTGTCGGTACGGTGAGGGTCGCGAGGTCATCTGCGGTCAGCGATGGCGACACCGCATGAAGCTCGTCGAGCTTCGCGACGACAACAGGCCAATGCTCCCTCCCATCCGGGGATACCTCTCCGTAGGAATCGCCCATGAAATCTGGCGCCTCACCATCGAGCACTCCCGGCAACCAACCGTCGCGATGAAAAACGGCGGCAGCGAACACCAGGCTCCGCACCAGATCCGGCCGGGCCAGCGCAACATGCAGTGCAACAATCGCGCCGTCGCTATAGCCGAGGAGATGCACCGGCGTCTCAACGGACCGCTCCAGGAACGCGACCGTGTCGTCCGCCATAGCCTGGAAACTCAGTGGCCCGGCAGCATCCCTTGTGCGCCCATGAGCGCGTTGATCCGGCGTGAAGCACGCGTACGTGCCGTCGAGCTCGGCAACCAGCGGGTCCAGAGCGCGAGAATCAACACCTCCCGGATGCAGGAGCACAAACGCTTCACCCCGTCCTCGCCTCGAAAACCACAGTTCGGGAGGTTGCTCTTCGCCGGGGACCATATCGACACTGTATTGAATCCGAGCTGCATTTCGACGGGAAAGTGCCCCGTTCTCGGCGGATGCCATGACGCTCGCCTGCCTGCGGAGTTGCCGCCCAGATCCTTGCATTGAACCCAGGGGTCGCTATCTGTGTCCTGGATTACGAGGCCAGCGACACGAGAATTGCGAAGCCGAGACCCGCGAAAGCCACTCCCAACACGAGGGCGACAACCGCCCGGACTCCACGCTTGGGCGACCAGGGCACGAGGAAAATAGGGAGTCCGATTAAAAACGGAATTGGGGCAAGGTTACCGATCGTGCCGCCGATATCCCGACTGATTCCGAATCCGCCACCGGTACATCCGTTGATGCCGCAGAAGTCCCACAGTGCGCTGATCAGCAGGACCGAACTCACAACAACTGGAATCGGAAGAGCCCAGAGCAGGTGGGGCCAGGTGCGCTCTTTGGGTACAGGTTCGGACACCTAGATCCGTTCCTTTCATCAGAGCCTTTATGGCGATACCACCAGCCCTAGTGTGACTACGGCAGCTGGCCACACGCTACGGTCCTGTTGCACCTAACGTCAGCCCCAGAATGGGGGGCGACCAAGTCCTTGGAAACCACGGACCGTGACCTCGCGCAGACATAGTGGGCTCCCGGCCGCGCCCGTTCTCGGCAGGATGCCGCGATAGACGGCTCACGAGACTTCGGGGTCTACGACACTGCCTCAAGCAGGCAAGTCGCAGATGCGCGGATGGTGACAGCTGGGTGACATTCGCTTGGCTCTGCGACGTCTTTGTCGACCCAGTTTGAGTGCTCCCAGCAGGTCAAGAACGGCAGACTGGTCTAGAGCCATCGTGTGGTGTCCTTTGTGAGTTCTTTGATCGGTGCTCACTGGCCATCCCACGGTGGCTCTTCACGTTGTCGAAGCAACGCTCACGAGCGGGAAATCACACCACTTACAGGGACGTAACCCTCGAAACCCATCGGTTAGCGACACGTGCCCGCTCTGACGAGTGCCACCAGCCTGATCATTGCGTTCCCCTGGTCACCACAGACGAGAGAGTGTGGAGGATCAGTTGCGCCGGCGGTGTCTCGGCGATGGCCCGGCGCACGACGACGTAGATCGTGCGGGTAGGTGCGGGGCGTACGACAGGGATCGAGCAGACTCCGTCCGGCAGCTGACGTGCGGCCAGGGCCGGCAGCAGGGTGATCCCGAGCCCGGCTTCGACGAATGCGATGGACATGGCGTAATCGTGCGCCTGCACCTGAAACACCGGGGCGATGCCCGCGGCGCTGCACGCCTCCAGGAGGTTCCGGCGGCACCATCCCGACGGCGCCTCGTTGTCGATCCAACGTTCCGAGGCGAGCTCCGCGAGCTCGATCTCCGCCCGGCGGGCCAGGGGGTGCGAGTCCTGGAGAACAACGCGATACGGGTCGTCCAGCAGATGGTGGGCGTCGAAGCCCGCCGTCGTGTGCAGAGACGCGGCGTCTCCGACGAGCAGCTGGATATCCGGGCGCTCCACATCTCCGTGGATCGCGCCTTCGAGAAGGCGAAGGTCGAGAGACACGTCCGGGTGCGCTGCGGCGAGGCGGCGTGCCACTTCCGGAAGCCAGGTGGCGCCGACCGAGGCGAAGTAGGAAAGCGTGAGGTGCGCCGTCCGCTCCGCGCGCAGGCCGGCAACCACAGTCTCCGCCTCGCTGAGGCGGGCAAGCACGCCCTCTGCCTGCGCGGCGATGACAAGACCGGCGGGCGTCGGCCGCAGCCCGCGGCCTATCCGCTCGAGCAGGACAAGTCCGGTCTCCCGGTGCAGTGCCGTCAAGTGCTGACTGATGGCCGACGGGGTATATCCGAGATTCGCCGCGGCCGCGGCCACGGACCCACTGGCGACGACGGAACGGAAGACACGGAGCCGATGTACGTCCAACATATCGCCAACCATACAGCAGGGCTAAAGAGTTCTTCATATATCAGTACTGGTGCTAAACGGATGGCTCGACGAGGATCGGACCATGACACTTCGAACACTCCCCGAGACATCGCCGATCGACCAACGCGATCGCGTGCTGTTGGGGAGCGCCGCCGTGGTGACCGTGGTGCTGTGGGCTTCTGCGTTTGTGGGCATCCGCGCCGCTGCGGAGGACTTCGATCCGGGCGCGTTGACCCTCGGCCGGATCGTGGTTGGGACGGCCGCCCTGGCGATCATGCAGCTGAGGATGCGGCGTCGACTGAAGCCGGCTGGCTCGACTCAGCAAACTCGGCGGATCCGCGACGCACCGCGGTGGGTACTGATCGGGGTCATCGTCTGGGGCATCTCCTGGTTCGGCGTCTACAACCTGGCCCTGAACGCAGCGGAACGGCACATCGATGCGGGGACGGCCGCACTGCTGGTGAACATCGCCCCGATGATCACGGCGGTGCTCGCCGGCATCCTGCTCGGTGAGGGCTTCCCCCGGCGTCTTATCGTCGGGATGCTCGTCTCGCTGCTGGGCGTCGTCGTCGTCGCGGTTGCCACGTCGACGGGCCGGTTCGACCCGATCGGGGTCGCACTCGCGGTGCTGGCGGCGGTCATTTACGGAACGGCCGCGACAGCGCAGAAGCGGTTGCTGCACCACCTGAACGCATCGACGTTGACCCTGATCGGTTGCCTCGCGGGCACGCTCGCCTGCCTGCCGTTCCTGCCGAATCTGCTGCGCGCGCTCGAGGCCGCGCCGCTACCGTCGATTCTCGCGGTCGTCTACTTGGGGGTCTTCCCCACCGCCGTAGCGTTCACGACGTGGGGTTACGTTTTGTCGCGATCCAGCGCCGGTCGCACGGCGGCGACCACCTACGCCATCCCGGCGGTCGTGATTCTTCTGTCGTGGCTGGTACTGAACGAGACTCCACCGACGCTCGCGATCATCGGTGGCGCAGTGGCTCTCGCCGGCGTCGCGATCGCGACTCTGCGACGGCGCACCCCCAGATGAGTGAGTCCCAATTGAACGAGACTCGGACGCTCATCGGGCCAACGCCCGGTGAGCGTTTCCTACTGCCACCCAGCTGTCAAACGCGAGTTGGACCCGGACGGTGAATTTCTGTGCCAATGAAAGCCCCCGCGCACGAATTGCTATTCAGTATTGCTATCTACCGGTACTCATGGCTACTATGTACCAGTAGATAGCAACACTGAATAGTTGAAGGAGAGGTTCATGGGCAAGCAGACGACCGAAATGCTCAAGGGCACGCTCGAGGGCATCGTCCTCGCAATCCTCGCCGTGCAGCCGGCGTACGGCTATGAGATCACGGCCCGGCTACGCAACCAGGGGTTCTCCGACATCGCCGAGGGCACCGTCTACGCCCTGCTGATCAGGGTCGAACAACGTGGCCTCGTTGACGTCGAGAAGGTCCCGTCTGAGAAGGGTCCGCCACGCAAGGTTTACGCGCTGAACGCACTCGGCGGCGAGTACCTCGAAGAGTTCTGGAGGACCTGGAGCTTCCTCGCAGAACGGATCGAACAGCTCCACCACCACATCGAACACCCACAGGAAGAAGGAGCGTAATCATGGCTGCACAGTGGATTGAGACCCTCACCGGCTCGCTCGAGCAGAAGAAGCAGTACAAGCAGGACAAGGCCCGAATCGACGCCCTCCCCGAGCCCTACGGAACGGCAGCCAAGGCGATCCACCGCTACCTCATGTACTACGGAGGTATCACCGACAGCGACACTCTCGTGACGATGTTCGGCGACCTGGCCGATTTGTGGGAACGCGCCGCCGTCGACGGCATGCCGGTGCGCGAGATCGTCGGCGACAATCCCGCCGAGTTCGCCGAGACGTTCGCCCAGGCCTACTCAGGCACGCAGTGGATCGATAAGGAGCGTGCCCGCCTGAACGAGGCAATCGACAACGCCGAGCGAAAGGAACAGCGATGACCACCGAAGCAGCCATCCGCGTCCAGGGCATCGAGAAATCGTTCAAGGACCTGCACGTGCTGCAAGGCGTCGATTTCGACGTGACGGCGGGAAGCATCTTCGCGCTACTCGGCTCCAACGGTGCGGGCAAAACCACGCTCGTGCGGATCCTCTCGACGCTGCTGAAAGCCGACGCGGGCACCGCGACGGTGCACGGCTTCGACGTCGCCGCGAAACCGGCCGACGTGCGCGAGTCGATCAGCCTGACCGGCCAGTTCGCCGCGGTCGATGACATCCTCACCGGCCGGGAGAACCTCGTACTGATCGCCAAGCTGCGTCACCTGAAGAACCCGGGTGCGATCGCCGACGACCTGCTCACCCGGTTCTTCCTCACCGAAGCAGGAAACCGCAAGGCATCGACCTACTCCGGCGGCATGCGACGCCGACTCGACATCTCGATGAGCCTGATCGGCAACCCGCCGATCATCTTCCTCGACGAACCGACCACCGGACTCGACCCGCAGGCGCGCATCGAGGTGTGGCAAACCATCAAGGAACTCGCCAGAGCCGGCACAACCGTGCTGCTGACCACCCAGTACCTCGACGAAGCCGAACACCTCGCCGACCGCATCGCAATCCTGCACAAGGGCACGATTATCCAGAACGGCACCCTCAGCGAACTGAAATGTCTCCTCCCCCCGGCCACGGTCGAGTACGTCGAGAAGCAGCCCTCCCTTGAGGACGTCTTCCTCGCCCTCGTCACAGACACCGGCGAGACCACCACCACAGACCGTCCCCTCGGCACTGTTCCGACAGGAAAGGAACCCCGATGACCACCCACGTCCTTCGCGACACCAACATCCTCACCGGCCGCTCACTGCGCCACATCCTCCGCAGCCCCGACACGATCATCACCACCGTCGTCACCCCGATCGCACTGCTGCTGCTGTTCGTGTTCGTGCTCGGCGGTGCGATCAACACCGGATCCGACGAGTCCTACGTCAACTACCTGCTCCCCGGCATCCTGCTCATCACGATCGCGTCCGGCGTCGCGTACACCGCGTACCGGCTGTTCCTGGACATGCAGGGCGGCATCTTCGAACGCTTCCAATCGATGCCGATCTCACGGCCCAGCGTGCTCTGGGCACACGTGCTCACCTCCCTGACCGCGAACATGGTCTCCGTCGCAGTCGTCATCGGCGTCGCGCTGATCATGGGGTTCCGCACCGGGGCGTCCCCAGCCGCCTGGCTCGCGGTCACCGCCATCCTGATCCTGTTCACCCTCGCCCTGACCTGGCTCGCCGTGATCGCCGGCCTCTCAGCCAAAACCATCGACGGCGCCAGCGCGTTCAGCTACCCGCTGATCTCCTGCCCTTCATCAGCTCGGCCTTCGTGCCCACCACCTCGATGCCCGGCCCGGTCGCCTGGTTCGCCGAGAACCAGCCCGTGACCTCCATCGTGAACACCCTCCGCGCCCTGCTCGCCCAGGAACCCGTCGGCAACGACATCTGGATCGCCCTCGCCTGGCTCGTCGGCATCCTCGCCGTCGCCTACACCTTCGCCATCGCCGCCTACCGCCGCAAGCTCAACTGAGACCGAGCGCCGCATCTCGAGGCCGGGCCGCTACCGTCGATTCTCGCGGTTGTCTACTTGGGGGTCTTCCCCACCGCCGTCGCAATCGCAACTCTGCGACGGCGCACCCCCAGTGCTGCTCTGCAAGCAAGTCGTGATCTCCTGCGAGAGCAGCGCCACAAGCCGACATCCGGCACGTCATAGTAGAAACACACAAAGTGGCCCGGTTTGGGTCGGCGTCAACGGTCAGAAAGGCACATCTCATGCGAAAGCTGGTCTACTACGTGGCCACGACCCTCGACGGCTACATCGCGGGCCCTGACGGGGGTGACCCGAGCGGTGCGGATTACTTCCCGCTCACGCCCGACGTCATCCAGTTCATCGCGAAACATTTTCCCGAAACTCTTCCAGGCCCAGCGCGTGACGCCATGGGCATCGACAGCATCGGCGAGAGCTTCGATACTGTTCTAGAAGGCCGGGCGTCCTACGAGATCGGCCTTGCAGCGGGCCTGACCGATGCGTATCCACATCTTCGCCACCTTGTCTTCTCAACCACGCTACAAAGCCAGGACTCCGCCGTCGAGGTCGTCCGAAGCGACGCGCTGGCCTGCGTACGGGCGCTCAAGGCCGAGAAGGGGAAAGACCTATGGCTGGTGGGAGGCGGAACGCTGGCCCACTCCCTACTGCCGGAAATCGACCGGCTCATCCTCAAACAGAACCGGTCCGTCATCGGAGCCGGCATCCCGCTCTTCAACGGCCCCTTCCAATCTCATCTGTTCCAGCCCGTCGATGAAGTCTTACTCGAATCCGGCATGCGAGTTCTCACCTACGACCGCGCCTGAAACAAGTTCTGTCAGCGCTCCACAACCGGATCCGGTCGCGTGTGAGCGAGCAGCACGGGGTTTTCACGATGCAGGGTCGTCGACGCGGGAGCTTCTACCCGACGCCAGCGTATGGACCACTGAAGCACACTCGTTCGCAAGGATCCGGCCTTCGCCGCGCAAACGAAGGCCGGACGTCTGCAAACGAACGCCCCCACCGGGTGACCGCGCGCGCCCGGCCACGGCACGCGCATCCGTCAAGAGCGCGGGCTGCTCACTGGTACGTTCAACGTATGTGTCGTCGCGGCCACCAGCGGATGCTCAGACACGATCCAGGAAAGCAGTGAGATGGTCGCAGTCGGGGAACGATCTACCTTGAACAGAGCCGGTCGGCTCGGAGTGGCCGGAATCGGCCGCACGCTGCTGCGCCGCCCGCCGGGCATTCTGCAGGGCACCCGGTGGCTGTTCACCTGGCTGGCGTTGCTGTCGCTTCTGTTCAGCCTGCCGGGCATCGTGGCGATGATGAGCGCGAGCCCGGAGGCCCTGCTGATGGCCGGGGCATCCGCAATCGCCCTCTGCGGCTCGTGGATCTACAGCCTGGTGCGGCAGCAGGTGCCGTTGGCCCTGGAGGTGCTCGACGCCCTCGCTCTGACCGCATTCGCCCTGGCCGGACCGGTTCCCGCGGCGGCAACTCCGCTGATCTTCGCTGCCGCCTGGCTGGGCACCCTCTACGGCACGCCGTGGCGCTCGGTGGTGCGCGGAGTGCTCTACTCCGCAGCAGTCGTGGCCATCACGATGCTCTGGTCGGTGTTTCCGGCACACGAAACCGCGCCGGACCTGGCCCGCCAGCTGGGCACCGCCACGATCATGCTGCTCATCATCGTGGTCTCGGGGCAGCTGCGCACCGGGCTGCAGGCCCACGACTGGGCCATCGAACGCGACAAGGCCCTCACCAAAACCGGCGCCAAGCTGCTCGGCATGACCGACGCCGCCCAGATCCGCACCCTCGCCTGGACCACCGCGAACGAACTCGGCTCCTCTACACCGGGGCTGCGGGTGCTCAAGGTGGTGCACGACGGCCAGGTGCTGCAGGTCGGCGCCCACACCGGCGATTTCGTCGACTCGCCCACCACCTTGCCCGGCGATGTGCTGCGCAGCAGCGGCGCCGAGGCGCACATCCTGCACCCGGGCGCGCTGAACGACGCGGTCGGGGTCGCCCTGGTCTGGGAGTGCGTGCCGCTCACCGAGCAGGAGGAGGACGCCTGGCTCCTGGTCGGCGCGCCCAAGCGCATCCCCGAGGGCACCATCCTGTCGGTGCGCAGCCTGGTCAACCAGGTGAATCTGGCGTTGCGCAACAGCCACTCGCACCATCAGCTCACGGCGCAGGCGCAGTACGACGCCCTCACCGGGCTCGACAACCGGCTCTCGTTCACCACCCAGCTGGGCGCCCAGCTGGCCCGCACCGACACCGCCGAGGCGCTGCACGTGTTGTTCCTCGACCTCGACGACTTCAAGGACGTCAACGACCAGCTCGGCCACCGTGCCGGCGACGCCGTGCTCGCCGAGGTGGCCGAGCGGCTGCGGCACTGCACCCGGCCGCACGACATCGTGGCCCGGCTCGGCGGCGACGAGTTCGCGGTGGTGCTCACGGGCACCACGGATGCCGCGGCCGAGGTGATCGCGCAACGCATGGTGGGGTCGCTGGCCGCACCGATCATCGTGGACGGGCGGCCCTGCCGGGTGGGCGCCAGCGTGGGGGTGGCCACGGCCGTGCCCGGTGCCGACCTTGACGAGCTCGTGCACCAGGCCGACGTGGCCATGTACGCTGCCAAGGCCAACGGCAAGGGCCAGGTGCAGCTGTTCAAGCCCGGGCTACTGCAGGGCGAATCGACGCTGGTGTCGTTCGAACGGCTGCTGGGCCGGGCGGCCGGCGGCGGGCAGCTCGAGGTGCACTACCAGCCGATCGTGTCGCTCACCGACCTGCACTGCACCGGAGCCGAGGCCCTGGTGCGGTGGCGGCATCCGGGGCGCGGCCTGCTGCTGCCGGAGGAGTTCATCCCGCTGGCCGAGTCCAGCGGCGCCATCCTGGCCATCGGCGCGTTTGTGCTGCGGCGCTCCTGCACGGATGCGATGACCTGGCCGGCCGCCCGGCCAGGGGTGCCGATGACGGTGCACGTGAACATCTCGGCCCTGGAGCTGGAGAGCGATCACTTTGTGGAGTCGGTGCTCTGGTGCCTGGCCGACAGCGGGCTGCCCGCCACTCGCCTGGTGCTCGAGCTCGCCGAAACGGTGGTGCTGGAGTCGGTCGCGGCGGTGGAGCGGTTGAAGAAGCTGGCCACGCACGGGGTGCAGGTGGGAATCGACGACTTCGGCACCGGGTACTCGTCGCTGTCGACGCTGCGGTCGCTGCCGATCTCGGTGGTCAAGCTCGACGCGAGTTTTGTGACCGGGGCGCTGAGCAACCCGGTGGACCGCACCGTGGTGGAGGCGATCGTGCAGATGAGCGCGAAACTGGGCATCGCCACCATCGCCGAGGGTGTGGAACGGCTGGACCAGCAGGAGATGCTCACCCTGATCGGCACCGACGCGGCGCAGGGGCACCTGTACTGCCGGGCGGTGCCCCCTGCCGAGCTGGCCGCGTGGCTGGCCCGCCACGCCCCTCCCGTCCTCCGCGAACTGTGAGAAAAGCACCACAAGACGCGAGTTTTCGGGGCTTTTCTCACGGTTCGCGAGGGTGGTCGGGGCCCAACACCTCGTAGCTGGACTGGGTGAACCCCGCGCCCAACTCGCGGGTGCCCACGTGCCGCAGGTGCACATCCGCATCGAGCGGGCCGAACAGCGGGATGCCCGTACCGATCAGCACCGGGGCACGGGTGATGGTGAGTTCCCGAATCAGCCCGGCCCGCAGAAAGCTCTGGATGGTGCGGCCGCCGTCGACGTACACCCGGCGGCGGCCCTCGGCGACGAGGGTGGCGACCACGTCATCGAGCGTCGCGTGCGCGGTGGTGTCGGGCGCGGACTCGGCATCGACGCCGCGCACCAGGGTGCGGCTGAGCACCAGCACCCGTTTGCCGGCGTAGGGCCAGTCTGCGAAGCCGCTCACGGTGTCGAAGGTGGCGCGGCCCACGACCATCGCGTCGACAGAGGCGAAGAACTCGTCGTAGCCGGTCTCCCCCAGGGCGTCGCCGGCGGCGACGAGCCAGTCGAAGTCGCCGTTCTCCCTGGCGATGAAACCGTCGAGGCTGGTGCCCACGAACACGCAACCGATCACGGGCGGAACGGGCGCGCCCAGCCCAGTAGTGGTGGTCATGCCAGCACGCTAGCAGCGGCCGCCGACACTGGCGAGGGGTGCCGTCGGCTACCGGCGCGGCCGCATCGACAGAAACGTTCCGGCGCCCAGAACCGGTGCGATGGCCGCGGCTATCGGCACCGGGAAGTTGCCGTTCACCCCCAACGCCAACACCAGGAACAGCGCGGCGACGGCCACGGCCGCTACCAATGGTGGCAGCATCGACTTCTTCGCGGTGGTCATGAGGTCAGGCTAGCGCTCCGCGGGCATCCGGAATCGCTCGCCGAAAACCATTCGTACGCATTGACTGTTTCGCCGGGGCTGCGCCACACGGTACGGTCAGCGTATGGATCGGAAGTACCGGGTGCCTTACGGGGCCAGCCTGCAGCCGGATTCCGGCCTGAACAATGAGCACACGCAGGAGTTGCGCGACCTAGAGCCCACCCAGGGAGCGGTGGAACAGGGCTTCCGCAAGCATCGGCTTCTGCTGATCGCGGTCGGTTGCCTGATCGTGGTCACCGGGCTGCTGGTGCACGCCACGACAGCCGGCATCGTCAGCGATTTCGTCGGCGACGCGCTCTATGCAGTCCTGGTGTACCTGGTGCTGTCGGTGATCTTCGTCCGCCGGCCCAGCTGGCAGGTTGCAGCGGCCGCGATCGTGCTCTGCCTGGCTATCGAGGTCTTCCAGCTCACCGGCGTGCCCGCCGGCCTCGCCGAGCTCGTCCCGCCGGCCCGCTATCTGTTCGGTACCACCTTCCATGCCCTCGACCTGGTCGCCTACGTCGTCGGCGTGCTCACCGCCATTGCCGTGAGCACCTGGCAGCAACGGGACTGACCCGGGGGCACGCCGAAGACGACCGGCCTGAAGCCGGACGATCGGGTTGGGCGTTGGCGTTCCGCGCGGTGAGTCAGCCGCCCAGCAGGGCCCGCATTCCCAGCAGCGCTCCGCCCAGGAAGGCCGCACACACTGCCGTCGTCCCCGCGACCGCCCAGAGTACTCGGCGGATGCGGGCCCGGCGCACCTGCCCGTCGAGCGCGGCGAAGCGGGTCATCACGTCGGCGGGGGCCGGGGTGGGGTGCTGGCGCCAGGTGGCCGGGCTGTCCAGGATCACGACGGCCTCGGCGATCTCGTCGTCGCTGAGCACCGGCTGCAGCTTGAGCAGCCACCGGCGCAGGGTGCGGGCGTCGAGCACCTTCACCTGCACGGGCTTGTCGCGGAAGGTGATCTGCTTGGGGTCGACGAGGGCGATCACCGGTTGCACCGGCGCGACCAGCGGCATCCGCTCGCGCAGCACGGTGGTGACGCGTTCGGCCTCGTGCTCGGCGGCGGGCAGGTAGGCCTTCTTGTGTCCGGACACGGTGACCGTGCGGGCGCCCACCCAGATGTGCTTGCCGCAGTGGTGTTTGGTGTTGATGGTGAAGATGCCGCCGGGGCCCACCAGAATGTGGTCGATGTCGGTGTCATTCTTGCCGATCGGCACCGCGTGGAAGGCGGTCCAGTCCGGGGGGAGGGTGGCGAGCATCTTGCCGACCGTGATCTCGCCCTGCGCGCCGAGGTACCAGCTCACGCTTTCGGGGCAGAGCGGCGACTGTCCGAACAGCCGGGCGACCCGGGTGCGCGGGGGCACCGCGGTCTGGCGGGAGAGGAGGTGCTCGATGACCAGCTGAGCGGCGATGCGGTTGCGCATGGCGGGGGGATGCAGGGTCACGGTGCTCCTTCGGACGCGCCCAGACGCGGCTGCGTCAGGGAGACCGCGTGGAAGGGATGGTCGCGCCGGGACCGCCACACGGAGGTGCGCCGCTTCGCAGGCGTCAGGCCATCCAGGGAGCGGCGCAGGCGGGGCGCCCACCACGTTCGGTGATTCGAGATTACCGAGCCGGGAGACCCCGGCGGCACCCCCACTGTAGGTGTCGGCGCACAGCGGATGCGCGTGCGCGCGGGCTGCGCGCGGCTATCCCGCGCCGCAACGCACGACTGTTGCCCGTGCGGACATGTGGCCCCGGCGCACCGGGCGCAGATGTCCGTTTCGGCAACAGTTCTGAGCTGGCGGCCGCGGTCAGCGGGCACGGCCGGGGGCGCATCCGGGAGGATGGCCAGGCCGTGGCCGCGCAGGCGGCGGTCAGCCGAGAACTGCGGGGGCGCACCCGGGAGGATGGCCAGGCCGTGGCCGCGCAGGCGGCGGGCGCCGCGGCATCCGCCCGTGTGGTCGAATAGAGCCGATGCATACTCCCCAAGCCCCGCCCGCCCGCACGGTCATCTCCCCCGACAACGTGCAGATCGCCACCTACGAATTCGGCGATCCAGACGCCCCCACCGTGCTCGCTGTGCACGGCTTCGCCTCGAGCGCGCTGGCCAATTTTCACGCCACCGGCTGGATCCGCGACCTGGTGCGCGAGGGCTACCACGTGATCGCGATCGACCAGCGCGGCCACGGCCAGAGCGACAAGCCGCACTCCGCCGACGCGTACTCGATGGACCTGCTCGTCACCGACGTGCTCACCGTGCTGGACACCTTCATGCTCGACGAGGTGGACTACGTGGGCTACTCGCTCGGCGCCCGGGTCGGCTGGCACGCCGCCCGGTTCATGCCTACCCGCATCGACCGCGCCGTGTTCGGCGGCATCCCCGACGGCGACCCGCTCACCCGGTTCCGCGTCGACCAGGCGCTCGCGTTCGTGCGCGAGGGCACTCCGGTCACGGATGCCCTCACCGGCGCGTACCTCACGATGGCCGGCGCCATCCGCGACAACGACCTCGAAGCGTTGATCGCGCTCGTCGAGGGGATGCGCGACGGCCCGCAGCCGCACGCCGCGAATGCGCCCGAGCAGCGGGTGCTCTTCGCCACCGGCAGCGAGGACCGCATCCTCGAGGCGTCCCGCGCGCTGGCCGAGGCCACCCCGCGCGCCTCGTTCTTCGAGATCCCCGGCCGCAACCACTTCAACGCGCCCACCTCCCGGGCGTTCCGGGATGCCGCGATCGAGTTCCTGGGGCTGCCCGGCTCCGAGTGAGCGCAGCCGCGGGGGCGGCTCGACGGCGCCGGTCGCGACGCATAGGCACGTCACCTGGT
Organism: Cryobacterium sp. SO1; assembly: GCF_004210215.2. NCBI lineage: Bacteria > Bacillati > Actinomycetota > Actinomycetes > Micrococcales > Microbacteriaceae > Cryobacterium > Cryobacterium sp. SO1. The sequence continues at coordinate 2,977,446 of NZ_CP067394.1, forward strand.
CTCGACAAGCTCGACCAACGAGTGGGCGCGACAGTCCCGCTGGTCGAGCCCGCCCCGCCGGTCGAGCCCGTCCCGCCGGTCGAGCCCGTCGAGACCCCGCGAGACGACCTCGTACCGCGACCGTCCCGCTGGTCGAGCCCGTCGCGGTGGTCGAGCCCGTCGAGACCCCGCGAGACGACCTTCAGGCCCGACAGCCCCGCTGGTCAAGCCCGTCCCGCTGGTCGAGCCCGTCGAGACCCCGCGAGACGACCTCGTACCGCGACCGCGGCCCGCTAGCTCGGCTTGACGGCCTTGATGATGGCGCCGTGCATCTGCGGGGCCACCTCGTGGGTGAACTCCACGCTCACGTCGGTGAACCCGGCCGCGGCCAGCGCCACCTGGTACTCCGCATCCGACAGCGCCCCGGCGATGCAGCCCGCATAGGAGCCCCGCTCAATGCGCTCGCTCTCGGTGAGCTGGTTCTCGGCCACGACATCGGAGAGCCCGAGTCGACCGCCCGGCGTGAGCACCCGGAACATCTCGCGCACGACGGCGTTCTTGTCGGCCGAGAGGTTGATCACGCAGTTGGAGATGATCACGTTGACCGTGGCATCCGCCAGCGGGATCTCTTCGATAAGTCCTTTGAGGAACTCGACGTTCGTGGCGCCGGCTTTGGCGGCATTGGCACGGGCCAGGGCCAGCATCTCGTCGGTCATGTCCAGGCCGTAGGCGAAGCCGGTGGGGCCCACCCGCCGGGCCGAGAGCAGCACGTCGATGCCGCCGCCGGAGCCCAGGTCGAGCACTCTCTCGCCGGGCCGCAGGTCGGCCACGGCGGTGGGGTTGCCGCAGCCGATGCTGGCCAGCATGGCCTCGTCGGGCACCTCGGTGTGCTCGGCACCGGTGTACAGCACCGAGCCGAAGACGTCGCTGGTCTCCAGCGGTGTGCCGCAGCAGGAGCCGCTGCTCACGTCGGTGACCTGCAGCGCCTGCGCGGCGTAACGCTCGCGCACCTGCTCGGTGATCGCGGCCTTCTCGGTCGCGGTCTTCTCGGTCCTGGTCCTCTCGGTGGCGGATTTCTCTGTCGCGGTCTTCTCGGTCATGCGCGGTCCCACCCCTGGTTCATATAGACGGATGTCGATGCATTCAGTATGGCGAGACAATCAACGGTCGTCAATTGCCGGGGCTGGTACCGCTGCGCACCGCCACCGTGCACTGCCACCATGCACCGCCGCTGCACACCGCCGCGGCGCCGCCGCGGCGCCGTCGCCGTGCACTGCCACCGAACACCGTCGCGGCTTCCCGCCCGCCGCTGCGCGAACGCGGTAACTGTTGCCGAAGCGGACTTCTGCGCCCGGTGTACCGGGTGCATTTGTCCGCACGGGGAACAGTTGAGGCGCAGTTCCGAAAACGAGCGCGCACACGGTCAGTCAGCGAGACAGGCGGGCCGCATAGGCCAGCGCCGCGGCGGAGACCGGGGCGCCCGGCGGGGTCATCGCGGAGGTCTCCGGCGCCAGGGCCGTCAGCCGCAGGGGCAGCACCCCCGCCCAGATCGAGCGGTCGTCGCCGTCATCCGCGGCCTCGGACGCCCCGTGGGCGCGCACCTTCACGCTCGCCTCGGCCAACGACAGCCGCAGCACGAGCGTCGCGGCGAGCTCCCGCTTGGTCATGTCGCGCACCTCGTCCCAGCGGCCCGGCATCAGGTGGTCGGAGACGACGCGCATGGCCTTCTCCTTGTCGGCGGCGGCGACCACCGTCGGTACGCCGAACACGACGGCGCTGCGGTAGTTCATCGAGCTGTCGAACAGCGAGCGGGCATAGACGAGTCCGTCCAGGTGCGTCACCGTGACCGAGATCGGGGCGCCGGATGCCATGGCGCGAAAGATGCCGCTGCCGGTGGAGCCGTGCAGGTAGATGGCGTCGGCGCCACGGCCGAAGCCCATCGGCAGCACCAGCGGCAGGCCGTCACGCACGATCGCGACGTGGGCGACGAGGGCGTCGTCCAGAATGCCGTACAGCTCGGCCCGGTCGGTGCGTTGGCGTTCGGGGGCGCGGGTGATGCGGGTGCGGGCGGTGATGGGTAACTCGGTGGTCAGGTCGCTCTGGGGCTGTGTGGAGTGCGGCATGCTACTAGGATCGAGCCCAGAGTGGATCAACACCAGGACCAGTTGTGGCAACTTTTACTAGACCGGTTCGGGGCGAGCGCCGCCGATCCGGTTCGGTCCAGCACAGTCGAACCGGTTCGGGTCGAGCACCGCCGATCCGGTGCGAGTAGAGCCGTCGATCCGGTGCGAGTTCGGCGCCGTCGCACCAGTTCGGGTCGAGCACCCTCGATCCGGTGCGAGAGGCCGGATGCCGCCCGCGCCCGCCGGACACCGAGAGAGGAAACCCGTGAACGCACACGACCTGCCGATCCTGCTCGATCGGACGTCGGAGCTTCCCCTGGCGGCGCAACTCGCCTCGGCACTGCGCCGGGCGATCCTCGGCGGGGTCCTGCGGCACGACGAGGCGCTGCCCTCGACCCGCGCCCTCGCCGCCTCGGTGCGGGTGTCGCGCGGCACGGTCGTCGCCGCTTACGACCAGCTCGCCGGCGAGGGCTACCTCCTGGCGCGTCCGGGCTCGGCAACCCGGGTGATGGTGGAGCGGTCCGATGCGCTCGCCGACGCCGTCGACGGCACACACGGCCACCTCTCCCGCGGGCGGGCACGGCCCACCGCGAGCGGCCCGAGCACATCGAGCACCGCGAGCGGCCCGAGCACCGCGAGCACCCAGAGCACCGCGAGCGGCCCGAGCACCGCGAGCACCCAGAGCACCGCGAGCACCCAGAGGCCCGCGAGCGCAACTCCGGACCTCACTCCCCTGCCGTTGATCGACCTGGCCCCCGGGCATCCGTCGACCCGGACTCTCGTCGACCCGGCCTGGACGGCGGCTTGGCGCTCCGCCGTCCAAGCGTCCGGGCGGAGCGACTCGCCGCCCGCCAGCGGCACCCTCGAGTTGCGCACCGCGATCGCCGAGCACGTGCGGCGGGCGCGGGGACTGGCTTGCCGCCCCGACGACGTGATCGTCACGGCCGGCACCAGCGACGCCCTGGCAAGCATCGGGCTGGCCCTCGCGGCACTGGCCGGCGGCGACACCGCAGGCAGCGGCACAGACACCGGCACAGGCAGCGGCACCAGCTCCTGCACCGAGCCGGCTGCCACCCTCCGGATGGTGACCCCGCGGATCGCCGTGGAAGACCCCGGCTACCCCACCGCCCTGCGGGTGCTGCGCCGGGTGGGCGCGCATCTTCTGCCGGTGCGCACCGATCCCCACGGCATCGACCTGGCAGAGCTCGCCGCGCTGGTGCCGGCCCCGCACGCCGTTCTGATCACCCCGAGCCACCAGTATCCGCTGGGCAGCAGCCTCTCGGTGCAGGGGCGGCTCGACCTGCTCGATTGGGCGCACGCAGCGGATGCCGTGGTGATCGAGGACGACTACGACAGCGAGTTCCGCTTCGGCGCCGCGCCGCTACCCGCCCTGGCCACCCTCGACACGTCGGGCCGGGTGGCACTGGTCGGCAGCTTCTCCAAGACCGTCACCCCGTGGATCCGCTGCGGCTACATCATCGCCACCGGCGACCTCGGCGCGGCCCTCCGCGAGGTGCGCGACGACCTCGGGCCGTCGGTGTCCGGCGTGCAGCAGGCGGCGCTCGCCCGCTACCTCGAGGGCGGCGGCCTGGCCCGCAACGTCACCCGGGTGCGCCGCGAGTACGCGCACCGCCGCGCCCTGGTGATCGGCACGCTGGGCGCGCTGCCCGGCGTGCGACTGGCCGGCCTCGACGGCGGGCTGCACGTTGTGGTGCATATTGACGTCGCGGGCGAGGCGGATGCATCCGCTCTGATCACGCAGGCCGCCGCGCGCGGGGTGCGGGTCGCGTCGCTGGCCGACTACACGGTGCGGGACCGGGGCCAGCACGGCCTGGTGCTCGGCTACGGCTCGCCGACCGATCTGGAGCTCGGCCGGGCGCTCGACGTGCTCGCCCGGCTCCTCACGGCCCCCGCCGGACACTGATTTGCGGACTTCCCGCCTTCGTTCGCTATACGAAGGCGGGAAATCCGCAACTGAGTGGCGTCGAAGCGCCCGGTCGCACGCCTGCTGCTGCACCGCCGCATCCGCTCATTCGTTTCGGCAAAAAACAGGGTGCAGGCCACGATTCACCCTGCGAAGTTCCGAAATGAAACCTTCTCGCAGCCCGGCACGGACATTCCCCGCCCGCTCACCGGAGAATCAGGCTCTTGGCCTTGCGCCCCGAGAACACGGTCTTGAACGACACCCGGTTGGTGTACTCGATGGACCCGTACCGGAACAGCCGCACCGCGAGCTGCAACACGACCGCGCTGAGGAGGAAGAGTTCCGTGATGACAATGGCCGCCTCCCATCCCGAGAGTGAGCCGAACGCGTTGCGCAGCATCGCGGTGATCGGCGCGGAGTAGGGGAAGTAGGTGAACAGGCCAACGACCAGACTGTGCGGGTCCGAAAGCACCAGCGAGACCGAATAGAGCGGCACGATCATCAGGATGATGAGTGCCGTGAACCAGCCGCCGGCATCCTTGGCGTTGGGCATGACCGCCCCGATCGCGACGGCCGTGCCTGTGAACAGGGCGAACCCGCCCAGGGCCAGCAGCGCCCCCACGATCATCTGCCCGGGATCGAACGTGAAACTGGACAGGTCCAGCTCGGGCAGGTTCAACGAGGACCGGAAGAACAGATAGGCGAACAGCACCGGCAGCAGGAACACCAGAACCTGCACGAAGCCGACGATGAAGACCGAGATGATCTTCCCGCTGATCAGCGCCGTGGGGTTCAGGGTGGTGAGGATCATCTCTGTGACCCGGTTCTCCTTCTCTTCGAGGGTGCTGGTGAGCATCTGGTTGGACAGCAGGGTGAAGACCAGGAAGAACATCACCAGAAAGATCAGCGGCGGGATCACGCCCATGAACCCGGCCGCTTCCTCCCCGTTCGTGTAGGTAGTGGCGTTCACCGACACGTCACCCTGGGCCAATGCCGTCAGCGCGGGATCCCCGATCTGGTCCTGGGCGCTGGTGATCAGCACCTGGGTGGCGACGCTCTGATACTCGCCGTTGCCGAACAGGCCCTTGTCGATCCCGTACACCTGGGTCGGTGTTGCGGCCGGGTCGGCCGCGTACACAAAGTGGGCGTCTTCCTCCCCCGCCTTCACCTCGGCAATCGCCGACGCGTCATCCCTGACCGCGGTGCCGCCCAGGGCTTCGGCCACGGCCGGGTCGACATAGCCGGATGCGTCGCTGTAGGTGAAGGTGATCTGCGCGTCGGACTGGGCGTCGATACGGCTCATGGACGACGTGTTGCCCAGGGTCACCAGGCCCACGACGATGCCGATCGCGATCGGCACCAGCAGGGTGATGATCCAGAACTTCTTCTTGCCCAGGGTGCGGCCCACCTCGAAGCCGATGACCGTGCGGAGATTGTGCTGAGCCATCTCAGGCACCTGCCATTTCGTTCTGGTCGCCGTACACGCTGACGAAGATCTCCTCGAGCGAGAGCTTGCTGGTGGTGAAGCTTCTGATGAGAGCGCCGGCGTCGACCAGGTCGCGCAAGATCAGGGCCTCGTCGACGGTGTCGAGGAGGGTGAGTTCGGCGTAGTTGCGGTCGCGCAGACTGATCTCATAGTGTGCGGACGCGGGGATCTCACCGGAGTAGGCGACCCGGATCATCGTGCCGCCGTACTGGTTCTGCACCTCGGGGATCGTGCCGTACGCCTCCGCCCGGCCGCCCTTCAACAGGATCACCCGGTCGCAGAGCCGCTCGACCTCCTCCATCTGGTGCGTCACCATCAGCACCGTGGCCCCGGCCTTCTTCTGCTCCTCGATGATGTCCATCAGCAGTCGCCGGTTCACCGGGTCGAACCCCTTCGTCGGCTCATCCAGGATCAGCAGCTCCGGGTCGTTCATGATCGTCACGCCCAGCTGAACCTTCTGCTGCTGCCCGCCGGAGAGCTTGTCCACCCGCACCTTGGCCTTGTCGCCCAGACCCACCCGCTCGAGGTACGTCATCGACCAGGCCGCCGCGGCCTTCTTGGTCAGCCCCTTGAGCTCACCGAAGTAGGTCATCACGGCAAGAACGGACTCCTTCTTGTACAGCCCCCGCTCCTCCGGGAGGTAGCCCAGCCGGATGCCGGCCTCCGGCGTGAACGGGCGTCCATCGATGTGGAGGATGCCGCCGGTCGGGATGTAGATGCCCAGCAGGGCACGCAGAGTGGTGGTCTTGCCGGAGCCGTTTGAGCCGAGAAAACCGAACGTCTCGCCGCGCAGCACGTCGAAGGAGAGGTCCTCGATAACCGTGGTGCCGGCAAAATCCATCCGGAAATTTTCGATGTGGACAAGAGACCCCGCTGCTTTCGTCATGCCCATACCCTAGCGCTGCCCAAAGGTATCCGGCTGTTGACCAGCGGTTTTCGTTCTAGGGACCACAAATCGACGGCGGATGCGGCACCGTAGGGCCGAGGCTGGCGCACGGGGTCTCGACAGGCTCGACCAACGAACGCGGGCGCGACCCAGACGCTGATCGAGCCTGTCGAGATCCCGGCGCGATGGCCGCGACCCATACGCTGATCGAGCCTGTCGAGATCCCGGCGCGATGGCCGCGACCCATACGCTGATCGAGCCTGTCGAGATCCCGGCGCGATGGCCGCGACCCATACGCTGCCTCACCGGGTCTCGACACGCTCGACCAACGAGATGGCGGCGGCCGCACAACAAATCGGGCTGATCACGGCGGTTTCAGCTTGCCTTCAGCGGGGTCGGCCAGACTGACACCGGCGGCCGCGTGGCCGCCAGATTGACGAGGGGCCGGATGCGAGTCCTGCTGGTGGAAGACGAGGTGCGCCTGGCGACCGGGCTCAAGCGCGGCCTCGAAGCCGAGGGCTTCGCGGTCGACATCGCCGGCACCGGTCCGGACGGCCTCTGGCTGGCCCGCGAGAACGAGTACGCGGTCATCCTGCTCGACATCATGCTGCCCGGACTCAGCGGCTACCGGGTCTGCGAGACCCTGCGCGCCGAGGAGAACTGGACGCCGATCCTGATGCTCACCGCCAAGGACGGTGATTGGGACCAGATCGAAGCCCTGGACACCGGCGCCGACGACTACCTCACCAAACCGTTCTCCTCCGCCGTGCTGCTGGCCCGGATGCGCGCCCTCATCCGTCGCGGCACCAGCGCCAGGCCCACCGTGTTGCGGGCCGGCGACCTGCACCTGGACCCGGCGACCCGCGCGGTGACGCGGGGCGGCGCATCCGTTGACATCACCGCCCGGGAGTTCGCGGTGCTGGAGTACCTGATGCGCAACCGGGGCAGCGTGGTGAGCAAGCGCGACGTGCTCGACAACGTCTGGGACTTCGACTTCGAGGGCGACCCCAACATTGTGGAGGTGTACGTGGGGCACCTGCGCAACAAAGTGGACCGGCCGTTCGACCGGAACGCGATCGAGACCCTGCGCGGTGCCGGCTACCGGCTGGCGGCCGACGGTGGCTGAGCGGCGCACCCGGTCGCTCCGCGGCCGGATCACCCTGGTGTCCACGGCGATCGTGGCCGTCACCCTGGTCGTGGGCGCGCTGGTCTTCGTGCTCGTACTGCGCAGCGTGCTGCTGGATGAGGTGGGCACGGCCGTCGAACGCGACCTCGAGCAGATCGAGACTGAGCTCGACACCGGCACCGGCGTGGCCGGCCTCGACGCCGACGACGATGACGTGATCTTTCAGATCACCGACTCCTCCGGCGCCCTCATCGCCGGCAGCGAGGCCCTCGACGGCCGGCTCCTCACCGTGCGCGACGGCGGTGACACCCAGATCGTGCGGGTGCTTGGCGAGAACACCGACTATCTCGTCGCGGCCGACGACCAGGACGACACCACCATCCTGGCCGGCCGCGCGGTGGAGAACACCGACGAAGCCGTCGCCACGGTGGCCGTGCTGCTGGCCGGCGCCGTGCCGCTGCTCACCGGGATCGTCGCCGTGCTCACCTGGATCGTGGTGGGCCGGGCGCTGGCCCCCGTCGAACGGATGCGCCGCGAGGTCGACACCGTCACCTCCAGCAACCTCGACCGCCGCATTGCCGACCCGGGCCGCAACGACCAGATCGGCCGGTTGGCGCACACCATGAACGGCATGCTCGACCGGCTGGACACCTCCCAGCGCGCCCAGCGCCAGTTCGTCTCGGATGCCTCGCACGAGCTGCGCTCCCCGCTCGCGTCGCTCCGCCAGTACGCCGAGGTGGCCCAGGCGCATCCGGACCGGGTCGACCTCGACGACCTGTCCGAGGCCGTGCTCGACGAAGGGGACCGGCTCGAGCGCCTCGTGGCGGGCATGCTCCTGCTGGCGCGGGTGACCGAGAGTTCGATCGATCGCACCGGCACCGCCGTGGACCTGGACGACCTGATGCTCGCCGAGGCCCGCCGGCTGCGCGACACCATGGCGCTCAGCATCGACAGCACCGGGGTGGGCCCGGCCCGGGTGCACGGCGACCAGAACCTGCTCGGCCAGGTGGTGCGCAACCTCGTCGACAACGCCGCCCAACACGCCTCCGGGCGGGTGAACCTCGCGCTCGGCGTTGTCGACGGGCAGGCGCTGCTGGTCGTGGAGGACGACGGCCACGGGGTGCCGCTCGGCGAGCGCGACCGGGTGTTCGAACGGTTCGTGCGGCTGGACGAGTCCCGGGCACGGGCATCCGGCGGCACCGGGCTGGGCCTGGCGATCGTGCGGGAGAGCGTGCAGGCGCACGGCGGCACCGTGAGGGTCGTCGAGAGCAGCCTCGGCGGCGCCAGGTTCGAAGTACGCCTGCCCGCGGTAGATGAGGCCTGACCAGCATTTCTGAAGGCGCCTTCAGCGGGCTTCAGGATGGCTTCAGCGGCACCTTGACACAGTGGGGTCATCGGCCCCGCAGTGGAGTCATCGGCCCCAGTGGCACCGCTTAGAACAAGGGACATACCGTGAAGAAGAAGACCCTCTGGATCACCGGCGCTGCCGTTGCCGCCGTTCTCGTCGTGGGCGGCGCGGGCCTGGCCGTCGCCGACCCGTCTGGCGGCCCGTTCGACGGCAGCACCCGTGACAAGGCCAGCACCGCCGCACTGGATGCCGTCGGCAGTGGCACCGGCACCGACGCCGGCAGCGGTGACGACGCGGGCAGCGCCGACTACTCGGGCAGCCCTGACGACTCGGGCAGCACCCACGACTCGGGCAGCTCCGACGACTCCGACAGCGCCAACGACTCGGGCAGCTCCGACGACTCCGACAGCGCGGACACCGACGACTCCGGCGACCTCGGCGCGCTCTCCGCCGCCGACCGGGACGCCGCCACCGCCGCCGCGCTCGCGACCCTGCCCGCGGGCACCGTCGGCACCATCACCGAGGTTGAGCAGAGCGACGACTTCGACTACGCCTACGAGGTCGAGATCACCCTCGACAACGGTCAGGACGTCGACGTCGAGCTTGACGCGAGCTTCGCCGTGGTTGAGGTCGACGGCGCCCCCACCGCGTAGGGCGGGTCTCAGGCCTTCGGGTCGCGGCGCCGGCCGGGCGGCGCGGCGATCCACAACCGCAGCAGCAGCCCGGCCACGGCCAACGGCACACACACGAGCAGCAGGCCCCGGCCGAGCGAGGCGGCCCGGTCCCACTCGGCGGGGGTCGTGTCGACCGCCCGGCCCAGGTACAGCAGCAGCAGCCCGGCCCCGGCGCTCGCCAGGGTCAGTGCGACGACAACGACCAGGGCCGGCACCCCGGCCCGGCCGCGCCGCACCACCAGCACGATGGTGTCGGCGACGAACGACAACGCGAACGGCAGCACCACGCAGAACAGGATGACGGCGGCGAGCACGATCATCGGCGCACAGCCGGGATCGGAGCACGTGGCATGGCGCATCCGTCTCGGTCAGGTGGCGTGGGGGTCAGCGACCCCGACTGACCGTACCAACACCCGCCCGGCCGACCAAGCTGGCGGTGCACCCCAGTTCGGGGTCAGTGCCTCGTCAGAGCCAGCTCTGCCGGTGGTCCTCGACGAACTGGCGCAGCGTGGTCGCGCCCTCGCCGGTGAGCCGGCGGATGCTGCGATTCGGCAGCGCGGTCAGGCGGAGGCGCGCCACCCTGTACCAGCTGGCCTGCGCGGCGATGTCCGGCGCCGTGGCCCCCTGCTTCGCGGCCGACTCGGCGAACTCGGCCTCGGTCGTGGCGGTGTAACGCACGGGCCGGTTCAGCACGTCGGTGAGGATCTCGGCCACCTGCGCATAGCTCAGCGCCTGCTCCCCGGCGAGGGAATACGACTTGCCCAGGTGACCGGGTTCGGTGAGCACCCGGGCGGCCACCCGGCCCACGTCGTCGGCGTCGACGAACGCCACCGGGGCACGGCCGGCCGGCAGCACGATCTCGCCGCGCAGGCGGATGTCGTCGCGGTACAGAGTCGACAGAGTCTGCATGAGCACGTTGGGCCGCAGTATCGTGTGCGGCGTGCGGGTGCGCTTGAGGTACTGCTCCACCAGGTGATGCGGTGAGCGGGGGGTGGACCGCACGCCCGGGGCCGAGAGGAACACGATCTGCTGCACGCCGCTCTCCTCCATCGCCTGGTCGATGAACGGAATCAGGGTGCGACCCACCTCAGCGATCGTCGGCGGAACGAGCAGGAACACCCGGTCCACACCGGCGAGGGCGCGGGCCCAGGTGCTGCGGTCGCCGAAGTCGAAGGCGCGCACACTGGCGCCGCTGCCGTCGACGGCGTGACCGATGGGGTGAGCGGCGGTCTGAGCGGATGCCTTCCCGCCCCGGCCCGCGCCGGTCGCGGCTCCCGCGCCGGGCCGGCCGACCGTGCGCTGGGGGGCCGCCGTGGCGGGCAGGCTGCTCGGCTCGGGCTTGTGCGCCGGGTTGAGCTCCGGCTTCTGGTTGGGCGCCCGCAGCGGCTTGCCGAGGGGCGCTGCTGCGCCGTGGCCCGTCCCACCGGCGCCGGGTCGGCCGGTGCCGGGCCCACCGGTGCCGGATCGGCCGGTCCCGGGCACACCAACGCCCCGTCCGCCGGTCCCGGGCACACCAGCGCCCCGTCCACTGCCGTTGGATCCCCCGCCGGGTCGGCCCGTCCCGTACCCGCCGGGCTGCTGCCCGCCCGCGGTGCCGCTGGCGCGCCGGGCGCCCTCGGCGATCCAGGCGCGCGGGTCTCGCATCCCGGCGATCACGGTCTCACCGGCTGCGGCCAGAGCATCCACCACGGCCTGTCCCACGGTGCCGGATGCCCCGGTGACCAGGATCTTGCCCGTCAGCGCTGTGCGCCGGGGTGACGAAGTCTGGTCGTTCATGCCCTTTACGTTAGTGCCGCCCGGCCCGCCCGGCTTTCGCGAAAGCGGCCGTGTGGCTGCCTCATGCACCTGAGGCAGCCCCAACACCGCTCTCGCGAGTTCTCCCCAGCGAAGGTCCGTCCCCGCGAAAGGACAGTCCCCACGAAAGGACAGTCCCCACGAGAGGTTCGGGGCTCAGAGTCGGTGGGCTCAGACCGCGTCGAGGCTGAACAGGGCGGCCTGCTCCGGGGTGAGCAGCGGGGCGGGCAGGCCCACTCGGGCGAGCACGGCGCCGCTGAGCACCAACTCCGGCGCATCGGCGGCCAGCCAGGCCGGCGGCAGGGTTTGCACGGCGAGCGGCGCCGGACCCGCGAGCAGCGGCCGCACCCGGTAGCGCCGCTCGGGGTCGAGGCCGGGAAAGCGGATCGGGGCGGGCAACGCGGTGCGCGGCGCAGCCAGGGCGACCTGGGCGAAGACGGCGGAGGCGCCATCCGCTGCCACCACACCGTGCAGCTCGATCGCCGGGTCGGACGCGTCGGCGTGCACGACGGTGCCGCCGTGCAGCAGCGCCCGACGCTCCTTATAGATGGCGATCCAGGCCGCGATCTGGTCCAGGTCGACCGCCGTCGCCCGGGTGAGGTCCCACTCGATGCCGGCGCTGCCGAACAGCGCGGTGGCCAGGCGGAAGCCCAGCGCCGAGGTGCGCCCGGTGGTGTGCGCGGTGGCGGCGCCGAGGTGGCCGCCGAGGTATTCCGGCGGCACGAGCACGCTCGTGTAGCGCTGGATCTGTTGGCGCTCCAGCGGGTCGTTGGTGTCGCTGGTCCAGACCCGGTCCACCCGCTCGAGGATCCCCAGGTCGATCCGGGCGCCGCCGGAGGCGCAGGACTCGATCTCCAGGCCGGGCTGCGCGGCGCGCACGGCGTCGATCAACCTGTACAGCGCCGCGGTCTGCCGGTGCACCGACCCGCCGAGCAGGTCGCGGTTGTGGTCCCACTTGAGGTACGCGATCGGGTACTCGGCCAGCAGCGCGGTGAGCCGTCCGAGCAGCCAGGCGAAGGCATCCGGGTTGGCCAGGTCGAGCACTCGCTGCCCCCGCCAGGTGGGGGCGGATGCCGACCCGAGCAGCCAGTCCGGGTGCGCCCGGGCCAGGTCGGAGTCGGGGTTGACCATCTCGGGTTCCACCCAGAGGCCGAAGTCGAGGCCCGCCGTGTGCACCCGGTCGATGAGTGGGTGCAGGCCTTCCGGCCATTTGGCGGCGTCGACGAACCAGTCGCCGAGCGCCCGCTGGTCGTCGGTGCGGCCGGAGAACCAGCCGTCGTCGAGCACGAACCGTTCTACGCCCACTCGCGCGGCGGCGTCGACGAGGCGGCCGAGGGTGGGCAGGTCGTGGTCGAAGTACACCGCCTCCCAGGTGTTCAGCAGCACCTTGCGCGGGCCGGTGATGGTCGACCAGGACCGGATCCACGGGTGCAGCCGGGCGCTGAGCCCGTCCAGGCCCGCGTCGGAGTACACCGCCACGGTCCACGGGCTGGTGTAGCTCTCCCCCGCGGCCAGGCTCAGTTCGCCGGGGGCGAGCAGCTCGCCCGCGCCGAGGGTGGCGAAGCCGAGGGCGCTCCGCTCAGCCCACACCCGCTTGTCGCCGCTGAACGCGAGGTGCACCGCCCACACCTCGCCGACGCGGAAGCCGAAGCCGGGGGTGCCGGCCACGGTGAGGTAGGAGTCGTCGTGGCCGGGCCGGCCGTGCCGGGATTCCCGGCTCCAGACGCCCTGCCGCAGCGTGCTGCGCTGCGGGCGGCGTTCGTGGCTCCACAGTCCGGTGAAGTCGAGCAGCTCGGCCGCCCGGTCGGGCACGGGCAGTGTCACGTCGAGACCGGCGAGTTCGAGGCTGCTGGCGCCGGTGTTGGTCACGGTGTGCCGCATCCGCAGCACGCCCTGCACGGTGAGTTCGAGGTCGGTCGTCACGGTGACGGATGCGTCAGCATCCGCCAGCTCGACGGCCAGCGTGTTCGCACCGCGCTCGCGCACCGCCACCAGGGTCAGCGCCGGGTCGAGGGTGCCGCTGCCCGTGCCGCTGCCGGTGCCGCCGCCCGTGCCGCCGCCGGTGCCGCTGCCGGCGCGAAACCCGCTCAGGGCCGGCCGGCCGCTCCAGCCCTCGGCGAGGGCGGGCAGCAGGCTGAGCCGGAGCGGCGCGTCGATCGAGCTGGGGCCGACCGGCGGCACGCTCGCCGCGGCCAGCGCGGCCAGGTCGGTCGGGGCCAGCTCGCCGAGGTCGGCGCCCCAGTGCACGATCACCGGCGCTCCGCTGCCCGAGGCGTCGAGAACAAGGCTGGTGCCGGCGGCACGGAGGTGGTGAATCATGACATTGCTCTCTTCTTTGGCAAACAAAAAGCTGACTCGCCCAAAACTGCTAGTCCGAACGCACACCCACTAGCAAAAGTGGGCGAGCCTTGTCCCCGACACGAGAGTACCGCCCGGCACGAGAGGCGCCGGGCGGTACGGGTATCACGCGAACGGGTCAGCTACTCCTTGACGGGAATGGACTGCGCCTGCAGCGCCTTGATCGTGGCGCTCTGACCGGTGGTCAGTGCCTCGGCCAGGGTGCCGTTACCGCTCACGGCGGCCTTGAAGCCGTCCGAGACATCGTTGTACGTCTGGGTCATGGTCGGGCCCCAGACGAAGTCAGCCGAGACCTCGCCGGATGCCTTCGCGAAGACGTCGTAGATCGGCTGGTCGCCGTAGAACTCCACGCCTTCCTTGAGCACGGGGAGGTCCAGGCCGGCCTTGGCGGCCGGGTACAGGTTCGCCGACTCGTTGAGCATGGTGAGCGACTCGCTGGAGCTGTTCAGCCACAGGGCGAACTGCGCGGCTTCGTACGGGTGCTTGGAACCGGTGAACACTGCGGTGGACGAGCCACCCCAGTTGCCACTGGCCTCATCGCCGGCTTCCCACTGCGGGGAGGCCGCGACGGCCCACTTGCCCGCGGTGTCGGGCGCGCCGCTGGCGATGGAGTTTGCACCCCAGGCTGCGGAGTTCCAGGTCCATGCGGCGCCGGTGTTGTAGGCGTTGTCCCACTCGGTGGTCCACGGCGGCTGGGTCGAGACGAGGTCCCGGTCGATCAGGTCCTGCCAGTAGTCGGCGACCTTGATGGACTCGTCGCCGGTGAGGTCGACGTTCCAGTCGGTGCCGTCGTTGCCGAACCAGGTGCCGCCGGCCTGCCAGACGAGTCCGGCGAACTGGTTGATGTCACTCTGCGAGAAGTTGGTGATGTACGAACCGGTGGCACGCACCTGCTCGGCCGCCGTGGCGAACTCGGCCCAGGTGGTGGGGATCGCGATGCCGTTGGCCTCGAAGAGGTCGGCCCGGTAGAACATGGCCATGGGGCCGGAGTCCTGCGGGATGGCGTAGGCGGCGTCGTCCTCGTTGAAGCTGACCTGTCCCCAGGTCCAGTCGACGAAGTCTGCCTTGGCGTCCAGGACACCGTCGCAGGATGCGAGGTTCATCAGGCCGTCCTGCACCCGGAAGTTGGGCAGGGCGTCGTATTCGATCTGGCCGAGGTCGGGCGCGTTGCCGGCCTCGAGCTGGTTGAAGAAGTTGGCATAGGTGCCGCCGTTGCCGTTCGGGCCGGTCTGCACAGCCACCTGGATGTCGGGGTTGGCCTCGTTCCACACGTCGACGACGTCTTCGATGCCGGGGATCCAGGACGTGAAGGTCAGGTCGACCTTGCCCTCGGCGGGCTCGCAGGCGGCAGCGTCGTCGCCACCGGTGGTGGTGTCGCCGGCAGCGGAGCAGCCGGTCAGGGCCACCGTGGCTGCGGTGAGCAGGGCAACGGTGGCCGCTCTCTTGGTGATTCGCATTGTTTTCCTTTGTTGGGTTTTCGCTGAAAAGGAGTGGTGCAAGGTGGTGCAGGATGGTGCGGGTAAGGCTGGTCGTGCGGTCAAAAAGTTGAGGGAGACTACTTGACGCTGCCGGCGCCGAGGCCGTTGCGCCAGAAGCGCTGCAGCAGCAGGAACAGAATGATCAGCGGGACGATCGACAGCAGCGCGCCGATGAGCACGTAGCCGCGCAGTTCGGGGATCTGGTTGACCTGCGAGTTCCAGGCGTAGAGGCCCAGGGTGACGGGGAACAGGGTCTCGTCGCGCAGCATGATCAGCGGCAGGAAGAAGTTGTTCCAGATGGCCACGAACTGGAAGAGGAACACCGTCACCAGGGCGGGGAACATCAGCTTCACCGAGACGGTGAAGAAGGTGCGCACCTCGCCGGCGCCGTCGAGACGGGCGGCCTCGATGAGTTCATCCGGCACGCTCGCCGCGGCGAAGATGCGGGTGAGGTACACGCCGAACGGGCTGACCAGGCTGGGCAGGAACACCGCCCAGAAGGTGTTGGTGAGGCTGACCTGGCTGAAGATCAGGAACAGCGGCAGCGCCAGCGCGGTGGCGGGCACCAGCACCCCGCCGAGCACGATGTTGAAGAGCAGTTCCCGGCCCGGGAAGCGGTACTTCGCCAAGGCGTAACCGCACATGGCGGCGAACAGGGTGGCCAGCAGGGCGCCGGCGCCGGCGTAGAGGGCACTGTTGAGCATCCACTTGAGGAAGACGCCGTCACGGTAGGCCACCAGGTTGCCGATGTTGGCGAACAGGTTGAAGTCGGCGAACCAGAGCGGGTTGGTGTTGGTGAACTGCGTGCTGCTCTTGGTGCCGGCGATGAACAGCCACCAGATCGGGATGAGGAAGTAGAGCGTGAAGACGAGCATCACGGTCATCGCGCCGATCCGGGAAAGCGGGCTCTCCTTGGCGACCTTCGGAGCCGGGTTGTTGTTCCTGGCACGCTTCGCGGCGCGGGTGGCGGCCGGAGTCTCGGTGAGGGCGCTCATTTGCCTTCCTTCCGCTGGGTGAACTTGAGGAACGAGAACGAGAGCACGAAGGTGGCCAGGGCCAGCACCACGCTGAACGCGGCGGCGAGACTCACGTTGGGGATGGAGGAGGTGGAGTAGACCATCAGGTTGGGCGTGAAGGTGCTGGTCACGGCGGAGCTGAAGGTGCGGAACACCTGCGGTTCGGCGAGTAGCTGGAGGGTGCCGATGATGGAGAAGATGCCGGTGAGCACGATCGCGGGCATGATCAGCGGGATCTTGATCGACCAGGCGATGCGCAGCTGCCCGGCGCCGTCGAGGCGGGCGGCCTCGTAGATCTCGGTGGGGATCGCCAGCAGGGCCGAGTAGATGATGAGCATGTTGTAGCCCACGTAAACCCAGGTGACGACGTTGGCGATGGCCCAGAGCACCAGGTCGGCGGAGAGGAAGCTGACGTTGCTGGTCAGCGCCGTGAACGGCGACAGGTTGGGCGAGTAGAGGAAGCCCCACATGATCGCGGCGATGACGCCGGGGACGGCATAGGGCACGAAGAACGCGAGCCTGAAGAAGCGCTTGCCGCGGAGCAGCGGGGAATCCAGCAGCAGCGCGAAGAGCAGCGCCAGGCCGAGCATCACCGGCACCTGCACCACGCCGAAGGCGAGCACCCGGCCGATGGATTCCCAGAACGGTCCGTTCTGGAACACCGCGATGTACTGCGTCAGCCCGCCGAAGACCTGGGTGGCCTTGCCGAAGGTGCCGTCGCGCTCCACCACGAGCAGCGACTGGTAGATCGCGTACCCGATCGGGATCAGGTAGAACAGCGTGAACAGCACGGCGAAGGGCACGATGAAAATCGCGATCGCGCGCGGGTGCGCAACCTTGATCCTGCGGGGCCGGGCTGCCGGGCTGCGGGGTGCCGCGCTCCGGGCATCCGCGGCCGGAAGGGCTGGTGCGCTCATGATGCGGGGTCCTCTCTGATGACGCGAACGGCTCCGGCCGGTACGCGCAGGGTGCTGGCGATGGTGGCGCCGGTGACGAGCTCGACCCCCGCCGCGCTCACCTCCACGTCGGTGTCGCCGTGGTTGATGATGAAGCGGTAGGAGCGGTCGGCTGCGGCGCGACGGATGACCTCGACCAGGCCGTCACCCTCCGGGCCGGCCGCGGTGACGCGGGCCTGCCCGGCGATGGTGCGGAGAATGTCGCGGTAGGTGTCGGAGTCGGGCGCGGTGGCCAGGTACCAGGCGGTGCCGGCGCCGTGCCGGTTGCGGGTGAGCGCGGGCACACCGGTGAGGGCGCCGTCAGTGTAGTGCGCCACGGCCTCGGCCCCGGCCAGCTGCAGGCGCTCGGTCCACAGGGTGCCGGTCGCGTCGGCGGTCAGCCCGATCGGGGCGTGCAGGCCCACAGCGCTGCCCGGTGGCAGAGGCACGAACTCTTCCACGCGCACGCCGAGCAGGTCGCGGAAGGCGCCGGGGTAGCCGCCGAGGCGTACCCGGTCGTCTTCGTCGACGATGCCGCTGTAGAAGGTGACCAGGGTGTGGCCGCCGTCGGCGACGAAACCGGTGAGGTTGGCGGCCTGCGCGTCGGTGGCCAGGTACAGCGCGGGCACCACGACGAGGGTGTAGCCGGCCAGGTCGGCATCCGGCGAGACGATGTCGACGGTGACGCCCAGCCGGTGCAACGCGGTGTAGGCGGCGTGCACCTGCTCGAGGTATTTCACCGACTTGG
Source organism: Cryobacterium sp. SO1 (assembly GCF_004210215.2). Lineage (NCBI taxonomy): Bacteria > Bacillati > Actinomycetota > Actinomycetes > Micrococcales > Microbacteriaceae > Cryobacterium > Cryobacterium sp. SO1. The sequence continues at coordinate 2,995,321 of NZ_CP067394.1, forward strand.
ACGGCCGGGATTCACCGTCGCCGGCCCACCAGGCCTCCCAGCTGAACAGGATCGCGGTATCCGCCACGACGCGGCTGCCGATGACCTCGTCGAGCCTGTCCAAGGTCGCGCCGAGTTCCACGACCTCGCGCCAGAGCACGGTGTCGGTGCCGGCGTGCGGCACCAGGGCGGAATGGAACTTCTCCGAGCCCTGCTGGGAGGCGCGCCACTGGAAGAAACAGATTGCCTCGGCACCGCGGGCCACATGGGCAAGCGAGTTGCGGGTGAGCTCCCCCGGCGTCTTGGCCAGGTTCATCGGCTGCCAGTTGACGGCGCTGGTGGCCTGCTCCATCAGCAGCCAGGCATCGCCGCCGGCCAGGCCGCGGGTGAGGTCGGCGGCGAAGGCCAGCTCGGTGGTCGGGTCGGCGAGGCGGTGGTCGAGGTAGTGGTCATTGGCGACCACGTCGACCGCGGATGCCCAGCGCCAGTAGTCGAGGTTCTTGATGTGCGCGGTGACCATGAAGTTCGTCGTGACCGGCACGGCGCTGTGCCGGCGGATGACGGCCTCTTCGGCGCGGTAGTAGCCGAGCAGTTCGTCGGAGCTGAACCGCTGGAAGTCGAGCACCTGGCCCGGGTTGCGGCTGGACAGGGTGAGCCGGGGGGTGTGCACCTCGGCCCAGGCGGTGTAGCGCTGGCTCCAGAAGCTCGTGCCCCAGGCGGCGTTGAGGGCGCCGATGGTGCAGTACTTGGCCTCGAGCCAGAGCCGGAAGGCGGCGGCGGTGTCGTCGTCGTAGCAGAGCGCGTTGTGGCAACCGAGCTCGTTGGACACATGCCAGAGGACCACGGCCGGGTGGTCGCCGTAGCGCCGGGCCACCTGCTCCACCAGGCGCAGCGCGTGCTCGCGGAACACCGGCGAGCTCGGGCACCAGGCCTGGCGGCCGCCGGGGTAGCGGGTGGTGCCGTCCTCGGTCTGCGGCAGGATCTCCGGGTGCAGCGTGGTCAACCACGGCGGCGGAGAGGAGGTGCCGGTGCCCAGGTTCACCCGGATGCCGTGATCGTGCAGCAGGTCCACGATGATGTCGAGCAGGGTGAAGTCGTACTCCCCCGGAGCCGGTTCGAGGGCGGACCAGCCGAAGATGTTGATCGCAACGAGGTCGACGCCGGCCTGCTGCATGAGCACGACGTCTTCGGCCCAGACCTCCGGTCCCCACTGCTCGGGGTTGTAGTCGCAGCCGTAGGCGATGCCGTTCTGCACGAACGGGGTCGCCGCGGTGACCTGGTGCGTCACGGCCGGGGTGGCTACTGGGGTGTTCATCTGCTCCTGCTTCTGCGGTACCGGCCCGGTGGGACCAGCCTCGATCTGTCGTTCTGTGAACGTGCACAGATCGAGAAGCAAATGACTCCTCATTGAGTGTCTGTGAACGTACACAGAGTATGTACAGCGCGGCCGCTATGTCAAGCCGACGGACGGGTACAGTTATCGAATGGTGACGATTCCGGGGCGGCGCAGGCGCGCGACGATCCACGACGTCGCCGCGGAAGCCGGGGTCTCCCGCGGCACCGTCAGCCGGGTGGTGAACAACGAGCCCTACGTCTCGGCCGAGGCTCGCGTGGCCATCGAGGCGGCCATCGAGAAGGTCGGCTACGTGCCGAACACAGCCGCGCGCAACCTCGTGATGCAGCGCTCCCAGGCGGTGGGCCTGATCGTGCACGAGCCGCACTCCCTGTTCCTCGAGGACCCGAACATCGGCGAAATCATGCTCGGCGCCAACTCCGCCCTCTCCCAAGCCGACTACCAGATGGTGAGCCTGGTCATCGAGTCCGAGCGCGACACCGAACGGGTGGCGCGCTACCTCAGCGGCGGTTTCGTCGACGGGGTCGTCGTGGTGTCGGCCCGAGAACAAGACCCGATCACCCGGGTGATCGAACGGTTGGACCTGCCGGCGGCGTTTGTCGGACATCCGCAGGATCTGCGCGACCTGCCGTACGTGGGAATCAACAACCGGGCCGCGGCCCGAGCCATCACCGAACGCCTGATTGGTACCGGCCGCCGCCGTATCGGCATGATTGCCGCAGCGCTGGACCGCGACTCCGGCTCCGACCGGCTGGCCGGCTTCACGGATGCCCTGGGCGAACGGTTCGACCCCGCCCTGGTGGCTCCGGTGCCGCTGTACACCTACGCCGACGGCCGCGACGGCATGAGCGCGCTGCTCGCCCAGGATCCGCTGATCGACGGCGTCTTCGCGGCCTCCGACGTGATCGCGGCCGGCGCGCTGAACGCCCTGCGTGAGGCCGGCCGGCGGGTGCCGGAGGATGTGGGCATCGTCGGCTTCGACGACAGCGCCTGGGCCCTGCGCTGCCAGCCGCTGCTCTCCACCGTGCGCCAGCCCGCGAAGGGCCTGGGCCAACGCGCGGCCGAGTCGGTGCTCAGCCAGCTGCGCGGTGAGGCGCCCGAGCTCGGCGGCATCCTGCTCGACACCCAAATCGTCTGGCGCGACTCGGCCTAACCCGCGGCGGCCGATCTCGGCTCAGCCGCACCGCTGGTCGAGCCGGTCGCGACCCCGCGAGCCCAACTGGTCCCGCTGCGGACATTTGCACCCGGCACACCGGGTGCAATTGTCCGAACGGGTAAGTGTTACATCTGGAACCGCGGCGGCAGCGACGCCGCCGGGGTTGCCGCGGTTGCCGGGGCGGCGGTGGGCGCACAGAATGGGCAACGTGAGTCGGAAGCGAGTGATCGTGAACGGGATGGTGCAGGGCGTGGCGTTTCGGTACTACACCGAGGCGCAGGCCGGCACCCTGGGCCTGGGCGGTTACGTGCGCAACCGGCCAGACGGCGCCGTTGAAGCCGAGATCGAGGGCGACGACGACGCCGTCGAACGGATGCTGGCCTGGCTGCACACCGGACCGCGCTCGGCGAGTGTGGAGTCGGTGCAGGTGACCGACCTGGCCGAACACGGCGAGGCGAGTTTCAGCATCCGCCTGTAGCCAGCCCGCCCGAACCGGGGATGGCCACGGGCGAGGGACTCTCTGGCGTACCGTGGGAGTATGGGCGCGCAGGCATCCGGTCCCGGCCGGACGGGACCGACGGTGCGCGAATCCTCTCGGCCGCGGGGGGAACCGAATGAGCGCGAGCCGTCGCGCGCGCGCCGGCGCCTGACTCTGCGCTCCAGCTACGGCATCGGCCGGCTTGTGCTGGCGGTGGCGGGCGTCATCGGCCTGATCGGCAACTACGAGTATGTGCTGCTGTTCCCCACCTTCGCCGCGTACAACGTCTTCAGCTATTTCACGGTGCAAAGCGCGATCGCGGCGGTGATCGCGTTTGTGCTCGGCGCGATCGTGGCGTTCCGGCAGGAGAAGGACCCGCAGTGGCTGGACCTGTTCCGGGCGCTCGTGACGACGTACATCCTGGTGTCCGGGATCGTATTCCTCACCATCGTCATCCAGTCGTCATCCCGCGACTACGCGATCGAGGTGCCCTGGCCGAGCCAGGTGCTGCACTTCTACATCCCCGTGATCGCGCTGCTCGATTGGCTGACCGACACCGGCAAGGCCCGGCTGTCCTGGCGCTTCCTGCGCTGGATCCTGCCCTACCCCATCGCCTGGGGCGTCTTCACGCTCGTGCGCGGCTCGTTCGTGGGCTGGTACCCGTACTTCTTCCTCGACCCCGCTCAGGTCAGCGGCCCGCTCGAAACGCTGCTGTACTGCCTGATAGCGGTGGTGCTGCTCCTGGGCATCGCGGCGGTGCTCGTGGCCACATCGCGGCTCAGTTGGCGGCCCCGGCCGCGCGGCGACCGAACCTCGTCGGTGCCGAACTAGACCGGCCGGCGGGGCGGATGCCAGCGGGGCGGATGCCGGCCAACAGGCCGGCATCACCCGCTACTGCTCGACCGGAACGAAGGTGTACTGGCTGGTGAGGTGCTCGGACTCGCAGGTGCCGCAGTACAGCACGCCGGAAGCCTGCATGGCGGACACCCGCGGCGAGCACTGGATCACCTTCGGGCCGCAGCACGGTGAGATCACCATGAAGGCCCCGGGCTCTGCAGCGGCGTGACCGCTCAGGCTCCGGTGGTGGTGGCTGCCCTCGCAGGGCAGATTGGTATCGAAGTCGAGCAACGACATGGAATCAAGATTGGTCAGAATATACATGTTTCACACGGTCAATCAGCAGAGGCATTGGCCGCGGTGCAGATGCACCGGGATCGCGACCGCACCCGGTGTCCGACGGTGAAAGGCGCCCGACCAGACACCGTCGGCACGACCAGCAGGGAAACGACTGGATCTACCCCGTGGGGCGTCCCTGAGATGGGCGGCCCCGTTACCGACTAGACGTTTCGAGGAGAATACACCGGGACTCTGAGTTTTACTCGTTAATGTTTCAGCGGCAACGTGGCCGATTCGGCGGCCTCTGCAGAAAGGCCGGTCAGGGCGTGGGCGTGGCCGTCGGGACGATCGCGAACGGCTCGAGGCTGCGCAGCGCCGCGTCGGTGAAGGTGGTGTCATCGGACTTCGCCAACCCCAGGGCCTTCTCTCCGCTGACGAAGCCCACCAGGATCGGCTCGTTGGTCAGCGGCATCATGTTCACCCAGACTCTGAAGTCCAGGGTGTCGTCACCGACCGTGGTCCACAGGGCGGCATCGGTGTCCCAGAACGGTTCGTCGAAGCGCAGCCAGATCTTGTCCTGAACGCCCATTCCTAGCGCGGCGATCGCGCCCCGGTGCGCGAACGGCAGCGGCGGGTCGAATTCGATGACGTCGCTCTTGAGCACGCCCAGCGGCACGGTCACGATCGCCCGGTCCACGGTGAGTGATTCGCCGGTGCCCAGGCGCAGACTCACGGATGTCTCGCTGTGCGCCACGCGGGTCACCACGCTGGAGTAGAGCACGTCCAGGCCGGCCGCGTCCTCGTCGAGCAGGGTGCGGTAGCCGCCGAGCACGATGCGGGTGTCGTCGGCGGCCGTGGCCTCGGGGGTGGGGGCATACCAGCCGGACATCTCGTCGGTCGAGGCGCCGGACTCCAGGGTGGTGGAGGTGGCAAGCTGGTAGTCCAGCCAGTCGGCGTCGGAGACGCCGGCGTCACCATCCGTCGACGACAGCGTGGCCGAGCCGGTGGCGACGAGCGCCTTGGCCAGGGAGGTGTCTTGGGCCTCGGCGGCGGCCCAGGCCAGCGCCGCAGTGACGGCGCCGGAGCCGACGGGCGAGACCGGGGTGACGGTGCCGTCCGGGGTGCGGGCCTCCGGGTCAGTCGGGAACGCCGCGTGCGAGACCTCGAGGCCGGTGAACTCCTCGTCCAGGGAGTGGGCGTTGCTAGCCACGATGAACGACGGGCCGAGCTCGACGGGTATCGGCCACGAGTCATTGGTGACGGTGTGGATGCGGCCGCCGAGCCTGTCACGGGCCTCGATGACGAGCACGGTCAACCCGGCGTCGGCGAGCAACCGGGCGGCGGCGATGCCGGCGGCGCCGGCGCCGATCACGGCCACCCGCTCGCCGGGTTCGGCGACATCCGTCACGGCCCTGGCGGCGCGCTGGCCGGAGCCGCGGGCGCCCTGCACGGTGCCGGGCGCGGTGTCGGAGAGCGCCTCGCCGGCGAAGAAGAGCCGCTCAAGGATGGGTTCGGCGAGGTCTTCGCGCTGCTGCGGTGTCGAGGAGACCGCCGCGAAGCTGTAGGACCCGCGGGCGAACGGGTCGTCCGACCAGGAACTGCGCAGCATGTCCTGGGGCTGCGGCACCAGGGAGGGCGCGGGCGTGGTGCTGGGGGTGGGCGTGCCCGTCGGGGTGGGCTTGGGCGGCACGCACCCGGTGAGCGCGAGCAGCGAGAGCCCGGTGAGGGAGCTGATCAGAAAGGTTCGACGTTCCATACCTGCGTTCGCGTCATGCGACGCCCTCCTCTCGGACCCTCGAAGTGGTACCCCTCACGCTACCTCAGCGTGCGGACGCCGGCTTTCGACCGAGCGTGGGCGCGCCGGTCCCCCGTGCGGCGCCGCAACTGTTCCCCGTGCGGACAAAGGGTCCCGGCACACCGGGTGCACTTGTCCGCTTTGGCACCAGTTGGGCGGGGCGGGGGCGGGGCGGGGCTGGGGCGGGCGGATGCGGCGGCGGTCGAGCCCGGTCAGGCGCCGGAGCCGGCCGCGGGCGGCTCGAGGAACCCGTCGTCGAGCAGGGCGCGCACCCGGGGCAGCAGCTCGACCCGCAACGCCGCCGCGTCGGCGTCGAGCAGCTGGGCGATCGCGTCGATGATGGCGCCCACCGGCAGCTCGCCGTCGCAGGCGCCGATCAGGGCGGCCTGGGCGGTGTCCAGCGACACCGACCGGCCGAAGCCGCCGCCCTGGTGCAGGGTCAGCAGCGTGGGGTCTTCCTGACCGGGCCAGAAGTGGCGTTCCTCGGTGACGTCGGAGGCCACGGTGAGGGTGCTGCGGCTCAGCGCGTCGTCGTCCAGTCCGGCCTGCCAGTCGTGCGCGGCCAGGCACTCGGCCAGGTGGTGGCCGATGCCGGCCGGGTTGTGGCCGAGGGCCTCCGGCAGGCGTTCGAGCCGCAGCAGGCGGGGCCGGGCCGGCGCGGCGGCGCGGCGGCGGGCATCCGTCGGGCGGCGCAGCAGCATGTAGCCGAAGCCCACCTGGCGCACCCCGCGCGCCTCGAAGTCGTCGAGCCAGGCGCCGTAGAGCCGGTCGAAGTCGGGGGTGTCCGGGCGGGTGCCGCCGTCGCGGATCCAGGTCTCGGCGTAGCCGGTAGGCGCCTGCACCTCGCGTTCGATGATCCAGACGTCCAACGGGGCCTCCCCGCCGGCGGGGCGCTCCAGCCAGCCGGTCAGCCGGTCGAAGGCGTCGTCGTCGTGGTACTCCCAGTTGCCGAGCAGCTGCGCCACCCCGCCGGCGGTGAGGTGTTCCGCGGCGCCGCGCACCACCGCCTCGACGAGGGCGTCCCCGACGAGGCCACCGTCGCGGTACTCGTAGCTGGGCACACCCTCCACCCGCGGGGTGATCACGAACGGCGGGTTGGAGATGATGTGGTCGAAGCGCTCCCCCGCCACCGGGTCGAACAGGCTGCCGAGCCGGAACTCGATGTTCTCGACACCGTTCAGCCGTGCGTTCAACGCGGCGAGCTCGAGGGCGCGCTCGGAGATGTCGGTGGCCACCACGCGGGCGGCGTGCCGGGAGGCGTGCAGGGCCTGGATGCCGCAGCCGGTGCCGAGATCCAGCGCGCTCTCGACCGGGGTGGGGATCATCAGGGCGCTCAGGGTGAGCGAGGCACCGCCGACGCCGAGCACGTGCCCTTCGCCGAGCGGATGCCCCAGGGCCAGTTCGCCCAGGTCCGACGTGATCCACCAACTGCCGGCACCGTGCGCGTCCACGAAACTGTACGGCCGCAGCTCCACCATCGGTGCCACCCGAGCCGCGCCGGTGTCCACGGTCGGGTTGTCGATGGTGCCGGTGTGCGCGTGGTGAGCGGTGACCAGGCCGAGCGTCTCGGCACCGTCGAGGCCGAGGGAGGGCAGGGCGGCCGCCAGCTCGGCGCGGTCGACGGGCAGGCCGAGCACGAAGAGCTGGGCGAGCACAACATTGGCCTCCGGCACGGTGAGGGTGGCGCGCAGCCGGGCGAGCGCCCGCAGGGCCGGCACCCGCTGGTTGCGGTGCAGGGCGGCATCCGCTTCGATGCCCCACACCCCGGTCAGGGCGGTCACCGAGAAGTTGGCGGCGGCGAGGTCGGCGCGGAGCAGGTCGATCACGGGTCCAGTCACCCCTCTATTCAACTGCACGAGCGGCGACCGGTCTTCCGCTGGTCGAGCTTGTCGAGACCCCGCACGAGGTCTCGACAAGCTCGACCAACGAAACGGGAACGACTCGCAGACCACGTCACCAGGTCTCGACAAGCTCGACCAACGAAACGGGAACGACTCGCAGACCACGTCACCAGGTCTCGACAAGCTCGACCGACGAGGAAGGTACGACCGACGAGACCGGCACGGCCGGAGTGGAGACCCGCTAGAGCCAGCGCATCGTGAACGCCCTCGTGAGCAGGCTGTTCAGCGGCGGGGTCGCGAGCACCCGCACGACCACGTTGCGCAGCCGCAGCCGGAGCCCGCGGGCGGGCCGGCCCATGGCCATGTTGAAGCCGGCCTGCCTGGCGGCCATCCGGGCGCTCCGGCGCCGGCGCCGATCGTAGCCGGCGAGGGTCACCCTGGCCTCGATCGGCTGCGCGAGCGCGTGTGTGAGCGCGGGTGCCAGCGCCACGGCGTCGAGCCAACCCAGGTTCATGCCCTGCCCGCCGATCGGGCTGATCTCGTGCGCGGCATCCCCCGCCAGCAGCACCCGGCCCTGCACCATCGTGGCGGCCAGCCGTTGCCGCACCGAGAACGAGCTCGGCTGTGCATCCGACGCCGGCAGCAGCACGCCGGTGCGCCCCAGGACCAGAGCCGTCAGCTCGTCGATCGACGCATCCGGCATCAGGGCGGGCGTCATCGCCACCCACCGCCGCCGCCCGTTCGGCAGCGGGAACGACTCCACGACACCGCCCCGTTCGAAGAACAGCACGGCCTCACTGCCGTGCTCGCCGGTGTCCGGGTAGTCGGCCATCAGGTAGGTCTCCCCGCCGCCGAGCGGCCGGGAGGCGATGCCGACGGCGTCGCGCAGCTGGCCGCGGGCGCCGTCGGCGACCACCACGTAGCGTGCCGAACCCACGATCTCGAGCCCGGTGTCGCCGTCGTGCTCGTCGGATGCGTCGACGGCCGTCCCGACGCCGGGCTCGGCGATCACGTCTACGTGGTGGCCGCGATCGTGCAGCATGCCCACGCCCACACCCGAGCGCAGGCCGTCCGGTCGCAGCTGCTCGAACCGTGCACGCAGCACCGCCTCGGTCTCGTGCTGCGGCAGGGCCACGACAAACGGGAATCGCCCCGTCATCCGCGCGAACGAGAGCCGCCCGAGGGTGCGGCCGCCGCTTTGCACACTGCCGGCCTCGATGCGCACGGCGCGGGCGAGCACCTGCTCGGCCACGCCGGCCTGCCCAAGCACCCGCATCGACGGCGGGTGGATGCCGATGGCCCTGGCCAGCATCGACGGTTCGGTGCGCCGTTCGAGCACCTCAACGTCCACGCCGCGTTCGGCCAGCAGGCAGGCCAGCAGAATACCCACCGGGCCGCCGCCGACCACGATCACGTCACGCATGCGTTCGCCTTCCCTCGGCCGGCTGCGCTGCGGCGACAGCGGGGGCCTGCCAACAGAGCATCAGCCGGTACGGCACCTCCCGGCGCACGGTCCAGCCCGGCGGCGCCACGGCGGAGAGCTCCCGCCAGGTGAAACTGCGCCGGATCGAGGTGAGCCCGTCGGCGCGAATGAAGGAGCGGCGGAAGAACGGCCAGGTGCCCAGCCCGAAGCCGAGGTAGGCCAGCGGGGCCCGTTCGATGTCGCCGTGCAGCACGATGCCCCGGCTGAGCCGTTCGGAGTCCACCAGCAGGGCGCCGAGCTCGGCGCCGGTGAGGTGGTGCAGCACGTGGTTGGAGAGCACAATGTCGTAGCGCTCCCCCGCGGCGACGAGGTCGCTGCTGAGCGCCCGGCGAAAGTCCAGGCCGGGCAGCGGCGGGTGGGCGGTCGCGTAGGCATGCGCCCGGGCATCCGGGTCGATCGCCCGCACCCGCAGGCGCAGCCCGTCCCGGGCCGCCCAGCGGGCCAGCGACCTGGCCACGTCGCCGCCACCGGAGCCGATGTCGAGCAGGCTGGTGTCGGTGGCGGCCGACAACCGGGGCCGGATGTCACGCCGGTAGGTGTGCCGCAGCCCGGAAACCACGGCGTTGACGTACCGGAAGTTCGCGTAGGTGCGCCGCAACGTCTCGGCGTCGCAGTGCGGATCGTCCATGATCTCGACAGCGTCGACCGCCCGTTCGCGGAGCCTGGGCAGCACTGCTCAGCCGCGCTGCACGGTCATCAGGCCGGACTCCACGGTCAGACCGGGTCCGAACGCCATGGCACAGACCCGGTCGCCGTCGGCGGTGGCCTCACCGTCGAGGATCGCCTTCATGACAAAGAGGATGGTGGCGCTGGACATATTGCCGTTGGTGCGCAGGATCTCCCGTGACGGCACCAGTTGCGCCTCGGTGAGACCGAGTTTGGCCTCGGTCTTGTCCAGGATGCTGCGCCCGCCTGGATGGATCGCCCAGTGCGCGATCGCGGTACTCAGCTGTGACCCGGGCGACGCGGCCGTGAGCACCTGACCGGAGCTCTCCCCGCCGTCCTGGGACTGCTCCTGCGCCTGCGCGGCCAGCACGCCGGCCTCGGCGACCACGTCCGCCGCGAGGGCCCGGGTGAGCGACTCGTCCCGGCCGAACAGGGGTGCAAGGGCCGACTCGATGTGCTCGTCGATGATGTGCGGCACGTAGGAGCTCAGCACCATCTCGAAGCCCTCGTCGCCGATCTTCCAGGCCATGTCGCCCTCGCCCACGGGCGTGATCACGGTCTCGAAGTGGTCCAGGTTCAGGGCGTTCTCGCCGGCGACCGGTGGGCGGCTGCTCACGATTCCGGCGGCCGCGCCATCCGAGAACAGCGACGAGGCCACGATCGTGTCGGGGTCGCTGGAGGTACGCAGGTGCAGCGAGCACAGTTCGGCGCTGACCACGAGCACCACGGCGTCCGGGTCGGCCTCCACGAACTGTTTGGCCGTGCGGAGCGCCGGCATCGCCGCGTAGCAGCCCATGAAACCGAGGTGGTAGCGCTGGGTCGACGGCGCCAGGCCGAGTTCTCGCACCAGCATGTAGTCCGGGCCCGGTGCGTAGAAGCCCGTGCACGACACCGTGACGACGTGGGTGATGTCGCCGGCTTCCAGCCCCGGGCAGGCGGCCAGGGCGCGCCGGCCGGCCTCGACGAACAGCTTGGTGGCCTGCTCGATGTAGAGCTCGTTGCGCGCCCGGGTGCCGGGCACCAGTAGCCGCTGGGTCTTGGCGTCGAAGAACTGCGGCTCGGCCACATCCGCGTCGAGGGTGAGTTCCTCGATCACGGTATGCCGGGTATCGATCCCGGACAGGTTGAAGGACGCGGTCACCAACCGCTGAGCCAACCGGCTGAGGCCGGGTTGGGCGGCGAAGATATCCCTGACCTGCTCCTGAACAAGGACGGTGGGAGGGACAACGGTCTGGAGCGCTCTCAGCGTGACGGCCATGCCCCAGTGTTACACGCACCGCGCCGTAGGCACATCCCCCGCGCGGCGAGCCGGCCAGCTCCCAGTACCGCCGGGGTGCACAACTCCTGCAATTTCTCGATCAGGCCGGCAGCGGCAGGGGTAATTCCGCGGAAGTGCGTGCCGGCCGGCGGATTCTGCAGGAGTTGCGCTCTACGGCAGGCTGTCGAACAGTCGGGTGGCGGTGATGGCGAGCACGAAGCCCACCGCGACGATCGCGGTGACGGCGCCGAGATAGGCCACCGGCGCATCCGAGATGCCGAACGCCCCGGTGGCGCCGATGCCCGCGGCCACCGCGGTGACGATCGCGGCGAGAACGGCGATCCAGGTCTGCAACTTCAACCCCACCCGGGCCGGGGTGGGGATGCCGGTGGTGCGTTGCCGGCCGCCGGCTCGGGTGAGAACGGCTCCGGCGACACAGCCCCAGAAGGCCACCACGAGCAGCGCAGCGATCACGTCGCTGGGCCGGTGCCACAGACTCACCAGGGTCGACACCCCGGCTGCAACGGCGAACGCGGCTCCGATCGTGCCGGCCAGCCATCGAGTGTGCGGGCTGGCCACGAGAAACACCACCAGCGCGGATGCCGCCGCCACCGTCGTATGCCCGGACGGGAATGAGTTGGGGTCGTAGCCGTCCACGCCGAGGTCGGGGCGGGTGAGGACCACGTTCTTGAGCAGCTGGGTGGTGACCACGGCAGCCATCGCGGCGGTCACGGCGACCACAAGCGGGAACCAGGCCCGCCGTACCGTGGCGATGATGAGGCTGATGATCGCGCCCACGGCCACCATCACCGAGGGAATCAGGTCCAGCAGCCGTTGGGTGACCGTGGTGCCCGTCGTGCCGTTCTCTGCCCCGTTGAAGGCCAGCTGGTCGATACCCTGTCCGGTGACGTCGCGCACGAAAAACAGGTACAGCGCCGCGAAGGCGGCGATGCAGAGCAGCGCGGCGCCGATATAGCGGGTGGGCGTGAGGCGGGAGATCGAGGGCACCCCCTAGTTTCCCACGACTGCATGGGTGAATCGTGAAAGCAAGGTGCACAACAGGTGTGCGCGCCGGACCCGTAGGCGCGCGAATTCTCCCTTGACATGGGGATTCTGTGGCGTAGCGTCGGAATATGTTCAGCAGGAAGACACGACGGGAGCACCCCGAACGGTCGGACAAGGAACGGTCGAACACGGCCCAGCCCGGCCCGGGCCGTTCCCTCGACCGCGGCGGATACCCGGGGCTCGAGGGCGACTTCGAGTCGGAGCGACGGCGGGCCGCTGCGGCCGAGCACGACCACCTCGAACCGTACGAGCAGGGCGAGAACCCGGTGCTGCCGCCCACGGCACCCGGACTCACCCACCCCTGACCGGGCGGCAGCACACTCGCCGGACAGCATCCGGCGCTGGCTAGTGCCCTGGCCCGGCCGAGTCTGCCCGGCCGAGTCTGCCCGGCCGAGTCTGCCCGGCCGAGTCTTCGCTGAGCGCGGCCGGACCCGCTGGCCCGCCACAACCACATCGACCAATGTGAGTTGACCCTGGCCTTTGACCCCGGGTCCTGTCTTTTCGCGTGTTGGACACGCTATGTTCATGTTTCTCTGATCGACTTGTTTGTGTAGCATCCGCAGCGCAATCCCCGTAAAGTGCCTAAGTACCAAACGAATGGAAGCTCCGTGAGCATTCGAACGGCCGAATACCCCAGGCCGGATTATTTCCTTCTCCACCTCAGCGACACGCACCTGCTCGCAGACGGCAATCGTCTCTACGGCAGCGTGGACAGTGCCGCACACGTCGAACGGTTGTTCGCGGATGTCGAAGCATCCGGCGGGCGGCCCAACGCGATCATCATCACCGGCGACCTTGCCGACAAGGGCGAGCCCCACGCCTACGCGCAGCTGCGTGGCATCGTCGAACCCGCGGCCGCCCGCATGGGCGCCAAGGTGCTCTGGGTGATGGGCAACCACGACAACCGGGCGAACTTCCGCACCGAGCTGCTCGACCAGGAGCCCAGCCAAGCCCCGATCGACCACGTCGACTACGTCGGCGGGCTGCGCATCATCACCCTCGACACCACGGTGCCCGGCAGCCACTACGGCGAGATCTCCGAGCGTCAGCTCGAATGGCTCGGCGAGCAGCTGAAAGTCCCGGCGCCGGACGGCACCATCCTCGCCATGCACCACCCGCCGGTGCCGAGCATGCTCGACCTGTCGGTGGCGGTGGAGCTGCGTGACCAGGCCAGCCTCGCGCAGGTGCTCCGCGGCACGGATGTGCGCAGCATCCTGGCCGGACACCTGCACTACTCCTCCACCGCCACCTTCGCCGGCATTCCGGTGTCGGTCGCGTCGGCGACCTGTTACACGCAGGACCTCAACGTTCCCGTCGGCGGCACCCGCGGCCGGGACGGCGCGCGGGCGTTCAACCTCGTGCACGTCTACGCCGACACCGTGCTGCACTCGGTGGTGCCGCTGGGCGAATACGAGCCGCTGGACTACGTCGACGCCGCCGAAAGCGCCCGTCGCCTCGCCGCATCCGGCATCGAGATCATGGCTGCGGGAAGTCTCCCCGCATACCGCGAGCCGCCAATGACCACGCCGATCCGGATTCTGCGCTGACGTCACCGTTGCCCAGCCCGAGGGCGCTCTCGATGAGGGTGTCCTCGCCGTGCTGGCTCGCCGCGATCACGCTTTCGCGTTCCCACGGCGCCACGATCGGGAAGTAACGCTCGAGGAAGTCGGTGACGGCCGCGGTGCGCACCTCGTCGCTGATCTCGGGGAAGCTGCCGTCGTTCAGGCAGAACATGTCCTGGTCGCGGCGCTTGAGCAGCTTGTTCATCTGCCGCAGCGCCAGCTTGAGTGTGGTCTCCACGTAAAGGGAGCGGGCCTGGGTCTGCTCCACGGCGCGGCCGGTGGCCAGCGCGTAGTAGTGGTACAGCGAGTTTGTCACCGAGATGTCGGTGGCCGAGCGGAACCGGCTGGCCATGGTGCGACGGAAGTCCTCGGGGAATTCAGCCTCCAGCTCGGCCATGACGCTCTTGCGCAGCGGGGCCGGAGTGTGCTCGAGGTGCCGGGTGGTGACCTTGCCGAATCGTTCGCGCAGTAATGCACGGTTCACCCGGGCGGCGTTCTCGAACCCGCTGCGGCTCGGGTCGTTGTCGCCGAGGCCGATGCGGGTCGCAGCCTCGACGAACTTGGTGACACCGCCGGGTGAGAAGAACAGCTCAGGTCCCACCGGACGGCCGAAGAACATGTCGTCGTTGGAGTAGATGAAGTGCTCGGCGATGCCCGGGATGTGGTGCAGCTGGCTCTCTACGGCGTGCGAATTGTGGGTGGGCAGCACCGAGACGTCCGGGAAGAAGTCTTCGCTGTTCATGATGGTCACCCGCGGGTGATCTACCAGCCACTCGGGAGCCGGCGAGTCGGTGGCGATGAAGATGCGGCGCACCCACGGCGCGAACATGTAGACGCTCCGCAGGGCGTACTTGAGTTCGTCGATCTGGCGGAAGCGGGCATCCGAGTCGTCGCCGGAGCCTGTGACGTACCCGGCCATGCGCAGGGCGCGGGCCTTCTGGAAGTCGCTGGAGGAGCCGTCCACCCAGGAGAAGACCAGGTCGATGTCGAAGCTGATGTCGCTGACCAGGTCGTCGAACATGTTCTGCAGGGTGCGCCAGGTGCGGCCGAACAGCTCGACCGTGGTCTCGCGGGCCTCGGCGCGCGGCAGCCGGCGGCGCATCAGGGCGTTCTCGACGGGGGCGACGATCTCGTCCTCGCCGAACCGCCACAACTCGAGCTGGAACGCGGTTTCGGCGCCGTAGCGGAGCCGGCCGATCGGTTCGATCCGCGGCTGGTAGACCCTGAACACGTCGGAGGTGCCCAGCGTCGCGAGGGCGCCGTCAGCGGCGAGGATCGGCCGGGCGGGGTCGCCGTCGAGCGGCTTGAGGTAGAAGGGCGTGTTGGCGAAAGCCTCGGCCAGAGCGCGGCTGATCTTCTTGCGGCGCTTGCGGTTGACCGCGATGACCGGGCGGTCGTGATCGCCGCGCACCAGCAGGTAGTCGATGCCGGCGGTGTCGAGGGCGTCGGCCAGGGCGAGCAGATCGCTGACCCTGGATTCGTGCGGGGTGAAGTGACCGTTGATCAGGGCGATCTCGCCCTTGCGCACGACAACGTCGTCGCGGTCGAACCGGCGGGTGCGGTCGTCGAGGGTCAGCAGCACCAGCTCAGGTTCGCTGCTCAGCGAGAGCACCGGAATCGACCCGGTGTCCGGCGTGGAATCGGCGGTGGAAGTCGGTGCGGCCTCGGAGAAGCCGCTGCCGCTTGCGGATCGCGATTGTCGTGCGGAATCGGTGCGGTCAAAGCGTGCCATGGTCCTCCTTGGCGAGAATTACGTGAAGCGGTAACGGATGCAGGGCTGGCTGCGGGTGCGGAGCGGCTGTTCGGGACATGCAGAGGGGGGAACTCCGCGGGGCGGGCATCGATGCGCCAGGCCCCGGAGTATGCGCCCGGTTTTCCCGGGCATCGACATCCCGGTGCAGATCGGGCGAGGGCCCGCTGGGAACAGAGATGTCGATCTAGTGTACGTCGCCGCGGGGTGCGGGTCGTGACCCCGCGCCGCGGCCGGTGGGGCGGCGCGGGCAGCGGGCCCGGCCGCGCCGCTGTCCCCGACTGTGCCCGCTCCGGACAATTGCACCCGGCGTGCCGGGTGCAATTGTCCGGAGCAGGAACAGATAGCGGCTCGAGAAGCGGGCGGGGCGGCGGATGCGAGCGGGTCAGGCGAGTGCGGCGGCATCCGTGGTGGGCAGGCGGCAGACGAAGTCGCGGCAGAGGTAGGCGGTGGGGCGGCCGTCGCGGGTCGTGCGGTCGGCGAACAGGTCGAAGCCGGCTGCGGCAAAGGCTGCGCCCTGCTGCTCGCTGACCACCGCGACCAGGCCGTGGTGTCGCCGTGCGGCGTCAACGAGGGCCTGGGCGGCGTCGCCGGGGCCAGGATCGCCGGGTCCGGCGGGACTCGCGGGCAGCTCGGGTCCGCCGGGACTGGCGGGGCCGGCGGGATCGCCGGGATCGCCGAGATCGCCGAGATCGCCGGGATCGCCGGGATCGCCGGGACCAGTGCTGGCTGGCAGCCCGGGGCCCGGGTTCGGCATCACCACGACGAGTTGCTCGATGGGGGACGTCAGGGCGCTGACCAGGCGGAGGGCGGCGCCGTAGGCGAGCGGGTTGAGCTCGCCCGAGCCGACCAGCCGCCCCATACCGGCCGTGGCCGCGTCGCGGTAGCGGCCCTCGCCGGTGAGCAGGTGCAGCCGCCAGGCGGCCGCGGCGATGGCCGACAGTCCGGACGGGTAGGCGCCCTCGGAGGGGTCGGTGGTCAGGGCCAGGCCCTGACCGGTGAGCACCGGGTCGGCACCTTCCGGAGCGCTGAACCCGCGTCCGGCATCGGGCAGGGTCCGGTCGATCAGCTCCCGGGCGGCGACCGCATAGGCAACCTCGCCCGTGGCCGTGGCGAGCTCGAGCAGGCCGCCGGCGAGCATGCCGTAGTCCTCCAGCGTCGCGACCGCGGGCGAGAGGCGGCCGTCGATGGATGCCCGCACCAGGCTGCCGTCGCCCCGGCGGTGCAGCTCGAGCAGCCGGTCGGCGGCGCGGCGGGCCAGGTGCAGCCAGGTGTCGTCGGCGAAGGCCTGCCCGGCCATCGCGAGCGCCCCGATCGCCAGTCCGTTCCAGCCGGTGAGCACCTTGGCGTCCAGGGCAGGCGGGCTCTGGTCACGGCGGGCGTCTTCGTCGAGGGCGTAGTAGCCGCCTTCGACCCGCACCCCGTCCACGGTGCTCTCCGAGTCCTGGGCGCTCGCGAAGCCGCCGTCGGGCAGCTGCAACACGGCGCCGAGAAAGCGCACCAGGCCCTCGGCCACGATGCGGGCCCAGCGTTCGCCGGTGAGCATCCAGGCCCGGGTGTACAGCTCGAGCAGTTGCGCGTTGTCGTAGAGCATCCGTTCGTAGTGCGGGTCGCTCCAGTCGCGGTTGACGGCGTAACGGAAGAAGCCGCCCTCGATGGGGTCGCGGAGCGGCGACGCGCCCATTCCCTTGAGCGTGCGCAGGGCCAGGTCGCGGCCGTCGGCGCGGTCGAGCAGCAGGGCCAGGGTCGGCGCCGCGGGAAACTTGGGGGCGCCGCCGAAGCCGCCGTAGACCGGGTCTTCGGCGCTCGCCAGCCGGGCAACGGTGTCGGCGAGCCTGGCCTGGTCCGGCACCTCCCCCGCCGACGCCGGCGCTGCCTGGCCGAGCGCTTCGGCCAGGTCGGCCGCGCTGTCTTCGACGGCGTCCCGGCGGTTGATCCAGGCATCCGTGACGGCGGCGAGAACATCGCGAAACGCCGGATGCCCGGGCAGCGGCGTCGGCGGCGAATAGGTGCCGGCGTGGAACGGCCGGCCGGCCGGGGTGACGAACACGTTCAGCGGCCAGCCGAGGTTCTGGGTGAACGCGCCGGCGGCGGCGAGGTAGCTGGTGTCGACATCCGGATGCTCCTCCCGGTCGACCTTGATGCTCACGAACCTCTCGTTGAGGTAGGCGGCCAGCGCTGGGTCGCTGAAGCTCTCGCGGGCCATCACGTGGCACCAGTGGCAGGTGGCGTAGCCGATCGACACGAGAACCGGCACGTCCCGGCGGCGGGCCTCGGCGAAGGCGGCCTCACCCCACGGCTGCCAGTCGACGGGGTTGTCGGCGTGCGAACGCAGGTACGGGCTGATGGCGTCGGCGAGGCGATTGGGCATGGCACCATTGTGACGCGGCGGCCTTCGTGCCGGCTGGTGGCGGCGATATCCGGTGGGTGGCGCGGGTGGCGCGGGTCCGGCTGATGCGGTGGCGTCCGGTCCGGGTGGCGCGGGAGAAGGCTAAGGCAGGTTGACGCTCCCGACATGGTGCTTGCGCGTGTTCCGTGCCACGACATCCTGGGTCACTGCCCGGGTTGGCGCAGACGTTTCTCCTGGGGTAACGCCCTCGGTTTCATTGAGCGTTTGTGTGGGTCCTGAGCTTGGGCCCCACACCTACGATGAAACTCATGCCCAAAGGGATCGGAGACCAAATTTCCTTCAGTGACAATGAGACAAACACCAGCGGACGGCAACGGCCGGAAGGATTAGGGGAAGTTTCGAGAGGTATCGTCGCGCCCGTTGTTCTTTTCATTGTGGACGTGTTCGTTGGTTCGTTGCTGTCGGTCGTACTCCTGTTTATGCAGATGGGAGTCGCCGCGTGTAGCGACCTGAGCGTGCAGTGCGACTATCAGCTTCTCTACGCAACACTGTGGATCACACCGATCGCCACTCTGGCGACCGCGGCCGGTACCATAACCGTGTTGATTCTGCAGCGCCGCCAGCGCACAGCGGCGACTTGGCTCGTGCCCGCACTCGGACTGATGGCAATCGTCATCGCGTTCATAGTCGCCGGGACGCTGCTTGGTGTCGCCATACCGGTCTAGTGATCCTGGGGGATCAGGACTTCGACGTGTGCCTTGAGTTTCCACGCGGCTTTTCCCAGGCGTGACCGATCGGTGTAAGCCTCGAGGTGAGCGTCAATGTTGTGCACTGGCTTGCGGAGATCGGTGGGGGCGAGCGGTTGATCGGCTATGCAGAGTGGGGTGAGGAGCCGGTTATGAACCCTCGCGTAGAACAGCGCGATGCGGGTTCGTTGCGGCAACTCGCGTGCCACGGCCCCGTTTCGGAGGGTTGCCCAACCGGGGGTCGACTGTGAGACTGGAGGGAACGAAGGGTCACCATGGACATCTGGGCACTGCTGCTGGGGATCGGCACGATGGCTTTGATCGCCGTGGCCGTAGTCGTGGTCTTCGGTTCCCTATTCCGCACCCCGATGTCGGGCACCGAGCGGGCGATCTGGGTGCTGATCATCCTCATGTTCCCGGTCGTGGGCGCCTTCGTGTGGTTGTCCTGGGGCCAGGACTCGTTTCGCCGCCGGATCGGGGACTCCCCCGTGGCCGCCGGCCCCGCGCCCGTACCGGCCGAACCACCCCGGCGCTGACCGGACACCCTCCCCCGTCCACCGGCCCATGAGCATCCACCGCCGCCCCGAACCCGGCCGCGCCGCATGAGCGACCGCACGATGACCCCGGCCGAGGCGGCGGCGGTTCTCGAGGTGCCCGTTGATGCCGAACTGGAGCAGGTGGAGCGGGCGTTCAGATTTCACGCCCAGCGCTCGCACCCCGACAGGCTGACCGCCGCGAGCCCGGCCGAGCTGGCCGCGGCGGCCGCCCGGTTCTACAGGATCAGCCAGGCTCGGGCCGTGCTGCGTGAGGCCGAGGCCGAGCGGATGCGCCGGGTCCCCGGCTCCAGCGCGTACCCGCCGGGCGCCACAGGACCCGGCGCCGCGTCGGGGCCCGGTGGCGGTGCGCCTGGCGCCGCGGGCCGGGGCACTGGCCCCGGCGCTGCGGCGGGTCCGGGCGACGCATGGCCCGGCAACGGTTCGGCGCCGTACCGCCCCGGGCCCCTGCCGGGTTGGGCGGACGACGAGCCCGCCCCGCCGCTTGAGCCCGCCGGCCCGTGGCTGTTCTGGGTGTGGACGGGCCTCTACGTGCTGGCCGCCGGCATCTCGTACATCGGCGGGCCGCTCCCCCAGTCCGCACTCGATCTGTGGCTGCGACTGGTGCCGCTCGGGCTGGCATCCGTGGCCTTCGCCCGCACCGGACGCACCGGATACCTGGCGATCGTGCTGGCGTTGGGCGCCGCCACCGCCGTGCTCACCGTGGTGTTCGCCTCGTTCGGTCCGCTCGTGGCGATGCAGCTGCTCATCGCCCCGGTGCTGGGGCTGGTGGCCCTTGGCCGGCCCAAGCAGCTGCGACGTCGGACGCCGCCCCTCCCCGGCGAATAGCGCCCCGGCCCATCTCGCGAAAGCGATGGGCCAAGCACGCGAAGGCGGGGTTGTGGTCACCTCCCGAGCACCAGGCAACCACCCGGCCGCTGTCGCGGAGGGTGGCGGGCGGCTCAGACCAGTGCGCGCTCCACGAGCGCCCGGCGGCGTTGCACCCGGCTCCAGATCACGAAGCCGGTGATGGTGAAGGCTCCGTAGAAGAGGTACAGGATGGCCGAGGCGTAGTAGCCGGCGCTGATCAGCAGCGGCACCCCGACGATGTCGACGGCCACCCAGATCAGCCAGAACTCGGTCCAGCCGCGGGCCATCCCGTAGGTGGCCAACAGCGAGCCGGCGAAGATCCAGGCGTCGGCCCAGACCGGTTCAAAGGAGCCCAGCGCCCGGAAGATCGGGGTGAGAACCAGCGTGCCGACCACCAGGCCCAGACCCAGGCCGATGCGCGCACGGGTGCCGGCCCAGTGCGGGGCGACGGCCACGGTGCCGGCCGAGCGGGTGCGCGACCACTGCACCCAGCCGTAGACCGACACGATGATGAACATGATCTGGCGACCGGCCTGCCCGAGCAGGTTGACCGGGTTGGGGGTGCCGAAGACGGCGCCGAGGAAGACCGTGAAGAGCAACGCGTTGCCGAGGATACCCACCGGCCAGGCCCAGATCTTGCGGCGCATCCCGCCGACGGCGCTGGCGATGCCGAACGCGTTGCCGATGATCTCGCGCCAGAGGATGGTCTGGGTGCCGATCTGCAGCTGGGCGTCAAAGAGCCAATTGATCAGGGACACAAGGTACTTCTCTCCCGGATGGGTCGCATCCGTGCACGTCCCAATGTAAGGCGTTCGGGCGCGGGACTATTCCACGGTGCTATCCGGCGTGCTATCCAGCCGGCGCCGGCATGTCACCAGACGATGGCGGCGGAGTCCGCCGAGAGGTTGGCCGGCAGGCTGGCCCGCACCAGCGGCAGCCCGCGCCGGATAGCCTGGTCGATACGATCGCTGAGCTCGGGGTTGGTCACCCGGTAGTCGGTGAAGTCGGAGTCCTTGGCGTACACCCCCAGCGGCAGGGTGAGCGCCTGGAAGAAGCTGAACAGCGGCCGGAACTGGTGCTCCAGGATCAGCGCGTGCCGATCGCTGCCGCCGGTCGCGGCCAGCAGCACCGGCTTGTCCACCAGCGAGTACTGCTCGACGAAGTCGAAGACGTGCTTGAACAGGCCGGTGAACGACGCCCGGTACACCGGCGACGCCACGATGAGCAGGTCGGCGCCCTCGATGCGCTGCAGGTCGGCCTCGGCCGCGGCGGACAGTTCGTCGCGCCGCAGCGCCCCGCTGAATTCGCGGCCCACCTGGCTGAGCTCGATCAGGTGCACGTCGATGGAGAGTTCACGTTCGAGCGCGGCGAGAATCTCCCGCACCAGGGCGGTGGTCTTCGAGGGCGCGTGCAGGCTGCCGGAGACGGCGACGACGTTCAGGGTGTACGACATACCTCGACGCTAGGTGGCCGGTGCGGCTGCCGCCACCCGTGCCGACACACGGCGTAAGACGGCGGATGCGCCCGGCGCCGGCGCATCCACTGCCCGGGCCGCTCGGGCATTCGCCGAGTCGCGGCAAAACGCCCCTTCGGGCGCCGCCAAGGGGTATCTTGCGGCAAGTGGGCGCAGCGCACTGCACCGACTTTCCGCAAACGGCCCCTTCAGCGGTGCAGAAGGGGCCGTTTGCGGCAAGTCGATGAAGCCCGGGTGCGGCTAGTTGACGTCGTTGGGGTGCGAGCTGACCCGGCCGCCGCGCTCGAGCGCCGAGATGGTGGCGACCTCGGTGTGGCTGAGCTCGAAGTCGAACACGTCGAGGTTCTCGACCATGCGCTCGCGGCGGTTGCTCTTGGGGAAGACGATGTTGCCGGCCTGCAGGTGCCAGCGGATGATCACCTGCGCGGCGGTCTTGCCGTGCGCCTCTGCCGCGGTGGTCACGACGGGCTCCTCGAGCAGCGGGTACTTGCCCTGGCCGAGCGGGCCCCAGGCCTCGATGTGGATGCTGTGCTGGCGGGCGAAAGCGGCGATCTCGGCCTGCTGGTAGGCGGGGTGCAGCTCGATCTGGTTGACCGCGGGCACCACATCCGTCTCGGTGAGCAGTCGGTCCAGGTGCGGCACCAGGAAGTTCGAGACGCCGATCGAGCGGGCCCGGCCGGACTCGCGGATCTTCTCGAGCGTCTGCCAGCTCTCCACGAACTTGTCGTTGCCCGGAGCCGGCCAGTGGATCAGGTACAGGTCGACGTAGTCCAGGCCGAGCTTCTGCAGGCTCGCATCGAACGCATCCAGCGCGGACTGGGTGCCCTGCTTGTCGTTCCAGAGCTTGGTGGTGACGAACAGCTCGGAGCGGTTGATACCCGAGGACGCCAGCGCCCGGCCGACACCCTCCTCATTGCCGTAGACGGCGGCGGTGTCGATGTGCCGGTAGCCCACCTCGAGCGCGTCGGTCACGATGCGGGTGGTCTCGGTCGGGTCGACCTTGAAGACCCCGAAGCCGAGCTGCGGGATGGTGTGGCCGTCGTTCAGGGCGATGGTGGGTACGGATTTCGTCATCCACTGAGCCTAGGGACCGGGCGGATGCGCCGCACGTCATGCATGCCGACAGCGTAATCCGGCTGCCCTCGGCGTCCGCCGCCGTCCCTCTCCCGGGCCAACCGTGCCCGCTGCGGACAATTGGTCCCGGCACACCGGGCCCAATTGTCCGCACGGGGACCAGTTGCGGCTCAGCGGTAGCGGCGGCCCTCGTCGCGGCGGAAGAGCAGCAGGGCCAGGGCGAAGGTCGCCGCGGTCCAGACCAGGATGCCCACCCACACCCACGGCTCCAGCTCACCGCCCTGCACGGCCCAGACCACGAACTCCCGGGCCTGCCGAGACGGCAGGAACTTCGACAGCGTGTCGAGCCAGTCGGCGAAGAGGTACGGCGGCAGGAACAAACCGCCCGCGAACGCGAGGCCGAACATCACGATCTGCACCACCGCGATCGCCGCCTTGGACGACATCGAGTAGCCGATCGAGATGCCGATGAACATGAACGGCAGCGCCGAGATGCCCAGCGCCACGATCCCCGCGAGAATCCCCAGAGCGGATGCCTCCGCCGCGGTGAACAGTGCCCCGATCGCGATCACCGGCAGGATCGACACCAGTCCCATCAGCCCGGTCGAGCAGATCTGCCCGAGCACCCGGGAGATACCCGGCACCGGCAGGGTGCGCAGGTACGGGTCCCAGGGCTGCTCGCGGTTGGCCGAGATATTCAGGCCGAAGCTGAACAGCGAGTTGGACATCAGCGCGAACACGCTCAGAGCGATCACCGCCTGGGTGGCGAACTCGGGGTTGTCGGCGACGGCGCGCTGCGGCACCACGAAGAACAGCAGCGACAGCCCGGGAAACACCAGCGACCCGATCAGGGCGGCCGGGATGCGGAACGTCTCGACGAGGATGATCCGCGCGTGCACGAGCGTGAGCGCGAGGATGCCCGTGCGCCCGCCGAGAACCGCGGCACGGCTACCGGTGCCGGGCGCGGTGCCGGAAGGGGTGGGCGTGAGGGTGCTCATCGGTTCATCTCCTTCTGGGCGGAACGGGCAGCGGGGTCACGATGGCGGATCGCCTCCGTGGCGGGCCGGGACGATTGCCCGGTCGCGGCATCCGTCGCCCCGGTCAGGGTGAGGAAGGCCTCTTCGAGGGTGGCGCCGCGCACGGTGAGATCGGTGAAGGGGATGCCGGAGCGCACGAGCTCCACGATCAACCGGTCGCTGTCGTTGGCGTAGAAGGTGGCGCTGCCGTTGTCGCCGAGGTCGCGGCCCACCACGCCGGGCAGGCCGCTCACCCGGTCGGGCTGGTCGGTCACCAGGCGCACCTGCCGGAGCGACACCTGGTTGATCACCGCCGAAACGGTATCGTCGGCGATCACCCGGCCGTGCCCCATCACCACCACACGTTCGGCGAGCGCCTCGATCTCCTCCAGGTAGTGGCTGGTCACCACCACGGTCGCGCCGCGGTCGTGCTGCCGGCGCACGGCATCCCACAGGGTGCGGCGGGCATCCACGTCGAGCCCGGTAGTCGGTTCGTCGAGCAGCACCAGCCGCGGCTGGCCCACGAACGCGAGCGCCACGCTGAGCCGGCGCTTCTGGCCACCCGAGAGCGCGCCGGTCTGGCGTTTGAGCAACTCCCCCAGGCCGAACTCGTCGGCCACGGCCGCCGTGCTCAGCGGCTCGTCGAAGTGCCGGCCGACGAAGTCGATGACCTCGCCCACGCGCAGGGTCGGCGGCAGCGCGGTCTCCTGCGGGGTGCCGCCGAGCTTCTGGCGCATCCGGTAGTCGCCGGGCGAGCCGCCGAACAGGGTGACGGTGCCGGTTGTCGGCTTGCGGAGCCCCTGCAGCATGGTGAGCACGGTGGACTTGCCGGCGCCGTTGGGCCCGAGCAGGCCCAGGATGCTGCCGGAGTGGATGTCAAGGGTGACGTCGTCGACGGCGAGTACCTCGCCGAAGCGGCGGGTGACCTGGTCGAGGCGGGCTAGAACGGTCATGCGGATTCTCCCAACAGGTCGCGCAGGGCTTCTCGGTAGTCTTCGAACGCGCGCCGGCCCGTGCGCGACAGGGCCAGGTAGGTGGCCGGGGTACGGCCCTGGTGCGACTTGATGACGTCAACATAGTCCGCGTCTTCAAGCTTGCGCAGGTGCGTGGACAGGTTGCCGGCGGTCATGCCGAGCAGTTCCTGCAGGCGGGGGAAAGCGATCTGGTCGCCGACCTCGAGCGTGGCCAGGGTGGCGGTGATCTTGAGCCGGGCGGATGCGTGGATCACCGGGTCGAGCTCGTCCATGGTCATCGGTTCCGGCGCAGCCGCACGGCCATGACGGCGGCGGTGACCAGGAACGCCCCGCCGCCGGCGAGGGCGAAGACCAGGTCATTGCCGGGCGACCCGGCGAACGGGGCGGCCGCACCGACCACGAGCATGAACAGACCGAGGACGAGCTGGGATTTGTCACGCCAGAGGGCCGCGCCGCCCAGGTAGATCGTGCCGCACATCAGGGCGTAGCCGGACGGGAAGTAGAGGTTGGCCAGTTCCGGGGAGAGGCCGTTGCGGATGAGGCCCACCCCCAGCAACGCGAAGGCGCCGCCGCACACCGACCAGGACAACCCGTAGACAGCGCCGGAGAAGCTGGACACCCCACGCACACCCCGGTTGATCCGCAGCCCGATCACCGCGGAGGACACGATCGAGATCACCAGCAGCACGATGAACAACGGCGTGGCCACCCCGGCCGGAATCGTGAACCACGGGTTGCCGTCGGGGTCGCCCGACCAGAGGGCGAGGAAACCGACGAACCAGGCGACGCCCCAGATGAAGTACAGCCAGACGACCGGCGCGATCTGCGCATCCGCCACCCGGCGTTGCTGGGCCTCGAGCAGGGCGAGCATCTGCTGCGGGTCCCCCATCGGCTCGTCGAGGTCGGCGGTGGCGGCAGTTGGGTTCTCATCCATATCTACTTTGTAACACAAACTACTTTGCGCATCAAGCATCGGACTCGAAGTGGAGTACCCCCGCGAAGCAATAACATGGAGGGCTAATGATTCCCGTCACAATCACCTTCCCGCCCGAGTTGCCGATCAGCCAGCGCCGCGACGACATCGCGCGCGCCATCCGCGACAACCAGGTCGTGATCGTGGCAGGTTCCACCGGCTCGGGCAAGACCACGCAGCTGCCCAAGATCTGCCTGGAGCTCGGCCGGGAGTCGATCGGGCATACCCAGCCGCGCCGGCTCGCCGCGCGCACCATCGCCGAGCGCATCGCCGAGGAACTCGGCCAAGAGGTCGGCGAACTCGTCGGCTACCAGGTGCGTTTCACCGACCGCGTCGGCGCCGACACCCGCATCAAGCTGATGACCGACGGCATCCTGCTCAACGAGATCCACCGCGACCGGATGCTGCAGAAGTACGACACCATCATCATCGACGAGGCCCACGAGCGCAGCCTCAACATCGACTTCCTGCTCGGCTACCTGCAGCAGCTGCTCCCCCAGCGACCCGACCTCAAGCTGATCATCACCAGCGCCACCATCGACCCGGCCAGCTTCGCCAAGCATTTCGCGGCCGCCGACGGCACCCCGGCGCCGATCATCGAGGTTTCCGGCCGCACCTACCCGGTCGAGATCCGCTACCGCCCGCTGGTGGCCGAGGCAGCGATCGACGACGAAGACGAGATCACGGATGCGGCGCCTAGCGTGGACCGCGACTACATCGAGGGCATCTCCGCGGCGCTCGACGAGCTCGAGCGGGAGTCCAACGGCGACGTTCTGGTGTTCCTCTCCGGCGAGACCGAGATCCGCGACGCGGCCGACGCCCTGCAGGGCAAGTTCGCCGGCGGCGACCGCACCAGCCCCACCGAGGTACTGCCGCTTTACGGCCGACTCTCCTCCGCCGACCAGCACCGGGTCTTCCAGCCCTCCACCGTGGCCGGGGTGCGGCGCCGCATCATCCTCGCCACCAACGTGGCCGAGACCAGCCTCACCGTGCCGGGCATCCGCTACGTCATCGACGCCGGCACCGCCCGGATCAGCCGCTACAGCGTGCGCTCGAAGGTGCAGCGGCTGCCGATCGAGGCCATCGCGCAGGCGTCCGCCAACCAGCGCTCGGGCCGCTCCGGTCGCACCAGCGACGGCATCGCCATCCGCCTGTACAGCGAAGAGGACTTCACCCGCCGGCCCGAGTACACCGAGCCGGAGATCCTGCGCACCAACCTCGCCGCGGTCATCCTGCAGATGATCTCCCTGGGCCTGGGTGACATCGCCCAGTTCCCGTTCCTCACCCCGCCGGATTCCCGCAACATCAAGGACGGCCTCGACCTGCTCACCGAGCTCGGCGCGGTCACGGCCGTCGTGGCGGCCACCGGCACCCCCACCGAAGACCCGAGCCAGGCCGGCGGTCGCTCCGGCCGTGACGGCGGGCGCGGGCGCGGCGGGCGCGACGACGGCGGGCGCGGGCGCGGCGGTGGCGGTCACGGTGGCGGCGGCCGCGGGCGGATGGCCGTGACGGCCGGCACGCACAGCCTCACCCGGGTGGGTCAGCAGCTTGCCCAGCTGCCCATCGACCCCCGGTTCGGCCGCATGGTGATCGAGTCCAAGGTGCAGGGCACCAGCCGCGAGGTGATGGCCATCGTGGCCGGACTCACCATCCAGGACGTGCGCGAGCGCCCGCTGGAGCGCCGCGGCTCCGCCGACGAGAAGCATGCCAGGTTCGCGGACCCCACCAGCGATTTCCTCTCGCTGCTCAACCTCTGGAACTACCTCGAGACGCAGCAGAAGGAGCTCGGCTCCAGCGCGTTCCGGCGGCTGTGCAAGAACGAGTACCTCAACTACCTGCGGGTGCGCGAGTGGCAGGACGTCTACAAGCAGCTCCGCCAGCTGGCCAAGCCGCTCGGCCTGCACATCGGCGATCCGGCGGTGAACCCCGACGGCATCCACCGGTCGATGCTCTCCGGCCTGCTTTCGCACATCGGCCTGAAGGACGTGGCCAAAAAGGACTACATCGGCGCCCGGCAGCAGCGCTTCGTGCTGTTCCCCGGCTCCGCGCTGGCCAAGAAGCAGCCCAACGCCGTGATGAGCGCCGAGCTGGTGGAGACCAGCCGGCTGTTCGCCCGGATGAACGCCGTGGTCGACCCGGCCTGGGCCGAACAGCTCGCCGGCGACCTCTGCAAGCGGTCGTACTCCGAGCCGCACTGGGAGAAGAAGCAGGGCGCCGTGGTCGCCTACGAGAGGGTCACCCTCTACGGCGTGCCGATCGTGCCGCGCCGCCGGGTGCAGTTCTCCCGGGTCGACCCGGCCTACGCGCGCGAGCTGTTCATCCGGCACGCCCTCGTCGACGGCGAGTGGGACCTCGACCGCGTCGACCAGCGGGTCACCGCGTTCGACCGCGCGAACACGGCGCTCCGCAAGGAACTCGCCGAGCTCGAGGAGCGCACCCGGCGCCGCGACATCCTCTTCGACGATGAGGCCGTGTTCGAGTTCTACCACCGCCGCATCCCCGCCGAGGTGCACAGCACCCGCACCTTCGAGACCTGGTGGCGCGTCGCCCGCGCGCAGACGCCCGACCTGCTCACCATGACCGCCGAGGCGCTCGTGCCCGAGGATGCGCCGGAGATCGACGAGGCGCTCTTCCCGCCGTCCTGGCAGCAGCGCGACCAGCGCTTCGCGCTGAGCTACCGGTTCGAACCGGGCGCTGAGGACGACGGCGTGACCGTGCAGGTGCCGCTGGCGTTGCTCGCCCGGGTCTCCCCCACCGGCTTCGACTGGCAGGTGCCGGGCCTCCGCGCCGACCTGGTCACCTCGCTGATCAAGTCGCTGCCCAAGGCCATCCGGCGGAACGTCGTGCCCGCTGCCGACTGGGCCGTGCGCCTGCTCGCCGAGCTGCCCCCGGCCCCCGGTGTGGTGGTTTCGACTGGCTCAACCACCGTGGGTTCGTCGATCGGCGACCGAACGTTGGTCGAGCCTGTCGAGCGCCGTACTGAGCCCGTCGAAGTGACCCCGCGAGCCGCCTCGAATCGCACCAACGCTCACGGCGACTCATCCGACCCCTCCTTCGCCGACACCCTCGCCGCCCTCATCCAACGCCTCACCTACGTGCCCGTCACCGTGCGCGACTTCGACCTCTCCCGGGTTCCCGCGCACCTGCGCATGACCTTCCGGGTCGTCGACGAGCGCGGCCAGAGCGTCGCCAGCGGCAAGGACCTCGGTGAGCTGCAACGCCGCCTGGGCAACAAGGTGCGCGAGTCCGTCGCCAAGGCCTCCGCCGCGGTGCCCACGAACGCGATCGAGCGCTCGGGCCTCACCACCTGGGACTTCGTCGAGCTGCCCCGCTTCATCGACACCAAGCAGGGTGACAACACCATCCGCGGCTACCCCACCCTGATCGACGACGGCACGTCGGTGAGCATCCGCATGATGAGCACGGTCGACGAGCAGGCCCGCACGCTGCCCGGCGGCGTGCGCCGGCTGCTGTTGCTGGCCACGGCCTCACCGGTGGCCTATGTGCAGCAGCACCTCACGGGCGGCGAGAAGCTCTCGCTGGCCACCAGCCCGTACCGCTCCACCCAGGCCCTCTTCGACGACTGCCTCGCGGCCGCCGTCGACGATGTGCTCTACCGGGTGCGGCCCGACGGCCAGGTGTTCATGAAGGCCGAGTTCGACAGCATCCGCGACCGGGTCTCCGGCGTGGTGATGGACTCGATGTTCGAGACCGTCGGCCTCGTCGCCCGGGTGCTCACGGCGTCCCGCGCCGCCGACAAGGCGCTCAAGGCCTCCACGAGCATGGCGCTGCTTGCCGCTCTCACGGATGCCCGTGAGCAGCTGAACGGGCTGGTTTACCCCGGTTTTGTCAGCGCCACCGGTCTCGCGCAGCTGCGGCACCTGCCGCGCTACCTCGGCGGCATCACCGCCCGCATCGACAAGCTCCTCGACAACCCCAACCGCGACAGGGTGTGGATGAACGAGGTGCAGGCGGCCACGGCGCGCTTCACCGACGCGGGCGGTCGCATCCCGCTGCCGGAGACCGCGGCGCCGAACCTGGTGCGCGCCCGCTGGATGATCGAGGAGCTACGCATCAGCCTCTTCGCCCAGGAGTTGCGGGCGGCGGAAAGTGTCTCCCTCCAGCGCATCCAGAAGGTCCTCGCCTCCTGACCCGCGCGCGGTTACTTCGCGGGTCGCACCGCAAACAAGGAAATAGTGACCAAAAAAGGACGAAATCCCAGATTCCGTCCTCTTTTGCGACCTTTTTCCTTGTTTGCGGTCGTCGTTAGAGCACCTTGGAGAGGAACGCCTGGGTGCGCGCGTGCCGCGGGTTGGCCAGCACCTCCGACGGGAGGCCCGACTCGACCACGACGCCGGCGTCCATGAACACCAGGGAATCGGCGACCTCCCGGGCAAAGCCCATCTCGTGGGTCACCACGATCATGGTCATGCCCTCCTTGGCCAGGCCCTTCATCACGTCGAGCACCTCGCCGACGAGCTCGGGGTCGAGCGCGCTGGTGGGCTCGTCGAAGAGCATCAGCTTGGGCTCCATCGCCAGCGCACGGGCGATCGCCACGCGCTGCTGCTGGCCACCCGAGAGGTGCGCCGGGTAATAGTCGGCCCGGTCGGCCAGACCCACCCGGGCGAGCAGCTCGCGCGCGCTCGACTCGACCTTCGACTTGGGCAGCCCCTTGACGCGCAGCGGCGCTTCCATCACGTTCTGGAGCGCGGTCATGTGCGGGAACAGGTTGAACCGCTGGAACACCATGCCGATGTCCCGGCGCTGCTTCGCGGCTTCCTTCGGCGCCATCTCGTAGAGCTTGCCGTTGGACTCGCGGTAGCCGATCAACTCGCCGTCCACGCTGAGCCGGCCGGCCGAGAGCACCTCGAGGTGGTTGATGCAGCGCAGGAACGTGGACTTGCCCGAGCCCGAGGGCCCGACCAGGCACATCACCTCGCCGCGCTTGACCTCCAGCGTGATGCCCTTGAGCACTTCGTGCGAGCCGAAGCTCTTGGTCACCTGTTCGGCGAGAACCATCGGCACGTCCAGGGATGCGACGCCCCCCACTGTCGTAGCGCTCATCGTGCTCCTCCGTCTCCGGTCGTGCCCGGCGCATCCGTCTTCGGCGGCACGATCACGGTCGGCTGGCCCGCCCCGACTGTGGGCACGACACCGGTGATGGCACCGGTGATGGGCGCCGGGTCGTCCTTGTCGGTCTGCCGGTCACCCACGCCGCGGGAGAAGCGCTTCTCGAGGAAGTACTGGCCCACCATCAGGATCGAGGTGAAGAACAGGTACCAGATCGACGCCACGATCAGCAGCGGGATCGGGTTGAAGGTCTCCGCCGAGATATCTCGCGATCTCGTGAACAGCTCCAGGCTGAACGGCACGGCGGTGACCAGGGAGGTGGTTTTCAGCATCGAGATCACCTCGTTGCCGGTCGGCGGGATGATCACCCGCATCGACTGCGGCAAGATGACCCGGGTCATCGTCTGCGACCAGCTCATGCCCAGGGCGACGGAGGCCTCTTCCTGGCCCTTGTCGACCGAGAGCAGGCCGGCCCGCACGATCTCGGCCATGTACGCGGCCTCGTTCAGGGCCAGGCCGATCACGGCCAGGGTGAAGGTGTTCAGCGCCGCGTTGGTGCTGAACGAGATCCACGGGGTCATGAACGGCAGGCCGATGTCGATGCTCGTGTAGATCAGCGAGATCAGACCCCAGATGGTCAACTGCACGTAGACCGGGGTGCCGCGGAAGATCCACAGGTAGAACCAGGCCACGCTCTTGACCACCGGGTTGGGTGAGAGCCGCATCACAGCCAAGATCACGCCAAGGATGATGGCGATCACCATCGAGAAGACGGTCAGTTGGATCGTGATCAGGGCGGCCATCGAGATACGACGGTCGAAGAGGTACTTGCCCACTGCGGGCCAGTCGTAGGCCGGCCGGAACGCGGCGTCGATGACGAAGAACGCGAAGATCGCCACGAGCAGAACGGCGAAGACCACGCGCCAGGGGTGCCGCAGCCGGATGGCCTTGATCGGTTCCGACGTCGATGCTGCCTCGCGCAGCGGCGGGGGTGAGCCCGCCGCCGCGCCGTTGACGTTTGTGGTGCTCATGGGTTAACCGTTCGCGCCCGCGTTGATCGTGATCTCGTCGATGCCGCCGTCGGCGACTCCCCACTCGTCGAGGATGGCCTGGTAGCTGCCGTCGTCGACCATGGACTGCAGTGCGGCCTGCACGGCCAATGTGAGCTCGGAGCCCTTGGCGACCACGATGCCGTATGGGGCCACGTCGAAGGTCTCACCGGCCAGCTGCAGCTCGTCGCCGGTCTGGTCGACCGCGTAGAGCGTGACCGGGGAGTCGGCGCTGAGCGCGTCGGCCTGGCCCAGCACCACCGCGTTGGTGGCGGCATCCTGCGTGTCGAACTTCAGCTTGTCGATCGGCGGCTTGCCGGCGGCGACGCAGGCATCGCTCTTGGCGGGCACCTCGTCGGTGTCCTCGAAGGTGGTGGCCTGCACGGCGACCTTCAGCCCGCAGGCATCGTTGGGGTCGACATCCTTACCCGCCTGGGAGGCCCACTGGATGCCCGCGGTGTAGTAGTTGACAAAATCGACCTGCTGCTGACGCTCCACGGTGTCGGTGAACGACGACGCACCGATGTCGGCCTTGCCGCCGGCCACGCTCGGGATGATGTTGTCGAACTTCGCCACCTGGAACTCGGGCTCGAGGCCGAGCTTGGCGGCGATGCCGCTGGCGATCTCAATGCCCCAGCCGATCGGGTCGCCGGCCTCGTTCTTGAACTCGTTCGGCGCATAGGTCGGGTCGGTGCCGATGACGAGGGTGCCGGTGTCGGCGACCTCGGCGGGCAGCAGCGCCGCTGCCGCGTCGTCCGTCTCGATGGTGGGGGCACTGCCGGTGTCGGAGCCGCTTGTCGCGGGTGTCGAGTTGTCGACACAGCCGGTGAGCATCAGCGCGGCGGCGGCAGCAAGGGCGGGAAGTACGTATCTAGCGCGCATGGCACGACCTTCTTCGTAGGGTGTCGAGGTTTCGATTCGACTGAATGGCAGTGAACGGTACGACTGCAGTGAGCCTAATACACCCCCGCCCTGGGGGAACGGCTCGGCGATATCGGTTCGGGAACAGCCCAAACGATGCCCGCCAAGGCTACCGGGTCCCGCGGCGGCGGACTCCTGCAGCCTGGTCACCGGGGTCAGCCGTTCGCGGCTGCGTTGATCGTGATCTCGTCCACGCCACCGTCCGTGACACCCCAGGCATCAAGGATGGCCTCGTAGCTGCCGTCATCCACCATCGACTGCAGGGCAGCCTGCACGGCGGCGGTGAGTTCGGACCCCCTGGCGACCACCATGCCGTACGGGGCCTCATCGAAAGTGTCGCCGGCCGGCTGCAGCTTGTCGCCCGTCTGAGCGATCGCGTACAGCGTGACCGGGGAGTCGGCGCTGAGCGCGTCGGCCTGGCCGAGCACAACCGCGTTGGCCACGTCGGCCTGGGTGTCGAACTTCAGCTTGTCGATCGGCGGCTTGCCGGCGGCGACGCAGGCGTCGCTCTTGGCGGGCACCTCATCGGTGTCCTCGAAGGTGGCGGTCTGCACGGCCACTTTCAGGCCGCAGGCGTTGTCGGGGTCGACGTCCGCACCCGTGGCCGAGGCCCACTGGATGCCGGCGTTGTAGTAGTTGACGAAGTCGACCTGCTGCTCGCGCTCGACGGTGTCGGTGAAGGAGGACGCCCCGATATCGGCCTTGCCGCCGGCCACGCTCGGAATGATGTTGTCGAACTTCGCGACCTGGAACGTCGGCGTCAGGCCGAGCTTGGCGGCGAGGCCGCTCGCGAGCTCGACGTCCCAGCCGATCGGGTCGCCGGCCTCGTTCTTGAACTCGTTCGGTGCGTAGGTCGGTTCGGTTCCGATGATCAGGGTGCCACGATCGGCCACCTCGGCCGGGACCAGTGCCGCTGCCGCGTCGTCTTTCGTGATCGCAGCGGCGCTGCTCTCGAGCGAACCTGATGTCGCCGGAGTCGAGTTGTCGACGCATCCGGTGAGCATCAGCGCCGCAACGGCGGCGAGGGAGGGGAGGACGTATTTAGCGCGCATGGCACAACCTTTTTCATGGGACTCGAGGCCTCACGGGATCGAGTCGACTGAGCGGTCCGTGGATGGTACGACTGGAGCGAGCCTGAAACACCCCTGCGCTGGAGTACGGCTCGTACAATATCGGCTTCGGGATCAGTCGAAACGGACGCCTCTCAAGGTTATCGTGCTGCAGGCAGCGCAAAACGCCCGGCCGGGCGCACGCTCGGGCGAGCGGTGCCTCTACTTCGCGGCGTCGGCCGCCAGCGCTGCGGTGGAGAGCAGGTCGACGTAGTCGTCGATGCCCCAGGTGAGCGAGAGGCCGGTGGGCGGCGAGACCGACGAGACGAAGGCGGCGCCGAC
This sequence comes from Cryobacterium sp. SO1, assembly GCF_004210215.2. Classification (NCBI taxonomy): domain Bacteria; kingdom Bacillati; phylum Actinomycetota; class Actinomycetes; order Micrococcales; family Microbacteriaceae; genus Cryobacterium; species Cryobacterium sp. SO1. The sequence continues at coordinate 3,029,265 of NZ_CP067394.1, forward strand.
CGGGGAGGCCACGGCACCGTTCTGCACCTGCGGCAGCACCTGCGCGTAGCCGGCGTTCAGGAACGTGTCGGATTCCTCCTGGGTGGCGCCGAAGTTGACGATCACGTCGCTGGTGAGCTGGTCGAGCTGCTCGTAGCTGAGCGTGTAGTAGAAGGACGACTCGCCGTTGGCGAGCTCGGCCACGCTCGGGGCGCTGTCGAAGCCGAGCTCGGTGGCGAAGGTCACGCGCGGGTCGGCATCCGTGTAGACGTAGAACACGCCGCCGCTGTCGGAGGTGAGGGCGACGGTTTTGCCGGCGAACTCCGGATGCGCCGCGGCCTTCTCGGCGATCGTGGCGTCGATGTCGGCGAGCAGGGTGGTGGCTTCGTCGGACTTGCCGAGCGCGGTACCGGTGATCTCGACCAGTTCGCGCCAGTCGGTGGACCAGGGCTCGTCGGGGTAGGCCACGACCGGGGCGATGTCGCTGAGCAGGTCGTACTGCTCCTCGGTGATACCGGAGTATGCGGCGAGGATCACGTCGGGCGCGGCGGTCGCGATTTCCTCGTAGGGCGGTTCGGTGGAGTCGGAGAGCACGGTGGGCAGCTCGGCGCCCTGTTCCTCGAGGGCCTCGGAGATCCACGGCAGCACACCGTTCTTGTCGCCGCCGTAGGCCTGGAACGGGATGGCGACCGGCACGACACCGAGGGCGATGGCGTCATCGGCGCTGCCCCAGCCCCAGGCCACCACACGGGTCGGTTCGGCGTCGATGGTGGTCTCGCCGAAGGCGTGGTCGATGGTGACGGGGAACGACCCGCCGGCGGCGGCGTCGGAGCCGGTGTCCTCGCTGGAGGAGGCGGAGCATCCGCTGAGCGTGAGAGCGGCGATGGCCGCGGTGGCGGCGAGCACGGTGGTCAAACGTCTGGGCACAGGAAACTCCGGTTCTGAAGGGGGTACGGCTACCTGCGTTTAGGGTAGCCTCACCTAATATAGCGGATCAGGCCGTACCGTGGAAACGGCCGATGGGCACGACCAGCGGCGAACCGCAGACCGGGTCGGGCACGATGCGGGCGGTGAGCCCGAACGCTTCGAGCACCACGGCCTCGGTGAGCACCTCGGCCGGGGCGCCCTCGGCGATGATCTTGCCCTGCCGCATGACGACGAGCCGGTCGGCGTACCGGGCGGCCAGGTTGAGGTCGTGCAGCACCATCACCACCGTGGTGCCCTGGTCGTGGTTGAGCTCGTGCAGCAGGTCGAGCACCTCCACCTGGTGGGTGACGTCGAGGAAGGTGGTGGGTTCGTCCAGCAGCAGGATGTCGGGGTTCTGCGCCAGCGCCATGGCGATCCAGACCCGCTGGCGCTGCCCGCCGGAGAGCTCCTCCATGCGCCGGGAGGCCAACTCCAGGGTCTGGGTGGCGGCCATGGCCTCGGCCACGATGGCGTCGTCGGTGCTCGACCAGTGCCGGAACCAGCCCTGGTACGGGTACCGGCCGCGGCCGACGAGGTCGGCCACGCCGATGCCCTCCGGCGCGATGGGCTGCTGCGGCAGCAGGCCCACGATGGTGGCGACCTGCCGACTGGGCAGGCCGGCGATGTCCCGGCCGTCGAGGGTGACGGCGCCGGCCTGCGGCGGCAGCAGGCGCGCCAGCCCCCGCAGCAGGGTGGACTTGCCGGAGGCGTTCGCGCCGACGATCACGGTGATCGCGCCGGGATCGATCGCGAGGCTGAGGTCGTCGACGATGCGGGCGCCGTCGTAGCCGAGGCTGAGGCCGGTGGCGGTGAGGGCGTGGCGGGCGGATGCGACGGCCGCGCCGGCAGGCGCGCCGGTGGCCTGGGTGGGTGTCTGGTCGCCGGCCGCGGCGGCGGCGTCGGCGGCCTGGCCGGGTGTCTGGTCGGTGGTCTGGGGCATCAGGCTCCCTTTCCGATTCGGTTCTGGGTGGCGAGCAGCCAGAGCAGGTAGGGCGCGCCGATCGCACCGGTGATGATGCCGGCGGGCAGCTCCAGGGAGCCGGGCAGCAGGTGCTGGGCGGTGAAGTCGGCGACGGTGGTGATCAGCACACCGATCAAGGCGGCCGACACGAGCGCCAGGCTGCCGGTGCCCACCAGGCGCCGGGCGATGGGCGCCGAGACGAAGGCGATGAAGGCGAGCGGGCCCACGAACGCGGTGGCGAGGGCGGCGAGGGCCACGGCGGCCACGAGCAGCGCCAGCCGGGAGCGTTCGGCGCGCACGCCCAGGCTGCTGGCGGTGTCGTCGCCCAGCTGCAGCATCCGCATCCGCCCGGCGAGCACCGCCACGGCCGGCAGCAGTACCGCCAGGAACCCGGCCAGGACCGCGATCTCGGGCCAGCGGGCGCCGCTGACGCTGCCGACCAGCCAGGTGAGCGCGTCCTCGGCGTTCCGGAGGTCGGCGCGGGAGAGCAGGTAGCCGAGCAGGCCCTGCACAATGAACGCGACGCCCACCCCGATGAGCACGAACCTGTAGCCGACCACGCCGCCACGCCAGGCGAGCAGGTAGATCGCCGTGGCCACCACCATGGCGCCGGCAAAAGCCATGAACGAGGTGGCGACACTGCCCAGGCCCAGCACCAGCATGCCGAAGACCGCGGCCGCGCTGGCGCCGCCGGTGACGCCGATGATGTCCGGGCTGGCCAGGGGGTTGCGCAGCACGGTCTGGAACAGGGCGCCGGAGACCGCGAACGCGACACCGACGAGGATCGCGAGGGTCAGCCGGGGCAGCCGCAGCTTGAACACGATGAAGTTCTCGCTGCTGGACCCCTGGCCCACCAGGGTGCGCAGCAGGTCGGGCACGCTGAGGTTGTAGGCGCCCACCATCAGGCTCACGGCGGCGACGACCAGCACCAGCGCGGCCAGCACCAGCACGATGCGGCGTTCCCGACGGTGCCGCAGGGTGCGGGCCAGCGCGAGCGGCGCGGCATCCGCGGCCGGCCGGGTGGCGGATGCGACGCCGGCGCTCACAGGCCGGCCAGCTTCACCCGGCGCACCAGCATGATGAGCATCGGGGCGCCGAGGAACGCGACGACCAGGCCGGCCTCGATCTCCCCGGGCCGGGCGATCACTCGGCCGAGCACGTCGGCGGCGAGCAGCAGCACCGGGCCGAGCACGGCGGAGTAGAGCAGGATCCAGCGGTAGTCGGGGCCGGTGAAGCGGCGGGCGATGTGCGGCACGGCCAGGCCCACGAACACGATCGGGCCGGCCATGGCCGTGGCGGAGCCGCAGAGCAGCACCACCGCGACGGCGCAGACGATGCGGGCGGCCACGAGGTTCTGGCCGAGCCCGCGGGCCAGGTCGTCGCCCAGGGCGAGGGCGTTGAGCATCCGCCCCGCGACGAGGCACAACAGCGCGCCGACAGCGATGAAAGGGGCCAGCTGCAGGGTGGAGTCGAGGTCGCGGGCCACCAGGGAGCCGGCCGACCAGAACCGGTACTTGTCGAAAGCCTCCTGGTTGCTCAGCAGCACGATGGTGATCAGCGACGTGAGCGAGGCCGTGAGCGCGGTGCCGGCCAAGGCCAGCTTCACCGGAGTGGCGCCCTCCCGGCCGAGCGAGCCGACGACGTAGACGATCACGGCGGCCACGAACGCGCCGGCGAAGGCGAACCAGACGTAGCCGAGCGCCGAGGTCACACCGAACCAGGCGATGCCGGCGACGACGAAGAGCGAGGCGCCGGCGTTGACGCCGAGCAGGCCGGGGTCGGCGATCGGGTTGCGGGTGATGCCCTGCATGAGCGCGCCGGCCAGTCCCAGCGCGAGGCCGGCGAGCAGGCCGATGGCGGTGCGGGGGACGCGCAGGTCGAGCACCACGGTGTGGTCGGTCACGGTGAGGTCCGGGCGCAGCAGGGCGCCGAGCACGGTGCCCAGCGGAATCTCCCGGCTGCCCACCACGAGGGAGGCGGCCACGGCGAGCACCAGCAGGAGCACGGCGACCAGCAGCCCGGCGACCTGGCGGCGGCGCGGCACCCGCAGGGCGTCGGCGGCTGCGGGCGCGACGGACCCGCGGGTCGGCGCGCCCGTCCCCGGAGCCGCTGAGGTAAGCATTACCTAAGTATGCCAGCCTCGACCTGAGCAGTCACCCGTGCTGGGCCCGAAGGAGTTCGAGGCCCGCAACCTGTTCCCGGTCGGTTGCCTCAGCGAGGACCCGACCACCGGATCGGCCGCCGCCTCGGTGGGCGGCTGCCTGCGCGAGCTCAGCCTGGTGACACCGCCGACACGGGTGGTCATCCACCAGGGCTGGCACGTGCACCGGCCGAGCCTGCTACTCGTGGACGTGCCCGCCACCGGCGGCATCGTCGTGACCGGGACCGCGGCCGAGATCGCGTACCCTCGCGGCGCGTCAGCCACGGCACGCGTTACCCCCGGCGGCACGCGGTGTAACTAGTGCCGCCGGACGTACCGCGGGCCGCGAAGACCAAACCGGGTTCTCGAGAAGGGCCTAAGTGCGAGCGGATGCGCCGCCGGGAGCGTCCCCGGTCGCGACCGGCCGGTCCGGCAGGTTCGACCACTGCGACCAGGAGCCGGCGTAGACCGCCGGGGTGAATCCGGCCAGGGTGAGCGCCACTGCTTCGTGGGCGGCCGTCACTCCGGAACCGCAGTACACGCCCACGTCGTAGCCGGGACCGCGCGTCCCGGCCACCACCTGACCGCGCACACCAAGTGCCTCGAACCGGGCCTGCAACTCCGCGGCGGGCAGGAATCGGCCCTCGGCATCCAGGTTGCCGCCGGTCGGCGCACTCAAAGCGCCCGGGATGTGGCCGGCGCACGGGTCGATCGGTTCGGTGTCGCCCCGGTATCGTTCGGCGGCGCGGGCGTCCAGCAGCACGCCGTCCTGCGCAAGCGCGGCGGCGGCATCCGCGTCGAGGGTCGGCAGGGCGCCGGTTGTGAGGGTGACCGACCCGGGCACCACCGGCTCCTCACCCGCCAGCAGCGGCAGGTCCGCGGCGCGCCAGGCGGCCAGAGCGCCGTCGAGCAGGCGCACGTCGCGCACGCCGGCATGCCGCAGCAGCCACCAGGCACGTGCGGCAGACATATTGCCCAGGTCGTCGTAGACCACGACGGTGTCGCCGTCGTTCAGGCCCCAACCGCGGGCGGCATCCTGCAGGTCGGCCCGGTCGGGCAACGGATGCCGGCCGTCGGCCGCCGTGCCGTGCCCGGCCAGCTCGGAGTCCAGGTCCACGTACACGGCCCCGGGCAGGTGCCCGCGGCGGAACTCGGCGCGGCCGGGAGGGCCGCCGAGCTTCCAGCGCACGTCGAGGATGCGCGGGGCGGGGCCGACGACGAGGAGCGCGGCCAGATCAACCGCCGAAATCAGTGTGTGCACCCGTTCACGTTAGCGGGCCGCCCGGCCGCCCGGCTGTGCGCCGCGGGTCGGCCCGGCCGTAGACTAGGCGGTTGTGAGCAGCTACTGGACCCTTCTGAAAACTCCGGGCGTCGCCCGACTCATCGGAGCCCAGCTCACCGCTCGATTCCCGTTCGGGATGCTCTCGCTGGCGTTCCTGATCCACATCGAGAAGCTCTTCGACTCCTACGCCGCCGCCGGCCTGGTCCTGGCCGCGATGAGCATCGGCCAGGCCATCGCCGGCCCGCTGACATCCCGGCTGATGGGCCGCCTCGGCATGCGCCCGGTGCTCATCGTCACCATGATCATCTGCACCACGGCGATCGTGGTGATGGCGCTGGCGCCGCTGCCGATCGTGGGCCTGATGGTGGTCGGCTTCGTCGCCGGCCTGTCGATGCCGCCCATCCAGCCGGCTGTGCGCACCATCTATCCCAAGGTCGTCAACTCCCGCCAGCTCACCCCGTTGTTCTCCCTGGACGCCTCGGCTCAGGAGATCATCTGGGTGCTCGGCCCGGTCATCGCCACCTTCGTGGCCATCCAGGTCAGCAGCACCGCCGGCATCCTGCTCGCCGCGTTCTTCCTCGTCGCCGGCGGTATCTGGTTCGTGGCGCTGCCCGAGGTAGGCCGCGTACGCATCCCCCGCAGCCGCCGCAAGCTCGGCGTGGTGCTCAAGAAGCCCGCGGTACTGCTGAGCACCGTCGTGGGCTTCATGCTCGTCGCCGCCTGCGCGGCCGTCGAGGCCGGTGTGGTCGCCGTGTTCGGCCACGGCAGCGCCAACGCGGGTTGGGTGCTGGGCATCTTCGCGATCGGCTCGCTCATCGGCGGTCTCGCGCTCGGGCACCTGCCGATCGGTCCGTGGGCGCTGGCGTCGCGGATGCTCATCGTCACGATCGGACTGTCCGTCGCGGGCCTCTTCCTCAACTTCTGGTGGCTCTCCGGCGCGCTACTGGTCGCCGGCATCGGCATCGCCCCGTCGTTCGCGGTGCTGTTCGGCATCGTCTCGGCGAGCGTCAAGTTCAGCGACACCGCCGAGGCCTACGGATGGATCGGCACCGGCCAACTCATCGGTGCAGCGCTGGGCTCGGCGCTGGCCGGCTTCGCCATCGACCACTCCGGCGCCGGCGCGGCGATCTACGTCGCGGCCGGGTTCGCCGCTCTCGGCACGATCATCCCCGCGCTCGGCCGCCGGTGGCACCCTGACCTGCGCGGCCGCGACGCCGGTCCGATCCCCGACACCGAGCCCATCAGCATCCAGGTCTCCTAGCCCGCCTCCCCTTCCGCGAACTGTGAGTTAAGCACCCAGAAACTCAAGTTTTCGGTGCTTTTCTCTCAGTTCGCGAGGCTGAAACCGCCGTCGCTCGTGAGCACCTGGCCTACCAGCCACCGGGCCTCCGGGGTGCACAGCCAGCCGATCAGGCGGGCGGGGTCGGTGGGGGCGCCGAACCGGCCGAATGGGATGGTGCGAAGGTACTCGAGCATCCCGTCCAGAGGACGGTCGGTGGTGTCCGGATCGAGGTAGCCGGTGTTCACCGGGCCGGGGTTGACGGTGTTCAGGATGATGCCGCGGCCGAGCAGTTCGGCGGCCACGGTCGGGGTGAGCCCGGCCAGCACGGCCTTACTGGCCGCGTACGCTACCTCCCCGGGCATGGGGCCGTGGATCTGCCCGGAGGTCAGCCAGATCACCCGCCCGGTGGCGAGCTCGTCGATGGCGGCGGTCTGGTCGCCGCGCTCACCGGGCCGCCGCGGGGCCTGAGCGGTGGCCGCGGGCCCCGCCCCGTCAGTGGTCGCAGAAGCGGTGTCCCGGCTTGCCGCGTGGTTAGGAGCGGTGTCCGGGCTGGCCGCATCCGGGCGCACCGCGTCGCCGAACTGCTCGGCGAAGACCCGGGTGAGCAACAGGGTGGCGCGGGCGTTGACCTGCCAATGCCCGTCGAGCATGTCGGCGGTGAGGTCGAAGATCGACCCGTCGCCGCCGCTGCGGGCATGGTTGGCCACGAGGATGTCGACCCGTCCGGTGAGCCCGGCGGCCTCGGCCATGACCGCCGCCGCGGCATCCGGTTCGGCCAGGTCGGCGCTCACGTCACCGAATACGGCGCCCTCGGTCAGCGCAGCGCGGATGCCCGCCCGCACCGCGTCGAGGTCGTCCCCGCCCCACGGCTGCAAGAGGTCGTGCGGAGCGAAATGCTGGATGAACACGCTGGCGCCCAGCTCGGCCAGGCGCACCGCGACGGCATAGCCGATGCCCTTGCGCCTGGACACCCCGGTAACGAGCGCTGTCGAGCCGCGCAGGGCGGGCAGTCCATCCATCGGGGTCTCCTCATACCTGCGGTTCGCGGCTCGGTCATTCGCCGTAAGCTCCCGACACTAGGCCCACCCTCCCCGCGAACTGTGACTTAAGCACCCAAAATCGCGAGTTTGAGGGGCTTTTCTCTCAGTTCGCGGGAGGCACGGCGGGCCCTGTGGAGAGATTCTCCGGCGGCGGGCGCACATTTGGCATCCTCTGTGCATGCCACGACATTCGCCCCTTCCCCCGGAGCTTCTGGGCGAGCCCTTCCCGGTCGCCCTGGCCCGAAGCCTTGGCCTCACCCGACGGCGCCTTCAAGGATCGGACCTGTGCGCCCCCTTCAGAGCCGTGCGCGTCGCCGGTCCGCCCCCTACCAGCGCGCTCGACCTCAGCCGCAGTTATGCCGAGCGGATGCCGCCCACCCATGTGATCAGCCACCACACGGCAGCGCTCCTGCACGGGCTCCCCGTGCCCGGCTGGCTCGAGTCCGACCGGCGCATCCATGTCACCGTGCCGGCAGGCACCCGGCCGCCGCAGATGATCGGGGTGGTCGGTCACGAGCTGCGCACCGAGCTGTTGAACGTCGAATACCTGGGCGGCATCCCGGTGACCTCGCCGCTACAGACCTGGGCGGACCTCAGCACGGTGCTGCCGCGTACCGCGCTCGTCGCTGTCGCCGACGTCCTCCTCGGCGGCGACCACCCGGCGTTCATCCCGGACGACCTGCACCGCGCCGCCCTCGCCCGCACCGGACGCCGCGGCGTGAAACGCCTGCGGATGGCGGCAGCCCTGGCGCGCGGCCGGGTCGAGTCGCCCAAGGAGACCGAGACCCGGCTGCTCCTGGTCGATGCCGGGCTGCCTGAGCCGTTCACGAACTACGTGATCACCGACGCCGAGGGCAACTTCATCGCCCGGGTCGACCTGGCCTGGCCGCGGCTGCGTGCCTGCGTCGAGTACGAGGGTGACGGCCACCGCACCGACCGGGACCAGTTCCGCAAGGACATCACCCGGCGGGAGCGGCTCGAGGATCACGGCTGGCGGGTCATCCGGATCACCGACGATGACCTCAGGCACGGGGGCGAGGAGTTCATTCGTCGGGTGCGCATCGTCTTGCAGTCCCGCGAACTGTGAGCTGAGCACCACAAACCCGAGTTTTCAGGTGCTTAACTCACGGTTCGCGAGAGGGGCCGAGCACCCATGCGCGAGGGGTTTAATGGGAGGCATGAACCATGTGTTGCAGCTCAACGACGGTCACACCATCCCCCAGCTCGGCCTCGGGGTCTACAAGATCCCGGAGGACCTGGCCGCCGGCGCCGTCGAGATCGCGCTGGAAGCCGGCTACCGGCACATCGACACCGCAGCGCTCTACGCCAACGAACGCGGCGTCGGTGCGGGCCTGGCCCGGGTGGCACTCCCCCGGGACGAGGTGTTCGTCACCACCAAGGTCTGGAACGCCGACCACGGCTACGACAACACCCTGCGCGCCTTCGACGAGAGTCTGGCCAAGCTGGGCCTGGACTACGTCGACCTCTACCTGATCCACTGGCCGGCGCCCCGGCAGGACCGTTACATCGACACCTACCGCGCCCTGGAGGCCCTCCGCGCCGACGGCCGGGCCCGGTCGATCGGGGTGTCGAACTTCCACACCCATCACCTGGACCGTTTGCTAGCCGAGACCGACATCGTGCCCGCGGTCAACCAGGTGGAGCTGCACCCCTGGCTGGCGCAGACCGAGGTGCGGGCCTACAACGCGGCCCACGGTATCCTCACCGAGGACTGGTCGCCGCTGGCCCGGGGCCGGGCGATCGGCAACGCCACCCTCGCCGCCATCGGCGCCCGCTACGGCAAATCCGCCGCCCAGGTGGTGTTGCGCTGGCACATCGAGCTCGGCAACGTGGTGATTCCCAAGTCGGTGACGCCGTCGCGCATCCGGGAGAACCTCGACGTTTTCGACTTCACCCTGGATGCCGCCGATCACGCCACCCTCCGGTCCCTGGACGCCGACGAGCGAACCGGCAAAGACCCCGACGACTTTGACTAAAAACCCCCGCGAACTGTGAGAAAAGCACCTTCCCAGCGCGTGGGAAGGTGCTTAGCTCACAGTTCGCGAAAAGGGGGACGGGACTTACCAGCGCTCGTGGATGGACTCGCGCAGCAGGCGGTCGTAGATCGACTGCACGCCCTCCATGAACTCGATGGGCAGGGCGGGCAGGGCGCCGGCGGATGCGTTGCCCTCGGCCTGCTTCACCGACCGGGCGCCGGGGATCACCGAGGAGACCCCGTCGATCTGCGCGACCCAGGCCAGCGCGGCCTGCGCGGGTGTGAGGCCCTCCGGCACCAGCGCGGCGAACTCGCTCGCGGCGCTCAGGCCGGTCTCGTAGTCGACGCCGGAGAAGGTCTCGCCCACATCGAAGGCGCTGCCGTCGCGGTTGTAGTTGCGGTGGTCGTTCTCGGCGAACACCGTCTGGCGGGTGTACCTGCCGGTGAGCAGGCCGCTGGCCAGCGGCACCCGGGCGATGATGCCGACGCCCGCGGCGCGCGCGGCCGGAAGGACCTCGTCGAGCGGCTTCAGCCTGAACGCGTTGAGGATGATCTGCACGGTCGCGATGCCGGGCCGGGCGATGGCCGCCAGCGCCTGCTCGCAGGTCTCCACACTCACGCCGTAGTTGGCGATGACACCCTCGTCGACGAGGGTATCCAGGGCGTCGTAAACCTCGCCGGACTCGAAGACCGCGCTGGGCGGGCAGTGCAGCTGCACCAGGTCGAGGGTCTCGGTGCCGAGGTTCCGGCGGGACCGCTCGGTCCAGGCGCGGAAGTTCTCGAGCACGTAGTTCTCCGGCAGCTGCTCGGCCCTGCGGCCCATCTTCGTGGCCACGGTGATATCCGCACCGCTGTGCTCGAGGAAATGCCCGATGATCTGCTCACTACGGCCGTCGCCATAGACGTCCGCGGTGTCGAAGAAGGTGACGCCGGCCTCAACGGAGGCGGCGAGTACCGCGGTGGCGTCGGATTCGGTGACGTCGCCCCAGTCGGCGCCCAGCTGCCAGGTGCCCAGTCCGATGACGGAGACGGTGCGGCCGGTTCTGCCCAGTGTTCTCTTATCCATAGGGTCAAGCCTAACGACGGCGTGCGGCGCCGGCGGGAGGCCGACCGGGTCACCGCGTCGACGGGACCGTGGCCGGCTCAGCGGCGGGTGCGCCGGACCCGTCGATCACCCGCACCAGCACCTTGGCGATGCGGCTGCGCACGATGTGGTCGTTGGCCTCCACCCGGTGGGTGTGCACGTGCCGCATCCGCTCCACGACCCGCAAGCTGCCCGGCGCCACGAAGGCGTCGAGGGTTCCGTAGATCAGGTCGACAGGCACGTGCAGGCTGGCGATGTCGCTCACCATCGTCTGCGATTCGATGCAGTGCTCGAGCGACTTCACAAACGGGGTCCAGGTGTTTTCGTTCAGCTCCAGGATGCCCTTGGGCAGCAGTCGTCCGAGCACCGCGGCGTTGGCGAGGGTGAAGTCCTTGTTCGAGCGCAGGAACTCGTAGGCGCGCAGGTACGCGGTGACCCTGGCGCGCACCCACGGGTCGCCGATGTCGGTGGGTGAGAGGTAGATCGGCGGTCCCACCAGCACCAGGCGGGCGACCCGCAGGCCTCGCCGGGTGTACCAGCGCTGCTCGGCGGCGTACCGGGTGGCGATCAGGCTGCCCAGCGAATGCCCGACGAGCACGAACGGCTCGCGCAGGTTGAGTGCCCGGATGGTGGCGGCGAGCGCCGCGACATGGTCGTCGAGGGTGTACTCGCAGTCCGGCGGTGCCGGTGACGCGCCGTGGCCGAGGATGTCCACGGCGATGACCCGGTGCCCCGGGGCCAGCAGCGGCACGACCTTGCGAAAGGTGACCGCGGTGGACGCGATGCCGTGCACCAGGATCACAACGGGGCCGGTGCCGGTGTCGGTCTGGATGCTGAGTCGGGGAGCGCGGCGCCCACGGAGTCTCTCCGTCAGCGCCGCCCAGCGTCGCGATCTGTCGTCCACGGCGCCGCTCCCGGCGGCCGCGGCTAGCGCAGGCCTTCCTTGTAGTCGTTCTTGGCCTTGGTGGAGTCGCGCTCGGCTTCGGCCTTCCTGACATCGGCCTCGGCCTTCTTGACCTCGGCGTCGGCCTTGGCTTCGTCGAGCTTGTCCGAGACGCGTTCCGTGGCGTCTTCGGTCGCGCGGCCGATCTTCTGGCCGGTGGCCGCGAGCGCGTCCTTGGCGTCGTCTGCGAATCCCATGGTTCCTCCTCGAGCGAGAACTGACTAGTCGTGCGGGCAACGGCGCCGCAGAAATCGGCGCCTCTTCGAGCGTACGACCCGGCCCCAGGCCGAGACTCGATTGTGATCCGACTCCCAGAAACCGTCCAGATTGCGGATGCGGCCCGACCCTACAGTTGGCCCATGAGCTACAGCACGGAGACAGACGGCACCGCGGCGACTGGCCCGCAACAACGGCACGGCCGCCTGACCGGGCGGATCGGTGCCACCGCCGTCCTGGCACTCGCCGCCCTGCTCCTGGCCGGCTGTACGGCCTCCGGTTCGAACAGCGCCACCGACTCCGGCGTCCGCTCCGAGTCGATGGATGCCGGCACCGTGCCCGGCGAGATGGCCGCGCCCGGCGAGGCTGTCGCCGGGGACGCCGCTATCGCCGATCGTTCGGTGATCACGACGGGTTCGGTGTCGCTGACCGTTGCCGACCCGATCCGGTCGGCCGAGGATGCCGCGACGATCGTGGAGGAGGCCGGCGGCCGGGTCGACAGCCGCACCGAGACCCCTGAGACCGAGAACCAGTCCGCGAGCGCGAACCTGTCGCTGCGCATCCCGATCGGAGACCTCGACCGCACCCTCGACGCGCTCCGGGCGCTCGGCACGGTGAACTACGTGTCGCTCAACGCCTCCGACGTCACCCAACAGAGCCAGGATCTCGACGCCAGGATCACGTCCCTCACCACCTCCGTCGACCGGCTGCTGGCGCTGATGGCGCAGGCCACCACCACCACCGACCTGATCGCCATCGAGGGTGAGCTCTCGGCCCGTCAGGCCGAGCTGGAGGGTATGAAATCGCAGCGCGACTACCTCACCGACCAGGTCGAGTACTCCACCATCGCCCTGGACCTGTACTCCACCGGCACCGTCGCCCCCGGCGCCCCTGACAACTTCTGGACCGGCATCGTCGCCGGCTGGACCACCCTGGTGACGGCGCTCGGAGCCCTGCTGGTGGGCATCGGTTTCGCCCTGCCGTGGCTGGCCATCGTGGCGGTGGCCGGCGGGATCGTCGTTCTGATCGTGCGCCTGGCCACGCGGAAGGGAAAGGCTACGTAGGCTTGCGGGTGTGACCGAGTCTTCCCGCCCCGCAGGGCCCTCCCGCACCGTTCCGACGGTCCTGCTCGACGACGCTCTCCTCGGTCGCATCCGCTCCCGCGCCGCCGGGCACGACGCCGCCAATACCTTCCCGTTCGACGACGTCACCGAGCTGGCCGAGGCCGGCTACCTGCGCGCCCTGGTGCCCACCCGGTTCGGCGGCCTGGGCCTCACCCTGCCGCAGCTGGCCGCCGAGCAGGCCCGGTTGGCCGCGCACGCCCCGGCCACTGCTCTGGCGGTGAACATGCACCTGGTCTGGACCGGCGTCGCCAAGGCCATGCACGACCGGGGCGATACCGCCCTCGAATTCGTTCTCACCGAGGCCGCGCAGGGCACGATCTTCGGTTTCGGAGTCAGCGAGCCGGGCAACGACCTGGTGCTGTTCGGCTCGTCGACGGATGCCGCGCCGCAGCCCGGCGGCGGCTACCGGTTCACCGGCACCAAGGTGTTCACCTCACTGTCCCCGGTCTGGACCCAGCTGGGCACCATGGGCCTGGACAGTTCCGACCCGGCCCGGCCGCTGATCGTGTGGGCGTTCCTGGACCGCGCCGACCCCGGTATCACCCGCAACGACGACTGGGACACCCTCGGCATGCGCGGCAGCCAGAGCCAGACCACGGTGCTCGACGGTGCGTTCGCGCCCGCCGCCCGGGTGGTGCGCACCCTGGCACCCGGACCGGTGAACGACCCGCTGATCTTCGGCATCTTCGCCACCTTCGAGATCCTGCTCTCCAGCGTGTACACCGGCATCGCCCAGCGGGCGCTGGAGCTCGGTGTTGCGGCCGCGAAACGGCGCCGCTCGGCCAAGAACGACGGCCGTCCGCTCGCCCAGGATCCGGACATCCGCCGCCGCATCGCCGAGGCGGCCCTGCTGCTGGATGCCGTGTACCCCCAGATTCAGACGCTGGCCGGCGACGTGGACGCCCTCGCCGATCACGGCCCGTTCTGGTTCGCGAAACTGGCCGGACTCAAACATCGCAGCGTGGAGAGCGCCAAACAGGTCGTCGACCTGATGCTGCGCGTGAACGGCGGGGCCAGTTACTTCGCCGGGGATGAACTCGGCCGGCTCTACCGTGACGTGCTGGCCGGGCTGTTCCACCCGTCCAACGCCGATTCGGCGCACGCAACCGTCGCGACAGCCTGGCTCGGCCCGCTCGATGACTGAGCCCACACGCCCGATCCCCTCCCGCATCACCGACCCCCGAAGTGTGGAAGTTGTCCAGTTGACTGCCGTGCCCCAGACCATCCCGTCCACGACCGCCACACCCGCAACGATCCCGGCCGCCACGTCGACGATCACCAGCACCCCGGTCAGCTCCGCGACAGCGCCCATCCCCAAGCAGCCGTACCGGGCGCCGCACCCCACCACCCCGCGGCCGGTCACCACGAGCATCCCGATCCTGCGCGCCGACGCCAGCGGGATCGCCGCGGTGCGCGCCTACGAGGATGCGCCGAGCACCTCCACCACCGCCATCCCGGTCATCGACATCGCCGCGTACACCCGGTCGGTGCTCGACCTCACCATGCGCCTGGCCGAAGTGATCTTCTCCTCCGGCGCCGGCGCCGAAGACGCCTCAGCGGCCATGCTCGCCCTCACCCGGGCGTACGGACTGCGCGGCACCGAGGCGAACATCACCCACACGATCATCACGCTCACGCACGAGGACCAGTCCACCCACGAGTCCATCTCACGCAGCCGCGACGTCAAGTACCGCACCCTCAACTACGCCAAGCTCACCGCCACGTCCGAGCTGATCGCCGACCTCATCGACGAGCCCACGGATGTTGCGGAGGCCCGCAAACGCCTGGCCACGATCGTCTCCTCCAAGCCCCAGGTCACCCTGCTGTACCGGCGACTTGGCTGGAGCCTCGTCGGCGCCGGCGCCGCGGCGCTGATCGGCGGTGGCCCGATCGTGATCCTCGCCGCCTTCGTCGCCGCGTTCGTCATCGACTTCCTCACCACGGCGCTCGACAGACGACGGGTTCCGCTGTTCTATCAGACCGTGGTGGGCGGGGCCATCGGCCCGTTGTTCGCCGCGTTCGTGCCGCTGGTCGACCCCACCGCGACCCCGTCCCTCGTGGTCGTCGCGACCATCATCATGCTCCTGGCCGGGGTGACCACCTTCGGCGCGGTCCACGACACGCTCTCCGGGTTCTACCTGACCGGCACGGCGCGGCTCATCGAGGCGTTGCTGATCACCGGCGGGCTCGTTGCCGGGGTCGCCGGGGCGTCGCTGGTGCTGTCCAAGTTCGGCCTCGACCTGCGCATCAACGCCGATCTCGCGCCTACCCTGGGCGTCCTGGCCATCCAGTTGGTCGCCGCGGTGGTCATCGTGGTGGGCTTCGGCCTGGCCACACAGGTGCCCTGGCGGGCGTTCTGGGTGCTCTGCCTGCTCGGCGCGGTGGCCGAGGCCATCTACCTCGGCGCCATCAGCTCCGGCTTCGGCTTGGTCTGGTCCTCCGGCGCCGCGGCGATGGGCGCTGGGCTCTTGGCCGCGGTCGGCGCGCGCATCGTGCGCACCCCACCGCTGGTGATCATCGTCTGCGCGCTCGTGCCGCTGGTGCCGGGCCTGGCCCTGTTCCGTGGGCTGCTGCAGATGTCCGACGGCGATATCAACGGGTTGCTCAACCTGCTCACCGCCGGCGCGATCGCCGTGGCCCTGGCGGCCAGCGCAATCCTGGCCCAGTTGCTCGTGCAGTATGTCTGGGGCCCGGGGCGCAGCCTGCAGCGCCGCTTCGTCGGCCCGCTGATGGCCCTGCCCGTGCGGCTGAGCCGCACCACCAAGCCGGGCGCCCGCATCTAGCCGACCATAACCGCAAGTCCGGCGGCAGCGCGTTCCGCGCGGCCGCCGGAGTTGCAGGCCGACCGGCTAGTTGGGAACGCTACCCTCAGCGGTCTCGTCCGTGACCTCCTCGTCGACAAACCGGTACGGGATCGGCTCTGCGGTCTCCCGACCCTTGCGGTAGGTGCGGGTGATCGTCTGGCCGTCTTCGACGGCCTCAAGCACCACCACGTCCTGGTAGCCGCCGTTGGCGAAGTGCAGTTCGATCTCGGTGCCGGACCCGATCACGTTCGGGCCGAATAGCACTGCCTTGTATGTTTCCTGTGCGTTCATGATCTCCCGGCTCTCCGTACGACGCCCCGTCCCAGTGACGAGGCGCCTCATCGCACACAGCTTATGTCGACACCCTGAAAAGGCACAGGGCACGGCATCGCCCCAAATCGGGCCGCACGACGGCGCGCTCCGGTCTCAAGATGCCCTTTGTGCCGAACCCGCGTAGGGTCAGATCATCCGTGCCGCCCAGGTTCAGGTCGAAGGAGTACACATGGCTGACAAATCACCCAAGAAGGATGCGACCAAGAAGGTCGCCGGCAAGTCACTCAAGGAGAAGCGCGCCGACAAGCAGCTGAAGTCCGCTGAGACCGAGAAGGCCCGCAAGCGCTGACTCGTGTCCTGCCGGGCCTGTCCCGTCCGGCGCTCGAAACGTACCGGTGTCGCCCGTTCAACGGGCGGCACCGGTTTCTTCGTTTCTCAGACCACGAACCGCACCCCGGCCGCCACCGCGCCGCCGCCGGGCATGTCGCCGGCGCGCACCGCGAAGATCTCCGCCCCCGACAAGAGCGCCCGGCGCAGGATTTCGTCGACGACGCCGTAACTGACCGCGTCCTCCGAGTCGCTGAGGGTGACCACCCCGGTCTCCTCGTCGACCAGCCCAGGCACGCTCTGGTCGATATCCACAAACAGGGTCTCCACGGCTCCGTAGGTGGCGGCGCGCGCCACGTCGCTGAGGTCGGTGACCGCCCGGCCGTGCGCGGCGCGGCTGGCCATCCGGTCCACGAGCTGGGTGAGCTCGGCCGCGTAGAGCTCATCCAGGATCCCCCGGGCGGCCCGGCCCAGGTCCTCGTCCGGGGTCTCCTCGGCGTTGCCGCCGATGATGGCGTCGGTGAGGTTGGGGTAACTGTTCACCGAACGGTAGATACCCGCGAGCGGCTCGGCCGCGGCGAGGATCAGTGGCAGGTCGAGGCCGCTGAGCACCGGGCGCAACGCCCGGTCGATCGCCCGGGCGTATTGGCGCATCCGCACCTTCTGGCCTTCGCCGCCCTGGATGCGTCCACCCATGATGTGGCTGTCCTGGGTGCGGCCGTTGATCGACGGCAGGCCCACGGCGTCGGCCACGTCGCTGGGCAGCCCGGGCACCGAGACGGCATAAACCGGGCTCTCCGCGCTGATCTCCAGCAGGCGCACCGAGTTCTGCGCGACAGCGAGCACAAATGCGGCCTGCGGGAAGGTGACCGCGCGGAGCAACGGCTTGAGGTAGAACCGGTCGGAAACCTCCAGGGCCGTGTTGAGCCGGTTGGGCAGCCGGAAGGTGCGCACACTGGTGGGGGTGGCGAAGATGGCCAGGCTGTACGACAACAGCCGCCAGAAGTCGACGTCCTCGATCAGGTCCACCAGGATTTCTTCCTGCTGCTCGATCAGGTGCCGGTCGGTGCCGGCGGCCCGCAACTGCTGCACCGCCTCGGAGAGCTGGTTCTTCAGCTCCACCCTGGCCATGTCGGCGTCCTTGGGCAACGGGGTGGTGCTGAGGTAGATCGACACGCACGGATGCTCACGAACCCCGGCTAGGGCGTCAACGTCGTCTCGGGTGGGTATGTCGGTGTGAAGCACGACACGGGCTCCTTTGCTTGCGGGCTTCGGCCCATCCGCCGACCCTCAGCTCGACCGTGAGCCCCTTACCCGGCCCACTCTAGCCACTCGGCTCGCTTCCCATAAGGGCGGCAACGGCCTCCGGGCCGCGAATCATGACGAGCATGGCCAGGACCTCGTCGACGAGGCCGGCGGTGACCCCGGCGCAGACGATGCTGTGTGGCCCGAGCTTCTCCAGGCCGTCCGCGCGCACCCGGATCACCGCCCAGCCGACCTCCTCCAGGGCCGCGTCCTTCTCCCGGTCTGAGGCCTCCTTGAGGCCGCGGTGCGAGGTCTTGTCGCGCCCGGGCGAGTCGTATTCGATGGCCACCCTGAGGGCGGGGATGATGATGTCCGGCCACACCTCCGGCTTGCCGTAGAAGGTGCGGTTGATGCGAATCGCATTCACCCGGTGCGGTAGCCGGATGTGTTCGCCCAGCAGCATCCGCAGCTTCTGTTCGGCCCGGGAGGTGCGTGTCTTCAGCCCGGGCTTCATGAACGGCACACCGCCCTCTCCGCGCGCCGCGGGTGCCTGGGCGTTCTTCCGGCACTTGGGGCAGCCCGGCCCGGTGAGGGTCTCCCGCACGCTGGCCTGGTACCTGGAGTGCCCCCGGCTGCAGATCCACTCGTACTCGACGCCGATGCGGGTCTCCCGTGCCAGAGCGGCCCGACCGGCCGGCGCCACCCGGCGCAGCAGCTGCTCCCGGCTGCGGGCGGTCTCGGCCAGCAGCATGCACAGCGGGCAGTCCTGGCGCAGGGTGACGCGCGCCTCGGCCGCATCCGCGCCGTGCCCGCAGCGGAACCGCACGGCGACGCCCGCGGTGTGGCTACGTCCCGCCGTATCCGAGTCCTCGTCCAATCGCATCCGCCTGTCGCCGCCTGAACCCTCGAAATCGAGGTGCCACCACGGTAACCACGACCGCCGACACAAACGCCGGGCTGCGCATTGAGTTGCAGACTTCCGGCCTTCGTTTTGTCGGGGAAGGCAGGAAGTCCGCAATTGGACGCGCGGAGGGCGGCTCAGGCGCCGGTGTGCGCCTCGATGACCGCGCGCATCCGCGGCAGGGCGTACTGGTCGGCGATCTGGATGCCGGAGTGGCTGCCGAGATCGGGGTCGGCGCCGGCCTCGAGCAGGTCGAGCAGGATCGCTTCGTTGCCCCGGAACACGGCGCAGGCCAGCGCCGTCTGCCCCATGCCGTTCACCACGGCGGTGTCGGCGCCGCGGCCCAGCAGGTTTTGCACGGTCTCCCGGTGCTGCCCGTACACGGCCACGACCAGCAGGCTGTCGCCGCGGCCGTTGACCAGGTCAAGGGGCACGCCGGCGTCGAGCATCTCGGCCAGCGGGCCGGTGCGGCCGTCTCTGGCCAGCTCGAAGACACCCTCGACAACGGCAGCGGGCGTCTCGGCCACCGGCTGGTCCTGGTGAGCTGTCATTGTCGTCTCCGCTTGTTTAGAACATTGGACCCGCCAGGCTCCGCAGCCTGCCCGCCCCGGCAATGCCCCCAATCCTAACCAACCGCTCCGGCCCACCTGCCGTGGGCCGCCCCGCCGGGCGGGGTGCACAACTCCTGCAGAATCTCCGCGGTCGGGTGCGGGTGCAACGCAGAAGGACCGCAGCCCGGCGGCCGCGGTCCTTCTGATTCAGTGGTGGAGCTAAGGAGATTCGAACTCCTGACCTTCTCATTGCGAACGAGACGCGCTACCAACTGCGCCATAGCCCCAGACTGCGTACTTACGTTATCACGCGAGCGCGAGCCGTCCGAACCGTTCGCGTCCGTCAGCCGACGGCGCGGCGGCGGCGCAGCACGTCGTCGAGATCGGTCATGCCGGGTTCGGTGTCGCCGATGATGCCCATGTTCGCGAACCGGCTCGGCGCCGCCTGCGGGGCGGCCTTCGCGGCGGTCGCGGCGGTGGCGGCCGCGGCGGTGGCGGCCGCGGCGCGGGCGACGACGGGGCGGGTGATCGGGGTGACCTCTGACGGGGCGATGGCCTCCGCCATGGCCAGGGCGCGGCGCTGCAGCTCCGCTTCGGCGGCGGCCTGGCGCAGCTGGGCGGCGGCATCCACCGACGCCATCGCGGCCTGGGCGATCGAGCCCGGAGACAGGTGCAGGGGCTTGGGCAGTGGCTGCGGGGTCCACGGGCTGGGCTGGGCGACGGGGACCTCGGCGACGAAGTTCACGGGTTCAAAGCGCTGGCCGCGGGCACCGACGGGCGCTCGGCGGCCGGCGGCCGCGTCGGCATCCGTTGCGGCGCGCGGGGAGCGGGCAGATCGGCTCACCGCGGCCAGACGACCGAGGGTGGCGACGGCGGTCACCGCGGTCACCAGTCCGCCGGCCAGAAGCGTCCACACGCCCGAGGAGAGCATGGTGGCGCCCACCACGGTGAACACCAGGCCGATGAGCAGCAGCAGCGAGCTCAGTGCACGCATGGTGCGCAACCGTGTGGCCTTACCGGCCGGAGTGAGGGCCTTGGGGCGGGCGGCGGCGGCGCGCAGCACGGCGGCGCGGCGGGCGGCAGCGGCCGCGTCGCCGGCGGCCTTCGAGGCGATCCGGGCGTCTTCCTCGGCCTGGGCGAGGAGTTTGCGTTGGGCGGACACTCCGCGTGCGTTGGTTTCCACGCGTACCTCCTGGGGGATTTCCGACGTCTCGGCCAGGATGCGCAGGGTCTGCTGCAGGCGCACGGCGTTGCGTTCGGTGGCGAGGTATTGTCGTCGTCTCGCCCATGTCGGCATGAGGTACGTCACCCAGAGCG
Organism: Cryobacterium sp. SO1; assembly: GCF_004210215.2. Classification (NCBI taxonomy): domain Bacteria; kingdom Bacillati; phylum Actinomycetota; class Actinomycetes; order Micrococcales; family Microbacteriaceae; genus Cryobacterium; species Cryobacterium sp. SO1. The sequence continues at coordinate 3,049,696 of NZ_CP067394.1, forward strand.
CGGCGGCAACGGCCACCATCACTCCCCCACCCAGGACTTCGCTACTCATGCTCCCTAACGTAGGAGTCCGGGGACCATCCGTGCCTGATTACCGGGGGGTGTGTCACTTGTCGGCCACCTGCAACGGATGCGCCGCGGCGGCCCGGTCGTACTCGTTCACGGTGGCGTTGGCCGTCGGCACCTCGCCATCCTGCCAGCGGCGCAGCACGCCCGTGCGCACCTCCTCGGCCACCAGCCCGAACGCGAAGTGGTCGCGCCAGGCGCCGTTGATGTGGATGAAGCGGCGGCGCAGCCCCTCATAGCGGAAGCCGAGCTTCTCGACCACCCGCAGTGACGGCGCGTTCTCCGGCCGGATGCAGATCTCCATCCGGTGCAGGCCGAGCTGGGCGAAGCAGTAGTCGGTCGCCAGGGCCACCGCGATCGGGGTGATCGAGCGGCCGGCGAATTCCTCGCCGACCCAGTAGCCGATGGATGCGCTGGAGAGCGACCCCCAGGTGATCGACGACACGTTCAGCTGGCCGGCCAGCTCACCGTTGTACTCCACCAGGAACGGGAGCCCGCTGCCCGTGCGCGAGTGTGCGAGCAGGCTGCGGATGCTGGCCCGGGTGTCGAACGACATCGGGGCGTACGGACTGGTGGCCTCCCAGGTGCGCAACCACGACCGGTTGGCCATCAGTTGACGCTCGAGGGCCCTGGCGTCGCGCAACCGGATCGGGCGCAGCGTCACTGCGCCCTCACGGAGGGTAGGTATCGCGGTCGGCACGATGAGCCTGTCTACTTGGGGGCCGAAGCCCGATGATGATGCGCAGCTTAGCCCCCGGCTGTCCTACTCGAGAGCGGAGGTGAACTCCTTCAACCAGGGGCGCAGTTCCGCACCGAGGTCGTCCCGGTCCACGGCCAGCTGGATGATGGCCTTGATGTAGTCGAGCCGGTCACCGGTGTCGTAGCGGCGGCCGCGGAAGATGACGCCGTAGACGCCGCCCGTGGTCTCGGGGTTGACGGCCATCTCCTGCAGGGCGTCGGTGAGCTGGATCTCATTGCCCTTGCCCGGCTTGGTGTGCTCGAGCACGTCGAACACCTCGGGGCGCAGCACGTAGCGGCCGATGATGGCCAGGTTCGACGGCGCATCCTCTGCCGCGGGCTTCTCGACCAGGCCGGTGATGCGCACCACGTCGGGGTCGTCGGTCTTTTCGATCGCGGCGGCACCGTAGAGGTGGATCTGCGACGGGTCGACCTCGAGCAGCGCGACGACGCTCGTGTTGCGGCCGATCTGTTCGGCGAGCATCTTGTCGAGCAGCGGGTCGCGGGCGTCGATGATGTCGTCACCGAGCAGCACCGCGAACGGCTCGTTGCCCACGTGCATCTTGGCGCGGAGCACCGCGTGGCCCAGGCCCAGCGGGTCACCCTGACGCACGTAGTGCATGTCGGCGAGGTCGGTGGACTCGTTGACCTTGGCCAGGCGGTCGCGGTCACCCTTCTGGATGAGCACCGCTTCGAGCTCGGTGACCCGGTCGAAGTGGTTCTCCAGGGCGTTTTTGTTGCGGCCGGTGATCATCAGCACGTCGGTCAGCCCGGCGGCAACGGCCTCTTCGACGACGTACTGGATGGCGGGCTTGTCGACGACCGGCAGCATTTCTTTGGGCATCGCCTTGGTTGCCGGCAGAAACCGGGTTCCCATACCGGCGGCGGGAATAACGGCCTTTGTAATGTGAGTAACCATGGCATTAGGTTAGCGGCAACCTGTATTGGTTACGCACCTAGGATGACTTGTATGGATTCTGACATCGAGCACCGCAAGCGGGCGCTCCGCGCAGACCTCCGGGAGCGCCGCCACACCATGACCGCCGCAGAGCGTGAAGCCGCCACCGCGGGGTTCACCGAGAACCTGCAGAGCATCGTCACCGATCTCTCGGCGCGGTCGATCACCTGCTACCTCTCCAGCCCGACCGAGCCGAACACCCGGCCGTTCGTCAACTGGGCCGAGGCCAGAGGCATCCGGGTGCTGTTCCCGGTCTCCCGTGACGACGGGCTGCTGGACTGGACCGTCGGCGAGGAGGAGACCGAAGTGCCGGGCCTGTCCGGAGCCCCCGAGCCCCAGGGCGAGCTGCTCGGCCCGATCGCGATCAACGACGTCGACCTGATCATCGTGCCCGCCGCCGCGATCGACATGACCGGGCTGCGGATGGGCTGGGGTCGCGGCTATTTCGACAAGACCCTCGGCTCGATGGAGAAGTGCCCGCCGGTGTACGCCGTCGTGTACGACAATGAATACGTCGACGAGGTTCCCCGCGAGGTGCACGATCAGCCGGTGAACGGCCTCGTCACCCCCACGCGCATCGTCGTCTTCTAGACTTTCCCGACCGGCACCTGCCGGTCAGAGCCCCGAACACCACAAACCGAAAAGACGCAGTGCCTACCTATTCTTACCGTTGCACCGAGTGCGACACCGCCTTCGATATTCAGCAGGCGTTCACCGACAATACACTCACGGAATGTCCCACCTGCGGCGGCAAGCTGCGCAAGGTCTTCTCATCGATCGGCGTGAGTTTCACCGGCTCCGGCTTCTACCGCAACGACTCGCGTGCCGAGTCCAGCGGCAAGTCGTCGCTCTCGGCCGAGAAGGCCTCCACGAAGGCGGACTCGTCCTCGTCCGAGTCGTCGTCGCCGTCCAAGCCTGCCGAGAAGAGCAGCTCGCCCGCCCCGTCGACCGGGGGCTCGTCCTCGAGCGGCTCCGGTTCGTCGTCCGGTTCCAGCTCGACGCCCACGCCGGCGCCGAAGGCGTCCTGACCTGCACCTCGCCTCGTACCAACATCGCACCAGAAAGCATCCAGCCATGATCAACGGTTTCAAAGAATTCATCATGCGCGGCAACGTCATCGAACTGGCCGTCGCCGTCGTCATCGGTGCCGCTTTCACCGGCCTGGTCAACGCCATCGTCGCGGGAATCTTCAATCCCCTGATCGCGGCGATCTTCAACGCCGACAGCCTGGCGAAGTCGATGGTCGTCCCGTTCTTCTCCGGTGAGCTCTCGTTCGGCCTGGTGCTCGCGGCGCTCATCCAGTTCCTCCTGGTGGCCGCCGTGGTGTACTTCGCGTTCGTGATGCCGCTGAACACGCTGAAGGAGAACCAGGCCCGCCGCCGTCAGGCCGGTGTGCCGCTTGACCCGATGAAGCACCCGGTCACCGACCTGGACCTGCTCACCGAGATCCGCGACCTGCTCGCCGTGCAGAGCGGCGCCGCCGCTCCCGTTGCCGCGACGGATGCCCCCGCCCCGTTTGCTGCGCCGGCCGGGTCCGAAAGCCCCAAGCACACCCTCTAGACCCCGCCACGGGATGCATAACTCCTGCAGAATTCCGGCGCCGAGTTGCGCTCCCGCGTGATTGCGGCATCCGCCGCCCGTCGTGACGGGAATTGCAGGAGTTGTGCAACCGGCCGGCCGTGCGGGCCGGCGCGGCACCTGCGAGGGAAGACCTGCCGAGATGACAGTTGAGGCCACTTGCGCGGTGCCACACCGGTCCCAACTGCCCCCTCGCCGTCACGGGCATCGCCGAGATGACAGTTGAGGCCACTCACGGGCTCACACACCGGCCCCAACTGCCTTCTCGCGCTCGGGCGGCTCGAGGCGGCGCGGTCACACGCGGGGCTGACGGGAGCTGCTACCAGTGCGGCGGTTTGTCCTGGCGCAGGCGGGCGTCATTCGCGCTTGTGGAGGAGCCGTCCCCAGAGGTCTGGCCTCCCTTTTCGCGGGACGGCGGTTCCGGGCTGGTGTCCGTGTCCGGCGCGGGCGTCAGCCGGGCCCGGCGGGCGCCGGCCGACCTGACCACCGACTGACGCGGCACCGCGGTGTCAGCGGATGCCGCGGTGACGGCCGCGCCATCGGGCGCAGCCGCCGCGTCAGACCCGGCAGCCGGGTCAGGCACGGTGAGCCGGACCGTCCGACCCTTCGGTCTGCGCGACGCCCGCGAGGGCCGCGACGCGGGCGGCAACGGCGTCCGGGTTGCTGAACAGTTCGAAGCTGTGCACGCGCAGGTAGTGCCAGCCCAGGCGGCGCAGCACCTCGGGGCGCAGCCGCAGCGACTCGCGCAGGCTCGCCCGGTTGACCACGGCGTCGGTCTCCACGACCACGGCGCGGCCGGCGTGTGAGGCCGCCAGCGCGAGTTTGCCGCGGTGGCCGAGCGAGACGGTGAGGCCCTTGCGTTCGAGGCGGCCGGCCAGGTCGACGAGCATGGCTTCACGGGCATCCGGCACGGCTACCTCGTTGCGTCGCGCCTCGGTCTCGGTGAGCACCTGTGACAGGGCGAGGATGCCGTGCCGCTGGCGGTCGGCGTCGATGTCGATGGGACGGAAGCAGGAGACGATGTCCATCGCCCGGCGGGCGCGGGTCATACCGATCGCGAGGAGCCGTTCGCCGCCGGGTTCGCCGAGCGAGCCGAAGTTGCTCAACAGCCGGCCGTGCGGGGTGCGGCCGTAACCGATCGAGAAGATCACCCGGTCACGGCTCTGCGCCACGGCCTGCTCGAGGGTGAGCACGGTGAACGGTTCGGCGCGGTCCTTGAGGATGAAGTCGGAGAGGTCGGTGCGCTTGGAGAACGCGGCGAGCACCGCCTGGTGTACCCGCACGGCGTGCCGGGCGCTGGCGGTGATCACCATCAGCGATTCGCGGGGCCGCTTGACGGCGTGGTCCATGACCAGGTCCACGACCTTCGCGACCTCGGCGTCGACGCTCTCGACCGCGCCGGTGTCCGCGTCGGGCATGCCGTGGCCGCCCTTGACGTAGTTGAGGGTGAGGCTGCCGTGGCCGAGGAAGCTGCCCGCCCAGGGCAACGAGTCGATCCGGCCACCGTAGAAACGGTGGTTCACGAGCTCGGCGAGGTCCTCACCGCCGGCCCGGTAGCTACGGGTGAGCGTGAGGGTGGGCAGTAGTTCGCCCAGTCGGGCCAGGGCGGAGTCGGCGTGCAGCGCGTCGACGTTGGTCTCCTGCGGGTTCGGTGCCTCGGAGGGCTCGACGATTCCGGTTTCGAACCCGGACGGCGTCTGGGTGACCGGGTCGCCGAACGCCACAACCTGCTTGGCGCGGCGGACGGCGCCGACGTTCTCGGCGAGGGTCGTCGCTCCGGCGTCGACGAGGAGCACGGCGTCGAAGGTCATCCTGTCGTCGAGGGCGGCTACCTCGTAAGGCGAGGCGAGCCAGACCGGGGCGAGCACGCGGCCCAGGTGCGGGGAGACTTCGTTGATCCGGGCGGGGGTGGCGCGGTCTGCGCGCAACAGCCGGCGCAGCTGGTCGGCTTCTTCGGGCCAGTCGACCACGCCGATCTTCCAGGTCTCGGCGAGCAGCCAGGCCAGGATCTGCCCGGTCGTGGAGGCGTGCGCCTCGTCGACGAGCTTGAAGTCGGCTTCGAGCCGGTCCAGCACCTGGGTGTTGGCGTTGAGCAGGGCCTTGTCGCCGCCCAACATCACCTCGAGCACGGACTGCCACCAGGCGAGCTCCAGCTCGGCGGCGACGTCCTTCTCCGACACGTGGCGCTGGGAGAGGTCGGTCATCAGCGGGTCGAGGTTGTGTTCGCGCAGGGTCGCGAGCAGGGCGGTGCGCTCGTGCAGGTTGGCGAGCACCTCGCTCTCGGCGGCGAGGCCGGACATCATGTGCACGAGTTCGCGGATCGGCCGGGAGAGCAGCTGGCGCGGGGTACCGGCGGTGCCGAGCGGCACGTCGAGCTTGCCGAGGTCCTCGGCCACGCGCTGGAACGCGACGTGCACATCGTTGATGCCGACAGGCACCTCCGGGGTGACGCCGGCGGCGGCATAGCGCTGCCAGAGGGTGCGCTGCTGCTGGATGCGCCGCAGGCTCTCGTTCATGTCGCTCACGTGCACACCGGCACGCAGGTATTCGTCGGCGAGCTTCCGCAGCCGACGCCGGTTGGCGCTGGTCATCTCGGGCGAATCGCGACGGGCGGAGGTCGCGGCGATGAGTTCGGTGAGGGACCGGTCGAACACGGCGGGCTGGAACTTGTCGAGGGTTTCGCGGATGTCCAGCAGCAGGCGCAGGTAGATGCCCAGCTCGTGAACGGTCTCGAACGGGCGCAACCGGGTCTGGCCGACCAGGTGACCGGCGCGCTCCAGCAGTCGGGGCAAATCGGTCTTGCTCAACCGTTTGGCCAGCTCGTGCGACGCTCCGGCATCCGCGGTAGAGGTGAACGCGGCGCCGTACCAGGGTGAGTCGCCCGGGCCGTACCGGAACTGGCCGAGCACGGCGGCCTTGATCAGGATCGCGGCGGCGCTGGCCCGGTCGTGGGCGAGCCGCTCCAGGGCGACCCGGTCGAGCCGGGCCGTTGTCGACGGCGGGGCCGGCAGCTGGGCGAGCCTGGCGAGTTCGCCGAGCGCGTCGAGCACCGACACGCCGAGCGCGCCGTCCGTGCGGGTGAGCGCGGAGCGGTAGTCCAGCAGCACCTTGCGCAGGCGCACCAGGGCGTCGTCGACATCGCCGACGCGGGGCTGGGTGCACTTTTCGTTGCGGGTGATCGACTGGATCAGGTCGCGGCGCAGCGTGCGCGGGGTGACGGCCACGCCGGGCAGGCCCACCTGCACGAGCCGGTGCGCGATGCCGTCCAGGCTGGAGCGGCGGGCGCTGACCACGAGCACCCGCTTGTGCTGGGCGATGAGCGATCCGATGGCGTTGACGATGGTCTGGGTGCCGCCGGTGCCAGGCAGGGTCTTCACGACGAGGGAGTTGCCGGCGCTGATCTGCGCGACGACGTTCTCCTGCTCGGCGTCGGCATCCAGCAGCAGGGTGTCGGTGCCGGGCGGGCGCACGTCCTGCGCGATCGGCAGCACCGGGTTGTAGGCCATCTCGATGGCCCGCTTGGCGGTGGGGTTGCCGGCGACGGCGTCGAGCACCGGATGCGTGAGCTTCTGCGCGTCGGTGGCCATGGCCCGGCCGACGTCGGCGAAGGACGACGCCACCAGGCGCGGCACCACGTTGAACCAGGGCAGGTGCGAGGTGAGCCCGCGCAACCGGTCGATCACCGGTTGCGGCTTGAACGCACCGTTGGTCACGGCGAGCGCCACGAACGCGTCGGCGTCGAGGGTGATCTGGAACTGTTCGTGCAGCGCCCGCGCCAGCTCCGGGTTGAGGAACGGCTGGCCTTTCAGCTTGAGTTCGAAGTCGCGACCGTACCGGCGGATGGCCAGGGGCCGCAGCAGCACCGGTGCGGTGAACTCCACGTCACCGTAGCGCCACTGGGCCAGCCCGATGGCGAGGTGCACCGATTCGATGCCGCGCATCGAGCGCAGTTCGATGCCCTTCTGGGTGATCTCGTTGGCGGCCAGGCGGGCGTTGCGCAGCGCCAGCTCGTCACGGATGAGGTTGGAGAGCAGCGTGGTCTTGCCGGTGATGAACTGCGGCAGGCCACCGGGGTGGGTGGCGGAGAGTTCGATGCGAGAGCGCGGGCTGTCCCCGAAGTGCAGCAGCGGCGAGTGCCCGCCGACGGCGCCGAGTTCGTCGCGCCAGCGTTGCCAGGTGGGTTCGGCGATGTTCCCGGCGACCAGCGCCGGGTCCCCCAGACTCACCGAGTCCGGAGAGGTCGCGAGACGCGAGTCGGCAGACGGCGCGTCGGAGTAATCCGACACGAAGTCGTCATCTTCTGGTTTTCTATCGAGGCGCCACACACCCACACCCTATTTCTCTGCCGACCGGTTCTCGGTTAGGCCACCCGGTTTTTTCCCGCATTCGCAGCATTCTCTGCGAATACAGCCGAATTCGGGCCGCTAGAGCCAGTCCTTGCGTTTGAACACGGCGTAGAGCCCGAAACCCATGGCGACCATCAGGGTGATCGCGAAGGGATAACCGAATTGCCATTTCAGCTCAGGCATATGGGTGAAGTTCATGCCGTAGATGGTGCCGACCAGGGTGGGGGCGAAGAGGATCGCCGCCCAGCTGGAGATCTTCTTGACCTCTTCGCTCTGCGCCAGGCCGGTCTCGCTCAGTCGGCGGGTCTCGTCGTTCTGCCGCTGCGCGACGAGGGTGCTGTGCACGGTCAGGGCGTTCTGCAGGAGCTGGCGAAACGCGTCGCCGCGTTCCACGACTCGGATGGTGTGGTCCAGCACATCGCGCAGGTGCCGGTGCAGCTCCACATCCACGCCGTGCTTCTCAAAGCCCTCCCGCAGCGACTCGAGCATCCCGATCAGCGGCTGCGTGGCCCGCTGGAACTCGATGACCTCCCGGGACAGGGCGTAAATGCGACGGGACACGGCCTGGTCGCCGTCGAAGAGCTGATCCTCGATTTCGTCGATGTCGTTCTCCAGACCCGCGACCACCGGCGCGTACTCGTCGATCACCTGGTCGAGGATCGCGTAGAGCACCGCCTGCGGCCCGAACGCGAGAAGGTCGGGGGTGCTCTCCAGCCGGCGCCGCACCGAGACGAGGTCTGGCGACTCGGCGTGCCGGATGGTCACGACGAAGTCCGGGCCCACGAAGACGTGCAACTCGCCGAACTCGACCCGTTCCTCCTCATCGAGGTAGCGCGCGGGGCGCAACACCAGGAACAGGGTGTCGGCGTAGCGTTCGATCTTGGCGCGCTGGTGCCCCTTGAGCGCGTCCTCGATCGCGAGGTGGTGCAGGGTGAACTCGTCGGCCACGCTCCTGACCTCGTCATCGGTCGGCCGGTACAGTCCGATCCAAGCGAACCCGTCCTTCTCCTTGAGCACCTCGAAGACGTCTTGCAGCGTCTCCGGAGTCGCCACCCGTCGACCATCCACATAGATCGCGTCATCAATCAGCGCCACTGCCGCTCCTTACTCGCCGTACAAGTGTGACACCGGCGGATGCGTGCGGCGCGCACCGGCGTGGCGCACCGGCGTTTCAGTGCAGCTGACTGCCCACTCGCTGCGGACCCTCGTGCTTGCGATAGCTGGGGCTGAAGGAGAGCAGCACCAGGCCGATGCCGAGCACCGCCTGGCCGAGCGCCCAGCCGGGCAGCAGGGAGATGGCGCCGCCGGCGAGGATGAAGACGGCGGGGAGGATCCGGTAGATGCGGGCGCGCAGGATGGCGCTGCCCAGCAGCAGCCAGCCGACCCCGAAGACCGCGGCGGTCAACAGAAGCCCGAACGCGTAGGAGCCGGGCCGTTCGGTGCCGTCGAGGAGCTCGGGTGTGACGCGGCCGAGGGTCGGAAAGAGGAAGGCCTCCGCCCAGAACTGGCCGCTGAGCAGGATCGTGCCGGTGCCGGCCACGACCGCGGCGGAGAAACCGAACGGGCCGATCTGCTTGGCGTGGCGCTCATAGATCGACACCAGCGCAAGGATCAACAGCAGCGCTCCGCCGAGCAGGGCCAGCGACCGCACCGCATACGCCGGGCCCTGCACGAGTTCGCTGACCGGGTCGCCGGTCAGGCGCAATGCCTGGTCCAGGATGCCGCCGATCAGGAACACCGACCCGGCGGCGAGAGTGGATGGCTTTGCCAGACCCTCGAACCTCTTCACTGCAACCTCACCTACCGCGCCTGGAGCCTCGACAGCCGCGCACGCCGCTGCGCGTGCGTTCAGGCCGATCCCGACGATTCTCGCACCCGCGGTGCGCCTGGACAAGCCCCGTGCGGCCTCCGGCGCGTTCCCGCGTTGCCAGCTCGTGCCCCCTCCCCGGGCTCCTAGCGGCGCCAACTGGCACGTCGCCCGACGCCGGCGGGGTGAGTTGCCAGTTCCGGCCCTGTCCCACCGCCGGATGGGGCGGCACCTGGCAACTCAGCCCAGACCTGCCGGCGCTAGGGTGAGGGCGTGCACGATGCCCCGTCCCCCCGCCCTGCCCTGCGCGACGACCTGGGCGAGCACCCGCACGAGCACCTGAGCGCAGATCTGCAAGCGGTCGATCTGACCTGCACGGTGGTGGTCGCGCTGGGCAGCCGGGCGGCGGCCAGGGCCGAGGACCACCGGTCGCTCGCGCACCTGGTGGCCCGACTGGTCGGCGTCGACGCCGCATCCGTCTGCCTCACCCAACTCTGCCCCACGTGCGAGAGACCCGGTCACGGCCCCCTCCGGGTTCAGCTCCGCGACGCTCCCGCTGCCTCCGCCACCGTTCACGTGAGCCTGGCGCGGTCCGGCGACCTGGTCGCCCTGGCGGTCACCGCGGCCGGCCCGGTGGGCATCGACCTGGAGTCGCTCGCGGACCTCGCCCGCGCTCCGCTGGACGACGTGGCGCTCTCCCCCGCCGAAGCCGCGACCCTCGCCCCGCTGCCACCGGCCGCCGCGGCGTCGGCCCTGGCCGCCGTCTGGACGACGAAGGAGGCCGTGCTCAAGGCGGCCGAACTGGGCTTCCGGGCCGACCCCCGCGAGCTCACGGTCACCCTCGAGGAGGCCGGCAGGCTCAACGGTCGCTCGCCGGGCCCGACCGATCACCGAACCGTGTCCTGGCCCGAGGCCCCCTTCCCCGACAACGACGTACAGGTGTGGCCCGTGGACGCTCCGCGGGGCACGGTGGCCACCGTCGTCGTGGTCTGCTCCCAGCGTCCTGCCCTGGTCATGGTCGCGGCACCCACGCCGCCGCGGTGATTGCGCGGATGGCCTCGGCGTCGGTATTTTGGGCGCACGAACGGTTCAGTCTGCCCCGCCGGTTCGGCGAGGCGGAGCCGGGCCGTCCCCGGTGAGGAGGAACCGTCCATGACGGCGCAAGAGCACCCGCGGCGCCCCGGCTTGGTGACCGGGGCCGTGGTTCTGATGTACATCGGCGGGATCACCCAGATCGGGCTCGGGATCGTGACAGTTTTCCTTCGCTACGCCCCCGACGTGGCCGCCGAGGGTATTGCGCTCGGGGTGACCCTGGTCGGAGCCGGCATCATCCTGTTCGGCCTGTTCGTGATCGCCCTCGCCTCCGGGGTCGCTCGCGGCAGCCGGGCGTCGCGCCTGGGCGCGACGGTGGTGATCCTGCTGGGTTTGGCCCTGGCGATCACCGCCATGGTGGTCGCCGACGACGGGGACTGGTCGGGGGTGACGATCCAGCTGGTTCTGGTGGCCGCCGTCATCCTGCCGCTGTGGGTCGGGCCGGGCCGGCCCTACTTCGCGGTGCGCTGAGACAACGCCCGCTCCGCGTCGCGCCGGGAGACGCGCCGGTGCACGAATCGCACGATCTCGATGAGCGCGATGCACACCAGCGAGGTGCTGAGGGTGAGGGCCGCCGTGGGCAGGGTGAGGTCGACCAGTTGCAGGAAGTCGCGACTGATCGGCAGCGTGTACACCAGAATCAGCCCGATCATCATGGCTCCGATCACGAGGCCCTTGAGACGACTGACGGGCCGGGAGAGGACCACGAGGATCCAGAGTCCGATGATGGTGAGGATCAGAGTGGACCCGCTGCGGATCTCCGGCTCCGGGATCGCCAGGTCCGCCGCGAGCCGGGCATAGGCGGCGAGGCCGAGAGTCACGGCCAGGCCGGCCGGGACCGCGAAGGTGAGGGAGCGGCGGAGAAACCCGGGCACATACCGTTGCGCGTTGGGCAGCAACGCGAGGAAGAACGCCGGGATGCCGATGGTGAGCCCGTCGATGACCGACAGTTGCCGGGGCAGGAACGGGAACGGCAACAAAAGGATGCCGAAGGTGATCGCGAGGAAGGTTGCGTACGAGGTCTTGGTGAGGAAGAGCATCGAGACGCGTTCGATGTTCGCGATCACCTGGCGCCCCTCCGCGACGACGCTGGGCAGGTGGGAGAACCGGCCGTCCAGCAGGATCAACCGGGCCACGGCCTTGGTGGCCGCCGCGCCGGAGTTCATGGCGATGCCGATATCCGCCTCCTTGATGGCGAGCGCGTCGTTCACCCCGTCACCGGTCATGGCCACGGTGTGCCCGGCTGCTTTGAGCGCCACGACGATGCGGCGTTTCTGATCGGGCGTGACCCGGCCGAACACCAGGTAGTCGTCGAGCACCGTGAGCAGCTCGGCGTCGGTGTCGGGCAGGTCGCGGGCGTCAAAGCCGGACGGCGTATCCAGACCCACCTCACGGGCGATCGCCGCGACGGTCTGCGGGTTGTCGCCGGAGATGATCCGCACGCCCACTCCCTGCGCCGCAAAGAAGGACAGCGTCTCGGCGGCGTCGGGCCGGATGTTCTCTTTGAAGGTGAGCAGCACGACGGGTACGGCGTCGACCGGCACGGTTTCATCGTGCGTCGGACTCCCGTGCGCGAGAACCAGCGTGCGCCGGCCGGTCGCGGCGACGTCGCCGGCCCGGGCGGCGAGTTCCTGTAGCACCGGGCCTCCGGACACGGCGGCCGGGAAGACCATCTCGGGGCCGCCGAGAACCCACATCCCGTCACCGAAGACCACGGCGCTCCACTTGCGGGCGGAGGAGAACGGGACCCGGTCCAACGGCTCCTCCGCCACCGGGTCGTCGAATCGTCCGGCCAGGCTGCGCGCGGTCGCGTTCGCATCGTTCTGCACCCCGTACCAAGCCAGCACGCCCTCCCAGCCGGCCACGGCGGTGAGCGGATGCGGCGCGTCGAACACGATGTCACCCTGGGTGAGGGTGCCTGTTTTGTCGAGGCAGATCATGTCCACCCTCGCCAGCCCCTCGACAGCGGCCAGCTCCTGCACGAGCACCTGCTGCCGGGCCAGCTTCACAGCGCCCACCGCGAAGGTGATGCTGGTCATGAGCACCAGGCCGAGCGGCACCATCGCCACCACGGCGGCGATGGTGGCGGTGACCGCATCCCGCCATGCCCCACCGGTCGCCTCCTCCCAGCCGCCCTGCGCGATCATCTGGGCGTTCAGCACCAGCAGCGCGATCGGCCCGATGATCCAGGCCACCCAGGTGAGCACCTTGTTGATCGAGGAACGGAGTTCCGACGCCACCAGGGAGAACTTCTTCGCTTCGGCGGCGAGGGAGTTGGCGAAGGAGTCGGCGCCGACCCGATCGACAGCACCGGTGCCCTCCCCGGCCACGACGACGGAGCCGGACAGCACCCGGTCGCCCGGTGCCTTCTCCACCGCATCCGATTCGCCGGTGAGCAGGGACTCGTCGAGTTGCAGGCCGCGGGAGCCGACCACGATCGCGTCGGCGGCGACCTGATCGCCGGCCCGCAACACGAGGATGTCGTCCAGCACGACCGCCTCGATGGCGATCTCCTCTTCGCCCGCCTCGCGGAGCACGCGGGCGTTCGGGGCGTTGAGGAGCGCCAGGCGGTCCAACGCCAGTTTCGCGCGGTACTCCTGCACCGTGCCGATGACCGCGTTCGCGATGGCGCTGAAGCCGAACAACGCATCCTGCCATCGCCCGATCGCGAGGAGAACGAGGAAGCAGACCAGGATGATGCCGTTGAACAGGGTGAGCACATTGGCCCGCAGGATGCTCCAGATGCTGCGGCTGGTGTCTTGCACGAAGGCGTTGGTGCGGCCGCTGGCCACGCGTTCCTCCACCTCGGCGGCAGTCAACCCGGTCGCAGCAATGGTCACCGTGTGTCCCTTCTCACCCGCCCGGCCACGGCCGGCACCGGCTACAGTACCTCGGAAGATCCGCGATCGCGCCGGTGTCCGGCCGCCACTCGTGTACTACGTTGCCCACTCCGTCGCGACGAGCACCGGCAGGTACATTCGCGGTAACTCGGCAACATACGGTACGCGAGTTGTCGCAAAGCGCCCCCTGGCGGCATCCGAAGGGGCTCTTTGCGGCAAGCGACGGATGCGACACTCACCGACTTGCGGCGAACTACCCCGTGGGAGCGCCCGAAGGGGCTCTTTGCGGCAAGTCGGGAGCACTTGCGCGCCCGCGATGCATCGCGCCGCGGCAGGTTAGGCGGCCAGCGGCGGCAGGCTCTTGCCCGCCACCCAGCGGGCGATGATCTTGTCGGCGACACGGGTGCCGGAGGCCACGGCGAAGCAGCCGAGCAGGTCGTCGGTGGTGACGCTCCCGTGCCGGTGGGTGCGGGTGTATGCGCGCAGCGCCGTGAAGAACGCCTCGTCGCCGATGGCCTGGCGCACGGCGTGCAGGGCCAGCGCCCCGCGCTTGTAGACCCTGTCGTCGAACATGTCGTGCGGACCGGGGTCGGCCACGACGAGGTTCTTGGGCAACAGGTCCAGCTCGGCGCGGTGCAGCACAGCGTTGGCATGGGCGCTCAGCCCGCCGCTGGCCTCGGCCCAGATCCACTCGGCGTAGCAGGCGAAGCCCTCGTGCAGCCAGATGTCGGCCCAGCGGGTGAGGGTGAGGCTGTTGCCGAACCACTGGTGCGCCAGCTCGTGCGCGATCAGCCGGTCGCTGCCGTGCAGGCCGTCGACGTGGTTGCGGCCGAACACGGCCAGCCCGTGCGCCTCGAGCGGGATCTCGAGCTCGTCGGCGGTGACGATCACCGAGAACGCCGGGAACGGGTACGGGCCGAAGGCCTCGCTGAACACCGCGATCATCTCGCCGACCCGGGCGAAGTCCACCGCCACCGGCCGGGCGAGCGCGGGCGGGAAGAACAGGCTGTGCGCCACCGGTGCTGCGGCGATATCCTGCCGGCGGTACCGGCCGATCTGCACGCTGGCCAGGTAGGCGGCCATCGGCTCGCGCACGTCGAAGGTCCAGGTGGTGCGGCCGGAGCGGGTGCTCCTGGCGACCAGCGGGCCGTTGCTCACCACCGTGTACGGGGCCTCACAGGTGAGCTGGATGCGGAAGGTGGCCTTGTCGCTGGGGTGGTCGTTGCAGGGGAACCACGACGGTGCGCCGCTCGGCTGCCCGGCGACGAGCACGCCGTCGGTGAGTTCCTCCCAGCCCAGCTCGCCCCAGTGGCTGCGAACCGGACGCGGCGCCCCGCGGTAGCGCACCACCACCTCGAACGTGTCACCGATGGTCAGTGGCACGGCGGGGGTGAGCACCAGTTTGCGGGCGGCGTGCACGGTCTTGACCGGCGCGACGCCGTTGACCGTGACTCTGTCCACGCTCAGGCCGGCCAGGTCCAGGCTGAACCGGCTGAGCCCGGTCAGGGCCCGCGCCGTGATCGTGGCGATCGCGGTCAGCCGGTTCGTGGCGACCCGGTAGTCCAGCTCCAGCTCGTAATGCTCCACCGTGTAACCGCCGTTGCCGCTGGCCGGAAGGTAGGGATCCCCCGCGGACGCGGACCCGAGAATGGTGGGCGTGCACTTCAACATAAGGATCAACTCTTCCATGGCGGTCGGTGCCACGGCGCAATCGGGTTGCCCGACCACAGGGAATCGGTGGGCACCCGCTCGCCGCGCATCACCAACGACCCCGGTCCGACGGTGGCATGATCGTCGATCCGCGCCGCCGGCAGGATCACGCTGTTTGGCCCCAGCGTGCCGCCGGCGCCGATGTGCACGGTGTCCAGCTGCATGATCCGGTCGTGGAACAGGTGGGTCTGCACCACACAGCCCCGGTTGACACTGCTGCCAGCGGCGAGGGTGACCAGGTCCGCCTCCGGCAGCCAGTACGACTCGCACCAAACGCCACGGCCGACGGTGGCGCCCAGCGACCGCAGCCACAGCGCGAGCCACGGGGTTCCGGGAGCGTTCTGCGCGAACCAGGGCCGCGCCACCATCTCCACGAAGGTGTCCGACACCTCGTTGCGCCAGATGAACGACGACCAGAGCGGATGCTCCCCGGCCCGGATCCGCCCCACCAGCAGCCACTTGGCGGCCGTGGTCAGGGTTGCCGCCACCGCTCCGGCCGCGATCAGCACAAAACCGGAGACGAGCAGGGCCAGGCCGGGGCCGCCGAGCAGCCAGAACGCCTCGAGGGTGACGAGCACGCCGAGCGCGATCCACGCCGAGGCGAACACCGGCACCAGCCGGAGCACCTCCCAGAGCGACCGGGCCAGGACCAGGCGGGCCGGCGGGTGGAAGGTGCGGCCCTCGTCCATGTCGGTCACCCGGCGGCGCAGCCGCGCCGGCGGGTTGCCCAGCCAGGACGAGCCACGCTTGGCCTTCTTCGGCGTGGACGAGAGCACGGCCACGAGGCCGTCCCGCGGCACGGTGCGGCCGGGCCCGGCGATGCCGCTGTTGCCCAGGAACGCCCGTCGGCCGATCTTGGCGCGGCCGATGCGCATCCACCCGCCGCCGAGCTCGTAACAGGCCACCATGGTGTCGTCGGCCAGGAACGCGCCGGGGGCGATGGTGGTGAGCGAGGGTACGAGCAGCACCGTGGAGGCTTCGACCCCCGGGCCCACCTTGGCGCCGAGCAGCCGCAGCCAGACCGGGGTGAGCAGGCTGGCGTAGAGCGGGAACAGCAGGGTGCGGGCACCGTCGAGCAGCCGTTCGGTCATCCAGACCTGCCAGCCCACGCGGCTGCGCACCGGGTTGTGGCCCTCGGTCAGGCCCAGGCCGAGAAGCCGCACGGCGCCGATCACGGCACCGGCGTAGAGCAGGCCGGCGGCGAGAACGGCCGGCGGCACGGCCAGCGCGGCCCGGCCTGCCGCAGTGCCGAGGCTGCCGGCGTCGCCGATGACCAGGCCGATGATGAGCACCCCGAGCAGCACCGCGGCGGCAGGGATGGCGGTGAGGCCCACTGAGCCGGCGCCGTAGGCGAGGAGCCAGCGGCGCGCGTTCGCCGGCCGTTCGGCGGGCCAGGCCCGGCGGGCGGAGCCGACCCGGCTGGCGGGCGAGCCGGCCCAGCGTTCGCCGCGCGGCACCCGGCCGGAGACGGCGGAGCCCGGTTCGATTTCGGCGCCCTCGCCGATCTTGGCCCCGCCGAGCAGGGTGCTGCGGGAGCCGATCACGGCCTCGGCGCCGATCCGCACCCGGCCGATGCGCAGGGTATCGCCGTCGAGCCAGTACCCGGCCAGGTCCACCTCGGGTTCGATGGCGGCGCGCTCGCCGATGCTGAGCATCCCGGTGACCGGCGGCACCGAGTGCAGGTCGACGCCGGGTTCGATCCGGGCGCCGAGCAGCCGTGCGTAGTAGCTGATCCACGGCGCCCCGGCCAGGCTGGCGGCGTCGACGAAGTGCGCCACCTGCTCGGCGAGCCAGAGCCGCAGGTGCACCGAGCCGCCGCGCGGGTAGTTTCCCGGGGTCACGCCCCGCAGCAGCAGCCGGGCGGCGGCGACCGAGATGCCCATCTTGCCCAGCGGGGTGACCAGCAGCACAAAACCGGCCAGTACCGCCCACCACGACACGGTGGGGGCGAAGGATGCGCCGGCGGCGGCGAGCACGTTGTTGGCCGCGGCCAGGTACACCAGCCATCTGGCGCCCACGAGCAGGTGCAGCGGCACACTCAGCAGGCTCTGCAACAGCCCGGTGCGGGCGGGGGTCGGCAGCACCTGCCGGGTGGCCCTGGCCGTCGGTGGGGTGCGACCGTCGAGTTCGTCGGCGAGGGAGCCGATCCTCGGGTGGTCGTAGATGTCGCTGATCCGGGTGTCCGGGTAGCGTTCCCGGATCGCGGAGACGAATTGGGCGGCCGAGAGAGAGCCGCCGCCGTAGGCGAAGAAGTCGCTGTCGGCGTCTGCGACGGGCAGTCCGAGGATCGCGGCCCAGTGTTCGGCGAGCCAGCCGGCGGTGCTGCTGAGCACATCCGTGCCGGCCGCCTCGGACCCGGCCAGGCTGGGCAGTGGCCAGGGCAGGGAGGCGCGGTCGACCTTGCCGGAGGTGCGGGTCGGGATGGATTCCACGACCGTGAGCAGCGGCACGAGGGCCGCCGGCAGCGCCACGCGCAGGGCCGCGGTGGCGGCGGGCAGGTCGAAGGCCCCGGGGCTCTCCGGCGCCGAATCGACCAGGGAGAGGTAGCCCACCAGCACCTGGTTGCCGGCCGGAGTGGTCTGCACGACCGCGGCGGCGCCGGCCACGCCGGGCAGCGCCTGCAGCGCGGCATCGATCTCGCCGAGTTCGATGCGTCGGCCGCCGAGCTTGATCTGGTCGTCGGCGCGGCCGACGAACACGAGGCCTTCAGGGTCGAAGCGCACCAGGTCGCCGCTGCGGTAGGCCCGTTCCCAGCCGAGCCCGACGTGTGGGGCGTACTTCGCGGCATCCTGCGTCGCGTCGAGGTAGCGGGCCAGGCCCACGCCGCCGATGATCAGCTCACCGGTCTCGCCGGCCGGCACCCGGACGCCGTCGGCGTCGACCACGGCGAGGCTCCAACCGTCCAGCGGCAGGCCGATGCGCACCGGGTCGCTGCCGTCGAGCAGGGCCCCGCAGGCCACGACGGTCGCCTCGGTCGGGCCGTAGGTGTTCCACACTTCCCGGCCCCTGGCGTTGATGCGAGCGGCGAGGTCTGGCGGGCAGGCCTCCCCGCCGAAGATCACCAGGCGCACGTTCTCCAGCGCCTCCTCCGGCCAGAGGGCGGCGAGGGTGGGCACCGTGGAGACCACGGTGATGCCGTGCGAGATCAGCCACGGACCGAGGTCGGCGCCGCTGCGTACGAGCGAACGCGGGGCGGGCACCAGGCAGGCCCCGTTCCGCCAGGCCAGCCACATCTCTTCGCAGGAGGCGTCGAACGCGACCGACAGTCCGGCCAGCACCCGGTCGGTCGGGCCGATCGGTTCGTTGGCGAGGAACAGGCCGGCCTCGGCGTCGACGAACGCCGACGCCGAGCGGTGGCTGACGGCAACGCCCTTGGGCACCCCGGTGGAACCGGAGGTGAAGATGATCCAGGCGTCGTCGTCCGGGCCGGGCATCGGTTCGCCCCAGTGCGCCAGCGACGGATCCTCCTCGGCCATGACGGGCCGGTCGGCGAGCACCCCGGCGTCCAGGCCGTCGCGCACCGTGAACACCCCCTTGGCGCCGATCACGCCCACCACCCGGGCCTCGCCGAAGACCAGCCGGGCACGTTCCTCGGGGTCGTCGGCGTCGACGGGCACATAGGCCGCGCCCACGACGAGGGTGGCCAGGATGGACAGGTAGAGCTCGCGGGTGCCCGACGGGATGCGGATGCCGACGGTGTCGCCGCGGCGCACGCCGGCCTGGCTGAGCCGCACGGCCTGGTCGTTGACCAGTCGCACCAGCCGGCGGTAGCTCAGGGCCCCTGCGGCGTCTTCGAGCGCGAGCGCGGTGGGGTGCTCCTCGGCGGTGGCCAGCAGGATCTCGACCAGGGTGCGCTCGGGGTGCACGAGATGGCCGGCATCCAGCACGCCCTGCTCGTGGCCGGCGGCCGGCACCGATTCGCCCGGGGATGCCGCGACGGCTTCGGCGAGCGACTCGGCAGCGGGCCGGGCGTGCGGTCCGGCAGCGGGCCCGATGTGCGGTCCGGGCACGGCGGAGGACTCGGGTGAGCGAGGGTAGCGATCAGGCTGGATCGGGGTCACGCACACTCCTGTCCGGTTTCGCGACGAACCGCGACCCGTTCAGCCTAAGGCCATGAGGTAGCCGGCGGGTGAACACGCGTCGCACCCGTTCATTCTGCTCCGCACCCCCCGTGTCCCTGTTCCTGCACCTCCAAATAAGGAAATAGTGAGGCAATCAGGACGGAATTGCCCAAAGGATCCTTGTTTCCCTCCTTTGTCCTTTTCAACGTTCGTCGCCCCCGGCGGCGGATGCGGGTCAGCGGATGCGGGCCCGCACGGCCGTTGCCGCGCAGAGGATCACCGCAAGCGCACCGACCAGCACGAGAGGAGAGAGAGCCGTTCGCCCAGCAGCAGCGTCGCCCAGACGATGGTGAGCACCGGTTGCACCAGCTGGATCTGGCTCACCCGGGCGATCGGGCCGATGGCCAGGCCGCGGTACAAGGCGAAGAAGCCCAGGAACATGCTCACCCGGCCAGGTAGGCGAAAGCCAGTCAGGCCGGCGCATCCGCCTCGGGCCAGCCGGAACCCAGGCCCGCGAGCATCAGCGGCAGCATCACCGGCAGTGCCACGATCAGCGCCCAGCAGATGGTCTGCCAGGAGCTCAACTCGCGGGAGAGCAGCGCTCCCTCGCCGTAGCCGATGGCCGCGAGCGCCACGGCGTGCAGCACCTGCGGAAGCGACAGCGCACGGCGCGCGTCGCCGTGGCCGGCCCCCACCGGCCCGCGGAGGGCGCGTCGTCCGGTGACACTTCGATGCGCAGCTGACGTCTGAGCGGGATGCGCAACTCCTGCTGTTTTGCCGGGCCCCGGCGCTCCGCCCCCGGAATTCCGGGGTGCACCGCCGATGCCGGGTGGATCTGCAGGAGTTATGCGCCCCCGGTGGCCGTGGTGTGCTGCTCGACGGCGGTGAGCCACTCGGCCCAGAAGAGCTTCCACTGCTCGCCCTCGTCGTATGACACCACCCCGTCGTGGGTCACGCCCAGCCGCAGCCGTCCGTCGGGCAGCTGGTCGGCGGAGAGAAGGATCGACCCCAACGGTTCGCCGGCGCGGGCCAGGGCGAATCGCAGCGCCTTCGACGCCGGCTTCGAGCGCAGCACCGTGTCGAAACCCGGAAACAGATCGGCGCGAGCACCCTCGTTCAGCAGCAGCGCGCGCACCGCGTCCCGGTCACGGGCCAGCACCCGGCTGCGGCTCACGCTGAAGCTGCCGTCGGGCATCTGGCCGGGCAGCCGTAGGCCCGTGATGCGTTCGTAGCCCACGGCCACGCCCTGCGCCGACCAGCCGTCCACGTCGTGCTCGGCGTGCACCCAGGCCGCGATGGCGGTGTGCCCGGCCTGCCGGCCGGGGCCGGCGTCGATGAGGTCGACCCATTCCTCCCAGGCATGCCCGGTGCGCTCGCGGATCGCGTCGTCGGTCCGCACCGGCTCGGCCACCCAGACCCGGGTGCGTGTGAAGGATTCGTGTGTGGTCATCGGAACTCCCGTGCTCGGCACGAGAATACTGGGTGTCCGCTGCCAGGTCCAACGCCGGGCACCCGTGGCGACGTGACGGCTTCCCGGATTCTCTAGACTGAGAGCGAAGGGGGCGATTCCGGATGAGCAAGGACAAAAGCAAGGAACCGCGCGACGAGTTCGACCGTATCCAGATTCCCGAGTTTCTGACCCGGCCGTTCGAGCGCCTGACCGGCGGCCCGGCCGTCAGCGCCCCGACCCGGCCCGGTCCCGGAGAC
This sequence comes from Cryobacterium sp. SO1, assembly GCF_004210215.2. NCBI lineage: Bacteria > Bacillati > Actinomycetota > Actinomycetes > Micrococcales > Microbacteriaceae > Cryobacterium > Cryobacterium sp. SO1. Next base: position 3,070,596 of record NZ_CP067394.1, read on the forward strand.
CGCTCCGACGGCAGCACGAACGTCGACAGCGACGTGGATGCCGATGCCGGCGACAATCCCGACGCCACCGAGCCCGTAAAGCGTCAGTGGTGGGCCGGTTACAAGGGAAAACTTCTGCTCTACGGCGCTGGCACCCTCGTCATGGTCTTCCTGCAGTCCCGCGGCTGACCCCGACTACATCGCACGTACTACACAGGTTCATCCCTTCAGGGGATGCCTGCCTCGACGGGATTCGGGACTATGGATTTACCGATCCCGTCCACCCGATCGGCAGCCGCCCATCGAGAGGAATTTCATGACCACGATCCTGCACACCCTTCCCGCCAGCCGCTCGCTGCGCCCCATCGTGATGACGGCGAGCGTCGTAACGGTGTCGGCCGGTGGCCACGGCCCCGCCGACCTCCCCGTCAGCATCGACCGGGCACCCTCGCACGCCATGGACCGGATCGCGCTCGGGGCGGACCAGCCCGCCGACGTCGAGCGCGCGGCGTAACACCCCGCCCGATCAGGGCCCGACCAGCAACAGCAGCACGTGATACACGACGTAGGCCGGCCAGACGATCGCCTGGAGCAGACCCAGGAGGAACGCCCAGAATGATCCGTCCGACGTGGAGATGAAGTAGATGGCGGCGCCGACGTAAGCCAACAGGAAGAAAAATCCCCACGACCCGTCTCGCACGATCACACTGCCTCGACCATCCGTTGCCATCAGACCCTCCGCTCCGTGAGAATTACCTGACTGACCGATGGAACACAGGGTAACCGCGCTGATCGCGAGGCGATACCGGCACCGGTGCGTTCCGGCCGGCACTTCCGGCAGCCGACGAAGCGGGAATGCTGGTGTCCGGGGTCTGCGCGGGCGATGATGGTGCCATGGTCGCTGCCCTCGACGTGCTCGCCCGCGAGCTCTACGCTATCCAGCCCCAGGACTTCACCGCCGCCCGCAACACCAGGGCGCAGGAACTGAAACCCTCGGACGCCGCCCTGGCGAAACAGGTCGCGGCGCTGCGCAAGCCCGCACCCTCCGCCTGGGTGGTGAATCTCCTCGCCCGGGAGCACCCCGACGATCTCACTGCGCTCCTCGCCCTAGGCGAGCGGATGCGGACCGCCCAGGAGCAGCTGGACCGGGACGCGTTGCGCCGGCTCGGCGGCGAGCGCCGGGCCGCCGTAACCGCACTGGCCCAGGCGGGTGCCGCGCGAGCCGCCGGACTCGGCCACCCGCCCACCGCGGCGGTGCTCGGCGACGTCGAACAGACCCTGTTGGCCGGCACGTCGGATCCCGCCGCCGCCGGTGCTGTCGCCAGCGGGCTGCTGGTCAAGCCACTGCGGGCCGGCGGCTTCGACCCCGTCGACCTGCTCGGTGCCGTCGCCGTACCGGACGCGGCGCCCTGGGTCGCGTCGCCTGGCGGCGCCCAGAGCCCCGCACTGCCGGACCCCGTGCAACTCGCCGACGTCCGCCGCCGCAGAGAGACCAGGGCGGAAGCCGAACGCCAGGAACACAATGCGGACGCCGCCGCCGCCGAAGTCGATGCCCTGGAGCGTCGCGCCCACCGGCTCGAAGTTCGCCGGGCCAGCCTGGAGGCGGAGATCGCGGAACTTCGGGAGCAGCTCGACACGGCCGAGGCGGCGCTTGGGGCCGTCACCAACGACGACGACGCCCTCGCCGAGGCCCGTACCCAGGCCACCCGTGCGGCCGACGACGCCAGAGCCCGCGCCCGGGACGCCCGCGACGCCGCCGATGCCCTCGAGAAAACCGACTGACACGCCGACGGACGCGGCCTGGTGAGCCTGCTCGAGGTGCCCGGGGTGCCGGACCGGCCCGCGCTATCTTCCACGTTCCTGAGCTGGTTGCTCGCCGACCTGTTGAACGACCTTCCCGAGGCGGGCGACCTGGACAAGCCCAAGCTGGTGTTCTTCTTCAACGAGGCGCACCTGCTGTTTGGGACTTCCGTCTGCTGGCAGCGAACGGCGCCCACCGTCGCGTCGGACCGACGTACGCTCTGGTGCCATGAACGATATGCCGCTAATGGATGACGACGGGCTGCTCGACGCCTACTCGAAAACCGTCATGGCCGTGGCGACACGGGTGCTGCCGAGCGTGGCCAGTGTCACGGTGCGCAGCAGTCAGGGAGCCGGCGCGGGTAGCGCGAGCGTGATCGGCGACGGCTTCCTGCTCACCAGCGCGCACGTCGTCGCGGGTGCCACTGTGGCCGACGTCGGGTTTGCCGACGGCAGCGGCAGCCGGGTCGACGTCGTCGGCCGCGACATCCTCTCCGACCTGGCCGTGCTGCACTCCCGCGAACCTACCCCGCCGCCGGTGCAGCTCGGCGATGCCGCGCGGCTGCGCGTCGGCCAGGTGGTCATCGCCCTGGGCAACCCGCTCGGCCTGGCCGGAAGCGTCACCGCCGGCATCGTCTCGGCGCTCGGCCGGTCGCTGCCGACCCGGTCCGGGCGCGTGATCGACGAGGTGATCCAGACCGACGCCGCCCTCAACCCGGGAAACAGCGGCGGCGTGTTGGCCGACAGCGCCGGGCGCATGGTCGGGGTCAACACCGCGGTGGCGGGCATCGGGGTGGGCCTGGCGGTACCGGTGAACGCGACTACCCGGGCGATCATCACCGCCTTGAAGACCACAGGGCGGATGCGGCGGGCCTGGCTGGGCATCGCCGGCGCGCAGGTGCCGCTGCCGCCGGCCCTGGCCGCCCGGATCGGCTCGCCGACCGGCTTGCAGGTAGCCGGCGTCTCCCCGGGCAGCCCGGCGGCCCAGGCCGGGCTGCACCCCGGCGATATCGTGGTCGAACTGGCCGGTCAGCCGGTGGTCACGGCCACGGCCGTACAACAGCTGATGGTCGAGGACGCGATCGACAAGCCCATCGAGATCACGGTCTGGCGAAACGGCGCCCTGGTCGACGCCATCACCGTGCCACGGGAGCTTCAGGAGTCCTGACGCTGGCTCGCCGGCCGGTTGGCCAGGTCCGGTTGCTCAGGTCCGGTTGATCAGGCGACCGCGAACCGTTTCGCCGAACGCTCCTTGGCCTTCTCCGCCTCCACCTCGCGGTTTTTCGGCGGTGCGGTCGTGACCAGGTCCTGCAGCAGGTGCCGCGAGATGTGGGCGATCTCTTCGACCGCCCGGTTGAAGGCCTCATCGTTGGCCTTCGACGGCTTGGTCGAGCCGCTGATCTTGCGCACGAACTGCAACGCCGCTGCGTGCACCTCGTCGTCGGTGGCTGCAGGTTCGAAATTGTGAAGCTGATGTATGTTCCGACACATACGTCGAGGCTACCCAGCCCGGCGCGAGCCCGGAAGTGCGAGAAAAGTGTTGCGCCGAGAGCGGATTGCCCGCTACGGTGAGGCCTACGCCATACGACGAAAGGAGCTCAGCGTGATTACTCAGAAGATTGCATTCGCTTTCCGTACCACTGCCGGCTTCGTCGGCGTCTTCACCGCCTGACCGGCCAGTAGGTAACCCACCGGTCCAGACGGTGGTGACGCTCTCGAAGCCCGACCAGGCAGCATCCGCACCCGTGTGCATTCGCACTCGTTCGCATCCTCTGCCCGGGTCACTCACCCCGTGAGCGGCGCGCACTCCGCGTGTCACCCTCATGCCGCCCTGCGGCCACCCTTCATTCGGCGAGCCCGAACGCGCTGGTGCTCTCCCGGAGTCTTCCGAACCATCCTATTAAAGGAATGCATCATCATGAATACTCATCTGGCGCCCGCTGAGGGCCGCCACGACCACCCGCCCCAACCCGTCCGCTCCCCCGAGGCGCAGCCGCTGCGCCGCGTGGGACTGGTCGATCGCGCCGCCATGCACCTTGGCATCGCCCTGATCCACTGGGGACGCCGGCCCGTGCAGGCTCGTCGCCGGGAACGCCCCACGCTCGCCCCCGAATCACTCCAGGCCCGCCGGGAGCTGGACCGGGTTCGAGACGAGCACCTGGTGTTGAAGCTGACCCAGTTCCGATGACCGGCGCACCCCAGCACCGTCGCCGCGGCTCCGGCCGCGGCGGCGGCCCGCGCCGCACCCCGCCGGCTCCGCACCCTGTCGCCGCTGCGCCCTGCCGGCTCCGCACCCTGCCGGCGCCGCACCGCATCAGCGCCGCTAGGCGGGTCAGGCGCCGGTAGGCGGGTGGCGCGCCACCCGCCTAGCGGCGCCTGACCCGCATACCGCCTTGCGCCCCGCCCTGACCGCCTTGCGACCCGCCGTGACCACCTTGCGACCCGCCGCGACCGCGCCGTGACCGCGTTGCGTGACCGCGCCGTCAGGGCGCCGCAATCGCGCCCTAACCGGCTCCGGATGCGCTCAGCCGCGTGGCGCCGCCTCGAGTCCGGTCCGCCACTGACCGAGCAGGCGCGCAATACTGCGGCTGTGCGCCCAGGGCACCTCGGGCACCTCGGGCGCCTCGGTCCGGCCGTCCCGCAGCGCCAGCGACACGGCGTCGGCTTCCGCGGCGAACGGATCCACCGTCGCCGGCTCGACGACACGGTCGCCGCCGGAGGTGTTCACGGTGAACGACGACGCCGATGCGGCCCGGCTGCCGAACACGTCGGGCAGCTCGATCATGCCGGCGCTCCCGCTCAGAGTTGCCGATCTCGGCAACTCGGTGACGATGGAACACGCCACCTCCGCCGTGAAGCCGTGTGCCGACACTGTCGCGGTGGCCTGCTCATCCACCCCGGTGTCTCCGACTCGTCCCGCGACGGCCGTGAGCGTCAAGTCGGCCGGGTCGAGGCCGGCGGTGGCGGCGAGTCCCACCGCGAGTGACACCGGGTAGCCGCCCACATCGAGGATGGCGCCGCCGGCCAGTTCCGGATCGAACAGGCGGCCGGTGCGCTGGCCGGCGGCGAAGCTGAACGACGCTGTCAACCGCAGCCCGGAACCCACCTCGTGGTCGGCGACCGCGGCATCCAGCGCCCGCGCGAACGGCCCGAACCGGTGCTTGTACGCCTCCACGAACGGCAGCCCGGAGGCAGCCGCCTGGCCCAGGACCCGCTCCACCTCCGCCAGGGTGGGCGCCACCGGCTTTTCGCACAGCACGGCCTTGCCGGCCAGGAGCGCGGCCACCGCCAGCTGCGTGTGGGTCGTGTTCACCGTGGAGATGTACACGGCGTCGATGTCATCCCTATCGAGGAGTTCCTCGTACGTCCCGGTGATGGGCGCACCGTGCTCCGTCGCGAACGCGGCCGCCCGACCGGGGTTCGTGCTGCCGACCGCGTGCAGGATGCCGTGGGCCGAGTTGGGCAGCGCCCGTGCGAACCAGCCGCCGATATCGCCCGGTCCCAGGATCGCCCACCGCGTAGTCCTCATCCCTTGACGGTACAGCCGTGGCCGGCGAACCGATGCCCGGCCGGCTGTGCAGTGTTGTGCTAGGTGCCCCTGGAGGGACTCGAACCCCCAACCCTTTCCTTAGGACGGAACTGCTCTTCCATTGAGCTACAGAGGCTGACCGGGAAAGTTTAGCCGGTATCCGCGCCCGATGAGCCCACGACGCCCGTGTTCGCCGGGTTGCCCTCGTGCGGACCACCTGCCCGGGTACACCGGGGCAGCCCGTCCGCAGCGGGGCAAGTCGTGACCGGGCAGGCGCCTCAGGTCGGCGGGTAGAGGTAGACCGGCACCTCGCTGATCGGCACGGTGCGCGTGTGATACGCGTGCGAGCCCATCCAGTTGTATTCCTCGAGCACGACGGTGCCGTCGCCCGGGACCGACTGTACGTAGGCGACGTGGTTGTAGGTGAACCAGGCCACAGCGCCCACGACGGGCGCCTTGCTGCTGGCCCAACCCTTGTTCGACCAGGCGTTGGCCCAGGCGGACGCGTTGCCGCCGCCGGGCGTCATCGTCGACCAGGTCCACTTGAACGAGCTGGTGGCGCCGGCGTCACGGTTGAGTCGCCAGGCCACGAAGTCCACACACTCGCGGTAGTAGTAGCCCAGCGGGGAGAGCCCGCCGCCCTGGGATTCCGTGGCGGCGTCGCGCCACGGATAGTCGTCGCCCTCGGCCCGGATGCCGATCACGGCATAGTCGGCCGCCGCGGAACGGGCGTCTTCGGCGGCTTGCTGCTGCACGAGGTCCGCCTGGATGCCCGCCTCGATGTCATCGAGTTCGGCCTGGCTCGTGGCGGTGAACCCGTCGGCCGAGATGCTCACGGCGGCAGCGGCGGCGGCCACGGTGAGCGCCTGGGTGTCACCGGAGGCCTTGGCGCTGACGAGGGCAGAGCCGCCCTGTGGCGAGAACGCGTAGGCGGGAAGCGCGGCGGTGAGGAAGATGGCCGGGATCGCCAGCAGGGTCACCATCTTCGCGACCGATTTGCGGCGCTTGACCAGACGGCTGGTCCGGGCGCCGGTCGGCGACTTGGGTGCCGCGGTGACGGAGCGGAGCCCGACAGGGCGCAGGCGGCCGATGTGCGGGGGAACCGGGCTGGTGGGCGCCGTCGGCGCGGAAATAGACGACTGCGGGCCCAGGTCGGAGGTCGGGGTGCTGGCGCTCTCGACGACAACGGCCAGGTCCGGCGATACCGACAGGACCGGGACCGGCGGTAAAGGGACGGCGGGAATGACGACCGTTGCCGCTGGCGGGGTGTCGACGGCCTCGGCGGTCGGCGTCTCCGTCGCGGCGGCCGTCTCTGCTGCTGCGGCGGCTGCGGCGGGCGTCTCTGCTTCAGCGACTGCGGCGGCCTCAGCGGCTTCGCGTTGCGCCCGGGCCTCGCGGCGCGTGAGAAGCGGGCCGTCGCCCTCGGGCGAGCCGGCGGGGCCGGAATGAGTCACAGATAAACCTCTATACAGCCGCTACCGGAGGGGGACTTCACAACCTTAGGCGATGGGCATGCCCTCTGTCACCTTGAGCGTTACGTTTTCGTGACAATGGCACGATAAAGGGGTGCGCATCCACGAATCCTTGTCGATCGACGGAGGACGCAACAGTAGATGACGAGCGAAATTGTTCGCCCAGATCTCGTCAGCGTTGTGGACGGGATCTGGCGGTGATTGAACGTCTGCGGATCTTCGACCCGATGTTGCGGGAGCGTCCCCTCGCTTTCATGCGCAATCGGGACGAAGAGCCGTTTCGCGCTGAATCTCGTTAGGGCCTGTTCTCGCCGGAGTTGCCGAAAAGACCGCCGAACAAGTGGCTACCTTGGCCCTCGCGGCTTGCGCGCTCGACCTCCATCGGGTCCGGGTCTGGGTCAGTGTCCGGCAGAGGAACCAGCGCTTCCGGCCGTTGGACCACGGCGCCGGATTCTTTGGCTTCCTTCTTCAGTCGATTCTTCGCGGCCTTCTCGACGAGGACGGGAACGAAGTCACGTACCCGACCATCCTCCAGTTGTTCATGCTCATCTTGGACGACGCTCGCGATGTGGTCTCGCTCCAAGCTCGGGAACCGCTGCGCCAGCCGGTCGATTACCTGGTCGATGGCTTGAGTTTCGTCTAGCTCGCTCATGAAGACATTCTTCAGCGGAAGCGCTCCGACGGCAACCGCGATAACGCGAAACGTTTGCCGTGTGTCGCGATCGGTCTATCGCGCCGTCGGGATTCGGCAAGCCTTCTGGAAAGTCGCAGCATGGACAACCATGCGGTGAGGTGTCTGACTAGCGGAACGGCACGGGGACACGGGCCGCTTTGGCCCAGTCGAACCGGATGCGCTGACCTCCCGTTTCATGCAAGATATGGGCCTCGAGCTTCATGACGCGGTGATCGGCAATCGCTTGATCGTGGCCGACGATGTCGAAGCGATACTTGTTAGCGTGCTCGGTCACGAGGACCGCTCCGATGCCAGGGAAGATGACGAACATCTGATCCGTGAAGAGCAGAGTGTGTTCGTAGTGTCGGCGAAGATTCTGGCCGAGAACAGGGAAGCTGCGGAGCGCTTCGACCGGGCGCACGATGGCCGTCATGGTGATCATGACGTTATCCTCAGCCCTGAAGGTGAGCATCAGGTTAACTAGCGGTGGGCGTCTGCTGGGAATTCCGGGAGCTCGTTCTTCGGAACGACACGAAGCCGGGTCATCGTCTTCGTTCGCGATGAGGTGACGCGAGCAGCGCTCCCACCCTGGTGCCTCATCCAGGGCTGTTTCGTGACGGTCGTGGTTCGTGTATCAACCAGCCAGTCTGAGTTCATGTTGTTGCCACGGACTCGTGAACTGCTCCCATGCGGGCTCTTTCCACAGTGAGCTGATGGTCGCGGCAACGTTCGAGGCCGGCGCCGCGGGAACAAACGGGAGCCTCCAACCCAGTTCGCTCAGCAGGGAGTCCGACTTCTTGTTGTTGCACCGGAAACAGGCAATCACGACGTTGTCCCAGGCGTTCACGCCCCCTCGAGAGCGCGGCAGTACATGGTCGATCGTGTCTCCGTACTTGCGGCAGTACGCGCAGGTGTACGAATCGCGCTCGAGAAGGGTCCGCCTCGTTAGTGGAACCGACCTGCGAGGAATGTGGTGGTACTGATTGAGGAGGATCACGCTGGGAGCGTCGAAGACCAGAGACCGGCTGTGGATCTTGACATTGGATGCAGCGATCGCAGACGCTTTGCCGCCCAGCACCAGGTGAAGGGCGCGGCGAACAGAAACGACAGCCAACGGCTCGTAGCTGGCGTTGAGGACGAGACTGCGGTTCATGACGCCAACTCCCATGCGCTGGCGTTGGCAGATGCGCGGTCCGTTGGTTCAGGCAGGATGATGCTCGGCCGCTCCCAGGACTCCGTCGCCGCCCAGACCGGGTGGCCCTCCGCTTGAATGATTGTTGCCTTCTGGTTCATGACGAGCACGAGTGCCCGCGTGAACGACACGACCGCGGGGGGTTCATATCCCGCGTTGAGGACCAGTGTGCGCATACGCTCCCTTTCGAAAAAGGCTGGACGGCTTCCAGCCATTCGAACTGCTGCCTGGCGAGCGCGGGGAGGAGATTTGGGCAAACAAAAAGGGCGTCGTCATCATGACAACGCCCCGCTGGCTTCGGCGTGCTTGCGGCACCCGAACTCGCAACAGATTTGACTGCCGTGCCGCAGCGCGAAGTGTCCGCGCACATCCATGGTGTGGATCGTGCGTAGCTTGCGCATTGGCTCTCCCAGAATCCCGCAGAACATCAGGGCATCAGGTTAACCCACAAACGGTGCACCACGTAAATCGTGGCGCACCATTTGTGCTAGGCGTTACCCAGTGTTTACCGAAGGCAGGTTCTCAGCCCGTCGTTCGGCGGCTCAAATGCCCAGGCGCACGATGTAGTAGTCGCTGGTCCAGATCGGCTGCACCCGCACCGACGCCCCTTCATACGGGGCGTGCAGGATGTTGCCGTTGCCGGCGTAGAACCCGTCGTGTCCGTCCATGATCACCAGGTCGCCCGGCTGGGCCTCGGCGAGGGCGATGCGGGTGCCGGCGGCGCCCTGCCCGGTGGAGGAATGCGGCAGAGAAATTCCGAACTGCGCGTACACGTACATCACGAAGCCAGAGCAGTCGAAGCCGGCCGGGGTGGCGCCACCGTAGACATAGGGCACGCCCTGGTACTGCAGCGCGACGTTGTACACCGATGAGAGGCTGAAGCTCGGATACGCCGGGCTGGCCAGGTAGTCCGCCGCGGACGGGCCGGTGTACGACGCCGCATAGGTGGTCATCGAGGTCGCGGCTGCGACGCGGGCGGCTTCGGCCGCTTCGGCCGCTTCCGCGGCGTCCGCCGCGTCGATCTCCGCCTGCGGTGTGGCCGAGAAGGCATCCTGCGCCACCGTGACCGTTGCGGCCTCCTCATCGACGGCGACGTTCTGGGCGCCGGCCTTGGTGAGCACGGTGGCACCCGTGGCAGAGAAGTTGCCCTCGGCGTCCGCCGGGGCGAACGCGTAGGCAGGCAAAGCCATGGTGGCAACGAGGCCGGTTGCCAGGGTCATCATCACGATGTGGCCAGTGGCGCTGCGCCGCTTGGAGCGCCTGACAGGCGCCCCCGGCGGCAGCACGACACGGGGTCCCACCTCCGTTTGCGCTGCGCGCACCGGATCGGTGGTGACGGGTCGCACGGTCACAGCCGTGGTACTTCGACCGCTTCGGGGCAGTCTTCTACCTAATGGGGACAAGTCGAACCTCCGGCGCCTCGACAACACTAGGTAGTTGTCCCGTCCGATGCGCGTGAACGCGTGGAGGTTCCGCAGCAAGAGACGGGCAGGGTAGAGGCGTCTTGAGCGGGCCCGACGACCGGTCTCTGATCTGTGGGCAGGTCTGAGGCTACGTGACCAATTCGCTTTTGTCACCCCAAATGGACGAAATCTAACGAATGGGTAACGAGACTGTGAATTCTTGCAGAACCCCTGGTGCGGTTAGGAGACGGTGGCGGGCGTCGTCACGAAGATGTGACCCGCGACCTCATTGGGCAGCTCCAAGCCGTCGCCGAAGCCCTCGACCTGCACCAGAACGTAGGAACCGACCGCGGAGAACACACCGGTGTTGCCCGGCAGCACGCCGGACTGCTTGAGCTGGGCCAGGAGTTCGGGGTCGAACTGCACGGGCTCCCCCAGCCGGCGGATGACGGCGCTGACGGGCACGTCCGACGCCGCCACGACGTCGAGCAGGTTGGTGACGCCGGCCATGAACGCCACGGCCGGGGAGTCGCCCAGCTCGTCGAGGCCGGGGATCGGGTTGCCGTACGGGGATTCGGTGGGGTGACCGAGGATTTCGAGGATCTTGCGTTCGACCTGCTCGCTCATCACGTGCTCCCAGCGGCAGGCTTCGTCGTGGACGAACTCCCATTCGAGGCCGATGACATCGCTGAGCAGGCGTTCCGCGAGTCGGTGCTTGCGCATGACGTGCACGGCCTTACTGCGGCCGGTCAGGGTGAGCTCGAGGTGGCGGTCGCCGGAGACGACGACAAGCCCGTCGCGCTCCATCCTGGCCACGGTCTGGGACACCGTCGGGCCGGAGTGGCCCAGCCGCTCGGAGATCCGGGCGCGAAGGGGAACGATGTTCTCCTCCTCCAGGTCGAGGATTGTGCGGAGATACATTTCGGTCGTGTCGATAAGGTCAGTCATCCGCAGCCTCCCGCTCGGCCAAATGTGCAACGCCACAACACTACCCGTGCGGACCGGACAACTAGAATCCTGTTATGCCGGACCTACGAATCCCCACCGAATTGCTGCCCGCCGACGGACGTTTCGGCTGCGGCCCGTCCAAGATCCGCCAGGAGCAGCTGGATTACCTCTCTGGTGCCGGCGCAAGCATTCTGGGCACGTCCCACCGCCAGGCACCGGTGAAGAATCTGGTCGGGCGCGTTCGCTCGGGCCTCACCGACCTGTTCCGAGCCCCGGCGGGCTACGAACTCATCATGGGCAACGGCGGTTCGACCGCGTTCTGGGACGCCGCCGCGTTCTCGCTCATCGAAACCCGCGCGCAGAACCTCGTCTTCGGCGAGTTCGGCGGCAAGTTCGCCGCCGCCGCCGCCGCCCCGTTCCTCACCGCTCCCGATGTGATCAAGGCGGCGCCGGGCTCGCGCGCCACCGCCGTGCCCACCGAGGGCATCGACGTCTACGCCTGGCCGCAGAACGAGACGTCCACCGGTGTCATGGCTCCGGTCACCCGGGTGCAGGGCGACACGGGTGCGCTCACGGTGATCGACGCCACCAGCGCCGCTGCCGGCATCGACTTCGAGGCCGACCAGGCGGATGTCTACTACTTCGCCCCGCAGAAGAACCTCGCCTCCGACGGTGGCATCTGGTTGGCCCTGTTCTCCCCCGCCGCCATCGAGCGGGTCGAACGCCTCGCCGCCAGCGGCCGGTACATCCCGGAGTTCCTCAGCCTGAAGAACGCCATCGACAACTCCCGGCTCAACCAGACGCTGAACACGCCCGCCGTATCGACACTGCTGCTGATGGAGAACCAGCTTGACTGGATCAACGGCAACGGTGGACTGGCCTGGGCATCCGCACGCACGACCGAATCCTCGTCGGTGCTCTACGACTGGGCCGCAACCGTCGACTACGCCACACCGTTCGTGACCGACCCGAGCCACCGCTCGCAGGTCGTCGCCACGATCGACTTCGACGACAGCATCGACGCCGCCGCCATCGCGAAGGTCCTGCGCGCCAACGGCATCGTCGACACCGAGCCCTACCGCAAGCTCGGCCGCAACCAGCTGCGCGTCGCGACCTTCACTGCCATCGACCCGGCGGATGTGCGAAAGCTCGTCTCGTCGATCGAATACATTGTGGACAAGCTGGCCTAGTCGCCCATGCGCCTGTGGCTCAAAGACAGCGAAAGACGGCCGGACCCGCTGCCCGTCCGCGCAAATGCGCGCAAAGCGGTGGCAGCGGGTTCGGCCGGCTGGCTCGTCCTACTGGTGCTGACTGTCGTCTTCCGAGCTGAACTGGATGACGCCGGCGTGGGCTGGTGGCTGTGGTGCGCCGTGATCGGTCTGGGCCTCGGCCTCTGCGGCCTCGGCTTCGTGCTGTTCAGACGCCCCTAGCGCCTCGTCCACGTCGATCCCATCGAGAACGTCGACGCCGTTGTCGACGGCGCCGTCGGACTCGGCGTTCTCGTCGTCATCGTCGCTGTCGTCATCGTCGTCGTCATCGTCATCATCGTCGTCGTCGTCGCTGTCATCGTCGTCGTCGTCGTCGTGGTCGTCGTTCCCGGCCAGTCCGGCGGCAGCGAGTTCCTCGGCCACCTTGGAGTCGGCGAGCCGGTCGCTCCACGGCACCCACTCGGGAGCGAGCAGGGAATCGTCGCCGGGCATCAGCTCGGTTTCCAGAACCTGCGGCGCGGAGTCTCCTTCGACGCGGGTCAGGCTGACCGTCCAGCGCCAGCCCGGGTACCCGGTCATCAGGCAGTCGAAGAGCAGCGACAGCACGTGCTCGCCCTCGACGATGTAGCCCAGCGGCTCGCCGATCGTCTCGGCCGGAGTGATCAGTTCGAGGGCCGTCCTGGCCTGGTCGACCGCGGCCACGAGCACCTCATCGGCCTCGAACACCTCGTCGTCGTCCAGTTCCGGCATGTCCTGGACGGACTCGGCCGGTGCCGCATCCGTCTGGCCGGTCTCGGTGGTCGCCGCACCCTCGTCAACGGTGGGCTCGATGGCCTTGGCCGCAGCGACCGGCGGGGCCTTGGGCGGAGTGGGGTCGAAGGGATCAAGCATCCAGTTCCTCGGCGACCTTACGCAGCACGGCTGCGATCTTCTTGCTGTGCGCGGCGTCGGGGTACCGGCCGCGGCGCAGGCTCGACCCGATACCATCGAGCAGCTTCACCAGGTCTTCGACGATGATGGCCATGTCGTCGGCCGGCTTGCGGCTCAACTTGGCCAGGCTCGGCGGAGCCTCGATCACACGCACTGACAGCGCCTGCGCGCCCCGCTTGCCATCGGCGATGCCGAACTCGAGCTTCATCCCGGTCTTCACCGTCACTCCGGCGGGCACCGCAGACGCGTGCAGGAAGACTTCGTGGCCGTCATCGGAACTGATGAAGCCAAAACCCTTCTCCTCGTCGTAGAACTTGACTTTGCCGGTGGGCATCTGAACCTCGCTGTGATTTTGAGGCGCGCAGAATACGCGCCGCTTCACTCAGCATATTCTGTTGTAGCTGACTATGCCCCGTATCCTTAGGTCTGTGACCACTCAAACTCCGCACGACCCGGGCCGGCTCGAAAGGGTCCTGGCCTACATGGTGGCGGGCGTGGTCGGGCTCTCGATCCTGGCCTTCCTCGCTGTGATCCTCGGCACCGCTGCCGGTGCCGGCGACAACGACGGGTTCAGCACGGGCGTCTGGCCGGCCGTGCTCACCCTGCCCCTATTCGGTCTTCCCCTCGGCTTCCTGCTGATCATCACCTTGATGGTCGTCAGCGGAATCCGCCGCGCTCGCGAGGCTCGACAGAAAATGGAGTAGCCACCATGCTGACGCTCGCCTCACGCCTCCGCGCACTGAACGACGCAGCACTGCGCCGCACGATCGCTCTCAGATCCGTGAATCCCCACGGCATCCACGACTTCTTCGACCTCGCCGAAGCCCTCCTTGAGCCCGCCGCGATTCAAGCGACGCTGTCGCATCTGGACCGCAGCACACTGGCCGTCCTGGCGGTGGCCTCTGATCTCGGCGCTCCCTCGCTGGACGAGTTGGTCGAACGGCTGGCCGACCTCGGCCACGACACCCAGGACGCCGCCGACATCTGTGCACGCGTCAACCACCTCGACGAGCTGATGCTGCTGACCCGCACCGACGACTCCGTACGTCCGTATCCCGCCGTCACGGCGCGCCTGCGCGCCTGGCCGGAGGACGGCCTGCCCAGCACCGCCGAGCTGGCCGGCGTGCCCGCACCCACCGCGCTGGCCCCACTGTCGGCGACCGACGGCCGGTTCACCGAACGGCTGGCCGCCGAACGCGCCTTCGCCGCCGTCTCGTCGATCGCCGAGCTGCTCACCGAACTCGGTCAGGAGCCGGCCAGGGAACTCAGCCGGGGCGGCCTCGGCCTGCCAGACACCAAACGCCTCGCCATGGCCATGCTGGTCGACATCGACGCCGTCGCCCCGCTCGTGGGCATCGCCGCCCGCGCCGAGCTGGTCGCCCTCGACGCCGGTTACTGGTCCCAATCCGCCGCCGGCGTCGACTGGCTGCTCCTGAGCGCCTCCGAGCGCTGGGGTGTCCTCGCCGCGTCCTGGCTCGGCGTCCTGCCCGCCGACGTACGGCAGATCCTCGCCCAGCGACCCGGCGTGGCCTGGGGCGACGCCATGCACCGGTTCGTGGCTTGGCTGTACCCGGCTGGCGGCACTTGGATGGACGAACGCATCGCCGCCTTCGCCCGCGACGCCGAGTTGATCGGCATCACCGCGAGGCAGACGACCAGTGCGGCCGGCGCATCCGTGTTGGTCGGCGACATCGACGCCGCCATCGCCACGATCACGGCCTCGCTGCCCGCCGAGGTGGGCACCGTTTACCTGCAGCACGACCTCTCGATCGTCGCGCCCGGCCCGCTCTCGGCGTCGATCGACGCCCGGCTGCGCACCTTCGCGGATGTTGAGAGCCGCGAGCTGGCCTCCAGCTACCGGTTGAGCGGCGCGTCGGTCAACCGCGCCCTGGCCGCCGGCGACGATGCGGAGTCCATCCTGCAGTTCCTGGCCGCGATCTCCCTCACCGGCGTTCCGCAACCGGTGGACTACCTCATCCGTGACGCCGCCGACAGGTATGGCAGGGTGCGGGTGGGCAGTGTCGACCCGGCGAACCCGGCCGGGCCCAGTTACGTGTCCTCCGACGACTCCGCCGTGCTCGGCGCCATTGCCGTCGACCAGACGTTCACGGCCCTGGCTCTTGAGTCGGTCACCGCCACCCGGCTGACCAGCCGGCACCCGGCCGATGCCGTGTTCTGGGCCCTCACCGACGCCCGGTACCCCGTCGCCGCCGAGAACCCGGCCGGCGAGGTGGTGCACCCGCGCCGGCACCCGGTCGTGCGGCCCACCCGAACCGAACTGCCCGACCCCACGATCGCTCTCGTCGAGGAGTTGCGCGCCACCGACGGCGGTGAAGCCAAGGCCGCGCACGCGTGGCTGGCCCGGCAGCTGGACTCGGCCATCAAGCACCGGGAGACCGTGCTGGTGAGCGTGCGGATGCCCGACGGCGACGTCGTGGACTACCTCCTCGAGCCGGCCAGCGTCGGCGGCGGCCGCTTCCGCGCCAGGGACCGGCGGGCCGATATCGAACGCACCCTGCCGCTCTCCAGCGTCGTCAGCATCGTTCCCGCCCCCTGACCGGCAGCGCACCCCCGGACGCGGGTAGGCACGTTCACGCTGCACGGGCGTAGCATTGACGCTTATGTCCGATGGCCCGCTGATCGTCCAAAGTGACCGCACGGTTCTGCTCGAAGTCGCGCATCCTCTGGCGGAGGATGCCCGGCACGACCTTGCCGTCTTCGCCGAGCTTGAGCGCGCGCCTGAGCACATCCACACCTACCGGATCACCCGGCTCGGCCTCTGGAACGCGCGGGCGGCCGGGCACGACGCGGCGAACATGCTCGCCACCCTCACGAAGTACTCCAAATTCGCGATCCCGCAGACCGTCACCGTCGATCTCGAGGAGACGGTGGGACGGTACGGCCGGCTGGTCATCGACAGGGACCCCGAGGGAGCGCTCATCCTGCGCAGCCTGGACGCCCCGGTGCTTACCGAGGTGGCGGCTGCGCGCAAGATCGCCCCGTTGCTGGTCGGCCAGCCCACCCCGGACTCGTTCCTGGTGGCGCCGTGGGCCCGCGGCCAGCTCAAACAGGAACTGGTCAAGCTCGGCTGGCCCGCCGAAGACCTCGCCGGCTACACGCCGGGCACCCCGCACGACATCGCCCTGCTCGAAGACGGCTGGGCGTTGCGCGACTACCAGAACAAGGCCGTGGCCAACTTCTTCGAGGCGGGCTCCGGTGTGGTGGTGCTGCCCTGCGGCGCCGGCAAGACTCTGGTGGGCGCCGGCGCGATGGCAACCGCCAAGACCAACACCCTGATCCTGGTGACCAACACCGTGTCCGCCCGGCAGTGGCGGGATGAATTGCACAAGCGCACCACCCTCACCGCGGAGGAGATCGGCGAATACTCCGGCCAGGTGAAGGAGGTCAAACCGGTCACCATCGCCACGTACCAGATCCTCACCGCCAAGCGGAAAGGCGAATACGCGCACCTCGAGTTACTCGACGCCATGGATTGGGGCCTGGTGATCTACGACGAGGTGCACCTGCTGCCCGCGCCGGTGTTCAAGCTCACCGCCGAGCTGCAGGCCCGCCGGCGGCTGGGTCTGACCGCCACCCTGGTGCGGGAGGACGGCCGGGAGGGCGACGTGTTCAGCCTGATCGGGCCCAAGCGCTTCGACGCCCCGTGGAAGGAGATCGAGGCGCAGGGCTACATCTCCCCCGCGGCCTGCTTCGAGGTGCGCATCGACCTGCCGCACTCCGAACGACTCAGCTACGCCGCGGCGCCCGACGACGAACGCTACCGGATGGCCGCCACCGCGCCGGCGAAGCTCGACATCGTCAAAAAGCTGGTGGCGATGCACCCGGGCGAACGCATCCTGGTGATCGGCCAGTATCTCGACCAGATCGACGAGCTCGCCGAGACCCTGCAGGCCCCCAAGCTCACCGGGGCCACCCCGGTCGACGAACGGGAACGGCTTTACCAGGCGTTCCGGGTCGGTGAGGAGAACCTCCTGGTGGTGTCAAAGGTGGCGAACTTCTCGATCGACCTGCCCGAAGCCTCGGTGGCCATCCAGGTGTCGGGGTCGTACGGGTCCCGGCAGGAGGAGGCCCAGCGGCTCGGCCGTCTGCTGCGCCCCAAGGAGTCCGGCCTCACCGCGAGTTTCTACACCCTGGTCGCCCGCGACACCGTCGACCAGGACTTCGCCCAGAACCGCCAGCGTTTCCTGGCCGAGCAGGGCTACTCGTATACAATCCTCGACGCCCACGCCCTCGACGAGCCCGCCCGAGCCGCCAGCTAACCCGCGCCGTCCCGCTGGTCGAGCTTGTCGAGACCACGCACGCCGTCCTCAGGAACGCGGCCACAGTCACGAGGCACGTCACCGGGCCTCGACAAGCTCGACCAGCGAATGATCAGCGGGCGCGGAGATAGCGCAGGAGGAGGGTGTCTCCGGCGGGGAGCGCGTGCGCGAGGCGCATCCGGCGCGGCGACGCATCCGGCGCGCCGGCGATGCGGGGGGCCCGGCCGGACTCGAGCAGCGGAGCCAGGGTGAGGCAGAGCTCGTCCACCGCGTCGGCGGCCAGCAGCGAACCGAACAGGCTCGGGCCGCCCTCGCAGAGCACCTGCGGATAGCCGAGCCCGGTGAGGGTGCGCACCATCAACGCGTGGTCCACGGATGCCTCGCCGCAGACCAGCACGTCGGCGACCACGGCGAGCGCCGCTCGGCGGTCCGCGGGGGCCTGGGCGTGGGTGATCAGGATCGGCCGGGTGGCCGCGTCGGTGAACACCGGAAGGGCCGGGTCCAGGTCGAGCCGGCCGGAGACGATCGCCACCGGCGGGTGCTCCGGCAGGGCGTGCTTGACCCGCCAGGCCACCGCGTCGGCGCTGAACCGGATCCCGCCGTAACCCTCGGCGCGCACGGTGCCCGCCCCGACCAGGATCAGATCGGTGAGCATCCGCACCGTGTCGAAGACCAGCCGGTCGGCATCGTCGCCGAGCCCACCGCTCAGGCCGTCGTGGGTGGCGGCGCCGTCCAGGCTGCTGATGAAGTTCACCCGCAGGTGCGGGGCCGACCGGTCGCCGACCGTGTAGCGGGCCAGCACGTCGCCGGGATCAAGGGTGTGCATCAGGCGAGGTTGTGGCGTAGGTAGGCCGGTTCGCGCCAGCCGAGAATGGCTTCGGTCATCCGCACGGCGTCCACCGCCGCCGACACGTTGTGCACCCGCACGATGCGGGCGCCCTGCAGGATGCAGTAGACGGCCGCGGCGAGGGTGCCCTCCACCCGGCTGTCCCTGTCCCGGTTGAGGGTCTCGCCGATGAAGTCCTTGTTCGACACGGCCACCAGGGTGGGTAGGCCGAGCGCGGTGATCTCCCCCAGCCGGCGGGTCAGCTCGAGGGAGTGCCGGGTGTTCTTGTTCAGGTCGTGGCCGGGGTCGATGATCAGCCGCTCGGCCGGGACCCCGTTGGCCAGCGCCCGCTCCACCCTGGCCCGCAGGAAGCCGGCGACCTCGCGCACCACGTCGTCGTACTGCGGTGCCGGGTAGGGGGTGCGCGGACGGGCCAGGCTGTGCGTGATCACCAGGGTGGCGTCGCTGTCCGCGACGACCTCGGCCATCCGCGGGTCGTGCACCCCCGTGGTGTCGTTGATCACGTGCGCCCCCGCGACGATGCTGGCCCTGGCCACGTCGGGGTCGAAGGTGTCCACCGAGATCACCACGCCGGCGCCCCGCAGTGCGGCGACGACCGGGACCACCCGCTCGATCTCCTCGGTGACGGGCACCGCGGGGCCGGGCGCGAATTTGGCCCCGCCGATGTCGACCCAGTCGGCGCCGTCGGCCACGGCCTGCCGTGCCGCGGCGACGGCGTTCTCGAGCGCGAAGGTGGCACCACGGTCGTAGAACGAGTCGGGGGTGCGGTTGATCACCGCCATCACCGCCACCTCGCGGTCGAAGTCGAAGTCGCGGCCGTTCAGGCGGCGCACTGGCACGTCCAGCCGGGGCAGGATGATCCCGGGTGCGGAGGTCGGGCTGGCCATCTGACTCCTCGTGGTGCCGGGCCGCAGCGGGCCTGCGGCGGGGGTGTGCTCAGGCCATGCCGGGGGTCGGCTCGAGCAGGTCTTCCAAGGCTATGCTCTCATCCATGAGTCGGCGCGGGTCGACTCTGACCTTGGACCGGATGAGTCGCTGCACGGTCTCGTTGATATCCCAGACGTTCACGTTCATCCCCGCGACGACCTGCCCGCCGGCGAGCCAGAACGCCACGAATTCCCGGCCGGGCCTGTCGCCCCGGAAGACGACCTCGGCGTCCCGGGCGAGGTCGCCGAACCCGGAATACTCCATGCTCAGGTCGAACTGGTCGGTGTAGAAGTACGGGATCGCGGCGTACTGGGTGGTGTCGCCCAGCAGCGCCCGCCCGGCGGCGGCGCCGGCCGTATCGGCGTTCGCCCAGTGCTCCACCCGGAGCCGGTGGCCCAGCCGCGGGTGGAAGACGTTTGCCACGTCCCCGACCGCGAAGACGTCGGGGTCGTCGGTCTGGAATGTGGCCGACACCGCGATGCCGTTGTCGACGGCGAGGCCGGCACCGAGGGCGAGCTGGGTGTTCGGCGTGGCGCCCAGGCCCACCACCACCAGATCGGCGCGCACCAGGGTACGGTCGCTCAGCCGTACCCCGGTCACCCGGGTGCCGCCGCTGCGGGTCTCCCCCTCCAGCTCGACGACGTTCGTGTTGTTGCCCACGTGCACCCCGTGGTCACGGTGCAGCTGGTCGAAGACCGCGCCCACCTCGGCGCCGAGCGCGGCCTGCAGCGGCACGGCGCCGCGGCCCAGCACGATGACATCGTTCCCCTGCCCCTTCGCGGCGGCGGCCACCTCCAGCCCGATCCAGCCGCTGCCGACGATGACCACCCGACGGCCGCCCTGCGCCAGCGCCGCGCGCAGCCGGTCGGCATCCTCGACCGTGCGCAGGTAGTGCACCCCGGGCAGGCTCGCCCCCGGTCCAGGGAACGGCCGCGGTGATGCCCCGGTGGCCAGCAGCAGCCGCGAATATCGCAGTTCCCGTCCGTCGTCGAGGGCCAGCCGGTGCCCGGCCCGGTCCAGGACCGCGGCCCGGTGCCCGGCGATCCGCTCGATCGCATGCTCGGCGTACCAGCCGAGCGGATGCACATCCACCGAGTCCCGGTCGGCCGACCCGGCGAGGTACTCCTTCGACAACGGCGGGCGGAGGTACGGGGCCGCGGTTTCCTCTCCGACCAGCACCACCCGCCCCTCGAATCCGGCCACCCGCACGGCCTCGGCCGCCCGAGCCCCGGCGAGCCCGGCGCCGACGATGACAATCGGGTCACCACCCGTCCCGCCCGGCTGCACTGAACCGTCCATTCGCTGCTCCTGCCCCGCTATCGCAGCTTCTGCTGCCCGTCACCCGATCCTGCCGGTAGCTCTGACGGTAGAGGCATCCGGACCGTACCGGAACCCCTGTCACCGGATCGCCTGCGCGCGTACCGCCCACTCACAGGAAAGCACCAGCTAACGCGCAGATACTAGGTGCATGACTGACGGCCCCCGCATCCTTATCGTTGACGACGAACCCAATATCCGGGATCTCCTCACCACCAGCCTCCGCTTCGCCGGGTTTGCCGTTCGCGCGGTCGGTAACGGCGCCCAGGCGATCTCCGCCGTGCTTGAGGAAGAGCCCGACCTGATCATCCTCGACGTGATGTTGCCCGACATGAACGGTTTCGGCGTGACCAAGCGCCTGCGTTCGGCCGGCTACACCGCGCCGATCCTCTTCCTCACGGCGAAGGACGACACCGAAGACAAGATCACCGGCCTCACCGTCGGCGGCGATGACTACGTGACCAAGCCGTTCAGCCTCGACGAGATCGTGGCCCGGATCAAAGCCATCCTGCGCCGTACGATGCACGCCGACGAAGACGCGGTCATCCGCGCCGGCGAGCTCACCATGGACCAGGACACCCACGAGGTGCTCGTCGGCGACCAGCCCATCGAGCTCAGCCCCACCGAGTTCAAGCTGCTGCGTTACCTGATGCTCAACCCCAACCGGGTGCTCTCCAAGGCGCAGATCCTCGACCACGTCTGGGAGTACGACTTCAACGGCGACGCCGGCATTGTGGAGTCCTACATCTCGTACTTGCGCCGCAAGGTGGACATGCACTCCAGCGAGCCGCTGATCCAGACCAAGCGCGGTTTCGGATACATGCTCAAGGCCGCCAAGGCATAGACCCAGTTTCACTTCCTTAGACTGGAATCATGCATGTGGCCCTGATGGACCGTTGGAGCCGGATTTCGCTCCGCTCCAAGATCACCGGCGTGACCGTGCTGATGCTCACGCTCGGTCTGCTCGTTTCCGGGGTGGGCACCATGGTGATCCTGCAGAACTACGTCGTGCAGCAGGTGGATGCCAGCCTACAGACCGAGGCGCAGACCACGCTGATGGACTACCGCAACTCCATGGAGAACGGCAGCGCCGGCGTGGACTCGGACTACTTCGTGGCGGTCTACGACCAGAACGGCGTGCTCAAGCAGCGCACCTGGGGGGACCGGCCCCGCTCCAGCCTGCCCGCCGTGACGATGCCGTTGGACCTGCAGAGCGTGATCAACATGAACGGCGCCGTGCAGAAGCTCTCCGACGAGGAGGGCGACACCGAGTTCCACGCCGTGGCCGTGCCGTTCGTGATCAATTCCACCGGCACCTACGGCACCCTGCTGATGGCCGTATCGCTGCAGTCGGCGCAGAACACCGTCAACACCTACCTCAGCATCTTCCTCGGCTTCGGTGTGGGGGTGGTGCTGGTGGGCGCCATGCTCACCCGGCTGCTGGTCACCACCACCTTCGCGCCGCTGCGCGAGGTCGAGCGCACGGCTGCGGCCATCGCCGACGGCGACTTCAGCCAGCGGCTGGGCGGAGCCACACCCAATACCGAGGTGGGCCGGCTCAACCGGTCCCTCAACACCATGCTCAGCCGCATCGACCGGGCCTTCAAGGACCGTGCCCGCACGATCGACCAGATGCGCCGCTTCGTCGGCGACGCCAGCCACGAGCTGCGCACCCCGCTGGTCTCGGTGCGCGGCTACGCCGAGCTCTACCGGATGGGAGCGCTGCAGACCCCCGACGACGTGGCCCAGGCCATGCAACGCATTGAGAAGGAAGCCATCCGCATGGGCGGACTGGTCGAGGACCTGCTCGAACTGGCCCGGTTGGATGAGACCAAGCCGCTCTCGCTGACCCGGGTTGACCTGCTGCCCCTCGCCCACGATGCCGCGCTCGACGCCATGGCCTCCTCGCCCGGCCGCCGGGTCACGGTGCTGACCAGTCACCCGGCCGAGTTCACCGAGAAGGCGCAGGAGGCCCCCATCGACCTGGCGCACTCCACCGGTGAAGTCACCCCCGCCCCGGTGTCGCCCGCGCCGGCTCCGGCCGTCAACGGGGCGAGCGCCACGAGCGCCGCAACGAAGAGCGCCGCCGCCAAGAGCGCCGCGCCCAAGGCCGACCCGTCCGGGTCCAGCACCGGCACGATCTCCTTCGCCGGCGCCACCCTCGCCAGGCTCCGCACCCGCCGGCCCAAGCGTACGGATGCGGTCCTGCCCGCCAACGACGCTCCCCCCGCCGTCGAGGCCCCACCGGAGCTCGAGGCGGTGATCATGGCCGAGGAGAACAAGGTGCGCCAGGTCATCACCAACCTGATGGGCAACGCCCTTCGGTTCAGCCCGGCCGACAGTCCGGTCGAACTCGAGGTCGCCGTGGACCGGCGCAACCAGCGCGCCTCCATCTCGGTCATCGACCACGGCGAGGGCATCCCCCCGCAGATCCGTGACAAGATCTTCCAGCGCTTCTGGCGGGCCGATACCTCCAGGGCCAGGGAGACCGGCGGCAGCGGCCTCGGCCTCGCGATCGTGGCCTCCATCGTGGCGAGCCACAACGGCTCGGTCGAGGTCGTCGAGACCCCGGGCGGCGGAGCGACCTTCCGGGTCTGGTTCCCGCTGGCCGAGTCCCCCGCCGCCCCGCAGGCGCTACCGTTGACGACGCTGGGCTGACCCGCCCCGTCGACAGGTCCACCCCCCGGCACCCGGTCCTCCCCAGGCCGCCGGGCACGGAGTTCTCCCCAACGACCGGCGGCAGGCGCCTGGCACATTCGTTCCACCGTACCGTCGCCTCCGGGCGCCCGACCGGGCACCCGAGCGAAGCGAACGGAGAATGTCGATGGCCCAGTTCCAGGTAGACAGCGACGCGTTGATCACGACGACGGGCGCAGCCCGCGCCACCATGGGGCGGATCCAGGCCGAGGTGGCCGCCCTGCTCGGGCAGCTCACCGGGCTGGAAGGCTCCTGGACCGGCCAGGCGTCCACGCAGTTCCAGGCGGCGGTGTCGGCGTGGCGCAGCACTCAACAGCATGTCGAGCAGAGCGCTGACGTGCTCAACCAGGCGCTCGGGCAGGCCGGAGCTCAGTACGCGGAGGTGGAGCAGGCCAACGCCCGGCTGTTCGCCCGGTAGCGCCCTCCGGAGAGGCCGTACGCCGGCTACGGGCCGGCTACGGGCCGGCTACGGGCCGGCTCAGCCGGAGAGACGTGCGGCGGCTCCTGCCGCGGTCCGGGTCAATCTGTCGCGTAGAACGTCAGGATCACCGTGAGCAGACGAGGTATTGAACTGCACCCAGTTGCCGCCGATCACAGTGTCGAGGCTGCAGGTCTCGGTCGAGCTGCCACAGGCGAACGAGGCCCGCTCGACGCCCGGGATCGATTCCTCGCTCCTGGCGCCCTGGTCGGGTCTTGCGGTCAGGCTCAACATCGCGTCGTAGGCCCAAGCCGCACCGGGAAGTGCTTCGACGGAGAGTACGCCGTTGTCGGAGTTCTCCAGCAGCCAGGAGCATCGTTCAGCTCCGCTCATGGTCCACGCGCCCGCGGAGAGACCCCAGCCGCCGCCGCCCGCAGGGCCGACCCACAGCTCCTCGGTGCGTTGGAATGTCGACCGCGCCTCGTCGGCGGTGGCGTAGACGGTGCAGTCGGCCGGCAACTCCACCGCGTTCCCGGCCGGCGTCCAGAGCGGCCCGGGCGCCGGGGCATCCGCCACCGTCGTGACGATGGACTCGATCAACGGAGCTACGCGCGCAACCACATCATCGTCGCTGAGCGCTGCGTGCGCATCGATGCCCGTCAGCTGCACGTCGATCCAGGTGCTGCCGACGAGGATGTTGCTCGTGCACGACGACTCAGCGCCGCGACCGAAGCATGCACCTCCAAAGGAGTCACCGTAGGGCGCATCGGCGCCGCTCGGGACGTCGGTATAGAGCTCCGCGTAGCGGGCGTACATCTCGGCGGCGTCGGGGAGCACGAGCACCGTGTAGCCGGAGACGACCGGCTCGACCGGCTCGACCCCCACTACCGGCACCGAAGTTGTCAGGGCTGTCGCGGCGCAGGCCGTTCCGCCGAGCTGCTCGATCGCGTAGCTGAGCGGGCCCCCGCCGAGCAACGCTGCAGCATATGGCAGCGGCACTAGTCCGGTGGCCACGGTTTCGGCAGCGAGATCATCCGGCACGAGGTCGGCGCAGTCCAGGCCCAGCCTGGATGCCGGTGCGGTGACCGCATCCGCCGGGGCCGGGGTGCCGCTCGGGCCAACTGCCGATTCTGCCGGTACTGGCGATTCAGTCGTGCATCCGGCCAGGAGTGCGACCGCCAGCAACGCCGCCGGCACCAGCGTGCCCGACGACGTCGACAACCCCCGCGTCCCCATACCGCACGGTAACACCCAGGAGTTCGAGAACCGCACCGGACACACGAATGTGGGCGCCCCCAGAAGGGGACGCCCACATCTATTCGTCAGTGCTGGTGAGGCGCGACTTAGAAGTCCATGCCACCCGAGGGGTCGCCGGCCGGGGCCGGGTTCTTCTCGGGCTTGTCGGCGACGACGGCCTCAGTGGTGAGGAACAGACCGGCGATCGACGATGCGTTCAGCAGCGCCGAGCGGGTGACCTTCACCGGGTCATTGATGCCGGCGGCGATCATGTCGACGTACTCACCGGTCGCGGCGTTGAGGCCGAATCCGACGGGCAGGTTGCGCACCTTGTCGGCGACAACGCCCGGCTCCATGCCGGCGTTGAGCGCGATCTGCTTGAGCGGAGCGTCGATGGCGACGCGCACGATATTCGCGCCCGTTGCCTCGTCGCCGACGAGGTCAAGGATGGCCTTGCTCTCGAAGGCGGTCTTGCCGGCCTGGATGAGTGCAACGCCACCACCGGCGACGATGCCCTCTTCGACGGCTGCCTTCGCGTTGCGAACGGCGTCCTCGATGCGGTGCTTGCGCTCCTTGAGCTCAACCTCCGTCGCGGCGCCGGCCTTGATGACGGCAACGCCACCGGCGAGCTTGGCGAGACGCTCCTGGAGCTTCTCACGGTCGTAGTCCGAGTCGGTGTTCTCGATCTCGTTACGGATCTGCTGAACGCGACCGGCGATGGCTTCGGCGTCGCCGGCACCCTCGACGATGGTGGTCTCGTCCTTGGTGATGACGACCTTGCGGGCGTTACCGAGCAGGTCGAGGGTGACGTTCTCAAGCTTGAGGCCGACCTCCTCGGAGATGACCTGGCCGCCGGTGAGGATGGCGATGTCCTGCAGCTGCGCCTTGCGACGGTCACCGAAGCCGGGGGCCTTGACGGCAACCGACTTGAAGATGCCACGGATCTTGTTCACAACGAGCGTGGCCAGGGCCTCGCCGTCGACGTCCTCGGCGATGATGAGCAGCTGCTTGCCGCTCTGGATGACCTTGTCGACGATCGGCAACAGGTCCTTGATGTTGGAGACCTTTGAGTTGACGATCAGGATGTAGGGGTCTTCGAAGACCGCTTCCTGACGGTCGGGGTCGGTGACGAAGTACGCCGACAGGAAGCCCTTGTCGAAGCGCATGCCCTCGGTGAGCTCCAGCTCGGTGCCGAAGGTGTTCGACTCCTCAACGGTGACAACACCTTCCTTGCCGACCTTGTCGATGGCCTCGGCGATGATCGCGCCGATTTCGGCGTCGCCGGCAGAGATCGAAGCCGTGGCCGCGATCTCTTCCTTGGTCTCGATCTCCTTGGCGCTGGCGATGAGCTCGGCGATGACCGCAGCGGTGGCCTTCTCGATGCCGCGCTTGAGGCTGATCGGGTCGGCGCCGGCTGCGACGTTGCGCAGGCCTTCGCGAACCAGAGCCTGAGCGAGAACGGTGGCAGTGGTGGTGCCGTCGCCGGCGACGTCGTCGGTCTTCTTGGCGACCTCCTTGACGAGCTCAGCGCCGATCTTCTCGTACGGGTCGTCGAGCTCGATCTCCTTGGCGATGGACACGCCGTCGTTGGTGATCGTGGGGGCGCCCCACTTCTTCTCCAGCACGACGTTGCGTCCGCGCGGGCCGAGGGTCACCTTGACCGTGTCAGCGAGGATATTGAGGCCGCGCTCAAGGCCGCGACGGGCCTCTTCATTGAAAGCAATGATCTTTGCCATATGTGTTTCTCGTCCCTCCCGGACGTTACCAAAACGATGATGGGTTAGCACTCCAAACAGCAGAGTGCTAAACCGATTCTGGCACTCTGGGGTCGAGAGTGCAAGTGAACATGGGGCGTCGGTGCCTGCCGGACGGTCGAGTCAGGGCACCAGCTCCACGCTGCCGCCGTCAGCGGGAACCAGTTCGATCCAGGTGTTTCCAGGTGCGAGCTCGATCGTGGCCCCGGCCGCGTCGGCCAACCGGATCGGCGCGGCCGGGCCATCCTTGAACCAGGTGGCCGGCATCGTCGACCCGCCGGTCGACACCCAGGCCTCACCGGAGCCGGTCAGGATGGTGCGGGGCACCTCGCCGCTCCGGTCCACCTCCACCCGCAGCACCAGAATGTTGGTGGCGCGCAGCTGGGTTCCCGTGGTGTCGAGGTCCGCGGCGCCGTCCTGGCTGCGGAGGTAGCCCGCTGCAGGGTCCCAGTCCCAGGCCCGCCCGCCGGCCTCGGAGAACCGGGTGACGATCGTGGCCGTGGGGTCGCCGGCCAGGACCGCGGTGGTGTCTTCGCCGCCGTCGGCATAGTCGAACTGGGCGCGCGGCTCGGCGAGGTCGGAGTGCAGCCGCACGGTTTCGTCCGCGGCGAGCACCAGGTCATGCGGGGAATCCCGGTCCTCGGCGCGAACGAACAGGCCCGTGGCATCCTCGTCGAAGATGACGTTCAACAGCGGGGTGGCCTTCATCGCGTCGACGAACTGCGGCTGTCCGCCCGAATACGCCACGATCCCGCCGAAGGAGCTCAGGATCTCGGGGTCCATCGGGCGGATCGACCGCACCGGACCCACCTCGGCGGGCATGTCGGAGTGCCAGATGGCGGCGTAGCGGGTGAGCCCGCCCTCGACCAGTTCCTCGAAGACCAGGTCGGCGCTCTCGAGGCCGATCTGCGGCCGGGCGGCGGGGTGGTTGTCGATCTTGACGGCCAACGACGGATGCTCGGAAGCGGCCGGATCCACCGGTGTGCCGCGCAGGGGCGCGACGCCGGGTGGCAGTGTCGGACTCGGTGATGCGGTCGGCTCAGGCTGCGGTGCCGAGCAGCCGACCAGCCCCAGACCGAGCCCGGCGGCGACCAGGATCGCCGCGAGCGGCCCGCGCAGGCGGGGCCGGGATCGACGGGTGGGCCGAAGGGACATCCGAAACGCAGTCACGCCACACACTTTAGCCCGCCTGGTATGTCTGCCTGGCGGTCTAGGTGGTGGCGTGACTGACAATCGGCGCTCGATCAGTGTTCGTGAAGATCCCGATCGAGCGGGTGGGTGATGCTGTTCGACGCGTGGTGGTTAAGCCGGGCGGACCGATTCGGCCTGCGGACCCTTGGCTCCGGTACCGAGTTCGAAGATGACGTGCTGACCTTCTTCAAGAACCTTGTAGCCGTGCATGTCAATGGCGGAGTAGTGAACGAAGACGTCCTGTCCTCCTCCATCGACAGTGATGAAGCCGAAACCCTTTTCAGCGTTGAACCATTTGACGGTTCCGTTCGCCATGTGAAACTCCCCTAGTGCAGTGTTGTATTTCGGCACTCACCCGTTGGTGTGACCGGGCCTGGCGCAGAAACTGCGTCCACCGTCTTGTGAAAGCGCCCTCAGGCTGAGAGCGCTTTCAGAGAAGATGAGCGACCACTGCAGACACTAGTGACGGGAGCCAAGATCAAAAGGGGGTTGACTGTGCGCCGCATTCCCAGTATGGCTCGAGACGGGTGGTCAGCTCACTCGACGGGCATGGCGTAGTCGGAGCCGACCACGACGGTCAGGCTGGCGTCTGAGCCCGCGAAGTCTTCGGAAAGCAACACCACCGAACCGGGCAGCAAGGCCGCCACACCGCGGGCAGCGCCCTCCAGAGAGGCATCCGAGTAATAAACGGTCGTCGTGACGACGTCTTCGGCGTCTGCGTCACTGGTACTGCCGACGGTCCAGCCGCCGGTGGTGAGCAGGTCGCCCACCGACCGGGCCACGCCGGTCGTCGGGGTGCCGTTGAGCACCGTGACACTCGCACTGGGGTCAGTGGTCGGCTCCGCGGTGGGCACCGGCTCGGTCGTCGGCTCCGCAGCGGGCGTCTCGGCCTCAATCCCGGGAATGGTGAAATTCAACCGGTTGTCCAACACGGTCAGGCCGACGGCACCCACACCGATCAGCAGAGCGGTCGCGCCGAGCGCCCACCACACCGCAACCCACCGGCGCCCCTTCTTGGCTGGTGCTCGGTGCGCCCCCACCCGGTCGAGCTTGTGGGGGAGGTCATCGAAGCGGTCTTTCGGGTACGAAGTGGGCATCGTCTGTCTGGTTCGATCCTCGGTTGGCTGAACATACGGTAGGAGGTTCCCTACTCGATGGGGCGGATGGCTCTGGCCGACCGTGCCTGCGAGCGCGCGTCACGCATCCGCTGCAGTCGTTTGACCAGCATGGGATCGTGCGCGAGGGCAAGCGGCGAGTCGAGCAAGGCACCCAACATCTGATAATAGCGGGCGGCTGAAAGGCCGAACTCGGTGCGAATTGCCTGCTCCTTGGCGCCGGGCTGTGACCACCAGCGCCGCTCGAAAGCGAGCAGGTTTTTATCGCGAGGGCTGAGGCCCAGAGCGCCGTCGGCGCGCCGTTCGCTCTCGCCGTGCTCACTGGTCGCCATACGCGTCATCCTATTTGGCACGGACTGGGTTTTCCCTGACCGGTCCCGCCTGTCGCGCAAGACCCGGACCCGATACCGTCAAGGTGGGAATCGGCTGGGCAATTACCGAGTGTGCCGCAGCCGGGAATGCCAGGGCCGCCGGCCGAGTTTACGCTGGAGGCAGTTCTCTGCCGAGACTGGATTGAAAGGACGCACCATGGACTACGAGGTCACCAAGTCTGACGCCGAATGGAAGGCTGAACTCACCCCGGAGCAGTACAGCGTGCTGCGCGGTGCGGCCACCGAAAGAGCCTGGACCGGCGAGCTCCTCGACGAGGGTCGTGCAGGGGTGTACACCTGCGGTGCCTGCAACGCCGAGCTGTTCAAGAGCGGCACCAAGTTCGACTCCGGCTGCGGCTGGCCGAGCTTCTACGAGTCGGTGCGCCCCGAGGCCGTCGAGCTCATCGAAGACCGCTCGCTCGGTGTCGTGCGCACCGAGGTACGCTGCGCCGCCTGCGGATCGCACCTGGGCCACGTGTTCGACGACGGTTTCGGCACCCCCACCGGCGACCGCTACTGCATGAACTCGATCTCGCTCAACTTCACGCCAGGCGAGTAAGCCGCATCCGCTTCGCGCGGCTGCGGCTGCGCAGTCGCAACTGTTACCCGTGCGGACAAGTGCACCCGGCGTACCGGGTGCACTTGTCCGTTACGGAAACAGTTAGGCGATCGCGGGCCGGACGAACCGGGGCCGGGGTGTCAGCCGTCGCACAGCGGACGCAACCGCGCCAGCGCCTTGGGGCCCATCCCGTGCAGCCGGGCGAGAACATCCGGGTCCGCCCTGCACAGGTCCTCAACAGTAAGGATGCCCGCTGCGACGAGCGCGCGCCGTGCTGGAGCCGGGATTCCCTGCTCGACCCACAGCGTCCCGTCCGCATCTCCAGCCCGACCCGGCACCTCAGCCGCACCCACTGCCCGACCCGCATCCTCGCCCATCTCCCCAACCTAGAATCCCGGCCGAGCGTTCGCAACTGTTGCCCATGCGGACAACTGCACCCGGCGCACCGGGTGCACTTGTCCGTTGCGGAAACAGTTGGGCGGGGCGGGCGGTCGGGAGCAGTGCCAGGGTCAAGCGAAGGCGTTCACTCCGGTGAGCTCGGCCGAGAAGGCCCAGAGCCTGGCCGCCGCAGCCGGGTCGATGGCATGCGCGTCGACTCCGCTGATCCGGGCCGTGGCGCTGCCGGCCACGGTGGGTTCGGCGATGTCGCAGTCTTCGCAGTAGACGCCGCCCATGCCGGCGAGCATCGGCGAGGTGGCCGCCCAGGTGGAGGTGGCCGCGCCCTGCTCCGGGGACTTGAACAGCGGGTTCACGGTGCCGTCCTCGGTCATCCACCCCGCGGCGATCATCTCCGTCCGGGGCAGGTGTCGCTGCAACTCGGTCATGATGCCGCCGGGATGCACGGCGAACGCGCGCACGCCCGAGTCGGCGCCGAGGGCATCCAGGTGCACCGCGAAGAGGCTGTTGGCGGTCTTGGCCTGCCCGTACGCCTGCCACTTGTCGTAGCCGGAGCTGAAGTTGGGGTCGTCGAAGCGGATGCCGCTGAGCTTGTGGCCCGTCGACGACAGCGCAACGACCCTGGCGCCGCCCTCGGCCGTGAGCGCGGGCCAGAGCAGGTTGGTCAGCACGTAGTGACCGAGGTGGTTGGTGGCGAACTGGGACTCCCAGTCGTCGCCGACCCTGGCCTCGGCGGACGCCATGATGGCGGCGTTGTTGATCAGGATGTCGATGCTGCGGCCGGTGGCCACGAAGCGTTCGGCGAAGGCGCGCACGCTGACCAGATCGGCCAGGTCGAGCGCCTCGACCTCCACGGTGGCCAGGCCGCGCGCATCCAGGGCGGCCCAGGCCGCCTCTGGACGCCGGGCCGGCACCACCACCCGGGCGCCGGCCGCGGCGAGCGCGGCGACGGTCTCGATGCCGAGGCCGGAGTAGCCGCCGGTGACGATGGCCGTCTTGCCGCCGAGGTCGATGCCGGCGAGCACCTCGGTCGCGGTCGATCGCGCGGTGAATCCAGAGGGAAGGGCGTGCTGGGGTGTTGTGCTCATCGCTCCAGCGTACGCGTGCGCGCAGGAGCTGGACCGGTTGCGGGATGAGTGTTTGGTCACCGAGGGGGACTTCGCGGCCAAGCGCCAGGAGATCCTCGGGCAGTTCTGACTTGCCGCGACCCGCGGCCGCGGTGAGGCCGCGCCCAGCCCGATCCGGTCGTCCGGTCCGATCGCGCGCACCACACGGGCCGGATTGCCGGCGGCGATGACCCCCGGCGGCACATCCTTGGTGACGACCGAGCCGGCACCGATGATGCACCCAGCTCCGATGGTGACACCGGGACAGACCACAACGTTGCCGCCGAGCCAGACGTCCTCTTCTATGGTGATCGACAAGACCCGCTCATAGCCCGCGCGGCGCTCCTGAACATCCAGAGCGTGACTCGGCGTGTACAGCCGGGCGCTCGGCCCCACCAGCACGTTGGCGCCGATGGTGATCTATCCGCCGCCCAGCGTGAGGAAGTCCGCATTGAAGAAGGTGTTCGCACCCACGTGCAGCTGGGCGCCGTAGTCCAGGTACAGGGGCGGCCGGAAGTCCGCTCCGGCGCCCACGCTGCCGAGCATCTCGTTGACCAGCGTATGCGCAGCGGGCTGGTCGTCGTCGTAGAGCGCGGTGATCTGCCGGCAGATAGGTTGGGTGCTCGTCGTCATTTCCGCCAGCTCGGGCCCGAAGCGGTACCGGTACCATTCCCCCGCGACCATCTTGTCGAATTCGGAGAGAACGGGATGCAAAGAAGTTTTGTTGTCTCTGACCACAAACCCGAGCGTAGACCGTCGACAGCCCTCCGCGTGACGCTCAGTCGCGCTCCCCGTCCGCCGGCCGCCTCACGGTTCGTCCGTCGGCCTCCGCCGTTCGGCCAGCTCGGCCTCGATACGACGGATGCGAGCCTGTTCGGTGTGGAAATCGATCTCCCGGTCCAGGTCGGCCAGTTCTTCCTCGGTGGTGCGCACCCGCCGGACCGGCGGCTCCGCGAACCCCTGGTACGCCGGACGGCGCGGCACATTCACCCGGGGCCGGTCGGCACGCGCCGGATACTCCCGGCCGATGGCGAACCAGAGCACACTGCCGATTACCGGGAGGAAGATCACCAGAATCACCCAGAGGACCTTGGGCAGGTGCTTCACCTGCCCCTCCTGCCGGGTGATGATGTCCACCAGGGCGGCGATGAGGAGCACCAGGAGCACGGCAGAGAAGAGCGCATACATGGCGGTCAGCTTAGTGAACCGGACAACCGGCCGACCATCCCCCATTGGCGGCGCGGCGGCACCGGCCTTGCGCAGGCAACACGACAGGGCCAGCGTGGGCTGGGACTCCGCCACGCCCGCCCCGACCGAGGAGGATCGCGACATGCCCGCCCACCCCGATCCGCCGGCAGCGCCACCGAGTGCGGTCGATCCGCTGGCGGTGATCCGTTCTCGCGGCTACCTCCGCATCCTCCTCCTGGCCGGGCTGATCGGGGTGCCGGTCTCCATCGCTGCCTACGGCTTCCTGGCGCTGGTGGACTGGCTGCAGGCGTACCTGTTCACCGAGATGCCCGGCATGCTTGGCTTCGCCAGCGTGCCGCTCTGGTGGCCGTTCCCGCTGCTGGCCCTGGCGGGGCTGCTGGTGGCGCTGAGCATCCAGCGACTGCCGGGCACCAGCGGCCATCCGCCCTCGGAGGGCTTCAAAGCCGGTGGGTTCCCCGAGCCCCGGGAACTGCCGGGACTGATCCTGGCCGCCCTGGCCACCCTGGCCCTGGGCGCCGTGCTCGGCCCCGAGGCACCGCTGATCGCCCTCGGCGGCGGCCTGGGCGCCCTCGCACTGCTGCTGATCAAGAAGGATTCCCCGCCGACGGCCGTCGCGGTGATCGCTTCCGCCGGCAGTTTCGCTGCCGTGAGCACCCTGCTCGGCTCGCCTCTGCTCGGCGCGTTCCTGCTGATGGAGGCCTCCGGGCTGGCCGGCGCAATGCTCGGGGTGGGCCTGTTGCCTGGACTGCTCGCGGCCGGGATCGGCTCCCTCGTCTTCGTCGGACTGGATTCCTGGACCGGCCTGGGCACCTTTTCCCTCGCCCTCCCCGACCTGCCGGCGTTCTCCACCCCCACCCTGGCCATGTTCCTCTGGGCTCTCACGCTCGGGGCCGGATGCCCGCTGGTCGCCTGGGGCATCCGGGCCCTCGCCCGCATCGTGCGGCCGTTCGTGCACGCTCACCGGATCATCGTGACGCCCGCGCTGGGTGTGGCGATCGCCGGACTGGCCGTGCTGTTCGCGGTTGTGACCGGAGAGGACACTGCCGAAGTGCTTTTCTCCGGCCAGTCGGCGCTGCCCGCGCTCCTCTCCGGCGGTGCAGCGTGGCCGGTGGGCGCCCTGCTGCTGCTGGTGCTGTGTAAGGCGCTGGCCTATGGGCTCTCGCTCAGCGCGTTCCGGGGCGGCCCGGTCTTCCCGGCAATGTTCGTCGGCGCCGCCCTGGGGGTGGCGGCCTCGCACCTGCCGGGGATGGCGTTGGTGCCGGCGGTGGGCGTGGGCATCGGGGCGATGTGCGTGTCGATGCTGCGCCTGCCGCTGACCAGCGTGCTGCTGGCCACGGTACTGCTCAGCAGTGACGCATTCGCGGTGATGCCGCTGGTGATCGTGGCCGTGGTGGTCGCGCACGTCATCACCGGCCGACTCCCTGAGCCGCCGGGCCGGCGGTTGAGCGGCGCACTCTCGACCGACGGCCCGGCGACGGGCTGACTCCCGCTGTCAGTGAGCGGCGTCCCAAAACCCCGCGTGCACGGCAGCCGCGTCGGCGATGAGCGCAGGTCCAGCGACGTGCACGGTGTTGCCGCCGCGGGCGAACACGTCCCGACAGGGCAGGTCCAGCGTGGGTTCCCCGCCCTGTTCCGGCACCACCTGTGCGAGCATCTGTTCGGGCAGCGCGTAGACCACCCGGCCGATCCCGGCCCAGTAGATGGCACCGGAGCACATCACACACGGTTCGGTGCTGGTGTACAGGGTGCTCGAACGCAGGTCGTCGGTGGACAGACGTGCGCTGGCGAGGCGGACGAGGTTGGTTTCGGCGTGCCCGGTCGGGTCGCCGGCGGTGACGACGGTGTTCTGGCCTTCGAGTACGGTGCCGTCACCGGCCACGAGGATGGCGCCGAACGGGTGATTGCCGTTCGTTCGGGAGCGCCGGGCCACGTCCAGTGCAAGGGCCAGGTGCATCTCATCGGCCGCCGAGATGAGCGTCGGATCGGTCAGGATCTCGCCGCCCGGTCGCGGTCCCGTCACAGGGTGATGTCTTCCACTGTTTCGGAGAGCAGCGCGCGGGGGTCGCGCATCAAGGCCGCCCCAGGACCCTTCCAGAGTTGCTCGAGCGCCACCTTCATCTTCTCCGCATCGGCGCGGGACTCGAAGTCGAGGTCGATCCGCACCGAGCCCGCGTTGTCGACCGGGCGCATGACCCGGAACGCGGAGACGCCGGCGGTCTTGCGGCCGAGCGGATCCGAGTCGAACATCCGCTTCCACGCGTCGTAGTCCCCGACGGAGTGTTCGATGTGCAAGGTGAACATGGGAATCCTCGATTCCGCCGGCGCTGCGGCTGGCCGACACGGGGTCATCGTAGCCCGAGGTGCCCGGGCGCCAGGAAAGTGGGGCCGGCGACGGTACGTGAACCCGTAACCCTCACGTGCGTTCTGTCCCGTTTCGGCCCCACCACCCCCTTGCAGGCCGGTGTTTACAATCGTAAACTTCCACTATGGGGTTCGACGTTGATTGGACGCACCTCAGTGATCACATGTGGTCGAAGCATCGAGTGTCCGTGACTGAGGCGACGGAAGCGCTGGCTGACGTCGACGCGCAGTGGTTCGACCCGGACCCCAAGAGCACGTCGGGCAACAGCGCGCGAGTGCTCGGCTATTCGCACACGGCGAGCGCTGTGATCGTGGTCGTCCTGATCCATCGGGATGACCGCACTCAGGCGTGGTGGGGTGCGAATGGATGGCGAGCCGGCACCGCAGACCGGCGAACGTATCGAGAAGGGCTTGAACAGTGAGCAGCAACATCCAAAAGCTGGTTGAAAATGTCGCCGCCGAGGCAGATGCCACACGTGACGAACCGATGCCGCCCAGAGCCACCCCGTCCCGTCCCAACAAGTCGGTTCCGGTTGCCGTTCGGCTCGCGCCCGACGACGTCGCCGCGATTGAGATCCTTGCGGATAAGCTCGACGTTCCGGTGTCCACCCTCCTGCGCGGTTGGATTCTGGATGCCCTCGCGACCCACCGTGACGAGTCCATTGGCACCGCACTCGACAGGGTCACCGCAGACATCCAGCGACTCCGCGAGCTCGTCGCCTGACGTTGCATCGCGTGCCCTCAGCTTCGTGGCCGAGTATTCGATCGACCACTACCCGGA
The DNA here is from genome assembly GCF_004210215.2 of Cryobacterium sp. SO1. Lineage (NCBI taxonomy): Bacteria > Bacillati > Actinomycetota > Actinomycetes > Micrococcales > Microbacteriaceae > Cryobacterium > Cryobacterium sp. SO1. Next base: position 3,106,295 of record NZ_CP067394.1, read on the forward strand.
ATTTCGACTGCACAGCATCCGACCATATCGAGAGCCTCACGCCACAATGAGCCGGAGGGCCGAAGCTGCGCCACCTGGCCGCACGGGCCGCGCCCGCGACGCCGCGCTCGCTGCCCGGCCGTCGTTTCTCATCTTCGCTGAATCACGACTGCGGCAGATTCCGTCAGAGCCGGATCGGCGTGGATCCCAGTGATTTCAGAGGGTGTGGGGCCGGCCACGGGACTTGAACCCGTAACCCCCACTTTACAAGAGTGGTGCGCTACCAATTGCGCCAGGCCGGCATGAGGCAATCGAACCGCCTCGAGCATTCATCCTAAATCACCCGACGACACGATGACGACGCATTCGCGCCCGCGGCCGGATTCGGGAAGGAAACAGCCGGCTATCCGGCCGGGGTCTCGGTGGGCGTGGCGGTCGGCGTGGGGGTTGTGGTGGAGTACGCCTCACTGGCTGCCTGCAGCACGAAAGCCGCGAACTCCTTGGGGTCGTCCAGGGCGCCCACGTACTGCTTGCCGTTCACAAGCACCGTCGGGGTTCCCGTGATCGCCTCAAGGGAGGTCGAATTGGGGATGGGTCCGCTCAGCGCCCGGTCCGTGGCGTCCTGCACCCAGGACTTGAACGTGGTTTCGTCGATGCAGTCGTTGATCGTGGACAGGTTCGCCGACACGCCGGAGCTCGTCACGATGCCCTTGAGGTCGTCGTCGCTCAACCCGGCCGTGCCCTCGACGGGCTGCGCCTCGAAGAGCGCCGAGTTGAAGGCCAGGAAGTCGTCCGGCGAGGAATCCGCCACGCAAGCGGCCGCGTTCGCGGCCCGAAGCGAATACTGGGTTCCCGCGGATTTGCTGGTCAAAATAGAAATCGGGTGCATTTCGACGGTGGCGGCGCCTGAGTCGACCCACTGCGAGATCTGCTCGGCGTTTGTGGTCTCGAACGTGCCGCAGAACGGGCACAGGTAGTCGATGTACACCCGGATGTCGGGGACGGCGCCGGTGGGGTCCGGGGTGGACGGTACCAGCTCGGCGCCCGGCTGCAACGCCGGGGTGGTCACGGCGGTCAGGCCCTCGCCGATGAGGAGACCATCGCTGGCCATGTTGCGCGGGCCGGGACCGGCCGGCTGCACGGAGTTGACGATGATCAGGACGATGGCCGTCACCACGGCGATGGCGGCGACGGCGATGCCGCCCTGCAGGAACACCCGGTTGCGGCGGTCGCGCTTCTTCTGCTCCACCCGGATCTGTGCGGCCTTCGTGCGCGCGGCGTCGCGACGCTGATTCTTCGAGGGACGTGAGTCGCCTGGGCCGCCAGTTGTCATGGATGATCGCTCCGAGTTGAAGGGGGTTGCGCCCGCGGATGTGCGCGTGAGCACTTTCAAATAGTAGGTCCCCAGTCTGGGAAATAACCAACCGGCGCCTCACCGGGCGCACACGGCGGGCACACCGGACCCGGCGGCGCGCGCTGGGCAACGAATTCAGCGGACACGCATCCCGGGCATGCCATACTGGGAAGGTCTTGCGCTGGTGCTACGTCAGCCGGACGCACAAATCCCATCACAACGGATCGTCCGGCACGTACCTGCCGGTGAAGGAGAATAACGAAATAATGGCTTCAGTAACCTTTGACAAGGCCACCCGTCTGTACCCGGGCTCGACCCGCCCGGCAGTCGATCACCTCGACCTCTCGGTCGCCGATGGTGAATTCCTCGTCCTCGTCGGCCCGTCCGGCTGCGGAAAGTCCACGTCTCTGCGCATGCTCGCCGGCCTCGAAGAGGTCAACGACGGCGACATCTTCATCGGTGAGCGCAACGTCACCGACGTTCCCCCGAAGGACCGCGACATCGCCATGGTCTTCCAGAACTACGCGCTGTACCCGCACATGACCGTCGCCGAGAACATGGGCTTCGCGCTCAAGATCGCCGGTGTCAACAAGGACGAGCGCGCTGCCCGCGTCCTCGAGGCCGCCAAGCTGCTCGACCTCGAGCCCTACCTCAGCCGCAAGCCCAAGGCGCTCTCCGGTGGCCAGCGTCAACGTGTCGCCATGGGTCGCGCCATTGTGCGTCAGCCCCAGGTGTTCCTCATGGACGAGCCGCTGTCGAACCTTGACGCCAAGCTGCGCGTTCAGACCCGCACCCAGATCGCGTCGCTGCAGCGTCGCCTGGGCGTCACCACCGTTTACGTCACCCACGACCAGACCGAGGCGCTCACCATGGGTGACCGCATCGCCGTACTCAAGGATGGCGTCCTGCAGCAGGTCGGCACCCCGCGCGACCTCTACGCCAAGCCGAACAACGTCTTCGTTGCCGGCTTCATCGGCAGCCCGGCCATGAACCTGTTCCTGGCCGACACCGTCGACGGTGGCATCAAGTTCGGTACCGCAACGGTGCCCGTGGCCCGCGACACCCTCGCCGGCGCAACCGGCCCGAAGGTCACCATCGGAGTTCGCCCCGAGGACATCCACCTGTCCACCACGGTGGGCGAAGGCCTCGCCGTTGACGTCGACCTGGTCGAGGAGCTCGGCGCCGACGGTTACCTGTACGGCCACTCCACGGTCGAGGGCAAGCGCACCGACATCGTCGCTCGCGTCGATGGCCGCTCGCACCCGTCCGCCGGCGACACCGTCTACCTGACCCCGACGCCGAACCACCTGCACGTGTTCGACGCTGAGACCGGCCTCCGTCTCGGCGGCGCCGTCAGCGACTAAGTTGCCCCACGACAAACTCGACCGTCGGCAGTTTCGGCGGTCGAGTTTGTCATATCGGCGCCCGGATGCCCGTCGGCGCCGTTTCCTCGCCTCCGCGCCGCTTCCGGCCGGGGCGGATTGCGGCCCTGCCGGGCCTTCCCGATAGTTAGGCTCCTCATGAGCGGTTCTCTGAACATCACGTCCGCAACGGCCGACCCGGCCCTACTCGATCTGCCCTGGAACGTGCCGCTGGATGCGTGGCCGAACGAGAACATCGCCTCGCTTCCCAAGGGCCTCTCCCGCCACCTCGTGCGGTTCGCGCACCTGAGCGGCCGGGTTGTCGCCATCAAGGAGACCACCAGCGAGATGGCCAAGCGCGAGTACGACATGCTCCGCACCCTGCAAGGCCTGGAAATCCCCTGCGTCGAACCGCTTGCCGTGATCACCAACCGCACCGACGAAGACGGCGACCCGCTCAACTCGGTGCTGGTGACCCGGCACCTCAAGTTCTCGCTGCCCTATCGGGCGCTGTACTCCCAGGCCCTGCGGCCAGACACCGCCACCCGCCTGGTCGACGCGCTGGCCCTGCTGCTCGTGCGAGTGCACATGGTCGGCCTGTTCTGGGGCGACGTGTCGCTGTCGAACACGCTCTTCCGCCGTGACGCCGGAGCCTTCGCCGCGTACCTCGTCGACGCCGAAACCGGGCAGCTCTACCCCGGCGGCCTGTCCAACGGCCAGCGCGAGAACGATCTGGAAATCGCCCGGGTGAACATCGCCGGCGAGCTGATGGACCTCGAGGCCGGCGGCCGCGTCGCCGACGAGCTCGACCCGATCAACGTGAGCAACGGCATCGTCGCGGCCTACCGGCTGCTGTGGAAGGAGCTCACCGGCTCCGAGTCGTTCGCCAGCAGTGAGCGCTGGCGCATCACCGAACGCGTCGAACGCCTCAACCATCTCGGCTTCGATATCGAGGAACTCGCGATCAAGACCGACGAGAACGGCACGACGGTGCGCATCCAGCCCAAGGTCGTCGACGCGGGCCACCACCAGCGCCGACTGCTGCGCCTGACCGGTCTCGACGCTGAAGAGAACCAGGCCCGTCGGCTGCTGAACGACCTCGACTCCTACGGGGTCGCCTACGGCAACCCGGACGCCGACGAGGAGATGATGGCGCACGAGTGGCTGGTGCGGGTGTTCGAGCCCGTCGTGCGGGCCATCCCCCGCGAGCTCAAGGGCAAGCTCGAGCCGGCCGAGGTGTTCCACCAACTGCTCGACCACCGCTGGTACATGGCGCAGAACGCGAGCCGGGACATCCCCCTGGCCGAAGCCGTCACCTCCTACGTTCAGGATGTGCTGCGGCACCGCCGCGACGAGGCCACCGTGATCGACCCGCCCACCACGCCGATCGCCCTGCCTGACCTCGAAGAAGAAGGCCTCACAGCCGACGACGGCGTTGACGTCGACGACTGGCGCCTGAACGTCTGACACCCCGCTCCCGCGCTGCGGTGAGAAGTCACTCGAGGCCAGTCACAACCCTCTCCACTAGCCCCAACTGCCCTCTCGCGAGCGCGGGGCAGGGGCAGGGGCAGGGGCAGGGGCAGGGGCAGGGGCGACTCTATGAGAAACGGGCAGGTCCTCCCCGGTGGGGAGGACCTGCCCGTTGCAGCGTGCGCAGCGTGCGGTTAGGCCTGCGCGGCCGCCTTCGTTGCTGCCTTCGCGGCCGCCGCCGTGGCGCGCAGCTTGGAGATCTCGTACAGCGTGACGCCGGCGGCGATTCCGGCGTTCAGCGACTCGGTGTTCGCGTTGATCGGGATCGACACGATGGCGTCGCAGGTCTCGGTGACGAGGCGGGACAGGCCCTTGCCCTCGCTGCCGACGACCACGACGATGGGGCGCTCCGCGTAGCCGAGGCCGAGCTCGGGCAGCTGCGTGTCGCCGCCGCCGTCGAGGCCGATCACGAGCATGCCGCGCTCCTTGAGCGCCTTGAGGGTCTGGGTGAGGTTGCTCGCCATCGCGACGGGCAGGCGCGCGGCCGCTCCGGCCGAGGTCTTCCAGGCCGAGGCGGTGACGCCAACGGAGCGACGCTGCGGCACGATGACGCCGTGGCCGCCGAACGCCGCGGTGGAACGGATGATCGCCCCCAGGTTGCGCGGATCGGTGATGCCGTCCAGGGCCACGAACAGCGGCCTGTGGCCGCGGCTGATGGTCAGGTCGAGCAGCTCCACCGGGTGCGCGTACTCGTACGCGGGCACCTTGAGGGCGAGGCCCTGGTGCACGGCGTCCTTGCCCGAGAGCCGGTCGATCTCGGGGCGCATGACCTCGAGAACCGGGATGTTGCGGGTGGTGGCGAGCTTGAGGACTTCCTTGACCCGGTCATCCATTTCGATGCGGGTGGCCACGTAGAGCGCCGATGCGGGGATCTTGGCGCGCAGCGCCTCGAGCACCGAGTTGCGGCCGGTGACGACCTCGAACTCGGCATCCGACTTGGCCTTGCGAGTGGACGAACCGCCGCCGCCGGTGTTGCCGGTGCCGGTGCTGCGGCCCGAGCGCGGGGCGCCGGAACCGGAGCCTCCGGGTGCGCGGCTGCGACCGCCGCCGGCCGCGGCGAAGCGGTCCTTGGCAGCCTTGGCCTTGCCGGCGGGGTGGTACGGACGGTCTTCGGCCTTGGGGGTGGGCTTCTTACCCTCGAGAGCCTGACGGCCCTGGCCGCCGGAGCCGACCTGCGGCCCCCTGCTGCCCTTGCGTACCGCGCCGGTGCGCGATTTGCGGTCTAAGTTCTTCATCAGTCAAAACTCCAATGTGCACCCGACGGGGTGTCTTCGATGGTTATGCCGGCGACGACGAGCTCGTCCCGGATACGGTCTGCGGCTGCGTAGTCGCGGCTCTGCCTGGCGGTCTCGCGGTCGTCGAGCAGGCGCTCCACGAGGGCGGTGAGGGCCACCATGGCGGGTTCGTCTGTCGCCACGGCCCAGCCGGGCGACAGGGGGTTGATGCCGAGAACCTCGCTCATCGCGAGAACCTGGCCGCGCGCGGCCGCGGCCGCGTGCAGGTCTTCGGCGTCGAGGGCCGCGTTTCCGGCGCGCACGGTGTCGTGAAGCACGCCGAGCGCCTGCGGCACCGCGAGGTCGTCATCCATGGCCCTGGCGAAGTCATCCGGCACGATCTCAACGCCGGAGCCGGCGAAACGGGTGTCGGCCAGGCGCCGGTCGGCGCGGTCGAGGAAGCTCTCGATGCGTTCGAGGGCGGCCTCGGCCTCGGCCAGGGAGCCCTCGTGGAAATCGAGGGTGGACCGGTAGTGCGCGGCGCCCAGATAGTACCGCACCACGATGGCGCGGGCCTGGTCGAGCAGTTCGGCGGCGTAGACCGAGTTGCCCAGCGACTTGGACATCTTCTGGCCGTTGGTGTTGACCAGGCCGTTGTGCACCCAGTAGTTGGCGAACGCGTCGCCGGCGGCCGTGGATTGGGCCAGCTCGTTCTCGTGGTGCGGGAAGCGCAGGTCGAGGCCGCCGCCGTGGATGTCGAAGTGCGGCCCGAGGTAGCGGGCGGCCATGGCGGAGCACTCGATGTGCCAGCCGGGCCGGCCGGAACCCCAGGGGGACGCCCAGGCGGCCGAGGCGGGCTCGCCCTCCTTGTGGCCTTTCCAGAGGGCGAAGTCGCGCCCGTCGCGCTTGCCGCGCAGGTCGGCGTCGGCGGCCGCCTCCATGTTGTCGGGGTTCTGCCGGGTGAGCTCGCCGTAGGCGGGCCAGCTCGTGGTGTCGAAGTACACGTCACCGGAGTCATCCGCGACCGGATACGCGTGGCCGGCGTCGATGAGCCGGCCGATGATGTCCTGCATCTCCTGCACGCTCGCCGTGGCGCGCGGCTCGTAGGTGGGGGCGAGGATACCGAGCTTCTGGTAGCCGGCGGTGAACTCGAGTTCGTAGCGGTACGCGAGTGCCCACCACTGTTCGGTGGTGCCCGTGGCGTTGAGCAGGATCTTGTCGTCGATGTCGGTGACGTTTCGGATGAAGGTGACGTCGTTGCCGCGGTAGCTGAGCCAGCGGCGCAGCTGGTCGTAGACCAGGGCGCTGCGCAGGTGGCCGATGTGCGGGGACGACTGCACCGTGGGTCCGCAGACGTAGATTCCGACCTTGCCCGGAACGATCGGCAGGAAATCGCGAAGGGTTTGGGCCTTCGAGTCGTATAGTCGCATGCTCACTGGTTCAGTTTAGGCGAGGGTCGCTCGGATGCTCGGGTGGACCTGCTCGGGTATGAGCAGTGCGGTGGCCAGTGCGGCGATGCCCTCACCGCGCCCGGTGAAGCCCAGCAGATCGGTGGTGGTCGCCGACACCGACACCGGCGCGCCCAGGATGCCGGTGAGCAGCTCCTGGGCTTCGGCCCGTCGTGGGGCGAGCTTGGGCCGGTTTCCGATGATCTGAACGGTGACGTTGCCCACCCGGTAACCGGCCTCGGTCACCAGGCGCAGGGTCTCGGCGAGGAACACCTCGCCGTGCGCGTCGGTGAGCCGCGGGTCGGCGGTGCCGAAGACCTGACCGATGTCGCCCAGGCCCGCGGCGGCGAGCAGGGCGTCGCAGATGGCGTGCACGGCCGCGTCGCCGTCGCTGTGCCCGGACAGGCCCCGCTCCCCCGGCCAGTGCAGGCCCGCCAGCCAGAGCGCGCTGGTGTCGTCGAAGGCGTGCACGTCCAGGCCGGTGCCCACCCGCTGGGCGGCGGCCGGCGCCGGGGCGTCCGCCCCGAGCAGCAGTTCGGCGCGGCGCAGGTCCCAGGGCGTGGTCACCTTGAAGGCCAGCGGGTCGCCGGGAATGACGGTGACGGCGTTGCCGGCCGCCGCGACGAGGGCCGCATCGTCGGTGAGGTCCCGCGCCGCGGCATCCGTGGCCGGCAGGGTGGCGGCCCAGGCGAATGCGGCGTCGAGCATGGCGCGGGGAAAACCCTGCGGCGTCTGCACCGCGCTCAGCAGGGACCTGTCGACGGTGCCCAGGATGGTGGCGTCTGCGTCGACACTCTTGATGGTGTCGACCACGGACAGTCCGGGCACGATGCCGTGGCCGGTGGCCCGCACGGCGGCCACCACGGCGTCGATCAGGGCAGCCGGGGTGAGCGCCCTGGCGGCGTCGTGCACGAGCACCACGGCGACGCCGGCGCGCACCCGGGCGAGGCCCCTGGCCACGGAGGCCTGCCTGGTGTCCCCGCCGGCGACGACGTCGACATACCCGGCGGCGCTGCCGGCGACCCGGTCGGCGATGACCCTGGCTTCGGCGAGCTGGGCCTCGGGTGCGACCACGATCACCTGGGCGGGTTCGGCCAGGCCGAACACCCCGCTGAGGGCGTGTTCAAGGATGGCGCGACCCTGAAGCGGCACGAACGCCTTGGGCTGGTCGCGACCGAGCCGGCTGCCGCTGCCGGCGGCGACGACGATGACCGCGACGGCGGGAACCGGAATTTCAGGCATGTCTGGAGGCTATCTGGTGGGGCGCAGTGATGCGCGGTGAATGTGGGCGGTGATCGGGGTGGGACACAGGCGCAGAACGTGCGAAAGGCGGCACCGTTGGGCGCCGCCTGTCGTACGAACAGGAGATACTACGAGGCGAGCACCTCGTCGAGCACCGTTGAGGCCTGGTCCTCGTCAGTCTTCTCGGCCAGGGCCAGTTCGGAGATGAGGATCTGCCGCGCCTTCGCGAGCATCCGCTTCTCCCCGGCCGACAGGCCGCGGTCCTGATCCCGGCGCCACAGGTCGCGGACGACCTCTGACACCTTGATGACATCGCCGCTGGCCAGCTTTTCCAGGTTGGCCTTGTACCGGCGCGACCAGTTGGTCGGTTCCTCGGTGAACGGGGCGCGCAAGACCTCGAACACCTTGTCAAGGCCGTCTTGACCGATCACGTCGCGCACACCGACAAGATCGACGTTCTCGGCGGGCACCTCGATGGTGAGGTCTCCCTGGGTGACGTTGAGCTTCAAATACAGTTTCTCTTCACCCTTGATGATGCGAGTTTTCACCTCGGTGATCGTCGCAGCGCCGTGGTGGGGATAAACGACTGTTTCGCCGACTTCAAATAACATGTATTGATATCCCTTCAGCAACGTCTATGATACCACCGCTCCCCGTCAGCCTCCGGTGGCCGTATTCACGGTCGACCCTGCTGCGCCGTGGCCGGTCGGTTCCGTAAGCTAAACTCAACCCAAATCTGCAGCGTTCACGCCACCTCGGCTGAACGCTGAACTCTTGTGGAGGTCTTGTGAGAGCGCGAACCATGGCAACCGTCGTTGTGGCGGCCGGCATCCTGTTGGGCACCAGCGGATGCAATCTGTTCGCTCCCCAAGCGACGACCATCCAGTATGACGCCAGCGACGGCGTCAGCGGCGACCTCGGCGACCTGGCGATCCGCAACGCGATGCTGATCACCGAGGACGGTGAGAACGCGAACCTCGTGGTGCACGTTGTCAACGGCGGCGACGAAGACATCGATCTGTTGGTGCAGTACGAGGGCGTCGACGAGAAGGTCGACAAGACCGTGACCATCGACGCGAACGCCACCACCGAGATCGGCCTGCCCGGCGGCGAGTTGCTCGCCGTCCAGAGCCTGAACGCCTCGGCCGGGTCGCTGTTCCCGGTGTTCTTCCAATACGGCGACCTCACCGGCATCGAGCTGCTCGTTCCGGTGCTCGACGGCACACTGGCGGAGTACTCCACCCTGGTCCCGACCCCGGCACCCGTGCCCACGGTCGTTCCCACGGAACCCGCCGGCGAAACCCCTTTGCCCACAGCGACGCCGGAAGCCACCACGGCCCCGTAACCGGTCCGCGACAACGCGCGAAAATGCCCCGCGAGCGAAAGCCGCGGGGCATTTCGGCGTCTCCGGGGGCGGATACCCGCCGCCGGGAGGGTCAGGCCTCGAAGCGGTAGCCCAGGCCGCGCACGGTGACGAGCATGGTGGGCTCCGACGGTGTCGCCTCGATCCGGGAGCGGATGCGCTTGATGTGCACGTCGAGGGTCTTGGTGTCGCCGAAGTAGTCGGTGCCCCAGACCCGGTCGATCAGCTGTCCGCGGGTGAGCACCCGGCCGGCGTTGCGCAGCAGGAACTCGAGCAACTCGAATTCCTTCAGCGGCATGTTTACCACGTCGCCGGAGACCGCCACGGTGTGCCGTTCGATGTCCATCCGCACGGTGCCCGCGTTGAGGACGCCGTCATCCTCTTCGGCGGGGTCGGCGTGCCGTCGCGACACGGCCCGGATGCGCGCGAGCAGCTCCCGGGTGGAGTACGGCTTGGTGACGTAGTCGTCTGCGCCCAATTCGAGTCCCACGACGATGTCAACCTCGGAGTCCTTGGCCGTCAGCATGATGATCGGAACCGAGGAGCGGGTGCGGATCTCCCGGCACACCTCGGTGCCGGGGATGCCGGGCAGCATGAGGTCCAGCAGCACCAGGTCGGCGCCGGCCCTGTCGAATTCGGCCAGGGCGCTCGGGCCATCCTCCGCCACGGTCACCTCGTAGCCTTCCCGTTCGAGCAGGAAGCTCAGCGGCTCGCTCAGCGCCTGCTCGTCTTCAACTAGAAGGATTCGGGTCATGGGATGTCTCCTGTCGCCGCTGGCGCGGGGTGTGTCGCCTCTGGCAGGCGAATGGTGAAGGTCGAGCCGTGGCCAGGTTGGGACCAGACCCGGATGTCGCCGCCGTGGATCTGCACGACGTGTTTGACGATGGACAGGCCCAGACCGGTTCCGCCGGTGTTGCGGGATCTGGCCTGGTCGACGCGGAAGAACCTCTCGAAGATCCGGTTCAGATCGCTCTCCTGGATGCCGACACCCTGGTCGGTGACGGTGATCTGGATCACACCGTCGGTGACGCGTGACCCGACGCCGACCCTGGACCCCGGCGACGAATAGTTCACGGCGTTGGCGACCAGGTTGTGCACGGCCATCACGAGCAGCCGTTCGTCGCCGTACACCTGGGCGCGGGACTTCTTGCCCACCGCGATGGTGATGCGGTCGGCATCCGCCACGACCCGGTTCTGGTCGATGCCGGCGGCCACGATGTCGTCGACCTCGAGCAACTCCGGCTGCCGGGGGGAATCCTGGGCCTGCAGCCTGGACAGTTCGATGATCTCCTGGGTCAGCCGGGCCAGCCGGCCGGCCTCCGTGGTGAGCCGGTCGGCGAAACGTCGCACCTGCACCGGCTCGTCGGCCGCATGGTCGAGCGCCTCGGCGAGCAGCCCGACCGCGGCAATCGGGGTCTTCAGTTCGTGGCTGATGTTGGCGACGAAGTCCCGGCGCACCTCGTCGAGCCGGAACGCCTCGGTGCGGTCCTCGGCCAGCAGCAGCACATACCGGGAGCCCAGCCGGGCCAGCCGCACCCGCAGGTGCATGCTCGCGTCACCGAACGGACCGCGGGAGAGCACCAGGTCTTCCGAGACGGATTCGCCAGTGCGGCGGACGCCACGAGCCAGGTCCAGCAGTTCGGGGTGGGTGAGCTGCTGGTTGACCACCAGTCCCATGCTCAGCGCCCCGGGTGAGGACTTGATCGCGTTGTTCGACGGGTCGAGCACCACCCCGGCGCTCTCCAGGGCATCGAGGACCTGGTCGATGCCGTCCGGAACCGCCGGGTTGACCACCTCGGCGGCCCGTTTGCCGTGCCGCTCCGCCACATAGAGCAGGGTCACGAACCCAGCGCCGACGGTGAGGCCCAGTGCCAGGGACAGCAACACAAGCCAGGATGATTCCATTTGACCAGATTAGTGACCCTGGCACGGGTCAATCGCGACGGCAAGGGTGGGCACACGCTACTTTGGTAGTTGTTCAGTCGCACGGCACCTGCTGTTAACCTGCGTTCGCCACTATTTATCGGGGGCCAGGCGGGTCTCATGCGTTCGCGCGCTTTGGCGCGACCAGGAAGGACCACAGATACATGCGTGAAGTATTTCAGCAAGAGCTCGCCGAGGTGCAGGACCGTCTCGCCGAGATTGCGCGCCTCGTGGCCATCTCCATTGAGAAGGCCACCAAGGCTTTCAACAAGTCCGACGTGGCGCTGGCCGAAGAGGTCATCGCCGACGACAACAAGATCGACGAGCTCACCGTGCAGCTCGATGAGCTGGCCATCACCATCCTCGCCCGGCAGCAGCCGGTCGCCCGCGACCTGCGCATCGTCGTCAGCGCCCTGCGGATCAGCGCGTCCCTGGAGCGGATGGGCGACATGTCCACCCACATCTCCCAGCTGGCCCGGTACCGGTTCCCCGACAAGGTGATCCCCAAGAGCCTGCGCCCCACGTTCGCCGAGATGGGCGCCCTGGACGTGAAGATCGCGAACATGCTCGCCGAGCTGCTCACCACCGAAGACATGGCACTGGCCGAGGCCATCCGCAATGAGGACGACAAGGTGGACGCGCTGCACCTGAGCGTCTTCGACGCCGTGCTCGGCGAAACCTGGAAGGGTCAGGCCGCCGACACCGTCGACGCCACCCTCGCCAGCCGCTACCACGAGCGCTTTGCCGACCACGCGGTGTCGATCGCCAAGAAGGTGCAATACCTGGGCACCGGTGACTGGCAGCAGACGACACACTCCGAGGCGTAGAAGGACGACTCCGTCGCTGGTCGAGCTTGTCGAGATCTCTCACGGGGATCTCGACAGGCTCGATCCGCGGTACCTCTCGATCAACGAAAAAGCCCCCGTCAGCTGACGGGGGCTTTTCTCGTGGAGCTGGCTACTTCTTGCCCTGCGCGGCGACGGCGGCGGCGCCGGCAGCTGCAGCGGCGGGGTCGAGGTACTCGCCCGCTCCGATGGGCTTGAGGTCCTCGTCGAGGCGGTAGACCAGCGGGATGCCGGTGGGGATGTTCAGCTCGGCGATGTCGGCGTCGGAGATGCCGTCGAGGTGCTTGACCAGGGCGCGCAGCGAGTTGCCGTGCGCGGTGACGAGTACGGTCTTGCCGGTGCGGAGGTCGGCGGCGATGTCGGACTCCCAGTAGGGCAGCATCCGGGCGATGACGTCCTTGAGGCTCTCGGTGCGGGGCACGTCGTCACCGAGGTCGGCGTAGCGGGCGTCGCCGGCCTGGGACCACTCGGAGGAGTCATCGAGCAGGGGCGGCGGCACGTCGAACGACCGGCGCCAGGTCTGGAACTGCTCGGGGCCGTACTTGGCCAGGGTCTCGGCCTTGTCCAGGCCCTGCAGGGCGCCGTAGTGACGCTCGTTCAGGCGCCAGGAGCGCTTGACGTCGATCCACAGCCGGTCGGCCTCTTCGAGGGCGATGTCGGCGGTCTGGATCGCGCGGGTGAGGCGCGAGGTGTGCAGGATGTCCGGCAGCAGGCCGGACTCGGCCAGCAGCTCGCCGGCGCGCAGCGCTTCGGCCCGGCCCTGGTCGCTCAGACGCACATCCACCCAACCGGTGAAGAGGTTTTGCTGGTTCCAGGTGCTGTTGCCGTGGCGGAGGAGGATGAGGGTATAAGGAGCAGACATACTCCAACTCTAGCGAGGCACACGCGGGCGCGCCGCACCCGTGGGCGTGACGAAAGTCCCGCCGGATGCCCGCGGTTCAGCCGCGCGGGGCCCGCACGCCCAGCCGCGGCAACCGCGGGATCTCCGCCACTGACCCGGCCGATTCCGGCACGATGACCTCCTGGCCGGCGGTGATCGAGATGCCCTGCGACAGCACGTGCAGGGTCACCGAGCCCGGAACCGTGCGCTTGATCACCGCGAGGGCGATCGGCCCCAGTTCGTAGTGGATCGCACTGGAGGTGATGCTGCCCACGGTGCGGCGTTCGGGTTCGGCGCCGGCGACGAACCGGTCACCCTGCACCTCGTCGCCGTGCGCCGGCAGCACCGCGTCGGAGCCGTCCAGGTGCAGCAGCACCAGCCGGCGCGGCGGGTGGCCGAGGTTGTGCACCTTGGCGATGGTTTCCTGGCCGCGGTAGCAGCCCTTGTCCAGGTGCACGGCGGTGCGCAGCCAGTCCAGTTCGTGCGGGATGGTGCGGTCGTCGGCGTCCAGCGCTCCGCGGGGGCGCCAGGCGGCGATGCGCAGCGCTTCGAGGGCCAGGAGGCCGGCCGCCGAGACGGTGTTGGCGCTGACGGCGTCTCGAAGGGCGGGCAGCGCCGACCGCGGGATCAGGACCTCGTTCCAGTGCCAGGTTGCGCCGGGGTGGGAGGTTTCGGCGGCGTATTGCCAACCGCCGGGCGCCACCTCGGTCCACGGGTCGACCCAGACCAGCGGCACCCCGTTCGGGCTGGCGGGGGTGAGGGACACCGCGTCGGGGTCGGCGGCCATGGTGCCGATGGTGGCGTAGGCGAGGGTGTGGTCCACGACCTGCACCCGCAGGGTGAAGCGCATCCGGTCGAGCCAGGCCTGCAGGCCGGGCAGCTCGGCGGCCTCGACGAGCAGCCAGCTCTCGACGCCGTCGTCGACGAGGGCGATGGCGTATTCGAGGCGGCCGGCGGGGTCGAGCAGCAGCGTCTCGGTGGACTGGCCGGGGGTGAGCCCGCGCAGCTCCTGGCTGGACATCGAATTGAGCCAGGTGAGCCGGTCGGGGCCGGTGATGGAGAGCACACCGCGGTGGGACAGGTCGACCACGGCGGTGCCGGCCAAGAGCTTCCGCTGTTCGGCGTTCGGGCTGCCATAGTGGGCGGCCACCCCGGCGTCGATACCGTCGGACTGCACGGCTCCGTCGAGTTCGAGCAGGGGGGATGGAACGGTGCTGGTCATCGAGCTCTCCTTCGTCATAGCGCCTGAGGGCTGTCGGCGCCGGCCGCCCGAGGAAGGGTCGACTGCGGGATCATGCGGCCCCATGCTAACCCAACAGCCGGTGCCGTCTCAGGTATTCCCGCACCGACGGCGGCCTCGCCATCCCCGCCACCCACCCCACCATGACTCGCCCACTTTTGCGGGTGCCGGCGCCGCCTCAACCAGCAAAACTGGGCGACCCCGGTCCACGCCGCCAGCCAACCAGCCGGACCACACGATGACTCGCCCAGTTTCGCTAGTCCGCCGCCGTTTTGACTAGCGAAACTGGGCGAGTCATGGTGGAGCGGGACTGGATCGACGGGGCGCTGGCCTGCCGATCGCGCTGGTACGGGCAGCGCGGGCGCCGGCGGCTCGGTGACGCTGGGTCAGGACGCGCGGCTCAGCCGGCCGGACGCGTGCGTGCGCAGGTCCTGGCCGAGCGCGGCGATGTCCCACGCCCAGAGCAGGTGACTGTCAACGAGGCCGTACAACCGGGTTGCGCCCGCGTAGGGCTTGGAGCCGCTGGTGCGCAGCACCGCATCCGTGGACAGGTCGATGCGCGGGCCCTTCACCTGGCCGAGGTATAGTTCGGCGACTCCGCCCGGATGCACCAGGGCCACCTCGATGTCGAAGCCGCCGTCGCCGTTGCGCAGCGTTTCCACCGCCTCGGCGGTCTGGAACGGCGCCGGTCCCACGCCGGGCAGCAGGCCGGGCCCGGGGTCGCCGGGCTGCTGAGGGCGGCTGAGCCGCCAGTAGCCGGTCTCGGTCATCAGCGGGATCGGTGCTCCGGGCGCGGCGGCAGTGCCGTCGGCATCCGCACCGGCCGGCTCGGGCTCGAGCCAGGTGTATGCGCTGTAGTTCAGCTGCGGCAGCCCGTCGTGGCTGAAGCTGATCCGGTGGCCGAACTCACGAGTGACCTTCTCGCCGTCGACGGTGTAGTCGAGGATCCCCGACCCCTCCCAGACGCCGATCAGCCACGACAAAGGAACGAGTTCGGACGGCAGGCCGGCCGGGAGTTCGTACACCTTCGGTTACCGCTGGCCCCGGAACAGCTTGAACAGCACCATGCCGGAGACCCAGGCGATCGCCAGGCTCGCCAGCCCGAGGAGGCCCAGGAACAGGATTTCGAGTGCGAGGATTGACATGCCCCAACTCTAGCCGCTGACCGGCCCGAAGCCGCCAGGTGAGCCGACGAGTTATACGAGGCCGAGCAGGGCGAACAGCCCGGTCGCGGCGCCCAGAATCAGCACTGAGCCGACCAGGCTGAGGATGACCCTGTGCACGTAGCCCTCCTTCTGCCCGGTGGACAGCTGGGCGGCGAGGGTGAGGATGGTGCAGCCGGCCAGGGACAGGCTGATCCAGACGAGCCGGTTCTCGGGGGCGACAAGCGCGCCGGTCAGCACGGCACCCACGACGGCCACCAGCCAAATCATCACGACACTCAAACGCTTCCAGATCACTGTCCCATTGTGCACGCCCGGGTCTCTTTCCGTGGCACGCTAGGATGAGTCGCAACATACTTGGAGGACCGGCGTGGCGCAGCTGTTGATCCTGACCTCGGCGGTGAACGACGAAGTTCTCCCGGCCCTGGCGTTGCTTTCACACAGCACACGACTCATTCCGGCCCAGCCGGATCAGCTCATCACCGCGCCCGATTCCGACCTGATCCTGGTCGACGCCCGGTCCAATCTGATGGCCGCCAAATCGCTGTGCCAGATCCTGCGCACCACGGGAAGCAGCGTGCCGCTGCTGCTGGTGATCACCGAGGGCGGCCTCACCGCGGTCAGCCCGGACTGGGGGGTCGACGACGTGGTGCTCAACACGGCCGGCCCAGCCGAGGTCGACGCCCGCATCCGCCTCGCCGCCGGCCGCACCCCGCACAACGAACCCTCCCCCACCATCCGGGCCGCCGGCGTCGTCATCGACGAGGCCAGCTACTCCGCCAAGGTGCACGGCAAACCCCTCGACCTCACCTATAAGGAGTTCGAACTGCTGCGCTTCCTCGCCGCGCACCCGTCCCGGGTGTTCACCCGCGAACAGCTGCTCAGCGAGGTCTGGGGCTACGACTACTTCGGCGGCACCCGCACCGTCGACGTGCACGTGCGGCGTCTGCGCGCCAAGCTCGGCGACCAGGAATCCCTGATCGGCACGGTCCGCAACGTGGGCTACCGGTTCAACGTCTACGAAGAGGATGGCGAACGTGTCGTTCACTCTGTCGGCTCCTGACTTCTCCGACGTCGCCTTCGCGGCCCGGTTCCGCGAAGTGGCCGACGCGAGCACGCACACGGATGGCTACCGCCCGTTCAACGAGCAGGCCCTGCTCGACGCCGCCTCCGGCCGGCGCCGCCCGCAGCTGCTGCTCGAGGGTGAAGACGCCGTCGGCGCGGCGATCTTCGGCCGCGGTGAGATCGACCTCGTCGTGCATCCGCGCTATCGTCGGCGCGGCCACGGCACCGCGGCACTCCGCCGCCTGTTCGAGGACGAGGGCGGCATGTCCGGCGACCTGCGGGCCTGGGCACACGGCGACCTTCCCGGCGCCCGCGCGCTGGCCGACCGGTTCGGTTTCAGCGCCGACCGTACCCTGCTGCAGCTGGAGCGGCCGCTCACCGCCTCCGACGCCGCGGCCACCCCTGCCCTGCCCGATGGGGTGGAGCTCGCCCCGTTCCGGGCCGCAGACGCCGCCGACTGGGTGCGCCTGAACGCGCTGGTCTTCGCGACGCATCCGGAACAGGGCACCCTCACCGAGGCCGACCTGGCCGACCGGCAGGCCGAACCCTGGTTCGACGCCGGCGACCTGCTGCTGGCCCGCGAGACCGCGGCCGACACCGCGCCCGGCCGCATCGTCGGCTACAACTGGCTCAAGGTCGAACCCGGCGCCCGGCTCGGTGAGATCTACGTGCTCGGCGTGCACCCGGATGCCGCCGGCCTCGGCCTCGGCCGCGCCCTGATGCTGGCCGGCCTGGCCCGCCTCCGCGAGCGCGGCTGCACGACCGTTGAGCTCTACGTCGAGGCCGAGAGCACCACTCCGGTGCGGTTGTACCGCAGCCTCGGATTCGAGGATCGCACGGTGGATGTGCAGTATCACCGCTGGCCTCGTTAACGTTCCGTTCACCGTGGGCGTCGCGCCCGCTCGGCGCCGGGTGTCAAGATGGACAGATGGACGGCGACAACATTCCAGGCACGTCAGGTCTCGAAAGCGAACTTGACGACGATTTTGACCCCCAGATCGGCAAAAACGATCCGGCCCTACCGAGCGAGCGCTACCTCGACCGCGAGCTGAGCTGGCTGGCGTTCAACCAGCGGGTACTCGAACTCGCCGAGGACCCGGCCCTGCCGGTGCTCGAACGGGCGAACTTCCTGGCCATCTTCGCCAACAACCTCGACGAGTTCTTCATGGTGCGGGTCGCCGGCCTCAAGCGCCGCATCCTCACCGGACTGGCCGTGCCGACCAACGTGGGCCGCGCCCCGCAGGATGTACTTTCCGACATCGCCGCCGCCGCGCACGTACTTCAGGACCGGCACGCGCACGCGTTCCAGGAGCTGGTGCGGCCGGCCCTGGCCGAGCACGGCGTGGACATCGTCACCTGGGCCAGCCTGAGCGACGTGGACCGCCGGTCGCTGCGCGGGTACTTCTCCAACCAGATCTTCCCGGTGCTGATGCCGCTCGCCGTGGACCCGGCGCACCCGTTCCCCTACATCTCCGGCCTGTCGCTGAACCTCGCCGTGCGGCTGCACAGCTCCAAGACCGGCAAGCAGGAATTCGCCCGGCTCAAGGTGCCCTCGATGCTGCCGCGCTTCGTCAGGGTGGACCGCACCGAGTCCGTCGACAAGGTGCGCTTCATCACCCTCGAAGACCTCATCGCCAACCACCTTGGCGACCTGTTCCCCGGTATGGACATCCTCGAGCACCACGTGTTCCGGGTCACCCGCAACGAAGACGTCGTCATCGAAGAGGACGACACCGAGAACCTGATCAAGGCCCTCGAGAAGGAACTGCTGCGGCGCCGGTTCGGCCCGCCCATCCGCCTCGAGGTCACCGAGGACATGGACGAGGTGACCCTGGGCCTGCTCGTGCGCGAGCTGGACGTCACCGACCAGGAGGTCTACCGTCTGCCCGCGCCGCTGGACCTCGGCGGCCTGTTCGACCTCCGCATCGACCGGCCCGACCTGCACTACGTCAAGCACGTACCCACCACGGCCGCGCAGTTGCTCACCGGCGAACCCAACGACGAACCCGACATCTTTCGCGCCATCAGCCGCGGCGACATCCTGCTGCACCACCCGTACGAATCCTTCGCGACCAGCGTGCAGGCGTTCCTCGAGCAGGCCGCAGCGGACCCGAACGTGCTGGCCATCAAGCAGACCTTGTACCGCACCTCCGGCGACAGCCCCATCGTGGAGGCGCTGATCTCCGCCGCGGAATCGGGCAAGCAGGTTCTCGCCCTGGTGGAGATCAAGGCCCGGTTCGACGAGCAGGCCAACATCTCCTGGGCGCGCAAGCTCGAGAAAGCCGGCGTGCACGTGGTCTACGGCCTGGTCGGCCTGAAAACGCACTGCAAGCTCGCGCTCGTGGTGCGTTACGAGAAGGGCGTGCTGCGGCACTACAGCCACATCGGCACCGGCAATTACAACCCCAAGACCAGCCGCATCTACGAAGACATGGGGCTGCTCACCGCGGATGACCAGGTCGGCAAGGACCTGACCCGGCTGTTCAATGAACTCTCCGGCTACGCCATCGAGAAGAAGTTCAAGCGACTGCTGGTGGCCCCGCTGCACCTGCGCAAGGCCTTGCTCAAGCGCATCGACGACGAAACCGTCAACGCACTGGCCGGCAAGCCCGCCGGCATCCGCATCAAGGTCAACTCGATGGTGGACGAAGACATCATCGACGCGCTCTACCGGGCCAGCCAGGCCGGCGTGCCCGTGGACGTGTGGGTGCGCGGGATCTGCAGCCTCAAGCCCGGCGTGCCCGGCATGAGCGAGAACATCCGGGTGCGCTCGATCCTGGGCCGCTACCTCGAGCACTCGCGGATCTTCAGCTTCCACACCCTCGGCGAAACGCAGGTGTTCATCGGCAGCGCCGACATGATGCACCGCAACCTCGACCGCCGGGTGGAGGCGCTGGTGCGCCTGGTCGACCCGCGCCACCTCACCGAGGTCGACGCCCTCTTCACCCGGGCGATGGATGAGCGCACCTCGTCGTGGTGGCTCGACGAGAACGGTGAATGGACCCGCCACCACCAGGATGCGCGCGGCTTGCCGCTGGACGACATGCAGAACCGGTTGATGCAGCAAATCGGCCAGCGCAAACGACCGGTGAGCCGCCGATGAGCGACCCGGGGGCCGTCTACGCGGCCGGAGCCGTCTGCTGGCGCCTCATCGACGGCCGGATGCACGTGCTGCTGATCCACCGCACCGTGCACGGCGACATCACCATCCCCAAGGGCAAGGTCGACCCGGGCGAGACGCTGCCGGCCACCGCGGTGCGCGAGATCGAAGAGGAAACCGGGCTGGCCATCGCGCTCGGTGTGCCGCTGGGCGTGTCCGAGTACCCGATGCCTGGCGGCAAGGCCAAGATCGTGCACTACTGGGCCGCCGAGGTGCTGCCCGAGCACATCCTGCGCTCTACGTTCGTGCCCAACGGCGAGGTCGCCGCCCTGGAATGGGTGACCATCAAGAAGGCCAGGACCTACCTCAGCTACGCCCCGGACGTGGAGATCATCGACGGGTTCGCCCGTCTCGTCGCGCAGGGCATCACGAGCACCTTCGCGATCATCGCATTGCGCCACGCCAAGGCCACCGCCCCGCACGACTGGTCCGGCCCCGACGCCACCCGCCCGCTCAGCGACCGTGGTGTCACCCAGGCCGCCGCCCTGGTCCCCACGGTCAGCGCCTGGCACCCCCAGCGCATCTTCACCAGCACCGCCACCCGCTGCGTGACCACCGTGGCGCCGCTGTCCGCGGCGACCGGGGTGCCGTTCAAGCGCACCGACCTGATCAGCCAGGACGCCTGGGAGCAGGGCACCGCCGATGTGCGCCACAACGTGGGCAAACGCGTCCGCGCCCGCAAGACCGCCGTGCTGTGCAGCCACGGACCGGTACTGCCCGACATCCTGCGGGAGATCGCCCTGGCCACCGGTTCGCCGATGACCCAGCAGCTCTCCAACGCCGCCACGCTCGCGCCCAGCGGGTTCACGGTTGTGCATCTCTCCAGTGACAACCCGAGCGCGGGCATCCTCGCCATCGAGACCCACCCGCCGCGCCTCTAGACACGACCGGTGCCCGCAGGCCCGACCCGGGCTGCGGGCGCTGTCGTGTACCCCGCCGCCGCTGCGGGCCTCCGGGCCGAACCACCCGCTCACACCCGTCCCTCCCGGCGCCGGCTGGTGGCACAATTCCTGCAAATCTGCAGAACCCCGGCAGCGGATGCCGGAAACGCGCGGGCGGGGACCCGCGGCTGCGGAATTCTGCAGGAGTCATGCTCACCTACCCCGCGTCTATCGCAGGCTCACCACCCGACCGCCACGAACGCCACGCCCGCGCCGAGGCCGACTGGACGGATGTCGTTTACCTCCCGTTCACCAAGCAGAGGGAGTGTCGTTAACCACACGGATTAGCGTTCACGGAGGGCCAGCACCGGCCCGAAGTTCGCAGGATTCTCCTGTGATCGCATTCCCTGTATTCGACCTGAAAAGGATCCTTGTGAATTTCATGCGTTATGGCCGCCCCGCGGTCATTGCTATTGCCGCAGCACTCGTGCTTTCCTCCTGCGCCTCGAACGAAGCCGGCAGCACGGCAACGGACGACTCCGCCGAGAGCACCCTCACCGGCACGCTCAACGCCGCGGGCGCCTCCTCGCAGGGCTCGGCCCAGGAAACGTGGATCTCCGCTTTCCAGACGGCCAACCCGGACGTCACCGTCAACTACGACCCGTCGGGCTCCGGCGCCGGCCGCGAGACCTTCATCGCCGGCGGCACCAGCTTCGCCGGTTCGGACTCCTACCTGAGCGACGAGGAGCTGGCCGGCGAGTTCGCCGCCTGCGCCCCCGACACCCTCGCCGTCGACCTGCCGGTCTACATCTCCCCGATCGCCGTCATCTTCAACGTTGAGGGCGTCACCGACCTCAACATGGATGCCGACACGCTCGCCAAGATCTTCACCGGCGCCATCACCACCTGGAACGACCCGGCCATCGTCGCGCTGAACGCCGACGCCGAGCTGCCGGCCACCGCGATCACCGCCGTGCACCGTTCGGACGACTCGGGTACCACCAAGAACTTCGCCGACTACCTCTTCCAGGCCGCACCCGACGTGTGGACCGAGAAGCCGGCCGACCCGTTCCCGTACGCCACCGGTGAGGGCGCCCAGGGCACCTCCGGTGTCGTCGACGCCGTGACCAACGGCACCGGCACCATCGGCTACGCCGACGCGTCCCGCGCCGGTGACCTCGGTGTCGCCAAGATCAAGGTCGGCGACGAGTTCGTCGAGTACACGGCCGAGGCCGCCGCAGCAGTCGTCGACGGTTCGCCGCTCGTCGAAGGCCGCGCCGACAACGACCTGGCCATCAAGCTCGACCGCCTCACCACCAACCCCGAGGAATACCCGCTCGTCCTGGTGAGCTACGCACTGGTCTGCACCGAGTACGCGGATGCCGAACAGGGCGCCCTCGTCAAGGAGTACGTCAGCTACATGGCCAGCGAAGAGGGCCAGGCCGAGGCTGCATCATCCGCCGGCGCCGCACCGCTGTCAGCGGACCTGCAGTCCAAGGTTGCCGCCGTCCTCGAGACCGTCAAGTAACTCAACACCCGCTGAGCTTCACGCTTCAGTAACACCGCCCGGCCGGGCGACCGCGTTGCACGCGGTCGCCCGGCCGGGCACACTGAGGATTGGGGTCCGGCTCACGATCCACCTTTACCGGAACATCAACCCCCTCCAGGGAGACGCACGGAATGACGACCGCAGACCGTATTGCGATCAAGGCCAAGGAACGACCGGGCGACCGCATCTTCTCCACCGCGACGGTGGTGGCAGGCAGCCTGATCCTGGCCGTGCTGGCCGCCGTGGCCCTGTTCCTGTTCATACAGAGCATCCCCGCCTTCGTGGCACCGCCTGACGCTTTCAAGGGCGAGTTCACCAACTTCTGGTCCTATGTGGCCCCGCTGGCCTTCGGCACCGTCTGGTCGGCCTTCCTGGCCCTCCTGATGGCCGTGCCCGTCGCCATCGCCGTGGCCCTTTTCATCTCGCACTACGCCCCGCGCAAACTCGCGCAGGGTCTGGGCTACCTCATCGACCTGCTCGCGGCAGTTCCCTCCGTGGTCTTCGGCCTCTGGGGCATCGGCGTGCTGGCCCCGATGGTGCAGCCGTTCTACGCCAACCTCGTCGAGTGGTTCAGCTGGATCCCGCTGTTCGCCGGCCCCGTCTCCGGTACCGGTCGCACCATCCTCACCGTGGCCATCGTGCTCGCCGTGATGGTGCTACCGATCATCACCGCCATCTGCCGGGAGATCTTCCTGCAGACCCCGGTGCTCTACGAGGAAGCCTCACTGGCCCTCGGCGCCACCCGCTGGGAAATGATCACCATGGCCGTGCTGCCGTTCGGCCGCGCCGGAATCATCTCCGCCGCCATGCTCGGCCTCGGCCGCGCGCTTGGCGAGACCATGGCCGTGGCCATGGTGCTCTCTCCCAACCCCGAGGTGATCTTCCAACTGCTCACCTCGCAGAACTCCAACACCATCGCGGCCAACATCGCGCTCAACTTCCCTGAGGCGAACGGCGTCGGGGTCAACATCCTGCTGGCCACCGGCCTCATGCTCTTCGTCATCACGCTGATCGTGAACATGATCGCGCGCGTGATCATCAACCGCCGCAAGGCCTTCTCAGGAGCGAATTGATGAGCACCACGACAATCTCGTCTCCCGTCACCAACTCCCTCACCGCCGGCAAGCTGCCCAGGAACTCCCCGCTGATGGTGCTCGCCGCCAGCTGGATCGTCGTGGGTGCTATTTTCCTGGTGATCTTCCTCTCCGGGGCCTCGGAGACCTTCAACTGGGCGGGCACGCTGTTCTTCGGCACCGTGCTGTACTGCATCGCCCTGTTCCTGTTCTCCTACTTCGTCGAGGGCGCCCGCCGGGCCAGGGACCGCCTGGTCACCGCCCTGGTCACCATCGCGTTCGTGGTGGCACTGATCCCGCTGATCTCCCTGATCGGTACGACCATCCTCAACGGCCTGCCCTCGTTCCTCACCCCCACCTTCTTCACCGAGTCCCAGCGCAACGTCGTCGGCGCCGGCGGCGGGGCCCTGCACGCCATCATCGGTACCCTGTTCGTCACCGGGCTGGCCACCCTCATCTCGGTGCCGATCGGCCTGCTCACCGCCATCTACCTCACCGAGTACGGCCGCGGCCGACTGGCCCGCGGCATCACCTTCTTCGTCGACGTGATGACCGGCATCCCCTCGATCGTGGCCGGCCTGTTCGCCTACGCACTGTTCTCGCTTCTGTTCAACGACCCGGGCATCCGCTTCGGTTTCGGCGGTTCGGTGGCGTTGTCGGTGCTGATGATCCCGGTGGTGGTGCGCTCGAGCGAGGAGATGCTCAAGCTGGTGCCCAACGAGCTGCGCGAGGCCGCCTACGCGCTCGGCGTGCCCAAGTGGCTGACCATCGTCAAGGTGGTGCTGCCGACCTCACTGGCCGGCATCGTCACGGGTGTGATGATCTCGATCTCCCGAGTGATCGGCGAGACCGCGCCGCTGCTGATCGTCGCCGGCTTCACCGCCAGCATGAACTACGACCTGTTCAGCGAGCGGATGATGACCCTGCCGGTGTTCGTGTACACCCAGTACGCCAGCCAGGGCGCCGACTCGCAGGCATACATCGACCGGGCCTGGGCCGGAGCGCTCACCCTGATCGTGATCGTGATGCTGCTGAACCTCGTTGCCCGGCTCGTCGCCCGCGCCTTCTCCCCCAAACTCGGCCGCTGACGCTGCCGCCGCAGAGTCTTCTGCTTACCCTGCTTACCCTGCTTCTCAGATTCGAAGGAACACATGTCCAAGCGCATTGAAGTGAACGACCTCGACGTCTACTACAGCAAGTTCCTGGCCGTCGAGGGCGTGTCGCTGACCATTGAACCGCGCACGGTGACCGCGCTGATCGGCCCCTCCGGTTGTGGCAAGTCCACGTTCCTGCGCACCCTCAACCGGATGCACGAGGTCATCCCCGGCGCCCACGTCGACGGTGAAGTGCTCATCGACGGCAACAACCTTTACGGCCCCGGCGTCGACCCGGTGCTCGTGCGCCGACAGGTGGGCATGGTGTTCCAGCGGCCCAACCCGTTCCCCACCATGTCGATCGGCGACAATGTTCTCGCCGGCGTGAAGTTGAACAACCGCCGGATGGCCAAGAGCGACGCCGACGCCCTGATCGAGAAGTCGCTCAGCGGCGCCAACCTCTGGAACGAGGTGAAGGACCGCCTGGACAAGCCCGGCTCGAGCCTCTCCGGCGGCCAGCAGCAGCGTCTCTGCATTGCCCGCGCCATCGCCGTGCAGCCCGACGTGATCCTGATGGACGAGCCCTGCTCGGCCCTCGACCCGATCTCCACGCTCGCCATCGAGGACCTCATCGAGGAGATGAAGACCGACTACACGATCGTCATCGTCACGCACAACATGCAGCAGGCCTCCCGGGTCTCCGACCGCACCGCGTTCTTCAACATCGCGGGCACCGGCAAGCCGGGCAAGCTCATCGAGTACAACGACACCACCACGATCTTCTCCAACCCCACCGTGCAGGCCACCGAGGACTACGTCTCCGGCCGGTTCGGCTGAACCCGCCCCCGCGTCTCCGCCGCCCGGTCGACCCCACGGTCGCCCGGGCGGTTGTGCGTCTTGGTCGTGTCCGCAGCCCCTGCGGTCCCCCGCGGTCCCCGCCATACTCGTCAGGTCGCGAAAGCGGCCAAACGGTCACCACAGCGCCCCGAAGCAACCACACCCCCGCTCTCGCGGAAGCGTCATGTCGCGAAAGCGGAAGGGACTACCGCCGCTAGGACCCGGTGCGGGCCAGCAGGGACGCGTTCAGGGTGCGGGTGAGCTCGTCGTCGTGCGGGAACTCCTCGCCGTCCAGGGCGGTCACGGCGACCGCGAGGCGCACGCTGGAGACCAGCCACGCCGCATCCGCCGCCCGCAGCTCGTCGATGGTGACGTCACGGTACTCGACGCTCTCGCCGTGCACGGTGAGGTACTCGAACACGCTCTGCTGAGTGGTGCCGTGCAGGATGGCGCCGCTCGGCGCCGGGGTGATGTAACGGTCGTCGATGCGGAGGATCACGCTCGAGGTGGGGCCCTCCATGACGAAACCGTCGTGGGTGAGGAAGATGGTGTCGTCGGCACCGCGGCGCTTGGCCTCGCGCAGGGCCGCCATGTTGATCGCGTAGCTGAGGGTCTTGGCGCCCATCAGCAGCCAGGGCGCCTGCTCGGCGACGCCGCGCGGGTAGCCCCGGTCGAGGGTGATCACCCTGATGCCGTTCTCGCGTACCGCACGGAAGTCCGCCGCGCGCGTGGCATGCAGCCAGGCGGTGGGCGCCGGCCCGTGCTCGACGCCGCGGCTGAGCACGAACTTGAGCGCCAGCTCGCCCTCGCCGGGGATCCTCTCGACCGCGTAAGCGATCGCGGCCCGCCACTGGGCGGGGTTGGGCACCGGCAGGTCGCAGATCTGCGCCGAGTTGATCAGCCGGTTGATGTGCGGTTCGATCTCCTGAGGATGCCCGTTGACCACACTGAGGGTCTCGAAGATGCCATCACCGCGCTGGGTGCTCAACTCTGCCACCCGCAACGCCGGGGCGCCGGAATCGATCTCGTGGAAGGTCTCCACGAAATCCGTGCGGGTGGAGTCGGCGGGCTCCGGGTCGATGAGCAAGGTGAAGGGCAGGGTCATGCACTGAGCCTACCCACCCGTCGTCGTCGGCCCGCGGAACCCGTCCCGCTCGCCGTGCGACGAGCGAGAAGACAGTTGAGGGCAGTCCGAAGCACCAACACTGACGCCAAATGCCCTCTCGGCGCCACGGCGGCGAGCGAGAAGACAGTTGAGGCCAGTCTGGTCAGGCAACACCGGCCCCAAATGCCTTCTCGCGGCGAGTGGGTCAGCTCTGGATGGCCACGATCGGGTCGGTGGTGGGCTGTTCGGAGCCGCCCTTGGGTTCCACGGTGACGCCCACGGTGTCGCCGGCGGTCATGGTGCCGTCGAGCACCCGCCAAGCGGTACCGGAGCCATCGGAGTCGAACGTGCCGGCCGAGACCGGTCCGGCCGCGCCGATGTACCAGAGCTGGTAATCCTTGTCATCGCCGAGGGCGGGCAGATCGTCGACGATGATCGCGGACAGGCCGAGGTCACCCGACCAGACGAGGGTGGCGTCCTGGCCGTCGGCGGTCTGGGTCGACGCGCGCTGGGTGTCGGCGGCCGCGTTGATCTCGGCGAGGCCGGCGGCCTGCTCCTGGACGAACTCCCGACTGGGATCACCGTAGATCGCCTGGCCGGCGAAGGTGCCGGTCACAAAGAGGGCGACCGCGGCCGCCGCCGCGACGAGGTACCCGGTCGGGCGTTGGAACCAGCGTCGTTGGGCCCGCTCGGCGGCCGAACCGGATCCGGCCGAAGTCACCGGGGTGGTCTCGGAGGCCGGGGTGGCCGCGGAGCGGCGTCCGGAGCCGATCGGGATGGCCGCGGGCGGCGCATCCATCGGGACGGCGGGATCGGCGGGGTCGACCGGCACGGCCTCGACCGGCACGGCCGGCGCGGCGCTCGGTGCGAGCTGCGGGGTGCTGGCGATCTGAGCCATCAGGCTGGCCCTGAGAGCGCTGGAGGGTTCAACGGGGGCGACCGCCAGGCCCAGGGCCACGGCCGTGTCGCTGAGTTCGGCCGCTTCGATGCGCGCCTGCTCTGACCGGGCCATGTAGCGCTCGTATTCGGCGGCTTCCTCGGCGGTGAGCGCGTTCAGCGCGTAGGCGCCGGCCAGGTCGGCCGGGTTCTCGGCGGAACCGTTGCCGGTCACGTTGTTGTTGGGCTTGCCGGTGTCGTTCAAGACGCCACCCCCAGTTCATCTCGCAGACGGATTAACCCGTCGCGTAGCCGGGTCTTGACGGTGCCGAGCGGAATGTGGAGGTAGTCGGCGACTTCACGGTGACTGTAACCGCTGAAGTACGACAGGCTTACGGCCTGCCGTTGCAGTTCGGTCAGTCTGGACATCGCCTTCTCCACCCTTTCATGCTCGATTTTCACCTCGACGGTTTCGGCGACGTGGTCATACGGCACCGCGAGGTCGCGGATGCCGATCTTGGTGTCCCGGTCGCGTCCGGCCTGCGACGACCGAATCCGGTCGATCGCACGTCGGTGCGCCATGGTCATGATCCAGGTCGAAGCCCCGCCACGCTGTGACTCATACCGCGAAGCCGTCTGCCAGATCTCCAGAAAAATCTCCTGGGTCACTTCTTCGGACTGCGCGTGATCGATCAGCACGCGCTTGACCAAGCCAAGCACCCGCGGAGCGATCTGGTCGTATAGCTCTCCGAAAGCCGTTTGGTCGCCATCGGCCACCCGGGCGAGCAGCTCTTCTTTCGAAGGCGCTGTCGACGAGGCGTCGAGGTCGAATTCAGCAGTCATGAGATCCAGCATGTCAGGTCCAGTCCCCTTCCATGATGAGGGTTCGGTACCGAGTCCCCGCTGGATTGGTCTGGAGCG
This sequence comes from Cryobacterium sp. SO1, assembly GCF_004210215.2. NCBI lineage: Bacteria > Bacillati > Actinomycetota > Actinomycetes > Micrococcales > Microbacteriaceae > Cryobacterium > Cryobacterium sp. SO1. The sequence goes on from NZ_CP067394.1 coordinate 3,134,398, forward strand.
AAAATTGTTGTGACCCTGTGACGAACCTGCGCCGCCATCCAGAGAGCAGAGTGAAGGCCGGACCGCAGAACGCCTCTCGGCGCGAGGCCGTTCTAGACGGCGAATATTGGAGCCCGGGGTTACTGCGGTCCGGCCAGCATCCAGTGTAAACGACATCGGCTGAGAGTTCATTCCCGGATGCCGCCCATCGCCTATTCCAGGGAGTCGCTGCGCCACAGCCGGGCGCAGGAGCCGAATTCCGACGCGGTGGTGGAGAATCGCAGCGCGCGGGTGGTCAGCTCGCTGGAGCGACCGGGTTCGGTGCTGTCGAAATCGTCGGCCACGCTCGCGCAGCCGGCGCCGATCACCCGGCAGAATGCGGCCGCCCGGTCCAGGGCGATGCCGAAGTCGCCGGTGAACACGCCGCGGAGGATCTCGTCGGCGAGCAGGATGATCTCGGCCGGCCCGGTCGGCACCGCGGCGCCCGCGACGAGAGGATCGATGGTGACCGCGACATCGATGCCCCGCTGGTAGAGGTAGGCCGTGCCGTCGGCATCCTGCCGGATCAGCAACCGCACCAGGTAGATGCGCCACAGCGCTCCGGGCAGGCTGCGCGGCGTGGCGCGGGACCACAACTCCGCCACGGCGTCGATGCCGTGCTCGTCGGTGTACGCCACCAGACGCTCCACAACGGCGGGGTCCGGGCTCTCCCGCACCCGGTTGATCAGCGCCTGCGCGGTCTCGTGCGCGATCCGGCTGATCTGAGCGGGATCTTCGCCGCCCATCATCGACTCGAACTTCGCACCCGAGAACTGGGTGGGTTTGTGAAAATCGTTGACCATCGCTCTCCTCCTGGGCTTTGCGGCAGCGTAGTCGGGTACGCCGCCGGATGTGTGGGTGTTGGCGTGCCGGCGTCTCTGGCGGATGCATCCACGCTAGTCAAAAAAACCGTCCGCGAATCCACGCTAAGTTATTAACCGCGGGCCTCTAGCTCAGTTGGTAGAGCAAAGGACTTTTAATCCTTGGGTCGTCGGTTCGAGCCCGACGGGGCCCACTCTTCACATCCTTGTCGCGCGGGAGGACTTCGACACCACATCGCCGGGCCTCAGCTGGTCGAGGCCAGCGGGAGGTCAGTGAACGCCGCTGAGGCGGCCGCGGATCCCGCCGTAGGCTCGGCATCGGTCAGATGCGCGGGAACACGGGCGGACCGATCCACCGTGAGTCGGAACACGTCGGGACGCGCGTAGTGTCCGACAGGGTCGGCGTAGGCTTTGGCAGCCGCGACGGCGGCAAGGTTGAGATCGGCGAAGACGAGACCTTCCTGGTCGGCGTCGAGCAGTTCGGTGAGAGGCGACCCGTCGGGTCCATAGACGCGAGCGACCCCCGCTCCGGCGCCGGCGGCGAGGATCTCGACCGGCACGCCCAGCCGCTGGGCGCCGACCGCCGTCATGACCTGGTTCGCGACCAGGACGAAGCAGCCCCCCTCCATCGCGTAGGTCTGACTCGCGGCCAAGGAGGCGTCGGATGTCAACGTGTAGTGATGGGCCGGGATGCTGAAGCACGGCCATGAGGCCACGTGGATCTGCTCGTTCTGGGCGTACATCGCGAACTTCACAAGCGGTTGTAGGTGCTCCCAGCAGTTGAGGCCGCCAACGCGTCCGAACGGCGTCTCGACAACCTGAAGTCCCGAGCCGTCGCCCTCACCGAACAGGGAGCGCTCTACGTGAGTCGGCTTGAGCTTGCGCCGGTGCAGGCGCACGACGCCCTCGTCGTCAATGATGAGCTGAGAGATGTATAGGGTGCCGTGCAACCGCTCGCTGATACCGAGCACCACCCAGATCTGGTTGGCGCGAGCACTCTGACGGATCCGCTGGATCTCTGCCCCGTTCACATCGACGGAGTTCAGGTGGTAGCCGGCAACGAACGAGACCTGGTCCGCGGGCGTGTGGCTCCAGAGGAAGAGCGGGTACCCCGGGAGCCATGTCTCCGGGAAGGCGACGAGCTGAGCGCCGCCACGAGCGGCGTCGGCGATGAGGTCGAGCGTCTTGTCAGTGGTCGCCGCGAGGTCGAACCACACCGGCTCCGCTTGAACGGTGGCAATACGGGTTGAATCTGGCATCGCTGGTCTCCCTGGCTTTCGAGTGTGCGGACGTCGCCTCTGCGCTGTCCGAGCATCAGGTTACGAGCGTGCCCAACGCCGCAGGACGCGTAATCCCGACCGATACCCGGCAAGATCTGCGCCGAGCTAGCAACGAAACGCCTGCGTAATGATCTCGTTACCTCCCGGAAACAATATCCGTGAGAGTCTCGACCATGGCCCGAATCGAGGTATCGAACGCGGCCGCTTTCGAGGCGGCAGTCTCTGGCTCTTTCGTGCCTCTGGCGATCACGAGCGTTGACACTCCGGCCCTGCGAGGCAGCGTCGAGCAGAAGTCTGCCGGGGTGGCCGCAATCACCCTGGTGCGCTCGGAACCCGTCAGCCTGCGCCGCACGCCTCGGCTCATCGCCCACTCCAGCCGAGGGGTCGTGCTCCTCACCATGCAGTTGAGGGGGACGAGCATCGTGGCGCAGCGTGGCACCACCGCTCGGCTCGGGCCCGGCCAGGGGGCGATCTACTTCTCCGACCGTCCCTTCGATCTCCGAAGCGACGGTCGAAGCGAAGTCTTGGTCTTCCACGCGCCTCTGGCTCTGTTCGGATTCCCCGACTCTCAGATGGCCCTGGCGTATCCGGAAGCGTTTGATGCACGCACCGACTGCGAATACCGCGCACTACGCAATCTCTCTCGGTCGTACCTGCGAGCGCTCCCGTTGATCGATGACGCGCAGCAGATGGGTCGAATCACGACGGGACTGCTCGCGGCGATAATGACGCGGAACCACCCCCGTCGCCGGCGCCGCCTCGATCACACGTACCTGTTCGCCGCACTGTGCAGCGATATCGAACTGCGGCTGCACGATCCAGCGCTCTCCGTGTCGAGTCTCGCGCGGGCGCACGGGGTCTCCTCTCGTGCGGTCCATGAATGTTTCGAGGAGTTCGGGTCGACTCCCGCGGCGGTATTCCGCGAGAAGCGACTTGCCCTGGCCACCTCGCTCCTGGGCACGACGGACCTCCCGATAGCCCACGTCGCGAGGGCGGTGGGGATGCTTGACCCATCGACTCTGAGCAAGGCCCTGCGGCGGGCGACCGGGATGACGGCGCGGGACATCCGCACCAAACAGTCTGGCACGCCCACCGGTGCTGTCTGAGGGACGACCTACGTCCCGTCCGGCGTGGCCGCCACCGGCCAGCCCCGGCCGAAAATGACCTACGAGCGAGAGCCCGAGAACCATCCATTTCTCATCCTTGGGCCGTCGGTTCGAGCCCGACGGGGCCCACTTTCAGGGTCATTCAGTGTGACCAGGTGTCCCTGGCCCACGGCCGCCAGGGGCGGGGAAAGCGTCGTTTGACCCTGCCGTAGTGATCCACGGTGAGGATCGGCGACTCGACCTTGCGGGTGAGGATGCTCAGAGCGACGACGAACAGCCACAGCCCCCGGGTGACGAAGGTCAGAAACACGTTCAGCCAGAACCGGATCCGTTTGGTGCGCTGCAGCGCGGCCTGGCTGCCGGCCACGCTGCTGACCGTCCAGCCCTCGGCCGCGAACTGGGCGACCTCGTAGTTGAGTAGCTCGGTGCGCTGCTCGGCGGTCACGGTGCCTGCGTCCAGCGACATGCCCGCCTCCTTCCGTCGATACGGGCAGCATCAGGCCGTGGCACGATCGGCGCAGCCCCCGATGCGCGCCGACCCGGCGGGACGAACCCGGCAGTTCGCTGGGACTGGGCGCCCGCACGGAATGTGCTGCGAGAACCCGGTGTTTCTCCCCGTGTTGACGCACGGTCTGTTCTGCTGGGGTACGGCCTCAGCCGCATATCGTGCGTGCCGCAGCCGAGTGACGCACACAGCGAGCGCCACGGGAGGAGAACCAGTGCGCAAAAACATTGACGTCGAAGTCGACACCGGAGTCATCGAGAAGTACCGCAGGCACCCCAACGGCAACGGCTGGGTGTCCGGCAAATCGAGCGTGCAACCGAGCGCGTTCATTTCCGAGTCCGCGTACATCGAATCCGGTGCGCGGGTGGGTCGGGAATCGTGGGTCGGACCCGGCAGTTGGATCGACCACGACGTTGTCGTCGGCGACAAGGTGTTCATCGGCCAAAATGTGCACATCGGCGAGGGCAGCCTCGTCGCCGGCGGCGCCCACCTAGGTAGCCATGTGCGCATCGGCCGCAACGTGCGCATCGCCGCCGGTGTCCGCCTGGACCGGGACACCCGGGTTCCCGACGGCACCGATGTGGCCGCCGGCAACGTGGGAGCGGACGGTCGCCGGTCGCACGGGTTGGCCGCGTAGGCATCCGTTTCACCCGGTAAAACCCGAAAACGCGCGCGGGTGCAGGTCAGCATCCGGCTCCGACAGGAGCAGGATGGACCCATGACACGTCGCGCACCGGTCAAGGACATCAACGAAGACGACCTCGTTATCGGCACCCCGAAGAAGGCCGCCGCCGGCCTCGAGGCGGTGGTCGTGGCGCTGGACCGCGGCATCGCCCAGGCCGGCGTGAGCCGCACCACGCGGGCCCTCTTGCGGCTCAACCAGCGAAACGGCACCGACTGCCCCGGCTGCGCCTGGCCGGAGTCCACCGGGCACCGCAAGACCGCGGAGTTCTGCGAGAACGGCGCGAAGGCCGTGGCCGAGGAGAACACTCTCCGCACCGTGGATGCCGCGTTCTGGGCCGAGCACTCGCTCGCCGACCTGGCCGGCAAGACCGAATACTGGCTGGGCAACCAGGGCCGCATCGCGCAGCCCGTGGTGGTACGCCCCGGCGACACCCACTACTCCCCCATCGCCTGGGAAGACGCATTCACGCTGATCGGCGAGAAGATCCGCGCCACCACCCCCGAGCGCACCGTGTTCTACACCTCGGGCCGCACCGCCAACGAGACCGCGTTCCTGTACCAACTGTTCGCCCGCTCGATCGGCACCAACAACCTGCCCGACTGCTCGAACATGTGCCACGAATCCTCCGGGTCGGCGTTGAACCCCACGATCGGCATCGGCAAGGGCACCGTGTCGCTCGACGACATCCACGTAGCCGAACTGATCCTGGTGGTGGGCCAGAACCCGGGCACCAACCACCCGCGGATGCTCTCCGCCCTGGCCGAGTGCAAGGCCAACGGCGGCAAGGTCGTCGCCGTGAACCCGCTGCCGGAGGCCGGGTTGTTCAACTTCAAGGACCCGCAGACCCCCACCGGGCTGCTCGGCGGCGGCGTTCCACTGGCCGACGAGTTCCTGCAGATCAAGGTGGGCGGCGACCTGGCCCTGTTCCAGGCGCTGGGCCACCTGCTGCTCGAGGAAGAGGCCCGGGTGCCCGGCTCCGTGGTGGACCGGGAGTTCATCGACGCCAACACCGACGGCATCGAGGCCTACCGCACCGCACGCTCCGAGATCGACTGGGTCGAAACCGAGAAGGCCACCGGGCTGTCGCGCCTGGAGATCGGCGTCGTCGCGAAGATGATGGCCGCGTCGAAGGCCACCATCATCTGCTGGGCGCTGGGCCTCACCCAGCAGCCGCACTCGGTGAACACGCTCAAGGAGATCATCAACCTGCTCCTGCTGCAGGGCAACTTCGGCAAGCCGGGTGCCGGCGCCTGCCCGGTGCGCGGGCACTCCAACGTGCAAGGTGACCGCACCATGGGCGTGTGGGAGAAGCCCAAGGAGGCCATGCTCGCCGCGCTCGACGCCGAGTTCGGCATCGTGTCGCCGCGCGAGCACGGCCTCGACTCGGTCAACACCGTCGAGGCGTTCGAGAACGACGCCGTGGACGTGTTCGTGTCGATGGGCGGCAACTTCGCCCTCGCCTGCAGCGACACCGACGCCCTCGAGGCCGCGATGCAGCGGGTGGGCCTGACGGTGCACATTTCCACCAAGCCCAACCGGTCGCATGTGATGCACGGGGTCACCTCGCTGATCCTGCCCACGCTCGGCCGCACCGACACCGATGACAAGCATCCGTCGGGCCGGCAGGTGCTCTCGGTGGAGGACTCGATGTCGATGGTGCACTCCACCCAGGGCCGGCTCGCCCCGGTGTCGGAGCACCTGCTGGCCGAGCCGGTGATCGTGGCACGGATGGCCCGGGCCACGCTCGGCGACGACCATCCGGTGGGCTGGAAGGCGATGGCCGAGGACTACGACGTCATCCGCGACCATGTCTCCCGGGTGCTGCCCGGCTTCGAGGACTTCAACAAGCGGTTGCGCGACAAGAACGGCTTCGTGCTGCCCAACCCGCCGCGCGACACCCGCAGCTTCGCCACCGACATCGGCCGGGCCCGGTTCACGGTGAGCCCGTTGGAGTACCTCACCCCGCCGCCCGGACACCTCATTTTGCAGACCATGCGCAGCCACGACCAGTACAACACCACCTTCTACGGGCTGGATGACCGCTACCGGGGCATCAAGGATGGCCGCCGGGTGATCCTGATCCATGCCGATGATGTCACCGAGCTGGGTTTCGCGGACCGCGACCTTGTAGACGTGATCAGCACTTTCGGCGGGCAGGAGCGCCGGGCCGACAAGTTCCGGCTGGTGGTGTATCCCACCCCGCGGGGCTGCGCTGCTGCGTACTTCCCCGAGGCGAACCAGCTGATGCACCGGGAGCTCGTGGCCCGGGAGTCGAACACCCCCGGCTACAAGGCCATGAGCGTGCGGTTCATCCCGCACGAGGCCGGTGTGCCCGTCCTGAGCTGAGCCGAGCCGGGTCCCGCCCCAGCCTTTTGATGACTCGCCCATTTTGGCTAGTGCGGGAGTGTTCGGACTCACAAAAGTGGGCGAGTCATGGCCTGGGACAGGGCGCGACCTGAGCCAAGCTGCGCCACAGCGGGATGGGTCGCCCAATTTGGCTAGTCCGGCAGGGTGCGGACTAGCAAAAGTGGGCGAGTCAGGGCGGGGACGGTTACACGGCGGCTAGCTCGCCCTGGGTGATGCGTTCCTCGCCGGCGTAGATGACCATGGAGTCGCCGCGGAGGAAGCCGACCAGGGTGAGGCCCACCTCGTGCGCAAACTCGGCGGCGAGCGATGACGGCGCCGATACCGCGGCGAGCACCGGGATGCCCGCCATCAGGGCTTTCTGTGCCAGTTCGAAGCTGGCCCGACTGGTCACCATCAGCACGGTGCCGCGCAGCGGCAACAGGTTCTCCTTGACCGCCCAGCCGATCACCTTGTCCACGGCGTTGTGCCGGCCCACGTCTTCGCGCAGCACCAGCATCTCGCCCGTGCCGGCATCGAACAGCGCGGCCGCGTGCAGTCCACCGGTCTTCTCGAACACCGCCTGCGCCTCGCGCAGCTTGTCGGGGAATCCGATGAGCATCTCCGCGTCGATGCGCACAGCATCCGCCCGCACGTCCCAGGTGGACTTGGTGCGCACGGCGTCGATGCTCTCTTTGCCGCACAGGCCGCAGGAGCTCGTGGTGAGGAAGTTGCGCTGCGTGCTCGGGTCGGGCGCGGCCACGCCCGGGGCCAGGCGCAGGTCGAGCACGTTGTAGGTGTTCACGCCCTCGGCGGTAGCGCCGGCGCAATAGCGAGCGGTCGCGAGGTGCTCGCCCTGGCTGATGATGCCCTCCGAGACGAGGAACCCCGCGGCGAGGTCGACGTCGTGGCCGGGGGTGCGCATGGTGACCGCGAGCGAGCGGCCGTTGACCCGCAGCTCGAGCGGTTCCTCGACCGCGAGGACGTCTTCTCGGCGGATGGGCGCGTGGCCCACCGTGAGCCGGGTGATCTTGCGGCGTGCCGTGACTCTGCTCATGGGTGCCCTCCTCGGGAGTGCGGTCCGAGTGTGCCGGGGCGCAGCGGGACCTCCCTTCGAGCCTAAACCTCCATCTGCCTCAACGGGTGGCCTCAGCGCCGCTCCCCGGGCGGGTCGCACGCGAGAGCGGGACTGTGGCTGCGTCAGCACCGCTGAGGCGACCACACGGCCGCTCTCGCGAACTGGCGGTGCCGCGAGCGGGCGTTGCACTCACGTCAGGCGAGGGGAGCGCGGAAACCGGGAAGCGCGGGAAACGGGGAGCGCGGGAAGCGCGGAACCCGGGGAGCGCGGAAACCGGGAAGCGCGGGAAACGGGGAGCGCGGGAAGCAAGGGGAGTTCGGGGCGGCGTGGGCCGTCCGGGGACGATTGCCGCGTACCGTGGTGTCATGGCACTTCCCCCTCTTGTCGAGCCCACCGGCCCGCTCAGCCCGACCGAAACCGCACGCCTCTCACAGGTGCGCAGCCTGCCTCAGCTGCGGCTGCCCCCGATCGACGACGTCGGGCACCGCCGCCTCGCCGCCGCCCGAGTGCTGGTGCTCGGCACCACCGGGCTCAGCGCGCCCGCCGTGCGCTCCCTGGCGGCCGCCGGCGTAGGCACGATCGGGCTCGCCGACGTGGGCCCGCTGGATGTCGACGCCCTGGTGCTCGCGACCACGACCATCCTGACCCTCTCCCCCGACACCGCTGTGACGGCGCACGACGAGGACCTCACGGCCGAGTCCGCCGCGCGCATCCTCGGCGGCTACGATCTGGTGCTTGACGGCAGCGACCTCACCCCTCAGCCGTTCCTGGTGGGCGACACCTGCGCGACCCTCGGGCTGCCGCTGGTGTGGGGCTCCGTGGCCCGCGGCAATGCCGAACTGTCGGTGTTCTGGTCGAGCCCGCCGCGGCGAAGCGGCCAGCGCTCCACCCGGCTGCGCGACTTCTTCGGCACGGATGCGTCCGCCCCGGTCGCCGCCGCCGACCCCGGCGTTCTCGGCGCGCTGCGCGGCCAGGCCGGAGCGTTCCTGGCCGCGGAGGCCATCCGCCTGATCACGGGCACGGGCGAGCCGTTGATCGGCCGGGTACTCACCATCGACGCCGAGTCCGGCCGCTTCGATGCCGCCCAACTGCCGGTGGCCCAGCCGGTGGCAGCCGGCGCCCGGCCCGAGTCCGGCGAAGCGGCCTCCGCTCACGGTGCCGCGTCCGCCCCCGCATCCGCATCTGCCACAGCCACAGCCACAGCCACAGCCGTATCCGCCCCCACATCTGCCACCGCCACCGCCACCGAGGAGTGACACCATGAGCACCAATACCCCGCTCCCTCCCGAAGCCCTCGACGAGTGGCTGGCCGCCCTGGCGGCCCGACTGGGACTCGACGCCGACCTGGTTCCCACCGGGCTGCTGCTCGACGTGGCCCGCGACGTGGCGCACAACGTGGCCCGTCCGGCCGCTCCGCTGAGCCTGTTCCTGGTGGGGCTGGCCGCGGCAAGGAATGGCGGCAGCGCCGAGGACGTCACCGCGGCGAGCGCCGCCGCCACCGAGCTGGCCCTGGGCTGGCCCGCCGCACCGCAGTAGCCCACTCCCGCACCGAGCTGCCCCCGTCCGGGCAAGGTGCCCCCGCGGATCGGGGTATCTCGTCCGAACCGGGGCACCTCGGCGCATCCGCGGCGCGCGGTCGGCTCGTCAGGGCCGTTTCGCGATGGTCAGCATGATGGCGGCATCCTCTTCGGCTTCGAGGCTGTGCCGGGCGTTGGGCACGAGGAGCAGGTCGCCGGTGCGCGCCTGCCAGGAGTCCTTCCCCACGACAAGGCGCACCCGGCCGGTGACCACGAAGATCGTGGCGTCACCGGGGTTGTCGTGTTCGGCCAGGACGGTGCCCTTGGTCAGACCGATCACGGTCTGCCTGAGCACCTTCTCGTGTCCGCCATAGACGGTGTCGGCTGCCCGGCCGCTGCTGGCCAAGGTGGCCGCGGCGAGCTGCTGCCGGGCGAGGGCATCGATCGAGATCTTCTGCATGTTGCCAGCGTACGACTCCGGCGCCCGCAGCGGGCCGTCGCGCACCCGAGCTACCCTCATCCGGACGAATTGCCCCCCACACAGCAGGGCAACGCGTCCGCGGCGGGGCGCCTCGGCGACGTCAGTTCCAGGGCGCCGGCGCCCGGTTCGGGTTACCGGGCCGCGCTCGTCGTGGCGCGGATGACCTCATTGAGGCTGTCCCGCAGCGTGACCAGGCTCTCGGGCGGCATTTCCAGGGAACGGGCCACCCGCTCCGGGATGGTCTCGGCGATCCGTCGCAGCCGGTGGCCGTGCTCGGTCAGCGTGACCTGCAGCGCGCGCTCGTCGGTCGCCGAGCGGCCCCGGCGGATGTGGCCGGTCGCCTCCAGCCGCTTGAGCAGCGGTGACAGCGTGGCCGGCTCCAACCGGAGCGCGTCGGCCAGGCTGCGAAGCGTGCGCGGGTTCTTCTCCCACAGCGCCAGCATCACCAGATACTGCGGGTGCGTAAGGCCCAACGGCTCCAGGATCGGCTTGTACAACGCCACGGTGGTGCGCGCGGCCACGGTGAGGGCGAAGCAGACCTGGTTCTCCAACGCGAGAACGTTCGGTTCGGTCATCGCAACTCCAGGGTCGGGCATTCGTGGATCGGGCATTCGTGGGTCACAACCCATTTCGTTAGTACACTAACCATTATGACGTCAGCCAAGAAGCGCAAACCGACCATCAAGGAGGCCGGCGGTTTCACGGCGTGGCTGAACGGTCGACTGTTGCCGTTCATCGGCCCGCCGCCGCTGGGACCGTACGATGACGAGGTGCCGGTGCAGGAACGCCCGGTGGCCCGCTGCCCGCTCTGCGGGGAGCCGATGACCGAGCACGACATCGACCGCAGCGGCGAGCGCACCCAGTTGCGCTGCCCCCTGCCCGCGCCCACGGCCTGACCCACCGCCGCATCCACCACCTCGGCCCGGCTACAACTGGGCGTCGATCTCCACCACCAGGTCCCAGGCGCCCTCTTCGGCGTTGCTGAGCACGACCACGTCGAGGCCGCTCTTGGGGTAGTGCCGCAGGATGCCGCTGGCGCCGGCGTTGACGCCGTCCTTGTAGTACGAACGCACGGCGCCGTTGTCGTCGAGGTCGAACTCCAGGCCGAAGCCGTACTTCACGTCGTCGTCGTAGTCCACCTGCGGGGTGAAGAATTCCTCGGTGTACTCCTTGGAGAGCAGTTGGCCCCCGCGCACCGCGTTGAGGAAGTTCATCAAGTCGCCGGCCGTGCTGTGCGCGCCGCTGTCGGGCGAGCCGATGGCCGGGGAACTGTAGGTGTTCGAGATCCAGCTGCCGTCCTTGCGACGGTCCCAGCCTTCCGCGACCCGTTCCACGGCGTCGCGGCGGTCGAAGAAGCCGGAGTCGGCCATGCCTGCGCGGGCGAAGACCTCCTCACGCACGTAGTCGCGGTAGGAGAGGCCGGAGACCTTCTCCACGGCGAGGCCGGCGAGGATGTAGCCGACGTTGTTGTCTTCGCACTGCACCCCGGGCGGCGCCAGACGCGGCTTGTCGGCGAACAGCGGCAGGAAGTCGCTGGTCTCGATCAGCGAGTAGTTGGGAGTCGCCGCCCAGAACGCGTCGTACTCCTCGCCGGCTTCCTCGTCCACGTCGTCGGCGATGCCGCTGGTGTGTGTGAGCAGGTGCAGCAGGGTGACGTCGGTGCCGATCGAGCTGCCGCCCAGGTCGACGTACTCGTGGATCGACGCCTCGAGGTCGAGCCGGCCGGCATCCACCTGCTGCAGAACGGCGACGCTGGTGAAGAGCTTGGTGATCGACGCCGTGTCAAACCGGGTGTCCAGGGTGTTGGGCACCTGCCAGCGCGGGGTGGCGAACCCGCGGGCCGCCTCAAAGATGGTGCGGTCGCCGTCACGCACCAACACCACGCCGGAAAAATCGCTGTCATCGAGAAAGGTCTGAATTGACTGGGTATCCACCCTTCGAGCGTAGCGAACGGCGGCCGGTCGGTGTGCCTTAGTCGGTGTGGCGGGTGCGCTTGGCCAGCGCGGCCAGGTCGATCTTGCCGACCGCGCGCATCCGCTCGGCGCGCGCGGCCTCGTAGCCGGGCTGGCGCGGATCGATCTTCTGGGCCAGCAGCCGGTCAGCGAGCGCGTCATTGATCTCCTGTAGGGCATCCGCGCGCGCCTTCTCGACGATTCCGGCCACCCTGGTGTCGTCGGCGGCGATCTCCCGGAGCCGTTCGGCGACGTGATCGTGCAGGGTTCGCCGGCGACCCAGCCGCACGACGTCCCTGCGCTGGTTCTCCACCTCCCGGCCCTTGCCCGACCTGGTCGTGCGCGACAGGTGGGAGCCGAGGCGTTTGACCCGGGTGGAGTCCTCGTCGTTCTGCCGGGCCACCTCGTGCAGTTCCTCCCGGGCGAGGCTGGCGTAGAGGGTGGGGTCGTAGTCGTTGTGATCGCGGAGCGCGGCAACGATGATGCGGTTTTTCAGGGCCATCCGCACGGCGGAGAGGGCGATGAGCATCCCCTCGTCCACGATCCGCCCGGTGGAGGGCGTTGCCGAGCCAGGGGCGGCAGTGCCCTCCGTGTCGTCCGAACCGTTCTCCACAGCTTAAGTATGGCTCACAGGCCGAAGAGAACCACCGCGCCCTGGGCCAGGGTGAAGATCAGCAGCCCGGCCAGCGCTCCGACAACGGTGCCGTTGATCCGGATGAACTGCAGGTCCTTGCCGACCTGCAATTCGATCTTCTCGGTGGTCTCGGCCGGGTCCCAGCGCTCCACGGTCTCGGTGATCACGCCGGCGATCTCGTGCCGGTACTTCTGCAGCACGTAGCCGGCCGCATCCGCCAGCCACCGGTCGATGCGGGCGCCCAGCGATTCGTCGCGTACCAGCCGGCCACCCACATCCAGCACGGTCGAGGTAATGCCGGTGCGCACGGCGCTCTGCGGATCGGCCAGGGCGGTCAGCAGGGACTGCTTCACCGACTCCCACGCGTCGCCGGCGAACTCGCGCAGTTTGGCGTTGTCGACCAGCTCGAGCTTGAGCACCTCGACCCTGTCGATCATGGTCTCGTCATGCTGCAGGTCGTCCATCAGCTCGGCCAGGTAGCGGTCGATCGCTTCGCGCAACGGATGGCCGGGGTCGGCCTGCACCGTCGCCACGAATCCGAGCACCTCGCGGTAGGCCTTGTCGTCGACCATCTCGCCGACGAAGCCGGGCAGCCATCGGGGTAGCCGGGTCGACACGGAGGTCCCGAAGGCCTCCGGGTGGGTCTGCAGCCAGCTCTGGGCCTTGTCCACCAGCAGGTCCACCGCGGCGTGGTGCCGGCCGGAGACCACCAGGTTCTCGCCCAGCCGGCCGAGGCTCGGCGCCCACGAGGGTTCCAGCAGGTGTTCGCGGGCGACGCCCTCGAGCAGGTCCTTGATGTCGTCGTCACTGAGCAGGTCGAGCAGCCCGGTTCCGGCGTGGGCAAGCTCGTCGGTGAGTCGTTCGGCATTCGCCGGCTGCACCAGCCAGGCGCCCAACCGTCGGGAGATTCCGATGGACTCGAGCTTGCCGCGCACCACGGCGTCGGAGAGGAAGTTCGACTCGACGAATTCGCCGAGGTTCGCGCCGATCTCGTCCTTGCGGTTGGCGATGATGTTGGTGTGCGGGATGCGGAGCCCCATCGGGTAGCGGAACAGGGCGGTGACGGCGAACCAGTCGGCGATCGCGCCGACCATGCCGCCCTCGGCCGCGGCGCGCACGTACTCCAGCCACGGGTAGCGGTCCTCGAGGGCGAACGACACCGCGAAGATCACGGCCATGGTCAGCAGCAGGCCCAGCGCGAGCCGTTTCATGCCCACCAGGGCTACTCGACGGGCCTCGTCGGTGGGGCTGAGCGGTGCTCGCGGGGCCGGCGCGGGCGGGGCGGGTGCGGTCAGGGACGGTGCTGCCATGGGTCTGGTCGTTCCTCGTCGGGTGAGAGTGCGGCGGGCGCTGCGCTCCCGCCACCCTAAGCCGGGTTGCTCAGGCTGCGAAACCCGTCGGGGTGATTCCCCAGCGAACCACCCAGTCCTCGCCGGGAGCCAGCCAACGCAGGCCCTGGCCGGAGTTGAAGGCATCCGCCGGAGCCGTCATCGGCTCGATCGCCACGGCCTGGCCGAGTCGGGTGGATTCGCCCGTGCGCACGCCCTTAATGCGCACCGGGAAGTTGCGCGGCGTGAAGGCCTGCACGTAGGCCATGTTCTCGTCACCCCAGAGGGTGACCCGACGGCCGTCGGGCGCGGTGAGGGAATGCTCGCCGCGGCCGTTGTGCACCATGACGCCGCCGAAGCCGTCGTCGAGGTCGAGGTCGGCCACCCGGGCGCCGGCGCGCAGGTCGAACCGGGTGCCAGCCACCGGGGAGACGCCGACCGGGTTGAGCCGGTGGTCCACGTCGATGTGGCTGGTCGCGTTGAGGCGCAGAACGAGGTCGCCGGTGGGCACGTCGCCGATCTTGAGGTACGGGTGGGTGCCCAGCGCCACCGGGGCGTTCTCGCCGCCGACGTTGCGGATGCGGTGGCTGACGGCCAGGCCGTCGGCCGTGAGCGTGTACGTGACGGTGGTGTCCAGCTGGTAGGGGTAGCCGGACTGCGGGTACACCGTGGCCGCGAGGGTCACCTCACGCTCACTCCGGGCGACGAGCCGGTAGGCGGTGTGGGCGAGCAGGCCGTGGATGGCGTTCAGCTGGGCCGGCTCGGTGATGGTCAGCAGGTGCCGCACGCCCTGCTGGGTCCAGATGGCGTCGCGGATGCGGTTGGGCCAGGGCACCAGCACCGTTCCGGCGCCGAGCGGCGGCACCGCCTCGGCGGCGAAGCCCTCCACCAGGTCTATGCCGCCCAACGCATATTCACGGATACCGGCGGCCACCTCGGTGATGGTCGCCGTCGCACGCCCGTGCGGGGTCTGCAGGCTGAGCACATATTGGGTTCCGGTGGCGGCGGCAAGCTGCATGGTGGTCTTTTCGAATCAGTGAGGTTGGAGCACGGCGAGGCCGGCCTCTCGGAGCGGGGCCACGGTGAGCGGGTCGGCGGCCGCATCCGTCACCAGGGTGTCGAAGGCGGCAAGCGGACCGATCCGGCCCAGGTGCACGTGCCCCAGTTTGGCACCGTCGGCCACGATGATCGCGCGCGCCGCGGCGGCGAGCATCAGGGTCTTGACGCCGGCCTCCGGCAGGTTGATGTTCGTGACGCCGCCGTCCACGTCGACTCCGTTGCAACCGATGAAGGCCAGGTCGGCGTGCACCTGGCTGAGCACGGTGGCCGCGAGCGGGTCGACCAGGGAGTGCTGCAGCGGGCGGAGCGAGCCGCCGGTGACGATCACGGTGAACCGCGGGATGGCTGGTTCGAGGGCCAGGGCGATGCTCAGCCCGTTGGTGATCACCACGACGTCGGTGAGGTCGGTGCGGGCCACCAGTGCCCGGGCGATCGCGAGGGTGGTGGTGCCCACGTCGAGGATCACACTCTGGCTGCTGGCGACCAGGGAAGCGGCCAGCTCGCCGATCTGCTGCTTGGGGATCACCGAGGAGGCCAGGGCCTCCTCGAAGGAGAACTCCCGGTCGGGCCGGCTCGTCGTGGAGATCCCGACCGGTACCGCACCGCCGTGGATCCGGGTGAGCGAGCCGGCGCTCTCCAGCTGGTCGAGGTCGGCGCGGGCGGTGACGCCGGAGACCCCGAAGGTGTCACTGAGCTCGCTGACGCGCACGAAGCCGCGTTCGTCGACGAGCCGCTGGATCTGCTCCCGGCGCTGGTGCGCGGGCAACGCCTCCCGGTCGGTCGGATGTTCCACTGAGGCCATACCGCAATCTTCACCTATTTTGCCTCGCTTTTCAATACGCAAGCACTGGTTTCGGTTGCGCAAATCGGCTAGCGTTGATTCCGCTATGACTGACCTCACCAACACCCCAGACTTCGTCGCCGACGCCGGCATCGCGCGTCATCCGCACACCCTGGCCGACGGCCGCGAGCTCATCTACTTCGATGACCCCGACACCACCCTGTCGCCCGACCGCGCGCCCGACCTGCGCGAGCTCGGCCCCCGCCCCGCGAACGCGCTCATGCGCCAGGACCCGCTCAGCGGTGAGTGGGTCTCCATCGCCGCGGCCCGGCAGAACCGGGTGTTCCTGCCGCCGGCGCACCTCGACCCGCTCGCCCCCTCCACCCCGGAGAACCCCTCCGAGGTGCCCAGCAACTACGACGTCGCCGTGTTCGAGAACAAGTCGCCCTCGTTCGGGCCGCTCCTCACCGACGACGACGCTCCCACCGGCCTGGACGACCTGCGCACAATCGGGCTGGGGCGCATCCGCACCTCGGTCGGCCGCTGCGAGGTGGTCTGCTTCAGCCCCGCCACCGAGGGCTCGTTCGGCAGCCTCTCGGTCACCCGCGCCCGCACCGTGATCGAGGCCTGGGCCGAGCGAACCCACAAGCTCTCGCAGATGCCGGGCATCGAGCAGGTGTTCCCGTTCGAGAACCGCGGCGAGGCCATCGGCGTCACGCTGCACCACCCACACGGCCAGATCTACTCCTACCCCTACGTCACCCCGCGCACCCAGCGGCTGATCGACTCGATCGAAAGCTACGGCCCCACCCTCTTCGCCGACATCCTGGCCAGCGAGCAGGCTGGCGACCGGGTCGTCCTGCGGGGCGAGCACTGGACGGCCTTCGTTCCGTTCGCCGCCCGCTGGCCCGTCGAGGTGCACATGCTGCCGCACCGCCATGTGCCCGACTTCGCCGGCACCACCCTGGCCGAGCGCGACGAGCTCGCGGTGCTGTACCGCCGGCTGCTGCGCGGCATCGACCAGCTCTACTCCACGCCCACGCCGTACATCGGCGCGTGGCACCAGGCGCCGGTCAACGTGCACCGGGGCGACATCCGCCTGATGCTGCAGCTCACCAGCCCGCGCCGGGCCGAGGACAAACTGAAGTTCCTGGCCGGCTCCGAGGCCGCCATGGGCGCCTGGATCGGCGATGTCATGCCCGAACAGGCCGCCGACAACATTCGGGCCGCGATCGTGCGCTCGGACGCCGCGGATGCGGCTGCAGAATCCACCAGCACCACCGGAGAGGCCCACTCGTGACCGAGACGCAGAATGTTTTGAGCGGATTCCGCGACCGGTTCGACCGCGACGCCGACGGCTTGTGGTTCGGCCCCGGCCGGGTCAACCTGATCGGCGAGCACACCGACTACAACGACGGGTTCGTGTTCCCCTTCGCGATCAACCGCCGCGCCGTCGTCGCCCTCGCCGTGCGCGTTGACCGGATGCTGCGGGTCGCCAGTTCGTTCACCGACGAGGTCGTGGAGATCTCCCTCGACGAGCTCTCCCCCGAGGCCGTGTCGGGCTGGTCGGCGTATCCGTTGGGCGTGGCCTGGGCGCTCGGTCAGAAGGGTGCCGACCTGTCGGCCGTGACCGGCTTCGACGCCTTCATCGACTCCGATGTGCCGATCGGCGCCGGGCTGTCCTCCTCCGCCGCGATCGAGTGCGCCACCGCCGTGGCCCTGGACGAGGTCTGGAACCTCGGCTTCGACAAGCAGGTGCTGGTGCGGGTGGGCCAGCTGGCCGAGAACAGGGTCGTCGGCGCGCCCACGGGCATCCTCGATCAGTCGGCGTCGCTGCTCGGCCAGACCGACTCGGCCGTGTTCCTGGACTGCCGTAGCTTCGAGTCCGAGGTCATCCCGCTCGGCTTCGACGACGCCGGCCTCGAGCTGCTCGTGATCGACACCAAGGTCAGCCACGCGCACGCCACCGGCGGCTATGCCGCACGCCGGGCGTCCTGCGAGACGGGCGCCCGGCTGATGGGCGTGTCGTCGCTCCGCGACCTCACGGTGGACGACCTGCCCCGCGCCGCCACGACCCTCGACGACGCGACCTTCCGCAGGGTACGGCACATCCTCACCGAGAACCAGCGGGTGCTCGACACCGTGCGGGTGCTGCGCGAGGAGGGTCCCGGTGCCATCGGCGCACTGCTGGATGCCTCGCACGCCTCGATGCGCGACGACTTCGAAATCTCGGTCGCCGAGCTCGACCTCGCGGTGGAGACCGCCCGCGCGGCGGGAGCCGTCGGCGCCCGGATGACCGGCGGCGGCTTCGGGGGTTCGGCCATCGCGCTCACGCCGCACGCGCTCATCCCCGCCGTGCAGCAGGCCGTCGCGTCGGCTTTCGTCGCGGCGGGTTACACCGCTCCCGACATGTTCGTGGTGCGCGCCGCGGCCGGGGCCGCCCGCCTGTCCTGAGGACCTGAGGAACGTCCGCGATTGAGTTGCGGACTTCCCACCTTCGTTTCACCAGCGAAGGCGGGAAGTCCGCACTTGGGCCTCCGGTCGCCCCGAGTGTCGGTGGCTCGGCTCACGATGTCTACATGAACGAGCCGACCCCCAGCATCCACGACGTCATCCACACCGTCTTTGGCGGCGCCTTCGACGAGAGCACGGGCATCAGACGCCGCCACGTGCAGCAGGTCGAACAGGACCTGCGCGCCTACATCCCCGCCGAAGTCGACAGATACCTCACAGACGACGAACGTACCCTGCTTGCCGCCGAGCGGGAGTTCGCACCCGATGGCGCCGCGTGCCGCGCACTCGACGCCGAGGTGCTGCTCTCTGCACTGACCGGGTTCATCGCCCCGCCGTACTTGGCGTCCGACCTGCTGCTCAGACGCGCGCAGCTGAACTTGGCCGAGGCCCTCGTCGGGTACGTCGCCCACGACCTACTGCACGGCTACGACACCAGCTGCATCCGGATGGAGTTTCAGTGGGCTCTCGTCAAAGCGCGAAACGCTCTCAAGCGAGAACGCCGCGCACAGGCAGCCGAGAGAGTCTTGGCCAAGATGTCCGTGCAGGACCGCGAGCACATGGAGCGCGTGATCAGCCGCGTCACGGATCATCCATCGTCGACCGGCCCCGAGATCGATGGCAGGCAGTCGACGATCCACCCAAGCTTCGAGTGAGTGAAGCTCCGAAGATCCGCCTCGACGACCTGCCCGAGCGACCCCGGACGGTTCCAGTGTGTCGAAGGCGGGTGTCGGACGCCTATTTCGGCGGAACGACGGGGGTCGCCTCGCCCCCGGTGAGGCGCAGCAGCTCGGCGAACGTGGTGGGGAAGACCGTGTGCGCGTGCCCCGCCGCGGCCCAGACCACGGGGTAGCCGGCGAGATCCTCGTCGACCAGGGTGTGAATCGGCGCCGGATGCCCGAGCGGCGCGACCCCGCCGATCACCTGTCCGGTGGCCTCCTTCACGAGGTCCTTCGACGCGCGGCCGATGGTGCCGCCGAGCCGCTCCCCCAGCCAGGCCGTGTCCACCCGGTGCGCCCCGGAGGTGAGTACCAACAGCGGGGCCCCGTCGAGGGTGAAGACCAGGGAGTTCGCGATGGCGCCCACTTCGGTGCCCAGCGCAGCGGCAGCCGCGACAGCCGTCGTGGCCGCGTCGTCGAACCAGCGGATGTCGGGGTCGAGGCCCTGAGCGTTCAGCGCCAGGCGCACCTTCTCGACGACCGGATGTGCGGTGTTCACCATCCCTGCATCTTAGAGCCCAGCATCTGCCCACGCACGAAGCCCCTGCGCCCGTCGCCCGAACGGCGGCTCGATCGCAAAAAAGGACATAGTTCGGAAAAAAGGACGAAATGCCGTGTTCCGTCCTTTTTTGCTCACTTTCTCCTTTTCTCCGGCGCGCCCTCGGCAGCGGCCCGGAGAAACCGGTTGCGGGCCCAACCGACCGCCGGATGGCTAGGCTGGAGCCATGACCGCCGACAGCGCCGCCCGCCTCCTCACCCTGCCCGACCGCCCGGGACCGCAGGTGGCCGAGAGTGCTTTCGTCGCCGCCGGCGCCGTGCTGGTGGGCAACGTGAGCCTGGCCGAGCTGGCCAATGTCTGGTACAACGCGGTGCTGCGCGCCGAGGCCGAACCCATCCGCATCGGCGCGGGCTCCAACCTGCAAGACAACGTCTCCTGCCACGTCGACAGCGGCTTCCCGCTGACCGTGGGCCGCGACGTGTCGGTGGGCCACGGCGCCGTGCTGCACGGCTGCACGGTCGAGGACGGCGCGCTGATCGGCATGGCCGCCACGGTGCTGAACGGCGCCGTCATCGGCGCCGGCTCCCTCGTGGCCGCGGGCGCCGTGGTGCTCGAGGGCACCATCGTGCCGCAGGGCTCCCTCGTGGCCGGCGTGCCGGCCAAGGTGCGCCGGGCCCTCACGCCCGACGAGATCGACGGCATCCGCCACAACGCCCAGTCGTACCTGGGCCACGCGGCCCTGCACCGCCTCGCGACCTGAACCACCCCCGCGAACTGTGACTTAAGCACCCAAAACGGCGCGATTGTGGGGCTTAACTCACAGTTCGCGGAAGGGGGGGGTTAGGACTTGAGGAGGCGCTCGGAAGCCTTGACCACGTTGGCCAGGAGCATCGCGCGGGTCATCGGGCCCACCCCGCGGGGGTTGGGTGAGAGGTAGCCGGCCACCGAGGCCACGTCGGGGTGCACGTCTCCGGTGAGCTGGCCCGTACCGGTCTCCGGGTTCTCCACCCGGGTGATGCCCACGTCGAGCACCGCGGCGCCCGGCTTGATCCAGTCTGCCTGCACCAGGTGCGGCTGGCCCACGGCGGCCACGACGATGTCGGCGCGGCGCACCTCGGCGGCCAGGTCCACGGTGCGGGAGTGCGTCAGGGTCACGGTGGCGTCCAGACCCTTCCGGGTGAAGAGCAGGCCCAGCGGGCGGCCCACGGTGAGGCCGCGGCCGATGACGACGACGTTCCTGCCGGCGATCGGCACGTTGTACCGGCGCAGCAGCTCCACGATGCCGGCCGGGGTGCAGGGCAGCGGCGAGCTGAGCTCACCCTCGATGCCCAGCACCAGACGGCCGAGGTTGGTGGGGTGCAGGCCGTCGGCGTCCTTGGCCGGGTCCATCAGCTCGAGCATGGCGTTCTCGTTGTGGCCGACGGGCAGCGGCAGCTGGATGATATAGCCGGTCACGTCGCGGGCGGCGTTGAGGTCGGCGATCGCGGCGCGCACATCCGCCGAGGTGGCCGAGCCGGGCAGGTCGATCCGGATGGACTCGATGCCCACCTCCGCGCAGTCGCGGTGCTTGCCGGCCACGTAGGAGCGTGAGCCCGGGTCGTCGCCGACGAGCAGGGTGCCGAGCCCGGGTACGATTCCCTGGGCGGCCAGCGCGCGCACGCGCTCCGTGAGTTCGAGCTTGACCTGGGTCGCGGTGGCGACGCCGTCGAGGGTGAGTGCGGTCATACGAGATCCGATCTGTCGGTGATGCCGCGCGCACGCCCCAGCCTGAGGCTGCACGCCAATCTGGCAACGCCCACCGGCCCCGACGGGCCGCCAACACGATGCCGGGGGCAGCTGGTGACGGATGCGCTCACGCGAGGGCTACGCATCCGTCACCACCCGCCGGGCCTACTGGGAGAGGCCGGGGTAGAGCGGGAACGCGTCGGTGAGGCCTTTCACCCGGGCGCGGAGGCCCTGGACGTCGGCGCCGGGCTTGAGCGCCTCCGCGATGACGTCGGACACCACGGTGAACTCGGCATCGCCGAAACCACGGGTGGCCAGGGCGGGGGTGCCGATGCGAAGGCCCGAGGTGACCATCGGCGGGCGCGGGTCGAACGGCACCGAGTTGCGGTTGACGGTGATGCCCACCTCGTGCAGCGCGTCTTCGGCCTGCTGGCCGTTGATCTCGGAGTTGCGGAGGTCCGCGAGCACCAGGTGCACGTCGGTGCCGCCGGTGAGTACGTCGATGCCCGCGGCACGCGAGTCGTCGGCGGTGAGCCGGTCCGCGAGGATCCGGGCGCCGCGGAGGGTGCGCTCCTGGCGTTCCTTGAACTCAGGGCTCGCCGCGAGCTTGAACGCTGTGGCCTTGGCGGCGATCACGTGCATGAGCGGGCCGCCCTGCTGGCCCGGGAAGACGTTGGAGTTGAGCTTCTTCGCCAGCGCGGTGTCGCGGGAGAGGATGAAGCCCGAGCGCGGGCCGGCGAGGGTCTTGTGCACGGTGCTGGAGACGACGTCGGCGTAGGGCACCGGCGACGGGTGCAGCCCGGCGGCGACGAGGCCGGCGAAGTGCGCCATGTCGACCCAGAGCTTGGCGCCCACCTCGTCGGCGATGGCGCGGAACGCTGCGAAGTCGAGCTGGCGGGGGTAGGCCGACCAGCCGGCGATGATGACCTGCGGCTTGTGCTCGAGGGCCGCATCGCGCACCACGTTCATGTCCACGCGGAAGGTCTCCGGGTCGACGCCGTAGGCGACCGGGTTGTAGAGCTTGCCGGAGAAGTTGAGCTTCATACCGTGGGTGAGGTGGCCGCCGTGCGCCAGCTCCAGGCCCAGGATGGTGTCGCCGGGGGTGGCGATCGCCGAGAGCACCGCGGCGTTGGCGGTGGCGCCGGAGTGCGGCTGCACGTTCGCGTACTCGGCGCCGAAGAGGCTCTTGGCGCGGTCGATGGCGAGCTGCTCGGCCACGTCGACGTACTCGCAGCCGCCGTAGTAGCGGCGGCCCGGGTAGCCCTCGGCGTACTTGTTGGTGAGCACCGAGCCCTGCGACTGCAGGATGGCGCGGGGCACGAAGTTCTCGCTGGCGATCATTTCGAGGTAGTCGCGCTGGCGACCGAGCTCGAGTTCGAGGATCGCGGCGATCTCGGGGTCCACGACCTCGAGGGGCTCGTTGAAGGTGGAGGGTACGTTACTGGTAAGCACAGTGTCGGACACGGGAGAACTCCTTGAGACTATCGATGGATGTGTCGTGGCCCAGGCGTGCGGTCACTAACCGTGTCTAGTCGCTCCCCGATGGTGACCCATCTTTCGTGCTACGCCAGTCGCGACCCGGCCATACTATCAGCCGCGTGCATCCCGCAGCTCGTCGAGAACCAGCAGATCGGGGCGCAGGCGGTCGGTCTGGTAGGCCGAGCGTGCCACCAGGTGCGCCGCCATCGGCGCGGTGAGCGCCTGGAACACCACGATCGCCACAACGAGCGTGACGGTGCCGACGGTGAAGTTGGTCACTGCGATGTCCAGGGTGACGGCCATCAGGCCGAGGATCTGCGGCTTCGTCGCCGAATGCAGCCGGGTGAGCACATCGGGGAACCGGAGCAGGCCGACGCCGGCCGCGAGGCACATCAGCGCGGCGAGCAACACCAGCACCGCCGTGACCACGTCACTCCAGACGGCGCTCATGCGCGGTCCCGTCCGGGCAGGAACCGGGCCACGCTGAGTGAGCCGAGCACCGCGAACAGCGCCAGGACGAGCAGCACCGGCAGGTTGTCGGTGTGCCGGTTGAACGCCATCTCGGCGCCGAGGGCGCAGATGATGGTGGCCACGAGCACGTCGGAGGCGATCACCCGGTCCAGCACGCTCGGTCCGCGGATGATGCGGTAGATGGCCGCCAGCGCGCCGGCGCCGAACATGAGTCCGGCGATGACGGCGACGATGTCCATGGGGGTCATGCCTGTGCTCCGTTCTGCGGGTCGGGTTTGCGGCGATCAGAGTCCTGGGAATCGGCGGGGTGGGCCAGGTCGGGGCGGTTGTGCGGGCCGGGTGATCCCGGGGCGTCCGCGACCCGGTTCTCTTCCGCGCGCACCCGGCAGACCCGCTCCACGTCTTCGGCCGAGCCGAATGCCATCACGATGCGCCGCTCGGTGGCGAGCACCCGCGCCCGGAACGCGTCGATCTCGACGGCGTCGTGCATGTTGATCACGTGCAGGTAAAGCGTGGAGCCCACCCGTTCGATGTCGACCACGATCGAGCCGGGCACGATCGAGGTGGCCACGGCGGTCCAGGTGAGGATGAGGTCGCTGCGGGTGCGCAGGTGCACCGCGACGATGGCGTTGCTCGGGGTGTATCGCGGACCCAGGGCGAGCCAGGACACGTCGATGGACGCGCGCACGATGTCGAAGAGCAAC
Organism: Cryobacterium sp. SO1; assembly: GCF_004210215.2. Classification (NCBI taxonomy): domain Bacteria; kingdom Bacillati; phylum Actinomycetota; class Actinomycetes; order Micrococcales; family Microbacteriaceae; genus Cryobacterium; species Cryobacterium sp. SO1. Next base: position 3,158,094 of record NZ_CP067394.1, read on the forward strand.
TTGCCGAACAGCCAGGCGGTGCGCCACAGGTTGATCCGTCCGCTGAGTTGCACCGCAGGCAGGTAGAACACCACCGAGACCACGGCGGCGAAGGCCGCGCCGGTCACCAGGTTCAGCCAGGAGAACTTGCCCCAGAGCAACGCCCAGAGCAGCACCAGGCCGAGGAACAACGGCAGCTGGCTGACCATGCCGCGGAGGCGTTGCTTCACCGTTCTCACGGAGCACCTCCGGGGAACACGGCGTCGATGTAGCTGGCCGGCTCGACGATGTCCGCCGCGGCGCGGGCGGCGAGGTCGAAGACCGGGCCGGCGAACACGGTGAGACTCACGGTGAGGGTGAGCATGCTGGCGGTGGCGGCGGTCATCAGCGGCGAGGTGGTCTTGGTCTTGACCGTTCCCTCATCGTGCGGGTCGTCTTGCAGCGCGTCGAGCACCGCGGAGTCATAGTTCTCCACGTCGCGCCGCGGCCGCCAGAAAGCCATGTTCCAGGCCCGGGCCAGGGCGTAGAGGGTGAGCAGCGACGTGGCAGCTCCCCCGGCGAGCAGCAGGTAGCTCAGGGGGCTTCCAACCTGTACGCCGGCGTCGAACAGGGCGACCTTGCCGAGGAAGCCGGAGAACGGCGGGATGCCGCCGAGGTTGAGAGCCCCGATGAAGAACAGGATGGCGACCAGTGGCGCGGCCTTGAGCATCCCGCCCAACCGGGCCAGCGAGGTGGTACCGCCGATGCGTTCGATCAGCCCGGCGCAGAGGAACAGCGTGGTCTGGATCATGATGTGGTGCACCACATAGAAGATGGTCGCCGCGATCGCGGTTTTGGTGCCCAGGGCGATACCGAAGATCATGTACCCGATGTGGCTGACCAGGGTGAACGAGAGGAGGCGTTTGATATCGGCTTGGGCGAGCGCGCCGAAGATCCCGATCACCATGGTGAGCAGGGCCACGATCATCAGCGGAACCTGCAGGGGGTTGTCGGGGAAGAGCAAGGTTTGCGTGCGCAGGATCGCGTAGACGCCCACCTTGGTGAGCAGGCCGGCGAAGACCGCGGTGACCGGGGCCGGCGCGGTCGGGTACGAGTCGGGCAGCCAGAACGACAGCGGGAACACGGCTGCTTTGACGCTGAAGGCGATGAGCAGCATCAGCCCGAGGATCAGTTGCACGTCACCGGGCAGCTGCGGGATCCGTTCGGCCAGCAGCGCCAGGGTCACGGTTCCGGTGGCGCCGTAGATGAGCGCGATGGCCGAGAGGAACAGGATCGACGAGATCAAGCTGACGACGATATAGGTGACGCCGGCCCGGATGCGTGCGCCTGTTCCGCCGAGCGTCAGCAGCACGTAGCTGGCCGAGAGCAGCATCTCGAACCCCACGTACATGTTGAACAGGTCACCCGCGATGAACGCGTTGAACAGCCCGGCGGACAGCACCAGATAGGTGGGGTGGAAGATCGACACCGGGGTCTCCCGGTTACTGTCGACGATGCCCTGGCCCACCGCGAAGAGCAGCACGCCCAACAGCATCAGCGCCGAGACCAGCAGCATGATCGCCGACAACCTGTCGACGACCAGCACGATGCCGAACGGCGGCTGCCAGCCGCCCACGTTCACCACGGCCGGGCCGTTCTGGTCCACGAGCACGAGCAGGATCGAGCTGATCACAACGACCGAAACCAGGGTGAGCACGCTCACCGCGACCTGGTAACGCGACCGACGGCCGAGCGCGATGGCGAGGGCCGCTCCGAGCAGTGGGATGGCGACAACGAGGGGCACGAGTACGTTCATCGGGTGCCGCCCTGGCGGTCGGATCGGGCGTCGCCGTCTGGCGCGGGGACGCGCTCGTCGGATCGGTCGGTTGCCTCGACGCTGGAGCTGTCGTCGTCGCTGCCGTCCTCGCTGGCGTCCAGGGACGCCTGCACGGCGGCCTCGTCGTCGGTGGAGGAGCGGAAGGTCATCTCGGAGTCCCCCGTGGTGTCCGCGGCGTGCTCGTCGGTGAGGGTGTCGCCCTCGTCGCCGAGCTGCGCCAGCCACCAGGACCGGTAGATCAGGGCCAGCAGCAGCGCGGTGATGCCGAAGTTGATCACGATCGCGGTGAGCATCAGCACCTGGGGCAGCGGGTCCACCATGCTGTCGTCCAGGGGGGTGCCGGTGACGATCGGCGAGCTGCCCGGCCGGCCGCTCATGATGAAGATCAGCAGGTTCGTGGCGTTGCCCACCAACAGGAACCCGATCAGCACCCGGGTCAGGCTGCGCTCGAGCATGATGTAGATGCCGGCGGCGTACATCGCGGCCATCACGATCACCAGGGTCAGGGAAGCGCTCATCGGTGTCCCCCTGCCGGTGCGGTCGAGCTGTCGCCGGCGTGGTCGGCGGGCTGGGTGATCGGGGATGTCTCCGGTCCGGTGCCCGCCGCGGGCGCCTCGGCCGGGGTCCACTCCGATGACGCGTCGAAGCCGATGGCGTCGCCGGCGTCGCTGGAGGCGTTGCCGATCGCCGGCACCGCAGGCTGGTCGGGGTCGTCGTCGCCGGGTTCGTCGAGTGCGCTCTGCCGGTCGATCTCGCTGCCGAGGCTGCGGAGGATGTCCAGGCTCAAGCCGATGACCACGAGGTACACGCCGATGTCGAAAATGCTCGAGGTGCCGAAGGAGAGGTGCCCGAGCACGGGCAGGTCGGCCTCGAAGTAGGCCGATTCCAGCGGCGTTCCCGACACGAACAGCGACCCGACGGCAGTGCCGACGGCCAGCAGCACGCCCAGGCCGAGGATCTTGCCCGGGTCGATGGGCACGGCCTCGCCGAGCTCGTAACGGCCGCCGGCCAGGTACCGGGCGACCAGGGCCAGGCCGGCCAGGAGTCCGCCGGCGAAGCCGCCGCCGGGCAGGTCGTGGCCGGCGAAGAGCAGGTAGATCGACACGACGATGGCCGGGTGGAACAGCAGACGCACCAGGACTTCGATGATGATCGACCGGTTCTCCGGGGACTGGGTGCGACCGCCGAGCAGCCAGGACTGCCGGGTCACCGCGTGACCCGCGGAGCTGGCGTGCGGGTCGGCCACGACCCGGCGGCGGTTCTCGGGTGCGCGGCGCTTCCGCGATTCGCGCAGGCGCGGCATCTCCTCGGTGCGTCCGGAGACGAACAGCAGGCTGGCGACGCCGGTGGCCACCACGACGAGCACCGACACCTCGCCCATGGTGTCCCAGGCCCGGATGTCGACGAGCATCACGTTGACGATGTTCTGGCCGTGGCCCTCGACGACGCCCAGGCGAGCGAGGTCGGCGGTCAGGTCCGGCCACTGGCGGGCGCCGAGCGAGATGATCGCGATGGTTCCCATCGTGAGGCCGACCAGCACACCGATGATCGCGCGGCGCCGGCGGTGCATCGGCCTGTTGTGCTCGGCGATGCGGCTGGGCAGCCGGCGCAGCACGAGCACCACCACCACCAGGGTGATCGACTCGACCAGCGCCTGGGTGAGCGCCAGGTCCGGGGCGCCGTGGAAGGCGAACAGGGCGACCAGGCCGTACCCGGTGACGCCGGCCAGCAGCACCGAGGTCATCCGCTGGCCGACCCTGGCCGCCATGATCGTGGCGATGATCATGACCAGGCCGATGATCACCTGCGCCGGGTAGTCCCAGAGCACCACGGCGTCCGGCCAGGTGCGGTTGACGAAGGAGGCGGCGCCCAGGGCGAGAACGAAGACCACGAGGATGGTCGACAGGTACTGCGGCAGGCCGCCCTTTTGAGCGAGGTGGGTGGTGCGGGCGGCGATCTTGTCGATGAAACGCACGGTGTGGCCGTAGCCGTGGCCGGCGTCCACCCAGGCGGGCACGGCGGCCTGCCAGCGGGCCACCCGCTTGCGCTGGGCGAAGATACCCAGGCCCATCAGCACCACGATCGTGCTGAGCAGCAAGGCCGGTTCGAAGCCGTGCCAGAGCGCGAGGTGGTAGTCCCCGCCGCCGGGGACGGTGTCCGCGTACGCGGCCAGCATCGGGTCGAGCAGCATCACGAACGGGCCGAGCAGCAGGGTGGCGACGGTGAGGATGCCGGGCGCCAGGTTGAAGTCCCAGCGGCTGGCGTGCAGGGCCGTATCGCTGATCGCCGGCCGGGTGCCGAAGGCGCCCCAGAAGAACTTGGCGCTGTACGCGACGGTGAGCACCGAACCGAGCGCGGTGCCGGCCAGGGCAATCCAACCCCAGCCGTCACCGGCCAGGCCGGCCTCGATGAACGCGGTGAACACCGATTCCTTGGCGACGAAGCCGAGCAGCGGGGGCAGTCCGGCCATCGACGCGACGGCGATCAGGGCGATGGCGGCGAGCGCGGGTTCGCGGCGGCCGATCCCGGAGAGCTTGCGCCAGTCACGGGTGCCGGCGCGGTGGTCGATGATGCCCACGACGAGGAACAGGGTGGCCTTGTAGAGCGCGTGCGCGAGCAGCAACGCCGCCCCGGCGAGTGCGGCGTCGCGGGTGCCGAACCCGACGACAACCATGAGGAAGCCGAGCTGGCTGACGGTGCCGTAGGCGAGCATCAGTTTGAGGTCGTGCTGCCGCAGCGACCGCCAGGCCCCCACGAGCATGGTCCAGACGCCGATGGTGACCAGCACCGGCAACCAGCCGGGCGAGTCGGCGTAGCCGGGCGCGAACCGGGCGGTGAGATAGATGCCGGCCTTCACCATCGCCGCGGCGTGCAGGTACGCGCTGACCGGGGTGGGGGCGGCCATCGCGGCGGGCAGCCAGAAGTGGAACGGGATCAGCGCGGACTTCGACAGCGCACCGACCAGGATCAGCAGTACTGCCCAGATCGCGACGGGACTGTCGGAGGGGTTCGCGATGATGCCGGCCAGTGAGGTGGTGCCCGCATCGACCGAGATCATCACGACGCCGATGAGCATCACGAGGCCGCCGAAGGTGGTCACCAACAGCGCCTGCAGGGCGGCACCGCGACTCTCTCTTTTGGTGGTGTAATGCCCGATCAGCAGATAGGAGAGCACACTGGTGATCTCCCAGAACATGAACATCACCAGGATGTCGTCAGCGGTGACCAGCCCGTACATGGTGCCGGCGAACGCGAGCAGCAGAGCCGCGAACCGGCCGAGGCTGGGTTCGTCCTCGTCGAAGTAGCTGGCGCAGTAGATGAGCACCAGGGCGCCGACGCCGGTGACGACGAGGGCAAGCAGCCAGGCGAGCGCATCCACCCGGAATGACAGGCTGATCCCCAGCTGGGGGATCCAGGGCAGGCTCTGGGTGACGGCGCCGCCGGCGGTGATCACGCCGGTCTGCGTCAGCGTGTAGACGAAGGCCGCCGCGGGCAGCAGGGCGACGACATAAAAAACGCGCAACCCGATCAATCGGGTGAGCGTGGGGGTGAGCACCGAAACGAGCAGGAAAACCAGGAGGATTGTCGCCACGGGGCCTCCCGGCTCTCTACGGAAGAGTGTCGTCTCTGGGTCAGAGTGTCGGAAATGAGTCTACAGGAACGGGCCTTTAGACCCTGAACGCGCGCTGGCCGTCGACTAGTGTTGCCGCAACCCCCAGAACGGATGCGTCACGTGACCACCAGCACCACCGGGCCGGATCGGCCGGAGAACTCGCCCACTCCCCCCGACGCAGCATCGCACTACCGCGATCACGACGAATCCCCACTCGAGCACATCGACGACGCCCTGAGCGTGCACGAGGATGCGGGCCTGCACAAGGGCCTCAAGGCCAGGCACGTGCAGATGATCGCCATCGGCGGCGCCATCGGCACCGGCCTCTTCCTTGGCGCGGGCGGCCGGCTCGCCATCGCCGGTCCCGCCCTGGTGTTCGTCTACGCGATCTGCGGATTCTTCGCGTTCCTGATCCTGCGGGCGCTCGGCGAGCTGGTGCTGCACCGGCCAACCTCCGGTTCCTTCGTGTCGTACGCGCGGGAGTTCTTCGGCGAGAAGACCGCGTTTGTGACCGGCTGGCTGTACTGGCTGAACTGGGTGATGACCGCGATCGTGGACGTGACCGCTGTGGCGCTGTACATGAACTTCTTCGGCACGTACTGGGCCCCGTTCGGTGACGTACCGCAGTGGATGTTCGCGCTTCTGGCCCTCGCCGTGGTGCTGGGGCTCAACCTGCTCTCCGTGAAGGTGTTCGGTGAGCTGGAGTTCTGGTTCGCGTTGATCAAGGTTGTCGCGATCGTGGCGTTCCTCATCGTGGGCACCTGGATGGTCATCTTCGGCACCCCGGTGGAGGGCGCGACCGTGGGCTTCTCGCTGATCGCCGAGAACGGCGGCTGGCTGCCGAACGGCCTGCTCGCGTCGGTGCTCGTGGTGCAGGGTGTGGTGTTCGCCTACGCCTCCATCGAGCTGATCGGCACCGCCGCCGGTGAGACGGAGAACCCGGAGAAGGTGATGCCCAAGGCCATCAACACCGTCATCGTGCGCATCGCGGTCTTCTACGTCGGCTCGGTCCTGCTGCTGTCCCTGTTGTTGCCGTACACGGCATATGAGGCCGGGGTGAGCCCGTTCGTCACCTTCTTCGGCTCCATCGGCGTCGACGGTGTCGACGTGATCATGAACCTCGTCGTGCTCACCGCCGCGCTCTCGTCGCTGAACGCAGGTCTGTATTCCACCGGGCGCATCCTTCGGTCGATGTCGCTCGCCGGGTCGGCACCCCGGTTCGCCGACAAGGTGAGCCGCAACGGGGTGCCGTTCGGCGGCATCCTGCTCACCGGCGTGGTCACCCTGCTCGGGGTGGCGCTGAATGCGCTGGTGCCCGATGAGGCATTCGAAATCGTGTTGAACATGGCCGCGATCGGCATCATCAGCGCGTGGGGCATGATCGTGCTCTGCCAGCTGCGGTTGCAGGCCTGGGCCAAGGCGGGCATCCTCACCCGCCCGGCGTTCCGGATGCCCGGCGCCCCGTTCACCGGCTACCTCACCCTGGTCTTCCTCGCGACGGTGCTCGTGCTGATGGCCTTCGACTGGCCGGTCGGCACGCTCACCATCAGCTCGCTGGGCCTGATCATCCCGGCGTTAGTGATCGGCTGGTTCGCCTGCCGTGGCCGCATCTTCGAGATCGCCGCCGCCCGGCCGCCGCTGCCCGCCGCCAAGCGCTAGCCGCCCGGCGGTCTGTCTGCCCCGCTGTCCCGATGCCCCGCTGCTCGGCTGCTCGGCTGGCCCCGCCCAACTGTTCCCCGTCCCTCTGCGGTAACAGTTAGCGCGGCAGCCGGCGCAGGTCAGGCGCGGCGGCGGCGGACGAGGTCGCTGGCCAGCACCACGACCAGCGCCACCAGGATGATGCCCACGTAGACGAACGGCACCGTGCCCAGGCCCACCTGGGCCAGTAGGAACGCTCCCACGAAAGCGCCAAGGCCGATGCCGATGTTGAACGCCGTCGTGTACACGGCGCTGGCGGTGTCGCGGATGCGCACCGACGCGGTGTGCAGCAACCGGGTCTGCAGCAGCGGCGGGAGCGTGCCGAACGCCAGGCCCCAGAGCAGGAACGCCCCGATCGCGACGGGCAGGGTCTGCGTGAACAGGGCCAGCACGGTCACGCTGACCACGGTGACCGCCATGCCGAGCACCAGGCCGAGCTGCGGACGCTTGCCGAACACGACCCCGCTGATGAACAGGCCGATGGCACCGGCGATGCCGTACGCGAACAGCATCGGGGCGACGGCGTCGCTGCCCACCCCGAGGGTGTCGCTGAGGAACGGGGCGATGTAGGTGTAGAAGGTGTAGTGCCCGATCATGGTGAGCGCGGTGATCGCGCACACCAGCGCGACCGGGCCGATGGTGGGGTCGCGGGGCAGCTTCTTCAGCGTGATGGTGCCGGTGGCCGTCGTGACGGTTTCGGCGCGCTTGGCCGTGTAGTGCTCGACCTTGGGCAGGAACCGCCAGATCACCACGGCGCCCACCAGCATCAGCCCGGCCAGCACCACGAAGGAGAGCCGCCAGCCGAGCAGGTGGCCGAGGAAGGTGCCCAGCGGCACCCCGAATACGAACGCCAGCGTGCCGCCGGCGATGGTGATCGAGACCGCGCGGGCAATCTGGTCCTTGGGCACCAGGTGCGCGGAGTAGGCGCCGACGACGCCCCAGAACAGGCCGTGCGCCAGCCCTCCGATCACCCGCGAGACCACCACGAAGGTGTAGTCGGGGGCGACGGCGGTGAGGATGTTGCTCAGCGCGAAGACCACGAGCACCATCACGATCAGGCCGTGCCGGGGCATCCGTTTGGTCAGCAACGCCAGCGGCGTGCTGGTGAGCACCACCGTGAAGGCGAACCAGGACACCAGCAGGCCCACATCGGACTGGCTGACCCCGAGCGAACTGCTCATTTCGGGCAGCAGACCGGTGGGCAGCATTTCGGAGGTGACCGAGAGGAAGACGGCGGCGGAGAGGGCGATCAGGCCGATCCAGGGGAACGGCCCGGCGGCGACGGTGTCGGGACGGTGCCCGGCGTTGGACGGCAGCGAGATGGGCGCGGTGAATGACATGGGTGCTGTGGCTCACAGACAGAATGCCGCTTGCCCGACGCCAGCGGCTGTCACGGCTGGCTGTGCGGGGTTGGTCAAGCGGTGCGCGCCGACGTGCGCGCCCGGGGCCGGTGAGAATCGTACCGACCACTGACCAGCCTAGCCGAGTGCGTCCTCAAATGAGGGGCGCTCGGGTATCCGGGCCCCCGCGGCCCGGTAATCTGGTTCGATGAACCCCAGTCTTCCGGCGCCCTCCCACCATCACCACCTGGTCGTCACCCTGGTCTGCCCCGACCAGCCCGGCATCGTGCACGCCGTCAGCGGCGCGATTGTTCAGGCCCGCGGCAACATCACCGAGAGCCAGCAGTTCTCCAGCGCCGACACCGGTCGGTTCTTCATGCGGCTGCAGGTGGAGTCGCCGGCGAACCGCGACGAGTTGCAGGCCGCGATGGCGCCGATCATCGACCGGTACGCCATGACATCCGTCATCGACGTCGTTGGCCGGCCGCTGCGCACCCTGGTGCTGGCGTCGACGGCGGGGCACTGCGTCAACGACCTGCTCTTCCGTCAGCGTGGCGGCCAGCTGGCCGTCGAGGTTCCCCTGGTGCTCAGCAACCACGGCACCCTGCGCGACCTTGTCGGGTTCTACGGTGTGCCGTTCGAATCGCTGCCGATCACGGATGCCGCCAGCAAGGCGTCGTTCGAGGCGCGCGTGGTCGAGGCCGTGGAGGAGGACGACATCGAACTGGTGGTGCTGGCCCGGTACATGCAAATCCTCTCCCCCGAACTGTGCGCGTACCTCGAGGGCCGCGCCATCAACATCCACCACTCGTTCCTGCCCGGATTCAAGGGCGCCAACCCGTACAAGCAGGCGCACGCGCGCGGTGTGAAACTCATCGGCGCCACGGCGCACTTCGTCACGAGCGATCTGGACGAAGGGCCGATCATCGAGCAGAACGTGGTGCGCGTCGACCACTCCCGCACTCCCGCCGAGCTCGTCGCGATCGGCCAGGACGAGGAGAGTCGCACCCTCACCCAGGCGGTGAAGTGGTTCGCCGAGAACCGGGTGCTGCTCGACGGGGCACGCACCATCATCTTCAAGTAGCCCGGTCGGTAGGATTGCCGGGTGAACGACACCCACTCCGCCCCAGCCATCGGCGCCAACGACATCCTGCGTTTTGTGCTCGAACTGCTCGCCTTCGTGAGCCTGGCGCTGTGGGGGTTCCTGGCCTGGCCGCTGCCGTGGCCGGGTATCCTGGTGGGCATCCTGGCGCCGGCGTTCGCGATCCTGATCTGGGCGCTGTTCCGCTCACCCAAGGCCGTGTTCAAGCTGGACCCGTTCGGCAAGGCGATCGTGGAGATCTGCGTGTTCGGCGCCGCGGCCCTGGCCTGGTGGGACCTGGGCCAGCCGATCGTGGCCGGCGTCTTCGCTGTCGTCGCCACCGTCAGCGGCGTCCTCTCCGGCCGCAAGGAACTCGGCGCCTGAGCGCTACTGGAGTGCGCCGATGATGGCGCCCATCACCGTGAACGACACCACGTTGTAGGACCCGTTGATCGCGAACAGCACCAGGCTTCTTCGTTCAAAGAGGTAGTTCACGCCGAAGGCGGCGGCCACGAACGTCGCGCCGGTGGCGAACCCGGCGAACACGCCGAAGGCCAGCCCGTTCGAGCCGATGAACGCGGCCAGGCTGATCGCCATCACGATCGCCAGGAGCAGCGACCCGAGGAACACCCGGGCGGTGCCGGTTTTCAGCTGGGCGTCGGTGACACCCGCGGCCCGCTGCCAGGGCCCGGCGAACAGCAGCGAATACCAGAGCCCGCCGATGACGAACGACGAGATCGCGGCCAGCGCGACGGCTAACCAGTTGAATGAGACGTCCATGAGCGCTCCCGCGAGTGGTGGTCCCGGCCGGTCCGGGACACTGCCACGCTAGACCTCACCGCTCGCGGGGTCTTGTAGAAAATTCCCGAACTCCGTCCAGCTCCGCCAGCGGCACGAATGCGGCGTACTCGGGCCCGTAGCGGGCGACGATGTCGAGGTACCGGGTGGGCGAGAGACCCGTGAACGCGCGGAACACCCGGATGAAATGCGGCTGGTCGTAGTATCCGGAGGTGGCCACCAACTCGGCCCAGCTGGGCATCGGCCCCTGCAACGGCAGGGCATCGATGAACTGACGGAATCGCACGATCTCCGCGTAGCTCTTGGGCGTCACCCCGCACCAGGTGCGGAAGTCGTCGATCAGCCGGTGGTGGCTGGTGCCGGCGGCCGCCGCGATCTGCGGGATGGGCGCATCCGGGTTCACCTGGATGCCGGCCCAGGCCCGCAGCACCGCCGGCGGCGCCGCACGGCTGCGCGTCTGCGCCCGCAGGTGCTTGATCAGCAGGCCCACCGCCTCGGCCGACCCTGTGCTGTGCAACGCGGCGTGCCGCAGCGCGTCGGTGTCGCCGAGCAGACCCTGGCTCTCCCGCACGGTTCCGGTCAGCTCGGCGGCGGGCAGGTCGAGAAACCGGGCGGCCGCGAAGGGGGCCAGTTCGGCGGCGAGGTGACGGATGACCGGCGGGCTCTGGCTGATCAGGTACCGCGGTTGCAGGCCGGAGAGGAACCCGGCCGTCAGCACCCGCACCGCCCCGGTCTGCACGTCGACCAGCCGGTAGGGCGCGGACAGGTTCACGATCAGGTGCAGCGCGGGCTGGGGGAAAATGCGCTCGTACCGCTGTTCTGCCGGCTGCTCGAGGTACCAGAGCCGCTGTACATCGGGGGCCAGGTCGGCCGGGACGGGCACCTCGAGATACGCCATGCCCCCACCGTACGACCGCTACGGGCCGTGGACCACTCCTCCCCCGCGCACCGGAGCGTGCGGAAGCTTACCGGTCGAGGGGATCGATGACCGCTGGTTCGGGGGGCTCGGGGGCCGGCTGCGCGGGCAGGCCGGCGGGCATCCGCAGAGCGTACAGCGAGGTGGCGACAAAGAGCAACCCGCCGAGCAGGAACGCGGCCGGGTAGGACACCGTGTCGGCGAGCAGACCCGCCACGAGCGGGCCGACGATCGCGCCGAAATCGGAGAACATCGAGAAGATCGCCACCGGCCGCCCGCCCGCGGTACCGGCCGCGTCACCGACGGATGCCGCCGGCGCGGTGCCCATGAACGCCGCGGCGACGCCGTACACGCTGAGCAGCACGGTGAGGATCACGATGTTCGGGGCGAAGGGGATCGCCGTGATGGTCACGGCGGCCACCAGGAACGCCCCGATGATGGCAGGTTTGCGGCCGACGGTGTCGACGAACTTCGACGCTGGAGCGAGGGCAAGCGTCTGCGCTACGGCGGCGATGGCGAAGGCGATGCCGGTCCAGGCGCTCGGGCCCTTGAGCACCTCCACCACGAGCACCGGCACCAGGGCGCCGCGCACCCCGAACGACGACCAGCCCTGCGAGAAATTGGCCAGGCAGGCGGCCCGGAACCGTGGGTCGCGCAGAACCGTGCGCAGCGGCAGCAGCGGCGCGGCGGCTCCCGTCGCGCCGACGCCGGGGCGGGTGGCCGGCTGCAGCAGCACCAGCCCGATCAGGCCGGCCACGGCCAGGGTGCCGGCGTAGAAGAAGAACGGCGCGGTCAGCGAGATGGTGGCGAGCAGGCCGCCGAGCGCGGGCCCGGCCATGCCGCCGATGAGGAAGCCGCCCTGGTAGAAGCCCACCGCGCGGCCGCGGATGCCCGGAGCGGTGGTGCGCAGCAGCAGCGTCATCGCCGCGACGGTGAACATCGCCGAGCCGATACCGCCGGCTCCGCGCAGCAACAGCAGTTGCGGGTAGCTGCCCGCGATACCGACCAGGCCGCTGGAGACCGCCACGATGCCGATGCCGACCGCCAGGATGGTGCGTTCGCCGGCCCAGTCGATCAGCTTGCCGCAGACCGGGCTGGCGACGAAGCGCATGAGGGCGAACGCCGACACCACGGCGCCGATCTCCAGGTTGCCCACCCCGAAGCTCTTCACGTACACCGGCAGCACCGGCACGACCACCCCGAAGCCCACCATGACGAAGAAGGCGATGACGCCGAGCACATAGACATCCCGGCTCAGGCGGGGTTCGTTCGCCGTTCGGCCGGGTCTGCGGCCGAAGGGGGAACGAAGAAGTCGCATCCCTCCAGATTAGGCGCTCAGCGAGCCTGCCCGGTCGGCCTGTGGCCCCGCCGGGTGCATAACTCCTGCGGAATTCGACGGGAACGCCGGCGCACCGCGGGAATTCGGGGATACGGCCGCCTCTGGTTCTCGTTCTGCAGGAGTTATGCGTCGCCCGGCGGTTGCGCCCGACACGTTGGACAGCGGCGGTGGGCTCAGCGGGTTGCGACCGGCTGCGTCGCCGTTGGCACCCTGGCGGCCACGCCGCGGGCGCGCCTGTCGCGGCGCCCGCCGATGGCCCGCAGGGCGTTGAGGATGGTGGCGAGGTCCACCAGCTCCTGCAGCAGCGCACCGACCGTGGCCGGGATCAGGCCGAAGGCGGCGACGATCATCAGGCCGATGCTGAGCGCGATGCCCAGCCAGATGCTCTGCAGGGCGATGCGCACGGTGTCCCGGCCGATGCCGACTGCCCGGGCGGCGCGGGACAGATCATCGAGCAGGATCACCGCATCCGCCGATTCGCTGGCCGCCGTGGAGCCCTTGGCCCCCATGGCGATGCCCACGTCGGCCACGGCGAGCACCGGGGCGTCGTTGACGCCGTCGCCGACCATGATCACCGGGCGTTCGCGGATGGCGCGCACCGCGTCGACCTTGTCGGCCGGGAGGCAGTCGGCGCGCACCCGGGTGATGCCCACCTGCCGGGCGATGTGGTTGGCGGTGGGGCGGGCGTCGCCGGTGAGCATGACCGATTCGTGCACGCCGAGCTTGTCGAGCGCCTGCACGGTGGCGCGGGCGTTGTCGCGCACTTGGTCGCTGGCGACGATGCAGCCGGCGAAGCGGCCGTTCACGGCGAGGTAGATTGCGAGTTCCCCGCCGGCCAGGTCGGCCGGGTAGGCGTCGGCGGCGTGCTCGACCACGAAGGACAGCTTGCCCACGATCACTTCTCGGTCGCCGAACCGGGCGGTGACGCCGTGTGCGGGCACCTCGGTGGCGGAGTCGGTGCGGAGCAGGGTGAGGTCGCGATTTTCGGCGGCCGCGATGACGGATGCCGCGAGCACGTGTGACGAGTATTGCTCGGCCGATGCCGCGAGGGTGAGCAGCTCGTCGGCGCTGAACGGGGCCTCGGGGGCGACCCGGGCGATGGTGGGCGCCCCGTAGGTGAGGGTGCCGGTCTTGTCGAACACCACCGTGCGGGCCCGGGCGAGCTTCTCGAGCACTCCCCCGCCCTTGACGATGATGCCGTTGCGGGCCGCGCGGCTCATGCCGCCCATGAACGCGACCGGCGCCGCGAGCAGCAGCGGGCAGGGGGTCGCGACCACGAGCACCTCGGCGAAGCGCACCGGGTCGCCGGAGACCATCCAGGCGATCCCGCCGATGAGCAACGCCACGGCCGTGAACGGCACGGCGTAGCGGTCGGCGAGCCGCACCACCGGGGCTTTGCTCGCTGCGGCCTCGGCCACCAGCGCCACGATCTGCTGGTACTGACTGTCCGCGGCGAGCGCCGTGGCCCGCACGGTGGCGGCGGCCTGCCCGTTGATCGAGCCGCTGAGCACCCGGTCGCCGGTGCGGCGCTCCACGGGAAGGCTCTCCCCGGTGAGCGAGGACTCGTCGAACGCGGCGGATGCGGAGACCAGCTCGGCGTCCACCGGCACGATCTCGGCGGGCCTCACCAGCAGCACGTCGCCGATCTGCACCAGGGTGGCCGGCACGTCCTCCACGTCGGAGGAACCGTCGCGGAGCAGGTGCGCGATCTGCGGCACCCGGTCGAGCAGGGCGTTCAGCTCCCGCTGGGCCCGGCCGGCCGCGTAGTCCTCGAGGGCGGCGCCGCCGGAGAGCATCAGCACGATCAGCAGGGTGGCCACGTACTCGCCCACCAGGATGGTGGCGATGATGGCCAGGATCGCCAGGAGGTCCACACCGAACGAGCCCTGCCGCATCCGTTTGACCATGCCGGCGCCCTGGATGCCGACCACGACCAGGCCCAAGCCGGAGAACAGCCACTGCACGGCGACGGTCAGGCCCGCGGCCCCTAACAGCAGGCCGAGCAGGCCGATCACGATGGTTGCCGCCACAACCGGATACCGGCGGAATGCTCCCTGGAGCGTGGACATGGCTCCATTGTGACCTCAGAGGCGCTCGGGCACCAGCAAGGAAAGCCTGCCCTTGTCGCCCCGCCCGGCCCGACCCGACCCGCGGCGGCGGCGTCCCGGCGGCGGCGTCCCGGCGGCTAACTGCGCCCGGTGCGGACAAAAGGTCCCGGCGCACCGGGCCCAATTGTCCGCGCCGGCACCAGTTGGGCGCGGGGTGCCGGGTTAGGCCAGGCGGGTCTGCAAGTTCTCGGCGATCGCGGCCAGGAACTCCTCGGTGGTGAGGTAACCCTGGTCCGGGCCGACCAGCAGCGCGAGGTCCTTGGTCATCTTGCCGCTCTCGACGGTCTTCACGACCACATCCTCGAGGGTGTGCGCGAACTCGGCCAGTGCCGGGTTGCTGTCAAGCTTGGCGCGGTGCGACAGGCCCCGGGTCCAGGCGTAGATCGACGCGATCGGGTTGGTCGAGGTGGGCTTGCCCTGCTGGTGCTGGCGGTAGTGCCGGGTGACGGTGCCGTGAGCGGCCTCGGCCTCGACGACGCTGCCGTCGGGGGTGGAGAGCACGCTGGTCATCAGGCCGAGCGAGCCGAAGCCCTGCGCCACGGTGTCGGACTGCACGTCGCCGTCGTAGTTCTTGCAGGCCCAGACGTAACCGCCCTCCCACTTCATCGCGGAGGCGACCATGTCGTCGATCAGGCGGTGCTCGTAGGTGAGGCCGGCGGCCTCGAAGCGGTCCTTGAATTCGGTGTCGAAGATCTCCTGGAAGATGTCCTTGAACCGGCCGTCGTACGCCTTGAGGATGGTGTTCTTGGTCGACAGGTAGACCGGGTAGTTGCGCTCGAGGCCGTAGTTCAGCGACGCGCGGGCGAAGTCGATGATCGACTTGTCCAGGTTGTACATGCCCATGGCCACACCACTGCCGGGCGCCCGGAAGACCTCGAACTCCTGGGGCTGGCCGCCATCCTTCGGGGTGAAGGTCATGGTGAGGGTGCCTTCGCCCTCGAAGCGGAAGTTGGTGGCGCGGTACTGGTCGCCGAACGCGTGGCGGCCGATGATGATCGGCTTGTTCCAGCCCGGCACCAGGCGCGGGATGTTGGAGATGATGATCGGCTCACGGAAGATGGTGCCACCGAGGATGTTGCGGATGGTGCCGTTGGGCGAGGCCCACATCTTCTTCAGGCCGAACTCTTCGACGCGGGCCTCGTCGGGGGTGATGGTGGCGCACTTGACGCCGACGCCGTGCTTCTGGATGGCGTGGGCCGCGTCGACCGTGATCTGGTCGTCGGTCTCGTCACGCTTCTGGATCGAGAGGTCGTAGTACTCGAGGTCGATGTCGAGGTACGGGTGAATGAGGGAGTCCTTGATGGCCTGCCAGATGATGCGGGTCATCTCGTCCCCGTCAAGCTCGACGACAGTACCTGCAACCTTGATCTTCGACAATGGATTCTCCTCAGTGAGTCGGGGCGTGGTGGCCGTGGACAATCCTAGCCGAGGGTGGTAACTGTCTTGACATCGAGAGAGTTGGCCGGGCGGTACCGGCGCACAGCCCGGTCCCCCACAAACCCGACTATCTGCCGCAGCGACCGGACGATACCCTTGGGGTATGCCTGAACTCCGACTTGAAGACCTGTCCGCGCGCAACATCGTCGCGGCCAATAACCTGAGCCTCAAGCCCGGTCAGGAGCAATTCATCGCGCCGGTCTCGTACTCGGTCGCCGCATCCGTGATCAACCCGGCCACCGCCTGGCAGCGTGTCGTGCTGCTCGACGGCGAGGTCGCCGGGTTCATCCACGGCAATTTCGACCCCGACTCCCCCCAGGAGGAGTTCCAGGCCTGCATCTGGCGGATCAACGTCGACGCCGAAGCGCAGGGCTTGGGTGTGGGCAAGTTCGCCGCCGAGGCCCTCGCCGAAGAGGCCCGACGCCGCGGCTTCGAGCGCATCACCGTGATCTGGGAGCACGGCGAGGAGGGCCCCGAGGCTTTCTTCCATCGCATCGGCTTCATCGACATCGGCGAGACCGAGTTCGGCGAGGTCATCGGCGCCCTCACCCTGTAGTTCGTGCTGTAGTTCGTGCGACTGTCCCCGGAGAGCTCGTTTGTCGCGGCGGTGCTCAACATCGTCGACGCCATCCCACCGGGTCGGGTGATGACCTACGGCGACGTCGCCGCCACCCTGGGCTCCCGCGCCGCCCGTGTGGTCGGCCAGACGATGGCGCAGTTCGGGGCGGATGCGCCGTGGTGGCGGGTGATCCGGGCCGGGGGTCTCCCGCCGATCGGCCACGAGACCCGGGCCCTGGCCCACTACCGCGCCGAGAAGACGCCGCTGATTCTCGGCGCCGACCCGGAGACCGACTACCGGGTGGACCTCAGCCGAGCGCGCTGGCGTCCCTGACCGTCCCGATCGGTACCGCGCCGGGCGCCGCATCCGCGGGCATCGCGACTGGCGTTACCGCGACTGCGCCGGCGGCAGCAGGAGCGGCGGGTGCGCCGGGGCTCGCGCCCGGGTCGGCCAGCCCGGCCTGCCACTGGGTCACCAGCCCGGTTTGGTCGATTCCCAGCACCGCCACCGGCTGGTCGCCGCGGCGGTAGACGGCCACCAGGTCACCGGTGTCGACGCCGCCGGCCTCGATGGTCATCTGCTCACCACCGTGCAGCCGGCCGGCGAATTGCACCAGGGCGCCGGCCTGATGGGAGGTCAGCCTGGCGGGCGCCAGGGCCTGGCCCGGGTGCAGACCGAGCAGGGCGGCCATCGCGATCGACGGCCGGTTGCGAGTGTCGCTCCAGTGCGCGATGCGGTGGTGCTGCCCCGTGACGGGGTCCAGCCAGGCCGCACAATCGCCGACCGCCACGACCCCGGGCACGCCGGTGCGTCCGGCGGCGTCCCCGACCACCCCGCCGCGGAGGTCGAGGCCAGAGCCACCCAGCCAGCCCACCAGCGGTACGGCGCCGATATCGAGGAGCACGACGTCGGCGCCGATCTCCTCCCCCGTGGTCAGCTGCACGCCGGACACCCAGCCGGGGCCGATCAGGTCGGCCACCCGCAGGTCGGTGCGCACGGTGATGCCCCTACGCTCGTGCAGCCCGTACACGGCTTCGGCGACGGTCGCGCCGAAGGTCGTGCTGAGCGTATCCGTGGTGCTTCCGAGCAGCGTCACGTGCAGGCCCAGGTCGCGGGCGGTGGAGGCTACCTCGAGGCCCACCACGCCGGAGCCGACCACGACCATGCGGGCACCGGGTAGTAGTTCTTCGCGCAGGGCGAGGGCATCCTCCACGGTGCGTAGGGTGTGCACGCCGCGGGGCATGGTCGTGAATCGGCGGGCGGCGGACCCGGTGGCGATCACGACCGCGTCGGAGTCGACGGTGCGGCCGTTGGCCAGCGTCACCCGGTGCGCGGCCGCGTCGAGGGTGACGGCTCCGACGCCCAGCCGCCAGTCGGCGTCGAGGTGCTCGGTGGGGGCTTCGAGGGCCAGTTCGCCGATCGTGGTCTGCCCGGTCAGGAACCCCCGGGCGAGCGGCGGCCGGTCGTAGGGACGGTGGCGTTCGCTGCCGAGGACGGTGATGCGGCCGGTGAAACCGTGTGCGCGGAGGGCGGCGGCACTTGCGTGCCCCACCACCCCTGCGCCCACAATGGTGACGGAGTGCATGCTGGGTGATCCCCCGATCAGACTGGCCGCACCATCGGTTCAGCAGTGGCGCCGGCTCGGGAACAAAGTGCTCGTTCGAGGCGGTTGTGTTCTCTGGGACCAGATTCGCCGCCCGCCCGGGGAGTGTCAAGCGTGTCAGGCGGGTTCTCGGCGAGTGGTCTCCGACCCTTGACATGCCCGAAACACGCCCGACTCAAAACCCGCCCACCCAGCCCGCGAACTGTGAGTTAAGCCCCGAAAACTCGAGGTTTCGGGTGCTTTTCTCTCAGTTCGCGAGGGGTGTATCGTGCCAGCATGACACAGGATGAGGCGGAAGCGGCCGACCCGGTCGGCTCGAACCCTGAGCACTACCGGGTCGTGTTCGAGAATGAGCGGGTGCGCGTGCTCGAGTACCGTGATGAGCCCGGCGACGAAACCAGCCCGCACCGGCATCCGGACAGCGTGATGGTGACGCTGAGCGGCTTTCGTCGCCGACTCTCCAGCGGCGACCGGGTTTTAGATACGGTTCTGGATGCCGGCGAGGCGCGCTGGCTGCCCGCCCAAACCCACTCGGGCGAGAACACCGGCGCAACGCCCACCCACGCGATCTTCGTCGAGCTGAAGGGCGACCCCCTGGCGACCCCAACGGTCGCGCCTCCCTTGGGCCCGTCCTAGCCCGCGAACCGTGAGCTAAGCCCCCAAAACTCGAGGTTTTCGGTGCTTAAGTCACAGTTCGCGGGATGGGACGGGGAGGGTCAGACCAGGGACGCGCGCCAGGCGGCGTGCAAGCGGGAGAACCGGCCGGTGCCCGAGATCAGCATGTCGGGGGTGCCGTCCTCCACGATCACGCCGTTCTCCATCACGAGCACCCGGTCGGCGATCGCCACGGTCGACAGCCGGTGCGCGATGATCACCGCGGTGCGGTCGCTGAGCAGCGTCTGCAACGCCTCCTGCACCAGCCGCTCGCTCGGGATGTCCAGCGACGAGGTGGCCTCGTCGAGGATCAGCACCGCCGGGTCGGCCAGGAACGCTCGCGCGAACGAGATCAGCTGGCGCTGACCGGCCGACACCCGCCCGCCGCGCTTGTTCACGTCGGTGTCGTAGCCGCCGGGCAGCCCCGCGATGAACTCGTGCGCGCCCACGGCCCGCGCGGCCGCCTCGATCTTCGACCTGGTCGCCCCCGGCTTGCCGATGGCGATGTTGTCGGCGACGCTGCCGCTGAACAGGTACGCCTCCTGGGTCACCATCACGATGGCCCGGCGCAGGTCCTTGGGGTGCAGGTCGCGGAGGTCGACTCCGTCCAGCAGCACCCGGCCGGCGGACGGGTCGTAGAACCTGGAGATCAGCTTCGCCAGCGTGGACTTGCCCGCGCCCGTCGACCCGACCAGGGCGATGGTCTGCCCGGGTTCGAGGGTGAGACTGAAGGTCGGCAGGATGACCCGGTCGGCCTGGTACTCGAACTTCACCTCTTGGAACTGCACGGCGCCCTTCGACGTCCACAGGTCCACCGGCGTGACCGGATCGGGCACCCCGGGCTGCTCCTCGAGCACCCCGGAGATCTTCTCCAGCGCGGCCGCGGCCGACTGGTAGGAGTTGTAGAACATCGCCATCTCCTCCATCGGGTCGAAGAACCGGCGGGTGTACAGCAGCGCGGCCAGCAGGGCGCCGATGGCCAGCTGCCCGTCGGCGACGCGGAAGCCGCCGACCAGCAGCACAGCGGCGACGGTGACGTTGCCGATCAGGACCAGCCCGGGGTCGAACACCCCGAACAGCTGGATCACCCGGGCGTTGACCAGCCGGTACGCCTCCACGAGCGTGCCGAAGACGCCCTCGTTGCGCTTCTCGGTGCGGAACGCCTTGACCGCGCGGATGCCCGTCATGGTCTCGACGAACTGCACGATCAGGCTGGCCGATGCGGTGCGCGAGCGGCGGAACAGGTGCTGCGAGCGCACCTGGAACCACCGGGTGAGTGCGACGAGCGGCACCAGCGCGACGAGCAGCACCAGCCCGCTGACCCCGTCGAGGGTGACCAGGGCGATGGCGGTGAACACCATGTAGAGCAGGCCCTGCACGAGCTGGTTGATGCCGGAGTCCAGCAGTTCCCGGATCGCATCCAGGTCGCTGGTCTGCCGGGAGATGATGCGCCCGGAGGTGTACGACTCGTGGAATTCGAGGCTGAGCCGCTGGGTCTGCAGGAACACGCGCTTGCGCAGGTCGATCAGCACGGCTTGGCTGATCCGGGCGGACAGCACGGTGTACCAGGCGATCAGCAGGGCCCCGGTGACACCGGTGACAAGATAGATGCCACCGGTTGCGGCCAGCGGCACCCAGTCCTGCTGAAGCAGGGCAGGCAGGCCCTTGTCGATGCCGTACGCGATCAGCGCGGGCCCGGCGACCTGCGCGGCGGTGGACACGACGACGACGAGCATCGCCACGACCACCGACCAGCGCACCGGGAACAGCAGGGAGCCGAGCAGGCGCAGCGAACGGCGCCGGATCTGGGCGCTCTCCGCCTTGGTGTAGTCGACGCGTTCTTCGCCTTCGACTCCGATGACGCTCACAGTGCTTCTCCAACTCGTTCGGACTCTCGTCGTTCTTCGTCTTCCAGGCTGGAGATGACGAATTTGTAGTGCGGGCTCGAGGCCAGCAGTTCGGAGTGCGTGCCGACGGCGGTGATCCGGCCGGCTTCCAGCAGCGCCACCCGGTCGGCGAGCATCACCGTGGACGGCCGGTGCGCCACGATCAGCGCCGTGGTCTTCACGAGTACCCGGCGGAGCGCCGCTTCGACGAGCGACTCGGTGTTCACGTCGAGCGCCGAGAGCGGGTCGTCGAGCACCAGTACGGCGGGCGCCGCGGCGACGGCGCGGGCCAGGGCCACACGCTGCCGTTGGCCGCCGGAGAGGCTCATGCCCTCCTCGCCGACCCGGGTGTCGACGCCGTCGGGCAGGTCGTGCACGAAACCGGCCTGGGCGATGTCCAACGCTTCGGCGAGAACCGCGTCGGCCTCGGGGCTCCGCTCGGTGAGCTCCGGCCGGCCCAGCAGCACGTTTTCGCGAACGGATGCCGAGAACAGCGTCGCATCCTCGAACGCCATGGCGATGTGCCGGCGGAGCTCCTCACGGCGGAGGGCCCGCACGTCGACCCCGTCGAGGGTCACCGAGCCATCCGTCACGTCGTACAGCCGGGTGGTCAGCGCCGTGAGGGTGGACTTGCCGGAGCCGGTGAGCCCGACCAGCGCCATCGTCTCGCCGGGTTCGAGCACCAGGTTGACCCCGTCGAGCAGGTCGGGGAAGCGCTCCGGGGAGTCCGCGTAGCGGAAGTGCACGTTCTCGAACGCCAGCCGCCCGCTCGGGGTGGTGATGGTGACCGGGCGGGGCGGGTCGGTGATGGTGTTCGGGGTATCCAGGATGTCGAAGAACCGGTCGGTGGCGGTGCGGGTGTCGAAGGTCATCGACAGCAGAAACCCGATCGACTCCACGGGGAAGCGCAGCACGGTGGCGGTGGCGAAGAACGCCACCAGTTCGCCCACGCTGAGCTGGCCCTGGCTGGTGAGCCAGACGCCGGAGACCAGGCAGAGCGCGAACGCCACGTCGGGCACCAACAGCAGCCACAGCCAGATGCCGGCGATGGCGCGAGCCTTCTCGATCTCGGTTCCGCGCAGCTCCTCGGCCTGGTTGGCGAAGCTTTTCAGCGCGAAGCTGCCGCGCCCGAACGCCTTGAGCACCCGGATGCCGTGCACCGATTCCTCCACGGCCGTCGCGAGGTCGCCGGACTGGTCCTGGCTGCGCCGGGCGATCACCGAGTACTTCTCCTCGAAGACGTAGCCGTAGATCCAGATCGGGATCGAGCAGACCAGGAAGATCAGGCCGAGGATCCAGTTCATGGAAACGAGGATCACGACACCGGCGAGGATGGTGAGGAAGTTCACCACGAGCAGCACCAGGCCGAACGAGATCCAGCGGCGGATCATGTTGAGGTCGCTGATCGCGCGGGAGAGCAGCTGCCCGCTCGGCCAGCGGTCGTGGAAGGTCACGGGCAGGTCCTGCAACCGGGCGTAGAGGGCGTTGCGCATCCGGGATTCGATGTGGGTGCCGGGCACCAGCACGAACCAGCGGCGGAGGGCGATCATCACGGCCTCGAGCACGCCGAGAGCCAGCACCGTGAGCACGGCGGGCCAAATGGGCGCGGTGTCGCCCTGGCTGAGGGCGCCGTCGACGAGCTGCTGCAGCACCTGCGGGATGGCCAGGGCCACCAGCGAGGCGAGCAGCGCCGCGAGCATGCCCAGGCTGATGCGCGGCAGCGCCGGCTTGGCGAATGGGTACAACCGCAGCAGCGTGCGGAGGGTGTTTGGGTGGGCGTCCGGCGTGGGCGCGACGGGGGGCGGATGCTGTTCAGCTGTGGTGGTCATGAGTCGTTCCTGCTAAACCCGCTCGATTCTGGCGTCGAGCGGGGTGGATGAGACGTGCTGAGTCGGTGCGGGAGCCGTGGCGAAGCCGACGATACTGCCCGTGCTGGCGCGATGGTGTCGCGTCCGAGAGGAGAACCGGGCGGTGAAGCCCGCGATAGGTGTGTGCCCGCGGAGGCGGGCAGCGGTGGTGTGGCCGGACTCCTAGGCGGAGGCGAGCCGGAGCGCCGGGACAGCCGGAACGAAGGCAGCGCCGGTCGCAATCGTTGCGAGCGTGGTGCGGGCTGTCTTGGTCATGTCGGCCTCCTGAGCGTTGCGTATGATCGTCTTGTGCCCCCCTGATCAGGCAGCCTTTCAGGATAGGTCCACCGGCGCGCTGGGCGCAAGAGCGAATTTCGGCCAGGCCGGTCTCTGGCGGTGGCTGCGGGCGCGAAGCCGGACGCCTCAGTGCCCGTCGGCGTCAGCGCACCCGCACGCTCAGGCAGGTGACGCAGCCCTCGAGCTTCTCGAACTCGGTGATGTCCACGGTCACCGTGCGGTACCCGAGCCCGCTGAGTAGTGCCGCGGTGTGCGGGGCCGCGGCCGACATCAGCAGGGTGGACTCGTCGAGGATCACGACGGCGGTGCCCTCGGCCTCGGGCACCGGCAGGAACCTCTCGAACAGACCCGGGTCGTCCACGAGCGGCGGGTAGCCGATGACGGTGCCGTCCGGCAGGGCCGTGATCGCGGTCTTGAGGTGCAGGGCCCGGGTCACCGGGACTGGCACGACGGTGTAGCCGAGCGGTTCCACAATGGCGGCGAGCTGCGCGGCCCCCTCAGCGTTGGTGCGGAGGCTCTGGCCGACGTACACGGTGCGGCCCACCTTGAGCACGTCACCGCCGTCAAGGGTGCCGGGCGAGTGGAGGCGGTGCACGGTGAGGCCGAGGTCGCGCACGGCGGCTTCGGCGCCGGCCGTTTCGCCGCGCCGGCTGGGCGCTCCGGGGCTGGCGACCACGGCGGTGCCGCCGAAGACGATTACGGCGTCTTCGATGAACACGGAGTCGGGCTGGTCCGGCACCGGTTCAACCTCGGTGGCGGCCCAGCCCTCGGCCTGCAGGGCGGCGACGTAGCCGTCCCACTGGGAGCGGGCGAGCTCGAGGTCGATCGGCACCCGGTCGATGTGGGTGATCTGCCCCTGGGCGAGGATGTCGACGGGCCGGCGCACCAGTGCGCGCTTGCCTGCCGCGCCCGTCGATGCCGTGTCGGCAGGGCGGCCAGAGTCACCTGAGGGAGTCATGCGCACAGCCTAACCGCCTGGCAATTGTTGCCAAATCGGACTTCTGCGTCCGGCGCACCGGACGCGAAAGTCCGTTTCGGACACAGTTGGGCACGGGGCAGCGCGCGGGGCGGCGGGGTTACCGGGGCGCGGGGAGGGACTCGGGGGCGTCGTCCCAGTCCTGCACCGTGATGGACTCGGTGAAGTGCTGGGCGCGTTCCTTGCCGCCCTCGTCGCCGGAGAACAGGCCTGGCGCCTCGATGACCGGGCGGGCGGGCTTGCGGCCGCGCGCCGACGGGCGCACCGGAGCGGGCGCGGCCTCGGGCTCGTGGCGCACCTCGACGCGGCTCATCGGCAGTGCGTCGGGGTTCTCGGCGTTGACCCAGTCGATCAGGTTCTCCCGCACGAAGCAGCGCAGGTCGAACAGGGTCGGCGCGTCCTGCGCGGTCACCAGCACGCGTACCCGCACGTAGCCGCCCACGGCATCCGTCACCTGGAGCACCACGGCACGTTCGTCCCAGAGGTCGGTCTGCGCGACTATGCGGTTGAGCTCTTCACGCATCGCGGCGGGGTTGACCCGCCAGTCGAGGTCGAACTCGATCGCGCCGAGCAGCTCGCTGTTGTGCCGGGTCCAGTTCTGGAACGGGGTGGTGGTGAAGTAGGTCGACGGCAGCACCATGCGCCGGTCGTCCCAGATGTGCACGACGATGTAGGTGAGGGTGATCTCCTCAATCTTGCCCCACTCCCCCTCGACGATCACGACGTCATCCACCCGCAGCGCGTTGTTGAACGCGAGCTGCATGCCGGCGAAGATGTTCGCCAGGGTGGACTGGGCCGCCAGGCCCGCCACGACGCTGAGCAGGCCGGCGGAGGCGAACAGGCTCGCACCCACGGTCGCGGCGCCGGGGATGCTGAGCAGCACGGTGCCGATGGCGCAGATGATGAGGATCACGATGCCGATGCGCCGGAGCATCCGCAGCTGGGTGCGCACCCGGCGGGCCACCCGGTTGTCGCGCACGTCGATGCGGTACCGGTTCGCGGCCATCTCCTCGGCGTAGTAGAGCAGCGCGCAGAGCAGCCAGGTGGCGCTGCCGATGAACAGGGCGCGGAAGACGAAGCCCACCAGGGCGTCCCAGTCCTCGGGCACGTCGAGGTAGCCGGCGACGGCGAGCCAGAGCGAACCGATCAGGATGGTCATGCGGAACGGCACCCGGATCAGCTGCACGAGCACCCGCGCCCAGGCCTTGCGCTTGCCGACCATGCGGAAGACGAAGGCGGCGATCGCGGTGATGGCGAGAGCCAGGACGATGGCCGCTGCGGCGGCAACCGGGAAGGCGGGCAGCGACAGCCCGAAAACATCGATCACAAGTGGCCTTTCCGTGTCAGGTCTGTGGAGGTCTGCAACGGCGGTGTCACGTGGACTTCCCATCATGACAGGTGCACCTGGGAGGGGCCACACAGTGAGGAACGCCGGTGCCGCAGCCGCAGTGAACGGATGCTGCACCGGCGTCGCCGGGTCGCCGACCGGTAGCGGTCGGCGGATGCCTAATGGAAGAAGTGACGCTCCCCGGTGAAGTACATCGACACCCCGGCGGCCGTCGCCGCGGCGATGACCTCCTCGTCGCGCACCGAACCGCCGGGCTGCACGACGGCGGTGACGCCGGCCTCGAGCAGCACCTCGAGGCCGTCGGCGAACGGGAAGAACGCGTCGGACGCGGCCACGGCGCCCTCGGCCCGCTCCCCCGCGCGGCTCACGGCCAGGTGGCAGGAGTCGACCCGGTTGACCTGGCCCATGCCCACACCCACGGATGCGCCGGCGTGCGCGAGCAGGATCGCGTTGGACTTCACCGCCCGGCAGGACTTCCAGGCGAACTCCAGGTCGGCGCGAGTGGCGGCATCCACCTCGGGGCCGGACACCAGGCGCCACTCGGAGGTGTCGAGGGCGTCGAAGGTGTCGGTCTCCTGCACGAGCAAACCGCCGGAGATCTGGCGCAACTCCAGCGACGACCGACGGTAGTCGGCCGGCAGCTCCAGCAGGCGGATGTTCTTCTTCGCGCTGAGCAGCTCGAACGCGGCCGGTTCGAAGCCGGGGGCCACGAGCACCTCGGTGAAGATCTGGCTGACGGTTTCGGCCATGCCCAGCGTGACGACGCGGTTGGCGGCGATGACCCCGCCGAATGCGGAGACCGGGTCGCAGTCGTGGGCGCGGTGGTGTGCCGACGCGATGGCGTCGGGCGCCTTGGGGTTGGCCACGGCGATGCCGCAGGGGTTGGCGTGCTTGATGATCGCCACGGCGGGTTCGGCGAAGTCGAACGCGGCGCGCACGGCAGCATCCGCGTCGACGTAGTTGTTGTACGACATCTCCTTGCCGTGCAGCTGCACGGCTTGGGCGATGCCCTGACCGCCCTCTCCGAGGTACAGCGCTGCGGCCTGATGCGAGTTCTCGCCGTAGCGCAGCACGCTGCCGCGGGTGGCCTCGATCGCGAGGGTCGCCGGGAACAGAGCGTCGACCTCGGGGTCCTCGGCGCCGACGATCGCGTCGAAGGCGTCAAGGATTTCCTCGCCGAGCGCCTCGGTGTCGTCCTGCCACTGGTCGTAGACATTCTCGGTGAACCAGGCCGACACGCTCAGGTCGTAGTTCGCGGTGTGCTCGAACGCGAGGGAAGCGAGCTTCTGGCGCAGGCGCAGGGTGCTCCCGCCGGCGGCGACGGCGGCGATGATCTCCGGGTAATCCGCGGGGTCGACGGCGATGGCCACGTTGGCGTGGTTCTTCGCGGATGCGCGCACCAGCGCCGGCCCGCCGATGTCGATCTGTTCGATCACGTCGGCCGGCTCCGCGCCGGATTCCACGGTCTCCACGAACGGGTACAGGTTCACCACCACAAGTTGGAACGGGGCGATCGACAGGTCGGCGAGCTGGTTCTCGTGCGCCTCGAGGCGGAGGTCGGCGAGGATACCGGCGTGCACGCTCGGGTGCAGGGTCTTCACCCGGCCGTCGAGCGACTCCGGGAAGCCGGTGACGGCGGAGACATCCGTCACGTCGTGGCCGGCCGCGCGGATGGTGGTGGCGGTGGATCCTGTGGAGATCATCTCGACACCGGCGGCGGCGAGGGCGTTGGCCAGTTCGACCAGGCCGGTCTTGTCGGAGACCGAGATCAGCGCGCGCTGCACGGGAATTGTGTCCCGGTTGCGGTAGAGGCTCCGGGCGTTGGTGTGACCGCTCATATGGGGGAATGCTCCTTGAGATCGACGTGTCCGTTGGCGATGTCGAGCACGGCCTGCACGAGCAGGCGACGTTCGACGAGTTTGATGCGATCGTGCAGCGAGTCCTGGGTGTCGCCCGGATGCACCGGCACCCGTTCCTGGCTCACGATCGGTCCGTCGTCGACTCCGTTGTCCACGACGATGATGCTGGCGCCGGTCTGGCTGGCGCCGGCGGCGAGCGCGTCGCGCACACCGTGCGCGCCGGGGAACTCGGGCAGGTAGGCGGGGTGGGTGTTGATCAGGTGCGGCGACAGCGCGGCCACCACCCGCGGCGGCAGCAGGCGCATGAAGCCGCTGAGCACGGTGAGGTCGGGCTGCCACTGCTGGATCTGCTCGAGAAGCGCATCGCCCCAGGCTTCCCGGTCGGAGTAGGACGAGAACGGCACGGTGAAAGTGGTGATGCCGAACTCCTCGCCGAGGGCCAGCCCGTCGGCATCCCGGTCGGCG
The DNA here is from genome assembly GCF_004210215.2 of Cryobacterium sp. SO1. Taxonomy (NCBI): domain Bacteria; kingdom Bacillati; phylum Actinomycetota; class Actinomycetes; order Micrococcales; family Microbacteriaceae; genus Cryobacterium; species Cryobacterium sp. SO1. Next base: position 3,185,713 of record NZ_CP067394.1, read on the forward strand.
CCGATGGCGATGATCCGGGCGGGGAACTCGGCGTCGCTGGACGCTTCGAGAAGCGAGCGCAGGTTCGATCCTCCGCCGGAGATCAATACGACCAGTGACAGCACCATCCGAGCCTACCGTTTCGTTGAGACTTCCTCGGTGCGCGGATCCGTGCTCCGGGCCCGACGGCCACCGACGAGCATACCGAGTGCGGCGGCGACGCCTACTTCAAGGGTGGTCAGCGCCCCCACGAGCAGCGGGTTGGGGCCCACTTCGGCGAGGCGCCCCGGCCCCATCGCTCCGGCGGACCACCAGCTGAGAAGGCCGAGCAGGATGCCGGCGACGACGCCCATCAGTGCTCCGGTGATCAGCATCCGCGATGACCCGTGCGGGGCGTTGGCGCGCTTGTCGAGGCTTTGCCGCACGAGCACCGCCATCACGAAACCGACCAGGACCGGCACGAGCAGGCCGAGGAAACCGAATTCGAGGGTGCCGTGCGGCAGCGCGCCGAACACCGGCAGGCCGGGCACGGCGCCGAGGGTGGTGCCCAGCGGGGAGACGCTGCTGCCCGCGCCGAGGGCGATGCCCGGGCCGACGAACCAGGCGGCCGCCCAGATCACCAGGTTGGGGATGAACGCCAGCTGGGCGATGGTGAGGGCGATGCCGCCCATCACATCGGCCTGCAGGGTTTCGTAGAGGCCGATCACGGTGGCGAAGTTGGTCAGCACCGAGACGAACACGGCCAGACCCGAGATGACCATGATTCCGGCAACGGCCGCGGTGCCGCCGCGGAGCGCCGCGAGGAGCTGGCTGCGCACCTCGGCGGGGATGCGGCGCAGTTGGTCGCCGAGGGTCCGGCTGACCCAGCCGGGCAGCGTCGGCGACGCCCCGGGGCTACCGGTCAGGCCGATCAGCACACCGCCGGCGAAGACCAGGGTGGGCAGCAGGACGCCCTGCACCGGTGCCGGCGTGACGATGTCGGTGCCGGTGGAGAGGGTGAGCAGCGCGGCGAGCAGCCCGTAGCTGAGCACGGCAACGCCCGCGGCGGTGAGGCTGTAGTCGGTGCCGGCGGCGCGGCGGCCGGTGCGCACACCGAGCAGCACCGCGAGCAGGGCGAACCCGAGCAGGCCGATGCTCACGGTGAACGGCAGTTCGGAGCCGGCCAGGCCCAGCGAGGCCGACACGTCGACGGGGAGTTGCACCGCGAGGTCGACGCCGTTGCCGAGCAGCCAGACGTCCACGGCGGCGCGCCAGAAGACGAACCAGTCGATGCCCAGACCGTAGTGGGTGCCCCACAGAATGGTGAGCGGCACCAGGGCGATGCCCACGCCGATGGCGACGACAATGAGCGCCTCGAGCGCGGCGAGCAGAGCTGTCGTTATACGGTTCATATCCGAGAGGGAGCCTACCGTGGGCGGGCTGCGGGTTCGTCGTACCCCGCCGCGCTCGGGCCGAATCCCCTTCGCAGAACCGCGCAGCGTTGTGGGGATAAAGTGCCTTTATAAGGATGAAATTGGGCCTCAGATCCTTCTAATCTTCCGAAGTCCTCATAAACTCGCGTCGCTGCGGGTCACCGGCAGGTCGTCGTCGGGCACCAGCACCGCGGTGTCGCGGTTGAGCGACTCGCCGCGGAAGAACGGCTTGGCGCCGGGGAAGAAGGACCACACGATCATGACGAGCACGCCGACGAGCAGTGAACCGACGCCGACCACGAAGACGCCGCCCACGCCGAACAGCACGGTGTAGCCGTAGTCGGGGTCGAGCATGTCGATCACCGAGAACACGAACGCGGCCGTGAGCAGCAGCGAGCCGACCAGCGGGAAGAGGAAGCGCATCCAGGCGTTGCGCCAACTGGTGAACAGGTCGCGCCGGAAGTACCACACGCAGGAGTAGCCGGTGATGGCGTAGTAGAACGCGATGGCCAGCCCGAGCGAGAGGATGGTGTCGTTGAGGATGTTCGATGACACCAGGGTCATCCCCACGTAGAAGGCCACCGCGACGATGCCCATGATCAGGGTGGAGAACGACGGGGTGTAGAAGCGCGGGTGCACCTGCGCGAACCGGCGGGGCAGGGCCTTGTAGACGGCCATGGCGAGGGTGCCGCGGGCGGTGGGCAGGATGGTGGTCTGGGTCGATGAGACCGCGGAGATCATCACCGCGGCCACAAGCAGCCAGGCCCACGGCCCGAACACGGCGTCTTTGAGGGCGAAGAAGACGTCGTCGGCGTTGCCCTCGTTGCCCAGGCCGAACCCTTCGGTGCCCAGGCCCGCATAGGCCATCGCCGCGACGGCGACGCCCACGTAGGTGACCAGCAGGATGAGTGTGGTGAGCACGGCCGCCTGGCCCGGGATCCGTTTGGGATCCTTGGTCTCCTCGTTCAGTGACAGGCAGGTGTCCCAGCCCCAGTAGATGAACAGGGCCAGCAGCACGCCCTCGACCAGTCCGTTGAACGAGGTGAGGGCGAACGGGTTGAACCACTCAGCCTGCGGGGTGGTGGATCCGGCCGGGGCGCTGCCGTCGAACACCGCCCACAGGGTGAACACCGTGAACAGGATCAGGGCCAGGTATTGGAAACCCAGCAACACGTTCTGCAGCCGTTCGCCGATCTCGATGCCCCGGTAGCTCACCCACACCATCAGCGTAATGAACACCACCCCGGTGAGGGTGACGATGAGTTCATTCTCGGCCAGGTCCGGCGCCACCAGCAACCAGAAGTAGATGCCGCCGATCTGCGCCAGGTTGCCGAGCACCACGATGCCGGCCACCGCCACGCCCCACCCGCCCATCCAGCCCACCCACGGGCCGAACGCCTTGGTCGCCCAGGTGAACGTCGTGCCGCAGTCGGGGATGTCCCGGTTCAGTTCCCGGTAGGCGAACGCCACCAGCAGCATCGGGATGAACGCGATCACGAACACCACGGGAGCCTGAGCTCCCACGGCGAGGACCACGAAGCCCAGCGTCGCCGCCAGGGAGTACACCGGAGCCGTCGAGGCGAGGCCGATCACCGTGGAGCCGAACAGGCCAAGCGTTCCGGACGCCAGGCCTTTACCCGATGTGGGTGCGGGTTCGGGCCGGACCGGCACCGTCGCGTCGTTGCGGGACATGATTCTCCTGTCGCAGGCTGCGGCATCCGCGTCGTGCGGGCACGCGTGTGCGGGTATCGTACTCGCGGCCCCGCGCACGAGAAAGGGCCCGCCGGATCGGCGGGCCCTTCATCGTGTGGTGCGGTCTACAGTGCGGCGAGAACCTCGCGCAGCAGGGTCGCGGTCTCGCTCGGCGTCTTGCCGACCTTGACCCCGGCGGCCTCGAGGGCCTCCTTCTTGCCCTGCGCGGTTCCGGCCCCGTCGGAGACGATGGCGCCGGCGTGGCCCATGGTCTTGCCCTCGGGAGCGGTGAACCCGGCCACGTAGCCCACGACGGGCTTGGTGACGTGCGCCTTGATGTACTCGGCGGCCTTCTCCTCGGCGTCGCCGCCGATCTCGCCGATCATCACGATCGCCTTCGTCTCGGGGTCGGCCTCGAACGCGGCGAGCGCGTCGATGTGGGTGGTGCCGATGATGGGGTCGCCGCCGATGCCGATGGCGGTGGAGAAGCCCAGGTCGCGCAGCTCGTACATCATCTGGTAGGTCAGGGTGCCCGACTTGGACACCAGGCCGACCGGGCCCTTGCCGGTGATGTTCGCCGGCGTGATGCCCACGAGCGCCTCGCCGGGGGTGATGATGCCGGGGCAGTTCGGCCCGATGATGCGGGTCTTGTTGCCCTTCTCCTGGGCGTAGGCCCAGAACTCGGCGGAGTCCTGCACGGGCACGCCCTCGGTGATGATCACGAGCAGGCCGATTTCGGCGTCGATCGCTTCGATGACGGCGTCCTTGGTGAAGGCCGGCGGCACGAACGCGATGGAGACATCCGCGCCGGTGGCCGCGATGGCCTCGGCGACGGTGCCGAACACGGGCAGCTCGACGTCACCGTGGGTGACGGTGGTGCCGGCCTTGCGGGCGTTGACGCCGCCGACGATCTGGGTGCCGGCCTTGAGCATCAGGGCGGTGTGCTTGGTGCCCTCGCCGCCGGTGATGCCCTGCACGATGACCTTGGAGTCCTTGTTGAGGAAGATTGACATTCTCTTGGGTTCCCTTACTTCGCGGCGTAGGCGAGTTCGGCGGCCTTGGCGGCGCCCTCGTCCATGGTGGCGGCCAGCGTGACCAGCGGGTGGTTGGCCTCGTTGAGGATGCGGCGGCCTTCGTCGACGTTGTTGCCGTCAAGGCGCACCACGAGGGGCTTGTTCGCCGCGTCGCCGAGGGTGGCCAGCGCGCCGACGATGCCGTGGGCAACGGCGTCGCAGGCGGTGATACCGCCGAAGACGTTGACGAAGACGCTCTTGACCTGCGGGTCGCCGAGAATCACGTCGAGGCCGGCGGCCATGACGGCCGCGGATGCTCCGCCGCCGATGTCGAGGAAGTTGGCCGGCTTGACGCCGCCGAACTCTTCGCCGGCGTAGGCGACAACGTCGAGGGTCGACATGACCAGCCCTGCGCCGTTGCCGATGATGCCGACCTCGCCGTCGAGCTTCACGTAGTTGAGGTCGTTCTGCTTGGCCTTGGCCTCGAGCGGGTCGGCCGCGGCCTTGTCTTCGAGTTCGGCGTGGCCGGGGTGGCGGAAGCCGGCGTTCTCGTCGATGGTGACCTTGCCGTCGAGGGCGACGATGTCGCCCTCTTCGGTGAGCACCAACGGGTTGACCTCGACGAGGGTGGCGTCTTCACCGGCGAATACGTTGTACAGCTGCACAAAGACGGGGGCGACCTTGTCGACCAGCTCGGCCGGGAACTTCGCGGCGCGCGCGATCTCCGTGGCCGTGGCCAGGTCGATGCCGGCGGTCGGATCGATGGCCACGTAGGCGAGCGCCTCGGGCTTCTCGACCGCGAGGACCTCGATCTCCACGCCGCCCTCGTAGCTGGCGAGCGAGAGGTAGGAGCGGTTGGACCGGTCCAGCAGCACCGAGAAGTAGAACTCCTGCTTGATGCGGGCTCCCCCGGCGACCATGACCCGGTGCACGGTGTGCCCCTTGATGTCCAGGCCCAGGATGGCGCGCCCGGCGGCTTCGGCCTCATCCGGGGTCTTGGCGACCTTCACGCCGCCGGCCTTGCCGCGGCCGCCGACCTTGACCTGCGCCTTGACGACGACGACACCACCGAGCTTCTCGGCCGCGGCGCGCACCTCCTCGGGCGTGTCTGCGATGATCCCGGGCAGAACCGGGACTCCGTACTGCTCAAACAGGTCTCTGGCCTGGTATTCGTAAAGATCCACGCTGCTCTTCCAATCCGCGTCATAGCGTTCCGTGCATGGGGTAGGTGTGGCCTGGTTCCCCCGGCGCGAAAACTAGCTCGACGTCGAGAGATACTGACCATCTCAAACTCTACCTTCTCAGATCGACGGCCATGCCCGCTGGTCGAACGCGCCGTTCCCACCCCTCGTCTGGACTTATTGCGGGACTTCGCAGGGGCTCCGGTCCCGGGAAGGTGTTTTCTTCCGAATCGAGCACCGAACACACCGCTGGCCACGCATCCGGCATCGTGCTTGGCTGCACTCATGAATGAATCGAAACGAGCGGATGACCCGACCGGCCGGCCGGGTCGAGGCACCGAGCCGGACCACAGCAGCGAACCACACTCCCCCGGTCACGCCTCCCGGCTCAACTGGTTGCGCGCCGGCGTGCTCGGCGCCAATGACGGCATCGTCTCGGTCGCCGCGCTCGTCGTGGGTGTCGCCGCCGCCACCTCAGACTCCGCCGCGATCCTGATCGCCGGGGTGGCGAGCCTCCTGGCCGGCGCGATCTCGATGGCGCTCGGCGAGTATGTCTCGGTCAGCAGCCAGCGTGACACCGAACGGGCCCTGATCAGCAAGGAACGCACCGAACTCGCCACCATGCCGGAGCAGGAGCTCACGGAACTCGCGGGCCTGTACCGGGGCAAGGGGCTCTCCGCCGAGACCGCCCGCCGGGTGGCCGACGAACTCACGGCGCACGACGCCCTCGGCGCCCATCTCGAGGTGGAGTTGCACATCGGCACCGAGGAACTGTCCAACCCCTGGCACGCGGCGTTCGCGTCGGCGCTGGCGTTCACGGTCGGTGCCGTTCTGCCGCTGCTCGCGGTGCTCCTGCCCCCGCCGGAGTGGCGGGTTCCCGCCACTTTCCTGTCGGTGGCGGTGGCGCTGATCATCACCGGCTGGGTGAGCGCCGCGCTTGGCGACAGCCCGCGGATGCGCGCGATCACCCGGGTTCTCGTCGGCGGTCTCCTCGCCCTCGGCGTGACCTACGCCATCGGCGGTCTGCTTGGCACCACGGTCTGACCCCCCGCCCGCTGCCGCACGCCGCCGGCTCTCTCCCGCCCGCCGCCCGGGGCGGCCCCGGCCGGTACTCTGGTCCCATGCCCTATCGCAACACCGGCCTCGCCGTCACGTCGTTGGCGGCCGGCCTGGACGTGGCCCTGCTGCTGTTGTTCGTGATGATCGGCCGGGCCAGCCACGGCGAGGGGCTCTGGGGTGTGCTGGGCACCTGGTGGCCGTTCCTCGCCGGCCTGATCGTGGCCTGGCTGGTCCTGCGCGCCTGGCGGACCCCGCTGCAGATCGCCTGGACCGGGTTGGGCGTGTGGATGATCACCGTCATCGTGGGTGTGCTCCTGCGCATCGTCAGCGGTCAGGGTGTGCAGGTCAGCTTCGTTATCGTGACCTTCCTCGTCACCGGCGCGTTCCTGATCGGCTGGCGCTCGATCGCCCTGCTGGTGGGTCGTCTGCGTAACCGCCGCACCGCCTGAGCCCGCCGCACTGGGCCCTCCGCACTGGTTGAGCCCGCCGCGCCAGCTGAGCCAGCCGAACTGGTTGAGCCAGCCGAATGGGTTGAGCCCGCCGCGCTGGTTGAGCCAGCCGAACTGGTTGAGCCTGTTGCACTGGTTGAGCCCGCCGCGCTCGCTGAGCCCGCCGCGCTCGCTGAGCCCGCCGCGCTCGCTGAGCCCGCCGCGCTGGTTGATCCCGCCGCGCTGGTTGAGCCAGCCGAAACCCGGGGACGTTCCTGAGCCAGCCGCCCTGTGCCCGGCCACGGGGCTGGGCCACAATGTTTTGCGAACGGTTTGCCCGCCCGGGCCCCGCCCGGCCCGGCCCGACCCCGCGGAGGAGCATTCATGAGTACCCTGGCGATCGACCCGAAAACCCTGGCCGCAGAGGCCTACACCTACCTGTACCCGCTGATGCTGATGGAGGTCACCCGGCGGCAGAGCATCAATACACCGCCCGGCCGGGTCTTCGGCCGCGGCCCGGAGAACAGCTTCGTGCACACCCGAACTTTTCCGCCGAACGATTCCCGCGACGTCGTGCGGCCCAATTTCGACACCCTGTACTCGATCGCCTGGCTCGACGTGGGCGCCGGCCCGGTGGTGCTGCACCTGCCGGACACCGCCGACCGGTACTACCTCATGCCACTGCTGGACATGTGGACCGAGGTCTTCGCCAACCCGGGCAAGCGCACCACCGGCACCACGGCGGCGGACCTGCTCGTGGTTCCGCCCAGCTGGAACGGCCCGGTGCCGGCCGGGTACGGGTTGATCCAGGCGCCGACCCCGCACGTGTGGATCGTCGGCCGGTTCCAGACCAACGGGGTTGACGACTATCCGGTGGTGCGAGCGCTGCAGGACCAGCTCTCGCTGACCCTGCCGCCGGTGTACGACCCTCTCCCGCTCGATGCGACCGTGGATTCGAGCACTCCGCCGCTGCGGAGCGTGGCTGACCTGAGCGGGACGGAGTTCTTCCGGCGCGCCGCCGAGGTGCTCCAGAGAACTCCGGTGCACGCGACCGACTTCTCGGTTCTCGCCCGCATCCGGCACCTGGGCATTGTGCCGGGCCTGCCCTTTGACGACCGTGAGCTGGATGCCGCGGATCTCGCGGCGCTCGAGGCCGGGGTGGCGGAGGCCAGGGCGACCCTGCTCGCCACGCTGCCGATGTTGGGCCGGCGGGTGAACGGCTGGCTGCTCAACGTGGAAACCATGGGCAACTACGGCAACGACTACCTCAAGCGGGCCGTGGTGGCACTCGTCGGCCTCGGCGCCAACCCGCCGGACGACGCGGTCTACCCGATCCTGCTCACGGATGCGGACGGGCATCCGCTCAGCGGCGAGAACCGGTACCGGCTGCACTTCGAGAAGAACGAGTTGCCGCCCGTCGGGGCGTTCTGGTCGCTGACCATGTACGACGCGGATGGTTTCCCAGCCGCCAATCCGATCGACCGGTACGCGATCGGCGACCGGGATGCGCTGCGGTACAACCCCGACGGCTCACTCGACCTCCACCTGCAACACGACCGGCCGGCCGATGACCTGGCGCCCAACTGGCTGCCGGCGCCGCCGGGGCCGCTCGGGGTGACGATGCGTTTGTACGGCCCGCGGCCCGAGGTTCTGGAGGGCGCCTGGGTTCCGCCGCCGGTCACCCACCTCGAAGTAAGGACAAAGTGACCAAATGAGGACGGGAATGGCCGCAGCATCCTTTCTTCCGGCCGTTGTCCTCATAAACCTCCGTCGCTCTGCCGCGAGAAGCCCCGAACTGAGGTGTCGTCTGGGCGCGACGGTGCCGACCCGCGACCAGGGTCAGCGGTCGAGGGGCTGGTCGTCGTCGGTGTCGTCGCCGAGGTCGACGAGCCGGTTGTCGGCGTCGTCACCCCACTCGTTGGTGTCCTCGACGTGGGTCGGGGCGATGTCCTTCTCGTCGGGGAGCAGGTCCTGGTCCTCGGGGATCTCCAGGTCGTCCACCGCGCGATTGTCGTCCTGCGCTTCGGGGTCCTGCGGCCACAGACCGCCTGCGTCGCTGGTCATGATCGAGCCTCCTCTGCGGTGTTAGGGCGAGATAGTTCGGGTGAGAGAGGGGTGACATGAATCCCGGCACGTGGCACGAGTACCCCAATGCGAGTCAACGTACCTGCTTGGCGGCGCGGCGACAAGGCGCACCCGGGCGAGTTACCCCCGAACGGACGAGTTGCCCCCGCGCATCAGGGCACCTCCGCCGCAGCCGGGCAACTCGCCGGCCCGGACAGCCTGGCCGGACGGCCGGGCATGACGGCCGGGCATGGCGGCCGGGCCGGACGTCAGGGCGGGCGCATCCGCTGCATCGTCGTGGTGGGGCGTGCTCACTCGATTTTCTCGATGGGAGCGATCTTGATCAGCAGCTTCTTTGCCCCGCTGCTGTCGAACTGCACATGGGCGATGCGCTTGGTGCCCTCGCCGGTGACCTGGTTGACCTTACCGTCACCGAAGTCCACATGACGGATGCGGTCGCCCGCGTTGAGGGTGAGGTCGCCGTTGTCGCGCACCTGCGCGGTGACCCGGTTGGCCCACTCGGTCTTGGGCTTGGGCGCCGGCGGCAGCTGCCCCGGGGTGCCGCTGCGGGAGCCGAAGCCGCCGCCGTCCCGCCGGGCGTTCAGCGCCCGCGGCTGGGTGCCGCCGCGGGAGTTGGCCATGCCGGGTGACTGCTTCCAGTCGATCAGCGCGGCCGGGATCTCCTGCAGGTAACGGCTGGGCATGGCCACGTTGACCTCGCCGAACTGGGCGCGGGTCATCGCCAGCGACAGGTACAGCCGCTGCCGGGCCCGGGTGATGCCCACGTAGAACAGGCGCCGTTCCTCGGCCGGTCCGCCGGGTTCGCCGGCCGACATCTGGTGCGGCAGCAGGCCCTCCTCCACCCCGGTGAGGAACACGGCCTCGTATTCGAGTCCCTTGGCGGTGTGCAGGGTCATCAGCGACACGGTTCCCGAGGCGTCGTCGAGGTCGTCCGCGGCGGCCACCAGCGACACCTGGGTGAGGAAGTCGACCAGGCCGGCGTCGGGGTTCTCCCGGTTGAAGTCCTTCGTCTGCGCGACGAGCTCCTCGATGTTCTCCGCCCGCACCTCGTCTTGCGCGTCACGGCTGGCCCGCAGCACCGCGAGCAGCCCGCTGCCGTCGAGCAGGAAGGTGAGCAGATCGCTGACGTTGGCGGCGCCGGCCGGGTTTTCCGGGTCCATCATGAGCGCGGCGGAGTCGAGCAGGGTGGCCAGCTGCAGGATGGCGCCGGTCACCTTGGGGCCCAGCCCCAGGCCGCCGGAGTCGCGCATGGCCTGGCGGAAGGAGATGCCGTTGGTTTCGGCGAAGCTGGCCAGCTGGGTTTCGGTGGCCGGGCCGATGCCGCGCTTGGGGGTGTTCAGGATGCGGCGGAGCGCGAGTTCGTCCACCGGGTTGGCGACCGCGATCAGGTACGCCAGCGCATCCTTGATCTCGGCGCGTTCGTAGAACTTCGTGCCGCCGACCACCCGGTACGGCACCGCGGCGCGCACCAGGATCTCTTCGAGCGCTCGGGTCTGCGCGTTGGTGCGGTAGAACACCGCCATGTCGCGGTACGCCATGCCCGCGGAGTGCAGCACCTCGATCTCGTCGGCCACGAACTGGGCCTCGTCGTGGCCGTTGTAGGCGGTGTAGCCCACGATCTTCTCGCCGTCGCCGCCGGCGCTCCAGAGCCGCTTCTCGCGGCGGTCGAAGTTGTTGCCGATCACCGCGTTGGCGGCCGAGAGGATGTTCTGGGTGGACCGGTAGTTCTGCTCGAGCAGGATCACCTTGGTGCCGGGGAAGTCCCGTTCGAACTCGGTGATGTTGCGGCTGGAGGCGCCGCGGAACGCGTAGATGGACTGGTCGGAGTCGCCGACCACGGTCAGCGAGGCGCCGGGGATCTGGCCGGAGGCTTCCTGCAGGTTCTGCACGTGCAGGCCCTGATCCTCCATGTCGTCGGCCAGTTCGGCCTCGACGGGGCGGGTCAGCTCGCGCACCAGCGCGTACTGGGCGTGGTTGGTGTCCTGGTATTCGTCGACCAGGATGTGCCGAAACCTACGCCGGTACAGCGCGGCGACCTTGGGGAAGGCGCGGAACAGGAACACCGTCTCGCCGATCAGGTCGTCGAAGTCCAGTGCGCTGGCCTCGCGCAGACGCCGGGTGTACTGGCGGAAGATCTCGACGAACATGACCTCCTGCGGGTCACTCATATTCGCGTTGCGGGCGTAGGAGTCGACATCCAACAGCTCGTTCTTAAGCTTGGAGATTTTGGACGACACGTTGCCGGGGGTGAAGCCGAGGGTGTCGGCGTCGAGCTGCTTGATGATGCGCTTGATGGTGACCTTGGAGTCGGCCGAGTCGTAGATGCTGAAGTTCGTCGACAGGCCCGCGCTCTCGGCCTCGCGACGCAGGATGCGCACGCAGGAGGAGTGGAAGGTGCTGATCCACATGCCGTCGGAGGCCTGTCCGAGCAGGCCGCGCACCCGGTCGCGCATCTCGGCGGCGGCCTTGTTGGTGAACGTGATGGCGAGGATCTGGCTCGGCCAGGCCTCGCGGGTCTCGATGAGGCCGGCGACGCGGCGGGTGAGCACGCTGGTCTTGCCGGAGCCGGCGCCGGCGACGATGAGCAGGGCCGGGCCGCGGTACTTGACGGCCTCGAGTTGCTGCGGGTTGAGCCCGTCGAAGAGCGGGCTCTGCTGCTCTGACCCCGCACCGGGGCCGGCGCCGCGGCCCGCTCGTCCGTCGAGGATGATCGGGGTCGCCGACGACCTGGTTGCGGGGGTGTTGGGCAGGTCTGGAGACAAAGTCATGGCGAGCCAATTCTAGGCGCAGCCGCCGACATCCGCCCGGCGCGGGGCGAGGCCTCAGGCGTGCGAGAGCGGATGCGGCAGCCCGGCGGGCAACCCGTCGCGCACGAAGACCGCCAGGTCGGGCTGGTCGGCGAAGACGCCGTCGATGCCGGTGTCCATGATCGTGCGGAACTCGGCCTGCCAGTTGCCGAAGTCGGCCTTGCGGGTGCCGACCCGGAAGCTAGGGGCGAGGAACCGGTTCTCCGGGCGCAGCGTCCAGGTGTAGATCTCCAGCCCCGCGGCATGGGCGGAGTCGACGAGGTTGGAGGCGCCGTCGACGACGCCGTCCGCATCCGTGTTGAGGATCAGGGACTTGGGCACGCTGATGCCGTCGACCTGGTGGCCGAGCTGGTACAGGGCCAGGTCGGTGAGGTAATCCGAGTACGGGGTGGCCCGGTCGCCGAATCTGGCGACGAGGTCGGCAGGGGCGCCGGTGGCTTCGAGCAGGAACACTCGGCGGCCGAAGATGCCGCGGCCCTGCACCTGGGCCAGGACGGTGCGTTCGAAGCTCTCGATGGTCAGCCGGCCCTCGCCGGTGTTCCAGCCGGCCTCGTTGACCTCGGCGGCGAATAGTTCGTCCAGCGGCAGCCCGATGGACTCGAAGTAGCTGGCGTGCTTGATCTCGGCCACGAGGCCGAGTTCCCGGTCCAGCGGAGCCTCCGCCCGGTCGACGAGACGGAATACGTCCCGCAGCCGCAGGATCGGGAAGAGCCCGTCGAAGCTGGCGCTCATCCCGCGCAGGGCCGGCAACCGTTCCCGGGCGCGCAGGGTGCAGAGCTCCGCCCAGGTGAAATCCTCGGTGAACCAGCCGGTCAGGGCGTCGCCGTCGATGACCTTCGAGGTGCGGCGGCCGGCGAATTCGGGGTGGGCGGCCACATCCGTCGTGCCGGAGATCTCGTTCTCGTGCCGCACGACCAGAACCCCGTCCTTGGTGGCGACGATATCGGGCTCGACAGAGTCGGCGCCCAGGGCGAAGGCGAGCGTATAGGCGGCTTCGGTGTGTTCTGGCCGGTAACCGCTGGCTCCGCGGTGTCCGATCACGAGGGGTGGCATGATCCAAGGTTAGCCGCGGCCTGTGCGAATCTTGGGTTATGACCACTCGGATCGAACAAACCCCGCCCGTGCGGTGGGGCGACGCCCGATGGCGGTATGGGGTGGGCCTGGTCACGATCATGCTCGGCGCGGCCCTGACCAACCTGATCAGCACCTACAGTCTGTGGTTCCTGCTCGTCGGGCCGTGCGTGCAACTGCTCGGCTGGCTGATCCTGCCCGGCGCGCTGTGGCGCCGGCTGCTGGTGCTGCTGCCCTGCCTGGTGGCCGCGCTGGTGCTCGTCGCCGGACCGGACTTCGCGGGGGCATTCGCGGTGCTCCTGGCCGGATGGCTGTTCGCCCGGCACCGGCCGGGGCTGAGCTATCTGGCCCTGATCCCGGTGATCGTGCTGAGTTTTGTGCTCAAGGGCGCCCTGAACGAGTACGGCCAGAACTGGGTCGGCCTGGTGAGCGGCACCGCGGCCTGCGTGGCTTGCGCGTGGTTGGCGTGGGCGCTGGCCCTCTGGCGGCGGCGCCTTGTCACCGCGCGGCGGCTCCGGCGGGCGCGGCGTGATGCGGCGGGGCCGGGAGCGCCGGACTCGCCGGACTCGCCGGGCTCTCCGGACTCGTCGGACTTGTCGGACTCGCCGGACTCGCCGGGGAACCGGGGTGCTCTGGCCGCAGCCGCCGAACCGGTCTACAGCCCGGGTCCGGCGGTGCCGACGGGGCCCGCCGCATCCGCAGCCGACGCCCCAGGCGCAGCTGAGTAGACTCTCAGCAAACTACGGGTTGATCCGGTAGATTTGCTACACAAACTCGAGCGCCGAAGTCGGCGCACATCCCTTCACCCCAGCTGATTGTTAGGCAGGAAACCATGGCTACCTCCAACCCCGCATTTAGAAACGCCGCGTTCGGCGCTCCCGGCGCCGTTGCCACGTCCAAGGTGCTCTCCGATAACGACCTGCAGGCGCTGTACAACTCGCCCTCCGCCGGTTCGCAAGAGACCGACCGGATGACCTACGAAGACACGATCGGCAAGACCGTTCTCGCCTTCGCGATTCTGCTCGCCGCCGCGGCGACCGCATGGGTGCTCACCCCGGTCATGCCGTTCCTGGTCATCCTCGGCGCTATCGGCGGGCTCGTGCTGGGCCTGGTCAACGCGTTCAAGAAGGAGCCGTCGCCGCCCCTGATCCTGGCCTACGCCGCACTGGAGGGACTGTTCGTCGGTGGCATCTCCCGCATCTTCGAGTCGATCGCGCCCGGCGTCGTCGTGCAGGCCGTCCTCGCGACCCTCGTGGTCGTCGGTGTGACTCTGGCGCTGTTCTCCAGCGGCAAGATCCGCGCGTCGAAGAGGGCCACCAAGGTCTTTCTCATCGCGATGGTCGGCTACGCGGTCTTCTCCCTAGTCAACTTCGGCATGATGATGTTCGGCGCCGTCGACGGCGCGTTCGGCATGCGCAGCGGGAGCATCGAGATCGCCGGCTTCGAGATCAAGCTGGGCCTGGTCATCGGCGTGCTGGCCGTCCTGATGGCCGCATACTCCCTGGTGCTCGACTTCGACTTCATCCAGCGCGGCGTGAACAACCGCGCACCCCGCAAGTACGGATGGAGCGGCGCGTTCGGCATCATGGTCACCGTCGTGTGGCTCTACATCGAGCTGCTGCGCATCTTCATGATCGCCCGCGAGTAGCGCTCCCCCGCTCCCGTAGCATCCGCAGCATCCGCACCACCCGCAGCATCCGCAGCATCCGCAGCATCCGCAGCATCCGCAGCATCCGCAGCATCCGCACCACCCGTAAGGGCCGGCCCACCACGGGCCGGCCCTTTGTTCGTTATGCGGGGTAGGCGCCGCTACGCGGGTGGCACGCCACCCGCGTAGCGGCGCCTACCCCGCATATCGCGCCATCGCCACGCCACCGCCATCCGCCCCGCGTCGCCCGCCCACGCCACCGCCATCCGCCCCGCGTCGCCCGCCCACGCCCCGCCATGCGCCCCGCGCCGTCCGCCCCCCGCCATCCGCCCTCGGGCGCCGGGGTTGACGACGAAAGCACCCTCGCGCAGGGCGAGGGTGCTTCCGGAACAGCTACTGGAGCGGCGTGACGCCTACTCCCATTCGATGGTCCCCGGCGGCTTCGACGTGACGTCAAGCACCACGCGGTTGACCCCGTCGACCTCGTTGGTGATCCGGTTGGAGATCTTCGCGAGCAGGTCGTACGGCAGGCGGGTCCAGTCCGCCGTCATGGCATCCTCCGAGGAGACCGGGCGCAGCACGATCGGGTGCCCGTAGGTGCGGCCGTCGCCCTGCACGCCCACCGAGCGCACGTCGGCGAGCAGCACCACGGGGCACTGCCAGATCTCCCGGTCGAGGCCCGCCGCGGTCAGTTCGGCGCGCACGATCGCATCCGCCTGACGCAGCAGGTCCAGGCGCGCCTGGGTGACCTCGCCGACGATGCGGATGCCCAGGCCGGGTCCGGGGAACGGCTGGCGCTGCACGATCTCGGCGGGCAATCCCAGCTCGGCGCCGATCGCGCGCACCTCGTCCTTGAACAGGGCGCGCAGCGGCTCGACGAGCTCGAACTGCAGGTCCTCGGGCAGGCCGCCCACGTTGTGGTGGCTCTTGATGTTGGCGGTGCCACTGCCGCCGCCGGACTCGACCACGTCGGGGTACAGGGTGCCCTGCACGAGGAAGCGGATCGGGTCGCCGTCGATCTCGGCGGACTCCTTGATGAGCTCGGCCTGGGCCTGCTCGAAGGTGCGGATGAACTCGCGGCCGATGATCTTGCGCTTGGTCTCCGGGTCGCTGACCCCGGTGAGGGCGGTGATGAACTGCTCGCGCACGTCGACGGTGACCAGGCGGATGCCGGTGGCCTTGACGTAGTCCTCTTCCACCTGGCGGCGCTCGTCCTCACGCAGCAGACCGTGGTCGACGAACACGCAGACCAGCTGGTCGCCGATGGCCTTGTGCACCAGGGCGGCCGCGACGGCGGAGTCGACCCCGCCGGAGAGCCCGCAGATGACCTTGCCGGTGCCGACCTGGGCTCGGATCAACGCGACCTGCTCGGTGATGACGTTGCCGCTGTTCCAGTCGGCGGGGATGCCCGCGGCGCGGTGCAGGAAGTTCTCCAGCACGTGCTGGCCGTGGGCGGAGTGCTTGACCTCGGGGTGCCACTGCACGCCGTACAGGCGGCGCTCGTCGTTGGCGAACGCGGCGACCGGGGTCGACACCGTGGAGGCCAGCACCGTGAAACCGTCCGGAGCCTTGGACACGGAGTCGCCGTGGCTCATCCACACGGTCTGCTCGGCCGGCTGGTCGGCGAGCAGCGCATTGACGCTGTCGGAGACGGCCACCGGGGTGGAGCCGTACTCGCGCTGGCCGGTGTGCGAGACCTCGCCGCCGAGGGCGGTGGCCATCACCTGGAAGCCGTAGCAGATGCCCAGCACCGGGATGCCGAGGTCGAAGATGGCCGGGTCGAAGCTGGGGGCGCCCTCCGCGTAGACGCTGGAGGGTCCGCCGGAGAGCACGATGCCGATCGGGTTCTTCGCGGCCACCTCGGCGGCGGTGATCGAGTGCGCCACGATCTCCGAGTACACGGATGCCTCGCGCACGCGCCGGGCGATCAGTTGCGCGTACTGCGCACCGAAGTCGACCACGAGCACCGGGCGGCTGATGCCGGAGGCGGCGGGCGCTGTGGCGCCCTCGTCGGTGCCGAGCAGGTTCTCGAGGCCCTCGGCCCCTTCGGCGCCGTCGGCGCCCACGATGTCCATCGGGTTCACGGCGCTCATGCGCTAACCCCGCTTTCCACCGGGGCAACGGGGTGCGCGGCAAGGAACGCCTTGACCCGCTGGCCGACCTTCACCTCGAGGAAGAACGACAGGAACGGGATGATGCCGCCGAGGGCGATCACCAGGAAGGTCAGGAAGGGCCAGCGCATGATGCTCCAGAGGCGGAAGTCGGCGAACAGATACAGAACGTAGAACCAGCCGTGCACGATCAGCAACCCGGTGCTCAGGTTGACGGCGGTGACGGTGCCCTCCGGGACAAGGGCCAGGAGGCCGTTCGGGCCGCCGCCCTCGAGCTCGGTGCCGAAGAAGTACTTGGCGATCACCTCGGCGCAGAGCAGCAGCAACAGGACACCGGTGATGATCGACGAGACCTGGTACAGCCGAAGCGCACCGGGGATTCTGGGCAGGTCGGCGGGCTTGGGTTCAAGTGGCATGGGCTAATTCTACGGGGCGTTCGCGTGGGACCGGTCGGCGCCCGCGGGGCCGGATGTCTCCCCCGGCGAACCCGCAGACGTCTCGGAAGTGGCTGCGGCGGCGATTTCGGCCTCTTCCACTTCGCGCTCCCAGGCATCCCGCACCAGGCGGTACCACAGGAACACCGCGAAGCCGGCGAAGAGTGCCCACTCGAGGGCGTAGAAGATGTTCAGCCAGTTCAGCGGCACCTCCACCACCGGCTCCGGAGAGTCGATGACCGAAAGGCCGTCGGGCGCGACGCTGTCGACGATGTAACCCTGGTACACCGGCTTGTCGGACCAGTTCGGCCACAGGTTGATCAGCGCCGCGGTCGACACCGTGGTCATCGTGTGCGGGTCGGCGCCTTCCTCGGGCAGCACGGGCGCCTCGGAAGAGAGGAACCTGCCGGTCAGCGGCTGCAGCGACAGGATCGACATCTGGGTGGCGAGCCGTTCGCGGATCGCCTCGGCCTCGTCGGCGTCGGCGGTCCAACCGCGGGCGACGGCGATGCTGGCGCCCTCGCCGGTGACGAAGTGGCTGACCACCCAGAAGCCGGTCTCGCCGCCGTTCTGCCGACCGCTGATGATCTGCTCGTCACCGGGGGCGAACGAGCCCTCGGTCTGCACCATCTGACCTTCCGCGACCTGCGGGGGCGGCCCATCCGGTGACACGGTGTCACTGAGCGGCTGCACGATCTCGGTGCTGCGCTCCACGACCTCGCCCGAGGAGATGGCACGGTCGAGCTGCCACTGGCCGAGCAGCGCGAAACCGGCGGCGATGGCCAGGGCCAGCACCAGCGCCGCGATCCAGCGCGGTCGCACCATCATGCGCATCATGAGTAGTCACCCGTCTGGTCGTCCTGGCCGGCCTTCTTCTTGGCGGTCGGGTAGGTGTCGGAGATGAAGTCGATCATCGGGTCACCGGATTTCTGGTCGTGGGTGGCCGCCTCCACGAGTGCGATCTCCTCGGCGCGCATGGCGTCTCGCTCGGGGGTGCGGGTGGGCGGATGCGCCGCACGGGAGCGCCGGCCGATGGCGGCGCCGATCTTTTCCGAGTTGGCGGTGAACAGCGGCCCGAGGATGGCCATGGTCAGCACGTAGAGACCCGCGAACGGTTGCAGTCGGGGGTCGAGGCCGGCGCTGACCGACAGGGTCGCCAGGATCAGGGTGAACTCCCCGCGGTTGACGAAGATCGCGGCGGTGTTGAGGCCTTCCCGCACTCCCATCTGGTGCATCCGGGCCAGCAGCATGCCGGAACCCAGGCTGAGGACGAATGTCATCACGATGGCGATCAGCACCACACCGATCACCGAACCGAACTCGGCAACGTTCAGCGCCAGGCCGAAGTTGAGGAAGAAGAACGCGCCGAAGACGTCCCGCAGCGGCACCGCGACCCGTTCGATACGCCCCCGGTAGGTACTGGCGCCGAGCACCACACCGATCAGGAAGGCGCCGATGGCGTCGGTGACGCCGATGATCTCGCCGATGCCGGCGAAGAGCACGGCCAGGCCGAAGAACAGGATGGTGAACAGTTCGTCGTCCTTGGTGCGCATCAACCTGGAAACCACCCGGCCGCCCCACCGGGCGACGGAGAACATCACCACGAGGAACAGGAACGCGATGGCCAGCTGCACCACGATGGGCCAGATCTCGGTCTTGCCGCTGAGCACCACGGACACGATCGCGAGGTACACGGCGATGAAGATGTCCCCGACCACGGTCACCCCGAGGATCATCGGGGTTTCCTTGTTGGCCAGGCGGCGCAGTTCGATGAGCAGTTTGGTGATGATCGCGCTGGACGAGGTGCCGGTCATACCCGCGATGACCAGCGCCTCCCTGGCCCCCCAGCCGGTCATCAGGCCGAACGCGAAGCCGGCGCCCATGTTGATCAGGATGTAGGAACCACCGGAGATCAACAGTTTCCCGGCGTCGCCGAAGAAGGCCTCCTGGTCGAACTCGAGGCCCAGGCTGAACAACAGCAGGATCAACCCGAAGACCGCGATGAGTTCGATGTCGGCGGAGTGGAAGTTCAGCGGGAACCATCCGCTGTACGGGCTCGCCAGCAGGCCCACGATCATGTAGATCGGAATGGACGGCAGGCCGATCAGCTTGCCCAGGCGGCCCAGGACGTAGGCAACCACCAACAGGATGCCCAGGGTGAGGAGGTCTTCACCGAGGTTCATCGGCTAACCTCCGGGCGGCGAGTCGACGGGCTTCGCCTTGATCTCACCGGTGCGGAAGAAGGCGAACGCCTTCGCCACCTTTTCGGGAGAACCGGCCACGACCAGGGTGTCGCCGGGGAAGACCTTGAAGTCCGCTGCGGGGGCCGGGTTGGCGGATTCGCCACGGACCACGGCCACCACGGTGAGCCCGGCGATGCCGCGCTCGGCCGGGTTGCCCAGAGGCTGGCCGGCTATGTGGTCTTCGTAGTCCACGGTGAACCAGTCGATACTCAGCCCGGGGATCTGGTCGAGCGCGGTGAGCGACTCGGTGATCTGGGTGCCGCCGAGCAGCTCGGCGAGGGTGTGCGCCTCGTCCTCGCTCAGCCGCAGGGAGACCTTGCTGGCGTCGGGGCCGCCCTCGTCGTCGGCGAAGGTGATCAGGTCGCTGTGGCCGGAGCGGTGCGCGATGACCCCGACCTTGCCGCCGTCGTCGGTGATGAAGGTGTGCAGCACGCCCACACCGGGGAGCTTGACCCGTCGAACGTCAACCATGGTGCGACTCCTGAAGCTTGTGGGCGGTCCCACCATTCTACCGGGGCGTGTCTGCGGGTTGGTCGGGGCGGCCGCGCCGGCGCACCCGCTCGCTGTGAGCCCGCTCGCGACCGCTCGCCGCACGGGGTTCGGTGCGCCTCGTGTGGCCTGGTGCGCCAGCTATGCCTGGCGCACCACGCCATACGGGGCGCACTCAAGCGGATGGTTGGATCGGGAGTGCACAGATGTCACCGGCTCCCGCCAATAGACCTCGCACTCTGCTTGCCTGTCGGCATGGGAATCTCGTCATCGACCACCCTCGGCATGCTCGCCGCGCTGTCCAGCCGCGACGGACTGATCCTCGCGACCGATGCCGGGCGCGTCGGCCTCCAACGAGAGCTTCGCCTCGAGTTCGAAAGGCAGACTGTCATTCGTCTGCGTCGAGGGGTTTACGTGCTCACCGCAGAGTGGGCTGCCCTGGGAGCGGACGAGCGCTACCTCCGTCGGATCCGAGCCCATGCCGCTGTCGCCGAGGGGCCTGCCGTCTACTCGCACTTCTCCGCGGCCGCACTGTGGGGGCTGCCGCTTGTGGGTGCCTGGCCGTCGGAGATTCACCTCACCGCCTCGGCAGCAGCGGGCGGACGATCCCGGCCCGGTGTTGTGCGTCATTCGCAGGAGCACTGCCTCGACGTCGTGGAGCACGACGGGCTTCGGGTCACATCCGTCGCGGCCACCGCTGTGGCCATGGCCCGGATGCTCCCATTCGGTCGGGCGGTAGCGGTGATGGACAAAGCCCTGCACGAGCCACGCGCTGGCGCCCCGCTGACCACTCGGGCCGAACTCGAGCGGGCTCTGGCGAAGCTCGGCCGTGTCCCTGGCCGCGCGGCGGCCGGGCGGGTGTTGGAGTTCGCCACGCCGCTATCAGGCTCCGCCGGAGAGTCGATCAGCCGGGCCGGCATCTTCCTGCTGGGATTTCTCGCTCCCGATTTGCAGGTCCCGCACTGGGATCAGGCCGGGCTGATCGGTTATACCGACTACTTCTGGCCGGGCATCCGCACCGTCGGTGAGTTCGACGGCGACGGCAAGTATCTGCGTGACGAGTTCACCCACGGACGCGCCGCCGCCGACATCGTCATCGCAGAGAAGGTCAGGGAGGACCGGTTGCGCGCGCTGGGGCTGGGCGTGTTCCGGTGGGGCTGGCCTGTCGCCACTTCACTCCCGGCGTTGGGCGACCTTCTCACTCGCAAAGGCGTCCCTCGAGCCCGATAGCCGGCGCACCGCAGCGGACCCCATGCGTGTGTCCCGAACCGTCGCTGCACCCCTGGTGGCGCGGTGCGCCAGCTATAGCTGGCGCACCGCGCCACACGAGGCGCACCGGGCGGGGCAGACCGTACCCGCCGCCCCGCGCCAAAAGGCTCAGCTCGTCACGATGTCCGGCGCCTCCAAGCGCACCCGGTCGGCGGACTCGTCGTCGGGCTGGGTTTGCGAGGCTCGCTCGGCGGCGACCCGCTTGAGGTAGATCGACACCTCCCGCTCCTCCCGTTCGGTGTCCCAGCCGAGCACCTCGGCCAGCAGCCGCGCGGCGACCGGCGCGGCGGACACCCCACGGTCCCACGCCTCGATCGAGATGCGGGTGCGCCGGGCGAGCACATCCTCGAGGTGCAGCGCGCCCATGTGGGTGGCCGCGTAGACGACCTCGGCCTGGATGTAGTCATCCGCACCGGGCAGCGGGTCAGCCAGCTCCGGCCGCTCCTTGATCAGGTCGAGCAGCTCGTCGGTGAGGGTGCCGTACCGGTTCAGCAAATGCTCGATCCGCACGGTGTGCAGGTTGAACGCGGCCGCGATCTTGCCGCGCTTGTTCCACGCCGCCCGGTAGCCCTCGGCGCCGAGCAACGGGATCTCCTTCGTCGTGGACGGCGGCACCAGCCCGTCGAGGGCATCCACCGCGGCGTCGATGGCGTCCTTGGCCATCACCCGGTACGTGGTCCACTTGCCGCCGGCGATCACGACGAGGCCGGGCACCGAGTGCCCGACGAGGTGCTCACGGGACAGCTTGGAGGTCTGCTCACTCTCCCCCGCCAGCAGCGGCCGGAGGCCCGCGTAGACTCCCTCCACGTCTTCCCGGGTCAACGCCACCTGCAGCACCGAGTTGACGTGTTCGAGCAGGTAGTCGATGTCCGCGGCGGTGGCCGCCGGATGCGCCTTGTCCAGGTGCCAGTCGGTGTCGGTGGTGCCGATCAACCAGTGCCGGCCCCAGGGGATCACAAAGAGCACACTCTTCTCGGTGCGCAGCAGCAGTCCCATCGAGGACTGGAACCGGTCCCGCGGTACAACCAGGTGGATGCCCTTGGACGCGCGCACCTTGAAGGTGCCGCGCTCCCCCACCATCCGCTGGGTGTCGTCGGTCCAGACACCGGTGGCGTTGACGACCTGCTTGGCGCGCACCTCGAAACGCTCCCCGGTCTGCAGGTCGTGCGCCTGCACGCCGACCACCCGTTCGCCCACCTTGATGAAGCCCTCCACGCGCACCCGGCTGGCGACGTGGGCGCCGTACGCAGATGCGGTGCGGGCCAGCGACGCCACGTAGAGCGCGTCGTCGACCTGCGCGTCGTAGTAGGTGATCCCCCCGACGAGGGCGTCGTGGCTGAGGCTGGGCATCAGTTTTGCGACCTGGCCGCGACTGAGGTGCCGGTGGTGCGGCACGCCGGGCCGGCCACCCACGTAGGAGAGCACGTCGTAGAGCAGCATCCCGGCGCCGACATAGGCGCGTTCGACCACCCGTTTCTTCAGCGGGTAGAGGAACCGTACCGGCTTGACCAGGTGCGGCGCGATGCGTTTGAGCAGCAGGCCGCGTTCGGTGAGGGCCTCCCGCACCAGCCGAAAGTCGAGCTGTTCAAGGTAGCGGATGCCGCCGTGCACCAGCTTCGACGACCGGCTGGAGGTGCCGGACGCCCAGTCCCTGGCCTCGAGCATGCCCACGCTGAGACCGCGGGTGACCGCATCCAGGGCGCTGCCGGTGCCGACGATGCCGCCGCCCACCACGAGGATGTCAAGCTCCTTGGATTTGAGGCGCGTAATCGCCGCCGCGCGTTCCTCTGGTCCGAGCTTGGTGGACCTGGTCACCGAATTGTCATGCGTCATCTGCAAACTCCCATCGCCATCGGTGGTGCTTGCTTCGACGCTAGTTCACTCAGTACGGCGCGACAACTACCTCTACCCGCTGAAATTCTTTGATTCCGCTGTATCCGGTGGTGGCCATCGAGCGCCGAAGGGCGCCGACCAGGTTGGCGGTGCCGTCGGCAACAGGGGCTGGGCCGTACAGGATCGCCTCGAGCGGGGCGACGGTGCCCACCTCCACGCGCTTGCCGCGGGGCAACTGCGAGTGGTGCGATTCAGCACCCCAGTGGAAACCGCCGCCGGGGGCGTCGGTGGCGCGGGCGAGGGCGGTGCCGAGCATCACGGCATCCGCACCGCAGGCAATGGCCTTGACGATGTCGCCGGAGGTGCTCAGGCCGCCGTCGGCGATGACGTGCACGTAACGGCCGCCGGATTCGTCCATGTAGTCGCGGCGGGCGCCGGCGACGTCGGCCACGGCTGTGGCCATGGGGGCGTGGATGCCGAGGCTGGTGCGGGTGGTGGATGCCGCGCCGCCGCCGAAGCCGACGAGCACGCCCGCCGCTCCGGTGCGCATCAGGTGCAGGGCCGCGGTGTAGGTGGCGGCGCCGCCGACGATGACGGGCACGTCGAGGTCGTAGATGAACTTCTTGAGGTTCAGCGGCTCCTGGGTGCGGGAGACGTGCTCGGCCGAGACCGTGGTGCCGCGGATGACGAAGAGGTCCACGCCGGCGGCGACAACGGTTTCGTAGAGTTCCTGGGTGCGCTGCGGCGACAGGGCGGCGGCGACGGTGACTCCGGCGGCGCGGATCTGGGCGAGGCGCTCGGTGACGAGGGCGGGCTTGATCGGCTCCGCGTAGATCTCCTGCATGCGCGCGGTGGTCTTGTCGGCGGGCAGGCTGCGGATCTCGGCGAGCAGGGGCTCGGGGTTCTCGTAGCGGGTCCAGAGGCCCTCGAGGTCCAGAACGCCCAGACCGCCGAGCTGGCCCATCATGATCGCGGTCGTCGGGGACACGACGGAGTCCATCGGGGCGGCGAGGAACGGGATGTCGAACTGGTAGGCGTCGATGGACCAGCCGACCGACACATCCTCGGGATCACGGGTTCGCCGGGAAGGCACCACCGCAATGTCGTCGAAGGCATATACGCGCCGCGCGCGCTTGGACCGGCCGATCTCGATTTCCATACTCACCCGCCCAGTTTAGTCTGAGCGCGCCGCCGGCCCCGCCATGGCTCCCACCGCCCACCATCCACGAACTGTGAGAAAAGCCCCGAAAACTCGCGCGTTCAGGGGCTTAACTCACGGCTCGCGGATGGTTAGCGACGGTAGTTGGGCGCCTCCACCATGATCTGCACGTCGTGCGGGTGGCTCTCCTTGAGCCCGGCGGCGGTGATCCGCACGAACTTGCCCTTCTGCTTGAGTTCCTCGATGGTGCGCGCGCCCACGTAGAACATCGACTGGCGCAGCCCGCCGATGAGCTGGTACGCCACGTTCGACACCGGGCCGCGGTAGGGCACCTGGCCCTCGATGCCCTCGGGGATCAGCTTGTCGTCGCTGGGCACATCCGACTGGAAGTAGCGGTCCTTGGAGTAGGAGGTCTTGGAGCCGCGGGTCTGCAGCGCGCCGAGCGAGCCCATGCCGCGGTAGGTCTTGAACTGCTTGCCGTTGGTGAAGACCAGTTCGCCCGGGCTTTCATCGCAACCGGCGAGCAGCGAACCGAGCATCACGGTGTCGGCGCCGGCAACCAGCGCCTTGGCGATGTCACCGGAGTACTGCAGTCCGCCGTCGGCGATGACCGGCACGCCGGTCTCCCTGGCGGCCAGTGAGGCCTGGTAGACCGCGGTGATCTGGGGCACGCCCACGCCTGCGACGATGCGGGTGGTGCAGATCGAGCCGGGGCCCACGCCCACCTTGATGGCATCCGCGCCCGCGTCGATGAGCGCCTGCGCGCCCGATCGGGTGGCGACGTTGCCGCCGATCACGTCGACCTCCGCGAAGGCCTTGTCGTTCTTGAGCCGACGGATGATCTCCAGCACGCCGGCGCTGTCGCCGTTGGCGGTGTCGACCACCAGCACGTCGACGCCGGCGTCGAGCAGGCTGGTGGCCCGCTGCCAGGCGTCACCGAAGAAGCCGATGGCCGCGCCGACGCGCAGTCGCCCGGCGTCGTCCTTGGTGGCGTTGGGGTATTCCTCGCTCTTGTCGAAGTCCTTGACCGTGATCAGCCCGGTGAGGCGACCGTTGTCGTCGATGAGCGGCAGCTTCTCGATCTTGTGGGTGGCGAAGATCGCCACGGCATCCATCGGGGCCATGCCCACCTTGCCGGTGATCAGCGGGGAGGTGGTCATGACTTCGCGCACCTTGGTGGTGTGCTTCTTCACGGTGGAGACGAAGCGCATGTCGCGGTTGGTGATGATGCCCACGAGCACCCCGTCGTTGTCGACGACGGGCAGGCCGCTGATGCGGAACTGACCACAGAGGGCATCCACCTCGGCGACGGTGGCGTCGGGCGAAGTCGTTACCGGATTGGTAATCATGCCGGATTCGCTGCGCTTGACCAGGTCGACCTGCTCGGACTGGTCGGCGATCGACAGGTTGCGGTGCAGGATGCCGAGGCCGCCTTCCCGAGCCATGGCGATGGCCATGCGGGTCTCGGTGACGGTGTCCATGGCGCTGGACAGCAGCGGTGTCGCAACGCTGATTCTGCGGGTTAGCCGGGACTTTGTCTCGGCCTCACTGGGAATTACGTCGGTGTGTCCAGGCAGGAGCAGGACGTCGTCGTAGGTGAGCCCGGTGAAACCGAACGGATCTGGCTGATCCATGAAACCCCTTTTGCATTCTTAGGATACGGAAGAAAGTCCGGGAATCTCGAGGGATGCAACCGGTAATCAATGTTAAGCGACGTTGCCGTCCATGCATTCCGCGATCGCAACCAGACCCACTAAATTCAGCGTACGAAACATATGCGACATAATCGGCACGTACTGTCAGCAACGTCGCTGGCAGGTAAGCCCGCCGGCTCGAATTCGCACCGACGGTGCCCACTTGGAGGTGCAGTGAGCAATACACACGCTGTTCGTAGATTCGCACCAAGGAAGCTGGTGCTGTTACTCGGCCTGCTCCTTGCTGCCTTGACCTTGTCCACGCTCGGCGCCGGAGCGGCTCACGCGGACGAGATCAACACGGACCAATACGACTACGTCATCGCCGGCAACGTGCAATTCGACGGTGAACCCATCGAAGACGTGCTGATCTCCGTTGAAGGCTCCGGCTACGAGGCCGAGGTCGTCACCGACGCCGACGGCAAGTGGCGCATCGGAGTGCCGGAGAAGGCGACCTACACGGTCACCCTCGACGAGGACACCCTGCCGAAGGGCGTGGTGGTCGCCAAGGGCGGCGCCGAGATCGAGGCCGAGTTCGGCCTTACCAAGGTCAAATCGGTCAACTTCTTCCTCGGCGAAGGAGAACGCACCACGGTCAGCTTCTTCGACCAGTTCGTGAACCGGTTCGTCAACGGTCTGAACTTCGGTCTGCTGCTGGCCCTGGCCGCTATCGGCTTGTCGCTGATCTTCGGCACCACCGGGCTGAGCAACTTCGCGCACGCGGAGATGATCACGTTCGGCGCGTTGGCCACCCTCACTCTCTCCGTGACCCTCGGGCTGCCGATCTGGCTGGCGATCATCATCGCGATCGCCCTGAGCGGGCTGCTCGGCTTCGGCCTCGACGCGGCGATCTGGAAACCGTTGCGGAAGAAGGGAGTCGGTTTGATCCCGCTGATGATCGTCAGCATCGGCCTGTCCCTGGCACTGCGGTACACCTTCCAGCTGTTCTACGGCGGCGGCACCAGCCAGCTGCCCGGATCCGGCATGACCGACCTCAAGTTCGGCCCGATCTCGCTTTCGCCGATCGACCTGGCCAGCATGGGCATCAGCGTCGTGGTGCTCCTCGCCGTGTCCTACTTCCTGCTGCGCACCCGCATCGGCAAGGCCACCAGGGCGGTCTCGGACAACCCCAGCCTCGCCTCCGCCAGCGGCATCGACGTGGATGGTGTCATCCGCATCGTCTGGATCGTCGGAGGGTCACTCGCCGGTCTCTCCGGTGTGCTCTGGGCGTACTTCCGTCCGGGGGTCAGCTGGGACATGGGCTTCCAGATCCTGCTGCTGGTCTTCGCGGCCACCACCCTCGGCGGCCTCGGCACCGCGTTCGGCGCCCTCGTGGGATCGATCATCGTGGGCCTGTTCGTCGAGCTGTCGACGCTGTGGATTCCGTCCGACCTGAAGTATGTCGGTGCACTTGTCGTTTTGATCCTGGTGCTGCTGCTTCGGCCGCAAGGCATCCTGGGTCGCAAAGAGAGAATTGGCTAGGGGCTGACGATGATCGACTGGGGAGCAATCTTTAGCAACGCGGCCGTCGAGCTGATCAGCCCGACCACCGCCGCCTACGCCCTCGCGGCGCTGGGCCTGGCGGTTCACTTCGGCTACACCGGCCTGCTCAACTTCGGCCAGGCCGGCTTCATGGCCCTCGGCGCCTACGGGTACGCCATCTCGACCCTGACCTTCGGGTTCCCGGTCTGGGCGGCGGTGCTCGTCGGGATCGGCGCATCCGTGATCTTCGCGTTGATTCTCGGTATCCCGACCCTTCGCTTGCGGGCGGACTACCTGGCGATCGTCACGATCGCCGCCGCCGAGATCGTGCGTCTGCTGTTCACGACAAACAGCTTCGAGCCGGTTACCGGGTCGGCCAACGGGCTCAGCGGGTACAAGGGCGGATTCGCCGCCCTCAACCCGATCCCCGACGGCACCTACGGGTTCGGTCCGTTCGAGTACAACGCCTACGACTGGTGGCTGCGGATCGTGGCCTGGACGATCGTCATCCTGGCCTGCCTGTTCACCTGGCAGATCATGCGCAGCCCGTGGGGCCGTGTGATCAAGGGCATCCGTGAAGACGAGGACGCCGTGCGTGCCCTGGGCAAGAATGTCTACTTCTACAAGATGCAGTCGCTGATCCTCGGTGGCGTCTTCGGCACCATCGCCGGCATGATCTTCGTGCTGCCGCGTGCCGTGGTGCCGTCGAACTACCAGACCTCGCTCACGTTCTTCATCTACGCGATCCTGCTGCTCGGAGGCGCGGCGACGATCCTCGGTCCGGTCATCGGCTCGATGGTCTTCTGGGTGCTGCTGTCGTTCTTCTCCGGGTTCATCGCCCGGGCCGTGGAGGCCGGCTGGATTCCGTTCATGACGAGCATCCAGGCCGGACAGCTGCGCTTCATCCTGGTGGGCGTCGCCATCATGCTCATTGTGATCTACAGACCCCAGGGTATCTTCGGCAACAAGAAGGAGCTGGCTTTTGTCAAGTAACAGCGTTCCCACGTCAAAGCCCGTCAAGACCGTTGACATGCACATCGGCGAGGCGGTGCCGGGTTGCCAGAAGAAGGACCCCATCCTCGTCGTCGACGGAGTCAGCCGCACCTTCGGTGGGCTCAGGGCGGTGGATGTCGAACACCTCGAGGTCCCCCGCGGCGCGATCACCGCGCTGATCGGTCCGAACGGGGCCGGCAAGACCACCTTGTTCAACCTGCTCACCGGGTTCGACAAGCCGGACACCGGCTCGTGGACCTTCGAGGGCACCCCGATCGGCGGCATGGCCGCATTCAAGGTCGCCCGCATGGGTCAGGTGCGCACCTTCCAGCTGACCAAGGCCCTCGGCCTGCTCACGGTGATGGACAACATGCTGCTGGGCGCGAAGGCGCAGGTCGGCGAGAACCTGTTCCGCGCCGTGCTGCCGTTCCTCTGGCGTCAGCAGGAGCTCGACAACAAGGCCAAGGCCCTGGACCTGCTCACCCGGTTCAAGCTGGACACCAAGAAGGACGACTACGCGGCCAGCCTCTCCGGCGGGCAGCGGAAGCTCCTGGAGATGGCGCGGGCGCTGATGAGCGACCCCACCCTGGTGATGCTCGACGAGCCCATGGCCGGCGTCAACCCGGCACTGACCCAGTCGCTGCTCGACCACATCCTCAACCTCAAGTCCCAGGGCATGAGCGTGCTGTTCGTCGAGCACGACATGCACATGGTGCGTCACATCGCCGACTGGGTGATCGTGATGGCCGAGGGCAAGGTGGTCGCCGAGGGCGACCCGCACGAGGTGATGCGCAACCAGGCCGTGATCGACGCGTACCTGGGTCAGCACCACGACGAGGATCTCGGCGAGGACCCTGAGGCCGAAAAGGAACATGTCGGAGCCATTAAGGAGCTGCTCGATGACGAATTCTAGCCCGCTGGTCGACGCCACGCCTCCCCCGGTGCGAACGGCCGTTGTCGAGGTCAAGAACGTGACCGCCGGCTACGTGCCCGGCGTCAACATCCTGAACGAATGCTCGCTCACCGCCTATGACGGCGAACTGATCGGCATCATCGGCCCGAACGGCGCCGGCAAGTCCACCCTGCTCAAGTCGATCTTCGGCCTGGTCAAGGTGCGCGAGGGCGAGATCCGGCTGCGCGGTGACAACATCACCAACCTCAAGGCCAACAAACTGGTCTCCAAAGGTGTGGGGTTCGTGCCGCAGACGAACAACGTCTTCCCCACGCTCACGATCCAGGAGAACCTGGAGATGGGCATGTACCAGAAGCCCAAGGGCCTGGCCGAACGGCTGGAGTTCGTCACCGAGATCTTCCCCGAGCTGCGCAAGCGGCTCGGCCAGCGGGCCGGTTCGCTCTCCGGTGGTGAACGCCAAATGGTGGCCATGTCCCGGGCCCTGATGATGGGCCCGCACGTGCTGCTGCTCGACGAGCCGAGCGCCGGGCTCTCCCCCGTTCGTCAGGATGAGGCGTTTCTGCGGGTGAAGGAGATCAACAAGGCCGGTGTGACCACCATCATGGTGGAGCAGAACGCCCGCCGCTGCCTGCAGATCTGCGACCGCGGCTACGTGCTCGACCAGGGCCGGGATGCCTACACCGGCACCGGCCGTGAGCTGCTGAACGACCCCAAGGTGATCGGCCTGTATCTGGGCACCCTGGGCCAGGACGACTAGCCGCGCTCTACGCATCCGCAGTACCCGCGCCACCGACTTGCCCCGTCGCGGACGAGTTGCCCCGGTCTACCGGAGTAACTGGTCCGCAATGGGGCATTTCGCGTTCGGCGGCGGCGCCAGGAGCCCCGCTGACGCCCGTTGGGCCCCGGGAACGAGCACCGCGCACCTGTCGCCAACTCCGGCGTCCCAGCGACCCCTGAGCACCGCTGGTTGTACCACGGGCGCACCGGGCACACAGAAGGGCCCCGGCCGAAGCCGGGGCCCTTCTGGTGCGTGTCGCGGTACCTGTGCTGCGCCTGCACCGCGGGTCAGCGCTTGGGACTAGTTGGTGCGGGTGTACTTGTTGTCTGCACCGAACTCGTAGATGCCGATGGTTGCGTCAGTCGGGTCGCCGTTCTCATCGAACGTGATCGGGCCGGAGTAACCGTCGTAGTCGATCTGCTCACCCTCGGCGAGGAGCGCGGCGCCCGACGCGAAGTCGGTGACCTTGGTGCCCTCACCGGAGCCGCCGGATACCTGCTGGAGGTACTTGGCGATCGACTCACCCGCAATGTCGTTGGCTGCGAATGCGGCCAGGGCGATCAGGATGACGGCGTCGTAGGACTCAGCCGCGTAGCTGAAGTCGGTCAGGGCCGGGTCGACCTCGAGCAGACGGTCGGTGAAGTCACCCAGGGTTGCGGTGTCCAGGCCGGGCAGCGTGCCCTGCGAGCCCTCGACGAGGCCGGGCGCGAAGTCCTTGCTGTAGTCGGCCAGGTTGCCGTCGACGAAGTAGAGCTTGTCGCCGGGAAAGCCGCTGGCTACGAG
Source organism: Cryobacterium sp. SO1 (assembly GCF_004210215.2). Taxonomy (NCBI): domain Bacteria; kingdom Bacillati; phylum Actinomycetota; class Actinomycetes; order Micrococcales; family Microbacteriaceae; genus Cryobacterium; species Cryobacterium sp. SO1. The sequence continues at coordinate 3,216,269 of NZ_CP067394.1, forward strand.
GTCCGGGGTGATGACCTTGGCCTGGTCGAACGTGATCAGGGCGATCGCGTCGGGGTTGGCCGCGGTGACTTCGGCGATCTGAGCCGAGAAGTTGGCATCGCCCTCGTTGAAGCTCGCGCTGGCGACGACTTCTCCACCGGCAGACTCGAAGGCCGTGGTGGTGTACTCGGCCAGGCCGGTTCCGTAGGCGTCGTTGAGCACGATCAGGCCCAGGGTGCTGTTGCCGTCTTCGGCGATCAGGTTGCCCAGGACTTCGCCCTGCAGGATGTCGGACGGCGCGGTACGCCAGTACAGGCCCTTGTCGTCGTAGTCCGTGAAGTCGGCCGAGGTGTTGGCCGGCGAGAACTGCACGACGCCCGCGCCAGTGATCGCGTCGATGACGGTCTTGGAGACACCCGAGGATGCCGCGCCGACGATCGCTGACACGTCCTGCGACAGCAGGTCGGTCACCGAGACGGTGGCGGTGTCGGTCGTGGTGTCGCCAGAGTCACGGAGGATGGCTTCGATGTCGATCCCCAGACCGGCAGCTTTGATCTCCTCGATGGCGAGCTGAACTCCGGCTTCTTCGGGCGGGCCGAGGAAGGCCAGTCCACCACTCTGCGGGAGGATCGTTCCGACCTTGAGGCTCAGATCGCGGTCGCCGGCGACGATTTCATTGACGTCGCTGCTTGACGCTGCGGGCTCGTCCGATGCGGCCGGCGTTGACTCTGCCGTGCTGCATCCGGTGAGCAGAAGTGCACTGACGCCGAAGATGGCGACGCCGGTGACTGCGGCCCGGACCGAGCGGGAGGCCGAGGCCTTCGCGAATACGCTCATGTTGCTCCTAGGGTAAGGGGAATCGAAAGAGAGCTGGCAAACGATCGTTGCCGTGCTGTAAAACTATTCATGTCAACGACATGAAACAAGACGGTCGTGTTACAGCCGTGTAACGCGACCAAATCGTTACGAACGCGCCGCTGATCAGGATGCTTGGGGTGAAACCCCTAAAACGGGTCGATTGCCGGCCGCCGCTGGGCCCGGCCGGCGACGACCATATCGACCGTCAGAACGATCAGCGCCAGCCAGACCAGGCCGAATCCGAGCCAGCGTTCCGGCGGCATCGGCTCGTGCAGGATGACCACGCCGGCCAGGAATTGCAGCACCGGGGCAAGGTACTGCACCAGCCCGAGGGTGGTCAACGGCAACCGCCGTGACGCGGCGGCGAAGAACAGCAGCGGAATCGCGGTGAGAACCCCGGAGCCGATCAGCGCGATCGTGTGCACCGGGGAGACGGTGCCGAAGGTCAGCCCGGAGATCAGCGACACCACCACCAGCTGGATGATCGCGATCGGCGTGAGCCACATCGTCTCCAGGGTCAGCCCGGTGAGGGCGTCCAGGTGCCCGCCGACCCGTTTCTTGATCAGGCCGTAAAGTCCGAAGGAAAACGCCAGGATCAGGGAGATCCACGGCACGGTGCCGTAGCCGACGCTGAGCACGATCACGGCGATGAAGCTGATCAGCACCGCCACCCACTGCGCGGTGCGCAGCCGTTCGTGCAGCACGAACACGGCGAGCAGCACCGTGATGATCGGATTGATGAAGTACCCCAGCGCGGTTTCGACGACGTGGCCGCTCAGGGTGCCGAGGATGAAGGTTTGCCAGTTGATGTAGATGAGAACACCGGCCAACCCCATCGTCCACACGATGCGGGGCGAGCGCAGCGCTGCCGCCAGAGGCTGCCAGGCCCGGGTGGAGGCGATCAGGACCCCGCAGAAGACCAGGGAGAAGAGCACCCGCCAGGCGACGATCTCGAATGCGCCGGTGGGGGCCAGGAAGAGGAAGTAGAGCGGGAGGATGCCCCACATGCCGTAGGCGGACAAGGCGAAGATCAGTCCGGTGTTCGCGGCGCTGCGCGGCGCGCGCCTCCGGCCGCCATCACCGTCGGTCATAACGAGCGCCGCCCCCGTCGTGACTCGCCCGATTCTGCTGGTGCCGGGGTGCTCGCCACTAGCGAAAACGGGCGAGCCAGTGGAGTGGTCGGACGTTGGTGCACGGGTACCCCCTCTGGACGCGAAAAATCCCGGATGGCCGAGGCCATCCGGGATTCAACGATATGGGGTGTGACTAGCGAACGACGACCGCGAGAACGTCGCGAGCCGACAGAACGAGGAGGTCCTCGCCACCGAACTTGACTTCGGTTCCACCGTACTTGGAGTAGATCACCTTGTCGCCGACGGCGACGTCGAGCGGGATGCGGTTACCGTTGTCGTCAATGCGGCCGGGGCCGACGGCGACAACTTCGCCTTCCTGGGGCTTCTCTTTCGCGGTGTCCGGGATCACAAGTCCGGAAGCGGTGGTCTGTTCTGCATCCACCTGCTTGATGACGATGCGATCTTCGAGCGGCTTGATGGAGACCGACACGGTTGACCTCTTTCTTAGCTAAGACGTAGTTAGCAGACTCAGAGCGAGAGTGCTAAGTCGAGTTTAGGGCGCAACTGGCACTCACGCAACGTGAGTGCCAGAGCGCCCGGGGTCCGTCCGGGTTTCGGTTGGTAAGTTTGCGGGATGGATCGTGCCGAGCTCGTCGAGCTGCTCTCACCCGAAGGCCTGCGCCTGTTGGACTCCCTGCCCGCCTACGAACCCGGCGCCGATGTGGTGCGCACGGTCAGCGCCCTGCGCCGCGCCGGGCACTCCCCCGCCCTGGTCAACGCGGTGCTCTACCAGTCCCGGTTGCGGGCGAAGGCAGAGGGCAAGTTCGGTGATTTCGCCAGCCGGATGCTGTTCACCGAGGCCGGCCTGGAGCAGGCCACCCGGTTGCGGGTGGCCGCCCTGCACGCCGGCCGGTTCGTCGAGGCCGGCCTCAAGCGCGTCGCGGATGTGGGCTGCGGCATCGGCGGCGACGCCATGGCCATGGCCGCAATGGAGCTGACCGTGACCGCGATCGACGTGGACGAGGTCACCGCCACCGTCGCCAGCTTCAATCTGGCCCCGTTCCCCACGTCCTCGGTGCGTTGCGCCGACGCCGCCGACATCGACCCGACCGAATTCGACGCGCTCTGGTTCGACCCGGCCCGGCGCACCGCCGGGCACGGCAACACCAGCCGGCTGACCCGCTCAGAGGACTACTCCCCCAACCTCGACGAGGTGTACGCCCTGGCCGAACGGATGCCGGTCGGCGTCAAGCTCGGCCCCGGCCACGACCGCGACCAGATACCCGAGACCGCCGAGGCCCAGTGGGTGTCGGTGGACGGCAAGCTGGTGGAGATGGGGCTGTGGTTCGGCGCTCTGGCTCGGCCGGGCATCCGCCGGGCGGCGCTGCTGCTGGGCAAGGACGGCGTCGCGGAGCTGACCGCCCCGGCCGACAGCGAGGACGTGGGCGTGGGCGAGCTCGGCGTATACGTCTACGAACCGGACGGCGCCGTCATCCGCGCCCGCCTGATCGGCGACCTGGCCCGGTCGATGGGCGCGTCGATGCTCAGCGAAGGCCTGGCCTACCTGACCGCCCCGACGCTCACCCGCACCCCGTTCGCCACCGCATTCAGGGTGCTGGAGGTGCTGCCCACCGACGAGAAGAAGCTGCGGCTGGCGCTGGCCGAGCGGAAGATCGGCACGCTGGAGATCAAGAAGCGCGGCGTGGATGTGGACCCGGCGACCCTGCGCACCCGGTTGAAGCTCAAGGGTGCGAACTCGGGCACCCTGGTGCTCACGCGTGCGGCCGGGCACAAGGTGGCCCTGCTGGTCGAACGGGTCTGAGCCGGCGCCCGTCTGGGGCGCGTCAGCCGTAGTAGGCGGGCAGCATGCGGGTGATCACGACAAACCAGAGCACGCCCATCAGGATGCCCGCCAGACCGCTGACCAAGCCGACGATCCAGAGCCCGCCGGCGCGGCGCTCCACGAACCGGGCGACCAGCGCCAGCACCACCGCGGCGATGCTGAGGGGCACCCCCCAGATCACGACAATGCCCGCCAGAACGCCGAGCAGCCCGCAGACAGCGGCGGCGACGCTGAGGCCGCGCCGGGCCAGGTGGGTCTGGATCTCCCCGGTGGTGTACACGTACGGCACCCACTCGGTCGGCGCGGTGATCGTGGACTCGTACGCGAGTTCGCCGGCGACCGGCGGCCGGGTCAGGTCTGGCAGATGCCCCGGGGCAGAGCGCAGTTCGGCGGCCCGAGCCTCCGCGGCCCGCGTTTGGGCACGCGAGAGTGCAGGCACCCCGGCGGGCGGGTGCGGTTGCTCCCGCTCGGCCCGGGTGTCGGGCTGCCCGGACTGGGACATAGGTGGAACTCGTTTCTCGTCTCGGCCGGGACGGCCCTGCCGACGGGATCAGCCGCCGGTGCGTGGGTCAGTAGTTGTAATTGTTCATCGGGACGCTTGCGAAGACCAGCGCCCACAGCAGAATACTCAGAAGTGCCAGTGCGATGCCAACGAAGCCGGTGATGATGCCCGTCAGCCAGAAGCCCTTGCCGTTGGGTTCCTTGTTGCGGGCGATGAAGCCGAGCACCACAGCGGCGGCCGGCAGGATGATGGCGAGGATGCCGCCGAAAATCGGGAAGAAGGCAACCGGGGAGCCGAGGATACCGATGACACCGGCGACCAGCGACAGGATGCTCAGGATCGGCTGTTTCGCCACCGGAGGCATCCCGGGTTGGTAGTAACCGGCGGCCGGGCTGCCGGACGGCGGCGGGGTGCCGTAGCCGGGCTGCGGGGAGCCGGGCTGCACCGAGCCGGGCTGCACCGAGCCGGGCTGCGGTGCACCGTAGGGCGGCGGGGCGGGCTGGCCCGTGGCCGGCGCACCGTAGGCGGGCGGCGGCGGGGTCGGCTGGCCGGCCGGGCTCACAGGAGGCGTCGGCTGGCCGACCGGGCTCCCCGGCGGGGTGGGCGGACCGGCGCCCGGGGTGGGATCGCCGGCGGGGCTGCCCGGGCGTTCCGGCGGGTCGCCGGCCGCGCTGTCCTGAGGGAAGTCGGGGACCTGAGGAACGTCGGGGACCTGAGGCACATCGGGCACCTGGGGCACCTCGGGATGTGGGGTGTTCGGATCTGTCATGACCGGTCATTCCTTTCCTGTGGATACCTGGTGTTCCTCGCTCCCGGCAACCCGGCCGCCGTGTGGGCGACCGGGCTGACCGGTGAACGTGGTCTGCCGAGCTCTGAGGCCGAGCCGTGGAGGCCGACCTGCTTAGTACGTGACGTACGTGCCGTCGTTGATCCCGGCGATGGTCGCCAGGATGACGACGACGATGAAGATGAGGCCGCTGATCAAGCCGAGGTAGCCCAGCACGAGGCCGGCGATGGCCAGGCCGCGACCCTTCTCACCGGTCTTCTTGATCTGGCTCAGGGCGATGTGTCCGCAGATGACCGCGGCGAGCGACACGAAGAACGCGCTGACCAGGGAGATGATTGCGAGAACGTTCCACTTGTCGGCGGCGGCGGGCTGACCGTAGCCCTGCGGCGCGTAGGCCTGCGGGGCCGCGGGTGCACTGCCGTAGGCCGGGGCGGCGGGAGCGGCGCCATAGGCCGGCGGGGCGGGCGGGGCGTAGGCCGGCGGTGGGGTGGGCTCGGTCGAGTCCGGTTGGTTCGCCGGGGGCTGGTTCGGGTCGGTCATGTGGAACTCCTTCAGGTGGGTGCAGCGTAGGGCATGCGGGGGTGCTGGGTGCGATGGGGCCATAGTGGCACCCGCGCCGTGGGGGTGTCAACGTGCGGGCAGGACGCACTACCCCCCGGCCAGAGTATCGCGTCGTTCCGAGAAAAGCTTGGTGAGATGCGGTTTCAGGCCTGGATCTCCGACACCGGCAGGGTCGAGTCCGCCCCGAAAACGAGGGTGGAGGGCTCGTGCCCGGCCATGATCAGCTGCGCGCCGAGCGCCGCGATCATGGCACCGTTGTCGGTGCACAGCGACAGCGGCGGGATGCGCAGCGCGATGCCGGCCGCACAGGTACGTTCCTGGGCCACCTGGCGCAGCCGTGCGTTGGCGATCACGCCGCCGCCGAGCAGCAGCCGCGGCACCCCGAGATCGGTGCAGGCCGCGACGGCCTTGGTGAGCAGCACATCGACGACGGCTTCGCGGAAGCTCGCCGCGACGTCGTCGATCGGCACGGTCTCGCCGGCGTCGCCCTTCTGTTCCACCCAACGGGCCACCGAGGTTTTGAGGCCGGAGAAGGAGAAATCGTACCGGTGCTTGGCCACATCCTTCTGGTGGCTGAGGCCGCGGGGAAAACGGATGGCGGTGGGGTCGCCGGTCGCCGCGACCCTGTCGATCTGGGGGCCGCCGGGGTAGGGCAGGCCGAGCACCCTGGCGACCTTGTCGAAGGCTTCACCGGCGGCGTCGTCGATGGTCTCGCCCAGCAGTTCCACGTCGGAGACCAGGTCACGCACCAGCAGCAGCGAGGTATGCCCGCCGGAAACCAGCAGGGCGATGGTGGGGTATTCGAGCGGGGCATCCGTCGTGACGCCCTCACCGCGCAGCAGGTCGGCGCCCACGTGGCCGACGAGGTGGTTGACGGCGTAGATCGGCACATCCAGCGCCACCGCCAGCGCCTTGGCCGCGCCGACACCCACCATCAGCGCGCCGGCCAGGCCGGGGCCGCTGGTGACGGCGATGGCGTCGATCTCGTCGAGGCTGATCCCGGCCTCGGCGAGCGCGGCGTGGATGGCCGGCACCATCTCCTCCAGGTGGGCGCGGGCGGCGACCTCGGGCACGACGCCGCCGTAGCGGGCGTGTTCGTCCATGGAGGAGGCGATGGTGTTAGAGAGCAGGGTGGTACCGCGCACGATGCCGATGCCGGTCTCGTCGCAGGAGGTTTCGATGCCGAGCACCAGCGGGTCGGTGCGGTTGAGCGGGCGGGCCGGGGCGGCGGATGCGGCGGGGGCGGGTTCGTCAGCAGCCTCGACAGCCGCGGACGCGACGGGTTCGGCGGCGAGGACCGCGGCGGGGTCGGCGGCCAGGACCGTGGCCGGGTTGGCGGGCGCGGCGGGGTCGGCGGCCGCGGCCGGGTCGCTGGCGGGCGCGGCGGCATCCGCGGTGAACTGCATCTCGGCGGGCGGAATGGGCAGGCGCATCACGATGGCATCCACGTTGTCTGGTTGGTAGTAGCCCCGGCGCACGCCGAGGTCTTCGAAGCCGAGCGCGCGGTAGAGGTGCTGGGCGCCGGGGTTGTCGGCGCGCACCTCGAGGAACGTTTCGCGGGCGCCGCGTTTGCGGGCCTCGGTGATCAGGCTGAGCATGAGCACCCGGCCGAGGCCCCGGCCCCGGGCCTCTTCGGCCACGGCGATGGTCTGGACGTCGCTCTCCGGCGACCGCTGGGCGGCCTGCAGTCCGGCGTAGGCGACGATGTGCTCGGGCGCGTCCGGCGGGAAGGCGACCAGGTAGTAGCAGCCGGGGTCGGCGACGTCGCGGGCCATCATCTCGGTGGACCAGGCGTCGCTTTCGAAGATGGAGGTTTCCAGGGCCATGATCGCGTCGACGTCGGCGGCGGTGGCGCGGCGCAGCTGCCAGGTCATCAGCTCACCCGCTTGGGGCCGTTTTTGGACACCGTGACGTCGGGTGAGCGCAGGTAGAGCGCCTCGTCGGCAGCGAACGGGCGGCCGGCCGCGAAGGCGAGCTCGGCGACCATGCCGAGGTCGCCGGCGGAGATGGTGGCGGCGTCGAGGCGGGGCAGGCCGGCGTGCACGAAGTCGGCCTCGAGCAGCTCGGCCGGTTTGGCCAGGGCGGGGGCGCCGAGACGCTCCGGCAGTCCCGCGGCATCCGCCCCGCTGTAGGCGGACCAGTAGACCTCGCGGCGGCGGGCGTCGGTGACCACGAGCAGCGGGCCGGTATGGCCGGTGCGGTAGTGGCCGTAGGCGATGGCGTCGTGGCTGACCACGGGAACCAGCGGCCGATCGATGCCGAGGGCGAAGACCCGGGCGGCGGCGATGCCGACGCGCAGGCCGGTGAACGGGCCGGGGCCCATGCCGCCGACAACGCCGGAGAGCGCCGAGACGGGGATGCCGGCCTCGGTGAGGCACTCCTGGATGAGGCGGCCGACCACCTCGGCGTGGCGCATGGTGTCGGCGACGCCGCGTTCGGCGATCACGCCCTGGGTCAGGTCGACGACGGCGACGCTGGTGCCGGCGGAGGTATCGATGGCGAGGAGCACCCGTCCAGCCTATTCGGCCCCGGGCCATGCGCCCGCCGCGCGGGCCCGTCCGCCAACCCGCCCGCCAACCCCGCCCGCCCGCATCCGCCCGCCCGGGGTCGCCCTCGCCCGCCCTGTCCTTCACAACTGTTTCCACTCCGGACAAATGGTCCCGGCACACCGGGTGCAATTGTCCGCATCGGGAACAGCTAGCGCAGGAACGGGCGCCGGCGGGGGCGGAGACGGGGCGCGGACGGGGCAGGGGCGCGGAACGGGGCAGGGGCGAGGACGGCGGGGCGAGCGGCGCTAGGGACGCTTGGTGCGCAGGGCCCGCACGGTGAGCTGGGCGGCGGCGAGCCCGAGCAGCACGGCGAAGAGGATGCTGGACAGCCGTGGCGGGATCAGCACCGCCAGCGCCACCCCGGGCACCGCCGCGATCGTGGCGGCGACGCCCACCACAAGGCCGGCCGGCAGGTCAACGAGCCGGGCGCGGGCGTTCGCGATGGTGCCGACGATGCTCGTGGGCACCAGCACCAGCAGCGAGGTGCCCTTGGCGATGAGGTCGCTCACGCCGAACACCGCCACGAGCGCCGGCACCGCGATCACTCCCCCGCCGATGCCGAACAGCCCGGATGCCACACCCATCGCCAGGCCCAGCGCCAGATAGCCGAGCACCACGATCAGGCTCGGCTCGAGGGCGGCGCCGCGATCCGGTTCCACGATGAGCATGCGCACGGCCACAACGACCAGCAGCGCGATGAAGAGCCAACGCAGCCAGAACAACGGGATGCGCCGCAACAGGTTCGTGCCGATCACCGATCCCACCACCGCCCCGGCGGCGATGATCGCACCGGCAACCAGGTCGATGTGGCCGTTGACCAGGTAGGCGAGTGAGCCCACGATCGAGGTGGGCACGATGGCCGCGAGCGACGTCGTGGAGGCCCGGCGCTGGTCCATGCGGGCCAGCGAGATGAGCAGCGGCACCATCACGATGCCGCCGCCGACCCCGAACAGGCCGGAGAGCAGTCCGCCGATGAAGCCGGTCACGACGAGGGCGGTCCAGTACCAGGCTCGGGTGGGGCGGGAATCCCCCGGGCCGGATGAGGTCATTCGAGTCCCCGGTCGGCACCGGCGGGGCCGGGAGGGCCGGAAGAGTCGGGAGGGCCGGAAGAGTCGGGAGGGCCGGAAGAGTCGGCAGGGCCGGCAGGGCCAGAAGAGTCGGCAGGGCCGGGCGAGTCGGCAGGGCCGGCGGGGCCAGAAGAGTCGGCAGGGCCGGGCAGCGAATCGAAGGTACCGCCTGCGGGGAGGCCGGGGCCGGCCTGCCAGCGTGGCCCGTGGCCGGTAACCGTCACCGTGCGCGGTTCCGGCAGGTCCAGGGCGGCTGCGTCATCGACGTCGGCGGCCGGGTCAGCCTGGGACGCCCCGACGGGACGCTCGATTTCCACGTCCAGCCAGGACTCGGTGATCCCGTCGAGCAGGCCGCGGCCCCACTCCACCACCACGATCGAGCGGGCGAAGTCGATGTCGAGGTCGTCGAGTTCCATGGCGCCGCTCAGCCTGTAGGCATCCACGTGCACCAGCGGCGGCCCGCCGACGGTGCTCGGATGCGTGCGGGCGAGCACAAAGGTGGGGCTGGTGACCGCGCCGCGCACACGCAACCCCTCACCGAGGCCGCGAGTGAAGGTGGTCTTGCCGGCGCCGAGCGGGCCGGTGAGCACCATCAGGTCACCGGCGCGCAACAGTCCGGCCAGCTCGAGTCCGAACGCGTGCATGGTGTCGGGGTCGGCGATGATCCGGCGCATCCCGGCTACGCCTCCGGGCTCTCGGCCGGATCCGCACCGGGGACGCCGGGCGAGTCGGAGACGTCGGAGTCGCCGGGCGTCGGGTGCGTCGGGTGCGTCAAAGGCGTCCGAGACGTCGGCGCCGCGTGCGCCGGGTGCGCCGGGTGCGCCGGGGACGCCCGGTGCGCCGACAGCACCGTTCTCCGGCACAGCGCCGACATAGCGGCGGGGCACCCGGGCGCCCACCCGGGTGACGATGTCGTAGTTGATGGTGCCGGCCGCCGCGCCCCACTCGGCGGCGGTGGGCACACCGGCCGCGGCGTCGCCGAACATCACGACGACGTCGCCGACGGTGACGGGATCCGAGTCCACGTCGACGACGAACTGGTCCATGGCGACCCGGCCCACCACCGGATACTGGGTGCCGTTGATGGCCACCCTGGCGGTGTTCAGGGCCTGCCGGGGCACCCCGTCGGCGTAGCCCAGCGGCACCAGGGCGAGGGTGGTGTCGGCGGGGGCGCGCCACAGGTAGTCGTAGGAGACGCCCGCGCCGGCGGTGACCTGTCGCACGGCGGCGACCCGGCCGCGCAGGGTCATGGCGGCGGTGAGGCCGAGGGCGGCGGCATCCTCATCGTCGAACGGGGACTGCCCGTAGATCCCGATGCCCAGTCGAACCATGTTGTACCGGGCGGCCGGCAGCCGCAGCGCGGCGGCCGTGGAGGCCAGGTGGGCGAGGTCCACGGTGAGGCCGGCGGCCGCCGCGGCGGCCAGGCCGCGGTCGAAGCTGGCGATGGCGGCGAGGTCGTCCTCCGCCGAGGTGTTGGCCAGGTGGCTGAACACGCCGCGCACGCGTAGCCGGCCGACCCGTTCGAACGCGGCGGCCAGGCCCAGCACCTCGGCCCAGTCCGCCTCGTCGACGCCGTTGCGGTTGAGGCCGGTCTCCAGTTTGATCTGCACGAAGGCCGAACGGCCCAGCACGGTGGCGGCCTCCGCGACCTGGCGCACCTGCAGCGCCGACGACAGGCCGAGGTCGACGCCGTCGGCGATGGCGGCGGCGAAGTCGGCGTCGGGGCCGTGCAGCCAGGCCAGCAGGGGCGCGTCGATGCCGGCGGCACGCAGGGCCAGGGCCTCGCTGATGTCGGCGACGCCGAGCCAGTTGGCTCCACCGGCGAGCGCGGCTCGGGCCACCGGCGCTGCACCGTGGCCGTACCCGTTGGCCTTGACCACGGCCATGGTGTGCCGGGTGCCGATCAGGCTGCGCAGGCGCGCCACGTTGGACTGCACGGCGGCCAGGTCGATGACGGCCTCACGGAAGTCGGTCATGCGTCTCCCTCCAAAACCACGAACGCGCAGGCAACACCGGCGTCGTGGGTGAGGCTGAGGTGTGCGCTGGTGATGCCGCGGGCGACCAGCGCCGCCTGCAACACCCCGGTGAGGGCGAAGGACGGGTTGCCGTGCGAGTCCGAGATCACTTCCATCTCCTGCCAGCTGGCTCCCGCGCTGTCACCGAGGGCTTTGATCAGGGCCTCCTTGGCGGCGAACCTGGCCGCCAGGGAGTGTGTCGGCAGGGCGCGCTCAGCCGGCGCGAACAGCCTCGTCACCAGCCCGGGCGTGCGAGCCACCTGCCGGTCGAAGCGTGCCAGGTCGACGATGTCGACCCCGATGCCCTTGATCATGCTCTGCTCGATCCCTGTCTGCCGGTTCGCACGGAATGCCCAGGTCTCGGGCGGCGTCGCGAGGCGATGACGCGGCGAGCCCTGGGCATCCGTGGCCTGATTCGTCTGCGGCCGGGTTATTCGACCGTGACGGACTTCGCCAGGTTGCGCGGCTGGTCGACGTCGAGGCCCTTGGCGGTGGCCAGCTCGATGGCGAACATCTGCAGCGGCACCACGGCGAGCAGCGGCTCGAACAGGGGCCCGGCGAGCGGGATGTGGAACACGGTGTCGGCGAACGGCAGCACCGCCGCGTCGCCCTGCTCGGCGATCGCGATGATGCGGGCGCCGCGGGCGCGGATCTCCTGGATGTTGGAGACCACCTTGGGGTGCAGGTGCGCGGAGCCGCGCGGGCTCGGCACCACGACGAAGACCGGCTGGCCGGGCTCGATCAGCGCGATCGGGCCGTGCTTGAGCTCGCCCGCGGCGAAGCCCTCGGCGTGGATGTAGGCGAGTTCCTTGAGCTTGAGCGCACCCTCGAGCGCGATCGGGAAGCCGACGTGGCGGCCGAGGAAGAGCACGGCGCGCGAGTCGGTCATCCATACCGCGAGCTGTCGCACGGCGTCGCCCTGCAGCAGGGTGGTGGCGATCTTCTCCGGGATGGCCTGCAGTTCGACAACCTGCTCGGCCAGTTCGTCCAGCGACAGGGTGCCCCGCACCCGGGCCAGGTGCAGCGCGAAGAGGTACAGCGCGGCGATCTGGCCGGTGAAGCCCTTCGTCGATGCGACGGCGACCTCGGGGCCGGCGTGGGTGTAGATCACGGCGTCGGATTCGCGTGGGATGGTGGCGCCCTGGGTGTTGCAGATCGAGATGGCCTTGGCGCCGGCCTCGCGGGCGTACTTCACGGCCATCAGGGTGTCCATGGTCTCGCCGGACTGGCTGATCGAGATCACCAAGGTATCCGCGGTGAGCACCGGGTCGCGGTAGCGGAACTCGTGGCTGAGTTCGACATCCACGGGCACCTTGGCCCACTTCTCGATGGCGTACTTGGCGGTCTGACCGGCGTAGGCGGCGGTACCGCAAGCCACGATCACGATGCGGCGGATGTCGGCGAGCACGTCGTCGCCGAAGGCCTCGAGTTCGGGCACCACGGCCTGGCCGTCGTGGATGCGGCCGCGCAGGGTGTTGGTGACGGCATCCGGCTGCTCGGAGATCTCCTTGGCCATGAAGCTGGACCAGCCGCCCTTTTCACTGGCGGAGGCGTCCCAGGCGATGTCGAATTCTTCGACCTCGACGGGAGCGCCGAAGAAGTCGGTGACGGTGACGAGGTCCGGCGTGATGGTCACGATCTGGTCCTGGCCGATCGCGACGGCCCGGCGGGTGTACTCCACGAACGCGGCAACGTCGGAGCCGAGGAAGTTCTCGCCGTCGCCCAGGCCGATCACCAGCGGAGAGTTGCGGCGGGCGCCGACGACGACGCCGGGCTGGTCCTGGTGCACGGCGAGCAGCGTGAACGCGCCGTCCAGGCGCGCGACGACGGTGCGGAACGCTTCACCAAGGTCGCCGAGGCGCTGGTATTCGCGGCCGAGCAGCACCGCGGCCACCTCGGTGTCGGTTTCGCTCTCGAAGACGTAGCCCTCCGCGAGGAGCTCGTCCTTCAGCGGCGAGAAGTTCTCGATGATGCCGTTGTGGATCAGGGCGAGCTTGCCGTTGTCGCCCAGGTGCGGGTGCGCGTTCTGGTCGGTGGGACCACCGTGGGTGGCCCACCGGGTGTGTCCGATGCCGGTGCGCCCGTTGTTGATCGGGTGCGCCTCGAGCTCGGCGGCGAGCACGGCGAGCTTGCCGGCGCGCTTGGCGGTGTTGAGCACACCGGCATCGTCGATCACCGCGATTCCCGCAGAGTCGTAGCCCCGGTACTCAAGTCGACGCAACCCTCCCATGAGGACCTCGACGCTTTTGTTATCTCCGACATATCCCACGATTCCGCACATGGCCCTGATTTTAGTCGCACTATGCTTGGGTCGATGTCCGAGCCGGTGGTGAGCCCCAGTAACAACGGTCACAGCACCCCCTTCGTGGAGCTCGACCGTGCTGTGTGGGCATCGCTTGCACCCTCCACCCGGCTGCCGTTGCGGGAGACCGAAGTGGTGCAGCTGCGCGGCCTGGGCGAGCCGCTCGACATCAACGAGGTGTCGGATGTCTACCTGCCGCTGAGCAGGCTGCTCAACCTGTATGCCGCGGGGGCCCGCAAGTTGCACCGCGACACCAGCGACTTCCTGGGCGAACGCGCCCAGCGCACCCCGTTCGTGATCGGCGTGGCCGGCTCCGTCGCCGTGGGCAAGTCCACCATCGCCCGGCTGCTGCGGGAGCTGCTGGCCCGCTGGGAAGACACCCCCCGGGTGGAACTGGTCACCACCGACGGCTTCCTCTTTCCCAACGCCGAACTGGCCCGCCGCGGCCTGATGGAGCGCAAGGGTTTCCCGGAGGCCTACGACCGGCGGGCACTGCTGCGCTTCGTCAGCGCCATCAAGAGCGGCGCCGCCGAGGTGCGCGCCCCGTTCTACTCGCACCTGAACTACGACATCGTGCCAGACGCGCAGGTCGTCGTGCGTCAGCCGGACATCCTCATCGTCGAGGGTCTGAACGTGCTGCAGCCTCCCGCGCCCGGCCACGGCCTCGCGGTGAGCGACCTGTTCGACTTCACCATCTACGTGGATGCGCGCACCGCCGACATCTCGCGCTGGTACGAGGAGCGGTTCCTGCGCCTGCAGCGCGGCGCGTTCACCAACCCGAAGTCGTTCTTCCACCGTTTCGCCTCCCTCAGCGAAGACGAGGCCCGGGCCCGCGCCCGCACCATCTGGGGCACCATCAACGAGCCCAACCTGCTGCAGAACATCCGCCCCACCCGGTCGCGGGCCACTCTGGTCCTGCGTAAGGCCTCCGACCACACCGTCGACAAGGTGCTGCTGCGCAAGGTCTGACCGGCGGCCTGCGCACGGGATCTCGACGAGCTCGATCAACGCGGGACCGGGATACTCAGGCCGACGCACGGGATCTCGACGAGCTCGATCAACGTGGGACCGGGATACTCAGGCCGGCGCACGGGATCTCGACGAGCTCGATCAACGTGGGACGAGCTCGATCAACGTGGGACCGGGATACTCATTGCAAACGCTTGCACTACGCCCCCGCACGGGGGTAGCCTCTGACCGTTGTGTTTATTGCGCCGTCCGGCGCCCAACGGGGGAAGTCAATGCTGACTAAGAGAATCGCCGCACGCCGACTACTGGCCACGATCGGATCGGGGGCGATTCTCGCATCCGGGCTCGTCTTCGCACCCGTTGCAGCGGCAGCGGCCACTCCGACCGTCGCCCTCGTGGGCAGCCTGCAAACCGAACTCGGCTGCGGCGAAGACTGGGCACCGGCCTGCGCGGCGACCGAACTGGTCCCGACCGGCACCGAGGGGGTCTGGGCGGCAGAGTTCACCCTCCCCGCCGGCAGCTACGACTACAAGGTGGCCCTCGACGACAGCTGGGATGTCACCTACGGCCTGGACGGCGGAGCCGACAACATCCCCGTGACCATCGCGGGCGAAAGCACCCTGCGGTTCAGCTTCGACCTCGCCAAGAAGCGGGTCGGTTTGGAAGCGCTGTCCCTCGCCGGACCATACTCGGAGGCGGACGCGTCGCTGGCGACGGAGCCGATCCGCCAGCCCGGCAGCGACGAGCAGTTCTACTTCGTGATGACCGACCGGTTCAAGGACGGCGACCCGACCAACAACACCGCCGGCCTCGGTTCCGACCCGATGGTCTCCGGCTTCGACCCGACCGACAAGGGCTTCTACAACGGCGGCGACCTGGCGGGTCTCCGCTCCTCCCTCGACTACATCGAGGGGCTCGGCACCTCCGCCCTCTGGCTCACGCCCTCGTTCATGAACAACCCAGTGCAGGGCGAGGGAGACAACGCCTCGGCCGGCTACCACGGCTACTGGATCAGCGACTTCACCCGCATCGATCCGCACTTGGGCACCAACGCCGAACTCGAGGCGCTCATCGCCGACGCGCACGCCCGCGGCATCAAGGTCTATTTCGACATCATCACCAACCACACCGCCGACCTGATCGACAACGCGGAGAAGACCTACAGCTACATCGACAAGGCCGCGTCCCCGTACACGACTGCCGCCGGGGACGCCTTCGATCCCGCCGACTACGCCGGTACGGATGAATTCCCCGAGCTGGACACCACCTCCTTTCCGTACACGCCGACCGTGACCCCGGCCAACGCCGATCGCAAGGTCCCCGCCTGGCTGAACGACCCCACCAAGTACCACAACCGCGGCGACTCGACCTTCGAGGGAGAGAGCGCCCTGGACGGTGACTTCTCCGGCCTGGACGACCTGATGACCGAAGACCCCGCCGTCGTCAACGGCTTCATCGACGTCTACAAGACCTGGGTCGACCTCGGCATCGACGGGTTCCGCATCGACACCGTCAAGCACGTCAACCTCGAGTTCTGGCAGACCTGGTCCACCGCGGTGCGGGACTACGCACACGCCCAGGGCAAGCCGGACTTCTTCATGTTCGGCGAGGTCTACGACGCGGATGCCGCCAAGACCTCCCCATACGTGCGCGACACCGACCTCAGCTCGGTGCTCGACTTCGGATTCCAGTCGCAGGCCACCAGCTTCGCGGCCGGCAACTCGGCCAAGGGCCTCAGCCAGCTGTACGCCAGCGACGACCGGTACACCACCCCCGACTCCAACGCCTACGCCCTGCCCACCTTCCTCGGCAACCACGACATGGGTCGCATCGGCTCGTTCCTGAAGAACTCCGATTCGCCGGTGCAGCGCGACAAGCTCGCCCACGAGCTGATGTACCTCACCCGCGGCCAGCCGGTCGTGTATTACGGCGACGAGCAGGGCTTCGCCGGCTCCGGCGGCGACAAGGACGCCCGCCAGTCCCTCTTCGCCAGCCAGGTCAGCGATTACACCGACCAGCCGTTGATCACGGGAGAGACAGCGGGTTCGGTTGACAGGTTCGGCGTGGATGGTCCGCTGTACACCCACATCAGCGCGCTGTCCGCGCTCCGCGCCGAGCACCCAGCCCTGGCCACCGGTTCCCAGATCGAGCGCTACACCGACACCGGCGCCGGCGTGTACGCCTTCAGCCGGGTGGATCGCACCGAAAAGGTCGAGCACCTCGTCGCCGTCAACAACTCGGCCGACGCCAAGACCGTCACCGTGCCCACCCTCACTGATGGTGCAGCCTTCTCGGTGCTCTACGGCGCCGGAACCGCCGCGACCGCCACCGCCACAGGTGACCTCGAGGTGACCGTTCCCGCGCTCGGGTCGGTCGTTCTTGTCGCCGACCGCACGGTCACGGCGCCCACCGCAGCCACCGCGATCACGGTCGCCGCCCCGACGGCCGGCGCCGGCGTCTCCGGGGTCTCACCCGTTGGCGCGACCGTCGACGAGGGCACCTGGGCCGAAACCGGCTTCGCCTGGCGCGTGGTCGGCTCCCCAGACTGGACCCCCCTCGGTACCGCAGAAGACACCACACCCCGGGTCTTCCACGACACGATGGGCCTGGCCACGGGCACCCTGGTGGAGTACCGCGCGGTGACCACGGATGCCGCCGGCCAGCGCGCCGCAGCCTCCACCTACGCATCCGTCGGCAACACAGTTGCCCTCACCGAAGCCAGCACCCCCACCCCCGCCCTCGAGCTGGTCACGGTGGCCGGCGACCTGGACTCGGAGATCGGCTGCGCGGGCGACTGGCAGCCCGGCTGTGAAGCCGCCAAGCTCACCCAGCGTGCCGACGGCATTTACGCCGGCACCTTCGACCTGCCGGCCGGAACCTACGAATACAAGATCGCGATCAACGGCTCCTGGGATGTCAACTACGGGGCCGGCGGAGTGCCGAACGGCTCGAACGTCTCCTTCACCGCCCCCGGCGGACCCGTGACGTTCTACTTCGACCCGCGCAACAACTTCTTCCAGAACACCGCGCAGGGACCGATGGTGGTCGCCGCCGGTTCCTTCCAGGAGGAGGCCGGATGCCCAGCGGATTGGAAACCCGACTGCCTCGCCACCTGGCTGCAGGACATCGACGGCGACGGCATCCTCACCTGGAGCACGAGCACCCTGCCCACCGGCAGCTACGAAGGCAAGGTGGCTCACAACCTCGGTTGGGACGAGAACTACGGCGCGGATGGGGCGCCCAACGGCGCCAACATCGGCTTCAGCGTGACCGACGGAGAAGCGACAGTGTTCAGCTACGACCTGGCCAGCCACGTGCTCACCGTTGAGTCCGCCATCCAGCCGCTGGCCGGCACCGGGCAGCAGCGCGCCCATTGGATCGACGAGAAGACGCTGGCCTGGCCACGCGATCTGCTGCCGGTCAACGCCGACCCGGCCGACTTGGCCTACGCCCTGCACTCCTCGGCTGGCGCGTCGCTGACCGTTGCAGACGGAGCCGTGACCGGTGGCGACACCGTGGAACTCGGCTACGACAAGGCCGGGCTGACCGACGCGCAGAAGAAGGCGTTCCCCGCTCTGGCGGACTCCGTCGCACTCCGACCCGCCGACACGGACCGCGCCGCGGTCGAGCGCCTGCTCACAACCCAGTTGCAGGTCAGCCAGGCCGGCGCGGACGGTGTGCTCACCGCCCTCACCGGGGTGCAGTTGCCCGGCGTGCTCGACGACCTCTTCGCGGACGCCGCGGCCTCCCAGGCGCTCGGCGTCACCTGGTCGAAGAAACGACCGACGGTGTCGGTCTGGGCGCCGACGGCGCAGAAGGTGGACCTGCTCGTCTGGACCGCCGGCGACGCCGGCGAGCCCGAGCGGGTCGCCCTGAAGCGGCAGAAGGACGGCACTTGGTCGGCGACCGGCGCCAAGGGCTGGACCGACGCATCCTTCGTGTTCGAGGTCACGGTGTTCGCACCCAGCACTGGCACCATCGAGGTGAACCAGGTCACCGACCCGTACTCGGTGGCGCTGACGACCAACTCCACCCGTTCGGTGTTCGTCGACCTGGCGAACAAGGACTTCCGGCCCAAGACGTGGGAGAAGACCAAGGCTCCCATCATCGACAACCCCGTCGACCGGTCCATCTACGAACTGCACGTTCGGGACTTCTCGATCTCCGACGAGACCGTGCCGGAACCGCTCCGCGGCACCTACGGCGCGTTCGGCGTGGACAGCGCCGGCACCAAGCACCTGGCCGCGCTGGCGGATGCGGGGCTGAACACCGTGCACCTGCTGCCGACGTTCGACATCGCCACGATCGAGGAGGACCGCGCCAAGCAGGCCGTGCCGGCGTGTGATCTCGAATCGTTCGGTCCGGCCTCGCCGGAGCAGCAGGCCTGTGTGCAGGCCACCGCTGCCGCCGACGGCTTCAACTGGGGATATGACCCGCTGCACTTCCAGGCATCCGAGGGGTCCTACGCGGTGAACCCGCGCGGCGGCGCCCGGGTGGCGGAGTTCCGCGACATGGTGGGTGCCCTGCACGACGACGGCCTCCAGGTCGTTCTCGACAAGGTCTTCAACCACACCAACGCCAGCGGGCAGGCCGCCACCTCGGTGCTCGATCGGGTCGTACCCGGCTACTACCACCGGCTGAACCCGCTCGGCGCGGTGGAAACATCCACCTGCTGCCAGAACGTGGCCACCGAACACCAGATGGCCGAGCGGCTGATGGTCGACTCCGTCGTGCTCTGGGCCCGCGAATACAAGGTCGACGGGTTCCGGTTCGACCTCATGGGTCACCACTCCACGGCGAACCTGCTCGAGGTGCGGGCGGCCCTCGACAAGCTGACCGAGAAGGAGGACGGCGTAGACGGCAAGGCCGTCTACCTCTACGGCGAGGGCTGGAACTTCGGCGAGGTTGCCGACAACGCTCTTTTCGAGCAGGCGACGCAGGGTCAGCTCGGCGGCACCGGCATCGGCACCTTCAACGACAGGCTGCGTGACGCCGTGCACGGCGGAAGCCCCGT
The DNA here is from genome assembly GCF_004210215.2 of Cryobacterium sp. SO1. Taxonomy (NCBI): domain Bacteria; kingdom Bacillati; phylum Actinomycetota; class Actinomycetes; order Micrococcales; family Microbacteriaceae; genus Cryobacterium; species Cryobacterium sp. SO1. The sequence goes on from NZ_CP067394.1 coordinate 3,235,788, forward strand.
CGATGGCGGCACCGTGCAGCAGCAAGGTTTCGGCACCGGCCTGGGCACCGATCCCAACGGTGCGGCCATCAACGGCACCCCCGAGCAGGCGCTGGCGAAGCTGGCCCAGGCCAGCGACCTGGTGCGACTCGGCCTGGCCGCGAATCTGAGCGACTTCAGCTTCTTGACCGCCGACGGCAGCGTCAAGCGCGGTGACGAGCTGGACTACAACGGGTCGCCAGCCGGCTACGCCGACCAGCCGGCCGAGGTGATCAACTACGTCGACGCGCACGACAACGAGACGCTCTTCGACCTGCTCGCCCTCAAGATGCCGGCCGACTCGGCGATGACCGACCGGGTGCGGATGAACACCCTGTCCCTGGCCACCGCGACCCTGTCCCAGGCCCCGTCGCTCTGGCACGCCGGCACCGACCTGCTGCGCTCCAAGTCGCTCGACCGGGACAGCTACAACGCCGGCGACTGGTTCAACCGCATCGACTGGACCGGCCAGACGAACAACTTCGGGGTGGGGCTGCCGTCGGCGGGCTCCAACGAAGACAAGTGGGCCATCCAGCGCCCGTTGCTGGAGGACCCGGCGTTGGTGCCCACGCCGGCAGACATGGCTGCCGCGTCAAACCAGGCGCAGGACCTGCTCCGGCTCAAGCAGTCCACGAAGCTGTTCCGGCTCGGTAACGCCACGTTGATCAACCAGAAGCTGACCTTCCCGGCTAGCGGGCCGAACGGCGTCCCGGGTGTCGTTGTAATGCATATCGACGACACCGTCGGAAAGGACGTCGACCGTAAGCTGGACGGCCTGCTCACCGTGTTCAACGCCAGTCCCGAGCCCCAGACGATCCGTCTGGCCGACCTGGCCGGCACGACATTCGTGCTCAGCCGAATCCAGGCCACGGGTGCGGATGCCGTGGTCAAGACCACGACCTGGGACACGGCGACGGGCACGGTGACGGTGCCTGCACGTACCGTGGCGGTACTGGTGGATGACCAGCACAAACGAGGCAAGTAGCCCGGTTCGGCCCGGCGGGTGCGGTGCCCAGAGCGGCAGCGCAGGCGCGGTGGACCCGACACCGGATTACGGTGGAACGATGGACTTCGAAGTGCGCACCGAGAGGCTGGTGCTGCGGCGCTGGCTCGAAAGCGACCGCAAGCCGTTCGCCGTTCTCAACGCGGATTCCGAGGTGATGCGGTTCTTTCCAGCCTCGCTGACCCGCGAGCAGAGCGACGACCTCGCCGCCCGCGCCGATGCGCTCTTCGACGTGCACGGCTTCGGGTTGTGGGCGCTCGAACGTGGAGACACCGGCGAGTTCATCGGCTTCACCGGGCTCGCGCCCATGCTCGAGGGCATCCCGGGGTCCGACGGGGTCGAGGTGGGCTGGCGGCTGGCGCGCGCAGCCTGGGGGCGGGGTTTCGCGACCGAGGCCGCCGCGGCCGCTCTCTCGTGGGCGTTCACCGAACTGGCGCTGGCCGAGGTGAACTCGATCACCGCCGTTCTCAACATCCGTTCACGCCGGGTGATGGAGCGGCTGGGGATGCGGCCAGCCGGGGAGTTCGAGCATCCCCGGCTCTCCCCCGCATCGCCGCTCCGGCCACACGTTCGCTACCTACTCACCGGTCCGCACCAACCCGGCCGGCCGACACAGGGCCCCGTCACCGGCCGGTAAGAATTCGCTCAGCGAGCATTCAGAATAACGGTTCTACGATTGTTCGGTGCGTTTCGGCCCGCGTCCAGCGCACGCCGACGACCGATGAGAGGTACAAAATTGTCCGCTGACCAGTACACCTTCGAAGACCCGTCCAAAAAATATGCTCACATCGACACCACCTTGCAGTCCCAGAAAGGCTCGGGGTTGGATGCCCAGTTGAACGAAACCGCCGACCGCGGCGAGACCTCCTACCGGGGGACCGGTCGTTTGACCGGCCGCAAGGCCCTCGTCACCGGTGGCGACTCCGGCATCGGTGCCGCCGTGGCCATCGCGTTCGCCCGCGAGGGAGCGGATGTTGCCATCTCTTACCTCCCCGAAGAAGAGGAGGACGCACAGAAGATCGTCACCCTCATCGAAGAAGCCGGCCGCACCGCCGTTGCCCTGCCCGGTGACCTCACCGACGCGGCGTTCTGCCGGAAGATCATCTCCGATACCGTGGCTGGACTCGGCGGCCTGGACATCCTGGTGAACAACGCCGGCAAGCAGCAGCATGTGGAGGATCTGCTGGAACTCACCGACGAGCAGTTCGACGAAACCTTCAAGACCAACGTGTACGCGATGTTCTGGCTGACCAAGGCGGCCCTGCCGCACCTCAAGCCGGGCTCGACCATCATCAACACCACGTCGATCCAGGCCTACTCCCCTTCAGAGAACCTGGTCGACTACGCCTCCACGAAGGCCACCATCAACGCGTTCACCAAGGCGCTCGGTCAGCAGCTGGCGCCGAAGGGCATCCGGGTCAATGCCGTGGCGCCCGGACCGATCTGGACGCCGCTGCAGACCGCGGGCGGCCAGCCCACCGAGGAGCTGCCCGAGTTCGGCGAGCAGACCCCGCTGGGGCGTCCCGGCCAGCCTGCCGAGCTGGCCCCGGCCTACGTCTTCCTGGCATCGGGCGAATCCAGCTACGTCATCGGCGAGACCCTGAACGTCAACGGCGGCATGCCAACTCCGTAACTCCAAAGACGCGGATGCGGGCGGGCGGGATGATTCCCGCCCGCCCACTCTTTTGTCACAGACCGGTTTCTCGGTGTCGAGGGGAATGTTGAGGCTCATCGCCAGCCACGGCGTGATGCCGACGAGCGATCCGAACCAAAACGGGCCGGCCACCGAGTACTCCGCCCACCGGAATCGATTGATGCCGCACCCCCACTCGCAGAGTATTCTCGCGGGCTCGACTGGCGGAGGACTGAGGCGGTCGCTAGTCGAGCTCAGTCGTCAGTGCAAGCTCGATCGTCCTCGAAATCAGCTCTAACTGAGCCGCTTTGTCGAGGTCACCCCATTCGGCCTCAATGTCGAGCATCTCGTGCACGAACGTCAGCCCGGTGACGACCGCAGCGAGCAGGGCAGCGCGTTCCTTCGGGCGGGAGAGCCCAAGTTCGGTGATCATCGGTAGCAGCGTACGGCTCAGAAACACGCTCCGGATGTGCGACACTGACTCCGGCTTCGAACTGGCGGCCCGCATGACAGCGAGTATGTTGCTGGTCTCGGGAGACTTGATCGATTCCACGATCCTCTGCGCGAGCATCTGCGCCGCCTTGTCCCGCGGCATCGCTGCGAGAAGCTTCGGCGTGTCAGACGCATCCTCACTGGGCTTGGGCATGCACGCCATGAACAGCTGCTCTTTGGTCGAGAAGAAGTAGATGACGAGGCTCGGGTCCACCCCTGCCCGCTCCGCGATGAGTCGAATCGTCGTGCGCTGGTAGCCGTGCTCGGCAAAGAGCGCGCGCGCAGCACTCAGCACGTCTTCTCGGCTCTCGCTCGAGCCCGAGCGTCGACCAACGCGTGTGGTTTTCATCATCCCGATCCGTGTTCGGCGGCCTACTTGACACCTGTTACAGGCTAGTTTACTCTCTAAATTCACCACCCATTGAATTAGGATGCCGATCTCATGACCACCGACGCTCCCGAGGAAATCCGGCTCGACTCCTCACTGCCCTCACCGGATCGGTTTCGGTGGCGTGCACTCGTGGTCATCGCTCTGGCGCAGCTCATGGTGGTGCTCGACGGCTCGATCGTGAACATCGCCCTGCCGTCAATCCAGAACGAGTTGGGGATCTCCGACACCGACCGGCAATGGATCGTGACGGCATACACACTCGCGTTCGGCAGCCTGCTGCTGCTCGGAGGACGCGTCGCCGACTACTCGGGCCGCAAGCGGATGTTCGTCATCGGCCTCATCGGATTCGCCCTTGCATCCGCTTTGGGCGGGCTCGCGCCCAATGCCGCGACGCTCTTCGCATCCCGCGGCCTGCAGGGCCTGTTCGCCGCTCTGCTGGCGCCCGCCGCCCTCTCCCTGATCAGCGTCACGTTCACAAACCCACACGAGCGCGCACGAGCATTCGGCGTCTACGGCGCGATTGCGGGGGGTGGGGCGGCGATCGGCTTGATCATGGGGGGCCTACTCACCGAGTACGCAGATTGGCGCTGGTGCTTGCTGGTCAATGTGCCGATCGCACTCGTCGCTGTAATCCTCGCCGTGCTGTTCGTGACAGAGTCGCGCAACGAAGGACGCGCCCGGTATGACATCCCAGGCGCGATCACGGCCACTGTTGGCCTATTCAGCCTCGTGTTCGGAATCACCCAGGCCGAGAATTCGGGATGGGGAAGCGCGACCACCATCGGATTCCTAGCCCTGGCCGCCGGCCTGCTCGTCGCTTTCGTCCTCATCCAAGCGCGTTCTGCAAGCCCCATGCTCCCCCTGCGCCTCGTGAAGAATCGAGTCCGCGGGGCCGCCTATCTGGCCGCCTTCTTCGTCGGCATCGCGGGGCTGTCGTTCTTCCTCTTCATTTCCTACTTCTTACAGCTGGTGCTCGCGTTCACACCTCTGCAGACGGGCCTCGGCTTCCTGCCATTCTCCGGCGGCGTGATCGTCAGCGCCACCGTCGCGAGCCGGCTGCTTCCACGGATCGGCCCTCGATTCATCACCTTCACGGGCTTCATCCTGATGGCGGTGGCAATGTTCGCCTTCTCCCAACTGACCGTGACAAGCCAGTACGCGTCAGCGGTGCTCCCGTTCATCATCATCGCGAGCCTCGGCTTCGGCCTGATTTTTGTTCCGCTCTCATCATCGGCACTTCACGGCGTCGACAACAACGACAGCGGCATCGCCGCGGCAACCCTCAACACGAGTCAGCAGATCGGCGGAACGATCGGGATAGCGGCACTCAACACCCTCGCCGCCTCGATCACGATGGACTACATCGCCCACAACGGTCTGCAATCCCCGAACGCCGAAGCGCTCATCGCCGGACTCACGCCGGCGTTCACCGTGAGCTCCGCCGTCCTCTTACTCATGGGCATCGCCTGGGTGCTCATCATCGGAAAACAAGACATCCCCACTAAGGAGAAGAAGTAATGACAATGACCAGTACAACAACGCCGATGGCGACAGGAGTGACTCCCGAGCGTCTCCGAGGTCTTCGACGCTGGAATATCGGGCTCGCCATCATCCACCTCGGTTCCGCCGCCGTCATCCTGTTCCTCACGAACGACTTCTCGATCCCGGTTCTCGCTTCGTTCATCGACGGCGCTCCCGGATCCGGCGAGGGAGGCGGAGCAACAGCGCTCGTCACATCGGACTTGTTCAACGTGACGATCGGATACGTCGTCGGCGCCTTCCTCGCCCTGGCCGGCATCGACCACTTGCTGACAGCGACGATCGGGCGCCGAATCTACGAACGCGACCTCGGCCGCGGCATCAACCGATTCCGGTGGGCCGAATACTCCGTGAGCGCCACATTGATGGTCCTCGTGATCGCACTGTACTGGGGAGTTACGACGATCAACGCGCTGGTCGTGATCGCCGGCGCCAACGTCGCGATGATCCTCTTCGGCTACCTGCAGGAGCGCATGAACCCGCCCGGGCGAACATCCACCACCATGGCCCCGTTCTGGTTCGGCTCTCTCGTCGGAATCACGCCGTGGGTCGCGATGGCCCTCAACATTCCCCTGTACACCGACGCACCCGAGTACATCTTCGTCATCTTGGCTGTCCAGGGAGTCTTCTTCTTCTGTTTCGGGCTCACTCAGTGGTTGCAGTACAAGGAAATCGGCCCCTGGGCCAACTATGCATTCGGAGAGAAGACCTACCTCGTCCTCAGCCTCGCCGCGAAGTCTCTGCTCGCATGGAATGTCTTCTTGGTGTCGCTGATCAGTTAGAACAGTTGACGGCCCGGGTCGTCGTGGGTGACGAATCGCGCGGTCAGAGTCCGCGCGATCTCGACAACACGTGCGCGGTGGTCTTCGAGACTGAGCCAGGGGTTACCTTCTATCGGCTGCGCATGTCGGTTGAAGAGCGCTCCCGACCGCTCCTCCAAGGTTGGGTGCACCAGCAGAGGGAGCACCTTTCCGGCGTAGGCGTCCGCACTCTGGAACAGCGCGCCGATGAGGGCGCGCTGGGCTCTGAGCTTCCAGGTACGCTCCCCGAGAACCCCCGACATGATGTTGGTCTTGATGATTCCGGGGTTCAGGCCGAACATTGCGACCTCGCCGTACCGAGCGGCCGCGTGGCTCACGAGTACCTCGTTGAACACAACGGTGTTGCCGTGGGCCGTCTGCCAGCTGTAATCCCGCGCGGATTGCACGTCCGTGAAATCGAGTGCGCGTTCCCCTCCGGGAAAGCCCCACACGAACATGCGCGGCTTGGGCCGCCCCGCAGTGTGGCCTCGGTCGAGCCGAGGCGCCAGCTCATTCACGATGACCCACCGGCTCAGCGCGCTCGTGGCGAGATCCCTCTCCAGGCCCTCATCCGTGACGTCTCGGCACTTCCCAGCGAAAATACCGTGGGTGAGGAGCACCGCATCGACGCCGTCGACGGGTAGGTCGCGGGCGACCTCGCCCGCGGTGGCCAAGGAGGAAAGATCGGCGGGGATGAATGTCTGACGTGGGTGCGCTGGCTCCTTGAGCGACCTGCCGACGACGGTCACGTGGGCGCCCTTCTCCAGCAAAGTCTGGGCGATCGCCCGTCCGACACCCCCGGTGCCGCCGAAGATGACCACCCGAAGACCGATGTATGCGGTCGGCTCCGCCCCGAGTCTCCCCGGTTGCCAGTCCTTGCGAAGGGTTCCGAACGACGACATCGCACATTCCTTTCGATGCGAGGACACGGGACGAATGTCACCACGATCTCGCAATTCAACAGACGTTCAATTAGAATTCTAGGGTTCGGTGGGATTACGTGTCAAGGAGCGCGAAACCGGTAGGAAAAGCGAATGTCCACTGCACGGTCCGGACGCCGGAAGGGCGCGAGCGAGAGTCGTCCGGATCCCCCAAGCGGCTCCATCCGCATGATCGCACAGAGCGCCGGGGTAGATCCAAGTCTCGTGATCAACTACTTCGCGAGCCGATGATTGAGGAGCTCGACCAACGAGACGGGAACGAACGCAGACCCGGTCACGAGGTCTCGACGAGCTCGACCAACAAGACCAACGAGACCAACGAGACCAACAAGACCAACGAGACCAACGAGACCAACAAAACCAACGAGACCAACGAGACCGCCGAGACCAACGCAACGTCCGAGACGGGCGCGACCCATCCGGCGATCGAGCTTGTAGAGATCCCTCGTGCCGAACGCACGAGCGGGGTGTGCTCAGGCGACGGGCAGGGCCAGGCGGTTCTTCACGACGTCGGCCAGCGAGTGCGCCAGACGGTCCGCGGTGGGCTGGTCGGCGGCTTCCACCATCACCCGCACCATCGGCTCGGTGCCCGAGGGTCGCAGCAGCACCCGGCCGGTGTCGCCCAACTCGATCTCGGCGTCGCGCACCGCCTGGGCGATGACCTCGTCGCCGGCGAGGGCGTGGTGGTCCACGCCGCGCACGTTCACGAGGATCTGCGGGAACACCTTCATGACGCTGGCCAATTCGGCGAGGGTCTTGCCGGTGCGGGCCATCTCCGCCACGATGTGCAGCCCGGTGAGGATGCCGTCCCCGGTGGTGGCGAACTTGGTCATAATGACGTGCCCGCTCTGCTCACCGCCGAGGGAGAGCTTATGCGCGTCGAGTTCTTCGAGCACGTAGCGGTCGCCCACCTTCGACTCGATCATGGTGATGCCGTTGGCGGCCATTGCCTTCTTCAGGCCCAGGTTGCTCATCACGGTCGCCACCAGGGTGCGGTCCTTGAGCACACCACGCTCGGCCATCGACACGGCCAGGATCGCCATGATCTGGTCGCCGTCGACGATGTTGCCGTCGCGGTCCACGGCCAGGCACCGGTCGGCGTCGCCGTCGTGGGCGATACCCACGTCGGCGCCGTGTTCGAGCACCGCGCGGGCGAGGTTGTCGAGGTGCGTGGAGCCCACGCCGTCGTTGATGTTGAGGCCGTCGGGGTCGGCGCCGATCACGGTCACCCGGGCCCCGGCATCCGTGAAGACCTGCGGGGACACGCCGGCCGCCGCGCCATGGGCGCAGTCGAGCACCACGTGGATGCCGTCGAGCCGGTGCGGCAGGGTGCCGAGCAGGTGCACGACGTAGCGGTCCTCGGCGTCGGCGAAGCGGCGGATCCGGCCGACGTCGCCGCCGATCGGCGTGAGCAGCTTGTCTTCGGCGAGCACAGCTTCAATGCGGTCCTCGACGTCATCGGGCAGCTTGGTGCCGCCGAAGTTGAAGAACTTGATGCCGTTGTCTGGCGCCGGGTTGTGCGAGGCGGAGATCATCACGCCGAAGTCTGCGCCGATGTCGGCGATGAGGAATGCGGCGGCGGGCGTCGGAATGACGCCGGCATCCAGCACGTCGACGCCGGAGCTGGCCAGGCCAGCTGCAACGGCGGAGGTGATGAATTCACCGGAAATGCGGGGGTCGCGGGCGACCACGGCAACGGGGCGACGGCCTTGGGCACGTCGTTCCTCTGCGCGGCGGCCTGAGGTGAGCACTACGGCGCTCGCCTGGGCGAGGCCCAGGGCCAGGCTAGCCGTGAGATCACGGTTAGCCAGGCCCCGGACGCCGTCCGTGCCAAATAGTCGAGCCATTTGAGTTCGAACTCGGCTAGCTGATTAGCGCTTCGAGAACTGCGGCGCCTTACGGGCCTTCTTGAGTCCGGCCTTCTTGCGCTCCTTGACGCGAGCGTCACGGTTGAGGAAGCCGGCCTTCTTGAGGATGGCGCGGTTGTTCTCTTCGTCGATCTGGTTCAGCGAGCGGGCGATGCCGAGGCGCAGCGCGCCGGCCTGGCCGGACGGGCCACCACCGGTGATGCGGGCGATGACGTCGTAGCTGCCGAGCAGGTCGAGGACCTTGAACGGGTCGTTGATCAGCTGCTGGTGGAGCTTGTTCGGGAAGTAGTCGTCGAGCTCGCGCCCGTTGACGACGATCTTGCCGGCGCCGGGAACGATGCGCACGCGGGCGATGGCCTGCTTGCGACGGCCCACGGCTGCGCCGGGAACGTTGAGGACGGCGCGGGGCGCCTTGGTTGCAACTTCAGCGGGAGTCTCGGTGGAGTAGCTCTCGGGAGTTGCGTCAATCTGGTCTGCGATCTTCGCCACGATGGTGTGAATCCTTTTTTCTTAGATATCGAGAAGTCTGGGGCCGACGCTACTGAGCGACCTGGCTGAGGGTGTACGGCTTGGGCTGCTGCGCAGCGTGCGGGTGCTCGGGGCCTGCGTAGACCTTGAGCTTCAGCAGCTGTGCACGGCCGAGCGAGTTCTTCGGCAGCATGCCGCGAATCGCCTTTTCTACCGCACGGGTGGGGTGCTTCTCGAGCATCTCCGAGTAGTTCGTGGCCGTGAGGCCGCCCGGGTAACCGGAGTGGCGGTACGCCATCTTGAGGTCAAGCTTCTTGCCGGTGAGGGCAATCTTCTCGGCGTTGATGATGATGACGAAGTCGCCACCATCCATGTGAGGGGAAAAGGTCGCCTTGTGCTTGCCACGAAGAAGAATTGCGGCGTGGCTGGCGAGCCGACCCAGAATGATATCGGTGGCATCGATGACGACCCAGTCGTGCTGGAGTTCGCTTGCCTTGGGGGTGTAAGTGCGCGTCACTGTTGTGCTGCTTTCTTGTTTTCGAACGGAGGTGTTCGTGAATCCCGCTCCGGGTGTGTTCTCGAGGAGAACACGATCGATGGAGGGCTCACGTTCGTGTGCCTGGCTGCAACGCCTAAGACACCAAAGAGCAACACTAGTTCACCGGGCAATCACGCACAACTCCCGCGGGCAGATCCGTGCGATTTCACTCGTCGTCGTCGGGCAGCTCGCGACGGGCACGAGTCTGCGCGGCCCGGATGGCCATGCCAGCATCCTCCGGGTACCCCACCTCCATGAGCGTGAGGCCGTGCGCCTGCATCACCTTGAACTCGCTGGTGCGGGCCCGTTCGATGCGGAGGTCCACCAGACGGGTGCCCACCAGTTTGCCCTCCCCCACCGACACGCAGGCGCCCACCAGGGCACGCACCATCGAGTGGCAGAACGCATCCGCCTGTAGCGTCGCCACAAGCACCCCGTCGGGGTCGCGCCGCCACTCGAAGGACTGCAGGGTACGGATGGTCGTGGCTCCGGGCCGCGGCTTGCAGTAGGTGGCGAAGTCGTGCAGCCCGATCAGGGTGGCCGCGGCCTCCTGCATGGCGGCGAGGTCCAACGCGAAACCGTGCCAGGTGGTGCGCAACCGCTGCAACGGGTCCCGCAGCGCCCCGGTGTCGGAGATGCGGTACTCGTAGCGGCGCCAGAGGGCGGAGAACCGGGCATCGAACCCGGCCGGTGCCAGGGTGGCGCGGCGGATCACGATTTCGGGCTGGGTGACCAGGATGCCGCCGAGCCGGCGCTGCACCATCGTGGCCAGGTCGGTCTGGTGCTTGGGCACTCCCCGGCCGCGCTTGATCCGCACCAGGCTGTCCACCTGATCGGGGTTCAGGTCGAAGTGGGCCACCTGGCCCAGCGCGTGCACGCCGGAGTCTGTGCGGCCGGCGACGACGAGGGCAGGGGTGGGCTGGTGGCGTTTGAGGATTGCGGCGAGGCCCTCCTCGATCTGGCCTTGCACGGTGCGGTAACCGGGCTGGGTGGCCCAGCCGAAGAAGTCGGTGCCGTCGTAGGCGATGTCCAGGCGGATGCGGCTGGAGCCGGGTGCCGGCATCGAACCGGACGGTTCCGCCAGGGCGCCATCCGGGTTGAGCTCGGACAGCACCACAGGAGGGGTGCCGTCGACGGGCTCGGGAAAACTCACAGAGGTCAGTGTAGAGGCCGGGCCGGGTTATCGTTGGACGGGCCGTCGTCCGGCCGCACAGCTATGACCAGTTCCCTTCGCATCGCGCCCCGCTCCCCCGCCACAGCCCTCTCGACCGGCGGCCCGGCCGGTGGGCGGCTCAGCGGCCTGGACGGGCTGCGCGGCCTCGCGGTCACCCTCGTCGTGGTGTACCACCTGTTTCCGCCGGTGCTCCGGGGCGGCTTCATCGGCGTTGATATCTTCTTCGTGATCAGCGGGTTCCTCATCACCGGTCTGATCGTGGCAGAACGGGACCGCACCGGCCGGTTCTCGCCCAGGCGATTCTGGTTGCACCGCGCCCGTCGGCTGCTGCCGGCGCTGGTGCCCCTGGTGCTGCTGGCCTGCACGACCGCCTGGCTGATCGGCGGCGACGTGCTGGTGGGCCTGGGTTGGAAGCTGCTGGGCGCCGCGACATTCAGCTACAACTGGGTGTCCACCGCCGCCAACACCAGCTACTTCGGCTCGGGTCAACCGGAACTGTTCCGCAACCTCTGGTCGCTGGCCGTCGAGGAGCAGTTCTACCTGCTGTGGCCGCTGCTGTTGCTGCTCCTCGTGCGGATCCGCCGGCCGGGCCTCCGACTGGCCCTGGTGGGCACGCTCGCTCTCGCGTCGGCGGTGTGGATGGGCGTGGCCTACCAGCCCGGCGCCGACCCCAGCCGGGTGTACTACGGCTCGGACACCCACAGTTTCGGTCTGCTCATCGGCGCCGCCCTGGCCCTGCTGCTGCGCCCGCTCGGGCGAGCAGTGTCGCTCCGCGAGGCGGCGACCGGCACCCCGGCGGCGGCGACCGGCCGCGCGGTGGCCGCGACCCGAGCCTGGTGGGGCGCGGGCGCCCTGGCCGGCCTGCTCGCCGCGGCGATCTGGCTGCCCGACAACGCCGCCGGCACCTACCGCGGCGGCCTCCTGCTGGTGAGCCTCGCCTCCGCCGTGGCGATCTGGGCGGGTGTGGCCGGCGGCCGGTTCGGGCGGATGCTCGACGCCGCCCCGCTCCGCTACCTCGGTGAACGCTCCTACGGTCTGTACCTCTGGCACTGGCCGCTGCTGGTGCTGCTGCAGCTCGTGGCGCCGTTCGGCCGCGGAAACGTCGTCGCCACCGGCATGCTCACGCTGCTGCTGGCCGTGGCCGCCGCCGCGATCTCGTACCGTTGGCTCGAGATGCCGATCCGCCGGCACGGCCTGCGGGGCGCGGTGGGGCTGGTGCGCGATCGGGTGTTCTGGGCGGGCGACCCCGCCGGGGCGACTGGCTCCGCGGGCGCGACCGGCCCGGCGGGCGCAGCTGCAGCCGACCACGCCGGCCCGACCGACCCCGCGGCAGCGACCGGCCCGGCGGACACGACCAACCACGCGCGCGCAACCGCCCCCGCAAGTGCGACCGGCCACGCCGGCCCGACCGACCCCGCGGGTGCGACCGGCCGGGCGGCCGCGACCGGCCCTGCTGGTGCGACTTGGCCGGCGGCCGCGGCCGGCCCCGCCGGCGCGAGTCGTCGGCGCCGCCCCGTGGCGGTGCTGGCGATGGCGACCGCCGGCGTGCTGCTGTTGCTGGCGGGCACCGTCGCATCCGTGGTCGCCGCGCCCACAGTCACGACCGCGCAGGCCGAGGTGTTGCGCGGTCAGCAGGCGTTGGAAAGGGCCGCGAAGGCCGCGGCGGAGCAGGCCGCCGCCGATGCCCAGGCCCCCGGGGAGGCGGCGGAAGCCAGCAGGGGCTCGAACATCACGGCCGTCGGCGACTCTGTGATGCTGGCCTCCGCGGTCGAGCTGCAGACCGAGTTCCCCGGAATCGTGATCGACGCGGCCGTGTCCCGCGGCATGGCAGCCGCTCCGAAGCTTCTCGCCGAGCAACGGGCAGCAGGCACCCTGCGCCCCGTGGTGCTGTTGGGTCTCGGCACAAACGGTCCCATCGACCCGGACGACCTCTCCGCAATCATGGGGGTGATCGGGCCCTCCCGTGAGCTGATCGTGGTGAACGCGTTCGCGGAGCGGGACTGGACCCTCGGCGTCAACACCGAGCTCGCGACCTTCTCCGCCCGCCGCAGCCAAGTGGTGCTGGCCGACTGGAGCGGCGCCATCGCCCCGCACGTCGACGTGCTCGCCGCCGACGGCATCCACCCCGGCCCCACCGGCGGGGGGATCTACGCCGACACCGTGGCCACGGCCCTTGAGCGCCTGCCCGGCGCCCCACAGAGCCGCGCCCCCGGCGCCGACACCCTGCAGGCGTTCCGCGTCCGCTGACCTGTGCCCCCTGTGGCGGGTGGCGGGTGGCGGGTGGCGGGTGACCGGTGGCGGGTGGCCGGTGACCGGTGACCTGTGACCTGTGACCGGTGACAGGTGACCTGCGCCCCCTGTGGCCGGTGGTTGGTAACCGGTGACCGGTGACATGTGACGTGCGGCTCCTGTGCCTCCGCGCCTCCGTCACCTGCAGCATCTCTCGGCACCGACCCTTCTGCACGGTACTTCTGCACCAAAACGGCGCTTCGGCAGATGCCCGGGGTGGGGTTCTCGAGGTATGCGGGCAAGGCGCCGGTACGCGGGTGGCGCGCCAGGGGCATAGCGGCGCCTGACCCGCATACCTCCCCACAGGGCGCTCCGGCACCCCGCCGGCGCATCGGCATCCCGCCCGCATAGTGGCGCACCACCCGCACAGCGGCGCCTTGCCCGCAGAACTGGCACCCCACCGCCCGCACGCAGCTCGACCGCACCTCGTATGGGCGGCACAAGCCCACACAGCCAAGTCCACACAGCCCCGCACACCCCCCGCGCGCACAAAAAGGGCCCGACCGGAGTCGGGCCCTTTCAGGTACAGCGGGTGGAGCGAGTGTTACTTGGCTTCCTCAGCGGATGCCTCGGATGCCTCGGGCGCCTCAACAGCGTCGGACTCGACGGCTTCGGTCTCTACGACCTCGGCCTCGGCGGTCGGGGCCGGGGTCTCCTCGGCGACGGGCGCGGACGCCTTCGCGGGAGCCTTGTTCGACTTCACCTTGGGCGAAACGGGCTCGAGAACGAGCTCCATCTGCACCATGGAGGCGTTGTCGCCCTTGCGGAAGCCGAGCTTGGTGATGCGGGTGTAGCCGCCATCGCGAAGCGCAACCTGGGGCGCGATCTCGGTGAAGAGCTCGTGCACGACGGTCTTGTCGCCGATCGTCGCGAGAACGCGACGACGAGCGTGCAGGTCGCCACGCTTGGCGAAGGTCACCAGGCGCTCGGCAACCGGACGCAGGCGCTTGGCGCGCGTCTCGGTCGTCTTGATGGACTTGTGGGTGAACAGGGCAGCAGCCAGGTTCGCGAGCATGAGGCGCTCGTGCGCCGGTCCGCCACCGAGACGGGCTCCCTTAGTGGGCTTAGGCATTATCGGTAATCTCCAGTATCAAAGTCGAAAGGCGTCGAGAAACGACGGGCCTTAGATGGTTTCTTCGTCGTAACCGCTGTAGAAGTGCGCACCGTCAAAGCCGGGCACAGAATCCTTCAGCGACAGGCCAAGCTCAACGAGCTTGTCCTTGACCTCATCCACCGACTTCTGACCGAAGTTGCGGATGTTCATCAGCTGGGTCTCCGAGAGGGCGACCAGTTCGCTGACGTTGTTGATGCCTTCGCGCTTGAGGCAGTTGTACGAGCGCACGGACAGATCGAGGTCTTCGATCGGCACGGACAGCTCGGTCGAGAGGACGGCGTCGACCGGCGCGGGGCCGATCTCAATGCCCTCAGCGGCGGTGTTCAGCTCGCGGGCCAGACCGAACAGCTCGGTCAGCGTACGACCGGCGGATGCGATGGCGTCGCGGGGCGAGATGGCCGACTTGGTCTCCACGTCAACGACGAGGCGGTCGAAGTCGGTGCGCTCACCGGCACGAGTTGCCTCGACACGGTAGGTCACCTTGAGAACCGGCGAGTAGATCGAGTCGACCGGAATCTGGCCGGCCTCGGAGTACTCGTTGCGGTTCTGGGTAGCCGACACGTAACCACGGCCACGCTCGATGGTCAGTTCAAGTTCGAACTTGGCCTTGTCGTTCAGGGTCGCGATGACGAGCTCGGGGTTGTGGACCTCGACGCCGGCCGGAGCCGAGATGTCGGCGGCGGTGACCTGGCCGGAGCCCTGCTTGCGCAGGTACGCGGTGATCGGCTCGTCGTGCTCGCTGGAGATGACCAGACCCTTGATGTTCAGGATGATCTCGGTGACATCTTCCTTGACCCCGGGAACGGTGCTGAATTCGTGAAGCACTCCATCGATGCGGATGCTGGTGACAGCAGCGCCGGGAATCGAGGAAAGCAGGGTGCGGCGCATCGAGTTACCGAGGGTGTAGCCGAAGCCGGGCTCGAGCGGTTCGATGACGAACCGGGACCGGAACTCCGAAATGTTCTCTTCGGTGAGCGTGGGGCGCTGTGCGATAAGCACTATAGATTCCTTTCGGCGAAGTGTCCGCTATATGACACTTAGTGGCGAGTTGTGAAATTGTGAGTCTCGACGGGCCCGCGAGTACGGCCCTGTCGCGGTGAACGGCGAGTGAGCCTGCCCGGATCTTTCGACCCAGACAAGCCCAATCGCCAGTCACTGAAAGGAATTAAACGCGGCGGCGCTTCGGGGGACGGCAACCGTTGTGGGCCTGGGGGGTCACGTCGTTGATCGAGCCAACTTCGAGGCCGGCAGCCTGCAGCGAACGGATAGCCGTTTCGCGGCCTGAGCCCGGTCCCTTGACGAAGACGTCAACCTTCTTCATGCCGTGTTCCTGTGCCTGGCGGGCCGCCGACTCGGCGGCCAGCTGAGCGGCGAACGGGGTCGACTTGCGCGAACCCTTGAAGCCGACTCCACCTGAGGACGCCCAGCTGATGACCGCACCGGTGGTGTCGGTGATCGAGACGATGGTGTTGTTGAACGTGGACTTGATGTGGGCCTGGCCCACAGCAATGTTCTTCTTTTCTTTCTTACGCGGCTTCCGTACGGCCGACTTTGGTGCTGCCATGATTTCTCCTGAATCCTAGAGGCGTGACGAGCTAGGCGAGGCCTAGCGCGCCTTCTTCTTGCCGGCTACGGTGCGCTTCGGGCCCTTGCGGGTGCGAGCGTTGGTCTTGGTGCGCTGGCCGCGAACGGGCAGGCCCTTGCGGTGACGAATACCTTCGTAGCTACCGATCTCGACCTTGCGGCGGATGTCAGCGGCGATCTCACGGCGAAGGTCACCCTCGATCTTGAAGGTTCCTTCGATGTAGTCGCGGAGCGCAACGAGCTGGTCGTCGGTCAGGTCCTTGACGCGAATGTTTCCATCGATCTCGACGTCGGCGAGGGTCTTGAGTGCCCTCGTACGGCCAACACCGAAAATGTAAGTAAGTGCAACTTCCACGCGCTTATCGCGCGGAATGTCTACGCCGGCTAGACGTGCCATTGTGGCTTCTCCTGTGGGATGAGTGGAGGTCTGTAGCAGTGCCTGTGCATCGGCCTCCAACCGATGGTGTCACCCCGAGGGGTTCCCGGCACTGCTATGTATTTAGTTGTGTCGTGCTGTGTCTCAAGGGCGACCATCGCTGGTCGGACTTGGTGAGACTTAGCCCTGACGCTGCTTGTGACGCGGGTTCTCGCAGATGACCATCACGTTGCCGTTACGGCGGATGACCTTGCACTTGTCACAGATCTTCTTGACGCTGGGCTTGACCTTCATGGGTGTGTCCTTATGTTCGCTGTCTTCGTGCCGATACCCGGTGATTGAGCTTGTCGAAATCGGCCGTTACTTACAGCAACAGTTACTTGTAGCGGTAGACGATCCGACCGCGGGTCAGGTCGTAAGGGCTCAGTTCCACGATCACGCGGTCCTCGGGGAGGATGCGGATGTAGTGCTGACGCATCTTGCCCGAAATGTGGGCAAGAACTTTGTGGCCGTTGGTCAACTCAACACGAAACATCGCATTGGGAAGAGCTTCGACTACTGCGCCCTCGATCTCGATGACACCGTCTTTTTTGGCCATAACTCACTATCGCTAAAGTATTGGTTGCTGGTCGTGCGGAATTGTGGCAGCCAGACACGCCCATAAAGGCAGTGCTAGACACCAAGGATTTATCCTATGCTATGTCATTGCCTTTTGGCAATTCATCCCTATAATCCCCGGGCCGCTTCCACAACCTCGAGCACATCGGCGTAGAGCGGATGCGTGACCTCGAGCCCGCAGACGTCGGCCACGATGGTCTCCGCGGAGTCGGTGGCCAGCATCCGCTGGAGCTCGACACTCTGCTCGTCGTCGGCCACGTTGAAGCGGAGCGCCGCGGCGATGGCCGTAAGCAGCGCCACCGGGCGGGTGCCGCGCTCGGCGATCTCGGCGGCCGGGCCGATGAAGCGTTCGTGCCGGCTGAGCTTGCGGAGCGGCTGGCGGCCGACCCGCTCGACGGTGTCGGGCAGCGACGGGTTCGCGAACCGGCCGAGGATCTTCTGTCGGTAGGCACGCTGGGTGGCCTCGTCGAGGCCGTGCTTGGCCACCAGGAGGGCGCTGGTCTCCTCGAGCACCCGGCGGGCACCATCCGCGACGGACGGCACCAGGAGGGCATCGGAGAGCTTGGAGACGCCGGCCTGGGTGCCGAGGTAGGCCACGGTGGCGTGGCCGGTGTTGACCGTGAAGAGCTTGCGCTCGATGTAGGGCGCCAGGTCCTGAACGAATGTGGCGCCGGGGATCACCGGCGGGTTGCCACCGAACGCGGGGCTTTCGATGACCCACTCGTAGAAGGCCTCCACGGTGACGTCGATGCCGGCATCCGCGGCTTGGCCGGGAACGATACGGTCCACGGCCGTGTTGGCGAACGCGACCCGGCCGGCCAGGGCCGCACGGTCACCCTCGTCGACGTTGGCCCAGACCTGCTCGGCGAGCACATCCGTGGCGTTGATGGCGTTCTCGCAGGCCATCACGGCCAGCGGGGCCAGGCCGGCATCGCGGCGGGCCAGGCCCGCCGCGATAACCGGTGCCACGAACCGCAACACGGTGGGGCCGACGGCGGTGGTGACCGCGTCGGCCGTGGCGATCTCGTTGATGAGATCGTCTTCGTGGGTGGAGCTGTTGATGGCACGGAAGTTGTCGACCACCTTGTCGGTGGGCGTCTCTCCCGCCTCGTGCACCGTGTACGACGGTGCACCGTGCAGTGCCTCGATAAGAGGAGCATTCACATCGGCGAAGACAACCTCATAACCGGCCTCGTGAAGCAAGAGACCGACGAAGCCGCGGCCGATGTTGCCCGCGCCGAAGTGAATGGCTTTCATTCTGCGTTTACCTCCTCGAGCAGGGCGAAGATCTCGTCCTGCGAACCTGCGTCGATCAGTTTCTGTACTTCGTCCTCGTCGGAGAAGACGATGGCGATCTTGGACAGGATCTCCAGGTGCTCGTTGTTCAGACCGGCGATGCCGACGGCGAACTTGACGGGCTGGCCATCCCAGTCGATCGGCGCGGCGTACCGCACGAGCGAGAGAGCCGATCGCACGATCGACTCCTTCGCGTCGTTGGTGCCGTGCGGGATCGCCAGAAAGTTGCCCATGTAGGTCGAGACGGAGTTTTCGCGCACGAACATCGAGTCGACGTACTCCTGCTTCACCGCTCCGGCGGCGACCAACAGGGCACCGGCCTCACGGATGGCTTCGTCCCGGGTGGTGGCCGCGCCTGCGGCCACCACGTTCTGCGGTTCCAGAATGCTCTGGGTCATTACTTGGTCACTTCCTCACTTGCGTTTTGCAGGGACTGCACGACCTCGTCGTACTTGGGGCTGTTCATGAAGTTCTCCACCGACACGTGCACCGACTTGGGGCTCTTGCCCCGCGCCCGGTCCGTCAGGTCCTGGTGGGTGATCACGAGATCGGCGGTTCCGTCGAGGTTCGCGATGGCCTGGTTGGTCACCGTGACCCCTTCGATACCGGCCTTCTTGATCTTATTGCGGAGCACCGAGGCGCCCATGGCGCTGGAACCCATACCGGCGTCGCAGGCGAAGACGATGTTCTTCACTGCGGTACCGGTCGTGGCCGAGGCGCCGAGGTTGCCCAGAATGGAGCTGGACTTGCCCTTGTTGGCTTCGGTCTTGGCGATGGCGGCGGCCAGTTCGTTGTCGTTCTCAGCGGCGAGGTCCTTCTTGCGGCTGGCGCGGAGGATGACACCACCGATCGCGAACGAGACACCGGCGGAGGCGACGACCGAGAGGATGACACCGACGAAGTCGGTGGCGGGGGTCTGGGCCAGCACCGCGATGATGCTACCGGGCGAGGCGGGGGCGCGCAGGCCGGTCTGGAAGGCGACGTTCACGGCAACACCGGTCATGCCACCACCGATGGCGGCGAGGAGCATCATCGGCTTCATCAGCACGTACGGGAAGTAGATCTCGTGGATGCCACCGAGGAACTGGATGATGATCGCGCCGGGTGCACTCGCGCGGGCCAGGCCGACGCCGAAGAACGAGAACGCCAGCAGGATGCCGAGGCCCGGGCCGGGGTTCGCCTCGAGCAGGAAGAGGATGGACTTGCCGCTCTCCTGGACCTGCTGCACACCGATGGGGGTGAGCACGCCGTGGTTGATGGCGTTGTTGAGGAAGAGGACCTTGCCCGGTTCGATGAAGATCGACGCGATCGGCAGCAGGCCGTTGGTGATGAGAACATCCACAACGCTCTCGAGGAAGGCGCTCAGCCCGGTGACCAGCGGGGCGATTCCGAAGAACGCACCCAGGGCCAGGGCGAAGCCGAGGATACCGGCGGAGAAGTTGTCCACCAGCATCTCGAAGCCGGGGCGGATCTTGCCGGCCCAGATCTTATCGACCTTCATCAGGATCCACGCGGACAGCGGGCCGACGATCATGGCGCCGATGAACATTGGGATCGAGCTGCCGACGATGACGCCCATGGTGGCGATCGAGGCGATCACTCCACCGCGGGTGCCGTAGACCATCCGGCCGCCGGTGTTGGCGATCAGCAACGGGAGTAGGTACAAGATCATCGGGTCCACGAGCGTGACCAGGGTCTCGTTCGGGGTCCAGCCGGTGGGGATGAAGAAGGCGGTGATGATGCCCCACGCGATGAACGCCGCGATGTTGGGCATGATCATGCCGCTCAGGAAGGTGCCGAAGGCCTGAACGTGGACCCTCGCGCCCTTCTTCTCGGTGACAGACGTCGTTGTCATTTCTGTGTACCTCTCTCGGGGTTGGTCAGCACGGTAGGGGCCGTGCCGGCAGTGGCGGTGCTGGTGTAGCTGTGTGCGATTGCGGTTGCCGCGGCGCGAGCGGATGCTGCGCCATCGGCGGACAGAGCGGCCGCGGCGAGGTGCCGCGCCTGCTCAAGAGTGAAGTCGGCCAGACAGGCCCGAACGTCGGCGAGGGCCGAAGCCGACATCGACAGGGTGGTGGCGCCGAGGCCCACGAGCACCACGGCGAGCAGCGGGTCGGCCGCGGCCTCGCCGCACACGCCGACGGGTTTGCCGGCCTGAGCGCCGGCGGCGCCGACCTCGCCCACCAGGCGCAGCACCGCGGGGTGCCACGGGTCCTGGAACGCCGCGACGCTGCCCAGCATCCGGTCGGCGGCGAGGGTGTACTGGGTGAGGTCGTTGGTGCCGATCGACGCGAAGTCGGTCTGCGCCAGGATCCGGTCGGCGAGCAGCGCCGCGGACGGCACCTCCACCATGACACCGGCCATCTTCAGGCCCAGTTCGTGCGCGAGGGCGGTGAAGTAGACCGATTCTTCCACGGTGGACACCATCGGCGCCATCACCCACAGGTCCGCGTCGGTGGCCGCGTCGGCCTCGGCGAGGGCGGTGAGCTGTTCGCGCAAGATGTCCTCGCTGGCGCGCAGGGCACGCAGTCCGCGCAGGCCCAGGGCGGGGTTCTCCTCAGCGGCGTCGTTGAGGAACGCCAGGGGCTTGTCGGCGCCGGCGTCGAGCGCGCGCACCACGACCTTCTGGCCGGGGAATGCGCGCAGCATCCGCTCATACTGCTCACGCTGCTGCGTCACGGTGGGCGCTGAGGTGGAGTCGAGGAAGAGGAATTCGGTGCGGAACAGGCCCACACCCTCGGCGCCGAGGGCGACGGCCGTGGCGGCGCCATCCGCTGAACCGAGGTTGGCCAGGAGCGGCACGCTGGTGCCGTCCTTGAGCCGGCCGGGGCCGATCGGGGCCAGCGCGCGGGCCTCGCGGGCCAGGATCCGGGCGCGGGCGTCGGCGAGCTGATGATCGGTCGGGGCGACGAGCACGATGCCGTTGGCGGCGTCGATGATGACCTCGTCGCCGTCCGCGAGCTGCGCGGCGGCGTGGGTGCCGACGATCGCGGTGATCGACTTCTCCCGGGCCAGGATGGCGGTGTGCGAGGTGGGTCCACCGTCGATGGTGATCAGGCCGAGCACCTTCTCCAGGTTGAGCAGGGCCGTGTCGGCCGGTGCCAGGTCGTGGGCGACGAGCACAAACGCTTCTGCGGGGTCAGGCACGCCCGGCGCTGGCAGGCCGCCGAGGTCGGCGATGACCCGCTGGGCGACGTCGTCCAGGTCGGCGGCGCGCTCACCGAGGTAGCCGCCGAGGGCCAGCATCTGGTCGCGGAAGGTGGCGAACGCCTCGAACACCGCACGCTCGGCGGTCTGGTGCTTGTGCAGCCGGGCGGTGACCTCATCGACGAGGGTGGGGTCCTCGGCCATCATGGCCTGGGCCTCGAGTACCTCCTGGGCGGTGCCGCCGGCGCGGACGCCCCGGGCCTCGAGGTCTTCGGCGACGATGTGCATCGACGCGGTCGCGCGGGCCAGTTCGGCGGCGGGCTCCAGGGTGCTGCGGGTGTCAACGGGCTCCGGCAGCGGTTCGGGCATGCGCAAGACGCGGCCGATGGCAACGCCCTGGCCGATCCCGATGCCCTGCAGTTCAATCATGTGCGCGTGCCGCTTCGGCGTCGTGGTCGGTGAGGAGGAGCTCGGCGAGGTCGTCGAGAACGGTTTCGGCGTTGTCGGCGTCGGTGGCCAGCGTGACGCTGTCACCGTGGTTGATGCCCAGCGAGATGACGCCGAGGATGCTGGCGGCGTTGACCGGCTTGCCGTCGCCCTTCTGCAGGGTGACGGGGGCGCCGGCCGCGGCGGCGGCCTTGGTGAAGAGTTTCGCGGGGCGGGCGTGCAGCCCGTGCGTCGATCCGATCTGTACGGTGCGTTCGACCATGTGTTCGCGCCATGCCTTTCAGAAGTGCAGGGTTGTGTCGCCGGGCCTCAGTCGAGGTCCCGGCTTCGTGCGGGCGACCGGCAGCTGCCGGCAAAGGAATTACGGTGTGGCTGACAGGTGTCAGACCCACGACCGTTCGTGTTCGGCAGTCACGGCCAGGTCAAGGGCCAGGGCGCCGTCCCGCGCCGAGAAGACCGACTCGGGCAGCAGGACCGCACCCACGCCGCGCTCCTTGGCTTGAGCGCTGATGCGATCGAAGCGGGGGGCGAGGTGGGGACCGATCAGGAGAACGTCGATGGTGTCGAGCGAGGACGGCAGGTCCGACTCGCTGCCGGCGACAACGGTGAGGGTGAGCCCTCGCTCCTTGCCGGTGACCCGCAGCCGGTGGGCCACGAATGCGCTGGATGCTCCGGCACCGCAAACGATGAGAATCTTCATTGATTCGTTCCTTTCATCGATCATGTGAATGCAACACTTACTGTCCTCTTCCCAGACTCCCGGCGCCACCAGACCCTTTTCCGCAGGGTGCGGAAACACGCTGGAGATACATCGTGCCGGGCCCGCACTCTGCTTGACTACTCTTGAGACAATGGAGTTGCGCACGATGAGTGATAAACAGACACGGTTGCTGGACCTCCTGTCCCAGACATCCAGCTGGATCACGGCAGGCGAACTTGCTGACCGCTTGGGGGTGACCCCGCGCAGTGTGCGCAGCTATGTCACGGCGGTGAAGGCAGCCGCGCATCCGCTCACCGTGATCGAATCGGGTACCGCCGGCTACCGGCTCAACCGCGACGAATTCGCCAGCTTCACCGCCCAGCACCGGTCCAAGGCGCGTGAGCCGGATGCCGATACTCCGCAGCAGCGCCTGTCCAGCCTGGTGCGCCGGCTCACCGAATCGCCCGACGGCCTCGACGTCTATGAGCTCGCGGCGGAGAATTTCGTCAGCGATTCCAC
This sequence comes from Cryobacterium sp. SO1, assembly GCF_004210215.2. Lineage (NCBI taxonomy): Bacteria > Bacillati > Actinomycetota > Actinomycetes > Micrococcales > Microbacteriaceae > Cryobacterium > Cryobacterium sp. SO1. The sequence goes on from NZ_CP067394.1 coordinate 3,258,743, forward strand.
CGTGGAGGCTGACCTGGCCCGGGTGCGGTTGATGCTGCCCGACAGCGGCCTGACCCTGGCACGGCACGGCAGCGTCGTCACACTCACCGGCTCCGAAACCGACCGGCGCCGGCTGCTCAGCCGCATGTTCCGGGAGGAAAGCGCCCGCGGCATGATCGACCTGGAGACCATCCAGCGGGAGTTCACCTCCGGCCAGGCCGGCGCCGACAGCCTCGGCGCGTTCAAGACCGACCTCATCGAGATGCTCGACGGGCAGGGTTATTTCGTCAACGAGTACGGCATCAACAATGTGCTGCTGCACGTGGCGATCGCCATCGACCGGGTCACCAAGCGCCTCTCCCCCGCGCCGGCCGTGGCCGAACCGCCGTCGGAGCTGGCCACCTCGTTGTCGAGTCTGATCATGAAGCACTTCGACGTGTGCCTGGGCAGCGGCGACCTGGCCTACCTGTCGTTCCTGCTCACCACCCGGGTGATCACCCCCGGGCACGATCAGCCGGCCGAGACCCTCATCGAGAGCTACGTGCGGCCGGAGGAACTCGCCGCGATGCGTGCCATCGCGGACCGGGCCAGCCAGGAATACCTGGTCGACCTCGACGACGACGACTTCATCGTGCGGCTGACCCTGCACGTGCGCAACCTGATCAACCGGGCGCACGACAAGTCGTACTCGCGCAACCCGCTGACCCGGTCGATCAAGACCTCGTACCCGCTGATCTACGAACTGGCCGTGTACATCGCCAGCGAGCTGCAGCGCGCCGAGCAGATCGTGATCAACGACGACGAGATCGCCTACATCGCCATGCACGTGGGCGCGCACCTCGAGCAGCAGGTGCGCCGGGTGGAGCTGGTGACCTGCGCGATCGTCTGCCCCAACTACTACGACATGCACGTGTTGCTGCGCGAGCGCATCGAACGGGTGCTCGGCGACGATCTCGACGTCGTCGCGGTGATCACCCGCTCCGATGTGGCCTGGGACTCGCTCGACGCCGATCTGGTGCTCACCACCATCGACCCCCCGCTGCACGCCGACGGGGTCATCGTCATTCAGCCGTTCCTCACCCAGGGTGACATCGACCGCATCCGCCAGCACACCAGCCGGGTGCGCCGGATGCGCCGCCGCGCGAGCCTGAAGGACGACCTGCTGCAGTTCTTCGACCCGTCGTTGTTCTCCCGCAACTTCTACGCCCGCGACGAGACCGCGATGATCACCGCGCTGGGCGAACGGATGATGTCGCGCGGGCTGATCGACCAGAGCTACGTCGACGGCGCCATCGAGCGTGAGCTGATGTCCTCCACGGCGTTCACCGACAACCTCGCGGTGCCGCACGCGATGTCGATGAGCGCCAAGCAGACCTCCATCGCCATCGTGATCAACGACGCCCCGATGGACTGGGGTGACAACCGGGTGAACGTGGTCGCCCTGATCGCGTTCAGCGCCGCCGGCCGCAGCACCTTCCAGGCGGTCTTCGACCAGTTCGTCGAGGTCTTCTCGGACCGCCTCGAGGTGCAACGCCTGATCAAGCGCTCCGTCGACTTCGCCTCCTTCATCGACGAACTCGTCCACGTCATGGACGCCTAGCCCCGCCCAACGCTGGTCGAGCCCCCGTCTCGTTGGTCGAGCCCGTCGAGACCTGGTGACCCCGCGACCCCGCGACCCAACCTGCATCCACACCCCCTCGCCGGTCGAGCCCGTCGAGACCCCGCGACCCAACCTGCATCCGCACCCCCTCGCTGGTCGACCCCGTCGAGACCCCGCGACCCGGTCTGCAGTGGCTCCCGTCTCGCTGGTCGAGCCCGTCGAGACCCCGCGACCCAACCTGCGGTGGTTCCCGTCTCGCTGGTCGAGCCCGTCGAGACCCCGCGACCCGACAGCCCAACGGATGCATCTCTCCCCGCCCACATTCCCGCAGCGTTGTTCACAGATTCGACCCAAGCATCCTCAAGCTGCCTTCAATCTGGGACCCTCCCTGTATGCCATTCATGTACATCCTCGAGTGCGCCGACGGCTCGTTCTACGTCGGAAGCACCTGGGATCTGGAGAGGCGCCTCGCACAGCACAACACTGCTGATCAGGGCGCGGCCTATACCCGGCGACGCCGTCCTGTCCGGCTCGTCTACTGCGAACAAAGCGAGAGCATCGCGGATGCCTACGCCCGCGAGAAGCAGATTCAAGGTTGGAGCAGGGCCAAGCGCATAGCCCTCATCGAGGGTCGGCTCGGTGATCTACCCGGCCTGAGCCGGCCACATCAGCACTAGAGGCGCGATCCGCTGATCGAGCCCGCGAGAGCCCACGAGTCGCCCACGCACCGGGGAACCAGTCACCAGGTCTCGACACGCTCGACCAACGCGAGACGGGAACGCACGTAGAAATGGTCACCAGGTCTCGACGAGCTCGACCAACGTGGTGGGAACGAACGCAGACCGGGTCACCGGGTCTCGACGAGCTCGACCAGCGAGAGACGGGAACCACCGCAGGCCGGGTCACCAGGTCTCGACGAGCTCGACCAACGAGAGACGGGAACCAGCGCAGGCCGGGTCACCGGGTCTCGACTAGCTCGACCGGCGAGAGACGGGAACGCACGTAGAAACGGTCACCTGGTCTCGACGATCTCGACCAACGTGAGACGGGAGGAACCGCAGGCCAGGTCAGCAGGTCTCGACGAGCTCGACCAGCGAGAGACGGGAACCAGGGCAGACCGGGTCACGGGGTCTCGACGAGCTCGACCAACGCGAGACGGGAAGAACCGCAGGCCGGGTCACTGGGTCTCGACGAGCTCGACCGGCGAGAGACGGCTCGACAGGCTCGACCGACGAGACGGGGACGAACGCAGAACCGAGTTACGCCAGCGGAACCGGCGTGATCCCGAACTGGGCCAGGCCTGACGCGCCGCCGTCCTCGGCGGTGAGCACCCAGATGCCGTCCTTGTGCACGGCGACGCTGTGCTCCCAGTGTGCGGCGGCCTTGCCGTCGCTGGTGGCAACGGTCCAGTCGTCGTCGCGGGTGTAGGTCTCGATGTCGCCGAGCACCACCATCGGCTCGATGGCCACGACCAGGCCGGGCTTCACGTCCGGGCCCTTCTGGCGCACCCGGTAGTTGAACACCGGCGGCGCCTCGTGCATGGACTTGCCGATGCCGTGCCCCACGTAGTCGGTGAGAATCCCGAACGAACCCTGCGATTCGATGTAGTCCTCGATGGCCTCGCCGACCTCGTTGAGGTGCCGCGCCGACGCCAGCCGGGCGATGCCGTGCCAGAGCGACTGCTCGGTCACGCGCGACAGCTCCTGGCGTTCGGCGACGAGCTCGGGCCGGGCCGGGTCGGGCAGCACGAAGGTGAAGGCCGCGTCGCCGTTCCAGCCGTCGATGATCGCGCCGCTGTCGATGGAGACGATGTCGCCCGCGCCCAGGACCCGCCCGTTGGGGATGCCGTGCACCACGTCGTCGTTCACCGAGGCGCACACGGTGTGGAAGTAGCCCTGCTCGAGCTTGAAGTTGGGCTGACCGCCCAGGGCCACGATCGCGGCCTCAGCGGCCGCATCCAGCTCGAGGGTGGTGACACCCGCCTGCATCGCGTTGCGCGCCGCCACGAGCGACGCAGCGGTCGCCAGGCCGGGGGCCAGCATCAGGCGCATCTGCGCCGGGGTCTTGTAGATGGAGCGGCGAAGGGCCACGGTCATACCTGCAAACTAAGTCGTCGTGCGAAGCCGGCACCGACAGGTGTCCGGGTGAAAAAACGAAAGGGCGCCGACCGAAGCCGACGCCCAATCAGAACAATTTAGACCGAGGCCGCAACGGTGTCGCTCGGACCGACGGCGTGCAGGCCGCGCTCGGCGAGGGCCGCCACGATCCGGTCGGTGACCTGGTCGACGGCGCCGAGGCCGTCGACGGTGACCACGACGCCGCGCTTGTCGTACAGGTGGATCAGCGGGGCGGTCTGCTCTTCGTACACGTCGAGCCGGTGACGGATGACGTCGGCCGTGTCATCGGCGCGGCCCTGCTCGGCGGCCCGCTTGAGCAGCCGGGCGACGACCTCGTCGGTGTCGGCGACGATCTGCACCACGGCGTCGAGCGAGGTGCCCTCGGCGTTGAGCAGGCGGTCCAGCTCGAGCACCTGCTCGGTGGTGCGCGGGTACCCGTCGAGCAGGAAGCCGTTGAGGGCGTCCGGCTCGGCCAGGCGGTCGGCGACAATCGCGTTGGTCAGGGTGTCGGGCACGTACTTGCCGGCCTCGATGAACGCCTTGACCTGCAGGCCCAGCTCGGTTTCGTTCTTCACGTTCGCACGGAAGATGTCACCGGTGGAAACGGCCGGAATACCGAAGGCATCCGCCAGGCGCACGGCCTGGGTGCCCTTGCCGGCGCCCGGGGGGCCGATCACGAGGAGGCGGGTCAACGCAGAAGCCCTTCGTAGTGGCGCTGCTGCAGCTGGGAGTCGATCTGTTTGACCGTCTCCAGGCCGACGCCGACGATGATCAGGATGCTTGCGCCACCGAACGGGAAGTTCTGGTCGGCGCCGATCAGCGAGAACGCGATCAGCGGGATCAGCGCAATCAGACCGAGGTAGAGCGCACCGGGCAGGGTCACCCGGGTGAGCACGTAGTCGAGGTACTCGGCGGTGGGCCGGCCGGCACGGATGCCGGGGATGAAGCCGCCGTACTTCTTCATGTTGTCCGCGACCTCTTCAGGGTTGAAGGTGATCGCGACGTAGAAGTAGGTGAAGCCCACGATGAGCAGGAAGTAGAACGCCATGTACAGCGGGTGGCTGCCCTGGGTGAGGTTGTTCGTGACCCAGGTAACCCAGGCCTGCGGCGTCTCGCCGGCGGCGGGCTGGTTGAACTGGGCGATCAGGGCCGGCAGGTACAGCAGCGACGACGCGAAGATGACGGGCACGACGCCGGCCATGTTCACCTTGATCGGAATGTAGGTGTTGTTGCCGCCATACGTTCGGCGGCCCACCATGCGCTTGGCATACTGCACCGGGATGCGCCGCTGCGACTGCTCGACGAACACCACGCCGGCGACCACGATGAGGCCGATCACCAACACGATGAGGAACACGTCGATGCCGCGCTGCTGGGCGATGGAGATGAGGGAGTTGGGGAACTGGGCGGCGATCGACGTGAAGATCAGCAGCGACATGCCGTTGCCGATGCCACGCTCGGTGATCATCTCACCCATCCACATGATCACGCCGGTACCGGCGGTCATGGTGATGACCATCAGCATGATGGCGTACCAGGCGTCGTTGGTGAGCAGCTGCGAGCACTCGGAGGAGGCCGAGGTGCCGAACAGGGCGCCGCTGCGGGCCACCGTGATCAGCGTGGTCGACTGCAGGATGCCCAGGGCGATGGTGAGGTAGCGGGTGTACTGCGTCAGCTTGGACTGGCCCGCCGCACCCTCCTTGTAGAGGGTCTCAAAGTGTGGGATCACCACGCGCAGCAGCTGCACGATGATGGAGGCCGTGATGTACGGCATGATCCCCAGCGCGAAGACGGACAGCTGCAGCAAGGCGCCACCGCTGAACAGGTTCACGAGCTCGTAGAGGCCGCTCGTTCCCTGGTTCGCTGCAAGACAGGCCTGCACGTTGCCGAAGTCCACGAATGGGGCGGGGATGAACGAGCCCAGACGGAACAGGGCGACGATGCCCAGGGTGAACCCGATCTTCTTACGAAGGTCCGGCGTGCGGAATATCCGCGCAATGGCGCTAAACAAAAAAGGCCTCCAGTTAGTAACAAAGAACGAGCTTGCCGAGACAGCGTCAGCGCATTAGCCGCTGAGCAGGCTCGACAAGCTCGATCTCGTCTACGGTCTTACTACTTGATCGAGCCACCTGCTGCGACGATCTTCTGCTCTGCTGAGCGGGAGACCTTATCGACTGCAACAGTCAGCTTAACCGCAATGTCACCATTGCCGAGAACCTTGACCTTCTCGTTGTCGCGAACTGCGCCCTTGGCGACCAGTGAAGCGATGGTTACATCGCCGCCGGTCGGGTACAGCTCGGCGAGGCGCTCCAGGTTGACAACCTGGTACTCGACGCGGAACGGGTTCTTGAACCCGCGCAGCTTCGGGGTGCGCATGTGCAGCGGCATCTGCCCACCCTCGAAGCCGATACGCACGGTATAGCGCGCCTTGGTGCCCTTGGTTCCGCGACCCGCGGTCTTACCCTTGGATCCTTCACCACGGCCAACGCGCTGCTTGTCCTTCTTCGATCCGGGCGCGGGACGAAGGTGGTGAACCTTCAGAACCTGCGGACGGACCTCGGTGGGCTCAGTCGGCGCGGCGGCCTTCTTGGCGGCAGCAGTCTTGGCCGGAGCCTTGGCCGCAGCAGCCTTCGTGGTCGTCGCCTTGGGAGCGGCGGCCTTCTTAGCGGCGGGCTTGGTTGCTACCTTCTCGGTAGCTTCCTTCTCGTCAGCCATTAGTCAATCTCCTCGACCTTCACAAGGTGAGCAACGGTGTTGACGTAGCCACGGTTCTGCGAGTTGTCCTCGCGGATCGTGACGGCGCCAATGCGACGCAGGCCCAGGCTGCGAAGTGTGTCGCGCTGGTTCTGCTTCTCACTAATTTTGGACTTGATCTGCGTAATCTTCAGCTGAGCCATTAGGCACCTGCCTTCGCGCTTGCGGCGGCTGCTGCTGCAGCCGCGTCGGCACGCAGAAAACGGGCCGGGGCCACGTCTTCGTAGGCGAGGCCACGGCGAGCCGCGACTGCACGGGGCTCTTCGAGCTGGTGCAGGGCCTCCACCGTGGCGTGCACGATGTTGATGGTGTTCGACGAACCGAGCGACTTGCTCAGCACGTCGTGGATGCCGGCGCATTCGAGTACGGCGCGCACCGGGCCACCGGCGATAACGCCGGTACCTGCTGCGGCCGGACGGAGAAGAACGACTCCGGCGGCTGCTTCACCCTGAACGGGGTGCGGGATGGTCAGGCCGACGCGGGGAACGCGGAAGAAGTTCTTCTTCGCTTCCTCGACGCCCTTGCTGATTGCGGTCGGGACCTCGCGGGCCTTACCGTAACCAACGCCTACCAGACCGTTACCGTCTCCGACGACGACCAGAGCGGTGAAGCTGAAGCGACGACCACCCTTGACCACCTTGGAAACACGGTTGATCGTAACGACGCGCTCGAGGAACTGGCTCTTCTCGGCGTCACGGCTTCCGCGCTCACGGTTCGGGCTGCGCTCACGGCCACCACGGCGAGCCTCACGAGGCTCGTTCTGCGGCGGCGTGGTCGAAGCTGCGGTTTCCACCGGAACTTCAGTGACGACGTCAGCTTCCTTCGCTGCTGCGGTGCTACTGGATTCAGTGCTCACAGGTCCAACCCTCCCTTTCGGGCTCCTTCGGCGATGGCTGCGACGCGTCCTGCGTACTTGCTGCCACCACGGTCAAATACGACGGCTTCGATACCGGCGGCTTTGGCGCGCTCGGCGACGAGTTCGCCGACCTTGTGCGCCTTGGCGGTCTTGTCACCATCGAAGGTGCGCAGACCGGTTTCGAGAGTCGACGCCGACGCGAGGGTGAAACCCTTGCTGTCGTCAACGACCTGCACGAATACGTGGCGAGCCGAGCGGGTGACGACGAGACGCGGACGAAGCGCGGTCCCCTCGATCTTCTTGCGAAGACGTGCGTGCCTGCGTCCGCGGGCAGCCGACTTGCTTTTTCCTCTAGTTCCGAGACCCATGGTTACTTACCACTCTTTCCGGCCTTGCGGCGAACAATCTCGCCGGCGTAACGCACACCCTTGCCCTTGTAGGGCTCAGGCTTGCGAATCTTACGGATGTTTGCGGCAACCTCACCGACGGCCTGCTTGTCGATACCGCTGACCGTGAGCTTGTTAACGCCCTCGACGGTCAGGGAGATACCAACGGGCGGCTCAATGAGGACCGGGTGCGAGAAGCCGAGGGCGAACTCAACAGAGGTGCCCTTCTGAGCGACGCGGTAACCGGTACCGACGATCTCGAGTCCCTTGGTGTAACCCACGGTGACGCCGATGATCTGGTTGGCGATCAGGGTGCGGGTCAGTCCGTGCAGCGAACGCGAAGCGCGCTCGTCGTCGGGACGGGTGACCAGAACCTGGCCATCGGTGACCTGGACCTCGATGGGGTTGGCGACGGTGAGCGCGAGCTCGCCCTTCGGACCCTTGACGCTAACGGCCTGGCCGTTAGCTTCGACCGTGACACCCGCGGGGATCTCGATCGGAAGTCTTCCAATACGTGACATTGTCGGCTACCACACGTAGGCGAGAACTTCTCCGCCTACGCCCTTCTTCTCAGCCTGGCGGTCGGTGAGCAGACCGCTGGAGGTGGACAGGATGGCAACGCCGAGGCCGCCGAGAACCGTGGGGATCTCAGTCGACTTTGCGTACACGCGCAGGCCGGGCTTGGAAACCCGCTTGATGCCGACGATGGAACGCTCGCGGTTGGGGCCGAACTTGAGGTTCAGCGTGAGGGTCTTTCCGACCTCTGCATCCTTGACATCCCAGGCAGAGATGTAACCCTGTGCCTTGAGGATGTCTGCGATGTGCGCCTTGAGCTTGCTGTGCGGCATCGACACTGTGTCGTGGTACGCCGAGTTAGCGTTGCGCAGTCTGGTCAGCATATCTGCGACCGGATCTGTCATTGTCATATTGTGGTGCCTTTCTCGCCTGGTTTCGTGCACCCGTTACACGGATGACGACCTGTGGTGGTGGAGGGGGCCGAACGGATGTCCGGCCCCCGGAGGTAAAGCTAGTTTAGGAGTTCTCGGCCGTCTTGAACGGGAAGCCGAGCGCCTTGAGCAGCGCGCGACCCTCGTCGTTGTTCTTGGCGGTCGTCACAACAGTGATGTCCATACCGCGAATACGGTCGATCCGGTCCTGGTCGATCTCGTGGAACATAACCTGCTCCGTGAGACCGAACGTGTAGTTGCCGGCGCCGTCGAACTGCTTGTCCGAGAGGCCGCGGAAGTCGCGGATACGGGGCAGTGCGAGGCTGAGCAGCCGGTCGAGGAACTCCCACATGCGGTCGCCACGAAGTGTGACGTGCGTGCCAATGGGCTGTCCTTCACGCAGTTTGAACTGCGCGATGGACTTGCGTGCCTTGGTGACCTGCGGCTTCTGGCCGGTGATCTTGGTGAGGTCGGCGACGGCGCCATCCATGATCTTGCCGTCGCGTGCAGCCTCGCCGACACCCATGTTGACGATGATCTTCGTCAGGTTGGGTACCTGGTGGACGTTGGTGAAGCCCAGGTCCTTGGCGAGCTGCAGGGAGATCTCTTCGCGGTACTTCTGCTTGAGACGCGGCAGCACGACGGGCTTGGTGGCCTCAGTTGCGGTGTCAGTCATTAGAGGTCCTTACCTGACTTCTTGGCGTAACGAACGCGGACCGTCTTGGCGACGCCGTCCTTCGTTACCTCTTCGAGGCGGAATCCGACCTTGGTCGGCTTCTTGGTCTCCGGGTCGACGAGCGCGACGTTGGAAGCGTGAATCGATGCTTCCACGGTCTCGATGCCGCCGGTCTTGGAGCCGCGCTGGGTCTGGCCGACACGAACGTGCTTCTTGACGAAGTTGATGCCTTCGACGAGAACACGGTTCTTCTCAACCTGTACCTCGAGCACACGACCCTGCTTGCCACGGTCTCCGCCGCGAGCCTGGGTGCGGCCGGTGATGACCTCTACGAGGTCACCCTTCTTGATTCTGGCCATGATTTAGATAACCTCCGGTGCCAACGAAATGATCTTCATGAACTTCTTGTCGCGGAGTTCGCGACCGACCGGTCCGAAGATACGGGTACCACGGGGGTCTCCGTCAGCCTTCAAGATCACTGCGGCGTTCTCATCGAACTTGATGTACGAGCCGTCTGGACGACGGGTCTGCTTTTTGACGCGAACGATGACGGCTTTGACGACGTCACCCTTCTTGACGTTGCCGCCCGGGATGGCGTCCTTGACGGTGGCGACGATGACGTCACCCAGTCCGGCGTAACGACGGCCGGAGCCACCGAGAACACGGATCGTCAACAGGACCTTGGCACCGGTGTTGTCGGCAACTTTGAGTCGTGATTCTTGCTGAAGCACTTTCTAACTCCTTCTATCAAGTAAGCGCGAGCGCTTACTTGGCCTTCTCGAGAACCTCGACCAGGCGGAAGCGCTTGGTGGCGCTCAGCGGGCGAGTTTCACTGATCAGGACCAGGTCGCCGACGCCGGCGGTGTTCTCCGCGTCATGAACCTTCAGCTTGGACGTACGGCGGATGACCTTGCCGTACAGGGGGTGCTTCACGCGGTCTTCGACCTCGACAACGATGGTCTTATCCATCTTGTCGCTGGTCACGTAACCACGCAGCGTCTTGCGGTAGCCGCGCACGAGAGCCTCGGCGGGGACGACCGTTTCGTCAGTCTTCGCCATGATTAGGCCTCCTTCGTCTCGACGGCGTCAGCAGCGGGAGCATCCGTGGATGCGTCCTTGGCCTTGGCCTTCTTGGTCGTCTTCTTCTCAGCCTTGGCCGGAGCCTCGACTGCGACGGGAGTGGCACGAATGCCCAGCTCGCGCTCACGGAGAACCGTGTAGATGCGTGCAATGTCCCGCTTGACCGCGCGGAGGCGGCCGTGGCTTTCGAGCTGGCCGGTGGCCGACTGGAAGCGCAGGTTGAACAGCTCTTCCTTGGCCTTCTTCAGCTCGTCGAACAGTCGTTCGTTTTCAAAGGTGTCGAGCTCGACTGAGGCGAGCTCCTTGGATCCGATCGCCATTATGCGTCGCCCTCCTCGCGCTTGATGATGCGTGCCTTGAGGGGCAGCTTGTGAATTGCGCGGGTCAGCGCTTCGCGAGCAACGGTGTCAGAGACACCGGAGAGCTCGAAGAGCACGCGGCCCGGCTTGACGTTCGCGACCCACCACTCGACCGAACCCTTACCGGAACCCATGCGGGTTTCGGCAGGCTTCTTGGTCAGCGGGCGGTCCGGGTAGATGTTGATCCAGACCTTGCCGCCACGCTTGATGTGACGCGTCATGGCGATACGAGCGGACTCGATCTGACGGTTGGTCACGTACGCGGGGGTGAGGGCCTGAATGCCATACTCGCCGAACGAAACAGTGGTACCACCGGTTGCGTGGCCGGTACGGCCGGGGTGGTGCTGCTTGCGGTGCTTAACTCTGCGGGGAATCAACATTATTTAGCCTCAACTCCTGCTGCAACCGGAGCCGCGCCCTCTGCGCGAGGCGCACGGCGGGGACGGTCGTCACGACGCTCGGGGCGGGACGACTTAGCGTTGGCCTGCTCACGAGCGAGTTCCTTGTTGGTGATGTCGCCCTTGTAGATCCAGACCTTCACGCCGATGCGGCCGAAGGTGGTCTTGGCTTCGTAGAAGCCGTAGTCGATGTTCGCGCGCAGGGTGTGCAGCGGCACACGGCCTTCGCGGTAGAACTCCGAACGGCTCATCTCAGCGCCACCGAGACGACCGGACACCTGGATGCGAACACCCTTGGCGCCGGCGCGCTGGGCGCCCTGCAGGCCCTTACGCATCGCGCGGCGGAAAGCCACACGAGCGGAGAGCTGCTCTGCGATGCCCTGCGCGACAAGCTGTGCATCCTGCTCGGGGTTCTTGACCTCGAGGATGTTCAGCTGGATCTGCTTGGCGGTGAGCTTTTCAAGGTCGGACCGGATGCGCTCTGCTTCCGCGCCGCGACGACCGATCACGATGCCCGGACGGGCGGTGTGAATGTCGACACGGACACGATCGCGGGTGCGCTCGATCTCGATGCGGGACACGCCGGCGCGGTCGAGGCTGGTGCTCAACAGGCGGCGGATCTTGACGTCTTCAGCGACGAAGTCGCTGTAACGCTGGCCCGGCTTCGTGCTGTCAGAGAACCAACGCGACACGTGGTCGGTCGTGATTCCCAGACGGAAGCCATACGGGTTTACTTTCTGACCCATTACTTCGTACCCTCCTCAGGAGTGGCGAGCACAACAGTGATGTGGCTCGTACGCTTCTTGATCTGGAATGCGCGACCCTGTGCGCGGGCCTGGAAACGCTTGAGCGTCGTGCCCTCGTCGACGAATGCCTGGGAGATGAACAGATCCTGTTCGTCCAGGAACTCGTTCGCAGCATCGGCCTTGACCCGTGCGTTCGCGATGGCCGATTCGACCAGCTTGTACACGGGGTCGGACGCGCCCTGCGGCGCGAACTTGAGAATTCCCAGCGCTTCATGCGCCTGCTTGCCACGAATCAGGTTGACAACGCGACGGGCCTTCTGGGCGGTAACGCGGATGTGACGCACGCGTGCGATCGACTCCACCATTTCTCCTCCTTCACGTCACCGCGTTAGCGGCGACGACCCTTCTTGTCATCCTTCACGTGACCACGGAAGGTGCGGGTGGGGGCAAACTCGCCGAGCTTGTGTCCCACCATGCTCTCGGTGACGAACACCGGGATGTGCTTGCGACCGTCGTGAACCGCGATGGTGTGCCCGAGCATGTCGGGGATGATCATCGAACGGCGCGACCAGGTCTTGATTACGTTCTTGCTTGAGGCTTCATTCGCCTTGACAACCTTGCGAAGCAGGTGGTCGTCAACGAAGGGGCCCTTCTTAAGACTTCTTGGCATCGTCTACTCCTACTTACGCTTCTTGCCGACGGTACGGCGACGAACAATGAGCTTGTCGCTTTCCTTGTTCGGGTGGCGGGTGCGCCCTTCCTTCTGGCCCCAGGGGCTGACGGGGTGACGTCCACCGGACGTCTTACCCTCACCACCACCGTGCGGGTGGTCGACCGGGTTCATGGCAACACCACGAACGGTCGGGCGAACGCCTTTCCAGCGCATCCGGCCGGCCTTGCCCCAGTTGATGTTCGACTGCTCGGCGTTGCCGACCTCGCCGATCGTGGCGCGGCAGCGGGCGTCGACGTTACGGATTTCTCCGGACGGCAGGCGCAGCTGGGCGTAGATGCCATCCTTCGCGACCAGGCGAACCGACACTCCGGCGGAGCGGGCCAGCTTGGCGCCACCACCCGGACGGATCTCGATGGCGTGAATGATGGTACCGGTGGGGATGTTCTTCAGCGGCAGGTTGTTGCCGGGCTTGATGTCAGCACCGGCACCCGACTCGACGATGTCGCCCTGGTTCAGCTTGTTCGGCGCGATGATGTAGCGCTTGGAGCCGTCCAGGAAGTGCAGCAGCGCGATGCGCGCCGTGCGGTTGGGGTCGTACTCGATGTGAGCGACCTTGGCGTTGACGCCGTCTTTGTCGTTGCGCTTGAAGTCGATCACGCGGTACTGGCGCTTGTGGCCACCACCGATGTGACGCGTCGTGATGCGACCCTGGTTGTTACGACCACCGGTCTTGGACAGCGGACGAAGCAGCGACTTCTCGGGCGTCGAACGGGTGATCTCTGCGAAGTCCGCAACAGAAGAACCGCGACGACCGGGGGTCGTGGGCTTGTACTTACGAATAGCCATTTCTTATTCCTCTAGTCCTGGCCGCTTAGCCGACGGCCGTGAAGATGTCGATGGAACCGGACTTGAGCGTGACGATGGCACGCTTGGTGTCCTTGCGCTTACCCATGCCGAACTTGGTCCGGCGAGTCTTGCCGATGCGGTTCATGGTTTTGATCGACGCAACCTCAACCTTGAAGATCTTCTCGATCGCCAGCTTGATTTCGGTCTTGTTCGAGCGCGGGTCCACGATGAAGGTGTACTTGCCTTCGTCGATCAGGCCGTAGCTCTTTTCAGAGACGACCGGAGCGATGATGACGTCGCGGGGGTCCTTTTGAATCGGGGTAGCCATTATGCGGACACCTCTTCCTTCTTGGTCTTGTGCGCCACGAACGCGTCAAACGCGCCCTTGGTGAAGACGATGTCGTCAGAGACGAGAACGTCATAGGCATTCAGCTGGTCCCAGGACAGCACGTGCACCGTCGGGAGGTTGCGGATGCTGCGGAGGGTCAGCTCGTCGGTGCGCTCGAGAACGACCAGCACGTGCTTGCTGCTGGCGATCTGGGTGAGCAGCGTGATGGCGCCCTTGGTGCTGGGCGTCTCGTGCGAGAACAGAGCGGTGACCACGTGAAGACGGTCGCCACGGGCGCGGTCAGAGAGCGAACCCTTGAGCGCGGCGGCAATCATCTTCTTCGGGGTGCGCTGGTCGTAGCTGCGCGGGGTCGGTCCGTGGACGATGCCACCACCGGTCATCTGAGGGGCGCGGATCGAGCCCTGACGAGCGCGACCGGTTCCCTTCTGCTTGAACGGCTTGCGGCCGGCACCGGAAACTTCTCCGCGGCTCTTTACCTTGTGCGTTCCCTGGCGTGCGGCAGCGAGCTGCGCGACAACGACCTGGTGAATCAGCGGGATGTTGGTCTGGACGTCGAAGATTTCGGCGGGCAGCTCAACGGAGCCGGCCTTCTTGCCGTTGGCGTCGATGAGGTCGAGTGCGGTAGCCATAAGAACTACGCTCCCTTCACTGCGGTGCGGACGAATACGAGGCGGCCCTTGGCGCCGGGAACGGCACCCTTGACCAGGATCAGGCCCTTGTCAGCGTCAATCGCGTGAACCTTGAGGTTCAGCACGGTCACGCGCTCGCCACCCATACGACCGGCCATGCGCATGCCCTTGAAGACACGGCTGGGGGTCGAGGAGGCACCGATGGAACCGGGCTTGCGGTGGTTGCGGTGTGAACCGTGCGAAGCGGAAACACCCTTGAAGTTGTGACGCTTCATAACACCGGCGAAGCCCTTGCCCTTGGAGGTGCCCATGACGTCGACCTTGGTGCCGGCAACGAACACACCGTCAACGGTGAGCTCCTGGCCCAGGGTGTAGTCAGCGGCATCCGCGGTGCGGAGCTCGGTAACGTGGCGGCGCGGCGTGACGCCGGCCTTCTCGAAGTGTCCTGCGGACGGCTTGTTCACCTTGCGGGGGTCGATGGCGCCAGAGGCAATCTGGACGCCGGCGTAGCCGTCGATGTCCTTCGTGCGGATCTGGGTGACGACGTTCGGCGAGATCTCGATGACGGTAACGGGAACAAGCTTGTTGTTCTCGTCCCACACCTGAGTCATGCCGAGCTTCTTGCCGAGGAGGCCCTTGGTGGTCTTGGTATCTGCGTACGACATCGCGGGCCCTAGAGCTTGATCTCGATGTTGACGTCGGCCGGGAGGTCGAGACGCATAAGCGAGTCGACGGCCTTCGGCGTCGGGTCAATGATGTCGATCAGACGCTTGTGGGTGCGCATTTCAAAGTGCTCCCGGCTGTCCTTGTACTTGTGAGGGGAACGGATGACACACACCACGTTCTTCTCGGTCGGAAGCGGCACGGGGCCGACAACGGTTGCACCCGCACGGGTGACGGTGTCGACGATCTTGCGCGCCGAGATGTCGATGACCTCGTGGTCATACGACTTAAGTCGAATGCGGATTTTCTGTCCCGCCATGTCGAACTCTCTTTCTTGTCAAGGCTTCTTACATCCCGAGGGCTGCATTGGACGCCGTAGTAGCACTGCTGCGATCGCACCACTGTTCATCTGTCAATTTCGATCCGGCCGGGGATCCGACCTTCTCGAGCCAACTCCCCCAGGTGCGAGACCTGGCGGATGACATGGTTTTACTCACGCATCCAAGAAGTTGATTTAAGCTTCGTTCTGCTACCCGCGGCCTAACTCCGACCCTCAAGGGGCGAGCTATGCACTGCCTGGTAGTGATCCCGGTCTCGCGAGCAGCGCGATCCGAAAGTGTTGAACTAGAAGAGTCTGCCACAGGAATAGGTCATTGTGCAACCCGGGCGTGTCGCGTTGTGCCCCCGCTGGTCGAGCTTGTCGAGACCCGCGTCGTTCCGCGGAACTCAACCCGCTGGTCGAGCTTGTCGAGACCCGCCAGTCGACCCCGCCGAGACCCCTCCACCGACTCGCTGGTCGAACTCCCCATTTCGTTGGTCGAGCCTGTCGAGACCCCTCCGCCGGTCGAGCCCCCCTCCGCTGGTCGAGCCTGTCGAGACCCCGCACCCCACCCGCCGGTCGAGCTCCCCATTTCGTTGGTCGAGCCTGTCGAGACCCCGCACCCCACCCGCTGGTCGAGCTCCCCATTTCGTTGGTCGAGCCTGTCGAGACCCCTCCGCTGGTCGAGCTTCCCCTCCGCTGGTCGAGCCTGTCGAGACCCCTCCGCTGGTCGAGCTTCCCCTCCGCTGGTCGAGCCTGTCGAGACCCCGCCTAAACAGCACCCTCAGGAGTAACCACGGCCCGCACAGTGCGCCACAGAATCAGGATGTCTGCCGTGAGCGACCAGTTCTCCACGTAGTACAGGTCCAGGCGGATACTGTCTTCCCAGCTCAGGTTGGACCGGCCGCTGACCTGCCACAGCCCGCTCATGCCCGGCTTCATGATCAGCCGGCGATGCGCGGCATCGTCGTAGAGCGCCACTTCGGCGGCGCGCTGCGGGCGCGGGCCCACCAGACTCATCTCACCGAACAGCACGTTGAACAGCTGCGGCAGCTCATCAATCGAGTACTTGCGCAGGATCTTTCCGACCGGGGTGATGCGCGGGTCGTTGGTGACCTTGAACAGCGGGGTGTCTGACGTGCCCTGCGCGTCGAGCAGGCTCTCCAGCTGGTCGTCGGCGTCCTGCACCATGGAGCGGAACTTGTACATGCCGAAGGTCGCCCCGTGCCGGCCGATGCGGTCCTGCCGGTACACAATGTTGCCGGGGCTGGAACGCTTCACGGCGACTGCGACCCAGATGAGCCCAGGCGAGCTGACCAAGATGAGCAGTGCGGATCCGACGATGTCGAAGGTGCGCTTGGTTACGCGCTTGACACCCTCGAACTGCGGGTAGCTCACATGGATGAGTGGCAGCCCGGCGACAGGCCGTGAGTGGATGCGTGGACCAGCGATGTCGGTCAGGGCCGGCGCGACAATTAGCTCTACGTCACGGGCCTCGAGCTCCCAGCCCACCCGGCGCATGTCTTCGGGGTCGATGTCGTCGGCGCCGGTCATAATTACTGTGTCCGCGTTTGTCTCGTCCACCGCGGCAAGTAAATCGGTGTAGTCGCCTGCGATCGGAACCCCACATATCGGCCCCTTGCCGAGGCTGCCCTCCCGTGTGAGGGCGCCTACGAGGAGTAGACCCGAACCCGCCGTGCGGGCGATGGTCGTGGCCACATGGGCCGACTTGCGGCGCTCGCCCATGAGCAGCGCACGGGACAGGTAGAAGCCTCTCGCTTGGCGCTTGCGCAACCACTGACGCCAGCGCCATCGCGTGGCGATCAGCAGCATCATGCCGAGTGGCAGCGCCAAGAGGAAGTATCCTCGCGCCACTTCAATCTTGAATAGGAACGCAATGATCGCGAACAGACCGAAAAGACGGACGGTTGCATCGGCCACTCGCTTGTATTCGAGCGTTCCGCTACCGATCACCTTGTGATCCCGGGTAGCGAACACATCGAGCATGATCATCCACGCCACGACCAGAACAACCGACACCGCGGTGTAGGTGGCGCCTACGTTGTACGGGGCGCTCAAAGGCACAGTCGCGAAGCCGAACCAGACCAATTGGGAGCCGAATACGGCGAACAGGACCACCAGGATGTCGCTGGAAAAGAGACGGACCGCATACGCCCGCTGCCAAGACCGCCGGCGCAGCACTCCTGCCGTGCGAGTGTCCCCTATAGCCATGCTTCTCCCCGTGTGCTCCCCCAAAATCCCGACGCTGAGGTGTCAACGAGGCAAGGCGGTTATTCACATAGTTCCATACAGACACGACTTCACAGAACTCTGACAGGCAAGACGCGCGTCCCCCCAGACCACTTGGATCGGCGTCCGGGTATGCACGGCGTCAGTGACTATCGGGACTGCTCGTCTAGGGTGGACCTGTGAATCCACGAGCCTCTAGTCACGCTTCCGCGCGCTCCGCGCGCGCCAGTGCGCGCCACGATCGACGCAGTTCCAGTACCAAACGACGAGTCAAAGTGGGGCTCGTGGTCGCCGGAATTGTCGTCCTTTGCGGGGCGACATGGCTGGCCACCCGCGTGCTCGTTGTGAAAACTGATCTCGAAGCGTCCCAGCAGCTTGTCACGCAAATGCAGGCGCAGGCACAGGATTTTGACCTCGTCGCTTTAGCGGCGACGCGCGACGAGCTCGAAGCACGCTCGTCAAGCGCGGCGAACGGCACTCGCGACCTCACCTGGCGCATTGCAGAATTTGTTCCCGTTGTCGGCGGCAACCTCACCGCGGTGCGCTACGTCTCGGAGAGCATTGACGACATCGTCGTGCAGGTCGCATCGCCGGCCGTCGATGTGATTTCCTCCTTCGACCTCAAGACCAGGGATCCAGAAACCGGCGGATTCGATCTCACTCCTATCGTTGAGGCGCGCAAAATTGTGGCCTCGGCGGATACCGTGTTTTCTTCGTCGCTGAAGAAACTTGGGACCGTCAATTCCGGCGCGACGGTGGCGCCCGTAGCCGCTGCTGTTGACAAGCTCAGCGATCTCCTAAGTACGGCCGACGGCGCGGTCACAGAAGTCGCTCCCCTCCTTGATGTCGCAGGCTCTGCCTTGGGTGCTGATGGACCTCGCGATTACCTCCTGGCGTTCCAGAACAACGCCGAAAGTACCGCCCTGGGCGGCAGCGCGGCGGCGTACACCCTGCTGCACGCGGAAAACGGGGCAATCAGTGTCACCGCCCAGGCGAATAGCGGGGATTTCGTTGAAGGAGATCCCGTGGATGTTGGGGTCGACCAGAGCGCCCTGGACCTATACAGCAGCTTCCTCATTGACCACATCAACACTTCCACGAGCCGTCCCGACTTCCCGACCGCGGCCAAGACGATTAGCGCTTTCTGGGAGCGGGATCTGGGCATCAGCGTCGACGGGGTGATTTCGGTCGACCCGATTGCTTTGGCGCTCGTACTGAAAGCGACAGGTCCCGTAAGTCTCGCCTCTGGTGATGAGCTGACGGACAAAAACGCCGTGGGACTACTTACCAATGGGATCTATAAGCGGTACCCCGACAACGAGGACGCCCCAAAGGCAGACGCTTTTTTTGAGGCGGCAGCATCCTCCGTGCTCACGAAGGTCACCAGCGGAGAGTTCGACCTCGTCACCATGCTCAGCTCAGTTTCCACCGGTATCGAATCCGGCAGCATAATGATGTGGAACTCCGATGCCGAGGCGCAAGGTCGACTGGACGGCACCCGAATTCAGGGTGCGCTCCCGATTGCCAACAGTGAAGAAACGGTGGTGGGTGTGTACTACCGCGACACATCGGCTTCCAAGATCGATTACTACCTTGGTACAGCAACCCAGACGACCAGCGACAGGTGCTCTGTTCCCGGTTCTACGACCATCACCACATCCGTGACGCTTACTTCCCGGCTCACGACGGAGGAGGCTGAAGACCTCCCCGAGTATGTCAACAGTAAGAATTTTGGACCGGACATGTTCCGCACCGAGGTCTTTGTCTACGGACCCGTCGGTGCGACTTTGACGGCGGCGCAGGTGGACGCCCAGGGAGCCTCCACGAGGATCAAGCCTGGGGCCACCGATCTCGGTAGGCCGGTCGCCCCGATCGAGGCGGACCTTGCCCCCGGCGAGTCCACGACGGTGTCCGTCACTTTTACTGTCGACTCGGCTGATCTCGGTCCAGTCGCCGTTCGCGGTACGCCGATGATTCACGCCACGGACGTCACGGTCACCGACCCGCAGTGCGGGTAACGTCCGATTAAAGACTGAGACGCATCTCCTAAAGACTGAGACGCATCTCCCAGAGTCGCCTGGCTATCATCTTCTCGTCGCGGTTGTACACAGCGGCCCGCAGCAGAACGGCGAATACCGCGCCGATGAGTGCTCCGATGGAATTTGCCGCGACGTCAGACACCGTGGCGAACCGCGCACTCAGGGCGTATGCCTGCGTCAGCTCGATAGCGACGGAGAGCCCTGGGCAGATGAGCAGGGCCAACCACCACACCCGGACTGGCAGCAACATGCTCACCAGGAATCCGAGCGGAATGAACATGAAGATATTCGCGGTGAACTCGAGTTTGGAGTACCCGAACCACTCGGGGATTCCGTTTCGGTGCAACACCGTGAGAACCCGGTTGATCGACGATGCGAAGCCCTGGTCCAGAGGTGTGGGCCACATCGTCGCCAAGACGACAACCAGCCCGTACGCCAGAACCAGGCCCAGACCCAGTTGCTGCCGTACTCTGCTTCTCGGCGGGCCTTTGTCCGTCATCGTCTTCTGCTCCATTCCGCCATCGTAGATGGGGCGCCCGCCAATCCCCAGCCGGTCAATTGGCAGCGCCCGGCACTCCGGTCTCTATAACGTAGGCTGATTCAGATGGTTCCTTAGACACCAAGGCGGCCAAGACACTTCCGGGGGATCAGCACAATGACAGGCATCGTCGTTCACGAATGGTTAGCCAAACGTGGGGGCTCTGAAAATGTCGTCGAGGAGATCGTCGCGACGTTTCCAGATGCCCAGCTGCAATCGCTTTGGAATGACGCCCCCCAACGGTTCACTGATCTCAGCGTCGCGGAGACCTGGCTGGCCCGCACGCCGTTGCGCAAGTCCAAGGCACTTGCTCTGCCGTTCATGCCGACGACCTGGCGTCATCTGGGCCGCAATGAAGCCGACTGGATCCTCTGCAGCTCGCATCTTTTCTCCCATCACGCCCGGTTCGCCGGCCCGGCCCGTGCCGCCCCCAAACTCGTCTACGCGCACACGCCCGCGCGGTACATCTGGACGCCCGAGCTAGACGCCCGCGGCAATAATGTTCTGGCCAAAGCAGCCCGGATGCCCCTGCAGCGGCTCGACCGCGAGCGTGCGCAAGAGGCCAGAGCCATCGCAGCGAACAGCGAATTCGTTCGCCAACGGATCCAGGGATGTTGGAACCGTGACAGCGTGGTCATTCACCCACCGGTCGATGTCCAGGCCTTTGCCGATGACCCCACCGCACACCTCACCGAGGACGAGGAGCAGATCCTCGACAAGCTCCCCGCCACCTTCCTCCTGGGCGCCTCCCGCTTCATCCCGTACAAGCGCCTCGACCTCGTGGTGTCCCTCGGCGTCGCGTCCGACACGGCTGTAGTTCTGGCCGGCGACGGACCGTCTCTTCCCGACCTGCAGGCGCTAGCCGATCAGCACCCCGGCATGATCACCTTCGTCCTCAAGCCGTCACGCGCACTGCTGAGTGCTCTCTACCGGCGCGCTCTCGCCTACGTCTTCCCCGCTATCGAGGACTTCGGCATCATGCCCGTGGAGGCGATGGCCACCGGAACACCTGTGATCGCACGCGACTTCGGCGGCGCCGCCGAATCTGTGGTCCACGGGGTAACGGGCGTTCATCTGAACGACTTCACCGGCCAGGCCGGCCGGGAAGCCGTGGCACTCGCCGCTGGCTTGCGCCCGGAGGACGCCATCGCTCGCGCTTGGCAATTCGACAAGTCCGTCTTCCGTGCTTCCTTGCGCACATGGGTTGACACCGAAGTTCACGCCTAGTCTTTCCGGCACGGCCCACCACTGGGGCCCTTCCGCCTCGCCTCGCTACACTCCGATTCAATCCCTTCCAGGAGACTAATGACTATCCGCAATCCACTTCGCGGCCAACCTCGCTGGCGCATCATCACCGGCGCCGCCGTGGTTGTCGCCCTCGCCGGCGGAGCAACAGCGTTCACCCTCACCGCCGCCCCCGCGCCGTCTGAATCGGGAGCACTCCCCCCGTCTCCCTCGGAGAGCGCCGTTCCGACACCGACGCCCATTCCTGCACGGGTAGTGCCGCCGACCGCGGATGCAACGGCGTCCTTTGAGGGCTGGTCTCAGGACAATGAGGAGGACACAGCCTCCACCTTCACCGCCGAGGCCGGCGATCCGACCGACGGTGCCATCACGCTGCGCCTATCAAGTGCGAATCCAGCTGACAACCAAACCCGCCGCGCGCTGAGCCAGGTCGTCGCTGTCGCTCCGGCCACCAAATACACCTTCACGGCAGCTATCAAGAGCATGTCCGAGACCGCGGCGAAGCCGCAGGTTGCCGTCGTCATGGGGTCTGAGGGTCAAGAACGCTACGACTTCGCCAGCACGACCACCGCGTGGGACGAACAAACCTGGGCCTACACGACAGGGGCCGCCGAGACATCGCTACCCGTCAGCTTCCTAACGGTTGGTCCGACCACGGACATCTCTATCGATCAGCTCACCATGACTGCCGCTGGCGCTGCTGACAATCTGCTTGTCAACGCCTCATTCGAGTCCTTCGCCGCAGACAACCCCCGCATCACCAACGACTCGCTGATGCTGACGTCGGGTCGTGAAGCGACCCTAGGAGTGTCCTGGCGCGTACCAGGTGCATCCTGGACGATTACCGACGAGACAGGCACGACTGTCACCACTGGTGAGCTCGACCTTCAGCCCGGTCTGGCCGTGGTTTCTTTGCAGGACTTGGATCCCGGTTACTACTCGATCGATATCGTCAACAACGACAACGGGTCGGACAATATTCAGACCTCGCTGGCCGTGGTTGACCCGTTCGCCGAGAATCATCCTGAAACGGACGACCGATTCGGCGTCGGCGTTCATCTGTCCCAGCCGTTCGTCAATTCCGGTCAGGTCGCGGGCGAGATCGGCTTCTCGCACATGCGGACCGACGCGCGATGGCGCACAACGGAGGTCAGCCCCGGAGAGTACGTGTTCCCGGCGCTTGAAGACGGGATGATTCAGGACTACGCCGATCATGGCGTGGAGATGCTTCCCCTCAGCGTGTACAACAATAAGCTCTACGACGGCGGTAAGACACCGAGCACCCCGGAGGGACTCGCCGCCTACGCCGCTTACACCAACGCCGTAGTGGCGCATTATGGCTCCGCCTCGGTTGAGGTCTACAACGAGTTCAACAACCCGCCAATGAACAAGGGCGCGTGTGGACCGACTGCGACCTGCTATATGCCCATGCTCAAGGCCACGGCCGAGCGAGTAAAAGCGGATCACCCGGAAACCCTCATTATTGGGCCATCCATTGCCCGCACTGACGACATCTTCCTGACGGAGCTGTACAAGGCCGGCGGCCTCGACTACCTGGACGCGGTTAGCTGGCACCCATACGACTACTCGCCCGGAATCGGGCCGGAGTTCCTCGAAGCGTCGCTTCAGAACCAGGTCGCCAAGATGAAGGAATACAACGACGGCGTCGCTAAGCCGATATGGATCACGGAATTGGGCTGGTCGACCGCCGGGTACACGGAACAAGAGCAGGCCGACAACCTGGTTCGAGCACAGGCCATTTCGTTGGCTAACGGAGTCGAGCGCTTCTATTGGTACGACCTGGTCAACGACGAAACCGACCTCACCCACCACGAGGGCAACTTCGGGTTGGTTCGCCAGGTGACCGAAGAGGTACCCCTGTTCGCGCCTAAGCCGTCCGCCGTCGCCCAGGCGGTTCTGATCCGGGAGATCGCAGGCAAGCCATACACGTCACGCGACGAGCTGGCAGACACTTCGGTGTACTCGTACGTCTTCGGCACCGGTGCGGAAGCGACCCGGGTCGCCTGGGCTACAACAGTCAAGACCCTTACCTACGCGGCCGACACTGACATCTCGGTCACCGATCAGTTCGGCGCGACCAGCGTCGTCAAGCCCGTGGACGGGCGCATCACCGTCGAAATGACTGGTCAGCCGCGCTTCATCGAAGGCGACGTCTCGGACATGCAGGCGGCTAGCTAGCTGATAGAGGGGATACGAAGGAGGGCCTGCGCAGGTGCGCGGCCCTCCATTGGCGTGTGTATTTCAGTGCCGCGAGGCGTAGTGTCAGGCGCGCCCAATGGCCGCGGAGACCCTCTCCCCCACACCATCCCAGCTATACCGTTCGTTCCACGCGGCAGGCATCACGAGTGGTCCGGCGGCCGATTGTTTCAACAGAGTGTCCATTGCTCTGCCCCATTCCTCCGCGCTTGTGGCGGACTGGACGGTGACCCCTGTGTCTCCACGAATTTCCTGCACGCTTTCACAACCCAACCACGAGGCAACCCTGGTTCCACAGGCCATTGCCTCGAGCACCGGGAGTCCGAAACCCTCGAGAACAGACGGCTGCAAAGCACCGGCCGCCCCCCGGTACAGCGAAGCGAGCTCGTCGTCGCTGACGCCGGTTCGGATGCTCACCTGATCGGCCAGACCGGCTGTCGCCACCGCCGCTTCGGCCTGCTCGACATCCGACGTGACCACAATTAGGCTGTAATCCTGGCGAAGCTCAAGCGCGGCGAACAGGACTTCGATGTTCTTGTGAGGCTTCAGGTTGCCTACATAGAGGAACGTCGCTCGGTCGAACGGCGCTGCTGGTCCGTCCATCGCGAAGGCTTCCGACCTCCCACAACCCACGATGACGATTTCGACGCCGGGCGCATCGACCCACTCCGCTATCGCGCGAGCCGATGTCGCAGACACCGTCATGACCACGCCGGCTCGCTTAATGGCCCTCTTCACAATCTGGTTGTAGTAAATCCTTTTTGCCAATGAATTCTCCGAAGGGATCTGCAGGTGAATCAGGTCATGAATCGTCAGGACCTGGCGCGCGAGCGTCACACCGGCGTTGAAGCCAGGGCTATACAAAACTGCAGATGAGGGCAGCTTCGCGCGTCGAGCACCGAAAACGTCCAAGATCGACGTCGGAGACCCGTTTCCGCCGAGCGCACGCCACGGTACTTCTAGCCGGGCGATAACCTCGGTTGAGAACCGACCGATGCCATGTTCCCCACCCCAGCGCTCGTCAACAATTACGTTCCGCAATATCGCCCCAATCTCAATCACCTGCAAAGCGTTGCGCGCGCGGTGATCCCAGTCAATTCATCTGGCCAGCGTCGTCAACGACTTCGCCACTGCTCAGCGTAACCGAGGCCGAAGGAGGGCTACGGCCTCTCTCGACTCCGCTACCCAAGCACCAATACGAAAGTCGCTAGAATCGCCTTGGGGGAACGACTGGTCGTGGCTGAATGCGCAGTGTGGTTTTGCATTGCGCCGCTTACAGGAACGCAAGATCAGCGCGGCGCTTCGGTCCCCGCCGCTCACTGCGGGATCCGATCGTTCCCATTTCATGCAACCGCGCGAAGGTGTCAATCTCGATGTCAAAGCACCCCCTTAGGGCGCAGCACAAGCTGTCGCTGGCCCGCTACTACCGGGGCGCGCGCTCCGTTCATTTGGAACGCCTCTCAACCTTCACACCCGGCGATTTTTTGTACTTCAAACCGATGTATGACTTCGACGAGACGCTGGCGTCAAAGCTCCCATACGTTCACCACGTCCGCTTCAGTCAGGTTCTGAGTGATGTGCTACGAAAGAAGTACGACGTTCTAGAACTTGCCGAGCCTTACACGCCCAGCGCGCTACCCCAGAACCTGGCAATCACTCTAGCGTCCCACCTGTCCGCGCTCGGCCGGGGCGAACCAACCCGCTTGGTGACTTACGCGATCGAGAACGCAGACCTACCTGCGAAACTCGCAGCCAAAACCCATCTGCCTGAGGCGATTTTTCGTCCGCTCGTGAAATCACTGGTCGGCTTTTGCTTCAACCGGATCGACCGAGTGGTATTCGGTACCCAAGCAGCTGCCGACAACTACTCTGCGTTGTTAGGAGCCACCCGACTCGCCCGGACGTCACCAACCCACACGCTAATCTGGGGCTTGCCCACGAGGGAAGCCCGCATTCAAGATGACCGGCCGTCGATTCAGCTCTTGTTCCTCGGTGCCCTGGATTCCCGGAAGGGCATCACCAAGCTCATGACGGTGTGGGACACAGTCGTCGAGCGGATACCGGACGCCGAGCTTCTGATCCTCGGTAAAGGCCCGCTCGAGGCGAAGGTGACCGACTGGGCGTCGCAACGATCCACAGTGACCTTCGAGGTGGATCCGCCCCGATCGATCATCAGGGACCGTTTGTCAAAGTCCAGGGCGCTGTTCATGCTGTCCCAGCCCTCCCCGCTGTGGAAAGAACAAATCGGGCTTCCAATTTTGGAGGGCCTCGGCTTCGGGCTTGAGATCGTAGCCAGCTCGGAGACGGGGATCTCGCGCTGGCTTACTGATCATGGCCACCAGGTCTTGGCGCCCGACGCACCTAACGCCGACCTAACTGACGCAATAATCCGCGCACTTGAGTCTGGCCGATTGCCTTCGCGGGTCGCCCAAGACCTGCCACAGCTCGATGGCCGGCTCGAAGCCGATCAATGGCTCTACCCTTGACCCGCCTGGGTTAGGGTTCTTGAAATCAGATATCAACTCAGGGGACCGCGTAATCAGTGAACATTGCGTCAATTAGAATGCTCGCTCATCGAAGCGCAGAGAGCGCCTTCGCACTTGGAAATTCCATCACGTGCGCCAACTTGGCGAGCGTGGTCTGCAGTTGAGCATGGCGCACAGGGGCGACCCCCGCGGGAAACACTGGCAACCCAACACTCGCTTCGGCCTTTCGCCATTCATGAAGGTCGCACTATGGACGATGATCTCCATAACCGCCGTGGCCAGCGCAAACATAATTGATGACAATCTCTCGAGCACTATCGCAACCTTGCCGCTCCTACTCCTTGGCGTGGCTGCTGTCCTACATAATCGACAGTTGAGTTTGACTTCCGCTCTTGTTGTGTCACTTGGGCTCCTACTCATCTCCCGGTCGGTTCTCGCGCCGAACCTCTTGAGCACAACCGCACCGATTTGGGTGTCTGGCCTTCTTTTCCTCGCTCTCCTCCTAAATGTGCGGGAACTCCGGCTGCCGAAGTCTTCGATTCTGGTTGCCTTGCTGAGCCTCATGCTCGTGTTGCCAACCGTGGTTCAGTCGGACTTGAACACCACTGCGAAATCCTTCGGGATCGGCGCGATGTGGGTATTGGTCTTCCTTAGCGCTGCGAACATCAAACGCGATCAGCGACGCCGGGTCGCGGTGGCGTTTGTCGTAGCCGCATGCGCCGAAGCTGTCCTTGCGATCTTGGAGTCTCTCGTCAAGGTCGAGTTTGTCCGCGAGTTAATCACCGGCAGCGCGGCCGAACAGAGGTACATTCTTCGCGACAACTTGATCTTGGGCGACTGGACGAATCGTGCTCAAGGCACCCTCGGCTATCCGATCCCCTTTGCGGCATTCCTGGTTGTTGGCCTCTTCGTGGCGCTGCTGTCCGGGGTCATCCGAGGCCGACTCTGGGTGCTGTCAGTGGTCGTCCTCCTGACCACGGGGATCATCCTATCCGGCACCAGATCCGCCGCCGCCGCTCTCGCGGTCGGCTTGGCAACATGGTGCGTGTCTCTTGTAGTCAGCGCTCATCTTCACAAGAAGAAGCTGCCCGGGGTCAGGCTGGCAGTCGTCGCGACTCTGATCGTAGGCGCAGCTGGCGTTGCGTTCCTCATCCGATCCGTCTTGATCGGTGACTTCTCCTTGCTACACCGTGGCGCGGTCATCGACACAGCCTGGGGGCTACGGGACCTTCCGTTGCTCAGGCTGCTTTTCGGTTCCGGATACAATTCTGCGCCGATTCTATTCGACGAAGGAATCCTTAGCACGGGGGGCCTAGAGACGATCGACAATGCCCTCATTACCCAAATGATCGTCTCAGGGCTTGTGGGACTTTTGTTGCTCGTGTCGATCCTCGTCCTGGCGGTAAAGCGCGCAGATCTCGCGACGCGTTCCGTCCTCACTGCTCTTGTCGCGTTCTATTTCTTTTTCGACGTAATGGCATGGCATGCGATGACCGGCATTCTTCTCGGCGCTGTCGGCTTCGCCGCCACGACGAAGCCCGATGTGCCCTTGGATCCGGCCGCGCTGGAAAGCGGCCAGCACGGAGCAAGCCCCCTTGGCGCGAATCCCGCAGTCGCCCTTAGCGACTAACCGCCCACTTCTTGCTCTACCCCGGCATCCGCCCTCGCTACTGATGCCGAGCGGGACGGTTGGCCTTGTCAGTCTCTCTTCTGGTGCAGTTGAATTCGTCGGGTGTGAGAAGATCTACGGTCAGATCCTTCGGCTTGTCGTCACGATCAGCAGGAGGACAGACACTTGTTTGGCGCCGTGTGTAGTCAGACAGGCCGCCGCACACGAGCGTCTCTTCCTCCGAGCCGGGGGACCGTTCCCATGGTGCCGTTCGGACCGAGCGAGTGCATAGATTCCCCACTGGGCGGTCCAAAAGTCCGTCATGATCGAAAAATTCCTGCGGTACCCAAGATAGAGGAAGTCCCAGCCTTGAATATTGTGCTCTTTACGCCCGATGTGTCCGCGAACTCCGTGGGACGTACTTACTGCCTATGGCTACTCGCAAAACAGCTGGATTGGCATGTGACTGTCGTGTCGACCCGGGGCGTCAGCGTATGGGCGCCGCTAAGTGACACCGCATTTGCGCAAGACTGCGTCGTCATCCCGCACTCGGAACTGGACAGGTCGGCATTGATTCTGAATGCCGACCTGATCCTCGCCGTTAAGCCCGTTCAGAGTTCGTTCGGGATTGCCCTTGAGCTGAGCACCCGGCTCAGAATTCCTCTCCTGCTTGATGTGGACGATCCCGATCTGGACGCACATTTGTCGTGGAGCCGGCCGCATCGCAGAATCGCCAAGCAAATCGTCCGGCCTCGGGCGCTCGCAACAGCAAAACGCCTGCGCGCGGCCGCTCGATCTGTGCCCGTCATCGTGAGCAATCCCGTTCTGCAGGCGCGATATGGCGGCACCATCGTGCCGCACATCCGCCTCGATCCCGGAATTGGCGCACCTCACGTCAGATCTCAGCCGACAATTGCATTTGTCGGCTCAAACCGACAGCACAAGGGCGTCTCTCATCTGCGCAAAGCTGTGGCCAAAATGCAGGAATTCGGCCTGCGCCTCACGATCACCGACACGCCGCCGGTAGACGCCAAACCTTGGGAAGACTGGACGGGCCCCACCTCACTGGAAAAGGGACTGGGCCTAGTGGCTGGCGCGGATATCGTAGTGATCCCTAGCCTGAACCTTTCATACGCCAGAGGCCAGCTACCGGCCAAGCTAGTGGATGCGATGATCATGGGTCGTGCAATCATCGTCAGCAACATCGAGCCCATGCCCTGGGCACTAGGCAATCACGGTGTGACCATCCGCCCGGGATCTGTACGTTCCATTCGGAAAGCCCTGAGACAGGTTTTGGACCCTCAGGTCAGGAAAGCCCTCGGCGACGACGCTCGTGTTCGTGCACTTGGAATGTTCACAGTGGAGTCGAATACGGGAGTATTCAGTCAAGCTATCGCTTCGGCCCGCGAAGCGTTCACAGAGTGAATACCAGACCGATTCTTACTTCTTCCCTATGACGTCCAGGGAAGGGGACTAACCCTTCCGGAGGGCACGCCAACGATTCCCCGCACAAGACTGGGCGCGCGGGCACGACGTTGAATGGCACATGTTTGCTCAGAGACTGAGGGCTATTTTGAGAAACCGGCTCAATCGCCATCGAAGGCCATCCAGGCATCGCGGCCGCCAAGTACAGCACTGGGGTTTCCGGCACTAAGTTGAGCCCCGGGTCTAAGGAAGTTCTTGATCACCGGAGAGGTTGAGAATCATGCGGGCGCACAAGGCTGGGATGCATGGCAATTTAGAGGTGAATGACGAACCTTGCGATTCACCCTTGAATTACGCAAAATCTCTCACCCTCAGCTGGCTCAGGTAAGCCGGAAATGAGTTCTCTCGCGCTAAATTTATACCGAGCCGGAGTCCGCGGAGCGCCCCTGGGCGCCTTCTCAGCACGTTCGTCCCAGCGCTGACTAGCAACCAGACCAAGCTTCCCGCTAACCAGACGCCGCGGTGTTTTTTGGCGAATACGACCGCGGACCAGGTGTGATACGCCTTAATCGCTATTGGATAGCTCTTGCGGTTGGTGGAAATTTCATGTGTGGCCGTTGCGTCCGCGCAAATCCCGAAGTTCCAATTCGCTGCTCGCAGCCTGAGTGAGAAATCGACATCCTCCCAATACATGAAGTACCTCTCGTCCAGCAGACCGACTCCGTTCAACGCCGAGGCTCTAACGAGCACACATGCCCACGTAATGAAGTCGGGCGCACCACGAGTCAGCGGCCGATGACTCGTGATGCCGACGACGGGGATCAAGTAACCGCCAGCTGATTCCTCCGAGCCATCGGAGTGAACGATGCGAGGACCGACCAGACCCGTATTGGGTTCGCATTCGAGTGTGGCGATTAGGAGCGCGATCGACTCTTCGGCAATAACAGCATCGTTGTTTATCACAAGAACGGCCTCGAAGCTTTGTTCAAGTGCATCACGGAGGCCGAGGTTTACCCCTCCAGCAAATCCGCGATTCTCGGGGACTTCGGTCACTGAACAGGCCCCGCCGTCCAATACCCCGGCATCGGCAAGTGCTTTGGTCAGCTCTCCCGACGACTCGTTGTCGACGATGAACACGTGCTCAACTGACGGTGAGGCAACCAAGGCGACCACGCACCTCAAAGTTCTTGCGGGGTCTTTCCAGTTCAACACGACTGCACCAGTACGCAAAGAGACCTCCAACTAGAGCCGCTATCGAACTTGTTCCGATCTCGGCAAGGGTGAGCATCCGTCGCGGACTCTAGGTTTCAGCTGGAAGGCAGCAAACGAGGGGCTGATCAATGGTACCGCGAAGGCGATTTTGCTTTAGTCAGCGTTCGACACCGGGCATCACTCTGAACCCTCTGTATGCCACTGAGTCGCTGAGTCGCTGAGTCGCTGAGTCGCTGAGAGCGATCGTCGATCGACGACGGCGGTTGGTTCAATAGCCGAGAAGATCATTCCACGGGACCGACCAGGCTATTTTCGTTTCCCTCCATCTCAGGAGAGAAAGATATCGCCGACCATGCACCACCGTAAATACTCCCGCTGTTCGCGTCAGCCTGATTTCTGGCTTTTGGCGGTCGGGCAGCGAGGCGGTTGCGGGCGTCGACGCTGTCTCCTGGTCTGCGTCCCGAGTGGACGCCGCCCTCCTTCGCAGCAGATGCACCAGTAAGGCGCAGTGCCATCCACACCTCTCGGAAAGCGGGCTCCTCACATCCCACCGCTCGTCGAGGAAAATGCCGAGAGCCTTATCGCGTCCAACGTGGCATGCACAGTGAACGACGCTGCCACCTATCCGAACCGCCTGCGTCTCGGCTCTAGCCGCGAGTCGGTGTTGGCTTCCGGGGATAACGGCGGCTTCGACGGGCAATAGTGTTAGTCCTATGGAACACAGCACGTGAAGCTATCGGTAATTGGATGCGGCTACCTCGGGGCGGTGCACGCGTCGGCCATGGTGGAGCTCGGTCACGACGTCGTCGGCATCGATGTTGACGCCAACAAGATTGCACAACTCGCACAAGGCAAACCCCCGTTCTTCGAACCGGGGCTTTCTGAAATCCTCACCAAAGCCACCGCCACCGGGCGGTTGCGCTTCAGCACCGACATCGCCGACGCCGCCGGAGCGAAGGTGCACTTCGTCGGAGTCGGCACCCCGCAGAAGGCCGGCAGCCACGCCGCAGACCTGACCTACGTGGATGCCGCCATCACCGGACTAATCCCCCACCTGGCCGCAGGCGACCTGGTCGTGGGAAAGAGCACCGTTCCTGTTGGCACTGCTTCACGGCTGGCCGACCTGATCACGGAATCCGGAAGCGGAGCTTCTCTCGTCTGGAACCCTGAGTTCCTGCGCGAGGGGTTCGCCGTGCAGGACACCATCAGCCCCGACCGCCTTGTCTACGGCGTCGCACCGGGCGCGGCCGGCGAGCGCTCCGTCGCTCTGCTCAACGAGGTCTACGCGGCCGCCATCGCGGCGGAGACCCCGCTGGTGGTCACCGACTACGCCACCGCCGAACTCGTCAAGGTCGCCGCGAACGCGTTCCTGGCCACCAAGATCAGCTTCATCAATGCGATGGCGGAAATTGCCGAGGCCACGGGCGCAGACGTTACCCAGCTCGCCGATGCAATCGGTTTCGACGCCCGCATCGGGCGCCGGTTTCTGAACGCCGGTGTCGGATTCGGCGGCGGCTGCCTGCCCAAAGACATCCGAGCCTTCACCGCCCGGGCCGACGAGCTGGGCCGCGGCGAATCGGTGGCCTTCCTCAAGGAAGTCGACGCGATCAACCTTCGCCGACGCTCCCACGTCGTCGATCTGGCCACCGCGGTCCTGGGCGACCGCCTGCACGACGGCAAGGTAGGTGTGCTGGGCCTGAGCTTCAAACCGCACTCTGACGACGTTCGCGACTCCCCCGCCCTCGACGTGGCCGTGCAGTTGCACGGACTTGGCGCCGAGGTCCTGGCCACGGACCCCAAGTCCATCGAGAATGCACAGGCGAAGCACCCGCAGTTGAATTACGCGACGAGTATCGAGGACACTCTGCGGGGCGCGGAGCTGGTGGTTCTCGTCACCGAGTGGCCCGAATTCGTCAACATCGATCCCGTGTGGGCTGCGACATTGGTGAAGACCCGCACGATCATCGACGGCCGCAACGCCCTAGACGCCGTCGCTTGGCGTGCGGCGGGCTGGACCTACAAAGGTATGGGTCGGCCCTAACCAAAGGACGACACCGACCGGCCAGGTCGGACGACCGGGTTTGCTACCCGTCGCGGCTGATGCAACCACGGACCGCCGAGTGGATCCCGCCCGACGCAACAGGCTTGGCGCTGACGTGTGACCTTGTCGGATGTATTGAGCGCTCGGTCTGTGCACGGGCGGGAACACAACTCTCCACCGTAGGGCTTGGTCTGGACGCAAGCCGACCTAGTCGTGCCACGAGAAAGCGGAATCGATAGCCGCCTTGAAGGCAGTGATCGAAATCGCTCTGGTGCCCGTGTTGCCCAACCGCTTTCGTGACCGGGCAAAACGGATGGTCACGTCCCGCTGAGTGGTGGAATTTCTCAACACCGTGCGGGTCAGTGGTTCTAGTCTAGGCGGCGGCGAGTTCTGGGAGGATCACCGCCTCGTCTATGACCTCGATGGGATTGTTCATGGTGGCCAGCTCGAGCATCGAGGCCTCGGAGAAGTAGCGTCTTTCGCCGGCTTCCCACTCGTCGTGCTGCTCGATCAACACCGACCCGGCCAAGCGCAGCAGCGCGGCGGCGTTGGGGAACACGCCGACGACGTCGGTGCGGCGTTTGATCTCCTTGTTCACCCGTTCCAACGGATTAGTGGACCAGATCTGGCGCCAGTGCCGCCGCGGGAACGCGGCGAAGGCGAGCAGGTCGGGTTGCGCGTCGACGAGCATCGCGGCGACCTTCGGGTGTGACCGGGCGAGCATGGTGGTGACCTCGCGGAACTGCTTCTCGATGTGCTCACGGTCGGGTTGGGCGAAGATGGTGCGGATGATCGAGGCCACCATGTCCTGGGATCCTTTCGGGATCACGGCGAGGACGTTGCGCATGAAATGGACTCGGCATCTCTGCCACCCGGCGCCTTGGAACACGGTGCTGATGGCCTTCTTGAGCCCGGTGTGGGCGTCAGACATGACCAGCTTGACCCCGTCGAGACCGCGGGTCTTGAGCGACCGTAGAAACGACGTCCAGAAGCCCTCATTCTCGCTGTCACCCACGTCGAAGCCCAGTACTTCCCGGCGGCCGTCGGCGGCGACCCCGACCGCGACGACGATGGCTTGGGACACGATCCGGTGGCCGACCCGGGCTTTGCAGTAGGTGGCATCGAGGAACACGTAGGGGAAGTCCTGGGCGGCCAAGGTGCGGTCGCGGAACTCGGCCACCTCCGCGTCCAGGCCCGCGCAAATCCGAGACACCTCGGACTTGGAGATCCCGGTGTCCGCGCCGAGGGCCTTGACCAGGTCGTCGACTTTGCGGGTTGAGACGCCGTGGACGTAGGCCTCCATCACGACCGCGAACAACGCCTGGTCGACCCGTCGGCGCCGCTCGAGCAGGGCAGGGAAGAACGACCCGGCACGGAGCTTCGGGATCTTCAGGTCGAGGTCGCCGGCGGTGGTCGTCAACGTCCTGGATCGGGTGCCGTTGCGGTGGGTGGTGCGGTCGCCGGAGCGCTCGAACGGGGCGGCGCCGATGAACGCGGTCGCTTCCGCATCGATCAGTTCCTGTAGAGCTTTTCGGTCGCGGATCGGATGCGATCGGTGACATCGGTGAGTTTGAGTTCTCCCAGCAGGTCGAGCAGGGCAGACTGGTCTAGAGCCATCGTGGTTTGTGTCTTTCTGTGAGTAGCTTTGATCGGTTCTCACTGACCATCCCACGGTGGCTCTTCACGTTGACGAAGCAACACTCAAGAGCGGGAAACCACACCACTCACGGGGACGTAACCAAACGGATTGAGCCTCATGCCCCACAATGACTTGGCGACGGCCGCGTCCATGTTTGTGGTTTGAACGGCTCCAATCGTTGCCGTTCACGCTATTCCCGATCATATTGCCGGAGCGTGCACCGCGCACGAGACAGGAGTTCTTGCGAGGTGTAAACCCATAGGATCGAGGTCGCAATGACTCATCGACCGATCGCTATCTAGCCCCTCCGCCTCATGGCAACCTTCAGTGTGTCGAAGACCGCCAGCATATCGTGACGGACAAGTGGAACGGCCATAGTAGCCGCATACACGATACAGAGAGTGGTACCAGATAGCAGGATCGAACCGACTGCGCCGAGCGGTACAAGCGAAAGCGCGCAGACTCCGTACGCCGTACCGAATGCACCCAGAGCGACGATTACGATTCGCAGCCCTTGAACTAACAGCGGACGCGCGTCGATACCTCCCTGTCGCGCCGCCCAAATGATTGCGAGCGGCCACGCGAGAAGGACAGCCGTGCTGTAACCGATTGCGACTCCAACGGGCCCAGCCCATGCCAGGCTCACCACAGCGATGCACTTGATTACGAGCGAGACGAAGGTGTAATTCCGCAGGTCACGACCTAGACCTTTGGAGATGAAGATCCAACTCGCTACTGTCGATAGCTGCTGGAGCGCACCGCCGAACGCAAGAATGGTCACAATGGATGCGGCGGATGACCATTCGTCTCCAAGTGCAACGGAAACTAGCGGCTGAGCCGCAGCCGCGATAAAAGCCGCTACGGGCAATATTGTGTAGCCAATGACGGCCTGACCATGGAGAAGGTACCTACTGAACCGTTCACGCTCGTCTGCGATCCTTGACAGAGCTGGTAGCGCAACCGAGATAGCCGGACTCTTGAGCTGATTCAAGGGAGCCATGACTAGTTGGAACGCCCGACTGTAAATGCCAACATTGAAAGCTGACGAGAAATATCCCAACGCCAACGTGTCGATGTTGTTCCCCGCGTAAGAGAACAACTGAGACGTCGCGATGTGCCCGCCGAGCCCGACGATCCGGCCAACTCCAGTCTTCCGTCGGGGTAGGCCTGGAAGCCAACCACAGAGGAAAATAGAGATGATCATGGTAAGAAAAGCTATTGCAACAGTCTGAACGACGAGCGCCCAGTAGCCGGCGCCTAGATAGGCCAAGACGATTGCCGCAGTCAAACCGAGGGCCGGTGCAATCACATCGACACTGGCCATCGCTCGAAATCGCATCATTCGATTCAGATCAGCGCGATACTGGGCAGCGATTCCGTTGAAGAGGAATACAAGTGAAATGGCTGGTAGAACCTGAACCAGTTCAGGTATCTTGAACACCGAAGCAAGCATTCCCGCGGCGAAGATAACAACAACCATCATCACGACGCCGATGGCAACGTTCAACCAGAAAAGCACAGCTCTCTGTTCTTTGGTGAGATTCACGGTTCGTATGCTCGCCGAAGACAAGCCGAGGTCCCGAAAGACCTCACCAATGCCGACCAGGGTCGTGGCGATTGCCATATAACCGAAAACGGCCGGAGGCAAGAGCCTCGAAAGCAACACTAAACCTACGAAGTGGATGCCCAGCTTTCCGACTTGTCCGATAAAGAGGTCCCGGGCACCTCGAACAACTGTGTTACCCAGCGAGCCTGTGCTTTGCGAATCTGTCAAGAAATGACTCCGGTCTGGCCTATGAGCAGCAGACTCCGGCGTCTGGATCCTCTTGGATGAATTCTGTGGCTCCGGTCGAGAGAGTCCTCAGGAAAGGCGTGTAACTCTTCTCGCGGAGAGTTCTCTGCGCAAGTTGTCGACCTCTCGGTAGAATCCCCGCGGTAGTGAGTTCCGCCGACGATCCAACTCACGGGCGGCGGCGGCCCTTTCTGTTCGGTTCTCAGCCCCGGGGCGGGCGTTCAACAACACTGCTGCAGCGCCCACCGCGCTCGCTTGTGCCGAGTGCGCCAATTCGGCGGAACGTCCAGATGTAACCGAGCGCCGAGCTTCCGCCAAGGCAGTCTCCACCGCAGCGTTGAGGTCGCCAATGGGCACCCCAACTGGCATCGTTTCACCCCACGAGCTCGTGTAGCGCACCAGTTTGTCAAGTTCAAGGGCGACCCGAGGCACGTCGTAGGCCGTCGAGATTATGGAGCCATGCAACGACGTTCCGATCCACAGCCCGCAGCGCGCAATTTCGTCGACTTTGTCGAGTGGCATTTTACTCTGAGCGATGTCAATACTCCGCGACGGAGCCATCCTCCGGAAAGCGGCGACCACTTCTTCGTATAGTTCCATCGAATCATGCCCGCGCGCATAACCAGCCGCAAAAAGACGTATGCGGAAGTTCCGCAATGCCGGGCTGTTGGCCAGAACCTCAGCAAATGCAATAGCACCATGCGATTGGAGCACATGTGCTTTGACTTGGACCAGCGCCAGATCCAATTCGCGCGGCCGCTCAAGCGGTCGCGTGATGCCAATGCTGTGGATCAGATCTGGAGCTAACACATGAGAAACAGAGTGCTTAGTCAACAACTCACTGGATGCGCTATCCCGCACAGACACGTAGCTGGCCTCACGAATCGCACCCCATGTCTCGTCGCTGCGATCACCGCGAAGCCCACGCATTCCGCTTATCCCAACCGAATTGATGATCGAGGTGGCTCCGTACGTGTTCTCAAATGCCGACATGCGTGGGACATACGGAGATGCATCCCAGGCCAGTCCGGAGATTCGCTCCAGTTCGGCAACGCGGTCTCGCCTACGAAGACTTCCGAAGCCACGGTATTCCTGGTCGTCCGCAGACATGCGATAGGCGTCCACGACGGACGTTGACCCTACTTCGCCTCCAACCACCCAGACGGACTTGATTGGCTGATCGCGCACAACGGAGGAGTAGCTGGGGATTCGCAGGTCGAGCAACTCGGTCATGTCGCCCGCGAAAGGCGCAGTCGCCAAACCATCCGCGCGTCCCAAGACGTGCTGAGTCTGCAGAAGGAAGAGAAGGTCACCAAAATTGTCTCGTTCATACGCACCTACGAACACAGTCGCGCCCTGTTCAACCATGCCGAGGTGGTTCCCATTCTCTTCTCTGTCAAGAATTCTCCTGATTCGGAGATTCTAGCCGAACCATTCTGGCTTGAATGCCGCCGGCTTGTTGGCGGGCGCGTTTCCAACGCGGGCCGCTTGTTTCCTGATGAATGCCGCGAGGACGTTTAGCGGGATGGTCTTGGTGAACTTGATCAACTTGTGTTCGAGTAGTCGTCCGAGGGATGGATCGCCCCTGACCGCATGTCATGACGCCAACTGGAAAAGGGTCAGAAACGGCATCAGAATTGGCCATAACGCCAGCTGCGGAAGGTCATCAGATCGGCTGATTCAGCAGAGATTCGCCAATCTGCGTTCAACGGGGCAGCACTCGAATCCTCTTTATCCGACGAAATGGGCGTCGTGAAGGCAGGGCTCGCGTGCGACCAGGCCGCGATGGACGCCGCCGGTAAATACGTGGCATTCATCGTGGCGCCCAACAAATCGGCAGTGCGCCGAGCAACTGTCGATGACGTTGGACGCGAAGTGATTTTCCGTCGTGCCCGCGGCGCCCACGGTCTGCGTGGCGGTCGTAGCCACGTCTGGCCGGTTGAAAGAAATCGTGGACTTGTAGTCGAGGTCCTTTACGCCCATCATGTGGTTCAGGTCGCCCACATACGCGTCGAACGGTCCAGCGGTACCGCCGATTGGCCGTCCCTCGCAGAGGCGATCGAGTAGCGCCTCTCCGCCGCCAGCCGGAACAGTCACGCTAGGGCTCAAGCGACGACTGTGGGATGTCCTTGCGATGGGGACGCTCGCCGCTACTGACGTCTGTTCTGCTCTCGATCCCGTCGCATAAGGAGACGCACAGGCTGAGGTTGGTTCCTTGGTCACCCACGGTCATTTGGATCCGAGCGTGGTGTCGGGACCGTTGGCGCCGTTGTCCCGCCCGAGGTGCTCGTCTGCCGTGCCACGGGCCTAGTGGAGCTTCTCGGCGTGCTTGTCGACCGTGACCTTGTTCGCCACGGCCGCGTCGCCGTCGTGCACCTTGTCGCTGATACCCTCGCTGTTCTCGCTCTTGAGGGACCTCTGCGCCTTACGGGTGATGTTGTTGAGGTTGATGGTCGGTCACCGACCAGAGGGACGAGGTCCCGTCGAGCCTAGATCGACCCCGCGCCTCATTGAACCGCGAGTCATTTGGCGGCGACCTTCGCCGTCGCGGGGGATTGCTTGGCCACCGACACGTACGAGGTCTTCTTGCCGACGACCGTGACGGTCAGCGTCGACCCCAGATCCGTGGACCGAACGACGAAAGCACGACCCGTGGCGCCCGGAATCACGACTCCGGCTCGTCGCCACTGGTAGCTGAGCGTCACCGGAGCCGGCGACCAGGTGCCGGGGGTCGCCGTGAGCGTTTGCCCGACCCGCGCTGTTCCGGTGATGCGCGGGACGGGTGTCGCAGTGAGGTTGTCCACCACCAGGGCGGTGGCCGCGGACGTTTTCGCCACACTGGTGTAGCCGGTCTTCTTCCCTGTCACGGTCACCGTGAGCGGCGTGGCCCGGTCGCCGGTCACCACCGCGTAGGTTCGGCCGGTTGCACCGCTGATGGCCACTCCCCCGCGCTTCCACTGGTATGCCAGAACGACCGGCGCGGGCGCCCACGCACCGGCCGTCGCGGTGAGAGTCTGGCCCACCCTGGCAGCTCCGGAAACCGTTGGGGTGGGCGTGGCGGTCAGCGTTCCGTACTTGGCGAAGTTTTGCACCGAGTAGCCGGCCCCGTTGGCGGCCACGAAATAGCCGACCCCGATATCCGTGTGGGCGGCCATGATGTTGGCGTAGTGACCGGGGGAGGCCAGCCAGGCCGGCACCACCGTCGCTGAGGTGTAGCCCAGGGCTATATTCTCGGCGGCCATCGTCCACCCCGTCGGGTACTGCGCGGTGTAGTTCGGGTTGTGCTTGTAGCCGTCGGCGGCCATCTTCACCGCCCAGGCCTGGGCCACGGTGTCCAGGGCGGCGTTACGTTTCAACGCCGGGAGGCCCTTCTTCGCACGGGCGGCGTTGGTCTGCGACACGATCGTCGCGGTGTCACTTTCGGCCGCGAACGCGGGCAGAGCGCCCGCTCCCAGACTGAGCCCGACGATCAGGGTCAGGGTTGCGTAGAGTCGTCGCCTGGCTCGGCTTCGCACCGCTGAAGAGTGCACACTGTTGTTCATCGTTCCCCCTGAGTCGACCGGCGCACGGGCAATGGCCTTGGCTGAACTCTAGGGTTTGGGCGGCGGGGTGGCCACCGTTTCAGGAAATCATCGCTCGCAGGCGATGCCGTCCTTGTCGCGGTCGCTCTTCGTGTTCAAGGTGTAGACCGCCGTGGAGAAGAACGGCGGGCCCTTGAGCGCCTGAGCCTGTCCAGAGACGAGATTGACCTTCACGCCGGCCTTCGCCACGCCGTACGGGTACGCCGCAGAAAGGGCGGTGCAGTTCGGGTAGGCCAGTCCGGTGACTTGTGTGGTTCCGGCGGACTGCCGCGCCGCCGGCTGGTACGACGCACGCTTGGCCGTCACCGTCACGGTGAGCGCAGCTCCCGCGTCGCCGGGTCGTACCCGATAGGTCGTGCCGGTGGCACCGGCGATGGTGACTCCGGCCCGCTTCCACTGGTAGGTCAGCGTCGTGGGGGCGGGCGCCCACGCGCCGGCCGTGGCGCTGAGCACCT
This sequence comes from Cryobacterium sp. SO1, assembly GCF_004210215.2. Taxonomy (NCBI): domain Bacteria; kingdom Bacillati; phylum Actinomycetota; class Actinomycetes; order Micrococcales; family Microbacteriaceae; genus Cryobacterium; species Cryobacterium sp. SO1. The sequence goes on from NZ_CP067394.1 coordinate 3,298,649, forward strand.
GGCCCACCCGGGGCGTGCCGCTGATCCGCGGTATCGGGGCCGCACGGAAGCTCGCCAGGGTCACGGCGTGGACCTGAGCCGGCGGCTGGATGCTTGCTGCCGCCGCAGGGGTGCTGCCGGCGAGCAGGCTGAGGGTCAGGGCGATCGCAGCGGCAAGAGCGCCGGCCTTGCGACGTGGTGCAGTGACGTTGCTGAGTGTGCGCGTGAGCATGATTCCCCCGGTGACGGGGCATGTCGAGTGTCGCGCCCTCAGATGAACTTTAGTGGGTAGCACGGGGTCGCCAGGTCTCGACGAGCTCGACCAACGCCGGGTCACGAGTTGCCCGGTCTGGGTAGCACCAGCCTGAACTGGGGGTGCCGCTTGCCGTGTTGCTGCGGGGTTGCGTAAGTGCTGACCATAGGCTGAATTTGGGCCAAAACTTTGGGCCCTTCATAGCGAACGTGCCGTTCTGGGTGTCCGCACTTGGTGCCTTGTTACCTAATGGCGGGTTCAGCTTCGTGGTCTTCTCCAGTCCGACCTTTCTCTTCATCTTTCTTCCGGTCACCCTGCTCGTTTATCACGCGATCCCCGTGCGATCGCGGGGCAGGAATGCCTGGCTGTTGGTGGCCAGCGTGCTTTTCTTCCTGTGGGGCGCCGGCAGCGCCATCCTGGCCATCCTTTTCGTCGCCTTGTCGAGCTTCGGCGGCGCCTACATCGCCTGGCGACTCGTGCGTCGTCAACGTCCGAACCACGCTGACGGGGAACCTCGGAAGATCTCGATCCCGTCGTTCGTGACGCTTCTGATCGTGGCGGTGCCCTTGGTGGCGTTCAAGTACGTGCCTCAGATAGCGACGCTGGAGATCCCGCGGATCTCGTCGACCTTGACGAATATAGGCGCCAACACCTGGGCGCTGCCGCTGGGCATCTCGTTCTTCACCTTCCACGCCCTCTCGTTCGTCATCGATTCCGCCCGGGCGGGACGGCCGCTCACCACGTCCTTCCCGTCCTACCTGCTGTACCTGTTCGTCTTCCCGCACCAGATCGCCGGCCCCATCGTGCGGTACTCCGAAATCGGGGCCCAGATCACCGCCGTGCGACGCATCACGGCCAGGCAGATGGGCTACGGCATCACCCGGTTCACCTGGGGGCTCGCCAAGAAGGTGCTGATCGCGGACAACTGTGGCGTCGTCGCCAACGCGATGTTCGACAACGCGGCAAATCCCACCCTGATGTCGGGCACCGGCGCCTGGCTGGGCGCCGTGGCCTACGCGTTGCAGATCTACTTCGACTTCAGCGGGTACTCCGACATGGCCATCGGCCTTGCCCAAATGTTCGGGTTCCGGTTTCCCGAGAACTTCCGCTCGCCCTACACCGCGGGCAACATCACCGACTTCTGGCGCCGGTGGCACATCACCCTCACGAAGTGGTTCCGCGACTACGTCTACATCCCGCTGGGCGGCAACCGCCGCGGCGTCTGGGTGGAGTACGGGGCACTCCTGCTCGTGTTCTTCCTCACCTCCCTCTGGCACGGCGCCCTGGCCGGCTTCCTGATCTGGGGCGGGCTGCACTCCCTGGCGCTGCTTGGAGAACGTATTACCGGACTGCGCAACGTGCGGGCATCCGTCGTGCCGCGCCGCGTGCTGACCCTCGTGTTCGTGATCGTCACGTGGGTGCCCTTCCGGGCTCTGCAGGTTCAGCCCACCGTGGACATCTGGCAGGCGATGCTCGGCGGGCCGTGGGACTTCGTCTCACCGGTTCTGTTCGTCACTTTGACACCGTTCACGATCACCGCGCTCGTCGTCGGCGCTCTGAGCTTCTGCATGCCGTCACAACGCACCGGGTTTGAAACCGTCTTCGGCCGGTCCGCACCGGACACGTTGAACGCCTTCCGTTGGAGGACGGCGCTGCTCCTGGTGCCGCTCGCCCTCATCGTGACGTTGGCAATGGTGCTGCAGTCCGATTTCAGTCCCTTCCTGTACTTCCAGTTCTAAGGCGGCACCCGTGATCAACGACGACACCTCCCCCGGTGACCATGACACCCTGCGCGGCTGGCACCGGTGGGCACTGTCTGCCCTGATCGGTGTGTTCAGCCTGGGGTTGCTGGCGATCTGGCTGGTGCCCGGCGACGCCCCCGGCGCGCAGAACCGAGATCCCCTGGACTTCCCGACCCTCTCCCCCGAGGCGATGGTCGACAAGGCCACCTACCAGGAGATCGACGTGGCCTTGCGGGACCGTGTCGGCGCGCAGGTGGGTGTGTCGGCGGCCCTGGGCGAGGTGTCGGTGCATCTGCTCGGACGCAGCCCCACGGCGGGTGTGCTGGTAGGCGGCGACAGGCAGCCCTTCTACACCGAGGACCTCACCCGGCCGTGCCGCGAGACTGGGGCCAGCATGGACGCCGTCAAGGCCGGCCTGGTGGCGGACTACACCGCGATGGACGCCGCAGGCAAGTACGTGCTCTTCATGGTCGCCCCCGACAAGTCGTCCATCCGCCGCTCCGAGGTGGACGCCATTTCGCCCGGGCTGTTGCGCTGCAGCGACTTCGTGCGCGGCCAATTCGAAACGTGGGAGTCCGAGGCGCAGCTGCCGCTCATTACACTGTGGAACCCGGTCGCGGAGCTCGACCAGCAGCCCGGCGGTGCCTACATGCGGAACGACACCCATTGGAACACCGCGGGCTCACTGGCCATGTCGCACGCACTAATGGAGCGCCTGGTCGCCGACGGGCAGGCTCCGGCCGGCCTCCTCAACGACCTTGAGGACCCGGTTATCAGCGACGGGATTGCGTTCACCGGCGACCTGAACATGCTCATGGGCGTGACCGACATCGATCAGCGCACCACGGCCTCGTTCCTGCGCCCGGACGTCATCACCGACGCCGAAATGACCGTGGGCCCCACGGGCACCGACCAGTTCCACTTCACGTCAACGTCGACGACGAGCGCGCTGGTGCCCGGCAAGACCCTGATCCTCGGCGACTCGTTCCTGCTCAAGCAGATCCCGAGTCAGCTGGGCAACTTCTTCGAGGACGTGACCATGGCAGACCACCAGGAGTACGGGCAGGCAGGTCAGTTCGACCGGGTGATCGTGGAACGCGTGCAGCGTTTCTCCGGCACCGAGGACTGGCCGCCGCTCACGACGACACTGTGGTGACCGGGGCGCAGGGTATCTAGCGAGGTTACCTGGGGTCGGGGTCGGCCTTGCGGTCGTCACGGCCGAGGTGCTTGTCGGCGGTGTCCCGGGCGTTCTGGATCTTGTCGGCGTGCTTGTTGCCGGTGACCTTGTTCGCGACGGCAGCTCCGCCGTCGAGTACCTTGTCGGAGATCTCCTCGCCCTTGTCGCTCTTGAGGAAGTCCTGGGCCTTGCGGGTGATGTCATTGAGGTTCATGAGGGTCTCCGATCTGAAGGACTGTGGTTACGAGGGTAGTTCGGGTCGCGGGGTCTCGACAAGCTCGACCAGCGAGGTGGGCACGACCAGCGGGTCGGGTCGCGGGGTCTCGACAAGCTCGACCAGCGAGACGCGCGCGAGCTACGGACGCGCACGACCAGCGGGGTCTCGACAAGCTCGACCAGCGAGACGCGCTCGACCAGCGGACGCGCTCGACCAGCGGACGGGCTCGACCGACGATGGGGGGGACGACAAAAGGGCCGGTCCCGAAGGACCGACCCTTTTGATCTCGACAAGCTCGATCAGCGAGCGCTAGGCCCGATGATCTCGACAAGCTCGATCAACGTCATACTGAATTACTTGAGAACCTTGATGACGGTTCCGGCGCCGACGGTGCGGCCACCTTCACGGATAGCAAAGCCGAGGCCCTCTTCCATGGCGATCGGCTGGATCAGCGCGACGGTCATTTCAACCGTGTCGCCGGGCATGACCATCTCGGTGCCCTCGGGCAGCGTGATGACGCCGGTGACGTCGGTGGTGCGGAAGTAGAACTGCGGGCGGTAGTTCGCGTAGAACGGGTTGTGACGCCCACCCTCATCCTTTGACAGGATGTACGCGGTGCCCTCGAAGTCGGTGTGCGGCGTAACCGAACCCGGCTTGACGACAACCTGGCCGCGCTCAACGTCTTCGCGCTTGGTGCCACGAAGAAGAAGACCACAGTTCTCGCCGGCCCATGCCTCGTCGAGCTGCTTGTGGAACATCTCGATACCAGTGACCGTGGTCTTGATGGTCGGGCGGATGCCGACAACCTCGACCTCGGAGTTGATCTTGAGGGTTCCACGCTCGGCGCGGCCGGTGACGACGGTTCCACGACCGGTGATCGTGAAGACGTCCTCGATCGGCATCAGGAAGGGCTTGTCCTTGTCGCGGACGGGCTCCGGGAAGTAGTCATCCACTGCCTGCATGAGCTCGAGGATCTTGGCAACCCACTTGGGGTCACCCTCGAGCGCCTTGAGGGCGGAAACCTGAACGACGGGGGCGTTGTCGCCATCGAAGCCCTGGCTGGAGAGCAGTTCGCGAACCTCGAGCTCAACGAGCTCAAGGATCTCTTCGTCGTCGACCGCGTCGGACTTGTTCAGCGCGACGAGCAGGGACGGCACGCCGACCTGCTTGGCGAGAAGAACGTGCTCACGGGTCTGAGCCATCGGGCCGTCAGTAGCGGCAACCACGAGGATCGCGCCGTCCATCTGAGCAGCACCGGTGATCATGTTCTTGATGTAGTCAGCGTGGCCCGGAGCGTCAACGTGTGCGTAGTGACGCTTCTCGGTCTCGTACTCAACATGCGAGATGTTGATCGTGATGCCGCGCTGGCGCTCTTCGGGAGCGGAGTCGATCGACGCGAAGTCGCGCTGAACGTTGGTCTTGGAAGGGAACGTGTCGGCGAGGACCTTCGAGATCGCTGCCGTCAGCGTGGTCTTTCCGTGGTCAACGTGACCGATCGTTCCGATGTTTACGTGCGGCTTGGTCCGCTCGAACTTGGCCTTGGCCACTGTGGGTCCTCCTCAGGACTCTCGGCTCCACCGGACGTTGGTTTACGCCCGGTGGAACTGCTGGATTTGTGTACTTATGTTACTCGGGCCAGGAGGCCTAAGCGATTCGGCCCGAAGGCCGGTGGGTTATTCGCCCTTGTTCTTCTGGATGATCTCGTCGGCAACAGCCTTCGGGACCTCCTGGTAGCTCTCGAAAGTCATCGAGTACACCGCGCGGCCCGAGGTCTTGGACCTCAGGTCGCCGATGTAACCGAACATCTCCGACAGCGGAACGTGTGCGCGGATAACCTTCACGCCCTGTGCGTCCTCCATGGTCTGGATCTGGCCACGGCGAGAGTTGAGGTCTCCGATGACGTCACCCATGTATTCCTCAGGGGTACGCACCTCGACGGCCATCAACGGCTCAAGAAGAACCGGCTGTGCCTTCCGAACGGCTTCCTTGAAGCCCATCGAACCGGCAATCTTGAACGCCATCTCCGAGGAGTCGACGTCGTGAGCGGCACCGTCAAGCAGGCTTGCCTTGACGCCGACCATCGGGTACCCGGCGAGCACACCCACGTGGAGGGCATCCTGGATTCCGGCGTCAACCGAAGGGATGTACTCACGCGGGATACGGCCACCGGTGACCTTGTTCACGAACTCGTACGACTTGTCGGCAGTGATTTCAAGCGGCTCGATCGCGAACTGAATCTTCGCGAACTGGCCGGATCCACCGGTCTGCTTCTTGTGCGTGTAGTCGTGACGCTCGACGGCCTTCTTGATCGTCTCGCGGTACGCAACCTGGGGCTTGCCGACGTTCGCCTCAACGTTGAATTCACGCTTCATGCGGTCGACGAGGATGTCCAGGTGAAGCTCGCCCATTCCCTTGATGACCGTCTGACCAGTTTCCTGGTTGTGCTCGGTACGGAAAGTGGGGTCTTCTTCGGCCAGCTTCTGGATCGCGAGACCCAGCTTTTCCTGGTCCTGCTTGGTCTTCGGCTCGATGGCAACTTCGATAACCGGGTCGGGGAACGTCATCGACTCGAGAACGACCTGCTGGGCAGGGTCGCTCAGGGTGTCGCCGGTGGTCGTGTCCTTGAGGCCGATGACCGCGTAGATGTGACCGGCGGTAACGAAACCGACCGGGTTCTCCTTGTTGGCGTGCATCTGAAAGATCTTCCCGATGCGCTCCTTCTTGCCCTTGGTGGAGTTGATGATCTGGGCACCGGAGTCGATACGACCGGAGTACACCCGGATGTAGGTGAGACGACCGAAGAACGGGTGCACCGCAACCTTGAACGCCAGGGCCGCGAACGGCTCGTCGGCGTTCGGGTGCAGCATGACAACCTTTTCTTCGTCGCGAGCGTCGTGCGCCTCGATGGCGGGAACGTCGAGCGGCGTCGGCAGGTAGTCGACAACGGCATCCAGCATCGGCTGCACACCACGGTTCTTGAACGCGGAACCGCAGAGCACCGGGTAGATCTCGCTGGCGACCGTGAGCTTGCGGATCGCGTGCTTGATCTCGGAAACGGTGAGCTCTTCGCCGGAGAAGTACTTCTCCATGAGGTCGTCATCGGTCTCGGCGACGGTCTCGAGGAGCAGCTTGCGGTATTCAGCAGCCTTCTCAACGAGGTCTTCGGGGATCGGCTCGATGGCGTACTTGGCGCCCATCTCAACGTCACCCTTGGAGTCGCCGCGCCAGGTCAGCGCACGCATCTCGACGAGGTCAACGACCCCTTCGAAGTTCGACTCTTCACCGATGGGCAGCTGGATGACCAGCGGCTTGGCGCCGAGGCGCTTCACGATGGTGTCGACGGTGTAGTAGAAGTCGGCGCCGAGCTTGTCCATCTTGTTGACGAAGCAAATGCGGGGCACGTCGTACTTGTCGGCCTGGCGCCAGACGGTCTCGGACTGGGGCTCAACGCCCTCCTTGCCGTCGAACACGGCGACTGCGCCATCGAGAACGCGGAGCGAACGCTCCACCTCGACGGTGAAGTCCACGTGGCCGGGGGTGTCGATGATGTTGATCTGGTTACCGGCCCAGAAGCACGTCGTTGCAGCGGACGTGATCGTGATGCCACGTTCCTGCTCCTGCGCCATCCAGTCCATCGTGGAGGCGCCATCGTGCGTCTCACCGATCTTGTGGTTCACACCCGTGTAAAAAAGGATGCGCTCGGTCGTAGTTGTCTTGCCGGCATCGATGTGGGCCATGATGCCGATGTTGCGGACCTTGCTCAGGTCGGTGAGCACGTCAAGTGCCACGGGTGTCCTCCGGAAGTGTTGTGAAAGATGAGGTTGAACAGGCTAGCTGCGGGACGAGCCCGCCTCGCGGGTCGAGCTTGTCGAGACCAGGTCTCGACAGGCTCGACCAGCGAGTAGCGACTACCAGCGGTAGTGAGCGAAAGCCTTGTTCGCTTCAGCCATCTTGTGAGTGTCCTCACGACGCTTCACCGCGGCACCGAGGCCGTTGGACGCGTCGAGGATCTCGTTGGTGAGACGCTCGGTCATGGTCTTCTCGCGCCGCGCCTTGGCGTAGCTGGTCAACCAACGCAGCGCGAGAGTGTTCGCACGGTGCGGCTTGACTTCGACGGGCACCTGGTAGGTGGAACCGCCGACGCGGCGCGAACGCACCTCGAGGGTCGGGCGCACGTTGTCGAGTGCCTTCTTCAGCGTGACAACAGCATCCGCACCGTTCTTGGCAACAACGCCTTCGAGGGCGTCGTAAACGATGCGCTCGGCGAGGCCCTTCTTGCCGTCGAGGAGGATCTTGTTGACCAGCTGGCTAACAATGGGGGCGCCGTATACCGGGTCAGCGATAACGGGACGCTTGGGCGCTGGGCCTTTACGAGGCATTACTTCTTCTCCATCTTGGCGCCGTAGCGGCTACGAGCCTGCTTGCGGTTCTTGACTGCCTGGGTGTCCAGGGCGCCGCGAACGATCTTGTAACGAACACCGGGGAGGTCCTTAACACGACCGCCGCGAACGAGCACCATCGAGTGCTCCTGCAGGTTGTGGCCTTCACCGGGGATGTAGGCGGTGACCTCGGTACCGTTGGACAGCTTGACGCGAGCAACCTTGCGGAGAGCCGAGTTCGGCTTCTTCGGGGTGGTCGTGTACACGCGCGTGCAAACGCCGCGCTGCTGGGGGTTGGACTTCAGGGCGGGAGCCTTGGTCTTGGTGACCTTGGGGCTGCGTCCCTTTCGCACCAACTGCTGAATGGTGGGCACTAATAACTCCTTGTTTTTGCTGCACGGTGACAGCTGACTGATGTCAAAGCATTCGAATCGCACTTCTCAGTGCTCATCGAGTTCATCTGGACCCGCCGGACATCACGGAATTACTTCCGGTCGTTCTGGTGGGTATGCCGTGGGGGCCGCTCGGAGAGCAAACCCTGTTTGCGTGGAGTGTCGGGGCGTCTGAAGTGCAACCCGATGTCAGACAACGAAGCGGCATAACTGAAGCGCACGACAAAGCGCACACCGGACAATGCTAACCCCGCCAGGGGTGCGGGTCAAGCGCGCTCAACTTCGGTTGCCTCGCTGGTCGAGCCTGCCGTGGACACCCGGAGCGGGCACTCGTCGCGTTTATAGGAAATAGTGAGATTACTAGGACGGTATCGGCGAAAGCATCCTCTTAATCTCACTATCTCCTCTCGTGCGCCGGCGACAGGTGCAGACCTTGGGCCATGGCCCGGAGGATCTCGTTCTCGATCCGGGGCCAGTCGAACAGGATCTGCCGGTAGTCGTAGCGCAAGACCGTGTAGCCCAGCAGCACCAGCCGGCGATCGTGCGCAATGTCTGCCCGCCGCTGCTCGGCCGAGGAGTGGAAGCTGAACCCGTCGCTTTGCAGCACGAGCCGGTCTCCGATGAGGCCATCGACATTGTGACCCTCAAGCTTGACCTGCTGGCTGACCCGGATGCCCGCTAACGCCAGCCGTGCCACCGGTAGCGTCTCCAGACCGGAATCTGACAATCCCGACGCGACGTCGCGCACGGCTCGGGCCGCGGCACCGCGCACGTACAAACGCGCGAGCGACTGCTGGGTCACCAGGTTCTTGTTAAGGGCGGAGTCCCAGACGACCAGAGCATTTTCGAAGGGCTGGCACTGAGCGATGTGCACGAGGGCGTTCTCGATCGGTTCCACCAAGGCGAACCGGGCAACCGGCACCGGTCCGGCGCTCCAATGCACCCGCAGGGTGTCGGATGCCGGAACCGCCCCGTTCCTCCGCATGCTGACGTGGTTCATCCCGTCGGGGAGGTGCCACAGCTCAAGTCGCCTGGCCACGCTGAGGCACGCTACCCGCCCGCCGAGCGCCGCTGCAGCCCGCAGGTCCCCGGGCGCTGTCGGCAGTGCCAACCAATCGCGCCGGATGCGGACGCACACGCCTCCGGCAACGTTCTGCCTGATCGCGAACCGGGTGAAGCCCGCACGGAGGACCTGTTGCGAGTGCGCGATCCCGCCGTGCTGATTGAGCCAGATGCCGAGTTCCATGCGCCCAGTGTCGCCGCTGGCATCCGCTCATTTACCCCCGTGTTCTGGGCTGTGCAAACTCTCCCAGGCACGCCCCCCTGTGCACACCGAGCCCCGCCGCCCTGCCGTGCTGCCGTGCTGCCGTGCTGCCGTGCTGCCGTGCTGCCGTGCTGCCGTGCTGCACGATTGTGAGGAGAAAGTGAGATTAAAAGGACGCGATCGGTGACGGCATCCTCTTAATCGACCGTTCTCCTCATAAACGTGCGACTTGGGGCGGCGGGCTCCACCTTTGCCCCGCAGAGATCGTCGGATGCCTGTCAGCTGCTGTGCGGGTCCAGCGTGCTGCCCAGGTCGGCCAGCAGCGCCTGCACGTGCGGTTCCACGAAGGTGGCCACCGCGTTCTGCAGGGCCGGTTTGTGGCCGCGCAACGCCGCACACACCCGCTTGCCCACCAGGGTGGCGTAGTCGTCGGCCAGGCGCATCTCCACCTTGAGGGCGGCCTTCTCCTCGATGCTCAGCGGCGGCGGCACCAGCTCGGGATCGTCGGCGCTGGGCGGCGGGGCGAACTCCTCGAAGGTGAACAGGTAGGGCTCATCCAGCTCGGTGGGCGGCGCATCGAGGTCGACGCCGTCGAACTCCGGGCCCAAGCCTTCCAGCGGGTGGTACGACTGCGCGGCCCGGCGCAGTTCGATCAGGCCCAGCTCCCGGTTGAGCAGCGGCAGGTTTTGCGCGGTGTAGGTCTCCACTTCGTCGTCGACGAGAGTTTTGATGCGCATCGAGAGCGGATGCTGCACCGCGTGCGGCACATCCGTGTCCAGGCCCGCGGCGCGCAGCACCGGGGATCCGAAGCACTGCTGGCAGAGTCTGGAGCGTGCCCGGTGCGTGCCGGGCCGCCAACGGGGAACCCAACGCAACCAGGCCTCGACCTCGCGGTCGACCCGCGACTCGATGGATGCATCCATGGCTGTCAAGTTTAGTCGGTGCGGGGCCTGGAGTCATTAGGTTTCGGCAAGCTCAACCAGCGGAGCGGGCTCAACCATCTCGTTGGTCGAGCTCGTCGAGACCCCGACCATCTCGTTGGTCGAGCTTGTCGAGACCTCGAGGGCTCAGCCGAAGTAGCGGTCGGGGCGGTGGTTCATGGCGATGATCATGTTCAGGATGACCGCGCCGACGACCGAGAGCAGCACCATCGGCAGGGGCAGCGTGGCGAAGGCGGCGAGCACGATGAGCACGTCCACCACGAGCTGCACGTAGCCGGCGCGCCATCCGCGGCTCTTCTGCAGGTACAGGGCCAGGATGTTGACCCCGCCCAGGCTCGCCTGGTGACGGAACAGAACGATCAGGCCGATGCCCGCCAACAGACTGCCGAGCAGGGTGGCGTAGATCGGGTCGATGTGCCGGATCTCCAGCAACAGCGGGTGCACCTCGGAGAACAGCGACACCAGCACCACGGCGGCGAGGGTCTTCACGGTGAAGCGCCAGCCCATCCGCCAGATCGCCAGGGCGAAAAACGGCAGGTTGACCAGCACGAACCACACGCCGAACGACCAGCTGGTGGCGTAGCTGGCCAGCAGGGCGATGCCGGCGGTGCCGCCGGTGGCCACGCCGACCTCTTTGAGCAGGTACAGCCCGAAGGAGACGGCGAAGGTGCCGATGAACAGCGCCACGACGTTCTCGAACGTGGAGTGCGGCACCCGCTGCGGGCGCTCGGACGGGTCGACGATCGGGGCGGAGGTGGTGCGCGTCACGCGCGGGGCTCCGGGATGCAGATGGCGCAGGTCATTACGCCATGGTACCGAGCCGGGCGCTCAACCCAACGCGGCAGGCTTCCCCGGCACCGGGCGCTCAACCCAACGCGGCAGGCTTCCCCGGCACCGGGCGCTCAACCCAACGCGGCAGGCTTCCCCGGCACCGGACGCTCAACCCAGCGCGGCCGGCTTCCCCAGCACCGGGCGCTCAGCCCAGCGCGGCCGGCTTCCCCGGCACCGGGCGCTCAGCCCAGCGCGGCGGGCTTCCCCAGCACCGGGCGCTCAGCCCAGCGCGGCCGGCTTCCCCGGCACCGGGCGCTCAGCCCAGCGCGACGGGCTTCTCCGGCACGGGGCCGGGCCAGGGGCCGTACCGCTCGGCCATCTCGTCCACGGACAGATCCAGGATGGGACCAGTGATCCCCGTCCAGCCCAGAGCGGCCGCGGCCGGAGCCAGGTCAAGGGCCGTGTCGCCGTCCCGGAACGCCACGGACGCCGTGGTGGTGGGCTCGTCCGCGGTCGCGGACCAGGCCAGGGCCAGCGTGTAGTCCAGCAGCGCGGGCACGTCGCCCGGGTAGCCGGCCTCGAGGTTGAGCCCGACGGTCAGTTCCAGTTGGTTGGGCAACCCCACCGGCCCGGTCGACACGAACGCGGCGCTCACCCCGGGTAGCTGGCTCAGTTCTTCGGTGACCTGCGCCGTGGTGCGGGCGACGGTCGTCGGGGAGGTCGGGGCCGCGGGCTGGCCGGACCGGCCGAGGCCGGCGCATCCGCCCAGCGCCACCGCGGCCGTCAGGGCGGCGGCGACGACGAGTGCCGTTCGGTGCGTTCTGAACGATCGGTGCTGTCGACTCATGGCTGGCGTTGCGCTCCGTAGTCCGTGGTTCTGGACACGACCTCACCGGTCGCGGTGTCGGTCGTGGTGGTAGTGGTGACGTGGGTTTCGGAGTCGGTGCTCATGGTCACGGCCAGCTCGGCGCCGGCGGCGGGGAAGTAGCCCGCGGCGGAGTCGGTGAACGCGGTGATGCTCGGGTCCGATGACGCGGCGACCTCCCCGGCCGTGATCGCGTACCGGTCGGCGTTGTGGGCGCCCTGCTCACCGGCGATACCGACCGGGATGCCTGTGTCGGTGGGCAGCGACGGGGCGGAGGCCTGCACGGTGGTCCAGTTCGCGCTGTCGGGGTTGTTGTGGCCGTCGAGCTTGGCGACCGGGTCTTCGTCGAACTCGAGCGAGAGCACCTGCACCTCGCTGGGGATGTCGAAGTTGGCGACCGGGGATCCGCCGGTGACGACGTGGGTGAAGGTGTAGTTCAGGCTCGGGTCGGCCGCCATCTGCCCGGCGACGATGCCGCCCAGGCTGAAGCCCTGGATCATCACCGGGTTGTCCCGGGTGATGCCGGCCTCTTGCATCGCCGCATCCACGGCGCTGGAGAGCGCCGTCTGCCGGGCCAGCATGGCGTGGGTGTCGCTGGTGACGTCGTTGGGTGTGCTGCCGGCGGCCGGGTCCCACACCTGGGTGCTGGGCACCTGCACGATGAAGCTCGGCGGGTTGCCGGGCACCTCGGTGATGCGGATGCGCGCCAGCGCGTTTTCGGCGCCCGTGACGGAGGTGTCGTATTGGTCGATCTGCGCGGACCCGGCGAATAGGCCCTCGAGGCTGGTCGGGGTAGCGACATCGGGGCCGATGATCTCGGGCGGGTTGATCAGGTCGTCGCGGGTGAGCAGCGGGCCGTCGTCGAAGAAGCCGCCCTGGTTGCCCGCCCCGATGATGGCCTGTACCGCCTGCTCGTAGCTGGTGGGCGGCCACGGCACCCCGGTGAACTTGGCCAGCAGCGCGTTGCCGGCGACCGGGCCGAGCAGCATCGTCAGCGGCAGGGTGAGACCGGAGAGCAGCCCCGGGGCGCCCTGGGCGATCAGGTCGACGGCCCAGGCGTTCTCCCCCGCCAGTTCGTTGAGCTGGTTGAGCTGGGCGGCGAGCTGGCCCTCCACGGTGTGCTGGGCCTCGTCGCCGTCGTAGTTCGCCGCCGCACCGGCCAGCACCAGCCCGAGCGCGACGGCCGGATTGGCGAGCGAGCCGGGGTGGGCCAGCACGTTCTCGACGCCCTCGCCGAGCGATTCCAGTGCTTCGCCTCCGTACCCGGCCACGAAGACCAGGGCCACATCGGCGGCTGCCACGGCGGCGAGGCTCACCGCCAGCGGCACGGCCATCACACCGATGAAGAAGGTGGTGGTGTTCACCGCGGCGTCGGCGAGCAGGGAGAGGCTGCGGTCAACGGCCTCGTAGGCATCCACGGCGCCGGCCAGGAACACCGCGGTGACGCCGGCCTCGGTGGCGAAGAGCAGCATCTGACCGGTGGCGACGACGATCTGTTGTTCGGCGGCCGCGGCGGTGATCGGCGAGAGGATGGCGGAGGCCAGCAGGTCGCCGTCCACGGCGATTCCGGCTGCGGTGAGGGATTGGTCCACGAGCTGCTGGGCCATCGCCGCGAGGTGCCCGGACTCGGTGCGCATGTCGGCGAGGTTGGCGCCGATACCACCCGCTCCCCCGGAGACGGTGAACGTGGGCTCAGCCACGGAGCACCCCGAGCAGCGCACCGATGGCAGTGGTGACCTGCCCGGTGATCGCGGCCGGGCCGGTGGTCTGGATGCGCACCCGGCTGGAGTCGACGAAGTCGACGGTGGATTCGATGCGGCCCACCAGCGGGGTGTCGGCGCTCATCTGGAACCAGCCGGCGGCGCTGCGGAACCAGTGCACCGCGAGAGTGTCGCCGGTGACAGAGATCGCGGTGACGCTGTTTCCGGCGTCGATGCCGAACGCGGGACCTTCGAGCACCTGGGTGGCCTGCGGGAGTCCCACCTCGAGGGCGGCGGCGTGAATGATTTCGTGGCTGCCGGTGCGGATGGCGCCGATCAGGCCCTGCGCCAGGGTGAGCGGGAGCACGACGGCGGCGGGCCGACCGTGCGGGGCGGCCGGCGTGGTCTGGGGTTCGAGGCGCACCAGGGAACGCAGGGTCTCGCCGATCAGTGCCGTGACGGGGAACGCGGAGAGTTCCACCGCGTCTTCGTTGGCCGGGTTCGTGCCGTGGTCGTCGAGGCGCTGGCCGCGCACCAGAGAGGCGGCGAAGCCGGCGCGCACGGCGACGGTCTGCAGGATGGTGCGGCCGCCGCCCCAAGAATGCACGGTGAGGTGCAGGGCCGGTTCGGTGAACAGGCCGAGGAAGGAGAGGACGGCGGGGTGGACCCGGGCGGGGAAGGTGGTGGGGGCGTGGGCGCCAGGTGCGGTGGCACCAGGCGTGGTGGCGCCGGGCGTGGTGGCGCCGGGCGTGGTGGCGCCGGGCGCGTGGGCGTCTCCGGCGGGGACGGTTTGGGCGTCGGCGGGGGCCGGCCGCAGCAGGCCCTGGTCGATCAGGCCCAGCTCGGCCACGAGCATCCGTTCGGCACGTTCGCTCTCGGGCACGTCGTCGGCCCAGGCGGAGTGGAATTCGGCCGGCAGGGTGAGGCCCGGGCAGCTGCTCTGTAGCAAGTGCAGCTGGTCGGCGGTGAGGCCGAACCGAGCCGGCGTGGTCGGGGCGGCGGCCGCCGCGGTGGAGAAAGCCATGGTTACCAGCCCCGTCGGTGGAAGGTGTCGGCCAGGTCGAGCCACTCGGGCGAGCCCGGGGTGGGGAGCTCTCGCACCGTGCGGATGAGTTCGTCGGCTTCGCTCACCAGCGCGCGGGGCACCTCGGTGCCGAAGAACTCGAAGATGTTCTCGGCGCCCTCTGTGATCACCTCAACGGTGTTTCCCACCAGGCGGGCCGCGTCGTTCCAGCGGTCCGAGATCCACTGTTCGGCTTCGACGATGGCCGCTTTCACCGCTTCGACCGAGCGGATGTGCGCGTCGATCCTGTCGGCGGCCTCTTCGAGCGAGGTGGCGGACACGTCGAGGTTCGTGGCACGCTCACCGAGCTGCTCGATGAAGCTGGCCGCGGCCGCCGAGACCCAGGTTGTTCCCACGGCGGATCGCAGCGTCGTGGCGCGGGTACGGGTGTCGTCGGCGAGGGTGCGCAGCGCGGCGGATTGCCGGCCGAGTGCCGCCATATCGCCGTACATGCGGTCTCCCTGGTGATGGATGCTGCCGATGGTGCCGCGCGGGTGGTGCGGGTGCTGCGCGTGACGCCGCGGGTGGCGCGGGTGCTGCGCGTGACGCCGCGGGTGGCGCGGGTGCCGCCGGCGTGACGCGGCGGGTGACATGAGTGCTGCCGGCGTGACGCGGCGGATTGACCAAAGGCGTGACCGGGAACCGGCCACGCCTTTACTCACACGATGCGGAATCAGCCGCCGATGCCGCGGGCGAGCTCGCTGTCGACGTTCTCCAGGGCGGTGGCCGCCCGGGTCAGGAACTCCGACATGCCCTGCAGGCCGTTGACGGCCTCGGTGGTGCCCTTGGTGAACTGCTCGTACGAGGTGTGGAAGGCGCCCGATGCGGCGTCGGTGACGAAGCCACCCGCGACGAGGTTGTTGACCAGGCTCTGCAGCTGCGACAGCTTGGCGGTGAGGTCGTCCTTGCCTGCGATCAGGCTGCGCGACGCATCGGTCATCTCGCCGTAAGTTACGTTCATATTCGCCATGAGTTACTGCTCCTCTTATTAGTAGTTTGGGGCCAACCCCCTCAGGCCGACCGACTATGTACAACCTAACGAACCTGCGTTGCTCGGCGGAATGGGCAGCACTCCCCATGCACTCCCCACCGCAGGTTGAGCCCGTCGGAGCCGCACCTGTTTAAGAGGAAAAAGTGACATTACAAGGACGGGATTGGGGATCGGATCCTATTTCCCGGCCTTTATCCTTATAAACGTCCGTCGCTGACGACGAAATTGGGGCACTCCGTGGCCGTGTGCCGGGTCTACTCTGGCCATACTGCGGATGGGAGCGCGATGCGCCGGTTGGGTGAATACCGAATTCTCCGCTGGGAGTTCAAGCTGTTGTAGGTCGTCGGCGTCCTCCTCGCTGGATACGCCGTCTCCTGGCCGCTCGAGCTGTTCCAGGCCGGCCCAGTCGCGCTGTCGCTCGTCTCGTCGGTCGTCACGGTTTACGGTCTCGTTCTGGGCGCTCGGATGTTTCGCGGCCGCGGTGAACCAATCCGACCACCGCGGCCATGGTGGAAGATGACCGCGCGACGGAAACTGAGTCGACGGCTCGGCATTCTCTTCGCGGTGCTGTGTGTTTTGGGGGTGGTGAGTTCGATACTCCTGGCGTTCGGCATCCCGCCGGATCAACCCCCGGTTGATGCGTCTGCCGCCCTCGCGTCGGTCCTCGCGGAACTGCAGTTCGGCGTCATTGCGTTCCTGTACCTCAACTCGGCCTCCCGACAACCGAAGCCCGACGTACCGCCATCAGCTCCGACCTTCCGGCCGACGATAAAACTGCCATAGTGGTGAGCCACTGAGCCTGGTCACGGGGTCTCGACGAACTCGACCAACGGGGTCGTCAGGAAACAGCTGCGGCCTAGGAGTACGACTCGGCAGCGCCGAGGGGCTCGCCGGAGCGCCAGTAGTTCACCGCGAGCAACAGGCCGCCGGCCAGCAGAGCCAGGCCGATCACCAGGGTGGTGATGAAGAACGGGGTGTCCTCGAAACCGAGGGCGATCCAGCACAGGCCGAGGAAAGCGCCGCCGAGGCCGGCGATCCACAGGTCGAAGCGCCAGCGGAAGGTGAGCCAACGCCAGGTGCGCTTGCCGGCGCTGCCGGTGACGGCATCCGGGTGCCGCGCAATGTGACTCAGGTACACGGCTTTCTTCACCAGCGACACCAGGATCACCGTGAACAGCGCGGCGGCCAGGCCGCCGTAGGAGGCCAGCAGCATCCACACCGCGGTGGCGTTCTCGTCTTGCAGGCCGGCGGGCCACGCCGTACCGCCGATGAGGTTCTTCAGTGGGATCAGCACCAACACCGCCCACGCGGCCAGGGGCACCAGCAGCCAGGCGGCGTGCAGGCCCAACGGCAGCGGCTTGAACTTGGCGGTGGTGGATCCTCCGCGCCAGAAGGTCGTGTCCCGCTCGGCCATCACGCCGCGGCGGCGCAAATACCCCGGGATCAGGAAGCACGCGGCGGCCACCAGGATCGCGGCCGGGATCGCGGTCATGGCCGACAGCGACGAGAGTTCCCGCTCGACGAAGCCGAACTCCGCCCGGTACGACAGGTTCTCCTCGTTGATGCGGGCCAGGGCGTCGGCCTGCAACGAGGAGATGCCCACGATGGTGACAAAGAGCAGCACGACCGCCGCGAAGGTGAGCACCACCCCGATCGAGAGCAGGATCAGGCCCCGGGTGTTGCGACCTGTCGTGACTTCGGGCGTGGTGGTGCTGTGGCTCATATCGAGTCGGCCTTCCAGGTGATCGAGTCAACGATCGCGTCGAACAGTTCGGTGAAGAGCTCGGGGCTCTCCACCATCGGTGCAGAAATTGTGATGCGCAGCAGGTCATTGCTGTGCGGGCGGGGCAGCCAGTACACGACGCGCAACGACGGCACCTTCTCGCCGCCGACCCGTTGTTGGGCGAACTCGGATTCCCTGGCCACCGGCCCGGTCTGCTGTTCGAGCAGCACGGCTCCGGGCAGAGCGGCGCGCAGTCGGTCGGCCAGGTCCAGTTCCGCCGGCGCGAGCACCGGCCAGCTTTCAATCGTGGAGAGCATCGCGGCGGGGAACGGGATGCCGGGCATGAGTTCCAGCGACAGTGCGAACGACGTGGCACCGGCATCCCGGGCCTGCTCGGCGCTCTTCACGAACTCGTCGCGGGTCTGCCGGCGCAGCCGCGCCGAGCGGTCGCTGCCGCCGACCTGTTCCTTCACCATGGCCACGATGCGCTTGGTCATCGCGGTCTCGTCCTGCAACGGGATGACCGCCCAGGTGCCGGGCAGGATGATCGAATAGGTCTGGTCCGGGCTGACTACCTCGCGGGTCACGCGGACACCTCGAGTTCGATGCGCAGGGCCGCGACAACCTCTTCGGTCTGGCGCGGCATGTTGACGAACGCGCCGACGCCTTCGGCGGAGAAGACCAGCTGCACGTACTGCGCAGCGCCGGGCGGGAAGACGGCGAAGACCGTGCGCTCCTCGATGGTGGCTTCGTCGTCGCCGGGGTCGCGGCGGGAGATGAAGGTGTGCGCGGCGACGAATGGCCCGGCGGGTACCTCACCTGTCCAGGTGGTCACGCCGAGGTACTCGGTGCCCGGGAACCGCCGGCCCTCGTCGGCCTGCAGGCCGGCGAGGTAGGTCGCGGCGGCCTGCTCGCTGGTGAGGCCGACGCCGATGTCGGTGAGTTCGAAGCCGAGAGCGCAGGAGGCCCGGCCGGATTCGGGGTAGGGAATCCACACGGCGCAGCTGATCCGCGGGTTGCCGATGCCGGCGAGACGCACCTGCAACGTCGTGAGTTGGCCGCCGAGCGTGCGGCGGCTGACGGCATCCGCCACCACATCAGCGGCGAGGGTCTCCCCCCACAGGGCGGTCTCCGGGCCCCCGAGCGGAATCGGATACCAGGTCTGGTCAGGGTTGACGCTGAGGTCGACGATGTCCCTGGTAGGAAGCGGGGTACGCGAAGTCATCGGTCTAGTCTCTCCCGACTGTCTTCTGCGCCTGATCCACGACACCCGAGTACTCGCCGAGGAAGGGCTCCATCGGGTTCTCGATCAGGTTGTCCACGGCCTTGTACATGGTGTTCAGCTGGTAGGTCGAGAGCATCACGCCCTGGATGACCATGGGCGCGTCGAGCAGGCCCGGCGCCTTCGCGGCCATCCGGTAGAAGTCCAGAAGGTCGGTGTTCAGCTTGAGCAGGTTGGTCGGCGCGAGGTTGTCCAAGGTGGGCAGCGCCTTCTCGGCCGCCTCTCGCAGCAACTGCGCCGGTCCGGCACCGGGGGTGATCTCGGGCACGAAGGACTTCTTGAACGCCTCGCCCAACGAATCCTTGAACGGCTTCACCACGACTGCCGCCGCATCGTCCACGCTCATGTAGGCGGAGCTGTGTCGGCCGACGCCGCTGAGCTGGCGGCTGAGCGCCGGAGCGCCATCCATGCTGTGGGCGGCCTTGGTGATCATGGATGCGCGCAGGTACTTGGCGCCGATCGAGAAAATCTTGCCGCCGAAGACCGACAGCACCGCTCCGACCGCCGCACCGGCGACCGCCCACCAGCTGCCGTCGCCGTTGATGGCCTTGATGGTGGCTTCGATGAGCGTGAGGAGCGCGCCGACGGCGGCGAGAACCAGCAACACCTGGCCGAGGATGGGCACCCAGGCCAGGAAGATGGCGAGCACGCCGGCCCAGTCGCAGATCACCTTGAGAATGTCGAGCGCCTTTGCGCCCCAGTCATCCCACCAGCTGTCGTTGAGGTCCTGGCTCTTCTTGCCCTCGACAACCTCGAGGATGGCCGTGATGGCCGTCTCGGCCGCCTGGTTCTTCACGGCGAGAGCCGCGTGCCACTCCCCCTGGGCTGCCTGCAGCGCCTGGCCGGCGGCCTGGGCGGCATCGTCGGCCTTGTCGGCGGCGGCCGTGTCGGTGGCGGTGGTTTCCGGGGTGGCGCTGGCGGCCGTGGCGGCGGTGCGGGTCGCGGCACGGCCGGCGGTTTCGGCGGCGGTTTCCTTGTCGCCGATGTGCGCGATGGCGGTGTTCGCGGAGTCCTGCGCGATGCGCAGCTGCGCGGAGTAGGTGATCAGGGCTGACGCGGTGCCGGCGTAACGGTCCTTGGCCTTGCTGATGTCGTCGGCGACGTTGCCGGCCTCTTCGCGGATCGCGTCGATGGCCTTGGACGTCATGCCCTCCACCGACTTGATCGAATTGAGGGTGGTCACCGAGCGGGCGATCGCGTTGGCGATCTCGGCGTAGTGCTGTGCCTTGGTGCGCAACAGATCCGGGTCACCCTCGAGGGCACGGAATTCGGTGTCGGTCATGATGATTCCTTCGGCAGGCTGCGGGAAGTTCTCGGGGTGGCCGGGCGGGCAGGACGCGTGACCGGGGTCACAGCGGGGTGGCGGTCTGCAGCGGCGGTGCCGAGTCGGTGAGGGCCTTCGCGAGGCCGTCGTCCACCTGGGTGAACCCGTCGGTGATGCCGTCGATCTTCTTCCGCAGAGCCTCGACCGCTTCGGTCATGGCCTTGCGCTTGTCGTTCCACTTGTGCGCGAAGTCTTCGACGTGGCCGCCGAGGTTCTCGTGACCGGTGGCGGTGGCCACGTCGTCGCTGAACTCGTCGGCGTTGGAGAATTCGGACACCACGGCATCCAGGTCGTCCCGCAGCTGATGAAGCAGCTGCAGGTTGATGATGAGATCACTCATGATCGGTTCCCCCTAGGTCTTCGGCTGGGTCGGCTGGGCCGCGACGGATGCGCGTTGGCCGACTGCCTGTTAGCACAGTACCGAACCCGGCAAACGGGTTCGATGGGCAGCGGTCCCCATCACGCTCCTCACCAGGTCTCGACAAGCTCGACCAACGACACCGGCGCACCCATCCGTTGATCGAGCTTGTCGAGATCCCACGAGGTCTCGACAGGCTCGACCAACGAGACAAGCTCGACCAACGGGAGCGGGAGTCGTTACGCGATGAGCGGCAGCTGCACCCGCACGAAGTTGCCCTTGGCGATGAGCACCCCGCGGCCGGGCGGGAACTCAGAGCGGTTGAGCCGGGGCAGCGCGGTTTTCAGCAGGATGTCGCCCTCCACCGATTCGGGCTGCAGCAGCAGTCCGCGGCGGGAGTTCTTGATCTCGCCGAACAGCGGCCAGGACGAGTTCCAGACACTGGTCTCGGCCTCGGCCAGCAGGAAGTGGTCGCTGCGCTTGACCGCCCGGGTGAGCTCCAGGATGCCGCCGTCGGCGGGCGTCTGCAGGAAGTCGCCCAGGCTCTCGACGAACACGGCGATGCGGCCCTCGGTGTCGGGGTCGGCTACCGCCGCCGCGAGGTCCTTGGCCAGCGCCGCGATGGCGTCGACCGTGGTCACGGCCTCGGTCCAGAGGCCGAGTCGGGAGATCGGCGAGCGGGCGTTGCCGAAGTAGTACAGCCGGGCCTCCGGCTCGAACCGTTTGAACGACGCGGCGATCGACTCGAAGGCGGTGCTGCGGCCGCTGGCCGGCGGCCCCGCCAGCAGCAGGGTGCCGCTGGGTTCGAAACCGGCCGGGCCGAGGTCGATGTCGCCGAGGCCGAGCACCACCCTCTCGCCCACCCGGGCGGGCAGCTGGCCCTGCGGGAATTCCTTGGGCAGCGCGCCGATGGCCGGCGCGTCGGCCACGCCCGCGCGGCGCATGGCGTCGGCGAGCCGCCTGGTGGCGGCGGACTGCGCCGACTGCGCCGCCAGGCCGCCGAGGATGGCGATCTGGGTTTCGAAGCCGTCGACGATGGCGCGGCCGGCGGGCGACTTGATGCTGAGGATGTCGCCGGGCACGTCGAGCATGCCGTAGCCGTCGTCCGCGAGCCGCAGCACGACCTTGCGCTGGATCGCGGAGGAGATCGACGCGGGCACCGCGCCGGCCCGGTCGGCGGTGAGGGCCACGTGCATGCCCAGCTGACGGCCGTCGGAGAGGATGTCCTTGAACACGTCGAACCACTGGGCGCGGCCGGCCATGATCTCGAAGTCGTTGCGGAAGTTGGGGAACCCGTCGATGAGCAGCAGGATGCGCGGCTCGGCCGGTTGGCCGGCCAGCTGGCGGTACTCGCTGATGTTCGACGCGTTCGCCTCGGCGTAGAGCGCCTTGCGGCGGTCGAGTTCGCCCTGCAGGGTGCGGAACAGTCGCACGATGCGTTCGGTGTCCTCGCCCATGATGATCGAGCCCACGTGCGGCAGCTGCTCGAGCATGCGCAGGCTGCCGGCGCCGAAGTCGAGCCCGTACACGTGCACCGGACCGCCGCGCGGGGTGATCGCCGCGGCGCAGGCCAGGGTGCGCAGCACCGCGGACTTGCCGGAGCCGCCGGTGCCGAAGACGGAGATGTGCCCGTCGACGTCGGGCCGGAAGTACGCGGAGACCTGTTGCTGCTGCTCGGCGATGTCGGAAACGCCGAGCAGGAGTTCGGCATCCGTGCGCTGCCGCAGCAGGCTGAGGTCGTAGGCCTCGGCGAGTTCGTCGAGCCAGGGCCTGCGGGGGGCGGGGATGCCGGCGCCGGCGTTGGCGCCGACGATGGTGGTGACCAGGCGTTGCTGGTCGGTCGGGCCGAGGTCGCGGTCCTCGTCGACGTAGCCCACCTCGCGGGGTTCCTCCCAGCGGCTCTCGGCGCCGAAGCGCAGCTCGTGCACGTCGATGCCGGCGCGTTCGGGTTCGCGGCTGGTCCAACCGCCGGCGTACGCGGACTGGAACTGGGCGAGCCGGCCGGGGCCGGTTTTGGCGACGCCGCGGCCCGGGATAGCCGGGTCGAAGTGCGCAGACTCCTTGGTGCCGATCACGTCGGTGCTGTCGGACTCGTCGGCCATCCGCAGGGCGATCCGCAGCGGGGTGTTGGCGCGCAGGTTGTCTTTGATCACGCCGGCGGGGCGCTGGGTGGCCATGATCAGGTGGATGCCGAGCGAGCGGCCACGCTGGGCGATGTCGACGACACCGTCGACGAACTCGGGCACCTCGGTGGCCAGGGCGGCGAACTCGTCGATGACCAGCACCAGGGCGGGTGGGCTGTCGGGGTCGCCGCGCTTCTCCAGCTCGAGCAGGTCTTTGGCCTTCTTGCGGTTGAGCAGGTGCTCGCGGTGGTGCAGTTCGGCGCGGAGGCTGGTGAGTGCGCGGCGCACGAGGTGCGGGCTGAGGTCGGTGACCAGGCCCACGCAGTGCGGCAGGGTGACGCAGTCGGCGAACGCCGAGCCGCCCTTGTAGTCCACGAACAGGAAGGTGACCCGGTCGGGGCTGTACTCGGCGGCCATGCCGAGCACCCAGGCCTGCAGGAACTCGCTCTTGCCGGCACCGGTGGTGCCGCCGACGAGGGCGTGCGGGCCCTGGGTGCGGAGGTCCAGGTGCATGGCGTCGACTCCGGCGGAGCCGATGATGGCGCGCAGCTTGCCGGCCCGGCGGGGTTTGGGGGTGCCGCCGCTTCGGTCGTGGATGGAGGTGTTCTGCTGCCACCGGTCGATGACCGCGGCGCTGGTCTCCACCATGTCGTGGCCGAGCAGGGTGACCAGCGACACGGTGCGGGGCAGGTCGCTGGCGTCGGCGACGAGGGCGCCGGCGTCGATGACCGGGGCCATCCGTTTGGCGAAGTCGAGCGCGGCGGCGGAGTCGACCTGTTCGGTGACGACGTTGTCGATGGTCTCACCCAGGCGCACGAAGCCCACGGTTGCGATGCCGGGTTCGTCGCCGAGGTGCAGGTAGGTGCGGCAGACGGCGGGCAGCGCGGCCACGGTCGGGCCGATCCAGATGGGGTAGACGCCGGCGTCGGCGGCGATCTCGGCGAGCTGCACCAGGCGGGCCCGGTCGATGGCGACGTCGTCGGAGATGAGCAGCACGATCGCGGGGATGGCGGACTTGGTGCCCTCGTTCAGGCTGGAGGAGCCGACCTCGCCGCCGCGCTCGAGCGCGGCATCCGTTTGCACCATGGCGCCGCGGCGTTGGCTCTTGGCCTGGGCGAGGCGCGCTTCGACGACGCCCTCGATGCTGGAGAGCACCGCGCTGGCGCTGGCGGCGCTGTCGGCGAGGTGGCTGCCCTCGAGGGGGCTGTGCGGCGAGGAGGTGTGCGGCATCCACTTGAGCCACTCCAGCTCGCGGGACCAGCTGGGCGTGAGGAGGGACGCCACGACGAGTTCGGCCGGGGAGTGCAGGGCGGTGAGTTGCACCAGGATCGAGTTGATCGACCCCATCGCTTGGGCGGGTGAGCCGGCGATGCCGAGCGCGCCGGAGTCGTAGAGGTTGTCGATCAGCGGCACGCCGTCGAGGGTGCGGTTGGCGTTGACCACCTCGGTGAGCTTCTCCTCGAACTCCGGCAGCATGTCGCCGCGGCTGGAGTCGGAGATGGTGTTGCGGGAGTTCATCGTGCCGCAGCCGAGCCGCACGTTCAGGAACGACCAGTGTTCGGGCCGGCGGGTCCACAGCATCGGCCCGCGGTTCATCGCGTGTTCGTGCGCCTCCAGCGTGGACGGCGATTCCTTGAGGCGCAGCTCGTGCTCGATCACCCGTTCGGTGGCCAGGCGTGCGGTGAGCACCTCCAGGCGGGAGCCGAACTTCGCCACGGCCTTGGCCATCCTGCGCTTGTCGCGGCTCTTGGTGGTGAGGAAGTTACCGATCAGCATCACCGGGGAGAGCAGGCAGAACAGCAGGGTGGTGGGGCTCTTGGTGAGCGCGAACATGGCGCCGCCGAGCAGCAGCGGGGTGATCATCGCCAGCAGCGGGAAGGGCGGGTCTTCCTTCTCGGTGGGCACCTCCGGCGAGACGAACTCCTGGCCGATGTAGCGTTTCTCCACCTTGGGTGAGCGGTTGAAGAAGATCGGGCCGGGTTTGGGGGCG
Organism: Cryobacterium sp. SO1; assembly: GCF_004210215.2. Classification (NCBI taxonomy): domain Bacteria; kingdom Bacillati; phylum Actinomycetota; class Actinomycetes; order Micrococcales; family Microbacteriaceae; genus Cryobacterium; species Cryobacterium sp. SO1. The sequence goes on from NZ_CP067394.1 coordinate 3,323,183, forward strand.
CTCTCCGGGGCGGGCGCGTCGGTGAGCAGGCGGATCTCCACCTCGGAATCGCCGAGCAGCAGGCGTTCGGTCTTGGCGATGCGCAGCCGGCCCACGATGCCGCCGTCCACAACGACACCGTTGGCGCTACCCAGGTCGATGACCTCCACCGCGTCGCCGATCTCCAGCCGCACGTGCTTCTTGGAGACCAGGCTGTCGTGCAGCACGATGTCGCAGGATGCGTCGCGGCCCACCAGCAGGCTGCCGGGCGCCAGCGGAAACTCGCGGCCTTCGTCGGGTCCGGAGAGCACGGTCAGCTGCGCGACCGCGGGCACCGTCGGCGTGGACGGGGCCTGGTAGAGCACGCCGGCGTCGGCGAGGCTCACCGATGCGCCGGAGCCGATCCACGCCTCCCCCACGGGGCCGTCCGGCGGCAGGGTGAGCGGCACGCTCTGGCCGGGCAGCGTCGCCCGCAGGGTGAGGTACCGGTCCGGCGAGTGCACGGTCTGCGCGTCGACCCGGCTGATGGTGCCGGCGATTTCGGAGATCGTGGCCGCGGCATCCGCGGTGACGATGATGTCGCTGGCGGCGCCGTTGGGGCGAACCAGGGTGAGCTTGAGGCGCATTCAGTCCCTATTTCAGTACTCTGGGCGGATCACGTGCTGATGGTGCTGAAAACTATTCGCCGCGGCGCTCCCACGGCCACAGCGGGCGGCCGTTTTCGCCGTAGTGCGAGGCCAGCAGGATCGAGTAGATCAGCGCCACGATGAAGGCCAGCAGGCCCACCGTGAGGGCGAACGGGCTGGCGAGCATGCTGCCGGCGAACAGCAGCACCCCGAACGGGTCGCCGTTGCCTGCGGCCACCAGGATGGCGCCGGTGACGATGAACAGGCCGTACGCGGCGATGCCGGTGGCAACGGCAAACCCCACCACGACACGTTGCTTGTCGGGTGGGGTGGCGATGCCGAGGGTGATCAGCATGATCAGCACCAGCACGACGGCGACGGCCGTCATGGTGGGGCCCACCAGCGGGCCGGCCGAGCGGTCGGCGATCACGTCGAGGTTGGTGGCCAGGCTGATCAGGCCGAACGCGGCCACGAGCAGCGCGGCGTAGAGCACGGTCGCGAATATCGCGACGACGGTCGCGTATTTCTGGTAATCGCGCATTGTGCACCCCCCGCACTGCCCTGCCGGTGGTTAGACCGAACGAGCGAGCTGCGGTCCTTCGGCGAGCTGACGCTCGTACTCGGCCTTGGCGGCGATGTTCTTTGCCGTGACGCTGCGTCCGCGGCGGGAGATCCAGGCGCCGAACCAGATCGGCACCTCGCGGGCCACGATGGCCGCGGCGATCGCGCCGGGGTTCAGCCACTGGGTGCTCACGAAGCGGGCAGCTTCGGCGGCGGTCAGGTTCCAGGCCTGCACCGACAGCAGGGCGCCGCCGATGTAGGAGAAGTAGACCACCACGGCGACGAGGAAGCCGCCGAGCACGTACGCCCACCAGCCGGCGCGGTTGAGCACCGCCACCAGGAGGGCGAAGGCCAGGAAGAAGAAGATCACCGGCACGTAGAAGACCGGCAGCACCAGGAAGTCGGTGAAGCGGGCGGTGGCGTCGGCGACGGTGGCCGCACCTGCGGCGGAGATGAAGAACGCGATGAGGGCGTAGACGGCACCGAACACCGCGGTGGCGATCAGGCCGATGAGGATACCGGCGGCCCGGTTGCCCAGGGTCTTGGGCGGCGTGGGCGCGGTGACGTACACCGGGCTCGGCGCGAACTGCTGCGTCTGCTGCTGCTGGGTGGGCTGCACCGGCTGCTGCACGGCCGCGGGCGTGACGCCCTGCGCGGGAACGTAGGTGGGCGTGTAGTCCTTCTGCTCCGCAACGGCTTCATCGCGGGCGATCTCGGCCGGGGTGGGCTCGGCGGTGAGGCGTTCGACCTTCTCGGTCGGCGCCTCCGACGCGGAGGCGGTGACGGGAGTGGCCGGTTCGTAGTCGATCGGCTCGCCGGGAACGTAGGCAGGCTCGGGCTGCGCGTCGGGTGTCGACGTCAGAACGACCGGTTCGCTCACGGGCTCCTCGACCGGCTTGCTCGGGTCGGCGACCGTGGTCGGCTCCGGGCTGGCGTCGTTGGCGGGGTCGAAGTACTCGGTGTGAGCATCCGGGTAGTCGTTCTTGTGTCCCTCGTTGGGGGTCGTGTCGGTCATGCTGCACTCCTCGTGAGCCTCGCGGCCGTAGCTCTGTGGTGCCACTGTAGCAACGCGGGGGGTCAAGTCGCCGGAAGCGCGGGGCGCGCGGCGGTTAACCTGTCTCGACCGTCGCTGTCCAGAGTCTGTCCTGGTCGCGCCGGGTTCCGCACTAGCCGGCGGCGACGGCGACTGCCTGGCCTTCTGTCGGCACGAGTACATAAATCAGCCCGGTGATGACGGAGCTGACCGCTCCCGAAGCTGTTTCGCCCTCAGCGGCGTCCACGGCTGTGGTGGTGATACCCGTTACAAGGAACAGCCGTTCTCCAGTCTGGAGTCCGTTCACGAAATTGAGTGCGTTCGCGTATCCTCCGCTCACCGTCACGGTAACGGCCAACGACGCGAAGTTGGTCTCGGTGATCTGCGCACTCGTCACCGGGGGAACCCCGGCGGTCGGGACCGCGGCATCGCTGGAGGTGGGCACCGGTTCGGCGGTCGACGCCGCACTTGGGTCGGCGGCAGCCACGGGAGCCGCCACGGGTGCGTACGGGGTGGCGTCCGTAACCGTGAACCCGTCGAGGGTCACCTGGGTGGCGCCGGCGAGGGCGTCAAGCTGGTTCACGAACGCAGGCATCCCCGTGCCCGACGGCACGGACGCGCTGAGTGGGGCCAGCTCGGCGTTGAGCGCGTCGATGTTTTCGAAGTCCTTCTTGAGTTGGTCGAGCACCGCCGACTGGCCGGCATTCGACGTGGCGACGCTCGCTCGTTCCTCGTTAGCCGCTGCGGCCGCGGCCAGTTGAGGCTGGATCCCAAGGACGAATCCCCCGAGCAGTACGACGACCATCACCATCACGCAACCGATGATCCATAGGCGGTTCTTATCCACGGCTACTCCTGTTCAATCACGAATCGCCGGGCAAAGGCGGCGTCGTTGACGTGCATTGTGATGGCGACGGTGTAGACGCCCGCTTCGTCCCGCGCCATCGATCCGGGCAGCGCATCGGCGTACCCCGGCAGTGTCGCAAGCGAGTTCAACCAGGTGGGCACGTCTGGTAACACGGCGCTCTCGGCCGTGAACGACACCGTGGCCACCCGGGCACCCTGGAGCGGGGCCGTGGGCTGGGCGTAGACGGCAAGCGGCGACGCCGAATCAACGGCAACTGTGCTGATCGTCACGCTGGGCGGCAGGATGGCCTGAACTCCGTCCAGGTATGCCTTCCAGTCGATCTCGGTCGATGCGCCCACCTGCTGAGCCGCCTCCACCAGGTCAACTTCGCTCTGCACGGTCCGGGCTTCAGCGTATTTGGCCTGCTCCGCGAGCAGCCCCGAAGTCAACTCCTGCTCGCTGGCCAATTGCTGCTGCGCCTGGGTTGCGAGCACCATCACAGTGGTGGTGCCCACGAGCACAAGGGCGATCGCTCCGATTACGCCCAGGCCCAATTGACGTCGCACAGCCTTTGCCGCGCGCTGTTTGTGCACTTCCGGAGGAAGTAAGTTGACCCGCGGTTCTCCACCGATAGTGAGCGCATCGGCGTTGTCCCGGCGGCTCATGCGGCTCGCCCCAAGGCAAGCCCGAGGGCGACAGCGAAGGTGGAACCATTGTGGCGAAGGTCCTCAATGGTCAGGCCCCTGCCCAGCCCAACTGTCGCAAACGGGTCACCGACTTCCACGGTGAGCCGGGTCATTTCTGCGAGCGCCTCGGGGAGTCGGTGGAGCTGGGCGCCACCTCCGCTGAGTACGATTTTGTGCACGGCGTCGATCGGGCGGGTATTGACGAAGTAGTTGATCGTGTTGCGCAAGCTAGTCAACTGTTCACTCGCAATCTTGTAAATCACTTCGACGGCCCGTTTGTCCGAGGCCGCTATGGTACCGGTCGCCAGTCCGAGCCGTCGTTTCATGGCTTCAGGCTGCTCAGCCTCAGCGTCGAGGTCGGAGTCGGCATGCAACGCCTGGGTGATATCGTCCCCTCCGTTGGCGATGATGCGCACGAACTGCGGTACACCGTCAATGGCGATAACCACGCTGGTCGTGCTACCACCGATGTCTACAAGGGCGACTGTTCCCGCCACGCCGGGCCTCGAGAGTAAGACCCGGTTGAGGGCGAAGGGAATCAGGTCCACATCGACTGTCGTGAGCCCCGCCAGTTCGGCGGTGGCAACGTTGCCGAGCACCGCCGCCTTGACCGCTGCGATGAGGAGACCGCGAACCATGGGACCGGCCTCACCGTCCACCTCAGCGATGGGGTAGAAGTCCAGCAGCGCATCGCCCACCGGAATCGGCAGCATTTCCTGCACTTCGAACGGCAGAGACTCTCTGATTCGTTTCAATGACATCTTCGGCACCGTGATGTCACGAGCCAGGACACGCTGGTTGCCAACGCCGAGCACGACATTCTTGCTCCTGAATCCGCCTTTAGCCCACAGCTCTTTGAGTGCGCTCGCCACGATACTCGGCTCGGTCACCTCGCCACGGTTCACGGCGCCGTCAGGAAGAACCACTTCGCAATAACGCACCACGGTCGGTGTGGGCTTTTCGGGGTCTACCACTTCGACTGCGCGCAGCGTTCTGCTGCCGATGTCTACTCCTACGACGCTCGTCGCCATTTAGATACTCCTCGTGTGTTGCACTGCCAGATGAGCTACAGGTTGAAGAGCGACAGATAGCCGCTCCAGACGCTGTCGCCAAAAAATATGCCGAACCAGGCGCCAACCAGCATCCAGGGTCCGAACGGAATCCCGCTCTTTCGGGTGGCTCGCTTGGTAACAAGCAGCAGCACGGCGAAAAGCCCCCCGAGCAGAAAGGCGGCAAACGCGCCGAAAACGAGTTCACCCCATCCTTGGTAGCCGAGATAGAGCCCCAACACGCCGGCTAGTTTGACGTCGCCGAATCCCATTCCGCCCGGGTACGCCACAGCCATCACCGCATATGCCAGCCAGAGGGTTGCCAGACCAATGAGACCCCGCAGGAACGACTCAAGGTCGCCGTTGAGGATGCTGGCAGCGCCCAGAAGCGCCACGGCCACGATGTAGCTCGGCAGCACAATAGCGTTGGGCAGTCGATGTACGTCCAGGTCGATGAGCGCGAGGGCAATGCTCACCGCCGCCAGGTAGAGGTAGGCGAAAAGGATGCACACCGCGGCGACGAACTCAGCTGTTGTGGGGCCGCCGGCGTCTGTTGCGAGCATTCCGGTCAGGATCAGGCTGTCAAGTCCAACCTGGAGCGACCCGATGAGCAAGCTACTTGAGGCCCACCAAAAAGCGACGGCGGCGAACATCAGGCCGGTGCCGGCTTCAACGAGCGGATACCGGGTGGAAATCGGCGCCTTACAGGTTCGGCACTTGCCTTGCAAGACCAACCATGAAAGCACCGGGATGTTATCGAACGCCTTGATCCGGCGGCCGCAGGCCGGGCAAGCGCTCGGCGGTGACATGACGGACAGGCCGGCGGGCACCCGGTACACCACGACATTCAGAAACGAACCGATCAGCACTCCCAGGGCCGCGGGAAGGGCCAGGAGCCCGATCACCCGGCGACCTCGCTGTAGCCACCGACTGCCGCCTCAGTGGCGGTGGGCGGCGCATTCCATTTTTGTGCGAGTGAGCCGTTGCATGTCGTCACGCGCAATCTCGACGAGGTGCCATCGGTGTGCACAGCGCTACTGTCAGCGAAGAGACACTTCCCCTGATTGATGATCAGGTAGCTTCCCGCATAGTTGCCCGTGTCCTTTGTTCGCGTCCAATCCTGGCGTACCGACGAATCGCAGGTAGTGAAGGTGAGTTCCACGCTGCCGGATGCCGGTGCGGTCAGGCATTTCTTGGCACCCGAGCCGTCGAACACGTAAATGTCCTGGACGACGCTCGTGGTCGCCGGCAGGACGGGCTCGGTGTAGTACCACTTGTGGTTCCAGTCGAGGTTGGCCCCGGTCCCGGTCGGGTCCTGTTTGCACGGATAAGAGATCATGTAGCCGTAGGTGATCGTTCCGTTGGTGACGTCGGCGCACCGACCGAACTCGCGATAGTTCACCAGCTGATGAGTCCCGTAGCTGGCTGCGCCCGCGCCGATTTCCAGCGATGGGGCGAATGTCCCGCTGCGCCCGTCTCTGACCTTGAGGAAACTGGTGCTGCTGATAGTGCCCGGCGAGAGGTGATAGTTGCTCTGGTCGGTGTTGCTGGAGTTCTGGCCCTGCCAGGTGTAGTTCCCCGTCCAACTCCACAGCTGGTTCCAGCGCTGTGAATCCGTCGGAGCCTTACAGGGCTTCAAGAGTGCATCCTGTGTCCCGCCTCCAGAAGTCGAGGGCCCCGTGATGCACAGGCCGGGAGTCCCCGAACTCGTGAGCTTGAGTTGGTAGTCGACCGTATAGGACCAGAGCTGAAGAGGGGTTTTCGTGCACAGAGCCTTGGCAGTGAATTCCACCTTCGAGGTGTCCGTGGCAGTGACGGCCTCGAGGCAGTAGGTGCTCCCGGTGAAGATCAATCCACCGGCGACGTTGACGTTGGTGATCTTGAATGCATAGATCGCCGAGAGTGTGCGGTTGCCGGCTGTCGCGCTGGCGTTCCCGGGGATGGCTGCGTCCTGCCCTTTCGAGATCACATAGGCGTACCTGGGCACCGTCGCGGTCGACACACCCGCAGTCGCTGAGCAGGCCAAGTCGTTGGCTGCCCGCTGGGCGACGGTCATATTGGTCGGATCCGCGGTGAAGTACTCCACGGTCACGGCGTAGGTGGCTCCGGTGCCATCGGCCGCCACTTGTCCAGCCAAGCTGCAGGGCAATTCGTTCGATGCTCCGAAGACGTGTCCGGCGCTGTCAACTGGCGCTTCGGCGGAGCGGATGATCGCCAGGACGCTTTGCAGGCCCGCCTGCGCCGCGTAGACCGTGCGGGTATTCTTCTGCGCCGTGTACGCGGGCACGGCCTGGCTGAGAATTGCGCTCAACACCACCAGGGACAGCCCGGCGGCCATCACCATGAACATCAATGCCGTCAGCAGAGCGACACCGCTGTCGTCGCCTCGAGCCTCGAGCCGCCGTTCCAGGGTGGAGCGCCATCTGGCTCCCTGCAGAGTGGTCACGGTCGGTATCCCGTCGCGTTGCAAATCGGAGTGTCGCTTACCTTGTTGCCATCAGCGTCCTTGTTGCTGGGCGAGTCAGGCGAGCTATTTCGTGCGGTGAACGTTGTGCTCATCGCGGCTTCCGCCTGGAGCCCTGCATTCCCGGAGTGGACGGTGACGGTGAGTTGCTGCATCTCTGCGCCCGTGAGGTTAGCGGGGGTGAGAGTGAACGGGTAGGTAGCGCCGCCGTCATCGATGACGTTGGTCAGCTTGGTAGTGAATCCCGGCAGCACAACGCCGGACACGTCTTTCCACGACCGAGACTCCAGACGGCTCAAGCTGGGCACAAAACGCCACTGGGTGCATGTCGCGGTGCCAGCGGCGGCAATTCCGGCGGTGCGGAACTCCACGTAGCGAGCCCCGGAGGGACCCGACCCGGGGTAGTTCACTGAATCGGCGTATCGTGCTTGCCGGTCGAAGTTGCCGAAGACGACCAACGTCGAGTTAGATGCCTCCGCCGTCATCTGGGCGCGCGTGGCGCTCTGGGCCAGGGTCACTGTAGTGGTGAGGATCAGGGCGATGAAGATCATGAAGATGCCCATCGCCACGACGAGTTCGAGCAGGGTCATGCCGTCCTCGGAGGCCTCCGGCTGCGGCGGGGCGACGGGGGCAGTGCTCGACGCGGTCACGGGGAGTTCCATTGGAGGTCGGAATGTGCGTCGACCAGGCTCGACACGAGGTAGGAGCATCCGCTTGCAGCACAGCCCGAACCGGCGTTCCACCGCACAACGACGATCACTCGGTTCAGTGGGGTCTGGCCGGTTGGTGGTGTTGCCGGCGGGATTGATGCCGCCAACTTCTTACAGTCCCCGCCTGAGGTCGACATGTAGCACGTACCGAGCAGGGTATACACGGTGTAGTCAGTGCCCGTGCGGTTGACCGTTTGAGAGATCGGAAGGTCAGGCACGGATGCTGCGACAGCACCGCTGTCCCAGCCCATGTAGGTCTCCGCCAGCCCCTTCACGCCGAAGTTGGCGTTCCACGCAACCTCAACCTTGGCCTTGGTACGCCCCTCGTACAGATAGCTCATCAGCGTGGAGGGATCCGTTGCGGCAGATTGAGCGCTGACTCGTTCCATCGCCTCGGTGGCGATAGTCACCGCGATTTGCTGACGCTGCTGAACGGAGGCGCCCTTTTGGCTCGTGATGCTGAGACCGATCGCAGCACTGGCAATGATCCCGATCAGGCTGATCGCGACAATGACCTCGATGAGGGTCATGCCCGAATCGTCAGCGCCTGCGCGCAGACGCAGTGGGTGTGCAACAGACTTCACGGGGATCCTTGCAGAGTGGTCAATCGGTTCGGAAAAGCGGGGCATCGCTGTGGCGACGCCCCGCTTGAGAACAGCCGAGACTACGGGGTCGGGGCGGGCTTGACCCAGGCCTTAAGTCCGCCATCGGCGCTCTGGTACGCCTGGCCTTCGCCTGGAATGTTCGAGTTAGTTCCCACGAGCGTGTAGCTGTTCCCGCCGGTTGCTACCTTGACGACAATTGTGTTGCCTTCGGAGATTTTGAAAGCAACGTTGACCGTTGCCGACGTGACGCCGGTTGCGGCTGTCCCTGCAGAACCGGTTGCAGTTGTTACCGGCGCGAAAGTCGAGTAGCTCCCGTTATGTGTGGTTCCCCAGGTCTCAACGACGACGGCGGCGTTCTTTAGATCCGAGCCGACCGACGCCTCCCAGGCGCTCTGGCGCTGGTTGAGGAACACCGGGATCGCGATCGCGGCCAGGATTCCGATGATGATGACAACTACTAAAAGCTCAATCAAGGTGAAACCGACTTGGTTTTCATCAGGGTTGTTGCGGCGGCGTTCGAGTTTGGCAAGGCTTCGTGCGAGCACAGTGTGTCCATTTCTCTTGGAGAAAGCAATTTTGTGTGTGGGGGCTCACGTTTCTATGTGGTTTCCCCGAGGCGCTGGTGTGCAGAATTGAGGGGCGATGGCGACCCCTCAGTACGCACGATGGGCTGAGGAACGCTAAGGAGTCACGCCCCACTTGGTGAGCCCGCCGCCGGCGCTGCTGTATCCCTGCAAATCGGTAGTGCCAGTGAGGTTGGAGTTCTTCCCCAGGATGGTGTACCCGGTCGTGCCGACGATCGTCATCGTGATCGTGTTGCCGCTGGAGACCTTGAAGTCGACCGACCCGCCGGTAACACCGCCGGTGGTTGTCGTGCCATTGTTGACGACGGCTACTCCCGCTCCCGGGAAGCCAACGTATGAGCCGCCCTTACTTGTCGCGTAAGTTTCCACCACCACTGCGGCGTTCTTCAGGTCAGAGCCGACCGAGGACTGCCACGCGCTCTGGCGCTGGTTGAGGAATACGGGGATGGCGATCGCGGCGAGAATGCCGATGATGATAACGACAACGAGAAGCTCGATCAGGGTGAATCCCACCTGATTCTCGTCGGGGTTGTTGCGTCGGCGTTCGAGTTTTGCGAGGCTGCGTGCGAGCACGGGTGGGTCCAATCATGTGAGGGGAACTGAACTGGCCGGCGGCCCGATCGGCTTCGTTCATCGTGGTTCAGGTCACTTCCCCCTCCCCAGCAACCAGAGCCCCTTCGAAGGTCCTCCCCCAAGCGAGCGGGCAGCATCCGTTGAATTGTTCACCCAAAAGGCAGGCTTGGCTCTGATAGAACTTCCACTATATTAGTGGCTAATTCCCAGCCTATAGCAGCAGTTCGGGGTATTTTCAGACAGAATTTACCCCCGGTTCTGGGGGATGCCAGCTCATCGCGAAACCTGGCGACGGCTGCGCTCGGTGGTGAGTGCTAGTTGACTGCCTCGGAGATGCTGAAAATGGGCAGGTAAAGGGCAATGACCATGCCGCCGATGATCACACCGAGGAACGCGATCATGAGCGGCTCGATCGCTGCCGTGAGCTGTTCGGTTGCCGCCTGGACCTCGTCGTCGTAGAAATCCGCGATCTTGTCGAGCATGATTTCCAGCGACCCGGCGTCCTCTCCGACGGCAATCATTTGAGTCACCATGGCAGGAAAAACCGGCTGCGCGAGCAGCGGGCCGGAGATCGACTTGCCCTGGCGCACAGATTCTGCGACCTCGTTGAGCGCGTTCTCTATGACCCAGTTGCCCGAGGTGTCCCCCACGATCTTGAGCGCCTGCAGGATGGGAACGCCGGCTCCGATCATGTTGGAGAAGTTGCGGGCGAACCGAGCCACGGCGACTTTTTTGAGCAGCGACCCGAAGACCGGGATCTTTAGCATGATCGGGTCTTTTATCTTGCGCACCGCGAGGGTGTTCTTGTTTTTGCTCCACCAAATGGAGAACACGATTCCCGCAACCAGCAGCACCGGAGCGACCCAAACCATCGCCTCCGACAGGGTGACCAGGAATTGAGTGGGTGCGGGCAATTCGCTGCCAAGCCCAGCGAACATGTCCTTGAAGATGGGCACGATGAAGATGAGCATCACCAGCACGGCCACCAACGACATGATCAACACCAGCACCGGGTACGTCAGCGCCGACTTGATGGTGTTGCGCAGCTTGACTTCTTTTTCGAAGTTCGTGGCGATCGATTCAAGGGCACCATCCAGGAACCCCCCGGTCTCTCCAGCACGCACCATGTTGATCATGATCGGTGGGAAGTCCGCGCCGTGCTTGCCGAACGCGTCGGAAATCGACGTTCCGGTCTCCACGTCGTTGCGCACCTGACCGAGGATCTTGGCCAGCGACGGGTTCTCGCTCTGCTCGGCCAGGATATTCAGCGTGCGCAGCAGCGACAGTCCCGACCCGATCATCGTGGCCATCTGTCGGCTCATGATCGCGAGGTCTTTGAGACCGATGCGCTTGCTGAAGCCCGGCAACGAAATCTCGCGGTTGAGGCCGGTGCCGCCGGCAGACTCCGTGATCGAGATCGGCGAGATCGCCATAACGGCCAAACGGGCGGCCACAGCCGATTCGCTGGTAGCATCCAACTTGCCCTTGACGGTCTTGCCCTTCGCATCGCGGCCGACAAACGCCCAAGACTGCGCTGTGACCATCACGCTTGTCCCGCACCGCTGCTGGCGCGGACTCCGCCGCTGAGGATCGCGCTAGTGGGCATCAGAAGGCACTTCCGCCGGAAAAGGCGTCATAGTCGATGCCGTCGCTGGACATGGGTGACGTCGCCGTACCCGTCGCTGTGGGATCGACCCGCCGGATGAGTTGAGCAAGGCCCACCGGGTCTTGCGCCTTCTCTTCGGCCGAGGCCCGGGTGATCAGACCGGCATCGACGAGCTCTGCCAGGTGCTGGTCCATGGTGTGCATGCCCAGGCTACGACCGGCCTGCATGGCCGACGGGATTTGGTAGGTCTTGCCCTCGCGTATGAGGTTCGCGATGGCGGAGGTGGCGAACATCACTTCGGTAGCGACGACCCGCCCGTCGTCGACCCGCTTCACCAGGGTTTGGCAGACAACCCCCTGCAAGGTCGCCGCCAGCTGAGAGCGTACCTGCGCCTGCTGGTGCGGCGGGAAGACGTCGATCATGCGGTCGATGGTCTGCGGGGCGCTCTGGGTGTGCAGGGTGGCGAAGACGAGGTGGCCGGTTTCCGCCGCGGTGATCGCGACCGAGATGGTCTCGAGGTCACGCAGCTCGCCGATGAGGATGACATCGGGGTCCTGGCGAAGCACGTGCTTGAGGGCTGCCGCAAAGCTCTTCGTATCGCTGCCCACCTCGCGCTGGTTCACCAGGGACATCCGGTGCTTGTGCAGGAACTCGATGGGGTCTTCCACCGTGACGATGTGGTCGGCACGCGTGCGGTTCACCTCGTCGACAAGAGCGGCCAGCGTGGTCGACTTGCCCGAGCCTGTCGGGCCGGTGACCAGCACAAGCCCACGCGGCAACGCGGCGAAGCGGGCCACCGCGTCGGGCATGCCCAGCTCTGTGAGCGGCTTGATGATGCGCGGGATCAGTCGGAACGCAGCACCGATCGAGCCACGTTGCTGATAGTAATTGACCCGGAAGCGGGCGTCGTTGGCGGTGTACGCGAAGTCGAGTTCCAGCTCACGCTCGAACTCCATGTGCTGGGACGGAGTGAGAATGCTGAGGAGGGCGCCGGATACTTTGTCGAACGTCCAACGGGGCGCGCCGTCGAGCGGACGCAGGCTGCCGTTGACCCGGAGGTTGGGCGGGGCGCCAACAGTGATGTGCAAGTCTGAGCCGTTGAGGTCGAGCACTTCCTGAAGAGCGCGCAGAAGGTCCTGGTCGGCGGCTGAGGGCGAATCTGTGCGCTGTGTTCGCCGCACGCGAACGGGATCGGCACCCTCCGTTCGAGGTCGGAGCACTCTGACCGCCTCTGACCCTTCCAGCGCGGACCGAGTGAGGTCCGGTGGAACGTCGTCGGTCGACCGCGCTGGCTCAGTATTGGTTCGTGACACCACGACGGCATCCACGGGGTTATCGTACTTGGACTTGAACGGTACTGAATCGGCAGCGGGAGCATCTGCAGGGTCGAGCAGGTACCACGGTACGGGCTCGGCAACGGGGACCGTCGCGGTGGCATCGGTCTCGTCATCACCATGAGGACGTTGCGGCGGTGTCACCGGGATGTCGTAGATGGGCTGGCTCATGTTGGTGTCCCCTTTTGCACTACGCGACCACTCGCAAGATTTCTTCGATCGATGTCAAACCCAGTCGGGCTTTTGCCCAACCGTCTTCCCTGAGGGTGATCATGCCTTGGTCGCGTGCGACGCGGGCGATCTCAGCGCTCGAGGCACGTGCGACGGCAAGCCGCTCGATCTCCTCGGTCACAGTCATGACTTCATGAACGGCCAGCCGGCCTCGGTAGCCGGTCTTCGAGCAGTTGCTGCAGCCGACCGGTTCATAGATGACCGGCAACGGCAGCGCAGGGTCGAACGCAAAGCGCAATCGAGTCAGGCCCTCAGCGGTCAGCACCGACGGCGCCTTGCATTTGTCACAAAGTCGCCGGGCCAGCCGCTGCGCAACCACGCAGTCGATGGCCGAACCGACCAGAAAAGGTTCGATGCCCATCTCAGTGAGCCGGGTGATGGCACTCGGTGCGTCGTTGGTGTGCAGGGTCGACAGCACGAGGTGGCCGGTGAGCGAGGCCTCGATGGCGATCTGCGCGGTCTCGTGGTCGCGGATCTCACCCAGCAGCACCACATCCGGGTCGCTGCGAAGGATGGAGCGCAACGCACTCGCAAACGTGAGGCCCGCTTTAACGTTCACCTGCACCTGGTTGATGCCCGCCATGCGGTACTCCACCGGGTCTTCGACCGTGATGACGTTGACCTCCGGTCGGGCGACCGCGCCGAGGGTGGTGTACAGGGTGGTGGACTTGCCCGAGCCGGTGGGGCCGGTGATCAGGATCATGCCGTACGGCTTGGAGTAGGCGGTCTTGTACGCCTCAAAATTGTGCTCGAGTAGGGCCAGCGCCCGCACGTCCAGGGTGGTGCTGGAGTTGTCGAGGATTCGCATGACCACCTTCTCGCCCCACACCGTAGGCAGCGTCGCCACGCGTAGGTCGATTTGCCGGCCCGCGTGCCGCACCGTCATCCGACCGTCCTGGGGTTTGCGGCGTTCGGCAATATCGATGTCGCTCATGATTTTGAGCCGGGAAATGACACCGTTTTGGATACTTTTGGGGGCGGTTTGCATCTCGTGCAGCACCCCGTCAATGCGATAGCGCACCCGCAGGCTATGTTCGCCGGGCTCGATATGGATGTCGGACGCGAGGTCCTGGATGGCCTGACTGACGAGCAGGTTCACAAACCTTACGATCGGGGCGTCGTCGTCCCCCGCGTCGGAGACGCCGAAAGACGCGCTTTCCGCGGCGGCTGCGGAATTCTCCTCTTCGAGGGTGGTGGTGAGGTCGCTGAGTTCGCCGTCTGCACGGTGGTAGCGGCTGATGGCGGCGAGCAGGTCGGAGCGTTCGGCGACCACCTGGGTGACACGCATCCCAGAGGCCTCACGCACATCGTCGACGGCGAAGACATTGCCGGGGTCGACCATGGCGAGGACCAGCCGACTGCCGTCGATGAGTACCGGCAGCACCTCGTGCCGACGGCAGACTGGTGCCGGCACCAGGGCGACCGCCAGTCGGTCGACGGGGTAATCGGCGAGTTCCACAAACGGCAGATTCGCCTGGGCGGCTCTAGCCTTCGCGAACTGCACCTCGGAGATGACGCCATCTGCCACGAGCTTGCGCACGGCTGTTTCGTCGGCTGGGTCCCCTGCCAGAAGCGTGTCCAGGACTTCGATGGGCAGCAAGCCGTGCAGAATCAGGATCTCCGTGAGAGTCGCCATGAGAACTTTCCTCTACGGGATGTGGCTGCTGGGAAACGGAGCGCACGCAGCTGTGAACCAGCGCCCGAATGAGATGACGAATAACCTATCCCAGGCCCGGTGTGGAGGCGAGAACCACCTTTGGGGGCCAAGGTCTTTGCCCGGCCAACCCGGTTTTATCCGCGGGGTCGAGGTCTATCTGTACCTTAGCGGCTGGGTCGCCGGATGCGCGCATGCCGAGCCCCCATCGGCGCGCGCCTTCGCGCTACCCAGACCCGTTCCACGGCCCACCGGTCAGGCGCCGGCCCAGATGGTGTCGATCATGTCGTGGGTGTAGCCATCCGGGCCCGCGTTCACCCAGACCGTGGCCAGCCAGATGCCGCCGCGCAGAAAGTGCGACTGGCCGAAGTTGTCGGTGTCGGTGGTGGTTTCGGTGATGCAGCGCAGCCCCCCGAGCTCTTCATAGCACTCCATGCCGAGCGCTCGGAGGCGGGCCTCCACCGCGGCGGTCTGCGCCTCGGTGACCCAGACCACGTTCGTGGCCACGCCGGTGCCGGAGGGCCCGACCGGGCTCACCCAACGGCAGCTGAGGTGTTCGGTGGCGTTGATGACGGCCAGCAGCTCGGGGTCGTCGGCGCCGTCGCTCACGTCAGCGCCGGGCTCGGTGGTCCACGGCGGGTTGAGCGCGAGGTCACCGAACGCGGTGACCATCGCGGGGCTGTAGATCTGATCGCACGACGCGGGCTTGGGCGTGCCGGGGGCGATCTCGGCGGTGGGCGCGATGACGGGAACTGGTTCCGGCGTCGAGGTGGGCGCCGGCCGGCCGGCCTCGGTGACTTCGGGGGTGTTCGCGGGCCAGGGCATCGAGACCACCCACACGGCGGCCGCGATGACGAGCACGGTCACGAGACCACCGATGATCAGCAGCACCAGCTGGCGGCCTGGTGTGATCGTCGGCGTTCCGTGAACGGGCATGCGGCCTCCCTGAGCGCGATCCTCCTGGAGGATTTTGCGCACAGCATAGCCCGGACCGGGCGAGGCAGGTGCGGGTTAAGCGCCGGCCCAGATCGTGCCGACCATGTCGTGGGTGTAGCCATCAGGGCCCGCGTTCACGTAGTGCGTGGCCAGCCAGATGCCGTCGCGCAAGAAGTGCGACTCCCCCGCGATGCCGTCGCCGCTCTCGGCCGATTCGGCCACACAACGGATGCCGCCGAGCTCTTCGTAGCAGCTCTGGCCGAGAGTGTTCAGGCGCTGGTGGGCCGCCTCGGACTGTTCGGGGGTGACGAAGACCACGTTGGTGGTGAGTCCACTGTCGGACCCGCCGCCCTCGCTGCCCCAGATGCACGTGAGGTGTTCGGCGCTTTGAATCATGCTGGCCAGCTCGGAATCTTGCGTTCCGGCCTGCATCGCGGCCTGCGGGTCGGAGGACCAGGACGGGTTGAGCGTGCGGGTCTCGCTGAAGGTCGCCATCATGGCCGGGCTGTAGATCGCCTCGCAGTTCGCCGGGTGCGGGCCGGCTGGCGCGCTCGCGGTGGGGGCGGCACTGGCCACGGCGAGCGGCTGGGCCGTCGCGGACGGCGTGGGGCGGGTGCCCGGCAGGGTGTCGCTGCCCGACGGAGTGCCCGCTCCCCCGCGCCAGACCACGAGCACCACGATCAGGGCCACGACCAACAGCACGCCGACCGCGCCGAGGGCGAACCACAGCGGGCGGCGGGACGGTGAACCGGTCGGCATCGTTGCAGCACCCATGGCGGTGACCCCCTCAGAGAATTTCCCCCAGCCTAGCGGCCGCGGTGGGTTGCCCCGGATGCGGTTGGGGGGGTTTCCCGCCGGGCCGATGCGGAGCATGATGGTGCCGAGCCACCGTGTGTTCATGACTCCTTGTTGCGCGACCTAGGAGGGCGCTGAATATTAGGGGTCCAGTTGCCTCGGCGAGTTCTTAGAGTGTTTTTTTGCTCCGCTGTGGGGCTTTGTGCGGTCGACTGAGCGATCGGCCACGATGGTGGGATCTCGCGTCGGGGCTGATCGATGGGGCCGTAGTGGGCGGCTCTGCCGCCTGGGACCGTGCGCCGAGGTGGTCCTCGTGCGTCGGGGTGTTATCCAAGGGCCCAAACCCCGTTCTGGCTGGTCAAACCGAGGTTGAGGAGCCGTTTGAGATTGATCGCGGCAGCACGGATCACCCACCCCGCATTGTTCTTGGCAACGCCGCGGTAGCGGACCCGCCGGGCCCCGCGCGTCATCCACGCCAGCGTCCGTTCAATCATTGGACGGTGCTGGCGATAAAGGGCTTGAAAGTCCGGGTCCTGAGCGGTGACGCGGTGCTCCCGGCGAACCTGATCCAGCGGATGAATCTGCATCTTCTTGCCGGACTTCGCGGTGGTGCACTGCGCCATCAGCGGGCAGGCCTGGCACGAACTACCAAAACTGGCCCGTCGTTTCGGGCTGAGCGACCGGACGTTCCCGGCCGGGCAGGTCACGGTCTGCAGGGTTTCATCCACGGTGAAGTCATCGATGGTGAATCCGCCCGGAACGGCTCGGCCCAGCGGCATCGGCTTGATGATCGGCCGGTGCCCAGCGGCATGAATCTCGGTCAGGAGCCCGCCGCTGCCATAGGCCGAATCACCCAGCACGTCAATGTTTTGCTCACCGATGCTGACGTCGGCCGCGAGCAGCTCGCCGCCGCGAGCCGCGTCGCTGTTTTGCGAACCAGAGGCTTTCGTGAGCATTGCCGCCGTCACCAACCCGGTGTCGGGCTCCGCGTTGACGTGGGCTTTATAGCCGTCGATCTTTTTCTGGCGGCTCTTGTGCGCATGGCGGGCATCAGGATCGACGGTGGAAATCACCCGGTCGGGAGCGACCCGGCGGGCGATCCGCCACCGCCCGTCGGTCCCGTCGGACCCGTCGGCGGGTTCCACGTCTTGGCCGGCGACCAAGGCAAGCAGCGCGACGGTTTCCTGCTGCTTCTTGTTGAGGATATGGACGTTGATGCTGCCCAGCAGAGCGAGAGCATCGGTGACCAGGCGGGAGACGAGCTCGTCGCGGGCGTCGCGGTCGTCCCACGCAATGTCGGGCTTGCCCGGCTGGGAGTAATCATGGCCGGTCAAGCCGGCGACGCTCACGTCCGCGCCGGGGATCTCCCGGCCAACACGGCGGATCTGTCCGACCAGCTGCGTGACGGTGTCCTGCCGGGCAACCGCATCCTCCAAAATTGTTGAGTCCAACGCCCGGCGTTTGCGCCCCGACAATGCTCCGGACTGGGCAATGACCGCGGTCACGGCCTCAAAAATGCGGTGCGGCCGGTCACTGGCAGCCAAGCGTTTGCGCCAATAGACCAGCACGGTCGGGTGGAAAGAGGTTTCAGTCAGCGCGAACCCGCAGGCGGCTTTCCACCGCAGGTCATACGTCAACGCCTCGGCCGCTTCCCTGTCGGAAAGGTTGTGCAGTGTTTGCAACACCATCACCGACGCGATCACGTCCGCCGGTATTGACGGGCGGCCGTTCTGCGAGGAAAACAAGTCCGCAAACGCATCGTCGGGAAACAGCTCCCGACGGTGCGCTGCAAGGAAAGCGAACACCGATCCAGGCGGAAGCAAGTGCCCCGCTACGGCATCGACATCGTAAATCTCACGCTGACCATCATCACAACCCTGCATCACCCCAGTCTTAACGACCAAGAGCCGACCCGCCGCAGGCGCGCCTTAAATAAGCGACACCCGCACCCAAAGTTGTTCAGCGGCCTCCTAGTCCGCACTGTCTGTCACACGGTGGCTCCTCGCTGGTTGAGCGTGTCGAAACCATGCCTCGCTGGTTGAGCCTGTCGAAACCACTCCTCGCTGGTTGAGCCTGTCGAAACCACGCCTCGCTGGTTGAGCTTGTCGAAACCACGCCTCGCTGGTTGAGCTTGTCGAAACCTGGTGACGTGCGTTGAAAGGTCGGCTTACGGGGTCTCGACACGCTGGACCCACGACGTAGGTCAGCCCTCGGGCCAGAGGTTGTTCACGATGTCGAGTGTGTATCCCTCAGGACCGGCATTCGAGTACTCCGTCGCCACCCAGATGCCGTCGCGCAGGAAGTGCGACTCGCCGAAGTAGCCCTCGTCGTTCGAGCCCTCCGTGGTGCAACGCAGCCCGCCCTGTTGTTCGAAGCAACTGTCGCCGCGGTCGGCCAGATGGGCCTGGATCGTGGCACTGTCTTCGGAGTCCACCCACACCACGACGGTGGAGACGCCGGCTCCGGACGGCCCCTCGGGCATCCCCCACTGGCACAGGAGGGAGTCATTCGCATCGATGACTCCCTGCTGCACGGGGTCATCCTCGCCGATCTTCATGTCATTGTCGAGCGCGTCCAGCCACGCCGGGTTGAGTTCCATTCTGCCGAACGCGGCAACCATTTCGGCGCTGTACAAGTCGTCGCAGGATGCCGGCTGCGGCGTTACCGGGGCGGCTGAACTGCCCGGCGCGGGGGTTGCACCGGCACCGTTGCCGGTGGCAGGTGTGGTCGGCGCGACGGTCGCTGACGGCGTGGGCCGGGCCGCTTCGGTGGCGGCCGGGGTGACGCCGCCGCGTGGCCAGAACACTCCGACGAGGATCGCCGCGACTGCGAGCACCGCAGCAAGCACCCCGACGATCACCCACAGCCGGCGTTTCGCCGGAGGGGGTGCCGATTTTGGCGCAGCGCCCATGAGTGACTTCCTCGCGGTTATCGCACAGCATAGTCCGACGGCTGGTCAGCGCTACTGGCCGATCGCGGGATCTCGACACGCTCGATCAACGTTGGGGCGGGATCTCGACACGCTCGATCAACGTTGGGCAAGTCAGGGGCTCGAGCGGCCCGCGCCGTTCTTGCCCGGCCCAGGAAGGATCAGCACGAATTCCTCTCCGCCGAAGCGGCAGAAGAGAGCCTCGCGGCCGAAGGCCAGATGCTGTTGGTTCGCGGTTCACGTGCGAAAGAGGACCGCGGGGGACGCGCTGGGCGCCGGCTTCGAGAAGAGGTAACCCTGGCCGTAGCGGCAGCCCATCCCCTGCAGCAGGTCTCGCTGGTTGGTGGTCTCGATGCCCTCGGCCACCACATCCAGTTTCAGAGAATCCGCCAGCCGGAGTATGCCCTCCACGATCGCCCGATCATGGTCGGACCGTTCGAGGTCGCGTATGAACGACAGGTCGATCTTCAGCAGGTCAACGGTGAACGCGCGCAGGTGTGTGAACGACGAATAGCCGGTGCCGAAGTCGTCGATGGCGAGTCGTACGCCGAGGGCGCGCAGCTCCTGGAATGTCCGGGCGGTGGAGTCGATCGCCTCGAGCACAGCGCTCTCGGTGAGCTCCAGCCAGAGCTGGTCGGGGGGTAGACCCGAATCTTCGAGCGCGCGCCGGACGACCGCACCGAAGTCATCCTGCACGAACTGCCGGGCCGACACGTTGACGCTGACGGCCACGCCTCGTTCCAGGGCGGTCGCCGCGTGGCAGGCCTGGCTCAGCACCGTCGTCCCGATCCCCTTGATCAGACCGACCTCTTCGGCAATCGCGATGAAGTCTCTCGGGAAGACCAGCCCGCGCTCGGGCCGCCGCCAGCGCGCAAGGGCCTCGGTGGCCACGACTCGGTGTTCCTGCAGGTCAACAATCGGCTGATACCACGTCTCGATCTCGCCCAGGGCGACGGCATCGCGCAGAGCCAGCTCGGTGTCGAGCCGCTGGTGAATGCGGTAGCGCAGGTCGTCGTCGAAGACCTCATAGCGGGCGCGGCCCCGCCCCTTCGCCTGGTACATCGCTTGGTCCGCGTTGCGCAGCAGCGACTCGGCGTCGTCGTACCCGAGCCCGAAGGCGATGCCGATGCTGGCGTCAACGGATGCACTCTGCTCGCCGATCAGGATCGGCTCGGCGATTGCCTTCTGGAAGGTGGCCGCGATCTTGTGCACGTCCCGGCTGCTGCCGACATCTTGGCAGATGACCACGAATTCGTCCCCGCCGATGCGGGACACCGTATCGGTCGCCCTGGCGTGCTGGCGCAGACGGGCTCCCACTTGCAACAGGACGGCGTCGCCGGCGTGATGGCCGAGACTGTCGTTGACGAATTTGAACCTGTCGAGGTCGATGAACAGCACGGCGACACCGGTTCCGTGACGCGACGCCTGGAGGAGAGCCTGGTTCAGCCGGTCGAGCAGCAGCAGCCGGTTGGGCAGGTTCGTCAGCGGGTCGTGGAAAGCCAGGTGCTCGACCCGCGCTTCGGCCAGGCGTCGGGCCGTGATGTCCTCGAGCTGGTACAGGAACCCGCTGGCCTGCTCGACCTCGTGGATCTCGGCGATGCTTACCTTGACCCAGGTTTGCTCGCTGTCGTCGCGTCGCATCCGACGGTCCATGCGGCGGCCGGTGGGACCGTCCGCGCCGCCGGCCGCGGACTCTGCGCCATCACCGTCGTTCGCCGGCATGAAGATCGTCTCGATGGGCTCGTTCAGCACCGGGGTGAACGGCCCGGCAAGCTCAAGGAGCCGTTTGTTCGCTGCGAGTACAGTTCCATCGATCGACACGATGGCCGTTCCGAGCGGCGACGAGGCGAAGGCTGCCTCGAAGCGGGCGCTCGCCGCCGACGCCGCGTTTTCGGCAGTACGGAGCGCGGTCACGTCGGTGACGCTGGCCAGGTGCCCGATCACGCCCATCGCGTCGGTCACCGGGGCGGTGCTCACCTGCACCCAATTGACCTGCCCGACGGGAGTGCGGAATCGCAAGGTGGTCTCATAGGGATCCCCGGCGGCGACGCTCTGTTGCCATTCGTGGCGAACCCGGCCGGCGTCGTCGGGATGCATGGCCGTGGCCCAGCCGTCGTGTCGCGATTGGTGCTCGGTGAGCCCGGTGAGTGCGAGCCACTGGTCGTTGGCAGTGACGAGCCCGCCCGCGGCATCCAGCTGCACGATGCCCACCGGTGCGATCTTGATCAGCGTGTGCAGTGTGTCGGCCGTTTCCGCCAGCTGACGGGTACGGGAGTTGACGGTTTCCTCGAGAGTGTGATTGGCCTCGGCGAGGGCGTGCATGGCGGCGTCCCGCTGGCGATCGAGCGTGCGCAGCCGGCGAGCCGCGATCCAGGCCAGCCCCGTGCCGAGCACGGTCATGGTCGCGATCAGGATGGCGACGCCAAAAAGCGTGTCGTACCAGCCCAGGTCCCGGCCCGCCAAGTCGAGCAGCCCCAGCACGAACGGACCGAGGACGAGCACCGGAATGACCGGGCGGAGCATGTGTCCCGCACTGCCCGGGTCGCGCAACAACGCGATCAGACCGCTGGCGGGACGCCGCAGCAGGATCGACAGCGACAAGACCGCCAGCCCGAGCGCCGTGGGCAGCGCCATGCTCGCGAATCCGCCGACGCTGTAGAGAGTGGAGACGCCGTAGGCGTAGCCGAGAACCGCGATCAAGCTGATCGTGAGCGCGCCGAGGGCCAGTCCGAGCATCACGCTGGCGCGGGAGAGCCGACTGGCGATCACTGATGCCCCGAGCAGCATCAGCGATACCGCCGTGGCCGGCGCCATGCGCGCGGCTTGGCCGTCGAAGTCGATTCCCAGGTCGTCGATTCCGAGCGATACCGCGAAGATGAACTCCGCCAGGGTGAGCGCACCAATCGCGGAAACGGCGAGGCCCAGGACCAGGGGTACTCGGCGCCGGTCGAGCAGTATCACGGCAGCCGAGACCAGAATGAAGGCCACGGCGGTCATCGGTTTGACCAACCACAGGCCGACGATGGCCTCGGGGATCGTTCCGAATCCGACGTACCAGCCGATGAGCACGATCACCCCGACGGCCCCGACGACGGCCGCCCCGATGTGACTGGTCAACCGCATCATGTGCCTCTGCTCCCGATAGGCAGGAGCGCCGGTCGTCCCGAGAATTCTATCGGCCCGCCGCTCGTCGCTGGGTTTCGACTCGGGACCTTCGAATCAGGGCGTGCGCACGAGGGACGTCACATCGCGCCTCATCGACACCGGATACTCCGTCGTGGGGGTTCCGATGCGGAGGAGCATTTGGATCGTGTGCCCGTCGGGCGCGTATTCGTCATGAATTGCCGCATAGGGCACTGCCATTGTCGGGTATTCCTGCAGGACCTGGCTCAACGGTTGCATGACCAGGCCGAGGGTGCGGGCGTGGAGGCTGATCTGCGCGTACAGGATCCCGGCCTCGACTTGCTCCGACCGGGTATTGCCGGGCGTACTGACGAGTCCGTATGCGGCCGTGTGGTCCACGCCGGCCTCGGTGAGAGCGATCGCGTTCCTGGCTCCGGCAGCATCGTCGTTTAGCGCAGGAAAGACGGTGAGGAGACCTTGCAGGAAGTACTTCTTGACTCCGGTGGTTCCCTGACCCTCAACGGCGAATCCCGAACGCGCCTCGTTCTTGGCTTGCTCCGTGCCGTGGAACACTGCAGCGCTCTCCGCTGTGGCGGCGCGGTGCTGAGTCTCGATGAGGGTTCCCTCGACGCCGAATGCTCCGAGGGTAGTCAGGTCCTGTTGGTCGCTGAGTATGGAGACACTTGCCGCAGAGCCCTCGGCGAGGGCCGTCAACGCGTCCTTCTGCGCCACGGTCAGGGGCGCTGCCGTGTACGGGGCACGATTGGTGTCAGAGAGGAACAGGGACGGGTAGTCCTCGGTCGCCACGGAGGAGTCCTTCGCCAGGGTCACCCGAGCCACCGGCTGCTGGCTCATCGACGTCTCCAGGTCGTTCTCGTCATAGCTCCCGTCCGGGAACAACTCGAACGAGGCCGAGTACCCCAGCTCCGCCGCCGCGATCCGGAGGTAGGCGAGAAAGGCTCCCTGCGAAACCATGGTCTGCCGTGCATCCGGATCGACGGCCGGGGTGAGTCTGCTCGGGTCGGCGTACAGGTCGAGAACGCCGGCATCGGCCTCATCGAGCACCACGTTCCACGGCTGCATGTTGTGCCCGCTGGGCGCCAAGACCGCGTGGGCGACCACCTGCATCCGAGCGTCGGTCGACCGCTGGTAGTAGGTCGCGCTCCACGGCTCGAGGTAGGTCGAGGGAACGAAGACCCCACCGACGGTCAGGATCGCCCCCAGACCCAGCCCGAGCACGCCGGCCACCGCCCCGATCGTGATGAACACGATCCGTCGGGCACGGTGCTTCTTTGGCGTGTGGTCGTTCAATGGTGATACTCCTTCTGCGAGGCGTCGATGATTGCTGGGCTGACACCAAGAAGAACGAGCACGCCGATGAGCTGGAGGGCGCCGAGTGCAAAGTAAACGGCCTGCAGGAAGGAGTACTCGCTCATAATCGCGAGCTCGACGAAAATCCAGATCATCATGCCGAATCCTGCGACGGCAGACAGCACCAACCCCTCAGCGCGCCTCAGCTGGAGGGCGAGGGCAGCCGCGAGTTGGGTGCCCCCGACGACGACTCCCAGAATCAGGCCGGGCACAAGGTATGACACGAAGGGGCTGCCCTCGAGGTACCGGAGTGGGACTCCCCCGCCATTCGCCGCGACGCCGAGAACGCCGCCGCCGAGCGCGGAAAGTGCGCCGAAGTAGAGCAGCACTGTGAGTGCCCGGCGAACAGCATACTGAGGGATCACGGGCGTCACTGGCGCTCGAGGTGCAGGGTCGCGAGGAACCAACTCAGCACCCCGACGAGGATCGCCGCAACGATACCGATCGGAATCATGGCGCCCCACGACGCTGGTTCCTGCAGGGTCAGCTGCACGAATGGCGTTGTCAGAATCGGCAGGCAGGTCAGGAGCAGGAAGACGAGGAAGGCCGCCGCGATCGGGTAGGCGAACGCCCGCCGGCGCAGGAGCCCCACACCGGTCCACACGGCTGCCGGGAGAAAGAACGCGTAGTCGAGGATGTGGACGGGGTTGGTGGGCAGCGCCAGGTCTATGACGCTTTGCGGCCTCACGCCATTGAGCAGGGCGGGCAGGTCCTCGGAGAGCCAGAGCAGACCGAACAATCCGGCCACCGCCAAGAGAGTCCACGCCGCCACGACAGCGGCACGATTGTGCGTAAAACGCCCTGCCGAGCTCTGCCGGTTGATGGATGCCAACCCGCCGATCAGGGCGAAGAGGCTCAGTCCGAGCACCCCGACCCACACCGGGAAGATCGGACCGAACGGTATCGAGAAGGTGTAGATCACGTAGCTGTAGACGGTGAACGCCACCGCCCCCAGGCAGAGCAGGCCCGCGCGATACGACCCGCGCAGAGCCAGAACGGCGCAGAGCACGATCAACGGCGCAACCACGACCGCATTGATGATGTCCTGTGCCAGCGCCTGGAACAGAAAGGCCGAGGTCAGGCTGATGTAGCTCCCCTGGACCGAGAACCCGACCACGCTGCCGACGAAGGCCAGGGCGGCAGCGGCGATCGACAGACCCAACCAGGTTCTGGCCGCGGCGTTCGCCCGGTGCTGGTCGACCGCGTCAGGTGCAAGGTGCGCAGTCATGGCCGGCCCCTGCCTCCGACATCCCGCACCTTGAACACGGGGAAGTCAGCTGCGATGCTCTCGAACGCCGCCACCGGCTCCGACCGATCGACCGGAATGTGCGGTCGGGCTCCCGGTGCCTGCGCCAGAAAGGCTTTGAGAATCGGTGGGCGAGCAGCCACGGGAATCTCGTCCAGCAGCACCTGTCGCCTGCGTCCCGCGCGGATGACGGCGCTCCCATTCGCGGCCCGCACGTTCCGCACCCATCGCGAGCCCTGGCCCAGCATCGACACCACGTACTCGCCGCCGTCGTAGCGGGCGACCACCAGCGGCAGGGTGAGCAGGGTGCGCGACTTCGGATTGACCGTTTCGAGGCTCACAGCGCCATGGCCGACGATACCGAGTGAGCACAGCCGCGCGCTGACTCGGTTCAGGAACCGCGCCCACCGGTTGGGGCGTCCGCCGGCGTACATCTGCCGGAGGGAGTCTTCACGATTCACAATCCACCGCGTTTTTTAGAGATGAAGTTGGTCTTCATGGGGCTCAGCGTAGCCGCAGGATGGCGCCGGTCGCTGGCTG
Source organism: Cryobacterium sp. SO1 (assembly GCF_004210215.2). Lineage (NCBI taxonomy): Bacteria > Bacillati > Actinomycetota > Actinomycetes > Micrococcales > Microbacteriaceae > Cryobacterium > Cryobacterium sp. SO1. The sequence continues at coordinate 3,348,665 of NZ_CP067394.1, forward strand.
AGACTGTCGAAATCGGTGAACATGCGTGCAATCTGCGATCAGCCCACGGGGCATCCAGCGACGGCCGTTTATGGGGAAATAGGTCGGAAAATAGGATCGAATCTTCAATTCCGTCCTTCCAAAGTCACTTTTTCCTTTTTACCGGCGTGCGGGATCTCGACAAGCTCGATCAACGTGGGGCTCGATCAACGTGGGGCTCGATCAACGTGGGGCTCGATCAACGTGGGGGTTAACGGGGAATGGCCCCCTGCCGAAGCAGGGGGCCATCCTCAGAATCACACTCGGTTAGTTGTACGTACCGGGGGTGAAGTCGTCCGACGAGAAGCTGTCGAAGTCGACGAAGCTCAGGTCACCCTCGGTGAACGCTGCATCATCGGTGAAGATGCGGTTCGGGTAACGCTCAGCCTTGGCTTCATCCGTTGCCTCGACGTTGACGTCGCGGTAGCGGGGAAGACCGGTGCCGGCCGGGATCAACTTACCGATGATCACGTTCTCCTTCAGGCCCATCAGCGGGTCGCTCTTGCCTTCCATGGCCGCCTGGGTCAGAACCCGGGTGGTCTCCTGGAAGGAAGCGGCGCTCAGCCACGACTCGGTTGCCAGCGAAGCCTTGGTGATACCCATGACTTCCTGACGAGCCGAAGCCGTCTTCTTGCCCTCGGTGAGCGCGGTGCGGTTGAGTTCGTTGTACTTCAACCGGTCAACGAGCTCGCCCGGCAGCAGGCCGGTGTCGCCGTGCTCCACAACAGTCACCTTGCGAAGCATCTGACGAACGATGACCTCGATGTGCTTGTCGTGAATCGGCACGCCCTGCGAACGGTAGACATCCTGCACGCCACCAACGAGGTGCTTCTGCACCGCGCGGACACCCTTGACTCGAAGAACTTCCTTCGGGTCGACGGCGCCGATGATGATCTGCGTGCCGAGCTCCACGTGCTGGCCATCCTCAACGAGGAGGGTCGCACGCTTGAGCACCGGGTAAGCGATGGCTTCGTCACCGTTGTCGGGGGTCAGGATCACCTTGCGGCTACGATCCGTGTCCTCGATGGTGATGCGGCCGGCAACGTCGACGATCGGCGATGCACCCTTGGGGGTACGCGCCTCGAAGAGCTCCTGCACCCGGGGCAGACCCTGGGTGATGTCGTCTGCGGATGCGGAACCACCGGTGTGGAAGGTACGCATGGTCAGCTGCGTGCCGGGCTCACCGATCGACTGTGCGGCGATGATGCCGACGGCCTCTCCGATGTCCACGAGCAGGCCGGTAGCAAGCGAACGGCCGTAGCAGACCGCACACACACCGACAGCAGACTCGCAGGTCAGCACCGAGCGCACCTTGATGTTCTCGACGCCGGCGGCAACCAGCTTCTCGATCATCACGTCACCGACGTCGTCACCGGCGTCAGCAACGACCTCGCCCTTGGCGTTGACCGCGGGGGCGGCCAGGCTGCGAGCGTAAACCGCGTTCTCCACGTTGGGGTGGCGCAGCAGGTTGCCCGCGGCGTCGAACGTGGCGATCGGCAGGTCGAGACCCTTGGTCGTACCGCAGTCGTCTTCACGGATGATGACATCCTGCGAGACGTCGACGAGACGACGCGTGAGGTACCCCGAGTCAGCGGTACGCAGAGCAGTGTCGGCCAGACCCTTACGAGCACCGTGAGTAGCAATGAAGTACTCGGCGACGGACAGGCCTTCGCGGTAGCTCGAGATAATCGGGCGAGGGATGATCTCACCCTTCGGGTTGTTGACCAGACCACGCATACCGGCGATGTTTCGCACCTGCAGCCAGTTACCACGAGCACCAGAGGTGACCATCCGGTTGATCGTGTTGTCAGCCGGGAAGTTCGCCTGCATGGCCGCGGCGACGTCTTCGGTCGCCTTGGTCCAGATCTGGATGAGCTCCTGACGACGCTCGAGGTCGGTCGTGAGACCCTTCTCGAACTGCGTCTGAACCTTCGCGGCCATCTTCTCGTACGTACCGACGATCTCCTTCTTGTTCGGAGGCGTCAGGATGTCGCTGAGCGCGACGGTCACACCGGAACGGGTGGCCCAGTAGAAGCCGGCGTCCTTGATGCGGTCGAGCGTTGCCGCTACTTCCACCTTCGGGTACCGCTCTGCCAGGTCGTTCACGATGGCCGAGAGGGTGCCCTTGTCGGCAACCTTCTCGAAGTACGGGTAGTCAGCCGGCAGCGCCTCGTTGAAGATGGCGCGGCCCAGCGTGGTGTTCACCAGCACGGTTCCCACAGCCTGACCATCGACCAGCTCGACACCATCGGGCTGGGTGCCCTCGGTGAAGTACAGGTCGGTGATGCGGATGCGCACCTTGGCGTTCAGGTCGAGCGACTTCTGGTCGTGGGCCAGGATGGCCTCCGAGACAGAGGTGAACGCGCGGCCTTCGCCGGTGACGCCTTCCTTGAGCGTGGTCAGGTGGTGCAGACCGATGATCATGTCCTGTGTGGGCAGGGTCACCGGACGACCGTCGGACGGCTTCAGGATGTTGTTCGAGGCGAGCATCAGGATGCGCGCTTCGGCCTGGGCCTCCATCGACAGCGGCAGGTGCACAGCCATCTGGTCACCGTCGAAGTCGGCGTTGAACGCCGCACAGACGAGGGGGTGCAGCTGGATGGCCTTACCCTCCACGAGCTGAGGTTCGAAGGCCTGGATACCGAGGCGGTGCAGCGTGGGTGCACGGTTCAGCAGAACCGGGCGCTCACGGATGATCTCCTCGAGCACGTCCCAAACCTGCGGGCGCGAACGCTCCACCATGCGTTTGGCGGCCTTGATGTTCTGAGCGTGGCTCAGGTCGATCAGGCGCTTGATCACGAACGGCTTGAAGAGCTCCAGCGCCATCTGCTTGGGCAGACCACACTGGTGCAGCTTCAGCTGCGGGCCGACGATGATGACCGAACGGCCGGAGTAGTCAACACGCTTACCGAGCAGGTTCTGACGGAATCGACCCTGCTTACCCTTGAGCATGTCGCTCAGGGACTTGAGGGCGCGGTTACCGGTACCCGTGACCGGGCGGCCACGACGACCGTTGTCGAACAGCGCGTCAACAGCCTCCTGCAGCATCCGCTTCTCGTTGTTCACGATGATCTCTGGAGCACCGAGGTCAAGCAGACGACGCAGACGGTTGTTGCGGTTGATCACACGACGGTAGAGGTCGTTGAGGTCGCTCGTGGCGAAACGGCCACCGTCGAGCTGCACCATCGGGCGCAGTTCCGGCGGGATGACCGGCACGACGTCGAGCACCATCGCGGCCGGCGAGTTGCCGGTCATGATGAACGCGTTGACGACGCGCAGACGCTTGATGGCGCGGATCTTCTTCTGACCCTTGCCCTCGGCGATCTGCAGGTGCAGGTTTTCGCTCTCGGTGACCAGGTCGAAGGCCTCGAGGCGCTTCTTGATGGCCTCGGCGCCCATGTAGGCCTCGAAGTACATGCCAAAGCGGTCCTGGAGCTCGTGGAAGACGGAGTCCTCCGGCTTCAGGTCGCCGACCTTGAGGGTGCGGAAGTCTTCCCACACACGCTCGAGGTGAGCGATCTGCTCGTCGGCCGACTTGCGGACCTGGGACATCTCCTTCTCGGCGGCGTCCTTGGTGCGCTTCTTCTGGTCGCTCTTGGCGCCTTCGGCCTCCAGCGCTGCGAGGTCGGTTTCCAGGCGCTGCAGGCGGTCGGCGATGCGGGAGTCGCGTGAGCCTTCGAGGGTCTTGATCTCGAGGCGCAGTTCGTTCTCCAGCCCAGGCATGTCCTGGTGGCGACCGTCTTCGTCGACCTCGATGACCATGTAGGCGGCGAAGTAGATGACCTTTTCGAGGTCCTTCGGAGCCATGTCCAGCAGGTAACCGAGACGCGAGGGCACACCCTTGAAGTACCAGATGTGCGTGACGGGGGCGGCGAGTTCGATGTGGCCCATGCGCTCACGGCGCACCGACGACTTCGTGACCTCTACGCCACAGCGCTCACAGACGATGCCTTTGAAGCGCACTCGCTTGTACTTGCCGCACGAGCACTCCCAGTCGCGGGACGGTCCGAAGATCTGCTCTCCGAAGAGGCCATCCTTTTCGGGCTTGAGCGTGCGGTAGTTGATGGTTTCGGGCTTCTTGACCTCACCGTGCGACCAACGACGGATGTCGTCAGCGGTGGCCAGGCCAATGCGAAGCTCGTCAAATGTTGTTACGTCGAGCAATTTCTCTCCTTGGAAAGTTTTCGAGTATTCGTCAGTGGCCTGGTTTAGATGTCGTCGATTGACGACGACTCAAACCGGGTGGAAATGTTGATGCCCAGCTCCTCCGCTGCGCGGAAGACCTCGTCATCCGTGTCGCGCAGGCTGACTGCGGTTCCGTCGGCCGAGAGCACCTCGACGTTCAGGCACAGCGACTGCATTTCCTTGATCAGAACCTTGAAGCTCTCGGGGATACCGGGTTCCTGAATGTTCTCGCCCTTGACGATGGCTTCGTACACCTTGACGCGGCCGAGGATGTCGTCCGACTTGATGGTCAGGAGTTCCTGCAGGGCGTAAGCGGCTCCATATGCTTCGAGCGCCCACACCTCCATCTCACCGAAACGCTGTCCACCGAACTGCGCCTTACCACCCAGCGGTTGCTGCGTGATCATGGAGTACGGACCCGTCGAGCGTGCGTGGATCTTGTCGTCGACAAGGTGGTGCAGCTTCAGGATGTACATGTATCCGACCGCGATGGGCATCGGGTACGGCTCGCCGGAGCGGCCATCGAACAGCTGCGTCTTTCCGGTCGAGTCGATCAGGCGGTCGCCGTCGCGAGTCAGAGTCGTCGAGTCGAGAAGACCGGCGATTTCCTCCTCGAGGGCGCCGTCGAACACCGGGGTCGCGACCTTGGTGTTCGGGGCGGCGCTGTGCGCGGCTTCGGGAAGACGGCCGGCCCACTTGGGCTTGCCCTCAACCTGCCAGCCCTGCTTGGCGATCCAGCCGAGGTGGGTCTCCAGCACCTGACCGAAGTTCATGCGACCGGGGATGCCCAGCGGGTTCAGGATGATGTCGACCGGGGTTCCGTCAGCGAGGAACGGCATGTCCTCGACCGGCAGGATCTTGGAGATGACACCCTTGTTACCGTGACGACCGGCGAGCTTGTCACCCTCGGTGATCTTGCGCTTCTGGGCGATGAAGACCACAACACGCTGGTTGACGCCCGAGCCCAGCTCGTCGTCGCCATCCTGCGAGTCGAAGACCTTGACACCGATGATGGTGCCACGCTCACCGTGGGGAACCTTCAGGGAAGTGTCGCGAACTTCGCGGCTCTTCTCGTTGAAGATCGCGCGCAGCAGGCGCTCCTCGGCGGAAAGCTCGGTCTCGCCCTTCGGCGTGACCTTGCCCACGAGGATGTCGCCGGGGCGAACCTCGGCACCGATGCGGATGATGCCACGCTCGTCCAGGTCTGCAAGCAGATCCGGGGAGACGTTGGGCAGGTCGCGGGTGATCTCTTCCTTGCCCAGCTTGGTGTCGCGCGCGTCGACTTCGTACTCTTCGATGTGAATCGAGGAGAGAACGTCGTCCTTCACCAGGTTCTGGCTCAGGATGATGGCGTCCTCGAAGTTGTGACCCTCCCATGACATGAATGCCACGAGGAGGTTCTTTCCGAGAGCGAGCTCACCCTGGTCGGTAGCGGGACCATCGGCGATGACCTCGCCGGCCTCGATACGGTCGCCGGCGTTGACGATGACACGGTGGTTGTAGCTGGTGCCCTGGTTGGAGCGGCTGAACTTGCGCAGGTAGTAGTCCTGCGTTCCGCCCTCGTCGAGCTGGATGGTGACGACGTCAGCCGACACCTCCATGACCACACCGGGCTTCTGTGCGGTGAGCACGTCACCGGCGTCGATGGCCGCGAAGCCCTCCATACCGGTTCCGACCAGCGGGCTGTCGCTGAGCAGCAGCGGCACAGCCTGACGCTGCATGTTGGCACCCATGAGTGCGCGGTTAGCGTCGTCGTGCTCGAGGAAGGGGATGAGGCTCGTTGCGACCGAGACCATCTGGCGCGGCGAGACATCCATGTAGCCGATGTCTTCTGCGGGGAAGAGGTCAACCTCGCCACCCTTCTTACGGGCCAGAACGCGGCCCTCAGCGAAGCGGGCGGCCTTGGTCAGCGGGGCGTTGGCCTGCGCGACGATGTACTCGTCTTCCTCACTTGCGGTGAGGTAGTCGATCGTCGTGGAGACGACACCGTCGATGACACGACGGTACGGGGTCTCGATGAAACCGAAGGCGTTGATCCGCGCGAACGAGGCGAGCGAACCGATCAGGCCGATGTTCGGGCCTTCAGGGGTTTCAATCGGGCACATGCGGCCGTAGTGGGACGGGTGAACGTCTCGCACCTCGACGCCGGCGCGGTCACGGGACAGACCACCCGGGCCCAGCGCGGACAGGCGACGCTTGTGCGTGAGGCCGGCGAGCGGGTTGTTCTGGTCCATGAACTGCGACAGCTGGCTCGTACCGAAGAACTCCTTGATCGCCGCGACGACGGGGCGCACGTTGATCAGGGTCTGCGGGGTGATCGCTTCGATGTCCTGCGTGGTCATGCGCTCGCGAACGACACGCTCCATGCGGGACAGGCCGGTGCGCACCTGGTTCTGGATGAGCTCGCCGACGGCGCGGATACGACGGTTACCGAAGTGGTCGATGTCGTCGATGTCGATGCGGATGTCGGTCTCGACACCCTCACGGCTGCCGCGGATCGTGGTCTGGTTGTCGTGCAGCGCAACCAGGTACTTGATCGTGGCCAGGATGTCCTGGAGCGTGAGAACGGAGTCGGTGAGCGGCGCCTCGAGGCCCAGCTTGCGGTTGATCTTGTAACGACCAACCTTGGCCAGGTCGTAGCGCTTGGAGTTGAAGAAGAAGTTGTCCAGCAGCGCACGCGCGGCCTCGGCGGCCACCTGCTCGCCCGGGCGGAGCTTGCGGTAGATGTCCTTGAGGGCTTCTTCCTTGGTGAGGATGTTGTCCTTCTCCAGGGTGAGCTCGATGGACGCGAAGCCCTTGAACTCCTCGAGGATCTCTTCGGAGGTGAGTCCGAGGGCCTTGAGGAACACCGTGACGGACTGCTTGCGCTTGCGGTCGATGCGAACGCCGACCTGGTCGCGCTTGTCGATCTCGAATTCGAGCCAGGCACCACGGCTCGGGATGACGCGGGCGGAGTAGATGTCCTTGTCGGAGGTCTTCTCCTGCTCGCGGTTGAAGTACACACCCGGGGAGCGCACCAGCTGCGACACGACGACACGCTCGGTGCCGTTGATCACGAAGGTGCCCTTGGGGGTCATCAGCGGGAAGTCGCCCATGAACACGGTCTGGGTCTTGATCTCACCGGTGAGGTGGTTCATGAACTCAGCGTTCACATACAGCGGTGCGGAGTAGGTCTTACCCTTTTCCTTGCACTCGTCGATGGTGTACTTCTCCGGCTCGAGCTCCGGGTTGGTGAAGGACAGCTGCATCGTTTCGCTGAGGTCCTCGATCGGAGAGATCTCCTCGAAGATCTCGTCGAGGCCGGTGCGGGCGTTCAGGTCGTTACGACCTGCGGCCTGCGCCTCGGCGAGGCGGGCTTTCCAGATGTCGTTTCCGACAAGCCAGTCAAAGCTCTCGGTCTGCAAAGCCAGCAGATCGGGAACCGTGAGGTTGTCAGAAATCTTTGCGAACGAAAGACGGCCAGCAGCTCGTCCGTTCTTGGGTGAATTGGTGGTTGCGTTGCGCGCAGCAGCCAAGGAAGTAACCTCCGTGGACCCCGTCAGGTCTAATCACTGTTAGTAATTTGGTATGGACTCCGCAGATCCTGGGCGGGGATGCCCATCCTCCATGTGAGGACATCCGGCTCAGAAATGTGCTGCAAGGTGGCTTGAGCACGCAAAGCCGACCGCAATATGAAGGCAGAGTTAAATCTGGAAGCGCAAAGATCAACTATATGCCGTTGACGCGCTCGTGTCTACCGGAATGTTGACCTTCGCCAAATTCTCAGGTATAACCCGGTTTCGCGCGGCCGGCTGGAGCGGCAGGGCGGGGTGTTGAGTTGCTCCATTGTGCCCCATCCGGCGGGTCCGTGCGTTCATTCGGCGCGTGTGTCGGGTTGAGCTCGCCCATCCGCTGGTCGGGCTCCCCGATCTGCCGGGCGAATTGCCACTTGACGCCCTTTGCGGGCTGCGGAAGGGGCGTCACGTGGCAACTCACCCCACGCCCTGGTGGCGAATCGCCCGTTGAGGCCCATTGCGGGCTGCCCAGGGGGCTCGAACTGGCAAGTCGGCGCAGGCCGCCGTGCCGTGCCAGATCATGCCGGCGCCCGCGTGCGGCTCGCGACGTGCCGCCACGTGCCCCCTCCGCGCCGCCAAGGGGGCCTCCTGCGCTAGTTGGGCGAGCGGAAGCGAGCGGAAGCGAATGCCGGGCGCCGCGCGCTACGGGGCGAGGGGATGCGAGCGGATGCGGATGCCGAGCGTCGCGCGCTTCGGGGCGAGGGGATGCGAGCGGATGCGAATGCCGAGCGTCGCGCGCTTCGGGGCGAGAGGATGCGAGCGGATGCGAATGCCGGGCGTCGCGCGCTTCGGGGCGAGGGCGGGCATGGGGCTGTCAGACTGGGGGCATGAGCAGGGGCGAGCACGAACATCCGACGATCACGCTGAAACTGAGCGGGCACCAGGCCGTGATCGAGCCCGACCGGTTCACGCCGGGCAGCTACCAGCTCGTGGTCGACGGCACCCCGCAGTCGCACGTGAACATCGACAACCCCGACGAGCTGTTCTTCGAGTACATCCAGCGCATCGGACACGTCATCGACCTGATCGGCGACCCGGGCGAGGCCATCACGGCCGTGCACCTGGGAGCCGGCGCCCTCACGCTGCCCCGCTATGTGGAGGCGACCCGGCCCGGCTCACGGCAGCAGGTGGTGGAGATCGAGAGTGACCTCATCGACTTCGTGCGTGCCGAGCTGCCCTGGGACAAGCGCGCCAACCTGCGCGTGCGGCACGGCGATGCCCGCGAGGTGCTCGGCAAGCTGCCCGCCGGACTGCACGGCTCCGTGGACCTGCTGGTGGTCGACATCTTCTCGGGCGCCCGCACCCCCGCGCACGTGACCAGCCGGGAGTTCTACGAGCTCGCCGCTCCCCTGTTGTCACCGCGCGGCGTGCTCGCGGTGAACGTGGCGGATGGGCCGGGCCTCGCGTTCGCCCGCGGCCAGGCGGCCACCCTGTCGGCGGTGTTCGGCCACGTGATCGGCCTGGCCGAGACCCAGGTGCTCAAGGGACGCCGGTTCGGCAACATCGTCTTCGTCGCCGCGCACACCCCGCTCGACCTGCACTGGGTGCCGCGGCTGCTGGCCGGCGGCCCGCATCCGGCGAAGGTGGTCGAGGGCGCCGAACTGGCCCAGTTCCTGGCGGCCGCGTCGGTGTCCACGGATGCCACGGCCACGCCGTCGCCACTGCCCGGCCGCACGGTGTTCCAGATCGGCAACTAGTGCTCGCAGCTTCGGCTGCGGGATGGCCCGGCTGCGAGATGGCCCAGACTGCGGGATTGCCCGACTGCGGGTTGGCCCAGACGGGTCACTGTTCCCGAATCGGACAAGTGCATCCGGCGCACCTGGACCAATTGTCCGCACGGGTAACAGTACGGCGGCTGCAGCGGCGGCGGCGACTGCGGGTTGGCCCAGACGGGTCACTGTTCCCAAATCGGACAAGTGCATCCGGCGCACCGGGACCAATTGTCCGCACGGGTAACAGTAAGGCGGCTGCAGCGGCGGCGACGGCGGGGGGGGATGCCGGGCGGGTGCGCGACGGCGGCGGCGGGCGGATGCGGCGGCAACACGCCCGGCGGCCGCAGCGCGCATCCGTGCACGGCGGTCGGGGAAGGGGCCGCTCCGGGGCGCAATGGTCGGGGCCACACCCCCGATCGGGCGTCAGAGCCCCAGGCGCCGGGTTACGCTGGAGGGGAACCCGACCTCCCCGCGGCACCCCACGGCCGCCCTGTCAAGGACATCATCCTGACCATCATCACTGGCTACGACGCCGTCACCCTCCGGGAAAAAGTCGACCTTCCTGCCGCCGAAGAACGTCTCAACGAACTCGGCCAACTCCGCAGCCTCTCGGCGCTGAACGAAAAGGTCACGCTGCTGCGCCTGCTCGACCGCCTGGACGACGCCTTCGAGATCGCCAACCAGGCGTTGCGCCAGGCCCGGTTCACCGGTGACCGGCAAGACTTCGTGTTGTGCCGCATCCGTCGCGCCCAGGTGATGCAGTTTCAGGGCAAGCTCGAGGAGGCCGCGTCCGAGCTGACCCAGTGCGTGCTCGAATCAGAGACGCACGAGTGGAACCTCACCGCCGCGTTCGCCCGGGAGACCCGCGGCAAGGTGCACTTCGACCAGGAGGACCTCGACGGCGCACTGGCCGATTTCACTGCGGCAGTGTTCCTGCGCGACAAGTCCGGCGCCTCGCCGGATGAGCTGGAGAGCGCCCTCATCGCGGTGGCCGTGGTGGAGTCGTTCATCGGCGAGCGCCGCGCCCTGCTCTGAGCCAGCCGTCGCCGTGTCGCACCGGGCCGGTTGTGAAAATGTTCTGCGGGCTACCCGACCGTACGAAGAGCTGCGCCGTGCCGTGCCGTGCGGTGCCGTGCCGTGCGGTGCCGTGCCGTGCGGTGCGGTGCCGTGCCGTGCGGTGCGGTGCACGTTCGGGGCACGTTCGGGGCACGTTCGGGGCACGTTCGGGGCACGTTCGGGGCACGTGCGGGGCACGTGCGGGGCACGTGCGGGGCGCGCGGGGGCACGTGCGGGGCGCGCGGGGCACGCGCCGGTACGCGGGTGGCGCGCCACCGGCATAACGGCGCCTGACCCGCATGACGTCATCCGGCCGAGGTATGCGGGGCACGCGCCGGTATGCGGGGCACGCGCCGGTACGCGGGGCACGCGCCGGTATGCGGGGCACGCGCCGGCATGCGGGGCACGCGCCGGTATGTGGGGCACGCGCCGGTGTGCGGGTCGGTTACGCGGGATGCGGGGGCAGCGCCGGTACGCGGGTGGCGCGCCAGGCGCATAGCGGCGCCTGACCCGCAGATCGGGATCTGGCCGGGGAAACGGCATCCGCCCGGCCGGTACAGGGCCCGGCGGTGAGCCGCCGCGGCCGCAGACTCGGGCCACCGGCTCGAATCTGAGAAATTCCAAGGCTTTCGTGGCATTCTGCAGGAGATATGCATCACAGACGGGTTTGGGGCGGCGTGGTCGCCGCGGGCATGGTGACACTGTTGTGCGCCTGCGCGGCCAGCGCTCCCCTGCCGAGCGCCAGCACCACCACGCCGGCGCAGCCGAGCCTCGAGGCCACCGCCCCGGCGACGGATGCCGCGCCGGTGCGCCCGTCCGGTGAGCCCGTGGTGATCGCGGAAGGGCTCGACGCCCCGTGGTCGATCCTGCGGTTGCCCGGCGGCGCGACCCTGATAAGCGAACGCGACACGGCCCTCGTGCGCGAGTTGCTCCCGGACGGCAGCCTGCGCGACGCCGCAACGGTCGCCGACGTCGATCCGAACGGCGAGGGCGGGCTGCTCGGGCTGGCCTACCTGCCGCTGACCGGCGCCGACGGCACCGTCAGCGACGAGCCGCGCCCGGATCCGATGCCGGAGGGCACCCCCGACGCGGCGACAACCCTCGACCGCGGCTGGGTCTACGCGTACTACACCGCCGCATCCGACAACCGCATCGTGCGGATGCCGCTGACCGGCACCGCGGGCAGCATCGGCCTGGGCGCGCCGGAGCAGGTGCTCACCGGCATCCCCGCCGCCGGCAACCACAACGGCGGGCGCATCGGCTTCGGGCCGGACGGCCTGCTCTACGCCACGGCCGGCGATGCCGGCGACACCGACAACGCCCAGGACCTCGGCTCGCTGGGCGGCAAGATCCTGCGGATGACCCCCACCGGCCAGGTGCCGGCCGACAACCCGTTCGGCAGCCTGGTCTACTCCTATGGACACCGCAATCCGCAGGGGATCGCGTGGGATTCGTCCGGGCAGCTTTGGGCGAGCGAATTCGGCCAGAACACCTGGGACGAACTCAACCTGATCACTGCCGGCGGCAACTACGGCTGGCCCCTAGCGGAGGGCTCGGACGGTGGCGCCGGCTTCACCGACCCGGTGCGGCAGTGGTCCACCGACGAGGCGAGCCCGAGCGGCCTGGCCATCGTCAACGACACCGTGTTCATGGCCGCCCTGCGCGGCGAGCGGCTCTGGCGCATCGATCCCTCCACAGGCACCGTCGACGGCTGGTTTGTCAACAGCTTCGGGCGGCTGCGTGATGTGGTGTCCGGCCCCGATGGCACACTGTGGTTCGTGAGTAACAATACGGATGGCCGCGGCACCCCCGCCCCCGGCGACGACCGTCTCTACCAGGTGGAGGTGAGGCCCTGATGGCCGATCTGTTGCGGGTGCGCCGCTGGGCTGACGCGCTCATCACCCTGCACCTCGATGCCAGCTGGAGCTTCGACTTCGACAACGCCAAGAAGCGGGCCGGGCTGTGCAACTTCACCGCGAAGAAGATAACCGTGTCGCGCTACCTCGCCGCGCGGTACGGCGACGACGAGATCCACCAGATCCTGCTGCATGAGGTGGCGCACGCTCTGGCCGGCGCCCGGGCCGGGCACGGCCCGGTCTGGCGGAACGTGGCGGTCGGCCTGGGCTATGACGGCAAGCGCACCCACGACGGCGAGATCGCCGACGATCTGGCCCCGTGGGTGGGCATCTGCGCCGCCGGCCACACCCACTACCGGTATCGGCAGCCGACGCGTCCGTTGGCCTGCGGTCTCTGCGGGCGCGGCTTCACCGCCGCGCACGTGATCACCTGGACCCGGCGCGAGATCACCGCGGCCGCCCGGCGCCAGGCCGCCGCCGCCGCCCGCTGACCTGCCGCCCGCCCGCTGACCCACCTCCCGCCCGCTGAACTGCCACCGGCTGCAGACCCGCCGCCCGCCCGCCCGCTGACCCACCTCTAGCCGCACCGCCGTGGGTACGCATCCGCTCGGTGCCGTCGGTGCGCGGCGCGGTGCGGGGGCGGTGCGGGGGCGGTGCGGCGGCGAGCGTGGCGCGGCGGGGTCGTGCCGCTAAGTGTTTCCCGGCGTGCGGACAAATGGTCCCGGCGTACCGGGACCATTTGTCCGCACGGCGAACAGTTGGGGCGTAAGTTCCGCGGCGAAGCGTGGGACTAGTCGACGACCCTGAGGTCTTTCCAGAACGCGACGTAACCGCTGTAGTCCTGGCCGACCCTATCGAACGAGCTCGGGGTAGGGGTGGGGTAGCTGAACGCCCCGTCGGTGACGCTGGAGGTGCCGTCGCTGACGGTGAAGTACTGGCACGCACCCTTCCACGAGCAGGTGTAGGCGGTGTCGGTGGGAGTGAGCAGCCCCGCCGTGATGCTGGACGGCGGGAAGTACCAGTTGCCCTCGATCTTGATCAGGTCTTCCTGAGCGGCTTCGGCCACGATCGTGCCGTTGAGTACTGCCTTCATTGCGTTCTCCTTACGGTGGTGCGGATGGGCGGGGCCGCGCAGTCGCGCGCGTGCCGGGTGCAACGCCGACCGGCGCGCCCGCATTCCCGGCCGCCTGTGGCCGGATACCCGCACCTCGCCGGTCAGGCAGGGAAGAGGAAGTCGGTCACCACGTCGACGTCGTCGGGGCCGACCCCGGCGTCAGTGCTCTGGTCCGTCGCAGCGCCCTGGTCCGTCGCAGCGCCCTGGTCCGTCGCAGCGAGGGCCTGACCGGTCTCAGCGAGGCCCTGGCCGGTCTCGGCTACGGCCTGGCCGGCCTCAACAACGGGGCGGCCGGTCGCAACGACGGCCCGGCCGGTCTCAGCGACGGCCCGGCCGGTGTCGGCGAGGGCCTGGCCGGTCTCGGAGGCCTTGACCAGGTGCTTCACGGCGCGCCGCAGACCCACGTAGCTCGCGGCCGCGGCGGCGGCTTCAGGCGAACAGTGGTCGATGCCGAGCGCGGCGAGGGCGTCGATCACGGCGCCGGCCACGAGCTGGTCCTCCATGGCAAAACGGATGCTGCCGTCGGCGCGGCTCTCCCCCACCGCGACGACGGCCACGGAGAACCTGTGTCCTTTCTCGGCCTGGCGGGCGAGCGCCCACTCGGCCACGAGGGCGCTGGTGCCGAGGTCGGCGACGATCACGGTGTGGGCGGCCAACTTGGTGGGGAAGCCGCGCGCGGCATCGACCGGCGGCAGGGCGTCGGCGAGCACTATCACGTCGGCATCCGCGGCGAGGGCCTGGAAACCGGCGAGGCCCCAGTCGAATCGGACCTGGTACTTGATCTGGGGCTGGGCGTCGCTCACCCGTTCAGAATACCGGCGGCGGCTTGAGTCCGGTCAGAATTCTCGTCACGAAAGGACACAGCGGGCCCGGTCCCGAGCGGGCTGTCCCTCCGAGATGCCCTCCTGCGGTCGAGTTACTCCTCCACAGCGGGCAACTCGTCGGCAGGTGGGCACCTCGGTGCCGGCGCTGCCCGCGGGAACCCGGTATGCACCGCGGCACTGGCGTCCGGCGGCCACCACGTGGGCGTCCCGGTGACGAGGAGGCCGGCGGCCACCACGTGGGCGTCCCGGTGACGAGGAGGCCGGCGGCCACCACGCGGGCATCCCGGCGACGAGGGACCCGGCGGCCACCACGCGGGCATCCTGGCGACGAAGAGGCCGACTGCTGCCACTTGGGCATCTCGGTGACGAGGGATCCGGCTGCTACCACGTGGGCATCCCGGTGACCACGGAGCCGGCCGCTACCACCTGACGCAGCGCCCAGAGGAACCCGTCAGGGGGCGTCGTAGTGGGCGAGGGCGTCCGCGTCGGTGGCGTGAGTCATGGCCCGTCGGGCGGCGTCGAGCGCGGTGACCGGGTCGGCCTCGGCCTCGGCGAGGGCCAGCTGGCGTTCGGCCTCGGCCAAACGGGTGCGGGCGTCGGCGCCCACTCGGCCCCGGTTGGCGGTGATGAAGTCGCGGGTGATGCCGATCTGGCTGCGGGCGGCCAGGCGGGCACCCACGAAGGCCTCCCGGGCGTTGTCGAGCCGCAACTGACGATTGCGGGCCTCGGAGCGGGTGACGTCGAGTCCGTCGAGGGCCTCGCGCAACCTGGCGAGGTCGGCGGCCGGGTCGCTCACCCGGCCGGGGCGGCGCAGCTCGGCCACGACGGCGTCGGCGTCGGCGATGACCCGGTTGAGTTCCGTGCTGGTCTCGGACTCCTCGTGCCGATCGCGCAGGGCACGCGCCTCGGCCAGTTCGGTCTCGGCGCCGACGAGGGCGGTGCCAAGGCTGGCGAAGGCCACGTGCAGCTGGTCTTCGCCGGTTTCGATGGCGTCCAGCAGGGTGGTCGCAGTGAAGAGGCCGTGCTCGGCGGCGCTGACCTGGTCGCCGACGGGCTCGGTGGCGCCGGCGGCGAGGCGTGCATCGGCGGCATCCGCGGCCCGGCGGCCCTCGGCGATGGCGGCGCGGGCCCGCTCCACATTCCCGCTGATCGCGGCCAACGCGGACGCGGAGTAGGTGGTGGCTAGGCGGGCGAGAGTGGCGGTACCGCCGGCGAGCCGGTCGGTGGCGCGGTCGAGGCGGCGGCGCAGCTGTTCGAGTTGCAGCGGGGCGTTCTGCTCGACGACCCGTTTGGTGTCGAACTCGCGGGTCTGGGCGTTCAGCCGGTTGGTGGCCTCGTCGGCGAGCCGGGTGATCTGCTCGGTCCACTGCCGGGTCTGCGTGTCGGTGTCCGGCACGCCGTCGTCGAGTTTCTGCTTCAGCGCGAACGCCTCGCGTAGCTGGCGCTTGGAGTCGTCGAGGGCGGCGGCGAAGTCGGCGGTGGCCCGCTCGCCGAATTGCGCGACGGCGAAACCGAGCTCGTCGGTGGCGGCCTCGATGAGATCATCCGCCCGCACCAGGCTGATCGCCGCGGTGCGCGCCCGCTCGGCGATCTCGGCGTTCTCGGCCGCGCGGATGCTTCGGGCCTTGCGCCGGTACGCGGCGACCAGCAGTGCGATCACGCCCACGACTACGCCGAGGACCACGACGGACGGGAGCCACCACAAAGCATCGGTCATGCGGCCATCCTATAAACCGAAGCTGGCGAAACCCCCGATGACAGGCCGGTCCCGCGACCGCGCTCTCTCTCACACTGACCGGCCCCTCATCCCGCCTAGACTCGCCCGATTTCGCTAGTGCGAGCCACCCGCAACCAGCAGAAACGGGCGAGTCATAATCGGCCGACGCGACTACGGACGGACGGACGGACGGACGGACGGGCGACGAGCTAGCGGCGACGGTCGTCGGCGCTGGGCCGGCGCATCTGCGCACGGATCAGGTCGAAGTCGTGCCGGCTGATCTCCAGGAGACCGCGGCGCAGCTGCCGGCCCCAGTCGGGGTCGTCGCGGGTGAGGTCGAGCACCTTCAGCAGCGGCCGGATCGACGCGGGCTCGGCATCCGGGTCGTACTGCACCCGCCGTCGCCACGGCCGGTACTCGCTGCCGGAGTCGCCCACCTGCACCACCACGTTGTCGCTCACATAGCCGATCGCGGTGAACTGGCGCAGCCGCTCCCCCTCGAACTCGGTCTTGGGCGAGTAGTACACCAACCCGTCAGACTCGTTCATGCTCTCGAGAATGTCGCGGGCGGCGAAGTTCATCTGGGCCAGGCCCATGGCCACGCTCCGCAGCACATACTCCTGCTGAACCACCCCGAGCCAGTACCGAATCGCCACGTACTAGTTGTACTGCATCGCGCCGAACGCCCAGACTGAGGGCATGCGCGTACTGCTGAAAGAGATTCTCGACTGCACCCCGGATGCCGCCTGGCGGGCCCTGGCCAGCCCAGCGGTGTTCCGCGAGGTGAGTGCCCCGCTGATGAGCGTCTCGTCGCTGGAGGCGGACGGTTTCCCCATACGCTGGTCGCCCGGCGAGCATCCGGTGGCCATGAGCGGGTTGGGCCTGGTTCCGCTGGGCGAACAGATGATCCGGCTCGAGATGCGCACCACCAAGAACGGTGTGCGCATCGTGCACGACACCGGCAACGGCGTCTCCGGCGCGATGAAAGCGGTCACCCACTGGGACCACAGCATGGCCATCGCGCCCGACCCGGCCGGCACCGGCAAGACCCTGTACCGCGACCAGCTGATCTTCTCCGCGGGCCCCGCCACCCTGGCGGTGTGGCCGGGCCTGTGGGCGTTCTGGCAACTGCGGATGCTGCGACTGAAGGCCCTGGCGCCCACCTGGCAGTACGACCTGGGCGCCGACGATCCCGCATTCGTGGCCGCGGGCGCGGCCGAGGGCTCCGAACGGAGCGACGGGCTAGCCTGACACTATGAGCACAAGCATCGGAGCCCTACAGATCGCCGACTGGCGCCGACGTGTGTTCGGGCTCTATGGCGGGGTGCGCCAGCTGAGCGCGCGCAACCCGGCCGCCGGCCACGAACTGTGGCGCTCCGGCCGCGACGAACTCTTCGCCGGGCATCCGGCCTCGCCGCTGCTGCCGGATGACCGGGCCGCGTTCACCGGCCTCACCGTCGCCGCGTACGACCCCGACTGGCGGTTCGAGGTGGAGGTGCACCGCGCTGAGGAGCCTCAGCGCATCAAGGTGGAGACCGGCACCGACGGCGTTGTGCCGTTCGACCTGGTGGGCACCGTGCGGCTGCCCTATATCGGCTCGCTCGACGTCTGGCGGCTGGCCAGCTACGGCGGCGGCCTGTTCCTGCCGCTCAAAGACGCCCTGGCCGGTAAGTCCGGCGGCACCTACGGCGGCGGCCGGTACCTGCTGGACACCATCAAGGGTGCCGACCTCGGCCCCGGCGCGGGCGACGACAGCCTGATCCTGGACTTCAACTTCGCCTACAACCCGTCCTGCGCCTACGACCCGATGTGGGCCTGCCCGCTGCCGCAGTCCGGCAACATCGTCACCGTCGAGGTGCCGGTCGGCGAGTTCTACACGCCAGTGGACTAGAACCGAAAGTCCCGGTCACCCCTCAGTTGGGGGCGATTCTGGCCTGCTGCTTGACAGCATCCGCTAGAGTAGGACTACTTGTGAGTGCGTAGTTGCGCTCACTGCGTCGTAGAACGCCCTCTTCTTTTCGATGGCCGCACCCGCACGAGTACGACTCGTTGTTGGCGGCCCACTCGATTTCCGAATGAAACTTTCTTACGGCGAACGGATGTGCCCATCGGCACCTTCGCCATGTGAATCCTCCTGGCTCCGGCCGTCGCTTCGTGCGTCACCGGTTCGAGCGAGGAGACTGATGCCCCGAAAGGCACCACTTTGTCTGAAACTTCCTTTGGCGCGCTTGGCGTGCCCGCTCCCCTCGTTGCCGTGCTCACCTCGCAGGGCATCGACAGCCCGTTCCCGATCCAGGTCGACACCCTGCCCGACACCCTCAAGGGCCGCGACGTCCTGGGCCGCGGTAAGACCGGCTCCGGAAAGACCCTCGCGTTCTCCATCCCGATGGTGTCCCGCCTCGGCGGCAAGCTCGCCGGCGGCAAGCGCCGCCCGGGCCGCCCGCTCGGCCTGATCCTCGCACCGACCCGCGAGCTGGCCACCCAGATCACCGCAGCGCTCACCCCGCTTGCCGAGGCCTACGGCCTGAACACCACCACCATCTTCGGCGGCGTCTCGCAGAACCGCCAGGTCGCCGCGCTCAAGGCCGGCGTCGACATCGTCGTGGCCTGCCCCGGCCGTCTCGAAGACCTCATGAAGCAGGGCTTCGTGAACCTCGACTCCGTCGAGATCACCGTGCTCGACGAGGCCGACCACATGGCCGACCTGGGCTTCCTGCCCGTCGTGACGCGCATCCTGGACAAGACCCCGTCCAGCGGCCAGCGCCTGCTGTTCTCCGCCACGCTCGACAACGGCGTGGACAAGATCGTGCGCCGGTTCCTGCACAACGAGGTTCTGCACTCGGTCGACGAGGCCACCAGCCACGTCTCCGCGATGACCCACCACGTGTTCGAGGTCGACACCGCCGAGTCCAAGAAGGAGCTCATCGAGAAGCTCGCTTCGGGCACCGGCCGTCGCATCCTGTTCATGCGCACCAAGCACCACGCCAAGAAGCTGGCCAAGGCGCTGACGGATGCCGGCATCCCCTCCGTCGACCTGCACGGCAACCTGTCCCAGGTGGCCCGTGACCGCAACCTCGCCGCGTTCAGCGCCGGCGATGTGAAGGTGCTCGTCGCCACCGACGTCGCCGCCCGTGGCGTGCACGTCGACGACATCGAGCTCGTCATCCACGTGGACCCGCCCGCAGAGCACAAGGCGTACCTGCACCGCTCGGGCCGCACCGCCCGGGCCGGCAGCGCCGGTGACGTGGTCACCATCGTGCTGCCCGCGCAGAAGCGCGACACCGACCAGCTGCTGCGCAAGGCCGCCATCACGGTGACCCCGCAGCGCGTGAACGCCGGCTCTGCCGCCGTGATCGCCCTCACCGGTGACGTGGCCGCATACGTCAAGCCCGTTCCCCGCGTCGAGCAGCCACATGGCCAGTCGCAGGGCGGCCGCTCGCAGGGCGCCAACGCCCAGCGCAAGCGCGTCAACCGTGACGACCGCGACAACGGCGGCCGCGGTTCGCGCGACTCCGGTGGCCGTGGCGGCCGCAGCGGCGACGCCGTTGCCGCCGGCGCCGGTGGTGGCGCTCGTCGTGAGCGCACCGAGCGTCCGGCCTCGTCCGGCCGCGGCCACGCGCCCCGCACCAATGGTTCGGGTTCCGGCCCGGGCGGCTCCGGTCGCTCCGGCGGCCTGCAGGTCGGCGGCCTTGTCCGCGGCTCCGGTTCCACCGGCGGCGGCGCCCGCCGTTCGGCTCCGCGCCGCGCGCAGGGCTAGTCAGCCCGGCCGCATCCGCTTGTACGACCCTCCGACGGGCCGGCTCCTCCGGGGGTCGGCCCGTTTGTGGTCGGTGGGTTGCGGGGTGGGGCGGAGTGGCGGGACGGATAGCCCGGGCACGCGGCCGGGGTGTGCGGGGTAGGCGCCGGTAGGCGGGTGGCGCGCCAGGCGCAGAGCGGCGCGTACCCCGCATATCTCGAGTCTCCGGTCCCCCGTCCGCTGTGGGGTGCCAGCATGCGGGGCACGCGCCAGCACGCGGGGCACGCGCCAGCACGCGGGGCACGCGCCAGCACGCGGGGCACGCGCCAGCACGCGGGGCACGCGCCAGCATGCGGGGCAGCGCGAGCGACATGGGGCGGATGGTGCGGGTCAGGCGCCGCTACGCGGGTGGCGCGCCATGCGCAGAGCGGCGCGTACCCCGCACAACTCCGAACCCCGGCTCCTCAGCCCGCGCTGCGGCCGACAGGCACCCGTCCCGCACTACCGGCGGCACACATCCGGCAGCACCGGCGGGTGGTTCGGCGGGGTCGGTGGCCGGGGTTAGGGTCGAAGTATGAACACCACCGTTGTTGTTCGGCCCGTCACTGAGACGGATGCCGACAGCCTGGGCCGCGTCCACGCGGCTTGCTGGCACGAATCCTATGACCACATCCTGAGCCGGGCTGCACTGTCGCAGCTGCACCCGGAGCGCCTCGCCCAAATGTGGCGCCGATTCTCGGTGCAGGGCCCCGGCTACCGCCACGTGGTGGCCGAGCTGGACGGCGAGATCGTCGGCTTCGCCGGCAGTGGCCCCGGCCGCGACGCCGGCAAGCCCACCGAGCACGAGCTCTACTTCATCTACCTGCTGCAGTCCCATCAGGGCAGCGGCATCGGCCAGGCTCTGTTCGATGCCGTCGTCGACCCGGGTCCCACCTACCTTTGGGTCGCCGCGGACAATCCCCGCGCGCACCGTTTCTACACCCGCAACGGCTACCTGCCCGACGGCCAGGAGCGCACCGAAGAGGTGCTCGGCGAACCGTTCCGCGAGGTGCGCCTGGAGCGTTAACGCCCCCGAAACCCTCGGCCTCAGGCCGCCCGAGAGCCCGATCCCGCCGCCCAGCGGGTCGGGCTTCTGCGTCCCGGCCCGCCGGTGACGCGCGCCCGGCCCGCCGGTGACGCGCGCCCGCCCGCCGGTGACGCCCGCCCGCCCGCCACACCCGGTCCCATAAACTTTGGGGATGCCCACGATTCCCGTCATCCTCGACGTCGACACCGGCGTCGATGACGCCCTCGCCATCCTGTTCGCCGTCGCCCACCCCGACATCGAGGTGCTCGGCATCAGCTGCGTGGCCGGCAATGCGTCGCTGGAGCGGGTCGTGGAGAACACCCTGCGGATCCTCGACGTCGCCGGAGCCCCCGACATCCCCGTCGCCGCCGGTGCGCGCCGCCCGCTGATCTCGCCGGCCCGCACCGCGTCGCACGTGCACGGCGAGGGCGGCCTGGGCACCGTGCACCTGCCGCCAGGCGACCGCACCCCGGCACCGGTCAACGCCGTCGAGCTGATGCGCCAGCTAATCACCGACAGCCCCCGCCCGGTGACCCTGGTGGCCCTGGCCCCGCAGACAAACCTGGCGCTACTGCTGCGCCAGTACCCCGATCTGGCCGAGAGAATCGAACGGATCGTGTTCATGGGCGGCTCGGCCAGCGTGGGCAACGCCACCGCCGTGGCCGAGTTCAACGTCTGGCACGACCCCGAGGCGGCGGCGATCGTGCTCGATGCGGGCATCCCCACGTTCATGTACGGGCTGGATGTCTTCAACCAGGTGCTCGTCGAGCGCGACCTCGCGGCCGGGCTCGAGACCGGTGACTCCGCCTACGGCCGGGTGGTGGGCGCGCTGCTGGCCAACCGGGTGGCCCGCAGCGAGAACAGCGCGGCCGAATACACCGGGCTGATCGGCGACGCCGGGGCGCTGTGCGCCCTCGTCGACCCGGATGGGCTGACCACCCGGCTGTTGCCCGTGCGGGTGGAACTGACCGGCTACGGCCGCGGCCAGACCATCGTGGACCAGCGCCGCCGGGTGGGCGAAGACATCCTGCACGGCACAGCCGGCATCTGGGAGGTCGTGGAGGTGGCCCTCGACGTGGACGCCCCACGGTTCGCACGCCTGTTCCTCGACACCCTCGGCCTCTCCGCCCCCGCGAACTGAGAGAAAAACACCGAAAAACCGCGCGCGAAGGTGCTTAACTCACAGTTCGCGGATGGGCGCGGGGCGCGGCTCGGGTCAGCGCAGGGCGCCGACCGAGGCCAGGGCCATGCGCAGCAGGCCGCCGCGGCCGCCTTCCATCTCGGCCGAGACCGCGTCGGTGGCGGCCTCCTCCGGGGTCATCCAGGTGAGTTCGAGGGCATCCTGGCGGGGATCGCAGGTGCCGGTGACGGGCACGACGTAGGCCAGCGAGACGGCGTGCTGGCGGTCATCCGTGAACGCGGTGATGCCTGGCATCGGGAAGTACTCGGCCACGGAGTACGGCACCGGGCTCGGCGGCAGCTGCGGGAACGCCATCGGGCCAAGGTCCTTCTCCAGGTGGCGGAACAGGGCGTCGCGCAGGGTCTCGCCGTAGAGCACCCGGCCCGAGACCAGGGTGCGGGTCATCTTGCCCTCCGGGGTGGCGCGCAGCAGCACCCCGACCTCGACGACCTGGCCCAGGCCATCCACGCGCACCGGCACCGCCTCGACGTACAGCAGCGGCAGCCGCTGGCGGATCTCGGCGAGCTCGACATCGGTGAGCCAGCCGGGATTGGTGCTGGGCGGCGGCGCGTCATCCCCGCCAGGCGTCCAGTCCGGGTCGGGGTCAGGGGTGCGCACGCTCATAGGTTCATTCTCACCCACCCGAGCGACGGATGCACCTCCAGGGGCCGCGAGCACCCCGCGACCTGTGAGAAAAGCACCTCTCCCGGCGAGTTTTCGGTGTGTTTTCGGTGCTTAAGTCACAGTTCGCGGAACGGGTGGGAGGGGGCGTGGAAGGATGGGAAGGCGCTCAGAGCGCGCCGACCGAGTGTGAGGATCGAATAGATGGCCGACAGCATCCGCCCCGAGTCGATCGACCCGGCCGCCGTGCTCTGGTCGGCCGCAGCCGCCGACCGGGTGGGACGCCCGCTGCTGCTGGTGTTGCACGGCTATGGGTCCACCGAGGGCGACCTGTTCTCGCTGGCCCCGCATCTGCCGCTGCAACCGACGATCGCGGCGCTGCGCGCACCGCTGCCGGCCGGTCAGGGCTGGTCCTGGTTTCCCATCGGGGTGCCCGGCGAGCCCGTGGGCGACGCCCTCGACGCGGCGGCCCTCGGCATCATCGAGTGGCTCGACGCCCTGCCCGAGCAACCCGCCTCGATCGGCCTGCTGGGTTTCTCGCAGGGCGGCGCCATGACCCTGCAGCTGATGCGGCACGCGCCGGAACGGTTCGCGTTCGCGGTGCAGTTGTCGGGGTTCATCGCCAGCGGAACGCATCCGGGCGACACACGGCTCGCCGAAGTCAAGCCACCGGTGTTCTGGGGCCGCGGCACCGTCGACCCGGTCATCCCCGAGGCGGCGGTGGCCCGCACCCAGGCGTGGCTGCCGGGGCGCTCCTCGCTCACCGAGCGCATCTACGAGGGGCTCGGCCACTCAATCTCGCAGGCCGAACTCGGCGAGATCGTCACGTTTTTGCGCGAGCAGTACGCGGCACCGGCGCCGACCGCGCAGACCGACTGACCGGCACCCCGACTGACCGGCACCCCCGGGCACGGATGCCCCGACGCCGAGCTGCCCCCGAACGGACGAATTGCCCCGTCCCAACGGAGCAACTCGTCCGGGGCGGGGCAACTCGGTGAAAACGGCGGGCTAGGAGCGCTTCTGGGCGGCCTTCTCGTTCTGGGCCGCGAAGCGCTCGGCGTGCGCCTTCTTGCGGGCCTTCTCGGCGTCGCGGTCCTTCACGCGGATCTGCTCCTCGCGCACCTCGAACTGGGTGGCGCGCTCGGTGACGAGCCAGGCTGGCGGCTGCTGCAGCAGCGCGAGGATCTCGGCGCTGGTGAGGGGCTCGGTCACTTCACCGCGGGCCAGGCCCGAGATCGAGACGCCGAGCTTGGCGGCGACGACCTGCTTGGGGTGCGGGCCGTTGGCGCGCAGCTCGGTGAGCCACTCCGGCGGGCTCGCCTCGAGGGCGGCCAACTCGGTGCGCGACACCGGGGCGGACTGGAACTCCTCGGGTGCTGCTTCGAGCAGAATCCCGAGCTTCTGGGCAGCCGTGGCCGGCTTCATGGTCTGGGTCTTCTTCTCGCTCATAGTTCCAGCGTATAGCCTGAGAGCACTATGGTTTCGGTGCCTTGCGCCCGGACGCCGCCAGAACGGCCGCTCGCCCGCCCATCGCAGCCGCCACCCACGCACTGACACACGTTAAACGAGAGGATGCCGGTGACCTTTTCCATTGCCTTCGTCGCCGGGGTCACCCCCACTAAATGGACCCGGATCTGGGCCGACCGCCGCCCGGAGGTCGAGCTCGAGGTCTTCCGCACCGCTATCGCCGAACAGGAGGCCGTGCTGCGCGACGGCCGCGCCGACGTGAGCCTGGTGCGCCTGCCGATCGATGTCGAGGGCCTGAGCCTGATCAACCTCTACAACGAGATCCCCGTGGTGGTCGTCGCCAAGGACCATTTCCTGGCCGACGCCGACAGCGTGGTCGTGGCCGACCTGGTCGACGAGCACCTGCTGCAGGACCCCGACGACGTCCCCGAGTGGCGCGACGCCGCCGCCGAGGTGCGCGACGGCAGCCGCCGCCCGCTCCCGCCAATGCGCGACATGGACGAGACCATGGAGCTGGTCGCCGCCGGGGTGGGCATCGTCATCCTGCCGCACTCGGTGGCCCGCTTGCACAGCCGCAAGGATGTCGTCTCCCGTCCGGTGGAGGACACCGCCGAGAGCCGCATCGCGTTGGCCTGGCGCACCGTGGACACCACTCCCGACGTGGAGGAGTTCATCGGCATCGTGCGCGGACGCACCCCCGACAGCTCCCGGAAGAACGCCGCGCTGCCCACCGACGAGCCGGTGAAGAAGGAAAAGAAGACCGCGAAGGCCAAGGCCGCCGCCAAGGCCGTGCGCGCCGCCGCGGCCGCCGCGAAGCCGGCCACCGCCCGCAAGACCCAGAGCGCCGGCCGCACCCGCAACTCCCCCAGCCCCCAGGCCGGCAAACGCCGGGGCGGTCGCTGACCACCCCCTCACGAACCCCCTCACGAACTGTGAGTTAAGCACCTATCCGGGCGCGTTTTGGGGGCTTTTCTCACAGTTCGCGGAGACGGTGGGGAGCGACCGGCTGGCGGAGGACGGTGCGCAGCTTGGCGGGGGCGACCCGGCGCGGGTCGCCGAGGTAGACCTCGTGGTGTCGGCCGCGCTCGCGCAGGCCCGCCGCGGGCAGCACCTCGCCGTGCAAGCGGGCCAGCGCGGGCGCCTCGTCGTCGTAAGAGCCCACGTGCAGCAGCTGCCCGCAGAGCCCTTCGTCGAGCCGCTCGATCCGCACCAGGTCCAGCCCGGGCAACGGTTTCTTCTTGGCGGCAGCCTTGGCACGCGCCGCCACGATGGCCTCGCCGATGGCCGCATCACTCACCCAGTCAGGCTGGCTGATCAACATGGTCCAGCTCCACGCGGCCTTGTTGCGGGCGCTGAACACGGATGCGTCATCCGCGTACCAAAGCCCCTCCAGCGGCCCCACCACCAGGTCGCGGCCGGCCCGTTTGCTCGCGAATTTCACGGTGTACGCCACCGCGTAGAGCGCCTCCACGGCCTCGGCATGGGCCGGAGAGGTGTTCGGGTCGCCGTGCCCGTCGACCGCGAGGAACCGCTGCGGCGGCACCGTCAGCGTCTCCCAGTCCCGGTTCTTCGGCGCGTACAGGGCTCGCAACTCGCGCTTCACGTCGTAGGCAACCGCCACCACGTCGGGCCCGTCGACAACCTCGGACACCCTCACCACTCCAGGCTCCCTCGCGTCACGGCGCCGTCTTTCGCGTCGAGCACCACCGGCTCAGTTCTGCAGGACCGAGAGGATGTTGCCGGCCGGGTCGGTGAACCAGGCGATCCGCGGGTCGCCGTTCGCGATGCCACGCGCGTCCTGATCGAACCCGTCGTAACGGAGGAACTCCACACCGCGTTCGGCCAGCACATCGACGGACTGATTGATGTTCGCCACGGCAAGGTTGAGGATGGTGAAGGTGGCCGGCTGATGGTCGGGCTTGGGGTACACGATCACCTCGGCGCCGCCCGGCAGCGTCAACCGCAGCAGGCCCATGCCGCCGTCCGCCACGTCGAGGCCGAGCACGTCGCCGTAGAAGCCGCGCGCCACCTCGATGTCGGGCACCGCGAATCCACTGAAACCGTGCAGGTACTCCAGATCGATGGTCGGCATGTCCGCTCCTTCTGGTCAGGCGTGGGGGCTCCCCGGTCAGCGGGAGCTGATCTGGGCGAACTTACGGATGCACAATGGCACGAACACCACGAGCAGCACAACCACCCCGATCAGCACGGTGGCCACCGGGTTCTGAAGCGTCCAGACATCCGGCACCGGCGCGCTGCCCTCGTTGCCGAACAGTTCGCGGGCAGCCTGCACGAGCGCGGACACCGGGTTGAACTCGGCGAAGATGCGCAAAGGGTCTGGCAGGGTCTCGATCGGCACGAACGCGTTGGAGATGAACGTGATCGGGAACAGGATGATGAACGAGGCATTGTTGATCACCTCTGGCGAACGCACGCTCATGCCCAGCAGCGCCATCACCCAGCTGAACGCGTAGCTGAACAGCAGCAGCAGGCCGACACCGGCGAAGAACTCACCCATCGACGAGTTCACCCGCCAGCCCACCAAAAAACCGGTGGCCATCATGATGATCATCGAGATGGTGTTGAGCACCAGGTCACCGTTGGTACGGCCGATCAGCACCGCCGACGAGCTCATCGGCAGGCTGCGGAACCTGTCGATGATGCCGTCCTTGAGGTCTTGGGCCATGGCCGCGCCGGAGAACGTGGAGCCGAACACCACGGTCTGGGCGAAGATTCCGGCCATCAGGAACTGCACATAATCGGTGCCCTGCACCGCAATGGCGCCACCGTAGACCTGACTGAACAGCAGCACGAACATGATCGGCTGGATGACGGCGAAGACCAGCATGTCCGGGGTGCGCTTGATCTTGATGAGGTTGCGCTTGGTGGTCGTCCAGCCGTCGGAGGACCACAGGGACAGCGGGTTCCAGGTGGGCTGGGCCGGGGCCGGACGGGTGGCGGTTGCGGTCATTTCACCTTCTCCATCTTTTCGTCTTCGTTGTCGGTCGCTGCCTTGTCGGCCTTGTGCCCGGTGAGCTTGAGGAAAACGTCATCGAGCGTGGGCCGGC
Organism: Cryobacterium sp. SO1; assembly: GCF_004210215.2. Classification (NCBI taxonomy): domain Bacteria; kingdom Bacillati; phylum Actinomycetota; class Actinomycetes; order Micrococcales; family Microbacteriaceae; genus Cryobacterium; species Cryobacterium sp. SO1. The sequence continues at coordinate 3,375,839 of NZ_CP067394.1, forward strand.
GCATGCCGGCGTCGTGCAGTTCGATGCCGGCGGTACGGAGGTCGGCGAGCACATGCTGCAACGCCGGCGGGCCGTCGGTGACGGCCACATCGATGCCCCGGCCGTCGCTGGACACCTGCGGCTGACCCGCACCGTACCGGGCCAGCACCTCGCTGGCTGCGGTGGCGTCGGCCGCGTCGACCAGGGCGATCACCACCCGGTGGCCGCCGATCTGCGCCTTCAGCTCATCGGAGGTGCCCTCGGCGATGACCTTGCCGTCGTCGATGACCGCGATGCTGTCGGCCAGCTGGTCGGCCTCTTCGAGGTACTGCGTGGTGAGCAGCACGGTGGTGCCGTCGGCGACGAGCTTGTTGATCACGCCCCACAGCGCGATCCGGCTGCGTGGGTCGAGCCCCGTGGTCGGTTCGTCCAGGAAGAGGATCTTGGGGTTGAACACCAGCGCGCCGGCCAGGTCGATACGGCGGCGCATGCCGCCGGAGAACCCCTTCACCGGCCGGTTGCCGGCCGCGGTGAGTTCGAACAGGTCGATGAGCTCCTGCGCCCGGCGCCTTGAGGCCGCGCCGCCGAGGTGGTAGAGCCGGCCGACCATTTCGAGGTTCTCGAAGCCGGTGAGGTTCTCGTCGACGGCCGCGTACTGGCCGGACACCCCGATGATGCTGCGCACCGCCTTGGGGTCGTCGAGAACATTGATGCCGTCCACGATCGCGGTGCCGGCATCGGGCCGGATGAGGGTGGTCAGGATCTTGACCACCGTGGTCTTGCCGGCGCCGTTGGGCCCCAGGATCGCCTTGACGGTGCCGCGCGGCACGGTGAGGTCCAGCCCGGCGAGAGCATGTACCGGACCGGTCTTGGATTTGTAGGTCTTGGTGAGCCCGGAGGCTTCGATGATCGTCATGCCACGCCCTTGCCGAATCGGATGGGTATGCTGGTATGTGTACATCGTACACATGTGAGCTTTTATCGTAACGAAACGGATGCGAGATGACAACGGGTCTCGGCGATTCTCCGGCACGAACTTCCTACCGGCACGGCGACCTGCGCCGGGCCCTCATCGACGCCGGCGTGGACCTCGCCCAGGAGGGCGGACCGGCCGCCGTCGTGCTGCGGGAGGCCACCCGACGCGCCGGCGTGGCCCCCTCCGCCGCCTACCGGCACTTCGCCGACCGGCAGGCGTTGCTGGATGCCGTGTGTTCACGGTGCCAGGCACTGGTGGCCCGGGCCATCGAGGCCGATCAGGCGGGCATCCGGTCGACGGATGCGGCCGAAGCGGCCCGGTTGCGCTTTCGCGCTGTGGGTACCGGGTACCTGCGGTTCGCCCTGGAGCAGCCCGGCCAGTTCCAGACCGCGTTCTCGGCATCGTCCGACCTGGACAGCGCCACCAGTGCGGCGCGCGCCGGCGAGCACGGCCTCACCCCGTTCCAGCTGCTCACCGTCGCGCTGGACGACCTGGTGACGCAGGGGCTGTTGCCGACCGAGCGCCGGCCGGCAGCGGAGTTCCTGGCCTGGTCGGCCGTGCACGGGCTGGCGGAACTGTTCATCGACGGACCGTTGCGAGCCCTGCCGGCCCCGGTGAAACAGACACTGATCAGCCGGGTGATCGACATGGTGGAGCAGGGGCTGTAGCCCGCTCAGCCCACCGCGCCCACCTCCACGCTCCCGTCCGGACGCCAGGTGAGGAAGCTGGTGACCGGGCCGGTCGCCGCGCCGGTGTCGGCGAAGATCCCCTGCGCCTGCCAGTACAGTCTCAGCCCCGTCGACGGGAACTCCGGCTCCAGGGTGCAGGTCGACAGGAGACTCGCGGCCGGCGGCAGCACGATCAGGCAGACCAAGGACGAGGTCGTGCGTACGGTGTAGTAGTAGGTGGTGAAGGCGGGGTCCGCATCGACTGCGCCCATCGAGCCCAGCGCCCGCACGGTCGATGTGTCGAACTCGGCGGGGAGGGGCACCGCCGGGAGGTCCTCGGGCATCTGCTCACGCTGGAAGACCGTCAGGGCAAGCGGAGGTGGCGTGCTGGCGGCCGAGGGCGCCGGTGCAGCGCCGAACAGGGTGGGGTCGGACAGCCGGCTGCCGCCGAGGGCGCCCAGCAGCACCGCGGCGGTGAGGCCGGCGGTGAGCAGAATCCGGCGGCGCCCGATGCCAGCCGGTGCCGGGGCGTCGAGCCCGGTCTTGAACCCGGCGCCGACCCCGGTGGCATCCGCCGGCCCACCGGCATCCGTGTCGTCTGCGCCGGCGGCTTCGCGTTTCACGGCGCGCGCCGCACCGGCGTCAGCGAGCGCCGCACCGGCGTCGGTGTGCGCGGCGAGCGCGGCCGCGTCGATCGCACCGGCCTCCCGGGCGACCTGGGCCTGGAGCCTCTGCAGCTCGCCGTGCACGCCGTGATCGCCGACGACATCGGCGTCGGCGGCGAACACCCGGCGTTGCAGCGCCCGCACCTGGGCGAGGGGTGCGGCTGCGCCGCTCGGTGCCGCGTCGAGCGGATGCGACGCCCACCACAGCGCGTCGAGAACGTCCCAGCTCCCCGCGTGGTGGGAGCGCACGTCCTCGAGGAAGTCGGGGTCTCTCAGCGCCCGTTCGTACAGGTCGTCATGCTGTCGATGCATCGAAGCCCCCTCGCCGCTCGGCCCAGCCTGACACACGGGCAGGGTCGGCCGCTCGATTTGTCGGGCCGGCGCCCGCGATCAGGGTTCGGTCGGCGAGCGGAGTGTTCACGGCGAGGTCGCCTCTCCGGTGCGGCCCCAGGCCACGGAGACGTCGCCGATCAGGTCGTCCGCCCCGTCGTCCGCGGAGAGGGCCGGCCCCATTTCGGTAAGGAAATCAGGGCTCTCCCAGTACAGGCGCGGTCCGGTCGCCGGGGAGGCGGATTCGACCGCGTGGGTGGACAGGTAGCCGCCTGCCGAGGGGGTCGGGGACTCGGCGCCGAGGCCCGTGACGGTGAGCCGGTTGCCCAGAACCCCGCCGAGAACGGCCGCCACGATCAGGGCCGCAACGAGGATCAGCGCCAGCAGAAGCCGGCCGCGTGTGGGCCGGGCTGCCGCTCTCCCGGTGGCATCCTCCGCATCGACCGGGGGGATGGCGGGGGCGGCGGTTGTGCTGCCGGCCCGGGTGCCGACCGGGTCGCCGAGCGCCGGGTCGAGATGCGGCCGCGCGGCCGTGCGGAGCTCGAGGTCCGCGCGCGCGGCCGCGATCGTCTCCGTGATAGCCGCCCGTTCGGCGGCGATCTCGACCTCGAGTTCCCGCACCTTCTGGGCCACGCTGAGGTCGCCGGCGGCGTCGCCATCCGCATCGTAGACCCGGCGTTGCAGCGCCCGCAGCCGGAAGATGGGCGACGGGCTGCCGCTCGGGGCCGGCTCCTCCGGATGCCACTCCCACCAGAGCGCATCGAGCAGGCTCCACCGGCCGGTGTGCGCAGCGGCCGCCGCGGTCAGGAACAGCGGGTCGGTCACCGCCAGGTCGTACGGATCGTCGTACGTGTTCTCGGCCAATGAAACCCCCATCATTGTTGTGCCCAGCCTGTCACACGCCCCACCGGCTCAGGGAATCATCGACCGGCCCGAGCCCCGCGTCTCGATGGTCGAGTCGCTCAGCCAGGCCACCGTGATGTCCATCACCATCGCCCGGCCGTCCTGTTCCCTCGGCAGGAAGTCGGTGCTCTGCCAGGACAGTCGCAGGCCGCTGGAGGGGAAGTCCTCCTCGGGGGTGCAGGTGGTCAGGTAGCCGGCGCCCTCCGGAACCACCACGAGGCAGACCATGTTATCCGCGCCCCTGGCCGCGTAGTACGGCGAGTCCGTTACCCCGTTGGCGTCGGAGTCCCGCCAGCCCGCCGCGCCCAGGTAGCGGAAGGAGGCTGGGTCGTAGGCCGCGGGAAGCGGCACCCGCGGTATGTCCTGGCCGGCCTGCACCCGGGCGAACACCTGGGCGGCGATCACCGGCACGGCCGACGGGGTGGCCGATCCGGGACTGCTCGCTGAGGTCGGTGACTGGGTGCCCGGCCGGTTCGCGGCCGTGACCTGACTGCCCAGGAGGCCGCCGACCACCAGCGCCCCGACCAGTCCGGCGCCCAGCAGCACCCGGCACCGCGGTGGGGCGGGATCCCCGGTCGGACTGCCGGACAACAGGTCGACGGGCTCGGCGGGGTCGTCTGCCTCGGCGGGGTCGTCTGCCTCGGCACCGCCGACGTCGGCGGGGTCTGCGGCGGGAGTCAGCGGCGGCGGTCCGATCGCCGGCGCCGACGTCCCGGGGTCGGCAGCGGCCTGCCCTGCTGCGGCGAGGGCCGCGGCGGCGTGGGCTGCGGCGAGGGCCGCGCCGATCGCCGCCCGCTCGGCCGCGATCTCGCTGTCCAGTTCGCGAGCAGCCTGGGCCACGGCGCCGTCGCCGGCAGCGTCGCCATCCGCGCCGAACAGCCGGCGCTGCAGGGCGCTCAACCGGGCCGCGGGCGACGGGCTGCCGCTCGGGGCCGCCTCGGTCGGATGCGACCACCACCAGAGCGCGTCGAGCACCGGCCACCGGCCCCGGTGCGCTTCCGTCACGGCGAGCAGAAAGCCCGTGTCCGCCAGGGCGCGCTCGTACGGGTCGTCGCCACGCCGCGCCTGTGCCACGGGACTCCCCTCATCCGTGCGCACATCCTGACACCATCCGGCCGATCCGGCCCGGCCCGCGCCCTAGCCCGGTCGGCGCCCTTGCCCGGCCGGCGCCGCGGCTGCCACACTGACCTCATGGCCGAGAAACCCGCGAGCGTGCAGGCGTACATCGCGGCCTGTCCGGTGGAGGCGCAGCCGGTGCTGGCCGGCATCCGCGCCGCCATTCTTGCGGCCGCGCCCGGCGCCACCGAGACCATCAGCTACGGGATGCCCACCGTGGCGCTCGACGGTCGCCGGCTCATCTATTACGCCGGCTGGAGGCGACACGTTGCCCTGTACACCATCGGCGGGAAGGACGCCGACCTCGAAGCCGAGCTCGCACCGTTTCGCGCTGAGAAGGACACCGTGCGGTTTCCGCTGAACCACCCGGTGCCCTACGACCTGATCGAACGGCTCACCCGGGCCCTGATCGCGGCCCGGTCGGCCTAGCCGGTCTCCATTGGCGGCGCCCCCGGCCGGTGGCAGGATGCCCGCATGACGGCGACCGAGATCCGCACGGACCGGTGGGGCGGGCCGCGCCAGGCCCGGTGGCAGCAGGCCGCCGACTGGCCGCTCACGATCGCCGCCGTCCTCTTCTTGATCTCCTACTCGGTCACGGTGATCGCCTCGGTCGATGTCGCCACCGCCGACGTGCTGCGGCTGGTCATCGTCATCAGCTGGGCGCTCTTCCCGGTGAGCTATGTCGTGGAGATCGTCCTCGCCACGCATCCGTGGCAGTGGGTGCTGCATCATCCGGTGAACCTGATCTTCGTGTTGCTGCCGCTGCTGCGCCCCCTGCGCCTGCTTCGGGTCGTCGCGCGCAGCAAGGTCTTCCAGCAGTCCGCGGGCACGGCCTTCCGGGCCCGGGTGCTGGTCTACCTCGCGGGCGCGGCCATCCTGGTCACCTACATCGCCGCCCTCGCTGTACTCGAGGCCGAACGGGACTCCCCGGCCGCCAATATCACCTCGTTCGGCGACTCGCTGTGGTGGGCGGCCGTGACCATCACCACCGTCGGCTACGGCGATTTCACCCCGGTCACCCTGCGCGGCCGCAGCATTGCCACCGCGCTGATGCTCGGCGGTGTGGCGGTGCTGGGTGTGCTCACGGCCACGCTCTCGTCATGGATCGTGCAGCGTGTGTCGACCCTCGAGGAGCACCGCGAGCAGCCGGAGGAGCAGCCGGAGGAGCAGCCGGGCGGGCGCGACCGACCCGAATAGGGCCAGCGAGGCGGGAATGATACACTCTCCCAATACCCCTAACGAACCGTTGTGCCATTTTCAGTCGTGCTGTACCCAGTGAGGTGCCCTGGGTGCGTCGAATCGGCTGTCGCAGCACCGCGGAGGAGCACGACCGGCGCCCCGCCGTCGTCCGGGTGATACGCCAACCACGCTCAACGAATTATGAGGCTGCATCAGATGATTTTCGAAGTCGGCGAGACCGTCGTCTATCCCCACCACGGCGCGGCAACCATCACCGCAGTCGAGACCCGCACGATCAAGGGCGTCGAGAAGCGTTACATCACGCTCACCGTGCACCAGAGTGACCTGGCCATCAACCTGCCCATCGACAACGCCGAGCTCGTCGGTGTGCGCGACGTCATCGACGCCGCCGGTGTCGAGGCCGTCTTCGACGTGCTTCGCAGCGATGTCGAAGAAGAGCCCAGCAACTGGTCGCGCCGTTACAAGGCCAACACCGAGAAGATGGGCAGCGGCAGCGTCTACCGTGTCAGCGAGGTCGTTCGCGACCTGTGGCGCCGCGACCGCATCTCCGGCGTCTCCGCCGGCGAGAAGCGGATGCTCATCAAGGCCCGCCAGGTTCTCGTGTCCGAGCTCGCGCTCGCACAGAAGTCCACCGAGGAAGAGGCCTTCGTCACGCTCGACGACGTGCTGAACGCCAGCGTCGCCGAAGTCGCCTAGTTCACCGCTCGTGATACGTCGCCGGATGAGCAGCCTGTCGGTTGCCGTCCGGCGGCGCTTGTGTGTTTGCGGGGTGCTGGTGGGTCTGGCGCTGTCCGGCTGCGCGGCCGGCCCGGCGAGCGCATCCGGCCCGATGCCGCCCCCGGTCGGCGGCGGCCTCGACTACCAGCTCGGCGGCGCCTACGACCCGCCCGACGGGGTGGACATCGTGGTGCGCGACAGCACAGACGAGCCCGCCTACGGCCTCTACTCGGTGTGTTACCTGAACGGCTTCCAGACCCAGCCGGCCGACTCCGAGCGATTGCTCACGGACTCCCCCGAGCTGATCCTCACCGACGCCGGCGCGCCTGTGATCGACGAGAACTGGCCGGACGAGTTCTTGTTCGACACCGGCAGTGCGAGCACGCGCGCCGCCCTGGCCGCGCTGTTGCTCCCCCAGGTGACGGCTTGCGCGACGGCCGGCTTCGACGCCGTGGAGATCGACAACCTCGACTCGTACACCCGTTCGGCCGGCCTGCTCACGGCCGAGGACAATGTCGCGTTCGCCCGCATCCTGGTCGACGGCGCTCACGAGGACGGCCTGGCGATCGGCCAGAAGAACGCCGCCGAGCTGGCCGGGCCGCTCTCCGACCTGTTCGACTTCGCCGTGGCCGAGGAGTGTGACCGCTGGCAGGAGTGCGGGCTCTACCGGGCGGCCTACGACGACCGGGTGCTGGCGATCGAGTACGCCGACGACCTGCGCGAGGACTTCGCCGCGGCCTGCGCGGTACCCGACCGGCCACGGTCGATGATCCTGCGCGACCGTGACCTCGAAGTGGTGGGCGCGGCCGGCTACGTGTACGAGCGCTGCTGAGCCGGCGGTTCCCGCGGGGTGACCAATCCATCCGGGCGAGGGCGGCGAATTAGTGTCGTGAGGCGATCCGGCCTCCGGTCAAACACCAGGAGTTCGCCATGCGTTTCATTCCCACCAAGGTCCACGCGGTTCTCGACTACGTCGTCGCGGTCGCCCTCATCCTCGCCCCGACCATCTTCATGTTCGAAGAGGTCGGCGGCGCCGCCGTCATCATCCCCCGCGTCCTCGGCGTCGGCCTGATCCTCTACAGCCTCTTCACCCGCTACGAGCTGGGCCTGATCAAGGTCATCGGCATGCCGGTGCACCTCGTCTTCGACGTCCTGGCGTCGGTCTTCCTGATCGCGTCGCCGTTCCTGTTCGGCTTTGCCGATGAGGCGCCGAACGCTTGGCTGCCGCACATTGCCGTCGGTGTCGCCGTGATCCTCGTCGTCCTCTGCTCGAAGAGCCAGCCCGGCGCCAGCGTCAGCGGCACCCGGGCGCACGCCAGCAGCGTCGCCTGACCCGAGCCTCGCAGACTGCGGCAGGCGCCCCCGGCACGGGGGCGCCTGCCGCTATTTGCGCCGTCCATCGCGCCGGTGACGGCATCCACGAGAGCTGACACGTTGCGCGAGAGGACACTTGAGGCCACTCCACGCCAGCCCAACTGGCCCCAACTGCCCTCTCGCCGGAGGCACATGCCGTGAGAGGACACTTCAGGCCAGTCCGAGGCCGCCCAACTAGCCCCAACTGCCCTCTCGCGGGAGGCACGTTACGTGAGAGGACACTTCAGGCCACTCCACGCCAGCCCAACTGGCCCCAACTGCCATCTCGCGGGAGACGCGCCGCTCGCGACATTCGGGCGGGAACCTCACCCGCACCAGCGGCTAGCGCGCCACGGGCAGGCGGGCCACGACGGCGGCGCCGGCGGGGCCGGACGCGTCGATGGCGACGGTGCCGCCGTGGCGCCGGGTGATCTCGGCCACGATCGCCAGGCCCAGACCGTAGTGCCGGGTGCCGCCCGACTCGGTCGCCGCGGCCCGGCCGCTGTTGAAACGTTCGAAGGCGGTACCCACCATCTCCGGGGCGAAGCCGGCGCCGTCGTCGGCGACGCGCACGGTGGCGAATCTGCCGTCGACGTCGATGCTCACCACGACGGATGTCTTGGCATGGTCGAGCGCGTTCGTCACCAAGGCCACGATCAGCCGCAACAGCGCGGCCGGGGACCCGGACACCACCACCGGCCCGGCGGCACCGGCCCGGCCGAGCGTGATCCCGCGGGCCGCCGCGTCGCCCCGCAGCATGTCGACCGCGTGCTCGGCTGTCGCGGTGAGATCCACCGGTTCGGGGTCGGCGACGCTTCGGGGGTCGGCCGCGATCAGGAGGTCCTCGAGGATCCCGGTGAGCGCGCGGGTATCCGTCACGATCTCGTCCACGGCATCGGTGACATCCGGCGGCACCCCGGTCTGGTCGCGTCGCCGCAGCAACTGCGCTCGGGTGCTCAGCAGAGTGAGCGGGGTGCGCAGTTCGTGGCTGGCGTCGGCGACGAAGCGACGCTGCAGCGCGAGGGCCTCGGCGAGCGGGCGGATCGCCCGCCTGGCCATCCAGTAGGCCGCGACCCCGGAGAACGCCAACGCGACGACCCCGGCGGCGAGCAGCGCCACGGACAGCCGGTTGAGTTCTTCGGAGCCCTCGTGCAGGTCGAGGGCCACCTGCACAACCCTGGCACCCTCCCGGCCGTCCGTGACGGTCGTGGTGAGCAACCGGTACTCCTGCCCGTCGACCTCGCGGGTGCTGCGCACGTCACCGTCGCCCGCGGCGACCGTGGTCATCGCGTCGGTGTCGAGCAGACCGGCGGGCATCTCGGGCGACGACATCACCCGTCCCTCGTCCACGATCGACAGGTAGGTTCCCTCCGGGGCGTCCTGCGGAGAGTCGAGGCGGGTCGCCGCGTTCAGTGTCTGGGCGAGGGCTTCCGCCGCGCTCGCCCGCACGATGACAAAAACCACGCCGCCCACCAGAACGAGCACCACGAGCATCAGCGCCGTCAATTGCAGGGTCAGCCGGAGCGAAGCGCCGCGCAGGTCGTCGATGCGGCCGGCCGGGCCGGGTGTACGCCCGGGTCTGCGGCCGGGGGCGCCGGTCACGAGAGGGTCCCCAGCCGGTAGCCGATGCCCCGCACCGTGTGGATGGCGGCGCGGCCGAGCTTCTTGCGCAGGTAGTGCACGTAGGTGTCGACCACCCCCAGGTCGTCGGCGTCGGGGAACACGTTGGCGAGGAGGTCGGAGCGTTCGAAGACCTGCTGGGGGCGGCGGGCGAGGCGTTCGAGCAGGTGGGCCTCGCGGTCGGAGAGGGTCACGACGGCGCCGGCGGTCGTGGTGACGGTGCGGCTCTCGGTGTCCAGGGAGCCGCCGGGAACCCCCAGGACCGGCGCGGTGCTGGTGTGCCGGCGCAGCAGCGCCCGGATGCGGGCGAGTAATTCGTCGATGTCGAAGGGTTTGGCCAGGTAGTCCTCCGCGCCGCGGTCCAGCCCCTCCACCCGGTCGGCCGGGTTGCCGAGCGCCGAGAGCACCAGGGCCGGGGTGAGGATGCCGCGGCTGCGCAGCCGGGTGAGGACGTCGAGGCCCTCCATCACCGGCAGACCCCGGTCGAGCACGATCACGTCGAACGGCTGGGTGAGGCCTTCGTGCAGGGCACGCTGGCCGTCGCGGGCGATCACGGTGTCGTAGCCTTCGTTCTGCAGCAGCTGGTCGAGCATCTGCACCAGGCGCGCATCGTCTTCGACGAGCAGCACTCTCGGATGATCGGCCATATTCGAAGTATAGGGATCGCTGTCTTGCGCCCGGTCGGGGTCGGTCATGCCGGTGCGAGCCCACGAGCGCGTTGCAGCCCCGGGGTGGCCGTCAGGGCGCCGTCGGCGGCCACCGTCAGCACGTCGATCGCGAAGCGTGCGGTCGCGTCGTCGAGTTGCTCGTGGCCGCCCGCGAGGACGGCCGTGGCCAGGACGTCGGCGGTGACGATGTCGGCGGCGCGCACGGTGACCTGCCGGTAGGCGGATGTCCCGCCGGCGGGCTGCGGGCCCCGTCGCCAGATGTGCTCGCCGCGTTCGGCGGTGCCGGAGGTCGCGACGGCGCACCGGTCTCCGTGCAGCGTCAGCGTGGTGAGCAGCCCCGCCCGGTCGGCGGGGTCGACGATGCCGATCGACCAGGGGGCCCCGGCGAGGGTGCCGCGGCCCAGGATGTCGCCGCCCACGTTGAGCAGCCAGTCGGCTTCGCCCGCCGTGTCGAGCAGATCGGCCGCGGCCGCCATGGCGCTGGCCTTGACGATGCCGTTGAGGTCGATCACCCCGTCGGGGCGGTGCGGGGTGAAGGCCCCTGCGGTGCGGCTGCGCCACTCCAACGCGTCGGCGTAGCGCTCCCGCAGCACGGCAGAGGCGTGTTGCAGCGCCAGGTCACCGCGCGCCACGAGGGAGAGTTCCGAATCGGGCCGGTACAGGCTGAACCTGCGGTCGTAGTCGTCGAAGCCGGCCTCGACGGCGTGCAGCACGGCGGCGCCGGGCAGAGCGCCGGCGAAGCGGAGGCTCACGGTGGTGCCCATGGTGTCGAAGACGTGCACGGTCATCTCAGAGCCCGGCCTGGTCGAGGGCGGACTGCAGCGAGGTGAGGTAACCGTCGCTGGTGTAGGTGGCCCCGGAGACGTTCTGCACGTTCGCCGATTGGGCGGCCAGCACCTCCTGCCGCAGCACCGGGGCGGCGCGGTTGCTGATCTGCACCGACCTCTGGTCGTGGTCGGTGAGGTGCAGCGCGGCGACGTCGGCGATGGAGCCGTCGGCGACGGTGATCTGCACCTGCACGGCACCGAACCGGGTCTGCGCGGCGGTGCCGGTGAAGGTGCCGGACACGCCGGCCGCCTGCTGCGGGGTCGCGGCGGCGCCACTGGACGGGGCCGGCGTTGCCGTGGTGGCCCCGCCGCTGGTGGTACCACCGGTGGTCGTGCCGCCGGAGGTGGTCCCGGCGGCCGGCGGGGCGGCATCCGTCGACGGCGCCAACGACTGGGACACCGACTGCGGGTGGGTCACCACGCCCACCTGCCAGCCGGCGGCCAGCACCGCCGACGACGAGAGGATGCTCAGGAGGATCGCGCGGCGTCTCACCAGTCGAACCTTTCCACGTGGATCTGGCTGTGCGGCAACCCGGCCGCCCGAGCGTCCCGGATCACGAGGTCGGCCCAGGATTGCGGGCCGCAGACGTAGAGGTCGGACTGCAACAGGTCGGGGAACACCGAGGTGATGGTGACGCCGCGGGAGAGCGCCTCGGCCGACATCCAGGTGGCCAGTCCGCGGGGGCGGGCCCCCATCATGGAGAAGATCGGGTTTCCGCGCATGCTCGGCAGGGCGCCGATCTCGTTCCAGAGGTAGCTTTGGGTGGCGTCGGTGGCGCGCAGCAGCACCGTCGCCTCACCCGGGCGCAGGGCGGCGTGTTCCAGCATCGAGCGCACCGGGGTGATGCCGATCCCGGCGGCGGCGACGCTGATCTTGGAGGTGCTGCGGTGCTCGTCGGTGAAGATGCCGTACGGGCCTTCGATCGAGACCCGGGTGCCCGGTCGCACCCGGCCGAGGGCGTCGCTGCCTCGGCCCAGGGAGCGCACGGTGATGCGGGCCGAACGGTCGGTGGGCACCGCAGAGAAGGAGATCGGGTGGGCGTGCCACCAGGTGGCGCCGGTCCAGAACCGCCAGATCGCGTACTGCCCGCCCTGCGTCTGCAGCCGGTCCAGCTGGTGCCCGGTCAGGTGCAGCGACACCGCCCCGGGGGCGATCGGTTCGACGGCGTCCACCCGGATGTCGTGCCGGGCGCTGCGTACGATCGGCACGAGGAAGCGGAACACGGCGATCGAGCCGAACGCGAGCACGTACAGGGCGATCCAGTAGACACGCTGCAGGGTGCCCTCGGCCAGCACCGCACCCGCGCTGAGCTGGTGCGGCAGGGCCACGAGCACGGCCGCGTAGCTGAGCAGGTGGATGGCGTGCCAGACCTCGTAGGGGAACCGGCGGCGCACCGCGACCACCGAGGAGACCACCACGGTCACGAGCAGGCCGAGGCCCAGGTAGGCCAGCGCCATGTCGGGGCCCTGGAAGAGGGCGATGGTCTCGGTGACCAGGTTCGACCCATCCGCCAGCGCGTAGCCGACGGTCAGCAGCAGACCGTGGCCGAGGATCAGGTAGAGCGCGGGCTTGCCCAGCCGCCGGTGGAAGGCCATCGCCGTGTCCTGGCCCACGATCCGGTCGATCACGGGGAGGCGGGCGGCGAGCACCAGCATCACCAGGATCAGGTCGGTGCCGATTAGCCCGGTCACGATGCCCGCGGCGGTGAGGCCGGAGCCGAGGTCGGTGACCTGGGCCAGGCCGCCGTAGGCCAGGTACAGCGCCACGGCCATCGCCACCGACGACCAGCACAAGGCCACCATCAGGTCGGCGGCACGCAGCCGCCGGCGTGAACGGATGCGGCGGCCCGGGTCGGCGACAACCCGGGCGACGGGTGATGGGGCCGTGCGAAGCGACATCGGTGCTCGATTCTGCTGGAGAGGCTTGTTCTGACCCTTCCTACGGTCCTCCCGATTTCTTCCAGGATTCTTAGTGCAGACGACTCAGCGGGCGGGGCGCAGCATCCGCCACAGCAGGGCGCGCTCGGTGACGCCCCACACCGCGCTCACGGTGAGGTAGATCGCCGCGGCCAGTGGCACGAAGGCCGCGAAGACCACGCTGATCAGCGGTAGCCAGCTGAGCAAGCCGGTCATGGTGGCCCGCGCGGCGGGCGAGAGCGCACCGGGGGCGGTGACGGCCGGTGCGGCGGACGCCGCGAAAGGGGTCGACGCGGCGGCGGATGCGGCGGCGGCCTGGGCGAGCATCAGTCGTCGGCTGAGCAGCTGGGCCGCCAGCAGCACGACCAGCAGCAGCCCGCCGACCAGGAGCACCGTCGGGGTGGGCCCGGCGCCCCACCCGGTCAGGATGCTGGTGCCCAGCGGGCTGCCGAACAGACCGCCGGCCAGCAGGGCGTTGTCGTGCCCGTTGATGGTGCCCAGCACGAACAGGCCGTAGACGATCGAGAGGATCGGTGCCTGCACCATGAGGGGCAGGCAGCCGGCCAGGGGTGAGGCGTTCTCGGCCGCGTAGAGCGCGGCCGTCTCACGTTGCAGCCGCTCGGCGTTGCCGCCGTGCAACCGGCGGAGCTCCGTCAGGCGCGGGGCGAGGCGCTGTCGTTGCTGTTGGGCCCGTGCCTGCGACACCCCCACCGGAATGAGCACCAGGCGCAGGACCAGGGTGAGCACGATGACAGCCAGGGCCGCCGCGTTCGCCGCGGCGAACGGCGTGAGGAACAGGCTCAGGTTGTGTAGAACTGCATAGGCAGCGTCAAGCACGGCCGCGATGGGGCCAAAGTCATAGATGTTCAAGGGAAACTCCCGGTCGGAATACGGAAAGAGGGAACCGTATGGTCGCGACAGGGTTGCGGGCACCCAGCAGGTGCGGCGCGGTGAAAGAGCCCCTAAGCGACCGGGAGGGCGCGGCCCGGAGCGCGCGGCTGGGGCTTGCCCGGCGCATCCGGAACGCTTTGGCCGACCTGGGAGGCCAGCTCGGGGTACGGCCTGGCCATCGGGGTCGGGGCGCCGGTGAGCAGCATGACCAGGATGGCGAGCACCTGCTGGGCCGCGCCGGTGACGGCCACGGCCGAGGCGGCCAGGGTGAACAGGGCCGCCAAGGCGAGTACCTCGCCGAAGCCACGACCGCCGAGGATCAGCGCGCCGAGGCCGAACCCGGCGCCCAGGCTCAGGCCGAGTGCCACCGACAGCCGGGCGGTCGGGGAGGCTAGCGGCGGCAGCAGCGTGCGAGCGCGCATCCGGCCCCCTTTCGTCGGTCGGTCGGTCGGTCGGTCGGTCGGTCGGTCGGTCGGTCGGTCGGTCGGTCGGTCGGTCGGTCGGTCGGTCGGTCGGTCGGTCGGTCGGTCGGTCGGTCGGTCGGTCGGTCGGTCGGTCGGTCGGTCGGTCGGTCGGTCGGTCGGTCGGTCGGTCGGTCCGTCGGTCCGTCGGTCGGTCGGTCCGTCGGTCCGTCGGTCCGTCGGTCCGTCGGTCCGTCGGTCCGTCGGTCCGGCGGTCCGGCGGTCCGGCCAGCCTAGCCGGACTGCGCCCGGTCAGGCCCGAGAATCGGTCGAAAGTGGGTCGGGCTCAGAGCGCGCGCATCGAGTTGTTGCGCTTCTCGTGGGTGAGCTCGGCCAGGCCCAACTGCTCGAGCAGCGGCGGCAGATACATGCCGAACCGGCCACGGTAGCCGTTGCGGAGGCCGTACCAGCCGCCGACCGGGTTGTCCGCGGAGCGGCCCCACGCTTCGACGCTGCCCTCCGGTGCGGGCTTCTTTTCGTCGCTGGCGCCGAGCGGCACCCAGTCGCCCTGCTCGACGAGCCAGGCGTGCAGGTCGTCGATGGCGCTGGCCTGGTACTTCAGCGTGGTGGCGCCCACCTGGCAGACGAGTTCGTCGCCCTCGCGGTACATCGAGTAGGTCGAGGTGCCCGGCGCTGTCGTGAGCTGCCACGGGTCTGCGGCCGTTCCGTCGTTCATCGGGTCTCCGCTCGTCGGTGTTCAACTGCTCGTCGGTGTTCGCCGACCCGCCTGGGCTCATCCGCAGGTCGGGCTCATCCGCGCGGGCCAAAAAACGGTGACTCGGTCAGCGCCAGCCTAGGCACTGGCGGCGCAAAACTCTACGGCGCCCGCCGCGCCACCGAGTACGCTGAGCGCACGTGAACCAGGAAGGACCGCGCATGGCGAAGAAGGCTGCAACCGGCACTCCCCGCATGAACAGGAGACTCTACGAGGTCGAGCTGCGCCGTTTGCAGGCGGACTTGGTCACCATGCAGGAGTGGGTCCGCGAGTCCGGCGCCCGCATCGTGGTGATCTTCGAGGGCCGCGATGCCGCGGGCAAGGGCTCGGCGATCAAACGGGTCACCGAGTACCTCAGTCCGCGCATCGCGCGGATCGTGGCGTTGCCGATGCCCACCGACCGTCAGCGCGGCCAGTGGTACTTCCAGCGCTACATCGAGCACCTGCCCACCGCCGGTGAGATCGTGCTGATGGACCGGTCCTGGTACAACCGGGCGGGGGTCGAGAAGGTGATGGGCTATTGCACGCCCGACGAGTACCGCCGGTTTCTGCACCAGGCGCCCCTGTTCGAACGGATGCTGGTCGAGGACGGCATCATCCTGCTCAAGTACTGGTTCTCGGTGTCCGATCACGAGCAGGAGCTGCGCTTCAGGTCCCGGCTCAAGGACCCGATGCGGCAGTGGAAGCTCTCCGAAACCGACGTGCTCTCGATCACCAAATGGGTGGACTACTCCAAGGCCAAGGACGAGATGTTCGTGCACACCGACATCGCCGAGGCCCCCTGGTGGGTCGTCGAGAGCGAGGACAAGCGCGCCGCGCGCCTCAACATGATCAGCCATTTCCTGTCGATGGTGCCCTATGAGCAGATGGAGCCGCCGCTGGTGCGCATCCCGCACCGGCCGCCGGCCTCGGACTACGAACGGCCGCCGCGCGAACTCAACCGGCCGGTGCCGGACCACGCGGCTCGCATCGCCGCACTGGCCGCGGAAGCCAAAGGCAAGAAGAAGGGCTGACCCAGGTGGGGCGCCGGTCAACGGCTGGCGCCGGTCAGCGGGCAGCGCCGGTCAGCGGGCAGCGCCGGTCAGCGGGCAGGCCCGGTCAGTGGCTGACGCCGGCCAGCGGGTGAGGCCGGCCAGCGGGTGAGGCCGGCCAGCGGGTGAGGCCGGCCAGCAGATGGCGCCGGCCAGCGGGTGAGGCCGGCCAGTGGCTGACGCCGGTCAGCAGCTGAGGCCGGTCAATGGCTGACGCCGGTGGTGGCGGACTGGCGCAACCGCGCCTTGGCGCCGTGTTCGATCAGCACGGGCACGTAGTCGCGGATCGGTTTGCCGTCCAGCAGATGGCGTTGCTCGGTGACGACGTCTTCGATCAGTGACCGAGGTCGGTCGGGAAATTTCTCGGCGAGCCTGTCGACGACCTTCGAGACGGCCTGATCTTCATGGTCTTGACGTTCGACGTTGTCCACGGGATCAGTCTGCGACCGTTGGAGCGCCCGGTCAACTTCGGCGGCACGCGCCGGCGGATCGTGCACGGACGTGCAGCCGGCATCCGGTGCAGACCAGGTTTTGGAGCATAACTGTTGCCCGTGCGGACAATTGGGCCCGGCGCACCGGGACCAATTGTCCGCAGTGGTAACAGTCAGCCCGGTTAGGGCTGGATGCGCGGGGCCGCGCCGAGCACGACAACCCCGCGAGAGCGGCCGTGTGGCTGCCTCAGCGCACTGAGGTGACCACAGCCCCGCTCCCGCGAGATCAGCCTTCGACGACGGCTGCAGGGGCGGCAGGGGCAGCGGCGACAGAGGCGGCAGCGACAGGGGCGGCAGGGGCTGCAGCCGCAGGGGCTGCAGCGGCAGGGGCGGCAGGGGCGGCGGCAGCAGCGGGGGCCGGGGCCGCCTCGGCCAGGAGGGTGCGGGCGGCGAGGCCGATGATGGCGCTGTAGGTGGGGTAGGCGAACCGCACGTGGGCGAGGGTGGCCACGTCCACACCGGCGGCGATGGCCGTGGTCACCGATTGCACCACCTCGATCGCGTTCTCGCCCACTGCGTGCGCACCCAGGATCAGGTCCCGGCGCCGGTCGGAGATCAGCATCAGGAAGCCGCGTTCCCGGTCGTCGATCACGGCCCGGTCCAGGCTCGCGTAGGGCACGGTGGCGACGACGCAGAGCGGGTCCCGGGCGCGCGCCTGCTCCTCGGTGAGCCCCACCCCGGCGTAGTCGGGGTCGGTGAACCCGCCGGCCGGCAGCAGGTGGTGCGGGGTGCGGCGGTTGGTGCCGAGCACGGCGTTCTCGGCCGCGGCCTCGCCCTCGAACTGCGCGGCCTGCACGAGCATGTCCCGGCCGTTCGCGTCGCCCACGGCGAAGATGTGCGACACCTCGCTACGGAAGTACTGGTCGACGGGGATCGCGGAGCGCTCGGTGGCCACGCCGGCGCTGGCCAAACCCAGGTCGTCGACATCCGCAGGCCACCCCGTCGCCATGATCACGGCGTCGAACGGCTCGGCCACCGGCTCACCGGCGACCCGCCAGGTGAGGGTGATCGAGCCATCCGGCTGCTTCACCAGGGACTCGACGGTGTTGATGCCGGTGTGCACCTGGGTACCCTGCTCGCGGAAGGCGGTGGTCACGCCCGCGGAGACGGCGGCGTCCGAGGCCATCAGGATTCTCGGCGCCACATCGAGCAGGGTCACCCGCGAGCCGAACGAACTGAAGATCGTCACCAGCTGCGCGCCGGTGTTGCCGCCGCCGATCACGGCGAGGCGCTCGGGCAGGGCGGGCAGGGTGAGCACGTGCTCGGGCACCGTGGCCAGGTCGGCCCCGGGGATCGGCAGCCGGCGAGAGTGACCGCCGACGCAGACCAGGATGTTGTCGGCGCTGATGCGGCGGCCGCTTTCGAGCAGCACCGTGTGCGGGTCGACGAACCGGGCGCGGCCCTCGAGCACCAGGTCGATTCCGGCGTCGCTGAACCGCTCGGCCTCCCGTTTGATCGCCCGCACCCGGTCGACGGACTCGGTGACCCGGGCGGCCGTGGTGCGCCAGTCGAACCGGGTCACGGCGGCCTCGATTCCGTAGGTCTCGGCCGTGCGCACCTCGCGCATCAGCCGGGCCGCCTTGGCGAGCGCCCGGGTGGGCACGCAGCCGGTGTTCACGCAGGTGCCGCCGGTGCGATCGGCCTCGACCACCACGACCCTGGCGCCCAGCTCGGCCGCGCGGAGGGCCGCGGCGGTGCCGGCCGGGCCGGCGCCGATCACGAGCACGTCGTAGTGCGAACGCGGCTCGGTCGAGATGTCGGGGCGAGCGGTCATGGGAGCCTCCTGGCAGCAGAACGGATGACTGAGCTTGCCAGCGGGTCCTGGGAACTGGCCCTGACCAGCACCGGCCAGTTTTACTCCTGAGCCCTCTTGGCCGCCCGGCCGGATCCGGACTTCGCCGCCCGGCCGGCCTTGCGCAGTGCCCGTTGCCGGGCATCCTCGGTTTTCATCAGCGTGCGGGTGTCGTCCAGGTCGCCGATCAACGGCCGCCACCAGGCGGCGGCGGGGTCGGCATCCACCAGGATCGTGCGCACCAGCAGGGTGAGCGGGATGGCGAGGATCGCCCCGATGGCGCCGAGCACGATCGCCCAGAACAGCACCGAGGCGAAGGTGAGCGACTGGCTCAGCGCCACCGCGTTGCCGACCACCCGCGGTTGCACGATCGACTGCACGACCGCGTTGACGATCGCATAGATCACGATCACGGGCAGCGCAAGCTCCCAGCCTCCGGTGAGGAAGGCGAAGACCGTGGGCGGGATAATGGCGATGAAGTAGCCCACGTTGGGGATGAAGCTGCACAGGAACGAGAGCAACCCCCAGAGGAACGCGCCCGGCACCCCGAGCAGCACCAGCGCCAACGCGTTCAGCGCGCCCTGCGCGATGCCCAGCAGCGTGGTCGCCACCATGTATCGCCGCACGCTGGAGGCGAAGTCAGTCAGGGCCTCGACCAGGGTCGGCCGGGCCGGCCGCAGCTGGCGGAGCAGTGTGGGCAGGTAGCCCGCATCCGCCGCCATCAGGATCAGCATGGTGAGCACGATCACCAGCGCGACCGTGATGTTGGTGATGCTCCCGAACAGCCCGGAGACCACCGGCACCAGATTGCTGGGATTGAAGTTCGCTTCAACGGCCTGCACCTGCGCGGTTCCGAAGCCGAGGCCGGCCAGCCAGTCGGCCACCGAAGTGCCGATGTCACTGAGCTGACTGGAGAACTGGGGCAGCAGGGCCGCGAACTGGCCGATGGCCAACCCCAGCGCAGCCACGAACGCGGCGAGCACGATGAACACCGTCGCCACGACCGACCCGGTGGCCAGGCCCCGAGGCACGCCGCGCCGCTCGAGGCCGCGGCGCACCGGGTGAGCACAGATTGTGAGGACCAGGGCCAGGAGGATCGGCGCCGCGATACCGGCGATGGCGGCCAGCCCGAACACCGTGACGGTAGCACCGCCGAGGCCGATCAGGATCGCGGTGCTGCGGTACGACAGCACCGGCGGGGTGGGGATGAGAGCCGACTCCCCACCGATGCCGGCGGGGGGTGACTGCGGGGCGTCCTCCGCGCGTGATCGGGTCCTGGATCGGCGTCGCCACATGAGGACTCCCTGCTCTGCGTCGGTCAGCGTCAGGCACAGTGTCCTCCCCCGCAGCCCGCCGCGGCGTCACCCGTTTCGGGTGAGGCGAACTCACAGCGGCCGGCAACCGGACCATTCGCCCGGCGCCCACCCGGCTCCCTAAGCTTGAAGCATGAGCCTTCGCAGCATTCCCCTGACCACCGCCGCCGGCCGGATCGTCACCCTAGCCGACTACGCCGACCACGTTGTACTCATCGTGAACGTGGCCTCGAAGTGCGGTCTCACCGAGCAGTACGCCGCCCTCGAGGAGCTGCAGAAGACCTACGGCGACCGCGGCTTCACCGTGCTCGGTTTTCCCTGCAACCAGTTCAAGGGCCAGGAGCCGGGCAGCATGGAGGCGATCCTTGACTTCTGTTCCACCACCTACGGCGTCACCTTCCCGCTGTTCGACAAGATCGAGGTCAACGGCCCCGACCGGCATCCGCTCTACGCCGCGTTGACCGAGACGGCCGATGACGACGGTGTCGCCGGCGACATCGGCTGGAACTTCGAGAAGTTCGTGGTCACCCCCGCCGGCGCCGTGCACAGGTTCCGCCCGGCGACGGCGCCCGATGCGCCGGAGATCCTCAGCGTGATCGAGTCGGGGCTGCCCGTTGCAGCTCCGGCGTAGCCTCCCGCTCAGACGCCCACGTCACGCTGCCGCAGGGTGAGCGCCGCCACAGCGCCCAGCACTATAGCGGCGAGGTAGAACAGCGCCAGCGTCCAGCCGTCCGTGCCGTTGGTCAGCGGGCTGTTGCCGAATGCCGCGTAGTACGGCGAGAGGTCGTGCAGCCATTCGAGGTCGGTGCTCTGGTTTGCGATGGCGTTGAACACGTAGCCGGTCACGGCCACGGCCGCACCGCCGCCGATGCCCCAGATCCGGCGTCCGGTGATCGCGCCGCAGAGCAGGGCGGTGCTGCCGCAGACGAGCGCGAGGCCGCCGAAGAGCAGGCAGGTCTCGATCAGGTTGGCCACGTCGATGTCGAGTTCGGCCGGGCCGTTCCAAAACTGGATCACCACGAACGCGACGAGCGCCAGTACCAGGATCTTGACCGTCAGCGCGGCGAAGCGTTGGGCGACCACCTCCTCCCGGGTCACGGCGTGCGCGAGGGTGAGCTCCAGCTGGCCCGATTCCTCGTCGCCGCCGATCGCGGCCGCGCCCCAGCTGATGGCGGCGATGCTGATGAGCAGGAATCCGATCAGGCCGAAGAAGGTGGACTGGGTGTACCCGGCGCCGGTGTTGATCTGTTGGTAGTTGAGGGTGCGGGTCAGCTCGGTCGGCAGACTGTCGATCAGGTCCTGCATCTGAGAGTTTCCGCTCATGCTCGGGAAGATCGGCAGGTACAGGCTCAACGCCGCGGTGAAGCCGACCGACCAGCCGAGCAGGGAGCGCCACCCGTCGACGAGGGACTTGGTGAAGATCGGTAGTGCGGTGCGCCGCACCAGCCGGAGCCGGTCCACGGGGAGCCGGTCCCCGGCAAGCCGAGCCCGGGTCGCGGTCATGGCCGGGCCTCCGGCGCCGAGTACAGGCGCAGCACCGCTTCCTCGAGATCCGGTTCCTCTATCACCAGGTCGGTGAGGCTGAGGGTGGCGATGGCCTGCACAAACGGGGTGATCGCGCCGCTGAAGACGGCAGTGGCCTCGGCGCCAGTCTCCGTCGGGCGGCAGTCTAGCTCGTCCATGCCGGCCAGGTTGACCAGCCGGCCCTCCAGGTCGGCGATGGTCAGGCCGGTTGCGCTCAGCCGGAGGTGGCGGATGGCCGTGTCCCGCACGGCTTCGACCCCCGCCACCGTGATGATGCGACCGTCGCGCAGAATCGCGACCTCGTCGGCGGCCTGCTGGATCTCGCTGACCACGTGCGAGGAGAGGAACACGGTCTGGCCGGCATCCCTGGCCTCGCTCACCAGAGCCAGAAACTCCTGTTGCATGAGCGGGTCCAGGCCGCTGGTCGGCTCGTCGAGCACCAGGAGGTCCGGCTGGTGCATGAACGCCTGCACGATGCCCAGTTTCTGTTTGTTGCCCTTGGAGAGGGTGCGCACCGTGCGGTCCAGGTCCAGGCCGAGCCTCTCGGCCAGCTCGTCGACCCGGCCGGTACGCACCGGGCCGGAGAGGTTGGCGTAGTGGCGGAGGAGCCGCCGGCCGGTGACCCGGCCCTCCAGGATCAGCTCACCGGGCAGGAAGCCGATCCGGAGACGGAGCTCGGGGCCGGCGTTGCGGGAATCGGTGCCGAGCAGGGTCGCCCGCCCGGAGGTGAGCCGGATCAGGTCGAGCAGCGCCCGCATGATGGTGGTCTTGCCGGCGCCGTTGGGCCCGATCACCCCGAAAACGCTGCCGCGAGGAACGGTGAAACTCACCCCGTCGAGGGCGAGCGTGCTGCCGAAACTCTTGACCAGCTGGAATGCCTGGATGGCGGTATCGGAGGACGTTCGCATTGTCGTCACGGTGCTGAGCCTAGGCAGGCCGGTGCCGGGCCACAAGCGGTCCGGATGCGGCCTGGTCCGGTGTGCAGGAGCCGGCCAGCCGGCCACCTGCCCCCGCCCGGACGAGTTGCCCCCGCACACCGGGGCAGCTGGTCCGGAAGGGGGCAGTTCGGTATGAGGCCTCAGTCGCCGGCCTGCACGACGCGGTTGCGGCCGTCGCGCTTGGCCACGTACATGCGCACATCCGCGGCCCGCAGCAGCGCGGAACTGGTGTCGGCGTCGTCGGGGGCCCGGGCCACACCCAGGCTGGCGGTGACCCGCAGCCCGGCAGCGATCGGCGACCAATCGTGCTCCAGGACAGCACGCCGCACAGTCTCGCAGAGCGTCCGCACGGCGGTCGCATCCAGCCCCGGCATGATCAGGAGGAACTCCTCCCCGCCCAGACGGGCTGCGACGGCACCCGGAACCGGCGCCATCGCCTCGGCCAGAATCCGGCCGAGCTCCCGGAGCACCTGGTCACCTACCTCGTGCGAGAGGGTGTCGTTGATGCGCTTGAAGCGGTCCACGTCGAGCATCGCGATCGACACGGGCGCGCCGCCCTCACGGAGCAGGGCCAGCAGCACGTTGAGGTGCTCGTCGACGAACCGCCGGTTGGGCAGCTCGGTCAACGGGTCGCGTTCGGCCATTTCGCGGTAGTGCTCGCTTTCCCGACGGGATTCCGCGGTCTGGAACATTGCCTCGAGGATGCGCCCCCGCGCCTCGTTCTCGCTGGCACCGAGCGCGATGGACTGCTCGTGGTAGCTGCGGTAGGCCTCGAACGCGGCCTTGAAATCGCCCGTCTCGGCGTGGATCTCGGCCTGTTCCCTCGTGGCCTCCGTCGCCCAGCGCACCAGGGTGTGCTCCGTGGTGAGCTCCCGGCACCGGTCGATCACGGCCTGGGCTTGATCGAAGCGGCCCTGCCGCCGGTAGGTCTCGGCCAGCGTCACCAGGGCGCACGCGATACTGTCCGGGTGGTAGTCGACGGGCTGGGCTTCCAACGCCGCCACCAGGGTGGCCGCGGCATCCTTCAGTCGCCCAGCGGTGAGGTACACCCTGGCGATGGTGTCGCGGGCGTACATCCCGATCGGGCGCTCGTTGAGCGCGGACAACGAGATGAGGCTCTCCACGGCGGCGAGGGCTTCGTCGTGGTTTCCGGCCAGGTACTCGGTGTAGGCGAGGTTGTTCAGTATCTGGTACCGGATGCTGGTTTCCGGGTCGTCGATCACCATCCGCAGCGCCTCGTTGTACCGGCGGCGCGCCTCATCGAACGACCCCGCCGAGCCGAGGGCGTCGGCCAGGGTCAGCCGGGCGGCGGATCGCATCAGCGGCAACTCGGACTCGTCCATCAGGTCGTTCGTGGCGACGGCGTGCTCGAGCGAGAGCGCGCGATCACCGACGAGTTCGAAGATCGAGCCGAGCACGTCGTGGCAGCGGGACTGCAGGGCGAGTTCGCCGTGCCGCTCAGCCCAACGGAGGATGTGCTGCACCTCGGCCGCACCCTGCCGGGGGTCACCCCTGCGGGTCATGATCGAAGCCACCTGCACCTCGAGGCGGCGGCTCAGTGCGCCGTGCTTGCCGGGCCCCAGCTCCGCCAACCAGTCCTGGGCGGCAGCGAGCGCGACATCCTTGTCGATCCAGTACTGACGCTCGACCCAGGCCAGGCGCTCATCGACCGTCTGCTGCTCGACCACCATCGCTGTGCCCCACTCCCCCGGTCGGTTCCAGCGTTGGCTTTCCTTCCGGAGGCCTTCTCATGAGAGAGGACGCACTGTTGCGCTCAGCCTAGTGTCCGCCCACTCTTTTCTCACCCGATTCGGGCGATCCAGAACTGCCCTGGGTGATTACCGTGAATAGCAGCCAAGGACTGTGACACGCTGCCCCACTGCGGCGGCAGGGCCTCGGCCAGACGTAACAGAGAAAGGTGCCGACCATGAGCTTCTGGTCAAGTTTCTGGGATTTCATTGGATTCTTCTTTTGGACATTCGTGTTCGTGTCCTACCTGTTCGCACTCTTCGCTGTGATCATCGACGTATTCCGGGATCGCACGATGAACGGCTGGGCGAAAGCGGTGTGGCTGCTCTTCATGGTCTTCGTACCGATCCTGACGGTGCTGGTCTACGTCATCGCACGCGGCCGGGGCATGGCGGAGCGCCAGGTCAACGCCGGCATGCAGGAGAAGGCGAGCACCGACGAGTACATCCGGTCGGTCGCCGGCAGCACTCCGGCGCAGGACATCGCCCAGGCCAAGCAACTCCTCGATTCCGGAGCGATCAATCAGGGCGAGTACGCGGTTCTCAAGGACCGCGCGCTGGGCAACACCCAGGCCCGTTCCGACGTGGTCTGACCCGAACAGCAGCGGGCGGCGCATCCCGGATGCCGCCGCCCGCTGCTGCCGTGCCCTGTCTGGAACCCTGCAGTCCGGATGCGTGCAGTCTGGATGAATGCAGCGCTGCTGTCTGCCGTGTGTGACCTTCGTCGCTACACGGCAACTTTCCGGCGTGACGGGAAGGCGTGCCTTCGGCCGAGGATGACGATCACAAGGGCGACCGCGGAGAGGGCGATCATCGCGATGGGGAGCGCTGCCGGTCCGCTGCCATCGACGAGGAGCGCGCCGATCGCCCCGCCGCCGAAGATGGCGAGGTTGAACACGGTTGTGAGCATCGCGTTGGCAACGTCGACGCTCTCGCCGGCCGCATCTCCGATCGCCGTCTGCAGCTGTGTAGCGGCGCCGCCGAACGCGACGCCCCACAGCGCCACCGCGACGATCGTCACCGGCAGTGAAGCCGGCAGGGCGAGCAACAGCGCGCCGGCGACGATAAAGGCCGCCGTGCTCAAGACGGTAAGGCGTCGGAGCGATCGGTCGATGAGGGTGCCCGTGATCCAGATGCCGACGAGTGCGGCGATGCCGAAGGCGCACAGGGTAACGTCGGGGCGCAGACCGACTCCCGCGCCTTCGAGGTACGGCGCGATGTAGGAGTAGAGCAGATTGTGGGCGAGCATCCACGCGAACACCACACCGAGGACCACGGCGACACCCGGGATCACAAGCACGCGCCCGAGGGGAACTCTGGTGCCTGATCGCTGCCCTGGGGCGTTCGGCACACACCCAAGCACCAACAGCACCACGACCACGGTCAGCACGGAGACGCCCGCGAAGGACCACCGCCAGCCCACCATCGAGCCGAGCCACGCGCCGAGCGGCGTACCGATTGAGAGCGCGACCGGAGTGCCGGCCATCGCGATCGCGAGGGCGCGGCCTGCATGCTCGGGGGCGGCGATTCGACGCGCGTAGCCCGCGAGCATGCCCCAGATCAGGCCGGAGAATGCTCCGGCGATGAAGCGCACGACGAGGGCGATCACGAGTGTCGGCGCGATCGCCGTGAGCGTGTTGGCAACGAAAAAGCCAAGCAACCCGATGACCAGCAACGGCTTGCGGGACGCGCCCCGCGTCATCGCGATCGTGGGAATCGCGGCGACGACGGTGCCGAGGGCGTAGACGGTTATGAGCTGGCCGGCGGTGCCGTCGCTGATCTGGAAGTCGGTGGCGAGTTGGGGAAGCAGGCCGGCCGGAAGCGTCTCGGTCATGATGATGATGAACCCGCTGAGGGCCATCAGAACGAGGGCGAGAACGGGCAGGCGACGTTCGGCCTCCGGCAGTTTCACGGCGGTGGTTTCGGGTGCTGGTACGTTCACTACTGACTCCTCAATTTATGGAACGAACGTTCCTATAGTGACGAACACGCCTCCGTGTGTCAAACTGGAACGAACGATCCGAAAGGACAGAGATGGCACAACAGGGACGACCGCGGACCTTCGTCGAGGAGGAGGTGCTCGACGCCGCGATGCAGGTGTTCTGGCGGCACGGGTACGAGGCGTCGTCCATCGCGCAGCTCCGTGCGGCGACCGGGCTCTCATCGGCGAGCCTCTACGGCGCCTTCGGGTCGAAGGAGGGCCTGTTCGAGCGTGCGATCGAGCACTACATCGCCGGTCCGGGACGGGTGAGCGAACTCGTCGGCGACCTGAGACTCGGCCCTCTCGACGCGCTCGGCCGGATGATTCACGGCACGATCGAGATGCAGTCCGACCTGGCGCATCCGGGCGGGTGTCTCGTGGCGCTCTCAGCGACCGTTGGGGCGGGCGGCGACGATGACGTCGCAGCGCGGAGTGTCGTCGCCGCACGTCGGGCGGAGGATCGAGCGGGCATCGAGGCCTGCATCCGTCGAGGCGTCGCTGCCGGCGCAATCCCTGCCGACCGTGATCCTGTGGCCTCGGCGATCCTGGTGCACTCCTTTGTGCTGGGGGTCTCCACGCAACTGCTCGACGCTGTGCCGCCGGCCGCGCTGCACACCGCTGCCGACCTCCTCCTCAACGGCCTCCGTCGGTAGCCCTAAGCCCGTTTGCGGTGCGGTCTAGAAGCCGCGCCCGCCCGTGACCGGCAGCACGGCGCCCGAGGTGAACGACGAATCCTGCGACGCCAGGTATACGTAGGCAGACGCCAGTTCGGCGGGCTGACCGGCCCGGCCCAGCGGGGTGTCCTGGCCGAAGGTGGGCAGCTTGTCCGGCCAGGACGTCGCGGGGATCAGCGGCGTCCAGATCGGTCCGGGCGCGACGGCGTTGACCCGCACCCCGGTGGATCCCAGCTGCTGGGCGAGCGCCTGGGTGAACGCCACCAGCGCAGCCTTGGTCATGGCGTAGTCGATCAGTTCCGGTGACGGGCTGGACGCCTGGATCGAGGTGGTGGTGATGATCGAGGAGCCCGGCGTGAGGTGCGGGATCGCGGCGCGGGCGATCCACAGCGTCGCATAGAGGTTGGTCTTGAAGACCCTGTCGAATTCCTTGGTCTCCAGGGTCTCCAGACCGTTCCGGTTCTCCTGGTAGGCCGCGTTCAGCACCAGGATGTCGAGGCCGCCCAGTTGGGCCGTCGTGTGCTCAACGATGTCGATGCAGTGCTGTTCGCTGCGGATGTCGCCGGCCAACAGCACGGCGCTCCGCCCGGCGGCGCGCACCAGGGCCGCGGTGTCTTCGGCGTCGTCATGCTCTTCGGGCAGGTACGAGATGGCCACGTCGGCGCCCTCCCGCGCAAAGGCGATGGCGACGGCACGGCCGATCCCGGAATCGCCGCCGGTGACCAGCGCCCGCTTGCCCTGGAGCTTGCCGGTGCCGACATAGCTGTCTTCGCCGTGGTCGGGGCGAGGGACGGTGGCCCCGGTCAGGCCGGGCTGTTCCTGCTGCTGCAGGGGGAAGCCGCCGGTGTGGAAGGCGGTGGTGGGGTTCTGGAGGTCGGTCATGTGGCTCCTAGCCGGGACGAGGGGTCGAGGGCCGGTTGACGGCCTGCCGGGTTCAGTGCTGAGACGGGAACCGGGACCCAAACGTCACGGCAGAAGCCGGATTCGGTCCGCTGACCCCGGTTCCAGATCGTGGCGAGCCGCCAACCAACGCTCCAGCTCCAGGGCCGGAATCGGCTGTGACATGAAGAAGCCCTGCGCGTGATCGCAGCCGTACCGGGCCAGCTCGTCGTACGCAACACTGCTCTCCACACCCTCGGCGACCATCCGCAGGCCCAGGCTGTGGGCCAGGTCGATGGTGGACGCCACCAGGGACGCGGCGCGGGCGTCGTCGGCCATCGGCACCACGAAGGAGCGGTCCAGCTTGAGTTCGTCGATGGGCAGGTCCCTCAGGTAGGAGAGCGAGCTGTAGCCGGTGCCGAAGTCGTCGACGGCGATCTGGATCCCGGCCTCCCGGAGCCGGCTGAGCACGTCCCTGGCTCGGCCCCTGTCGCTCATCAGGAAGTCCTCGGTGATCTCCAGCATCAGCGCCGACGCCGGCAGCCGGCGTGCGGTGACCATCCGCACGATCTCCTCGGGGAACTCGACGTTCACCAGCGAGCTGGCCGATATGTTGACCGCGATGGTCAGGGAGCGGCCGGCGTTCTGCCAGAGCACGGCCTGATCGAGTGCCGTACCCAGCACGATCCGGGTGAGCGCGTGCATCAACCCCGATTCCTCGGCGAGGTCGAGGAAGTCCACGGGCAGCAACAGGCCGCGGGTGGGATGCTGCCAACGCACCAGAGCCTCGACCCCGGTCACCTCGCCGGTTCGCAGGCTGATCTTGGGTTGGTAGTACACCACGAGCTGGTCGTCGGACACGGCCAGGCGCAGTTCCTGCAGGGTGCGCAGCCTGGTGTCGCCGTGGCTGTCATCTTCGGACTGGTACACGTGGTGACCGCCCCGGCCGGACTTGGCCTTGTACATCGCCATGTCGGCCCGGCGCAGCAGGTCGCCGAGGTCGTGGCCCTGCTCGGGGAAGAGGGCTATGCCAATGCTGGCGCTGGTCTGCACGGCCAGCCCCTCGAGGCTGAAGGTCTGCGCGAGCGCGTCGCGCAGACTCAGCGCCACGGTGGTCGCCTCGGCCTCGCCGGCGTTCACCAGCAGGATGGCGAACTCGTCACCGCCGAGACGGGCCAGCGTGGCGTCCGGCGGCAGCGCCGCGGCCAGACGGTCGCTCACCTGCACCAGCAGCCTGTCGCCGACGTCGTGGCCGAGGCTGTCGTTGACTTCCTTGAACCTGTCGAGGTCGAGCAGCAGCAGCGCGCTGTGCCGTTGCCGCGTTGCGTCGCGGCTGAGTGTGAGCAGCGCCGGCGCATCCGCGTAGAGCGCCCTCCGGTTAGGCAGGCCGGTCAGGTCGTCCGTTCGGGCTTGCCGGCGCAGCAATCGCTGCCGGAACACCAGCGGGATCGCGGCCAGGGACACGGTGAGGCTGGCCAGGATGACCGCGGCAACGGGTTGCACCACCTGCGTGCCGAGGATCAGTATGCCCAGTCCGGCGGCAACGGCGACGGCGGGCACGAAGAGGGCCGGGGTCTTGCGGTCCCCGGCGGAGGGGCCGCGGTGCGGGCGGCCGGCGGCGTCGACCCACACGACCATCAGCGCGAGTCCGAGCGCCCACGCCGCGTCGAGCGGCAGGCCGACGAGGTAGGTGCCGCTCACCTCGACGAGCGCGTAGACCACGTCGGCGGCGGCGAAGACGACGAGGCCGCCGACCAAGAAGGCCCAGCGCGGGCCGATGCGCAAGCCCGGAGCGGCGGCGATACCGGCGATGACGGCGACCAGGAGCAGGTCGAAGCCCGGGTAGGCCACCGCGATGGCCGTCGCCAGGATCGCCGACTCGTCAACCGCTTCGGTGAGTACCGGGGCGAGGAGGGCGGCGAGGACCGCGGCGGCACCCAGGGCGCCGACGGCGCTGTCCAGCAGGACCGACCAGGCCAGGCCGCGCATCTGACTGCGCACCAGCGCGACCAGGGCGGCGAGCATCAGCGGGTAGAAGAGCAGGTAGCCGACATCGGCCGGGGACGGGAACGCCAACCCGCCCGCGGCATCCATCGCGGTCACCTCGTAGGTGTCTGCGGCGGCGTTGAACGTCACCGCGAGTGTGGCGAACAGCACGTCGCCGCGGGCGAAGCGGGTGCGCACGGCGGCCAGCCAGAAGACCGCGGCGGGCACCCATTGGGTGAGTACGCTCAGCCAGATGTCGACGAGGGGGTTCGGCCCCGCACCGTGCAGCAGCAGGCCGACGGTATACGCCGCCACCAGCACAAAAACGGCCCAGATCAGCCAACGGTCCCCGTCGCCGCGAAGCCTCCGGTCACGCCAGTTCACCCTCACGTGACTCTCCCTCAGATCTCCGCTCAGCCTACCGCCCGGCCGGTCGTGGCTTTGGTCACGCACCGAGGCTCGCGACAAGCGGAAAGGGCGTACCCGAAACGAGAGAATGACCCCGGCAACCGCCGGGGTCATTCTCTATGGGCTGGAAATGCCAACTCGTTTATCGAGCGGCAGCGGATCGGCCGGACCCGCGTGCCGCATTCGACGGGATCAACCCTGGCGAGCCTTGAATCGGGGATTCAGCTTGTTGATGACGTATGTGCGCCCGTGGCGCCGCACCGTCTGTGAACCCTGCATCTTCTTCATCGAACCCAGTGAATTTCGTACCTTCATCCTGGCTCCCTTCCGTCGGTTACCCAAAGCAACGCTGGGCGGCCGGATTTATTCCGCGCCGGCTGCCTCCGGCACGTCCAGCACCCGGCGGGGGCCGGCGCCGTCGGTGCGCAGCCGGTCGTCGGAGTTCACCACGGCGCACCGGGTCTGGGACAGGCAGCCGCAACCGATGCAGCCGGTCAGCTCGGCCTGCATCCGCTCGAGCACCGCCTGCTGCCGGGCGAGGTGCTCGCCCCAGCTGGCGGAGATGGTGCTCCACTCGGCCCGGCTGGGCGGGCGGCTGTCCGGCAGCTCTTTCAGCGTCTCGGCAACCTCGGCCAACGAGATCCCGTAACGCACCGAGACTTGGATGAGGGCGATGCGCCGCAGGACGTGGCGCGGAAAGAGCCGCGCATTGCCGTTCGAACGTGTCGCCGGGATCAGGCCCTGCGTCTCGTAGTAGCGCACGGTGGAGACGGGCACTCCGGCGCGGGCGGCAATCTGCCCGATCGGCAGGAGGTCGTTGCTGGACAAGTGCTCTGACAGTGGGCCGTCTCCTTGATCTCAAGTGCACTTGAGACGATATCGTAAACGAATGACCGCATATACGCTTCCTCAGCTGACCTATGACTACGCCGCCCTCGAGCCCGCCATCAGCGGACGCATCATGGAGCTCCACCACAGCAAGCACCACCAGGCCTATGTGACCGGCGCCAACGCCGCACTCGACCAGCTTGCGCAGGCCCGCGAATCCGGCAACCTCACCTTCGTCAACAAGCTGCAGAAGGACCTCTCCTTCAACCTCGGCGGTCACGTGAACCACTCCATCTTCTGGACCAACATGTCCCCGAACGGTGGCGACATGCCCACCGGCGAGCTCGCTGCCGCGATCGACGACACCTTCGGTTCGTTCGAGAAGTTCCAGGCGCACTTCACGGCCGTGGCCATGGGCGTCCAGGGCTCCGGCTGGTCGATCCTCGCGTGGGACACCCTGGGCCAGCAGCCCATCATCGTGCAGCTCTACGACCAGCAGGGCAACCTCCCCGCCGGCATCGTGCCGCTGCTCATGCTCGACGTCTGGGAGCACGCCTACTACCTCGACTACCAGAACGTGCGCGCCGACTACGTCAAGGCGTTCTGGACCGTCACCGACTGGGCCAACGTCTCCGCTCGCTTCGAGAAGGCGCGCGACACCACCTCGGGCCTGATCACGCTCTAACCACCCTCTCCCCTTCCGCGAACTGTGAGAAAAGCACCCAAAAACTCGAGTTTGTGGGGCTTAACTCACGGTTCGCGAACCTGGATGCGGTGGCGAGTGTGGTTGCGGTCGGCTCGCGCCTGCCAGAACTCCAGTTCGGTCGGGCGCAGCGCGTAGAGCTGCCAGGCCGGATTGGGGGTGCCGTCGGCAGCGGGGCGTTCGGCCCAGTCCCGGGCGGAGCCCTTTGCCGAGAGCTCCACGACCGGGCCGACCAGCCGCACCTGACGGCCGAGCTCCGACCAGTAGAAGTTCATCGCGGCCTGCGGGTTGGCCGTCAACTCACGGCCCTTG
Organism: Cryobacterium sp. SO1; assembly: GCF_004210215.2. Taxonomy (NCBI): domain Bacteria; kingdom Bacillati; phylum Actinomycetota; class Actinomycetes; order Micrococcales; family Microbacteriaceae; genus Cryobacterium; species Cryobacterium sp. SO1. The sequence continues at coordinate 3,407,453 of NZ_CP067394.1, forward strand.
CGCGAGGTGCGGGAACTGGCGAACTGCCAGCCGTCGTCGTCGACGTCCTTGAGGATGAGCATCCGCGACGACGGAGCCCCGCCCGTCTCGCCGAGCACGCTATCGGCGGATGCGCCGACGGTCGCGAGGCTGAACGCGTGCGGCTGCCGCACCCCGGCGGCGAGCGCCGCCTCGAGCCAGTCGAGGAACAGTTCCACCGGGTCGGCCGGGGCGGTCGCCGGGTCGAACAGTGGCAGGTTGTCTGGGAAGTCGGGCAGGGCGCGGAGCCGTGCTCTCAAGGTGTCACTCACGTTCGCGAGCCTACCCATCCGCCCCGCGAACCGTGAGAAAAGCACCTAAAACTCGAGATCTTCGGTGCTTTTCTCACGGTTCGCGAGAGGGAGGCGCTAGACCCAGGTGCCCTCGAGGAGGGTCGCGTGCACGTGCAGGTCGGCGTCGAGGAGGACCAGGTCGGCCCGGAGGCCGGGCTGGATGCGGCCGCGGTCGGTGATGGCGAGCAGATCGGCGGGATTCTGGGTGGCGGCCCGGATCGCGAGCGGCAACGGCACCCCGGCGGTGAGCACGGCGTACTGTAACGCGTGGCTGAGCGTGAGAACGCTGCCGGCTATCGTGCCATCCTCCAGTCGCGCCTGACCGTCGACCACTCGCACATCCAGGGCGCCCAGTTTGTAGTCGCCGTCGGCGGCGCCGGCCGCGGCCATGGCATCCGTCACGAACACCGGGCGGGCGGGGCTCTCGGTGATCAGGCGGACCACGGCCGGATGCAGGTGCACCCCGTCGGCGACGAGTTCGGCGAACACCGTCGGGTCGTCCAGCAGCGCCAAGGCGGCACCCGGCGCCCGGTGGTGCAGCGGCCGCATGGCGTTGAAGACATGGGTGCCCGCGGTGGCGCCGGCCGCGATCGCCGCCTGGGTGAGGTCGTAGTCTGCATCGGTGTGGCCGACGGCGGCCACGGCGCCGTACTCAGCGATGCGTGCCACGGCGGCCAGGCCACCCTCCAGCTCCGGCGCGATGGTGACCATACGAACGGCGCCACCACCGGCCCCCATCAGCCGGTCGACGCAGTCCGGGTCGGGCAGTAGCAGCAGGTCCTCGTCGTGCGCGCCCCGGTGCGCGGGGCTCAGCCACGGGCCCTCCAGGTGGATGCCGGCCAGCAGGCCGCCGCGCACAAGTTCGGCGAGCGCCCGCACCAGCCGTTCCATCTCGTCGATGGGCGCTGTCACCAGGCTGGCCATCATGGTGGTGGTGCCGTGGGCCAGGTGCGTCTGGGTGATGCGCGCAGCAACGGCGACGGTGTCGGCGTCGTTGAAGCTGACCCCGCCGCCGCCGTGGTTGTGGGCGTCGATGAATCCCGGGGCCAGAATCCCGCCCGGGAGGCTGAGGTCCGCGGGTCGGGGTGGTTCGCCGGCCCCGCAGGCGACGATCAGAGCGCCGCTCACCTCGACCCAGCCGGGCGAGTACTCACGATCGGGCAGGATCACCGTGCCCGCGGCGAGCAGCAGCGGCATCTCGGTGCCCGGCCCGGCATCGCCCGGCAGCTCCGGTGCGTGCCCGGGCTCCGTGTCGGATCGGGTGCTGAGCGGTGTCATGACGATGTCTCCAGGATTCGAGAGGGCGGCGGGTCAGCCGCGCACGGTGAGAAAGGTGTCGGCGGCGGCGAGCTGCAGGCCGGCGGCCACGGCGTCGGCCAGAGTGATGTCCTCCGCCTGCCGCTCCAGGATGATCACCGGCACGATCGGGTCTCGGCCGCTGGCCACGATGGCGGGAACGTCGTAGCTGACGATCACGTCGCCGGCGATGACGGTGTCGCCCTGCTGGGCGCGCAGGACGAAACCCTCACCCTTGAGCTGCACGGTGTCGATGCCGAGGTGCACCAAGACCCCGACGCCCTCCGGCGCCACGATCACATAGGCGTGCGGGAACACCTTGAGCAGCTTTCCGCTGATCGGGGCGATCGCGTCGACGACGTCCCGGGGAGGATCGATCGCGCCGCCGGGGCCGACGATCGCCTGGGCGAAAGTGGGGTCGGGCACCAGGCCGAGTTCGACGGCCCGGCCGGGAACGGGCGCGAGCACGATCAGGGAGGCGACGCTCACCTGAGGTCCTCGATGTCGTCGGCGAGGTTTTCGGCCTCGGGGCCGACGATGACCTGCACGATGGTGCCGGACCTGAACACACCGTGGGCGCCGGCGGCCTTGAGGGCCGGCTCGTTGACCATCGCGGGGTCGGTCACTTCGGTGCGCAGCCGGGTGATGCACGCCTCGATGTCGACGACGTTGCCGGCGCCGCCGAGGCCGGCCAGGATCTGCTCTGCCTTGCTACTCATCAGTTACTCCTCGGAATGTATACGGATCGGTGGGATGGAACGGTCGGGAAGGAGGCGCTCGTCGGCGAGCCGCTTTTGCGGGCCAGGCCTTGACAAACAGACCGCCGCACCTTCATTATCGAGTAATTGGACCGTACCAGTACGGACCACAAAGCGGAAGTGGTCCGGTCGGTTGTCAGCTGGATCACAGAAAGCCGACTCCCCCGAAAGCCAACACCCCGGAAAGGTAGTGCCGTCGTGACACTCGACAGCCCGGTCCTCGCCACAGGCGCCGTGCCCAAGCACGTGCAGTTGCGGTCCATCCTGCTCGAACGAGTCGAGACCACGTTGGCGCCCCACGCCGCGATCCCGCCGGAACGCAAGTTGATGACCAAGTACGGCGTGAGCCGGTCGACGGTGCGGGAGGCGATCCGTCAGCTGGTCGACGAGGGTGTGCTCTACCGCATCCAGGGCAAGGGCACCTTCGTCACCGGTGAGCGCGTGCAGAGCGACCTGCACCTTGCGTCGTTCACCGAGGACATGCGCCGGCGCGGCCTGGTGCCCGCCACCGTCGTGATGGGGTCCAGGTTGATCGAGGCGCCCCTCGACGTGCGGGCGGCGCTGGGCCTCAAGGCCGGTGCGCAGGTGCAGCGGGTCGAGCGCCTGCGGCTCGCGGGCGGCATCCCGATGGCCTTCGAACGCGGCTATTACCCCGCGGGTCTGCTGCCCGACCTCGGCGGCCAGGACCTCACACGTTCGCTGTACGCCACCTTCGCCACCGAGTACGGCCTGCGCATCGATCACGCCGAACAGACCGCGTGGGCCGAGACCGCAACTTCCGAACTCGCCGAACCCCTCGGGATCACCGAGGGCGTTCCCCTTCTCGTTTTCCTCCGCACCTCGTCGGCGGGGTCCACCCCAGTTGAGCATGTCACCTCCTGGTATCGGGGCGACCGCTACCAGATCCACATGACCCTCGACCTCAATCACGACCTGTAATTCAGCCTGCCCAGCCCCACCGGGGCGGCCCGCCGGACCCTCCGGCAGCGCCAGCGCGCCGTGTTGCGGGAGCATCCCCCTCGACCTGCACCAGTTCCGTTCACCCGCCCACAGAAAATCCGAGCACAATCACAGGAGGAATCCATGTCCAGCACCACCGTAGATGCCGGGACGGGACGAAAAATCCCGGGCCTCGCCCAGCTCCAACGCATCGGTCGCAGCCTCATGCTGCCGATCGCTGCCCTCCCCGCCGCCGGACTCCTCCTGCGCCTGGGCCAGCCCGACCTTCTGGGCGCCATCCCAGGCTTTGAGACCGGGGCGGCGGTGATCGCCTCCGCCGGTGGTGCGCTGTTCGACAACCTCGCGCTGCTCTTCGCCGTCGGCGTCGCGATCGGCTTTGCCAAGAAGGCCGACGGGTCCACCGCCCTGGCCGCCGTGGTCGGCTACCTGGTGTTCAGCAACGTCGGCAAGGCCATGTCGCCGCTCGTGATGGGGCTGCCGGAAGAGGGCGCCGAGCAGGTGCTGGTGAACTACAACGTTCTCGCCGGCGTGCTCATGGGCGTCGTCTCCGCCGTGCTGTGGCAGAAGTACCACCGGATCAAGCTGCCCAGCTATCTGGCCTTCTTCGGCGGCCGTCGCTTCGTGCCGATCGTCACCGCCGTTGTCGCCCTGGTCCTGGGCGTGCTGCTCAGCTTCGTCTACCCCGCGTTCAGCAGCGGCCTCACCTCGTTCGGCTCGTTCGTCAGCTCCAACGACATCTGGGGCGGCTTCCTGTACGGCACCGCCAACCGGCTGCTCATCCCCGTGGGCCTGCACCACATCCTCAACTCGATGATGTGGTTCGTGATCGGTGACTACAACGGCGCCACCGGCGACCTGCACCGCTTCTTCGCCGGGGACCCCACCGCCGGTTCGTTCATGACCGGCTTCTTCCCGATCATGATGTTCGCCCTCCCGGCCGGCGCCCTGGCCATCTGGCACGAAGCCAAGAAGTCGCAGAAGAAGATCGTCGGCGGCATCATGCTCACCGGCGCTCTCACGGCGATGCTCACCGGCGTCACCGAGCCGCTCGAGTTCTCGTTCATGTTCGTGGCCTTCCCGCTCTACGCCATCCACGCGGTGCTGACCGGCACCTCGCTCGCCCTGGTGAACTTCCTCGGCATCCGGGACGGCTTCAGCTTCAGCGCCGGAGCCTTCGACTACATCCTCAACTTCGGTCTCGCCGAAAAGCCGTTGCTGCTCATCCCGATCGGGCTGGCCTACGGCGTGCTCTACTACTTCCTGTTCCGGTTCGTCATCCGCCGTTGGAACCTGAAGACGCCGGGCCGCGGCGACGACGTCGTGGAGGAGGCGGCCCCCGAGACCACCTCGACGACGACCACCGCTTAGCCCGGTCGGCCGGTGTCGCGGGCCCCGCTCGCGGCACCGGCCGGCAGCACGTTTCCCGCACCATCCACTCATCACCATCGCACCTGGAGCATCCCTTGGCTGAAGTAGTCGTCCTCGAATCCGAGACGAACGCCGGCATCATCGCCGCCGCATCGATCAGAGCGCTGATCAACCAGAAAGCGGATGCCGTCCTCGGTCTCGCCACCGGCTCCACCCCGATGTCGCTCTACAGCGCCCTCGCCGACTCGCTGCGGCAGGACCCGCTGGATGTCAGCCGGGTGCGCGGTTTCGCCCTCGACGAATACGTGGGGCTGCCCAGCGGGCACCCGGAGAGCTACCGGGCCGTGATCACCCGCGACGCGGTGCTGCCCATCGGTCTCACCCCCGGCAACATCCGGGTGCCCAACGGCGACCCGGCCACCCTCGAAACCGCGGGCACCGACTACGAGGCCGCCATCCGCGCCGCCGGCGGCGTCGACGTGCAGATCCTCGGCATCGGCCGTACCGGCCACGTCGGTTTCAACGAACCCGGTTCCTCCTTCGCGTCGCTCACCCGGGTGAAGACCCTCACCCAGAAGACCAGGGCCGACAACGCCCGGTTCTTCGACTCCCCCGACGACGTGCCCATTCACTGCATCACTCAGGGGCTGGGCACCATCCGCCGGGCCCGCCACCTGATCCTGCTGGCCTTCGGCGAGGAGAAGGCCGAGGCCATCGCCGCGGCGGTCGAGGGACCGGTCACCTCCAGCAGCCCGGGTTCCGTCATTCAGTTGCACCCGCATGTCACGGTGCTCGTGGACGAGGCGGCCGCCTCCCGCCTGGCCAACCTGGCCTACTACCGGTACGCGTACGCGAACAAGCCGGCCTGGCAGGTCGTCTAGACCAGCGCAGCCAGAGCGGCGATCACCGCGGCCGCTCCGAGAGCGACGACCAGGCCGTAACCACAGGCGCTCAGGATCGTCTGGCCGCGCACCCCGATTCGGCCGCCCCCGACCGTTCCGAGCGCAACCAGGACCAGTTGCCAGGAGAGGGAGGCGGCCACGGCGCCGGCCACGAATACGAGCGGCGCCGCCTCGAGGCCGAGAGACGGCGGGAGTGCCGCGGTCAGCGCCGCGAAGTAGAGCAGCGTCGCCGGGTTCACAAGGGTGAGCCCGGCGAACGTCGCGAAGACCCGGCCGGATGCCGGCGGGCGGCGCACCCGGTCGGAGACCACGGCCTGGGCCGTGCGGCGCATCAGCCCGTGGACGCCCAGCGCCACGAGGACCAGCCCGGCACACAGCGCCGGCGCCGCTCCCCACGAGACGATCACCGGAGCGGCCGCTCTGCCCAGCAGCACCGCGGCGGCGCAGTAAAGCCCGTCGACCATCGCCACGGCCAGCGCGGCGGCGGCCCCGGCCCGGAAGCCGCCGGCCAGGGCCTCCCGCATCACGAGCAGGCCGATCGCGCCGAGCGGCACGGCCACGCCCCAGCCCGCCAGCAGCCCGCCGACGAACAACGGCCCCCAGGTGATCTCCATGCGCACGATCCTGCCCTGCCGCCGCAGCCCGACCCTAGTATTTCTCGGCGACACGGATACGATCGCGGCATGGACGATCTCGACGGCGAAATTATCGGCATTCTGCGCACCGACGGGCGCATTTCCTTCAGTGCGCTCGGGGCCGCGGTGGGGCTCAGCACGAATGCCGCCGCCGCCAGGGTGCGAAAGCTCGAGGCCTCCGGTGTCATCGTGGGCTACCGGGCCGTTCTCGCCGACGACTCCCCGTTGGGACCGCTCGGGCTGGAGGCGTTCATCGACGTGCGGCTCCGCGCCGACGCCGACTCCGAAACCTTCCTCCTCGCGGCGCTGGCCGAGCCCGAGGTGCGCGATGCCGCGCACGTGACCGGTCCCTATGACTACCTGCTGCACGTCTGGGTCAGCGACACCACCCACCTGAACGAGTTGTTGCACCGCCTGAAAAGCCAGGCCGGAGCCGGCCAGACCCAGACCCGGCTTGCGCTGCGCCCGCCCGCCACCGCGAGGGAGTGACCCGCGCCGGTAGGATCGTGCGGTGCCCACGTCCCTCGCCCAGTCCCCCGGCGCCCGGGTCGGCCTGTCCATCGCCGTGGCGACCGGGTTGTACGGCGTCTCGTTCGGCGCCCTGTCCGTCGCGTCCGGCTTGACCGTCTGGCAGACCCAGGCGCTCAGCCTGCTGCTGTTCTCCGGCGGGTCACAGTTCGCGTTCATCGGGGTCATCGCCGGCGGCGGCACACCGGTGGCCGCCGCGAGCGCGGCGGCTCTCCTGGGCATCCGCAATGCGGTGTACGGGATGCAGATGAACGTGCTGCTGCACCCGCGCGGCTGGCGGCGGTTCGCCGCCGCCCACGTGACCATCGACGAGTCGTTGGCCACCAGCACCGGCCAGAGCGACCCCGTCGAGCAGAAACGCGGCTTCTGGGTCGCCGGGGTGGGCATCTTCGTGCTGTGGAACCTGTTCACCCTGGTCGGGTCGGTGGCCGGCGACGCACTGGGCGACCCGAAGCGGTGGGGCCTGGACGGCGCCGCCGTGGCCGCGTTCCTGGCGCTGCTCTGGCCTCGGCTGCGGTCGCGGGAGGCCGGCGCGATCGCCGTGGCCTGCGCGCTCGCCACCGTGCTCACCGTGCCGTTCGTGCCGCCCGGCATCCCGATCCTCGTTGCCGCGGTCGTCGCGGGCCTGATCGGCTGGTTCGGTTATCGCAGCGGGCCAGATGGCGAGGGCCTGGAGCCTGACATCGATCCGTACCCGGGCGAGCCCGGTCGAGTGGCAAGCTCGTGACCCTGTGGGGATGGATCCTCGTGGCCTGTGCCGTGGGTTTCCTCACCAAGCTGCTCGGCTACCTGGTGCCCAAGAAGTGGCTCACGAACCCCCGGGTGGCCCGCGTGGCCGGCACCCTGACCATCGGCCTGCTGGCCTCGCTCACGATCGCGAACACCATGGCGTCCGGTCAAACGCTCGCCGTCGACGCCAGGCTCGGCGCCCTCGTGGCGGCCGCAGTCGCGCTGTGGTTGAAGGCGCCGTTCCTCGTCGTCGTCATCGTGGGCGCGGCCGCGGCCGCCGGCCTGCGGCTGCTCGGCCTGCCGTAGCCTCCAGCCCTTCATCCACTCCGGAGAAACGCTGGGGTTGCTACGCCTGGGCGCGACCCTGGTGAGCGTCCCCCAGGAGGTGATCAAGGACCCGATGTGCTAATGTAGGTAGTTGCGCGTCGATCTTTATCACGATCCGACCTCTCCGCTGCCCCAATCCATGGCCGGAGCCGCTGCTCGACCGGGTCACTACCGGGTCGGACACACTCGACCGGGACTTTCGGTCGATCATCCACGCTGTTCGAATTCCGGCGCACGCAATGCTGCGCGCCGCCTTCACACGTCCATACGAAAAGTACGATTTACATGTTCACTCCCACCATCAACCTCGACAACGCCACGGAAGCCATCGACACCCTGGCTCCCGAACACCGCCAGGCGATCTACCTCGCCTACTACGCGGGCTTCAACAATGACCAGGTCGCCGATCTCCTCGGCGTCACCACAGCCGTCGCCGACAGTCGCCTCAGCGAGGGCCTCACACACCTGCGCGAAGCCCTCCGCGTCGCCGCCTGAGCTCCGCCCCCTTAGATGGCGGCGATGACCGCGCTCATCGTGTGCGCCGCACCCGGCGCCAGGGTGATCGAGTCATCCTGCACATCCCCATCACAGATCGGCCGGTCGGGTGCGAACTCGCTGAGCGCGCTCATCCACAGCACCGGCGGCCGGTCCGTCGGTGTCCAGCGGGTCACGTGCGCACCGTGCAGGTACACCTCGGCCACCGAAGCACCGGACGAGCAGCGTGGCCAACTCGTCGAGCGGCTGCCCGGCAATCGTGAACTACTGGGCGACGCCCTCGAGTAGCATCACGAGCTCGTCGAGTTCGACGTCCCAGCCCTCTCGGTTCTGCTCAAGGCGTTCGCGGCGGTAGCGGGTGCCGCCGGGGAGTGTGTCGAAGCCCGATTCGATCACCGTGACATCCGTCCCGGTACCAGCATCTGCGATGGTGAAGCGCACGTGCGTCGAGTACTCGTCGAGCTCTTCGGCGGGGATTCCCGACCAACGGAAGCCGAATGATCCGTCGGGCACCACCTCGGTGATTTCGATCGGGAAGCTGCCGTAGCCGTCCCAGTCGATGCTGCCCGTCGCACCGGGCTTGAGCGCGGCGAACCCCACAGCGTCTCCGAACCACTTGACCATCACCTCGGGGTCGGTCAACGCCTCCCAGACGCGCGCGCGCGGGGCCTCGATGTGCACGGTGCGGGTCACGGTGTGGCCCTTGATTCTTGCGTAATCAGACACGGTGTTTCCTTCACGTTCGAGCTGAGCGCGACGGGACAGTGCCCGCCGAGCGGCACGTCAACCAGTTCTGCAAACGCGCCTCATCGAGCGTACCCATGATTGCGAATCGGTTCACGAGCAAGTGAGACGCTGGTCGCCCTATTCTGCTTCGCGTGCGAGCGCAGTGGTCGTAAGCCGCGCGTACATGAACATGTCGCACGGTTTGCCATCGATCCGCTCCCAAGCGCGGAGCAGGCCCTCGCGTTGGTAGCCCGCACTCTCAGCAGTTCGCCAGGAGCCGCTGTTCCATGGCTCGACGTACAGCTCGACCCGATCAAGTTCGGCGAGGTTCACCGCCCAGGCCGTGAGTGTGCCGAGCGCCTCGGCGGCATACCCCTGACGGCGTTGGGAGGGCGTGATCCAGTATCCGACACTGGCTCGCACGCCCGCGCCAGCTGAGAAGTACAGTCCGATGTGCCCGACCGCGACGTCGGAAGCGTCAGCGATCGCAAAGACATAACCCGCGCGCGTCGCTAGACGATCTCGTTGGCGGGCGATGAAAGCCAGAGCCTCGGATTCACCGTCCGTTGACGGGACAGTCGTAAGGATGGGTATCAGGGAGTCCCGGGACGCTTCTTGAACTGTCGGGGCGTCCGAGTCACGCCATTCACGCAAGATCAATCGCTGGCCGTGAAGGGTCGGCAGTTCAAGAGGGCCGTCAGTCATACCGTGATCATTTCACGGGCTGATATCGCTCGGCACATCGAGGCAAGAAAACCCCCTGACTCCCTTGAGAACAACGGAGATGGGACTTTCCGAGCGCGTTTACGGCGAAATCAGGTGATCGTCGCCGGATCGGTTGGGATGGCGGGGGTTCGAGGCCAGGTCCCGGCGGAGCGCAGGATGAAGGCCAGGATCAGCACCTCGACGCCGATGGTGAGGCCGTAGTAGAAGGCCCAGTCCCAGGACGCCCCTGCCGCGTTGAACACCATGACGGGGATGTACAGCGATGCAATAACGAGGTTCGTGGCACGGTTCACCCGGGCGGGCAGCGCCATGGAGAGCACCACCATCAGGGCCGGGATCGCGATGACCACGAAGAAAATGGACATCAAGGTCCCGCTGATGTCGAACTCGAAAATGACGCCACCCCGGATTTCGTCGATTTCGCCGGGCTGGTAGAGGTGGAAGTAGTCGATGTAGATGACGAGGAACATCAGGCTCGTCCAGGCTGCCGCGAGCTTGGCCTGCACGGGGATGGGCGGGTTGTCGAGCCGGCTCGGGGTGTTCGTTCGGATTGTGCTAGTTCTGGACATGGCGGACCTCCCAGGTTTTCAGAGAGAACTTACGGGTGTAAGGACTGAACAACAGCGTAGCCTTACAAGCGTAAGTGCGCAAGGATGAGAAGATGACGCCGCGCACCCCTTTGAGCAGGAAGAGGATCATTGGCGCGGCCGCCGCGGTAGCCGACCAAGCGGGTGTTGCCGCCGTGAGCATGCGCAGTGTCGCGAAGGTGCTCGGCGTAGAGGCGATGTCGCTCTACCATCACGTCCCCAGCAAGGAGGCGCTGCTCGACGACCTCGCCGACTGGGTCTTCGAAAGGATCGAGCTGCCCGAGGTCGGCGGCAGCTGGCGGGAGGCGCTGACCGCCCGGGCACGATCGGCACGGTCGGTGCTCACGGCTCATCCGTGGGCGCTCGGGATGATGGTGCGCTCCAACCCCGGCCCAGCGCTGCTGCAGGACCACGACCGGCTACTCGGCGTGCTGATGACCCACGGGTTCAGCGCCGCGCTCGCGACACACGCGTTCTCCGCCATCGACGCCTACGTATACGGGTTCGCGCTGACCGAGACGAGCCTGCCGTTCGAACCGGAGGACGGCGCCGAGGAGGCTTTCGCCGTCAAGGTCGCAGCGCCGGCGGAGCTGTATCCGCACATTGCGCGGTCGCGCGCCGAGCTTTTCGGCGATGGCGGTTACGCGTTCGCGGACGAGTTCGACTACGGGTTGGAGCTGCTGCTTGAGAGCCTGGAACGTCGGGTCGCCGACGCGAGCCCCGCGCTGCGCGAGCGTTAATGAGCGGCTCAGCTGGCTTTGCTTGCGCTCGGGGAGACCTCTCGCCGCGCCTCGATCCGGCGTGGTTAGGTCTGCGAGTCCCATCGGATCTCCCCGTCGCGCGCGATGTTCGAGATTCGCAATCCTTGGTGGCGGGCCACGGCAATCGAGGCGGCGTGTTCGGGATGGATGAACGCGGCGACACGGTCGACCCCATTGGATCGCAGCCACAGAATCATGTGCCGGGTGGCCTCTGACGCGAAGCCCTGGCCCTGGTGCGCCGGATTGATCAACCAAGCCACCTCTGCCATCAGGCCGTCGTTGTCCCCCTCGACAGTCGCCTGCACGAAGCCCACGATGGCATCGGAATCACGACGTCTGACAATCCAGTTCAACCAATGCTGCGCCCCATCCGGTGAAATCCCGGCCACCTGAACGGCATAGCGCGCCTCGAGTTGGGCGAGGGTCGGTGGCGTGCCACCGGTGAAGGTGTACAGCGACACGTGTGCGAGGACGTCAACCATCGGGGATGCGTGCTCGCGCGCGAGCGGCTCGAGGATCAGTCGAGTGGAAACCAGCGTTTCAGTCGTGTGCCTGTGCATGACACGAGCATTGCAGGTCGTCATCACGGTGGAAGTCCGTGCTTCCGGTCATGTCTTTCGATCCAGGGGTGGCGGGGTTTCCTTGAACAGGTCCGCCAACCAGCCCTCGCCCTGCGGTACGGCCTCTTTCGGTTGGCCGACCGGCGGGGCGTCCACATCCTCGCTGGCGGAGCTTGTCGTTCGCAGCGGGGGCAGCGACGGTGGCCGGCCCGGACGACTTCGGGTGCCCGCGAGGGCGATGACTTTGTCCAGCTCCCCGCGATCCAGCCACACCCCCCGGCAGATCGGGCAGACGTCGATCTCGATGCCGGTGCGGCGATCGACCACCAGCACGGCTGCGTCCTGAGGGCAGTTCATACGTGCTCCCTTCTGTGGCTGAATAATTCGGCCAGCACTCGCACGCCGGCGAACAGGCCCACCCAGCGGTCCCGGTCGCGGGGAAGAATGATGTGCACACCCCTTTCACCGTGGCGGGTGAGCCTGAGGAGGTCTTCGGGCCATGGCACCCCGTCTAGGACCAGGCGGCCGACCGGCGCTTCGTGGGTGGGGCCGCGGAGCTGGCAGTCGCGACGAGTATGCGTCATCGTGATCAGCTCGGTTCAGGGCCGGGGGCCACAGCGGGGTCCAGGTCACTCATCGGAGCGGTCCTTCCCGCTACCGGCAGGCACTCGTCCACGGCGGCCGAAGACCGGCTCGACCGCGGCAAGTTCCTCGTCGGTGGCGATCCGGAACGCCCCTGCAGCCTCGGTCTGCACGTCGCGTCGGCCTTGACCGCGGGTGGCGCGGAGGCTGGCCACGATGGACACCGTGATGATGGTCACGACCACGGCCAGGCTGATGGTGGTCGGGATGTAGAAGACATCCAGGAGCAGCATCTTGATACCCACCCAGATCAGGACGAACGCGAGTCCGATCTTGAGGTAAATGAACCGATGGATCAGGTCCGCGAGCAAGAAGTACATCGCCCGAAGCCCCAGGATGGCAAACGCGTTCGCGGTGAAGACCAGGAACGGTTCACTAGTGACGGCGAAGATAGCCGGGATCGAGTCAACGGCGAAGATGACGTCCGTGATCTCCACCAGCACCAGCACGGCCAGCAGCGGGGTCGCCACCACGATTCCTGCCTTGCGGACCAGAAACCTCTGCCCGTGGTACGCGTCGGTCATCGGCACGAACCGGCGAAACACCTTGAGGATGCGGGAATTCTCGGGGTGGACGTGGTCGTTGCGGGAGCGGAACATCCGCCACCCGGTGTAAATCAGGAACGCGGCGAAGACGTACAGGATCCAAGAGAAGTTCTCGATCAGCGCGGCGCCGGCCGCGATGAAAATCCCGCGGAAGATCAGGGCGCCCAGGACGCCCAGAAACAGCACTCGGTGCTGGTACTCGCGCGGGACCGCGAAAGCGGCGAAGATAATCGCCCAGACGAACACGTTGTCGACCGCGAGGGATTTCTCGATCAGGTAGCCAGCGAAGTACTGCTGCCCGAATTCCGCCCCCCACAGCGTCCACACCAGCACGCCGAACGCCACACCGAGAGTCACCCACACGATCGACCACACCGCGGCTTCCCGCACACCGATCACGTGAGCTTTGCGGTGGGCGACCAGGTCGACGGCGAGCATCAGCAGGATCACACCCAGAACAGCGAACCACGCCCACAGGGGGACAGCCATGACAAAGACCTCCACGAAATACTCGTGAAGGTCTCATCTACCTTGCGGCCCTGCACACCGGAACCCGCGGCGGGAACGTATTGACGATGCGAAGCGAGGATTACTCCCCTTCTGTGATCAGTAAACACGATAGATGTGCGTCACGTCAACTGGGCAACGGCTGTGCAGCATCCGTGGCGGGTTTCAGACGGGGCCTTTCGACGGGCCGCCGCAAAAGGAATGCCTCCAGTGTTGGGTCGCCAGCTACGGATTGCAGTGGTCGCACCATTCCGGGTCGGCGTGGGCTTGATCTCGTGGCACCCGAGCCTTATAAGTGCACCGGCCGCAGCCATGGATATCGGCTGCGATGGCCTGGGTCGCCGATCCGCAGCCAGAGCAGAGCAAGCCGTGTTCGACGTTGATGTGGCCAAACCCGGGCGCCCGGCAGTGCGCACACTCAGTTGCAAGTCGCTGGGCCATTTTTTCGCAGAGCGTCCGGATGGCCGTGGCGCGGGACGGCGCCTTGTGGGCGCGGTAGTCCGGAAGGATCACAATGGATTGGCGCTGTTTCAGAAGCGCTTCAGTGGTGTCGCCGAGGACCTCGAGTCGAGTGATGTTCTTGTGGGCGGTCGTGTGGTCGTTCTGGGTGCTCTGCAGGATCACTCCCTGGCCCGGGAAGCCGATGGCCGACGCAAACGTGAGGGCTTCGCGGGCACTGGCGATGCGTCGCCCTCCGGGCACCGGCGAGGTGGTGACGCTGCTTTCGACAATCTCCAGCCCCAGGGTGTGGTCAATGAAGAGGAGAAATTCGGTGTTCTCCACGAAAAGTCCGAATCCGGACGTGAAGGTGCCTTCGGAGGCGAGGCCGAGGGTGGTGCCGGCGATTTGCATGCCGAGTCGGGCTTTCGCTCGGGTTGCGTCGCGCGGGCTGAGGAGTCGGGGGATGTCGCCGGCGAATGTTCCGAATTGGTCGGTGTCGAGGCCCGTCGCCGCAGTGACGGTCGCGCCCAGTGTGTTCTGGAATGCGTCGTGTGCGAGCGATTCTTTGCCGTGCATCGTGGCGAAGGTGATCGTGCGTCCGGTGTACGCCGTGCGGGGGCGGGTCATTGGAAGTAGTCGGGCCTGGAGACGTAGGTGTCGGAGACGAACATGACACCACTGGAGGTGCTGAGAAGTTGCTGGATAGCGTCGATCAACTCGCCGGCGTTACCGGGTGGGAGGACGGTGATGAGCATGGTGAGGGTGTCGTATTCGTTGAAGAGTAATGCCCCGGAGTGTTGGCCGTGGTGTCCGATCCCGGATACCCCTGACACGGACGTATAGCCGGTGGCTCCGGCGGAGGTGATCAGTTCGCGGATCGCGGGGGCGTCGCGGGCGGGCACGACAACCTCCAGCCGGGTCATTTGGGTCAGGTTGTTCATGGTCAGGTTCCTTTCAGTGCGTTAGGGACGACCGTCCAGCCGTACGAGGTGTAGCGGTACCAGAGAGCTGCGGGGTCGTTGCGTGCGGTGAGGGTGATCCAGTCGTTGTCGAGCAGGTTTCGCAACATCTGGTTGCCGGAGACGATGCGTCCGATGCTGTCCAAAGGGGCCTGGATGACGACGGTCAGGCGCATCGGTTCGTGGAACAGTTGGTCGCCGTGGCCGACGGATTGCCAGGGTAGGCCGCGGCGCAGGTCGCCGGCGTGACCGGCGATGACTCCGATGGTTCCGATGGCGTTGTGGATGGTTTTGGTTCCGGCACCGAGGGTGTCGGGGTTGAGGGCGGAGAAGTAGTACTGGTGGTTGATCCACTGCGCGACCACCAAGGGTGCGGTCATGATCGTTTCCAGCGCGGCACCGTCCAGGTCCAACTCCGTTTCGTAGGAATGGAGGAACACCCGCCGGTCCAAGTTGACACCGCGGGTCAGCTGACGCGGTCCGATGATCATGGCGGCGTTGCCGGCAAGCCCCAGCTCTGGATACACCTCCGCCCAGTCGTGGGCGCGCCCCTGCACCCTGGCCGGGTCGTGCGGGGATGCTCCCGGCAGGTTCTGGGCGCGTTCCTTGACCAACCGTCCGGCGGCTGTGCGTTGGACCCGGTCGAAGGTGCGAGCCGCATCGACGTGGCTCTGCGGGACGAGGTGCCGGTCCAGGAGCGTGACCGCGTCGGTGACGGTGTTGTGCTCTGCCGCGATGAAGAAACTGTCGGAGGGGATCTCGATTCCACGGGCCGCCAGGAGGGAGCGCACGTCTGGGTCGTTGAAGATGGCGGCGGAGGCGCGGGCGTTGGCCGCCCCGGGGTTGCCGCCGCAGGCGCCGCAATCCAGCGCCGACTGGTACAGATTGTTCATCGACTCGGACGCGTGGCCTGCGAGCACGACCAGGGGGGCGAACTGGGTGATGCCCATCATCCGCACCGCGGTTTCAGCCATCGCTGCCCGCTCCTGCAACGTGAAGGCGTCACCGATCGTCACGGTGCTCGCGAGGGCGGCCGTGGACGGGGTCAGGAATCGGTGGATTCGTGCCTCCAGCGTCGGGGTGAGGGTGCGCAGCACACTGATGGCGCCGTACAGCCAACCGGATACCTCCGCGAAGGCGAACGGTGTCACTGTGCCGGAGTCGGCACGATGGGTTGATCGCCGGAACGCGTCCCGGGTGCGGCCGCTCGTGATGTGGTCTTCAGCCTGCGCTGAGGGGGTCGGTTCTTCGGTGAGGTGGTGTCGGGCGGTCAGGAGAGCCGGCAACGAATTGATGGCGCCGCGGGCCCCGTACCGGGAGAAGCGCACGGGGACGCCGAAGAATCCGGCGAACCCGAACGTTTCCATTTCGGGGAGGACTTCGACGTGACGCCGCATTCCTTCGGATCGGGGGTCTATGCACATCACCAGCTGCAGTTGGGGACGAGGGGTGTAGGGATCGGTGTTCCTGAGGGCGTTCACCAGGGCGGTGCGGTAGTGCAGTTCGTAGGCTTTCTGCCAGGTCAACGCATGGTCGGGCACCGGGTTGATGGCCAGAACCCGGCTCACTGCCGCGATGTCATCTCTGTCTGTTCGACTTCCGCCGATCAAACGGGCAACCTGCTCGGCCCGGTGCCAGACGGCTTGCGGGGTCTCGTTGGCCAGGACGGGTCCGCGTGTCGAAGGGACGCAGGTCAGGCCGAGGAGCGCTTGGAGGGTCAATCTCACGCCCAGGTAGGAGAGCAGGTCGATGTCCCCGATCTTTTCGGCCCGCCACTTGATGTAGCCGACCCAGCCCGGCAGGTGTTGGAGCTCGGTTCGTAGCGTCTCCGTTACCGCCTCCGCCGGGACTCCGAGTTTGACCAGCGCCCAGGCCAGTGCGGCGTCGGGCTCGACAGGCAATTCGGTCACCATCCGGCGCACCGTTCGAAGCAGTGACGGGTCTCGGCGGGCCAGGGCTCGCCACGCCTGGTAGAAGCCGTGCTGCTTGTGGGGCATCGCCCAGAGCGGGTCCGGGTTCAGGTAGGACGACACCCAGGTGGCCAGGTACTCGTCCAGCCAAGGCGCCGATGGCTCAGTTGCGGCGGGGGAATTCCACTGCGCGTTCCTCATGTCCAGGACCGCCACGCTCAACGCGGACACGCTTTTACCGCCGATGGCGAGCTGCCAGGCGAGTTCGGGCACACGCTCGGCCAGGGCTGCTTCGAGGTCGGCATCGACGATGCGGCCACGGCCGGCGTCGGCGAGGTAGGCGTCCCGGGACCGGGCGAGGACCACGCCCGAGGCGGCGGCGGCCTCGAAAGGGCGACGTTCGTGGCCCGCGAGTGGATTCACGGCGATGAAGGACTCCACTGGCCAGGACGGCACGATGTCGTGGGCGGCGGTGGCTACCTGGGCGCGAAGAATCAAATTCATGACAGCACTCCTGTGCTCACTGACGTGCGGGGAAGAGCAGGCGGGCGGGGAAGGGTGGTCGTCACGGTCCTGGTGTAAACGTGGTCACGCAGGTGCGCAAGCTGGTGCGGGTTACGGGAGAGCAGTTGGACTGCGATCAGGCCGACGGTGGGCAAGAGCAGTAGCCAGGCGGGGGCGGCATTGATGGTGGTCGCAGGTTCCAATACCGCTGTGAACATCTGCAGGAGGGCCACATATCCGAACGTCAGCAACATTATTGATGCCGTGCCGGTGAGAACCGTTCGGGGCGAGAAATCGGTGCTCAGCGCTGTGCCCAGAGCAACGCTGGCGGTCACGGCAACAAACACGAGCAGGGCAGTACTTGCCGTTGCCTCGGTGGGGGCGAACACCCATTCGGCTGCGGCCAGCGCCGCCAATGTCACCAGCACCGACAGGGTCACGGCTGCAGCGAGTGCGGACGACGAGTAGATCTTTCGGGGTGGAAGGTCTCGGTCGACGGCGTGCTGGCGCACTCCCATGCCGGCACCGAGGAAGTGGGTGGATTTGAATAGGGAGTGGGCGACCAGATGGAAGATTGCTGCCGCGAACGCTCCCAAACCGCACGCCATGATCATGAACCCCATCTGCGCCATTGTTGAGAACACCAACCGGCCCTTCACATCCGGCCGCACCAGGCGGACCGCCGATGCGTAGACCAGGGTCACGGCACCGGCCACGAAGACCCCGACCATGACGGCCTGGTGTGGCGCGATGGCCGGGGCGAATCGGATCAGCAGGATCGCCCCGGCGTTCACTACGCCGGCGTGCATCAGCGCGGACACCGGCGTGGGCGCCGCCAACGTGAACGGCAACCAACCCTGGAAGGGGATCTGGCTTGAGCGAGCTAACGCCGAAACCACGAGAAGCACGGCGCAGGTCAGTTGAAGCGGCAGCGGCAACGACTCCGCGACCGCACCAAGCTGATCCAGGGGAATATCTCCTCTGGCGGTGACCAGCAGGATGGCGACCGGAACCAGGAAGGCAGTGTCAGCGATCATGAACCGGGATCCGGTGCGCCGGATCCCGTCGCGGGCCTGCGCAAGCGGCCGATAGGTTGCCAGGAGCACAACGAGTGCCGCCCCCGCTCCGACCCAGGCCACGGTGAACAGGGCCACCGACCCGGCGCATACCATCAACACGGTGAAACCGGTGAGCAGGTTGGCTGCGACGACGAACCAGACCTGTCGAAGATCACCCCGTAGGTATCGAATCGCGAAGACCTGGATCAGCGCGCTGAGTCCCAACACCAGCAGCGACAAGATCAACGCCAAGGCATCCAGGTGCACCGAGGTGGACCCGAACACCACCTGCTCACTCTGGTGCGGCGCTGCAACGGATGTGAGAGCGACCGCGACAGTCGCGACAAACCCGGCCCCGACCACGGTCGCCGCCAGACGGGCCACCCTGTTCCCGCTCACGCCCGCCCAGCCGAGGAGCGCGGCGCAGAGCCCCGCGATCCACGGCGCCATGGTCACACCACCCACAACGAGCCAATCAGACATCAGCACCTCTCCAAACACGACCTACAAAACAGGAAAAACATAGCACATGTTGAATGTCGGGAATAGAATGTGGGGAGAAGCTCGTCGGGTGGGAGATAATAGACAGATGGCGGCCTGGACATTTC
Source organism: Cryobacterium sp. SO1 (assembly GCF_004210215.2). Classification (NCBI taxonomy): domain Bacteria; kingdom Bacillati; phylum Actinomycetota; class Actinomycetes; order Micrococcales; family Microbacteriaceae; genus Cryobacterium; species Cryobacterium sp. SO1. Next base: position 3,426,296 of record NZ_CP067394.1, read on the forward strand.
TGACCAATCACGCCCACGTGTTGTTGTGCGTGGCGGAAAACCCGAACGTGCGGCTACGCGATGTCGCCGTTCAGGTCGGCATCACCGAGCGAGCGGCGCAACGCATCGTCACTGAGCTAGAGGAGGCGGGCTACCTGGACCGCGAACGCGAAGGGCGCCGCAACACGTACCGGCTCAACACGGCAATGCCACTTCGGCACCCCTTGGATCGCGATCACCGCATCGGGGAGCTTCTTTCCACCTTCGCCAACACTCAAGGACAGTAACGGATCCGCGCGTCCGAAGATCTGGCCGAGCAACGGGTGACCAGTTGCAGATTTCAGAGGAGATTTGGCTCTACTGATTCTTCCGTCGGTCATTTGCGGCCGTAGGAGGGGCTCACAGCCGATCTCCGAGTGAGCGTCATCACCTTCACAGCGCCTACAACGACCTTGATACTGAGGGCCTCGTGCGGAGTGAGCAAGGACGCGGTTTTGTGGTCCGAGAAATCGAACCGGGCCTCGCAGCGGCGGCATTGCGAGCTCGTGTTGACGACGCACGCCGCTAGGTGCACAGCGCAGCCAGCCATGCGCGATTGACCTCGACTGACATCCACGAACGTATTGATGAGATCTGGAGTGAAAATGACTGACTTGGCATCTTTAGCTCGCCCACCCAGCGTCTAAGGGCACGCACCGAGCCCTGATCACCCGGAACTGAAAAACCCCCTCCTTCTACTGTAAACAAAGGGGAAGCAGAGGGTTTATCTGTGGCGGTACCGCCCAGTCGCTCGAGGGCGCCCCCAAAATAGCGACGAAACGAACGACCTTCTTGCGGTTATTGACAACCCCATCTCAAGCCTCGACAGCGACATTCTATTTGCGGTATCCACGCTGGTGCGGCGGATCATCGCTGACATAGGGGCGGACACAGGCCGAGTGCGACAGCTCATCCTGATGACCCACAATGCGCACTTCCACAAAGAGGTCGCGTATCGGACGCGCAAGCAACCGCGGGTGCCGCGCACCTTCGGCCCCGTCCGGAAGCGCGGCCGTCATCCGAGCGTCATCGAGTTCTCCGCCGATAACCCAATCGAGACTGCATCTGCAGCGCTGTGTGTTGTCCGTCACGTTGGATGACGATGAGGCGTCATCCAGTTTGACGATGAGTTTTGGGGGTGTGGTCGGCACGGTGACGTGGTGATCGTCGATGGTGACGGTGGGAATTGTCGCGGTCGTCACGATGACGGCGATTTTCGGGCACGCGGGAGCGCTCCGGCGTGGATTCTCAGGTGCGCAGGGGCGGGGGCAGGAGCCGGCCGCGGGTGAACATGCCAATCAGCGTCCACACCGGCAACGGGCAGTCCCCACGCCGCTGACAGGCCAGCGCTGCGCCGGCCAGGAGGTTCAGTGCGTCCCCGAGCGTGGTCGGCCAGACCAGCTCACGGTTCAGGATGTCAGGATCGGCGCGGTACGCGTGCTGCACGCCCTGTTCATGCAACCAATCGGCGTGTGGTTCCCGTGCCCGCCGCAGCCAGCGGCGCACCGTGGAGACCGGGCGGCCCAGCTGGGCCGCGATCGTGCGGTGCCCCTCGCCGCGGGCTTTGGCTGCCAGGGCAGTGCCGATCACCTCGGCCGTGTCCGCCCGGCGCAGAACCAGTCCGGCGGGCAGCAGCACGTGCGTGGCCGCGCACGAGAAGCAGCGGGCCCGGCGAGGTCGCACCGTGACCGGTGCCACGCCGAGGCTGCGCACCCTGCGGATGCGGCCATATCCGTGCGGGCGTAACGTCCCGGCGCAGCCGGGACAACTCAGCTGCCCCGCGTCGAGCAGGGCCTCGGCCTGCACCGGCGAGGCGACCACGATCATCGCGTCCAGCTCCGTTCTGCTGCCACCAGGTCATGCCAGCAACTCTTGACTACCACACCCGACCCGGGAAGGGGCCACCTCGTGTTGAGGAGGCGGCGCTCGCAGTCACACTGCCGACCAGCCTCGCCAGGATCAACGCGACGACCCCGGCCCGTGCGTTCGTCCGCGACCATCGCTGCTCGTCACGATGACGCCGCCGATGTCGACAACCCCATCGTCAACCAACGCGACGCACAACCCCGGCCTCATCGTCACCCGTGGAGACGCGCAACACGCTGTGGGACGAAGTCAAACGAGCGGCGGACGACCCGTATGCGACGAGCGTCGGCTTGCAGAATGGGCTCCGACGCATCCTGGAGACCTACTTCACCATCCTGGGAGATATCGACACCGAGGAGATTATCGCGAAATTCACTGGCCAAGACCAGATCACTTGCCGCGCCCTATTCTCATGGGTGAACGCCGGGTCTCACTCGATTTTTGATGACCTGCACGTCTCACCGTCGCCCGTGACGGTCGAGGCAAACCTCATAGTCTTTGAGAATATCTTCAAGAACCACCGCCAGCACGGGCATTACCTGATGATGATGGGAATCATCGACGGTCAAGGTGAGCTACCGGAACGAGATGACGAGCTCGCGACCGCCAACTGAGCAAAGGATGCCCTCACCACTTCAAAGCTGCTCCGCGCGCTGACGGCTGAGTGCGTCTGTCACGTTGTCCAGGTCGTCTGGGATCATCGCTGCATATGTGTCGAGAGTCACCTCGGCCGACTTATGGCCGAGCATCCGCTGGACAACCTTGACGTTCGCGCCCGCGTAAATCCGCCCCTCCAGCAACAGCCCCAATATTTTCCGATAGTCCGCCATGACCCGCCCTTACCAATGAAACGACAACGCCCTATGCGTCGTCCTTTCACAGCAGAGCAGCGCACCGCACCGCCCGTGTCTAATCGACGGAATACCGCTTCCTGCAAGGGCTACTCGCCAAAGACCAGCGGGTTCAATGCCTTGATCATCGAGCGCACGGAGAAGGTGGTGCCTGACTAATCAATCCCGACGGACCGGAACGATCAGCTGGGCGGCCAGTACGAGTCGAGCCAACTGTCGCTGGCCTCGCAGGCGGCTGACGTCGTCCAGCTGTCGCCACGCTGCCGCGCTGCCTGGGAGCATCTGTGCGACCCGGACGAGGTGCTTACGATCGTTCTTCGACAGGCCGACAAGGTCAAGCTTGCCGACGGCTTCGATCGAGGCGAGCAGGAGAGCCGCGTCTTCGAGGTGGCGACCCGCGTCACGCTGGTCGACCTGGTTCGCAGCCCCCTTGACAATGATTGCGCCGAGCACGGCCGGTGAAGCAAGGGTCGCTGTCTGGGTGCCTGAACGAACAACGAAAGTGTCCCGGCGCCGGATCGCCTGCTTGCCGGCAACGACACCGAAAGCCGGACGCATCATCAGCCGCGGCTGGATCCTTGGCGGAAGTTCGTCAGGGACCATAAGGTCGATCTGCTCTTTGCCGCGGCTGAACCGGTAGGCGGGCGCACTCTTCGTCTGGGGAACCTCACCCTCGAAGCCAATAGTTCTGAGCTGGCCGGAGACGGCTTGGATGCTCGCTTTGGCGCTCGCGACGTCGACGACCATGTCCACGTCTTTGGTGATCCGCGACGGAGGGATGTTTGCCCGGTACGCGTGCAGCTGGACCATGAGCCCACCGACAAGGATCCAGTCATCCATGTCGGTCGCGGCGACCACCTCGAACAGTGTCGACCACGGCGGCAGGAAGCCTGCGTCGCCGATGTCTACTTCGTGCGTGTCGCCAGCCATCGCTGCCTCATCTCCTCGAGGGCCTGGATGCCTGCGGAACGCTCACGGGTGGCGGTACTCCGCGCCAAATCAGCCGCGACGACAGCAACGGGCGCGTAGTCACGGCCGATGAACAGGCCTGGGTCCTCGTACACAACGATGGCCCCGCGGCGATCAGGGATGAGCAGGTGCTCTCGGACGAACTCCTGCATCGAAGCTGTGCTGACGTAGCCCTCAATCGCCAGTTCCCGAGGCGAGAGGTCGGTGTCGAGCATGTCAAGGGCGGCTTCACCTGTGGGGACCATGTCGGTGGCCGTGTCGAGTAGGTCATCTGCGTCGTAGCGGGTCACCGTGGTGCGGCTGGCCACGCGGCGGGCGATCTCGTCGGCCGTGGTCAGTCGGATACGTTCACGCACGCGAGCACGCGTCCTGGTCGAGATCGTGACCAGGTTGGGCTCGCCGGAAAGCTCACCGAGAAGCGCCCACGAGGAGAGAGCCGACCAGTTTCGTACGGGGCCGACGCTGAGCGCGATCCGGCGTTCGAGGGAATCTTCGTCGATAAGCCACGTTCCCGACGAGAGCTGTCGGCCATCAAGCTTCCCCACGCGAAGCAGCCCGCGGATGTGCTGCGGGCTCACGTCGAGCCGCTGGCGCGCTTCCTCGGTGGTCAACTCGGTCATGCCACTTCACTTTCGTTCTCGAAGCTATTGTGGCACGCGTATGCGTATCGCGCACGCCGTCGCCAGCGCGGCGAGCCCACGAGGCGGGATGGGTGCTGGGCTACGCAGCGTTGGTGACAATGACGGTGAAGCCGTCGGCGCCGAGCACTCCGTGCACCGTGGTGTCCGTGGTCCGGCCGCGAATTGAGTCGTGTTCGGGCCACGCCTCGGCGAACCGGCGCATGTTCCTGAGGTTGGCCAGGGAGACCCCTTCGCGGTCGGGAACTCTGCACGCAGATCCGCGGAAAGCTGGACAAGAACCTTTTTGACGCCACCGATTGGGCAGAAGCGTTCGCCGCTCCAGCAAGCGGCACCCCACACAACGCGGCACGCGACGACATCTGGGAAGTGTTGATCACCATCCTTCTCGACCGTGTAGATAGCGATGGGGACGTCTCAGGGGCGTTATTGCGTCGGTACCTTGTGCAAGACAACGAGCTCACCAACACGCTCAATCGTGCCTGGCCGCTGCTCGACCCGGTGGGTATCGTCGCGGACCTCTGGTCGGTGCCGTCCTACCTGAAAGCGTGCGCACCATGGCTCAGCAGCGGAGATCTGCACGCCTTGCAGCGAGGCGACGCGCGGGCATGGACGGTCTCGGACCTGCCCATCATCGACGCGGCGCGTCAGCGTATTGGCGACCCCGAGGGGCCGCGACGCCACCGTCGGCGCGAAGCCGCTCTTGCTGCAGAGCGAGAGAACATGAACCGGGTGTTCGATGACCTCATTGCGTCCGACGACTCCGAACTCATGGTGATGTCGATTCTCCGCGGTCAGGATGCCCAAACCAGCCTCGTCGACGAATCCGCACTACCAACCGTCAACCCCGATACGCTTGGCGGCCCGTACGCACACATCATCGTCGACGAGGCGCAGGAGCTGACCGACGCCGAATGGCAGATGCTCATCCGACGCTGCCCCTCCCGCAGCTTCGTCGGTGACCGCGCCCAGGCCCGACACGGCTTGTCCGAAACAAGGTCCGAGCGGCTCGACCGGATCGGGCTCACACACATCGCACTCGCCTCACTGAGCATCAACTACCGCACTCCAGAGGAAATAATGATCGAAGCGGAGCCGATCATCCGCGCGATACTTCCAGACGCGAACGTCACGATATCAGTCCGCAAGAGCGGACTGCCCGTCGTGCACGCATCCCCATCGCAGCTCGGCCGGATCGTCGAGACGTGGCTCACCGAACATGACGACGGAACTGCCCGCATGATCAGCGCGAATGGCGTCGCTCCGGTCGAACAGACCACACGAGTGCGAATCCTGACCCCGGCACAGTCGAAGCGACTCGAATTCGACCTTGTCGTGCTCCTCGATCCCCGAGCGCACGGCGCAGGCGTCGAGGGCGCCGTCGACCGCTACGTCGCCATGACCAGGGCCACGCAACAGCTCATAGTCCTCACCAATCCCAGCAATTGACATCAATCACTTCGGTCGATCCCGCAGGTCTGAAAGGGGATCGGCTGACGAACTTTCGCCCGCAGCCGTGATCCCGTAGCGGACGTTCTTCGTGCCGGTCAAGGGGGGAGATATCGAAGCACGGCGACGGTAGCGTGATCCTCATGCTCCGCAGCGACTTAATTGACGCTCTGATTCAAGAGCGGATACGTATTTGTGAAGAAGCGTGCGACGAACTGATCCGCGTGAGCGAGTCCTGTGCAGAGGAATGTCTGGCGTCGACCGGTAATGGAGAAATCACAGCGTGTTTCTTAGCCGACTTGTACTGCGTTGAGATTGGACTTGTGACAACCAGAGTGCTGTCTTGGACGACCAGCGCTAATCACGCAGCAGCGATTTCAATCTTGGATGCTTGCGTGGAAGCCTGCATAGAGTCCGTGACCGCCTGCGAGCGAATGGCCCAGCTCTACCCCAACTGGGTGACCTGCACAAAGGCCTGCCACCGCGTGAGCAACGCCTGCACAGACCTACAAGTCGCCCTATCCGTGCGCTAGAAGAATTCTCATCGGACACCCGCTCACCGGCGCCGGGTTTTGTGGTGGGGCTGCTGTTTCAGTTCCGGTCTCTGCGCGCTGAGATGATGGCCGCATGGTGCGGCGAAAGCTTGGTGACGTTGCCGGAGATGATCGTGGGCATTGTTATCGATCGCTCAGCCGGGGTCTGGCGCCTTGATCTGGATGGGGAGATTCGTGCGGTGAACGAGTCCGAATGGTCGCCGTTCCAGCTCTGACGCACCTTTGCAGCGCACAAGGCACCGCGGGAAGCGGCCGACAGCCGCGGCACGAAATCGAAATCTTTGGGGGTGGACTCTAGTCCGGGTTGGCTTCGTGCTCGGACAACTGGGCTCGATCAGCGGCGGAAGATTCGCGGTCGCTCTTAGCGTGGCTGCGATCCACTGCAGCCGCGCGGCGTTCGCCAGGACCGGCATAGGACGAGTCGGTATATAGAAAGGCCTGCAGGTCGGCGGCTTCGGATCGTTTGTCGGACTCGACATCGCGTAGCTCGGCTTGATCATCTCGGCGTTCCGCGTGCGCCAGGATCTTCTCATTCTTTTCACTCGGGGCATGTGGATCGGTGGTGCGAGGACCTTCCTGCCCTCCCTCAGCCTCAGCCGCGGCCGCGGCCGCGGCCGCGTCAGGGTTGGTGGCGTTTTTGCTTCGGCGAGGAGAGTCCGTTGGGTTGGTCACACCTGCAACTTAACATGCACGGGTAGGAATCGACTGAAATTACCCACCTCGAGCAGGGGCATGGGTGCCTGTCCGTTTGGGGATGGGATACGAGGCACACAGGATTCGAGACTCCTAGCTCGATTTGGGGTTGAGCCGAGTGCAGGGGTCTTGTGCCATTGAGTCGCTCAGCCACTCTCAAAGCCAGGTTCGCTGCCTGAGGTTTGTGTATGGGGCGGGGACGATTGCGGAGGCCGGTGTGGCGGTCGAACAAAGTTCTTGAGCGTTCCAATCGGGATGGGCAGGTCATACCGGGTTCTAGCGGACCGTTGCGGCGGGTCAGCCGTGCTTCCGGTCATGTCTTTCGATCCATGGGTGGCGGGGTTTCCTCGAACAGGTCCGCTAACCAGTTTTCTCCCCGTGGTGCGGTCTCTTTCGGTTGGCCGACGGGCTGGGTGTCCACATCCTCGCGGGCGGAGCTTTTCGCTCGCAGCGGGGGCAGCGACGGTGGCCGGCCTGGACGACTGCGGGTGCCGGCACGGGCAATGACTTTGTCCAGCTCCCCGCGGTCCAGCCACACCCCCCGGCAGATCGGGCAGACGTCGATCTCGATGCCGGTGCGGCGATCGACCACCAGCACGGCTCCGTCCTGAGGGCAGTTCATACGTGCTCCCTTCTGTGGCTGAATAATTCGGCCAGCACTCGCACGCCGGCGAACAGGCCCACCCAGCGGTCCCGGTCGCGGGGAAGAATGATGTGCACACACAGGTCACCGTGGCGGGTGAGCCTGAGGAGGTCCTCGGGCCATGGCACCCCGTCTAGGACCAGGCGGCCGACCGGCGCTTCGTGGGCGGGGCCGCGGAGCTGGCAGTCGCGACGAGTATGCGTCATCGTGATCAGCTCGATTCAGGGCCGGGGGCCACCGAAGGATCCAGGTCACTCATCGGAGTGGTCCTGTCCGCTACCGGCAGGCACTCGTCCACGGCGGCCGAAGACCGGCTCGACCGCGGCAAGTTCCTCGTCGGTGGCGATCCGGAACGCCCCTGCAGCCTCGGTCTGCACGTCGCGTCGGCCTTGACCGCGGGTGGCGCGGAGGCTGGCCACGATGGACACCGTGATGATGGTCACGACCACGGCCAGGCTGATGGTGGTCGGGATGTAGAAGACATCCAGGAGCAGCATCTTGATACCCACCCAGATCAGGACGAACGCGAGTCCGATCTTGAGGTAAATGAACCGATGGATCAGGTCCGCGAGCAAGAAGTACATCGCCCGAAGCCCCAGGATGGCAAACGCGTTCGCGGTGAAGACCAGGAACGGTTCACTAGTGACGGCGAAGATAGCCGGGATCGAGTCAACGGCGAAGATGACGTCCGTGATCTCCACCAGCACCAGCACGGCCAGCAGCGGGGTCGCCACCACGATTCCTGCCTTGCGGACCAGAAACCTCTGCCCGTGGTACGCGTCGGTCATCGGCACGAACCGGCGAAACACCTTGAGGATGCGGGAATTCTCGGGGTGGACGTGGTCGTTGCGGGAGCGGAACATCCGCCACCCGGTGTAAATCAGGAACGCGGCGAAGACGTACAGGATCCAAGAGAAGTTCTCGATCAGCGCGGCGCCGGCCGCGATGAAAATCCCGCGGAAGATCAGGGCGCCCAGGACGCCCAGAAACAGCACTCGGTGCTGGTACTCGCGCGGGACCGCGAAAGCGGCGAAGATAATCGCCCAGACGAACACGTTGTCGACCGCGAGGGATTTCTCGATCAGGTAGCCAGCGAAGTACTGCTGCCCGAATTCCGCCCCCCACAGCGTCCACACCAGCACGCCGAACGCCGCACCGAGAGTCACCCACACGATCGACCACACCGCGGCTTCCCGCACACCGATCACGTGAGCTTTGCGGTGGGCGACCAGGTCGACGGCGAGCATCAGCAGGATCACACCCAGAACAGCGAACCACGCCCACAGGGGGACAGCCATGACAAAGACCTCCACGAAATACTCGTGAAGGTCTCATCTACCTTGCGGCCCTGCACACCGGAACCCGCGGCGGGAACGTATTGACGATGCGAAGCGAGGATTACTCCCCTTCTGTGATAAGTAAACACGATAGATGTGCGTCACGTCAACTGGGCAACAGCTGTGCAGCACCATGTGGCGCTCACGTGGTGGAAGGAACTTTCCAGGTGGTGCTCACACACGCCGGTCGTGGTGCCGAACGATGCCGCCCAGGCACCTGAACAACGATGCTCACCCGCACCACAGGTGGTGCCTATAGAAGCAAATATTCATCACAGCAGACGAACTGGGTCGACCGCCGGTCGCCATGACCACCGAGCCCATTCCGGTCCGACGTAACGATCGAATTCCTCCACGGTGAGTTGTAGCTCCACGCACACGACCACACGAGATCACGACATCAACGCCGTGTGGGGATAGGCCATCGGGCTCGCCGGCGAATAAGAGTTCGCCTCCCGATCATCAGCGGCGTCCATCGGTGGCATCACCACGTCGGGATTGAGCGTCAACGTCACCTCCTCAACTCGCTTGAACCGCCCATCAGAATCCAAAACCGCAAAGACGTACACCTCGAGAACCTCTCTACGGCCGTCGAAACTGAGCAGGTCGCCGATATGACGTTCACAATATTGATCCCCGACGGTCATTTCGTCCAGCACCACGATATTGATTTCCTGAGTATTGCTCCGGAGTTCCGTGATCCGGTCGATGAACTCGCGTCGGTCTATCCATATCCCGTTCATGCGCTGGCGGAAGTCTGGGGCAATGTGTCGGTCGGCCGCCTCTTCGACGGAGATGTCGTGATTCTCGAGCAGGTCTGCAGTGGCTTTTCGAAAGGTGGTCATCAAGCTGCTCCTGAAGTCGGTTTTCTTACACGTTTTGGATTAGCTGGGCGGGACGGCGAGGGCGAAGCCTTACCGGAAATCGCCGTCTGACGCCACAGTTTCGCGGCTTCGACCCAGCGGGTGAGAAGTAGCAGGATCGAACGCCAGCGCGCTCGAACAATTTGGTTGATTTGATGGTCACGGACGGCAAGAACGGTTCGGGATTGTGGTTAGACCGTCGCCCAGTACCAGCAACCACCGGAGGCAGTTGTCGAGCGATTTCGGCTCAATCCCCCCTCGTTGAACGACACAAAATGGAGTTCCAATTCCAGAGCGTAGGCTCTGGGGATAACCGGTACAAGTCGGCTACATGGGGGACAAACAGAGACGAATCTGATGCCTGATCGAACCACCTCGATCGTGGACCGAGTTCCAACGCGGTCGCACTACACCCGCATCAGCACCTCGAGCCAGGATGCTCAACTTCAGCTCGATGCGCTCGTATCCGACGGGGTGCAAGAGCGGCGACGCACCCTCCCTCGCCGTGACCGATGCGGGGACTGGGCTGCCGGCCGCGACAAGCCCGGAGGAAAAGAGAAGTTCCTCCGGAAATACGCGGCGTTCACCCTTCTCGTGATCGATGAATGGCTGCTCGACCAGCCGGACGACAACACCCGCAGCATGCTCCTCGAACTCCTGGAGCGCCGCTACGACACCACCTCGACCGTGTTCTGCACCCAGTACGCCAAGAAGGACTGGCATCAACGACTGGGCTCCGGCGTTCACGCCGACGCGATCATGGACCGCATCGTGCACCGCACGATCTGGATCGAGACCGGCGGCACCAACATGCGCGAACACACCGCGGACAACGCGGCGTGACCCACGCCGGTGAGTGCGAGCCAACCGCTGGCGCTCACCGGCAATACTCAGTGGCGCTGAAGCCCAATATTCAGTGGCGCTCAACCGCAATAACTGGTGGCGCTCAAGGCTTCAAATACTCAGGTGAATGCAGAGTCGCCAAGGGCAGCGGCGACCTCGTCGCGATTCGGGGCACTTCGGGCCGGAAGGGAAGCGGCCCGATGTGCCGCAGAATGGCGCACTCTTCGACCAGGGGAACGATAGAGGTGCGCGATAAACTCGACCAGTCGGGCCCGTCGATCATCGTCTTCGACCGGGATTGCAGAGGATCAACCTCGACTCGGAACTGACAAGAGGCCGGGAGGCATTGGTGCAAAAGAACCCGGTGCGGCACCACACGGTCCCAAGGTTCTACTTGGCGGGATTCGCCGAGGGCAAGCGGCTGCGGGCAATCGACATCGCTACCGCGAAGTCATTTGACACAAACACCTCCGATGCGACAATCGAGAACCACTTTTACTCGATACCCAATCATCCGACGAACCCCAGCATCTTCGAGGACGAACTCGCGCAGGTCGAGTCTGAGGCTGCAGTCATCCTCGCGGCGGCGAGACGTGGGGAATGGCCGCTGAACAGCGACGACCGCCTCGTCTTCGCAGAGTTCATGACGCTCCAGCACCTGAGAGGACAGGACCATCGGCTACAACTTCATCATGTGCTCGCAACCATCCTCCGACGCCTTGCTGAACAGGATCCGACTGAATTCGAGCGCATCGCAAAACTACCGGGGGCGCCAGCGGGTCTGAGCACCAGCACAAGTGAGCTGCCTCCACTCGCGTCGTCCGCGTCCCACATTCAGCAGATTGTCACGCTACTTCCGCAACTGATGCGCTTCTTTCTGGAACGCACTTGGACGCTCGTGAAGTTCGAATCGCCATCATTACTGACCTCTGATGCGCCCATAACGCCCGTTCCGCACCCTAACAGCGACCAGAGCGTCGGTCTCGGGCTTGAAAACGCGCGCGCGATGTTGTTTCCCCTAACGCGGCACGCCGGACTGATCATGCAGTCTGCGGGGACCCTCGAGTCTCTTGCTGGACTAACCGACGATATCGAGGCCGGTCGGTTTGACCAGGTGATGCCGGGCGACGAGGTCAGCAGGCGAATGTTCAACAACAACACCGTGATGCACGCGCATCAGCGCGTCTATCATCACCCCGATGATGGCCAGCTCGTCCCGGACGACGTCACAGCACTTTCCGCGCGTGGCGGGCGCATTGACTTCGAGAATCCGCCCGCCGGACTTCGTCCCGCAAGGTAGCCGCGGTCACTACATGTCTACCGGTGAGTCGACGAGCGTCCCGCGCCGCAAAGTACATAGCCCGCGCTCCGCGAACCGGCCTGGGTGTCTACGGGATTCGTTTCCCCGGGCGGGGCGACGGAGGGCCGTCCGAGGCACCGGATAAACTCGCCTAGCGGGACCCGCTAGGCAGCCCCACAATGCTCGGGCTGGAGGGCGAGGCCAACTCTGGTGACAGAGGAAACTGACGCTTCCGAACCTGCGAAAGTTCTGGGAGCTCACAGGTGCCTCGGACGTGCGCTTGGTCGGTTCCTGCTCATATCCGAGAAGATGCGCACTACGGCAAGGCATACTCGCCTCTCGGCGGTCAACCTACAGGCTCGAAACGGCGCTGAAGAACCTCTAGTCTGCCGCTCATGACCAATTCCGCGTCCGCCCCCGACAGCGCCAATGAACGAGTCGGCCCGCCGGCCCTGGATGACGCCTTGCGGCAACTCGGACAAGCGATAGACCACATAGCAGGCGACTCGGACTACATAGTCCGTTCGCTCACGGACATGCTGCTTGCGATGAGGCCCGCCTCAAGGAACGGGCTAAGCAAGCAGCAGGAGCGATTCCTGATCGAATCGGGAACCTTCACTGCCGAAGAGTTGGACTCGACCTCGAGTGAAGTCGACCGAGGATCTCTCCAGTTGGGCGCAGCCGAGGCTTGGTTGTCGAACCAGCTCACCAGTATGTCGCTTGAAGACGTCGCCGGTTTCTTGGGCTGGAACGAAGACGAAGTTCGCCCTGCCGTTACCGAAAGACGCCTCTACGCGATTGAGATCTCCGGCCGGCTCCGTTTCCCGGCCTGGCAGTTCAACTTCGGATATCCCAACAAACTCATTCCCGGACTCACCGAGGTAATCGAGGTCGTCAGCCCGCGGTGGGACTGGCAAAGCGTCGCCGGATTCATGGCGACACCCCAGTCAAGCCTCGTCGCCGAGGGGCAAAAGTCGCCCGTCGATTGGCTTCGTGATGGAGGCAACGTCCACGACGTGATCGAGATCGTCGAGGCTTCGGACTGGTCGTGAGCATCTCGTGCAATCATCTAACGGCTAGCCGCCAGATCCGGTCGAAAAGTGGAGGAGTACAGAATGACTGAAGCAAGCTGGCGCGATGATTGGCCCCCGTTCCGGGTGGCTCTCGTCGACGAGACCGCCCGGTGCCTGGCAGAGCAGCAGTCGACTGCCACTGCCGGGCAGCGTCCACGTTGGGCCGAGCTATCCAGCGTGCAACAGAACAATCTGGCGGAGAACATCGCTGGCATCTTTCTCGCCCAAGATCAGGCTCTGCACAACCTGGTTGAACGGGGTTTGCCATTTTGATCGTGAGTCGTTGGTGAGCGAGGTCTCGTTACCCAACGCCCCGCTCGCCATAACTGAGACGCACGTAGTCATCGCCGGAGACTGGCATGCCAACATCGACTGGATTGGCAAAGCCATCCCTTCCATCGCCCGCGATGCTCCAGCGGCAACCACGATCCTTCATGTCGGCGACTTCGGGATCTGGGCTGGCGCGCGTGGTCGTAAGTATCTCGACGCCGTCGACTTCTGGTGCACTAGTGGCCCAGTTCGTTAGTTCGTCGGGGGTCATGCTGCGATCTGCTCGTGGGCTGTGACGCGGTGGAGGAGGTCGTGGAGGGCGGCTCGGCCGAAGCGCCAGTCGAAGGGGACCACTGTTGCGTTGTAGCGGTCTTGGAATCGGAGGAGCCGGTCCTCAAGGGTGGCGAGGTCTGGGAAGTCTTGCGGTTTGACGACTTTGCGTTGAACGATGGAGAAGTAGATCTCGACTTGATTTAACCAGGATGCGTGCACGGGCAAGTGCACCAATTTCGCGGTCGGCCAGGAGGTGTTCATGCGCTCGATCGAGCGGACGCCGTTGTGTGAGGAGCCGTTATCAACGATCCAGAACACCCGGCGGGCCGAGGCGTAGGGTTCGGTCGTCATGACGTGCTCGACGAGGTATTCAAAGGGTTGAATCCCGGTCTTCGGGGCGCAGAGGCCCAGAACGCGGGCGTGGTGGACGTCGTAGCCGGCGAAGTAGGCCAGAGTCCCGCCTCGGCGGTACTCGAATTCTTGGCGGCGGGGCCGTCCCGGGCCGGGCGGAAGATCGGGGTGGCGGCGACTGAGGGCTTGGAGCTGGGACTTTTCATCGGCGCTGATGACGTAGTCATCCCGGCCCAATGGTTCGCCGTCCCAGACGCGTGAATACAAGTCGAGCACCCGGCCCGCTTTGGCTTGGAAGTCAGGATCGCGGGGGAAGATCCACGACCGGAACTGCCAAGGTTTGATCGCGTCAGCGTGTAACCAGCGGCGCACCGTCGCTGGGGAAACCGAGTCAACGATGCCCCGGGTGACGGCTTCCTGGGCAAGCTCGAAATGTGACCACCGAGACAGCGGCACGTTCTTCTCTGCCGGTAACGCGCAGGCGAGAGCTTTCACCTCCGCGACGGCGACAGCGGGAAAGATGCGTGGGCGGCCGCTGCGATGCCGGTCTTTGAGCCCGCCGATGCCGCCGTCGTGGAAACGATGACGCCATTTGCGGACGGTATCGACCGTGACGCCCAGATCCCGGGCGATGACAGCATTGGGAAGACCGTGGTGAGCGGCGAGGACTATTCGGGCTCGGAGCCCGTCGCGGACTTCGGTCCGCACCCGGCTGACCCGCCGGGACAGGGTGAGGTAATCGGCTGAACTGAGAATGACTGAGAAAGGACTGGTCATCGTCATAACTCTGTTCTCTACCCGGGCTGTGGAAAACCGGTGATGACACGCCGCGAAATCCGCCAGCATGGGAACCATGGCGACGATTCCCCAGTCCACGAAAGACTCCCTCGAGGTGAGACTCCTGGGCCTGATCCGAAAGGACTGGCCACAGGTGCGCACGATCACTGTGAAGTTCCGTGGCTCGTTCGCGTACATCACCGCCATCACGAAGGACGAACAAACGCTGCCACTATGTCGCCTGCGCTACATCGGCTACTCCAGCGAATGGGGCTTCGCCCCCTATCGCGCCAGCCACAACGACTACGCCGACGCCTACTTTCCCGACGGCACACCAACCGGGACACCAGAAGACGCCTTCAACACCGCCAGCAGCCTCTACCTCAACGCCGAGCCCGCCAACCAACCCCCGACGAACTAACGAACTGCACCACTAGGGCCGGGATCTCCCGCGTGCTCGTCACGCCAGGTAACCACGAAGACTGGAACTGGCTCGATGGCGAGTTCCAGCGACATCCTGGCCGGCCGGTGGCGCTGAGTTCCGTTGTCGAGGTACTCCCCCGCGGCTATCGATTCGAGGTTGGCAGCAGAAGCTTCGCGTCGTTCGGCGGCGCGGCTTCCGTGGACTTTGAATTGCGATCGGAGGGCATCGATTGGTTTTCTGGGGAGATGCCTACGGAGCAGGACGTTGTGCATGCCGTTGCTGATGGCCATGTGGATGTCCTGCTCACGCACGAGACTATCGACGGGGGAACTCCTGCGTCAGAAACCGTGCTGAGGAGCAATCCGATGCGTTGGAGCTTGGAAGCCTTGAACTACTCGAGTCGGTCTCGCGCACTCGTCACGCGGGTCTGGGAGGGGGTCTCCCCGGAGTTGCTTTTCCACGGACACATGCACGTCGCCGACGAGATCACTCTGCCCTCAGGGCAGCAAGTCATTTCCCTGGGGCGTGACGGCCAGGCAAGGAATCTTGCCCTCCTTGAGCTATCGAGCCTCGCTTGGCAATGGCTCGAGGGCCCACCGAAGGCGCCGCGGGTTCGACGGACGAGAGATTGGGAGACCCAGTTCATGACACGACCCGAGTGCGAGGAAAACGATGACTGAACCGACACCACCGTCCAGAACCAAAGCCGAGTGATCGATCGGGATGCTGCGGTCGCGGCTGGCGCCGCTCATTCGACTACCGATGCAAGACAACGGCCCAAATCGCTGACGGATTCTACTTCTTGCAGCCGTTATGGGTGCAGTACGGTATGCCGGCTGCGGCGCCCCTTACGACACTTTTGGGGTAAACCATCAAGGCAGGATTTTGCTCCCAGTCGTCTTCTGAAACATCGTATGTCGGCAAGTCTTCTTCATCGACAGCGAGCGCATGGAACGCAATAGACCCGATCTCCGATGCATCCGGCAGCTCAAGCGTCTTCGCGCTTCCGTCGGGATAGGCCACCCCAATAGTGATGCTGGTGACGGTCCCGCGTACATATCCGTTCATCAAAGACTCCTTCGGATCGACGACGTGTTGCTGTTGGGTCGCAATGTAGCGCGAAACTCGTCAAATTATGCCGTGTCTTCAGAACCGCCGATACAGCGGTTACCGATTAGAAGTGGGCACGGTGATAGTTGGAGCGTCAATCTGGCTTGCGTCGAAGCAACGACCGGCGATGCGTTCGACGGCAGAGGGCTGCCGGCGAACGGCTATCAGGGTTCGCAGGGCAAGCCCGACAGCCTCTCGATTCGAAGTGGTCCCGGTCAGCAGCTTGGCCTGCTCGAGCATGTCCTGGCCGATGTCGATTGATTTGATGACCAGGGCACCCACCTCGGTCTGGGCGAATATGAGTGTGGGTTGGATTTCACATCTACGGGTATTCTCTCAAACAGGTTCTCCCGATGGGCGCCGCACGTGGGCCCATCAGGGACCACGTGCGGCTGTGGGTGCGCCCGAAGGCGCTGTAGGGACTTGACCGTTGTGCCCTGCAATGACCTCATCCAGGCTGACGCACTCTCAGTCACCCGAGGCTTGGCCGTGCGTAAGTCCTAGACGTCGCGCAGCATGTCGTCTACTCGGCGTCGCGGGCGCCAAAAGTCTCGTCAAACCACTCGATGAATCGGAGCGTGGTTCCCCACTCCCTGGCAATGCGGTCGTGGATCGCGCGCTGGTCGTGTCCTGGCAGGAAGAGGCGATTGCCGGCGATGTTGCCGCCGCAGCCGCAAGCACACATCTTTGGTCCAGCGGAGGGGTCAGGCGCGTAAGTGACCGGGTTGCGGTGTCCGTCGACAGGGCTGCCGAACAGCGCGTCATAATCGGAGTTGCCTTTGGCAAGCACCGTCCCGTTGATCGCGAACTTGCTCGACTCGCCATCCAGACTCGCGATCTCTTTGATGGGATCGTCCCTATCAAGGGCCACGACGATGACCACCCTGCCGTTGTGAGAGAACGTTGCGAGCGCCTCTTTGTGCACACGGCGGCCGATGAACCAGATGCCGCGGTTCTGCTCGTAGTTCTTCTGGTCGTCGAGTGCAGGGTTCCAGCCGATCCAGTCGCGGGACATTGGGTCCTGGTCGACATCCTGTGGGCGGGCATCGCTGAGCTTTAGGTTGATGGGCACAAATTCTCCTAATCGGGATAAACTGCTGTCTTGAGTTAAAAGGATGACGCTACCGCGTCGTGGGCATACATACAAGTCCGGGCCTTGGGTTATCACGGCGAGACAGTGAACTATGGAGTCGCGGTCCAGCGGAAACTGCAGATGCCACGCTCCTTCGTCGGCTCGGGCCGTACGAGTTCATCCGGTAATGAGCTCGTTGCCGGCCACCTAGCCCGAGCTCCACCAGCAGGGCAGAGGAGCTTCCATGACAATCGAACGTATGTTCTAATTGACTCATGGGAGCGAACAGGAGATACCTCAGCGACCCACACCCGGTACCGCCGGTGCAGGCCGACACCCTCAAGCAAGTCGAACCTGACTATGGGGACGAGTTCACCGCTCGGCCGTTCAGCCTGACCGCAGATGAGCTCGGCCGGCTACCAGTGACCATGGCCCGTGAGCCCATTCCCGTCCTCGCCTGGGTGAGGCTTCCCGCATTGCCCACACACGTCCAGGCCCGCGCTCTGGCCTGGACCCAACGCGCCGTCTACGTCGAGTGGGAACACCGCGGGATGCATCGCGCCTGGGTGTGGGCTTCAGCCGTCGAACGCGGCGGGCTGGCACTCTGATTGCGCCACCTAACGCCTGCGCAAGCGGTACGTCCCCGGAAGGGGGCATCCGCGCCGATGAGAATGCTGGAAGGCTTGATCCAGTCATGATCTCGAAGGGTTCTCCGTGAGCGTCGCTAAACATCAGCTTGACAGTTTCTTCTCGCCAATCGGATTCCCGATAAACGTGGACGACCTGAAGGTCGACCGAAATGCCGCACGAGTCAATGCCCTGCGGATTTCCGTGCCAGCAATCGGCTACTCCCGCGATTGGGCCACAGAATCGCGTTTTTGGGTGTCCTATCCGACCAGTGAATCCGATGGGTTCTCGCTTCCGAACGTGACAACAGTCAAGGCCGCTGATCCGATTCAACAGCTAGGCGTGGCTGTCGTCGCAGAGATAATGGTTACTGCCCAGGACCAGTTCAAATTGGCGGCCCAAGCCTCTGCAGAGACGCCAGCGATGGCCTACGTGCAGGCCTGCGTCTCGTTCATCACCGCAACCGTCCCCCAACAGCTGATGGGACCTTACGCATCGCGCATCTCGGCGTACGGCGCCGGCGAGGTCCGTCAACACTTTGACCCATTCATGCGCTGGCTTGATGCATGGGCGAATGACGATCGAAGGGACAACCAGTTTCCGAGTGGAGACGGTCCGACGGGCTACCGGTCCGCCCCCGGCAGTATTACTGAATCGCCCACGACCCTCGCGCCCGACAAGGTACCGACGTACGAACAATTCAAGGCTTCCTTCGGCTCGACGACCTCTCGGGAAGCACTCGGTTACGCAATGAATCAAGCAGAGGCGAACTGGTTTCTGGCATCTGAGACGAATCTGCACGCCTACTACGTCAAGTGGCTGACAGACCCCAAGCCAGCCAAACCAACGGAACCTCGACCATCGCCCCGGACTAGTTCACCGGCCGCCCCGCACGCGACATGGGCCTCCCCTGTTTCGCAGCGCGATTTCTCGAGTACGCCCGGCAGGTTAGGAGGCTTCGTCCTCACTATCCTCAGCATCTTCTTCGTTACCGTGCCCCTCATCTGCCTCCCTCTTTCGATCACCGGCCTCGCCCAATCTGTGCGAGCCCGGAATAGGATTCCCCTCGGAGCGCCGGGGCGAGGACTCACCATTGCAGGGGTCACTATCGGAATCGTGGCCATCTCGCTCACATCGCTACTGATGTTGGCTGCCATCCCTGGAGCCCTCCTCAATAATTTCTGAGCAGCGCTTTCCGTCTGGCCTTCACTCCGGAGAGTGGACAGGGGTCAAACGACGGATTCGCCCGGCAGACAACAGACGGTCTGGCTATGGTGCCCCTACGGAACAGGACTCCCTGGGAGCTCCCCCGAATTGTGAGCGATGCCTCGTCCCGTTGTTGGCTGATGGGTCGTTGACCAACCCGTTCTGGCGATGCCCGTCATGCAACCTGGTACGCCTGGTCTGACCTCAACTGGCACGATCATGGGCCGGCCGATTCTGACGCCTCATTGTACGGATAAGGGCGATTATCGGGGGTAAAAAACCAGACCCTTGAAGTGAGATGTGGCTGAGCAGAAAAATGGGTCGTGGCGCGCCGACTGTTCCGTTCAAGCTCGTTGGTTAGGGCGCGAGGATCTGATTTTGATGTTGAAGAGCTATTCACGCCCGATCGGTTTCAGGGTCGTGCGTGCACGTCCCCACACCAGCGGGGTGGTCTTAGAGACCCACAACGTTTCTCGCCCGGATGGCGCCATTCTGGGTGCCGGCGCGACGGCACGCGGTGCCGTCGATGGCTCGGCGTCCGAGCAGCCCTCCGATTTCAAGCCTCCCTACGAACTCAACCTGGCAGCCACGTCCTGCCGGGCAATAGAGCATCGCTGGGCTTCGTCCTGCGAATCACCGAACTCTCGGGCGTTCCTTAAATACCGCACCCGTTCAGGGGCGGGAGGCTTTCGCCTGGGGCCGATAGAGTGCAGGAAGCTGTCGCACCGCGACGACTCGTACATTGTTGCTCCAAGTTCAGTGGGGATGACGTGAAGAAGATTCTGGGTGCACTACTCATCGGGATCGTGGTCATCGCGCTTTCGGCGTTCTTTATCGTCAGATCCCTCGAGGACCGGGTCACCGACGAGTTCGTGGCACAGATATCGAGACTGGCAATCCCCGGGGACTGGGAGCCGCTGGATGACATCGTCCGCCGCGAACAATTTCTGTGCATGAGCACGAACCCGTGTCCGAGCATCGCCCGGCGCTGGCAAGCAGACTCGGCGGTGACCGTCCAAGATGTAGAACAAATTGGCGCTCCGGCGGACGTCATTTTCTCCGTGGAGGGGACGTGTCAGCGGCCAGCCACGGCGACCGGGCCCACGACCTTGTGCATCGGGTACGCGACCAAGGACGGCTACCAGTACCAGCTGACGGTGAGCAGCGAGCTTGCTGGTCTGCAGGTGGCGTTAGACGTGCGCCCGTCCTGAACGCGGGGCACCTAGCCGAAAGGCTCGCCCACGCGCCGTGTACTGGCGCGAAGTGGGGGTACATGCGCGAGGCGCCCCACATGTAGCGTGAGACCGATTCGTCGCGGCAATGAGCCGCGTCGCCTTCCACTTGTCCGAAGCATCCTGCTACAGCCACTACACGGGGGTAATTTTGTGAGCCGAAAAGCAAATCTTTTCCTGTCCCTAGGCGCGATGGCGGCGCTCCTGGCGCCCCTCGTCAGCGTGCCGGCGGCCTACGCTGTCGATCCGTTGACAGTGCCATGCGCGGACGTCGAACTTGTCTTCGCTAGAGGGTCCGGCCAACCCCTGCTCGCACCCGAATACGTGCGTTTTCGTGACCAAGTGCTAGCCGAAGTCGGCACGCACGTGACCGTCAACCCCTACGAGCTGGGCACCGCCAGCATCGACGGGAACTCCTACCCGGCCGTGCCCGTCGGCGGCGGCAGCTGGGAGACGTTCTGGAACACTGTCCAAGCGGGAGTCTCCGCCGGCGGCGGGTGGACATTCGGGGCCAGCGTCGACACCGGGGTCGACGAGCTCACCAGCTACCTGACGTCTCGCGCCGCACCCTGTTTGGATGCCGCATTCGTCTTGGGCGGCTACTCGCAAGGCGCCCAAGTCATCGGCGAGGCCTACGTGGAGAAGCTCGCCCCCGACCTCCGCAACCGCGTTCTATATCAAGCGTTGTTCGGTGACCCGAGGCTGAATCTGCCGGAAGGTGTGAATCCCGGCGGGAGTCAGACTGCTTACGCTCCAGCTTGCCTTGGCAGCGATTCCGACTCCGAGTGGCGCTTCGACGTCCCCGACTGCTTCGTGAGCACCGGCTCCCTCGGCGCGCGTGCACCGTACCTGCCCGCGAGTTTCACCTCAACGACGGGCCTGTCCTGCGCCAAGCGCGACTTCGTCTGTGGCTCGTCCAAGATATTCTGGGACGGCGACGGGCACTTCACCTACGCCGACCCGGCCGGCAGCATCGACAAAGCCGCCGTGGAAATCCGTCAGCGTCTCGCCGTCCATTTCCCGGACAGCGGTCTCGACCCCACGGTCGTTCAGCCCGGATCCGGGACCACCGGTCTAGACGTGGCCTTCCTGATCGACTCGACCGGCTCCATGGGCTGGCAAATCGAGGACACGAAAGCCTTCGCCGCGCAGATGGCGGACACAATCAAAGCTGCACGTGGCCGGGTCGCACTCGTCGAGTACAAGGACGCTGGAGACGCCGTCACCGCCCGTATCCTCTCCGGATTCCAAGAGGACACCACCGACTTCAACACCCAGCTCGCCACCATTTACGCATCCGGCGGCGGCGACTACCCGGAGGCCGCGTTGCACGCGCTGATGACCGCGTTCGACGGTCTACAGTGGCGCGACGGAGCCACCAAAGCGGCCGTCATCCTCACCGATGCGCCTTACCATGACCCTGACCTGGTGGACGCGAGTACCTTGGCGACCATCGCCAAACGGGCACTGGAGATCGACCCAGTCAACGTGTACCCGATCGTGTCCTCCGGCTCCGCGCCCTTCTATACCGCCTTGGCCGAGGCGACAACAGGTCAGGTCATCGCCAACACCGGCGACACGGGCGCCGCGCTGATGTCCGCGCTGACCAAGCTGCAGACTCGGCCCGTGGTCCTGCTCCCCCACCCGGACTACTACGCGCCGCCCGGCGCGGAGATCACCTTCAACGCGTCAGCCTCCTACTCACCCGGGTCGACCTTGGTCGATTACGAGTGGGACTACAACGGCGACGGCACGTTCGATGAGACAACGGCGACCCCGATCGGCAAGCATGCCTACCCGGAGGTGGCAGAGGGCCTCATGCAGGTTCGGGTGACCGACGCCAACGGGACCGCCTCCAACGCGTCGGCCTTCGTCCACATCGGCACCAGCCCAGACGCCGGGCGGCCAGATGCACCAACAAATGTGACGGTGGCGCCCACAGTGACCAGCGCGGAGGGCATCAGCACGGTGCAGGTCTCCTGGCAGGGCTCGGATCCCTCAGTCTACAAATGGGGCCTGACCGTGGACGGCATCCCGGCTGGCATGGTCGAGGCAGGTACCACAGACGCTTCGATCACAGATGTTCACCGCGACAAGGACGTGGAGATTGGTATCGTCGGTTTCACCGAAGCCGGCTTGATCGGGTTTCCGGGCACCGCTCTCCTACCGGTAACAAGCCAATACGCCTTCACCGGGTTCCTGCAGCCCGTCGACCCCCTTCCGACAGTGAACACCGTCGCCGCGGGCCGCGCCATCCCCGTCAAGTTCGGTCTGGGTTCCGACTTCGGCCTCAGCATCATCGCGGCTGGCTCGCCGACCTCCGTCCGTGTGGGCTGCGACACCAAGGCGGATCTTGACGCAGTCGAGGCCACCTCAACGGCCGGGTCGAGCAGTCTGACCTACAGCTCGACGACCAGCTCCTACACTTACGTGTGGAAAACCGACAAAGCGTGGGCGGGGACGTGTCGGAGGTTCAAGTTGACGCTCGCTGACGGGACATCGCACGAAGCGATGTTCAAGTTCGGCAAATAGCTCCACGAGGAAGCCCCGGGCCTGTTCTGGTCCGGGGCTTCCTTATGTCCGTCTGCCAATCGTGGTGGCTTTGCCCCCAGCTCGCGTCAAGGAGCGCGATGAGTTCCGCGCCGGCGCGGCGTTTTGTGATCGCTACATGGCGTCATCGGTTAGCAGGGTGTCGTCAGCGGCGACTCGATCGGACAAAGAGCTCGGGGCTCGTTCTCGTCGGTAGAAGGTTGCGCTGGACATCCCCAGATCGCGCGCGACGTGGGCTGGGGCATCCACTTCTCAACGGGGCGAGGGTTGGAGAAGGACCAATAAGTCTGTAACGCCCGCCGACGCATCGAAGGCGGCGAGGCGGCGGCGCAGATAGGCTCCGCGTATGGCACGAAAGCAAACCTATCCACCAGGCTGGTTCGACGCTGGCGAAGGCAAGATCCGCTGGTTCGACGGTGAGAACTGGACCAGCTCGATTCCGCCTCAGAACAATCCTGCGGCACCTCGCGGATGGTACTCAGGTCCTGATGATCTAACTGATATTGACGAGTCGGCTGAGCCCTATTTTCGGTGGTGGACAGGATCAGGGTGGGGTGGGCAGTACGCCCACGTCAATGGGCGACACGACGTCGTGAATAGCGTCCATGAGGCTATGGTTTCCGCGTCAGTTCTGGGGGGTGGCGATCAGCAAGCGATCAAGGGTCTTCTCAATGAACTCGTCGATTGGCCACCGCTCAGGGTGAAGCACTTCACTGTCTACACGTCAGCAGTAGCGGCAGGCACGAATATCGTCGCTGTGGTGGAGTGGGACGGCCCAACCAGCTGAGAGCTTTGTCGCCAGAGAGTAGGCGAGGTGTATCCGCAAGCTGTATCTGCAAGCTGCACGCGGGGCGCTTGACTCTTAGAACACGAGCGCCGGCGGTGCCTCTGGTACTGCGGGGAGCCCGCAGGCGAAGATAGCCCCTAGTAACTCCCGGCCGGCCACCCGGCCACCCGGCCACCCGGCCAGGCCTCGTAGCAATACTCATGTCGGCCCGTCCGCTTCCGGCCATGGCCCGGCCGGCCGAGGCCGGCCACTTTGATCGGCGGGCAGCGACCTGCTCAGCCGAGCGAGGGCCTCGTCGTCGGCCCCTGCGTTCTCGAGGCTCATTCTCACGCCATCGCAGCCTGGATGCGGCGGTCGAGATCATCCAGCTCGGCCAGCGCCTCGGACGCCGCCCACACGCGGTTCTTCTTGCGCCCGGTGATTTCCTGGATGTACCCGGCTCGGGTGAGCTGGTCGATGGCCCGGTATGCCTGGGAAGCCACGGACCCTGACCGTGCCTCGATCTCCGCTGCACTCATCACGGGGTGGTCATAGAACGCCTGAATCAACGCAGCAGCAGCAGATCCGGCGCGAGGGCGCAGCTCTGCCGCCCAAACGTCCGGCATCGCCTTCAGGCGAGCGATGGTGCCGCGCGAGCACTCGGCAGCAGCACGCGCTGAGCGCGCGAATAAGTCGATCAGCAGCGCAGGGCCGCCCAGGCGGTATGCGCCCAGCGATGCGAAGTAGTCGTCGCGGCGGGCCAGGAGTCCACTGGCCAGCGGCACAACAGCGTTACGGGTGACGCCTCGTCGACGCAGCACAGCGGATACCAGCGCACGGCCTATTCGTCCGTTGCCATCAGTGAAGGCGTGGATCGACTCGAACTGGGCGTGGCCGATCGCGGCCTGCACCATCACGGGAACGTCGTCGCGGTTGAGGTAGGCCACCAGGTCGCTCATCAGCTCGGCGACGCGCCCAGGCGCCGGCGGCACGTGGAGAGCACCTCGGGGTGAGTAGTCGCTTCCGCCGATCCAGTTCTGCATGTCCCGCAGACGACCCGCGTAGCTCGCCTCGTCGGGATCATCCTTCATCAGCGCGCGGTGCGCGTCGATGATGTGCTCCAGCTCGAAGCGGCCGTGCTGCTCAACGGTGGTGATGAGTTCATGCAGCGCAGCCGAGGCGGCGACCATGCTCATGGCAGAGGCGTTGCCCCGGTTGCCGGCGATCGCCTGGGCATAGTCCATCGCCGATGCAGAGATGCGCTCGATCTTGGAGGAGGCCACTGATTCCGAACGCACCATGAAACGGCTCAGCGCAGCGGAATGGCCTTCCGCGTCGGTGTCAGCCTGCGCGACGGCGAGAAGGGCTTTCTCGGTTTCCAGCAACACGGCCAGCGGCGGCATGTAGTCGAGCGTCTGGATCAGTGGCGGGATTGTCGCGTCGACCGAGCTCAGCATCCGGTCTTCACGCGTGCCGCCGCGCACCTGCTGGCGCCAGGGCAGAGTCTCAACCTCGTGTGGAGGCCAGGCGGTGTTGGTGATCTCAGCGTGCATAGCCACAACTCTACAGCGCCTAAATGGTGTTTGTGATTGCTAAACACGAATTAGCGCTAGAACAGTGGTGATTAGCTCCTTCAGTGCCTAGCGGCCATGCGCAGCGATCAGCGATTACGTCTCGGCTTCGAGGCCTTGACGGGTCCAGCCAGTACGCGAAGGTGCTCAGCGACGTGCGCCGCGAATAGCGGGCAGCCCACGTGCTCGAGGGCCTCGACCAGGCTCTCGACTGTGTGACCCTTGTCGCGCCGGCCCTGCCAATGCGTGTTCTGGATCCTGGTCACTGAGCGGACCACGAACGGAGAGCTGCTCTCTACCAGGCAGAGGAACTCGTCGGCGGTGCAGAGGTCAGACGGCAACAGGACTGCTTCGCCAAAGTCATTGGTGTTCATCGTGAGCAGTATGTCCGCGCTGCAGTGCTTCGCGGCATTGTGGACGTGCTCATCGTCGGCGTCAATGATGTTGCCAGCCGCACCGCCGGCCCAGTCTTCGAGAATCTCGTCGACGTTGTGGCGGAACGTCGCCGCATGGCGCATCCGCATGTCTCGGTGGAATTCGTCGAGCACGTCCTAGGTCGTAGTCAGGCTGAACATCCACCGGACCCTAAAGGGGGGATAGTCGTGGCTGTGGAAGTGAGTCCATACTCCGAGGCGTGCGACAAATTCAGTTCTCGCACCATGAAGTGACTGGGGGAAACTTTGAAAACAAGTAATGGACCACGCACGCTACTAAGCATTATTGGTATCACCGCGCTGGCACTAACCGCGATTGGCGCCGTTGGACCTGTTGCAGCAGATGACACCACCGCGACAAGTGCGGCCGCGTCTGCTAGCCCCGACAACCCAGTGGTGCCGTCCGTGCCCTTGGACCTTGATCCGAACGATGGTGTGACCGCCGGCATGGTGGGGGCCCATGGAGTTGTGGCGTCAGGCGAGGCTGTTCCCGCCGACCTGGGCGAGCTGCAGCGGTCAGAATCGACAAGGACCTGCTCTCCCGTAAACAGTCGCGGGGTTTCTGTCTGTGTTGAGGACGGCAAGTCTGACCCTAGAGCCCAAGCTCAGGTGGAGGCGCGAGCTGGGGCTCGGGTGGAGGCACAGGCTGCCGGCTCGTCGCACGTTCCACTCCCGGTTTGGTGCAAGCAACACGGTGTGGACAATCAGTATTGGGCGAACCGTTTCGAGACGTGCGGAGTTTTCAGCAAACGGGTTAGTGTCGTGGAACTAAGAGGGAAGAAGCCCATTGTCACCGGGACAATGGACTTCAATTTCTACAACTACATCTACGCCGCGGGCGACAACACCACCTGGGCAAATCAGATTGAGATCTCGCCCTGGAGTATCACAGGGACGGCAGCGGGTCTGTCGGTCACGGGGAACGCCGTCTGCACCTGGAGTTGCCCACAGATGACTCGCACGTCCAGCTTTCCTCCACAGACGTCGACGCTCACGACGAGCTCGTACGGCGAATCCTTCTTCACGTGGACCGGTGTTCTTGGTGCTGTCACAAGGGTGAATCCTCAGTGGGACGTCTACTTCGATGCACCCACCCTAGTTGGGGCGACCGTATTGATGACCACCAATCCGGCGCCTGTTATGCGCTGCGACGACGCACTCCCGAACGTAGTACCGGGATGCGCAATCCCCGATGTGGTGACCGGCTCCGCCTACTACTCGCTGTCACAATTTCCGACATTCGGAGCGCACGTCGCTGCAGCCCAAGCATCCGGACTTCCAGGAGGGCAGTATCCAAATCCGCTACACCGGCTGGTGAACTCTGCGCTGCAACAACAGAACCGGGACACCGCATGCCCTCAGAACGCGAGCCTGCCTCGACCAGAGGGTTTTTCGTGCGATGAATACCCGTTTGCTTCTACTTTCGAAGGAGCGTCTACTGGTGGGGGCACCGCGCGAACACAGGACTGGTGTCAAGTGACGCTACCGGGTGTCCCTTCAACCGGCGCGGTGGGGTACAGCATCTGCATGATCAACGCAGCGGAGAACAGTCTGGCTGGCTCTCTCTTGCAAAGCCAAGTATTCAAGCCTTATAGGATCATCGACCGGGACGCCTTCTACGTCGCAGTTACAAGCTGAAAATGAGGGGCAGAGGTGAGTGAACGAATTGAGGTGCACGCCGAGTCGCATATCGTGCAATTCCTGAACTGCAGACTGCCTCTGCCCCCTCACAGTCCAAACTTAGATAGCACAGGCCTCATCCGCGAGGGGTTCGAGTACCCAGAACTTCATACGGGGGTATGGTCCGGACCTGTTGGCGTCACAGTCGAGAGTCGGTCAGGTCGACCGGACGAAGTCGATGAGTCGTGGGAGGACATCGCGGAATTCTCGGCCATCGTCGACGACGGCCCGCTCGTTCTCTGCGGGTTCTCTGAGATGCCGATGCCGGACTGGCCACGGCTTGACGGCTTCGGCCCCGGCACCTACCGGATCCGTGTGCATGCTCGCGGTCGAGACATTGCCGACGACGCTGCGGTATTGGAGGCGACCGAAGAGTACATGATCGTCACCTGGCTGGAAAAGGAGAGCCCTGCTTCGCTGATCGCGCTCGCGTCGCACGCCGGCAAGTCGTGGATCGTCGCCGCAGAGGCACGCCCATTTAGCTCGTTCGCCGGCGGAATGCATGCTGGAACTGTGCCATCGTCACCAGCTCCCACCGGGTCTCAGCCTCCGACTCCATTAGTCATCAGGACTAACCCTGAGCATGATCCCGGCCAAACGGGCGACAGCTGAGCCACAACCGGCAGGATCCGCACACGTTGGATTTATGACAACAGAAACAACATCATCCTTGAATTACTCCCGGACGCCGAGCCGTTTAAGGACATTCAGTTACGGCATCCAGTTCTCCTCGACTCGATACGTCTCGCCGATCCTGGGAGTGCAGCTGGCTCGTGGCCGACTAGGCCACAATGACTCGTGCGGACACAATCATGTCAACAGGCCGGCTCAGATCAATCGAAGGAAAGCGTACGCACGGTGCCGTGGCTGGCGCCACCGCTTGTGACTACTTGCCGAGCAACTCGGCGAGCTCGTCGATGAGGCCGCCAACCAGCGTCCATGTGTGGAAGAAGCCGCGCAAGGTCGAATGCTGACGGTCACGGTGGTTCTTCCCACTTGCTGGAGCGAGCATCGATGTTGACCAGCGTGCGGCTGATCATCGAGCCGCCGCTCATACCGCTGCCTGCGCAGCTGTGAGCCACTCGGTCGCCGCGAAGCACTCACGCGCGTCGCCGTACGCGTACAGGGCCAGCGCCTCGAGGACTTTGCGGTGCACGTCGTCGCCTTCGACGACAGCGATGTCACCGGAGTCATCGAGGCCCAGACGGGCCTTTCTGGCTGCGCGGCTGGCGTCTCGTGCGACGAGCACACCTAGTCCGCCGCCAGCGGAGAGGCCGAGCTCGCTCGCCAGCGCGGCCACGAAACGGCTCCTGGCCTCGTCGCTCGCAGCTCGCCTCAGAGTCACGCGGCCTCGAAGGA
This sequence comes from Cryobacterium sp. SO1, assembly GCF_004210215.2. Lineage (NCBI taxonomy): Bacteria > Bacillati > Actinomycetota > Actinomycetes > Micrococcales > Microbacteriaceae > Cryobacterium > Cryobacterium sp. SO1. The sequence goes on from NZ_CP067394.1 coordinate 3,455,095, forward strand.
TCTGGCCGCCAGCGCGCCGACGTCGATGGTCCGTATGCGCTGCTTCAGGCGGCTTCGTTCGGTACTGCTCAGCTCTGTGGTTCTTCCGGTTGCGAGCAGGTCAAGAGCCGCCTTCTGCACTGCGTCGGTCCAGCTGCGGCCTCGGTGCGCTGTGCGCTCGAGGGCCTGGACCTGGCGCTGAGCGAATGCATGGGATGCGCCGTACTTGCTGGCGACAATGCGTCCACTGGCGGCAGATCGCCATCGGGGGCCATCAGCCCATGTTCGTGGGCGCCCGAAACACCCTCCGGAGGCGTGATCCTGACCTACGCCCGTGCGCTCACTTCGTCGCGTTCGGATGATGGGTGTGGACCTGTTCGAGGAACACATCGTGCCCTTCGACGTAGAACCAGATTCGAGCGTCACCTTGGGCTGTGGGTTTGTGCTGCCAGCGTCCGTGGTCCACGCCATCACGGTGGACGAACTCCAATTCACCACGCAGCGGGTAGTTCGTCGGGGTGCGCTCGGTGGGCGTCTTTGTCAGAAAGTCCCACGTGTCTGCCATCGGGTTCCGGATCGTCGCAGCTAGGTCGCGCCATCCTTTGCGGGCGCCGGCCGACGCGAATCGAATCGTGTACTCGGTCTTTTTTGTGGGCCTGTCGACCAGGTCGTCTTTTGCCACCGTCAGGGACGCTCAACCGGCTCTGCGTCGTCGAGCCAGTCGACCGGGTAGCCCTGGGGGCTCGGACGGCCCGAGAGTCCAGCAGCGATCGCCGTTGCGGTCTCGCGCCACGAGGTGAGCTCAGCAATGGCAAGGTGTGCCTGCCCAGTTGCGAACGACGCTCGAGCAGCGTTGACGAGATCTCGCGCGCACTGCGTCTGGTCCTCCAGCGACAAGGCCAGCATCCACTGGAACCGCTCCGCCATTCTCGATGCGAGGGTGCCCTCGTCATCGAGTGTGACCGTGATGAGGTCGGCGGCGAATTGCAAAAGAGCGTCCCGCGCGTCCGCCTCGCGCTGCGACATCAACACCAGTGGCTCACCGTCGCGACGAGTGATCTGGACAGGCTGGTTCTCGGCCTCGGCGAACACGTCGGCCGAGTGCTTGCTCAGGTCTGATGAGCGCCGGGTCGTGGTGCGAAGTTCGTTGATCAGGGACATGCGCCCATGGTATTCGGAATGTGTTCGGAAGTCTAGGTGGCTACCAAGGCGACCGGCCGTCAATCGGGGGCATTCTCGGTTTCCAGCAACACTGCCAGGGGCGGCATGTAGTCGAGCGTCCGGATCAGTGGCGGGGCTTCTGCTGTACTCGGCTCAGCGCTCCGGCTCAGCGCTCCGGCTCACCGCTCCGGTTCGGGTGACGGTTCCGTGGTCGCCGCGGGCCTCTCGCCGTCGGCGAATAGTTCCGGGAATCGCCGCTTACGCTCGGAGTGCGGGTTGGCCGGCGGGTTGGCCGGCGGGTTGGCCGGCGCTGGCTGCGCTGAGGGCACCGGCTGCGCTGGCATGACAGCGCGCTCGGCGACGAACGGCGCGGCGTTTGCGATGTGCTGCTGTGCCCATCGACCTGCGCCATTTCGTGTAGCACGCAATATGTAATCGACTTCAGGACGGATCCACTCGTGGAGATCCTCGTTGTGCGGAGCACTCCAGGCCATGCTGTCTTCGCCGAGGATGCGGATCGCGTCGTCGACGATCTGGTCCGAGCTGGGGTATCCCAAGGCGCGGACGCAGGCCGCAGCGTCGTCGAGGTCCTTTGCCCGGCCTGCCGCGAGCTTCATCGCGAGCAGGTATCGAGGACTTGCAACCCGGACTCGGTGACCTTCGATGGGGAGCTGTTTGGCCTCTACGTCGAGATCGGTGTCCATGCCACCCAAGAAGGCGAAGGCGCGGCTGTTGACCCAGTCCGGGTCGAGATCCATTTCTTTCGCCATCTCACCGGCAACGGCGAGGATCTCGTCTTTCGGGTTCAGGAGCACGTCAAAGTCCGGCGTCGCGTGGGGACGACCGAGCTGAATTGTGAGTGCCGCACCCCCGATGAGATAGACGTCGGCGCTGATGTCGTGTTCAGTGCAGCGCCGTAGGAGATCTTCGAGGAGGTCGCTGATCTCGGACGCCTCAATCTGACGGTATTCATTCATGCGATCGTCCAATCTCGATCTCGAGCGAGGATCTTCTTGCTGAGGAAGCGAGCAGGTGTCTCAGCGCGAAGGCGCTCTATGTATACATCGCCGGAGTATGCTTCGTCGGGCTCGTAGCCAGTGAGCGTGGATAGCGCCCCCAGGGGTGGCACCGCTTCCATCCATGGTTCCGGCTCGCCACCGATCTGTTCGATCGCATATGCCATCCCAGTGGCGAGGATCGTATCCCAGCGGGCGCTACCGGTGCTCGGCGGCGGCTCCGTGGCCCAGGTCGGCAACCCTCCGTCAGGGATGGATCCAAGCGCTCGGATGCGCCCAGCGATTTCGACTGCGTCCCGAAGGGCTGCCGCCTGGTCACCCTCGAGGAGATGCAGACGGATCTCGCTGGAGATGCTCTTCGTGGAAATGAGTGTCGGCATAACAGGCTCTCTCCTTCTATCGTGCGGGTTGGCGATGGTGCGGGTTGGCGATGGTGCGGAGTCGTGGAAGCTATCGCACGCGATAGACGTCGGCATCACGGCTTCAGCTGGGCGTCGATGCGATCGGGATCGGCCCACCGGGTGGCTCGGTCATCCATCGCTGCTCGGTTGGCAGGCCGATCTGCTCGTCCATCAGCGTCCGACCGGCGATCGAGTTCCACGGGTCGGTGCTCGCGATGACAGTGTTGACCATGCCGAGCGACGTGAGCACCGCGAGCAGCGAGTCGATGCGAGGAGCACCAGTGCCGGTCTCGATGCCCCGCAGGGTGTCCCGGGTGACGTGGGCACGCTCGGCCAGCACCGTGGCGCTTAGACCCTGGAGCTTCCGCCACCGGGTGATGTTCGAGCCGAGCTCTTTGAGCATTCTCGTGCGTGCCGGCGAACGTCTGGTGACCATGATTGCTCCTCACGGGTTGACAGGTGTACCTGTCAATAATAGCCAGTTTTGGAGATTCTGTCTGTCGAAAATCCAGTGCACATGTCACATGGGTTTCAGCGGTGATAGCCGGTGACATGCGGGCGTCAGATTCCGGCGCCTCAGTTCGACCGGATCAACATCGGTCGAATACTCCAAGCGGGCTGTGAACCTGATACCTCAATGATTCACGTGATGCCACGTTGAATCAGGTGTCCAGGCAACTCTCGGATAGGCATCTACTTCGCGTGTCGCCAACGCCTGCAGCAGCCCAACTGCGTAGACCGCACGGCTCAGCGTGATCGTCCCTGCGGTTGCCGGGCGACGAGAGCAAGCCGTCGGCAAACGTCGTCCTGGTCCGCGGCGAACGTGGCCAGTTGAGCCACTCTCCCGTCCCCCCTGCGACGGGGCGCCCTGTCCATATTCCGCTCTTTCATGCTCCTGGGTAACGCGGCAAGGTAACGCCATTACCGCATTACCCGTTACCCGTTACCCGTTACCCGTTACCCGTTACCCGCATCCTGAGGAGTCGACATGAGCGAGGACGCCGAGATCGTTCCGGCCGAGGACAAGGCCACCCGTGCCGCCGACGAGTTGGCTGCCGAAGGCGTCAGCGTGACCGCGGCAGCCGTGAGGGAGCGCTCCGGTGTCCGCATGGCGACCGCCGCCGCGGCCGCGAAGGCCTGGAAGGAGCGAGAGAACAAGGCCGTGGCCGTGGCCACCGAGCCGGTACCGGAGCAGCTGCAGGCTCGCTTCCTGGCCGCCGCCGAAGCAGCGTGGCACGAGGCGCGTGCGCTATCTCGTGCCGAGTTCGATGAGGCCCGCGCCGGCGGCGAGTTGAAGCTGCGCGAGTCTGAAAGTGAGGTAGCGAAGCTCACCGCGGCGGTCGAGGACCTCGAGCAGGAGTGCGAACGAATCGACACCGAAGCGCGAGTCGCCGCCCAGCTTGCCGCCGAGGAGATCGCAGCAGTGCAGACTCTCGCTGCAGAGCAGGCCAATGAGCAGGCATCCCAGCTTGCAGCCGAACGCTCGCGAGCGGATCGTGCCGAGGGCGCGCTTGAGGCTGTGACCGCCGAGCGAGACCGGCTGCTCGTTCAACTCGAGCAGATTCGCGCTACGACGGACGACTGACGGTCGTTGCGGCGCGCCGCGCACGGCGGGCTAGACGCTAAAAAAGGAGCTATTCACCACGGTCCTCGCTCCAATTCGTGTTTAGCGACGACAAACACCATCTAGGCGCAACGACCAGGTGCCCAGTGCCCAGTCTCGAGCGGGTAGCGCAGCGCGCGACCGCCGGATCGGCTGTGGCGGGGTTGGGCTATCGGGCTTTGATCTTGCAGTGCGCCAAGGCCGCCTTGAAGTCGGGATCCGCATCCCTGATCGGTCCGCGAGTCAGAATGCGCGTGGGCTCGACGAGGCCGTTGTCCACACTTCGCGCATCCAGTGCGCCCAGCACTGACCGCTGCCGTAGGCGGGTCGACCGTGCTTGGAGATGAATTCGATGCCCAGGGGGAGCGTGCCGTCGTCCAGCTCGACGTGCTCGCGCAGCATCTCTGCGATGGCGGTGGTGAGGACGCGGTCTTCGCCGGTCAGGTGTGCCAGCGTCAGCGGGCCGTTTACGATGCCATCAGACGTTGGCCACAAGTCCTCGAAGAGGTCCTGCAAGGCGGCGATGGTCTCCGTCGCCGTGATGTCGATCCACCAGCCTGCAGGGAAGCTGAGCGTGGAGAGTTCGCGGCCCTCGCGAAACACGCGGGGAAGCCAGCTTGCTTTCATCGTGCCTTGCCCGTCCCATTCGGCCACGATGTCGTACCACAGATCATAAAGCGGGACGCCCATGAAGTCGGCCACGGGCTGAAGTGCGCGCCTCTTCCCCGCGACCTCTGTTCGATACGGCGCCAGGAGCTCCATGTACGCGGTCAGCTTGTCGGCGCTGGAGTAGATCGTGCGCCCCAGGGTGTCGTACCGGCTCCAGCCCTTGACGTCGTCGCCGGGCGCTCGGGGCGGAGGTGCGAACGGGCCTCTGGACTCACGCGCGATTCGGAAGGACTTGGCCGCACCTGCCGCACCTGCCGTGAGGGCGAACCCGGTCTTCGTGCAGATCCGCTGACTCATCCGTTGAATGCGTCGTCGATCAAGGCCTGAGCGGCGCGGCCGACCTCTTTGAGCCGGTCCTCACGGATCGCGTTCACGGGGGTGTCGTAGTCCAGCCACGGGTTGGCCCCGATGAACCACACTCGAGCGACATGCTCGCCCTCAACCTCCGCGACCTTCTGCCACTGCTCGTAGGCGAACGCGAGTCGCTTGATGGCCTCAGGCCGCGGCTGGGGGCCGCCCTCCTTGGCCCACTTATGCGAGGCCTTCGCATCCTTCGAACCTGCCAGCGCAGCGACGAGAGTGCCGCCGAGTGCAGCGTTGAGGCGCCGGGTGGTCTCACGAATGTCCAGCCGAATCGCGCGCTGGTAGGCGGCGTTCGTCGCGACGGTCTGTGCAACCACCGCACCGGAAGTCTTTTTGGCCATTTCGGGCCTCGTTTCTGGTGAATGTCTGGTTTCTGTCTGGTTTTCTAATTCAAGCCTACGTGCGCCCAAACACAATGTCCACCATAACTCCACCGAAATACCACCGAAATATCACCGCAATGCTAGTGAACACGACCCCACGGAGGCCGCCCGAAGGCGTATCGTGACGCTATGACCATCTCGACGCCTGGGAAGATCAAGCGCACACCGGTGAGCTCTCCTCGTCTGCGCGACTTGAGCAACCCGAGCGTCCGGGAACAGATCCTCGCGGAAGCTCGCAGGGACGCCGAGTCGACTCTGCTGCGGCGTCGTCGCGCCGCCACTCGCACGCGGCAAGCCAACTAGGCATCAGCCGCGGCGGCAAGACCCCCCGAGCGACGAATTGGCTGGGCAATGCCTACCTACGTTGCACCAGTAGGCTCAGCTTGTCCGTAGCCCTACCCTGGAGCCCAAATGTCGCGTGCACTACCGGTACTGCTTGTGTGTGCGCTCGCTCTGGGGGGTTGCGCGTCAACATCCGCGCCGAGCCCGGATGAGAGCACGAGCACGAACACAGCGCCGGCCGCTCGAACGATCTACGGGGTCGTCGACGTGGCGCTCACGAGCGAGCAGTTCGATGCATACTCTGCGGCCACCATTGCATACATTGCAACCAAGCTGACCGACCCCCTCGGCTGGCCCGACGATTGCGTGTCTTCCTCGAGCTTCTCCGATGTGGCCGAAGGCGCCCAGATCACGGCTACAGATTCGTCTGGTGAGATCGTGGCCATCGGAAACCTGGACGAAGGGTCTGTCGAAGCAGTCGCTGGCGTATTCTATTGCGAGTTCGCGTTCACCATTGATGACATGGTGCTCAGCGAAAAGTTCTACGGACTCAGCGTGGGCAACGTGTTCAGAGGAGACGTGCAGTTCACGGAGGAAGACATGAGAGTCGGTCCGCATCTTTACCTTGGGTAACGGGACAGGAGGCGTTCGCCCACAAATATCAGGAAGCACGCGCCTTATTGCGAACGACTCGGGCGATCTAGTGCGGCCACAAAAGCGGCCCGACTAGGACGCGAGGCCCCGCGACAGCTCTTCCCAGGCCTCACGAAACCTTGCGGTGACGTCCTCGCCACTGCGGGAGACTCGTCCGCTGCCGGCTTGCCAGCCACTTGAGTACGGTGATGCGATCGCACAGAATTCTCGTTCAGCGAGTGCGCGCAGGCGGCCTCTGCTTGATAGGTCCGGCCAACACCTTGAGGTGCTCATCCACAAATGCCGCAAACTGCGGGCAATCTGCATCTGCGAGCGCTTGCGCGAGGCCTTTGACGCTGTCGCCTCTGGCACGGCGCGTTTGCCAATACTTGTTCTGAATTTGGGTCACGTCGCGGACCACAAATGGCGAGCTGATCTCGGCAAGACAGAAGAACTCATCAGGCGTATAGAGGTCGTATGGCAACACGTCCGGGTCGCCGAAGTCTGTGATGTTCTGCGTGAGCAGGATGTCGGCATGGCAGTATGCCGCAGCGTTGTGGACGTGCTGATCATCCTTGTCTTTCAGATTGACAGCCTCGCCGCCAGTCCAATCTTCGAGGATGTCATCGAAGTTGTCGCGGAATGTCTTCTCGCGTCTCTGGCGCAGGTCGCCGCCCGCGCTAGCATGCTTGCGCCGCCACACTCGATGTGACTCGTCGAGCACATCAAGCGACGTGGCCAGGCTGAACATCTCCGACTGGGCGCGCAGAAGGAACAGCCAGTCGTAGAGAGTGCGACTACCTAACACGTTGGAGTCGACGAACACATGATGCACGTCTACACGCTAGTGGTCTACAAGGTGTCTGACTCCACAGCGCGCTCTGCATGCTCTTCCGGCGTGGCGTGCTCTTCGAGCTCCTCATCCAGTTCACGGAGCTTGGCGAATGCTTTCATCCGGCCAGCACGGCGCACCGCAGCGAGCTGGGCGACGTCTGCATGCTTGAAGCGGTGATGAGAGCCCACCTTGTGTGAGGCGAGCAAGCCGTCGTTCACCATCTTCATCAGCGTCGGACGGGACACGCCCAAGATACTGGCCGCCGTGGTCGACGTCATCTCAGAAGGGACCGACTGCACGCTCACGGTGCCTGAGGGCAACCCTCGGATGACGAACTGCAAGAGTTCAGCAAGCTCACGATCCAACGGAAGTGTCGTGCCGTCAACGAGGGTCAGCGATCCCCGGGTCACGTTGCGGTCGTGGGCCTGGGCGATGAAGGACTCCGCACCACGGCGCACTGCGTCGTCCACGAGCAGGGCGCCGTTTGCCAGAACGTTGGCCGCCATGACAGCACTTCCTTCTCAATAGATGCGTTCGATTGACGCCAGCGATGGCGCCGTCGTTCCATCAGACTACGACCTTGCAGTTATATCTGCAAGGCTGGAGGCGGTTCACGACGGCTCACGACGGGTTGTCGGCGAGTTGATTTTTCACTATCAAATGCTCGTCCTGTCGCAGCTTCGATCCGGATGCCGCGGTCCAGGAGCTCGGAGGCACCTGCGCTGAAGCGCTCTCCAAGCGGGCTGTGAATCTGATGTCTACACATGACACGTGATCTTGTAGCAACTCAGGTGTTCAGAAAGCTCTCGGATAGAGGTCCCTGAGCGCAACGTCAGTCGATGACGATGAGTTCGTAGTTACGTTCTGCAGCGGCCACCGTCACCGCGGCCAGGTTCGCTTCTCTGTCGGCGCTGGCCGTGACCGGCCAGGTCTCGCCTGGAAAATCACCCACCCACCATTTCTGGTCGACCCAGTCGATCGAGCTCCACGCGTGATGGAAGATGACGATGCCGCGGCCGGTCGCAGCGCTCTGCTCGGCGATCAGCGCTTGAATCTGCTCCTGGGGCGGAAGCGAGACTTTGTCGTAGGAAGACGTCATCTGCTCGACGAGCGGCGCCGCAGCTGAGACGATCAGCGCGGTCACCTCAGCGGGTAGTGGCTGTGTCGGGTCGATCTTGATGACGCTACCGTCGGGCAGCGTGTAGTCGCGCACTGCGTTCTTGGCCAACAGCTGCTTCTCGAACTCGGACCGACTGCCGTTGCCGTCGGCATCACCGGGGATGGCCGTTGGCGTGGGCGTGGGCGTCTGGGTTGAGGCCTGTGCATCCTTGGCTTCAGCGGCACTGGGGATCAGGCCGTTCAGGTCGCCGCTGGCGACGCCACAGCCGGCCAGGAGCGCCGTGAGCAGGAGCGCTGCACCGGTAGTGAGGATGGTGCGACGGACTGCGTTCACGATGGTTCCCCCCAAAGGAAAGTGATGGTTCCCGCTCAGCGTATTGGCTGGTGGTTGGTGCTGAGTGCCGTTGCCAGCGCCACCGCTTGTGACTATGTGCCGAGCAGCTCAGCCAGCTCGTCGAGCGTCTCTCGTGCAAGCGCCTGCACGACGGCATCGTGGTTCGCCCAAGGCGCCGTCTGCTCGGTCAGCACTTTCACGAGCGCGCGCAGCCGCCCCCGGCTCCGTTGGCTCAGGCCGAGCAGCGATTCGCTGGCATCATCCATGCACGCCAGAAGCACCACTGCGTCCTCAGCGTGGCGGCCTCGATCACGGGAGTCCTCCTAATAGGCAGCTCCCTTGAGCACCATGGCACCGCGAACGGTGGGGACGACGAGCCGGACGGTATCCACTGCCGTCAAGACATCGACATTGATCGTCTGCTGGAGGGCCCGGGTGCCCCCGGGGATTCCGAAGAGTGGGCGTCCACCGTATCGGGGGCGTCGAAAGATGGATTGACGGTCCGAGCACATGAGGTCCACCTGCTCTCGTCCACGTTCGAAACGATAGGCATACTTCGAAGACCCATCTAGGACGTAGCCGGCTCCCTGCAGGAGCGCAGCGGCCTGGGGGAAAGTGATCGCTTCAGTTTCGAGGTGGAGGGCAGAGTCCACGTCGACAGTCGTGCGGGGAGCTGGCAACTCAGCCAGCTCAGCGTGGAGCTTCACCATGAGACCTCCGACCAGCGTCCAGGAGCTGTGCGGCAGTAGCCGCGCGAGGTCGAAGGCCGAGGGCCAGGGCGGTTCCTCCCATTTGCTGGAGCGAGCATCAACGTGGACCAGCGGACGGCTGACCATCGGGAGGTCGCTCATAGCGCCGCCTGCGCAGCAGTGAGCCACTCGGTCGCCGCGGAGCACTCACGCGCATCGCCGTAAGTGTACAGGGCCAGCGCCTCGAGGACTTTGCTGTGTTCTTCGTCGCCTTCAACGACCGCGATGTCGCCTGCGTCGTCGAGACCCAGACGAGCCCGTCTGGCTGCGCGGTGGGCGTCTTGCGCGACGAGCACGCCTAGTCCGCCGCCAGCGGAGAGGCCAAGCTCACTGGCCAGTGCGGCTACGAAACGGCTCTTGGCCTCGTCGCTGACGGCTCGCCTCAGAGACACGCGGCCTCGAAGGATCTGGCCCGCCAGCGCGCCGACGTCAGAGCTTCGGATGCGCTGCTTGAGGCGGCTTCGTTCGGTGCTGCTCAGCGCTGCGTTGGCTAGGTCAGAGGTTTTGCCAGTCGCAAGCAAGTCGAGGGCAGCGTTTTGCACCGTGTCTGTCCAGTTGCGGCCTCGGTGCGCTGTGCGTTCGAGAGCCTGGACCTGACGCTGAGAGAATGCGTGGGAGGCGCCGCACTTGGTGGCAACGAGGCGTCCAGATGCCGCAGAACGCCTCACTTGGCGCGCGGATACTCCCAGTTCGCTGGCTGCTTGAGACGTAGACAAATACATACAGAGATAGTCCCATGTAGGACTATATGTGTCAATGAGGTGTGTACTGGACGAGCGTGACCTGAGCCGCTCACCTCAAGCGGGCTCGAGCAAGTACCAGCGACGGGAACGCGCTCAACACTGCGCCCGACCGCGCAGAAGCTCATGGAGAGCAGCGACGAGCTAGTAACCCTGCTGGACCAGGGAGCCCCTCTGCCCAGCAAGACTCTCGATTGCTACTCAATACGAAGCGTCGTCATGACCTCTGCTGCCAACTCGGATTTCAAGTAGGGCCGCGGAAGGTTGAATACGCGGGCACCCCACGACGTCAACTCGCTCTGGTAGCCAGGCTGTGCCTTCATTCCCAATAGCGCCTGGACTGGCGGGGCATAGATGGCGATGACGAGCGGGACCTCGTGCGCAGCCATATTCGTTTCGAACCGCGCCCTGCCGTACTCAATCTCACTGTCGGGCAGGTCGGCTGCGCTTGGGGTCGGCCGTCGGACGAGGTCTGCAAAACCGACGCCGGATTCAAGGGCAGTTCGTTCGAATTGATGCTCGCCATCATTGAGCGCCATCAGGCCGGCTTTGACCAGCATCATGATCCGACCTCGGGCGCCCTGACCTTGAAAATAGTGCCCGGCCGCAACGCTCGTCAGCGAGGGATTAATTCCTACAATCACCGCTCGCGGCCGAAGGGGCCATACTTCAGCGAGCGTGAGCACCTCAGCGCCCATCCACTCGACGCGCTCCTGATACCCGATGAGGTCCGTCATGCCGTTGGCATCTCGGAACCCCGGCTATTTCGCATCCCACTCCTCGCTGGCTAGCGGCGCGTCGTTCAATTCATCGCGACGTGCCTGCCAGTCGGGCATGTACCGGCTCATGTGTTCGACGAAGCGTTCATTGTGTGTGGGCTCGACGAGGTGGGTTAATTCGTGAACCACGATGTACTCGAGGCAGCGCGGGTTTTTCTTCGCGAGCTCGGGGTTGAGCCAGATTGCGCGCGACTTGGCTTGGCAGGTACCCCACTTAGTCTTCATTCGGCGCACAACGAAGTTCTGTACTTCCTCGCCGACAACAGGTTGCCATTTCTCTAATAGCGGTGGGACCGCAGCCTTGAGCTGCTCGCGGTACCAACGGTCGAGCAACGTCCTGCGTTGGTCGTCGCTATAGTCAGCGGGGGTAGTCACCCACAGCGTCGTGCCAGCAACGCTAACCTTCGACCGCCCGTGACGGGATGAGTCGAGGCGAAGACGCTGGCCCCAGACGTAATGGGTCTCGCCGGAGAGCATCTGACGCTCTGTCTGACGGTCAGCACCTCGAAGTTGCTCGCGCTGCCTCTTGATCCACTGCAGGCGCTGCACAATGGCGAGACGGATCGCGTCCTCGCCGAGACGATGCGGAGCAGCGACGCGTATGCGTCCGAGCGGGGGATACACGGAAATGTGCAGATTCTTGATGTCTTTGAAGACAACGTCTACCCCAATTCCCGCGACGGTGAGGTGGGCGCTAGCTGTATTCATCGCGGGCCTTAACCAGTTCGAACAGGTCCTCGAAGCGCTCGAAGCCTTCGGGCAGCGTGCGGCGAAGCTCGCGGGCAAGGGCTCGCTCTTTCATTCGATTTCCAACCCAGCCGTGCTCCTTCTGGAGCATCACCGTATAGTCGATAATGACCGCGAGATTGGGGTCAGACAAACCGAAGTCGACCAGTGCTCGCTGGGCACCGGTCTTAGCCCACTCCGGATAGACTGTGTCGGATTCCTGCTTGCCGACCTTGGCCGCGAGATCGAGCAGCTGCTGCAGGTAGCCCTTGTAGTCGAGGGCGTCCTGTCGGCGCTGTTCGATCAGTGCGTCGAGCAGGTCGGACATTTTGTCGTAGTAACGCGGGTTCATGGCGCGCTCGTCCACGATCGTCTTGCGGACGTTGTTGACGATTGTCTCCGCCGCGGCTCGAGGGTTCTTGCGGAGACCTGCCGGCAGAAAAGCAAGCGCATCCTCACCCCGCTCGACGATCAGTTCGACCAGGCCCTTCTCGAAGGTGGCAACCACCTCGGACGGATCAGCCTGGATGTAGGTGTCGAGTAGGGCGCGCATGCCGGCCTCGAACTGTTTCATGTCGATGTTCTCGCCAGCGCCGAGCTCCACCTCGTCGCGCACGGCCACGAAGTGCGTCACCTCGTTCTTGATCGCTGCTGCCTCCGCCGGCGAGTATTTCGCGGTATTCATGTCATTGGCCAGCGCCGTGTACGCGCGGACCAGGCCAGAGACGGCCTTGTAAAGCTCAACGCGCTTGACCTCATTAGCTTTGATCTGCGCAGCGTCGCCCGGGACCGATGCCACAAAGTAGTGCTGGTACTCCAGCGTCCCCTTGGGCGGCGCGACTGCCTCGACCAGCGCACGGATTTTCTCGAGTGCCTCCTCGAGATCCTGGCGCCCCTGCTTGACGCGATCCTTGAGTAGACCCTCGACGTCCTTCTCCTCGTACCCCTCGAGAGCGCCCGAGGTGTAGTCCGTGATGGCGGATTCTAACGAGTTGAACAGGTCCCGGTAGTCGATGATGTAGCCGTAAGTCTTGTCGTCACCGTCAAGACGGTTGACCCGACAGATGGCCTGAAATAGACCGTGGTCACTCATCTTCTTGTCGATGTATAGGTACGTCGCACTCGGCGCATCAAAGCCGGTCAGGAGTTTATCGACCACAATGAGAAGGCGCATCTGGCCTGGCTCCTCAATGAAGCGGCGCTTGACTTCCTTCTCGAACTCCTCAATCCGGCCCACGGCCTCGTCGGCAGGTACGCCGAAAAAGTCGGCCAACATCTTTCGGTAAATGTCGTGCTGGCGTAGCTTCTCTGTGGCTCCCGCGCCGGAGTCTTCCTTGGAGATGTCGCTCGGGCTGGGGACGTAGCTCGTTACGATAGCGACCTTGTCCTTGAAGCCGGCATTGACGAACATCTCGTAGAACTTGCAAGCCTGGTAGATGCTGTCGCCGACGAGCATTGCGTTACCCCGGCCACTCACAAGACGCGGCTCGGTCTCCATGTCCAGCAGGATGTCCTGGACCAGCTGCTTGGCTCGGGGCTCCGCGGACACAACCTTCTGCATGGTGCCCCACTTCTTCCTCAGGCGAGCCTTGCTGAGGTCGGTGAGACCCTTGGTCTTCGCTTCAAACCACTTGTCCACCTTCGCCGGGCTAGACAGATCTTGCTCTATATCGCGCGCCTCGTAGCGCAAGTCGAGCACGACGCCGTCCTCAACGGCCTCGTTGAACTTGTAGGCGTGAATGATCGAGCCAAACGTCTCGATACTCGTCGCTTTGTCCGCTTTAAGCAGCGGCGTGCCCGTGAAGCCGATAAACATTGCCCCGGGAAGTAGTTCCTTCATAGCCCGATGCATCTTGCCCGCCTGCGTGCGGTGTGCCTCGTCGACGAAGACGAATAGGTTGCCCTTCGGAGCGAACCCGGTGGGAACTCCCGACCGCAGTTGTTGGATGAACGCCTCGCTGTCTCGGTCGAGGTCATTGTCTTCGTCACTCCCATGGAACTTGTGAACGAGGGAGCAGATCAGCCAGGGATCGTGCTTGTTCATCTGGGTTAGCAGATCGATACCAGAGGTCGCACGGTAGATGCTCTCGTTGACCCCCCCAAAGACCTTCTCGATCTGCTCGTCCAGCTCGGTGCGGTCGGTGACAATGAGGACGCGTGACTCAGGCTCATGCTCGCGGATCCATTTAGCCAACCACACCATCACCAAGCTCTTCCCCGACCCCTGGGTGTGCCAGATAATCCCGCCCTCGCGGCTGGCGATGCGGGTCTGAGCTGCCTTCACCCCGAAGAACTGATTGTGCCGGGCGGTCTTTTTCCAGCCCGCGTCGAACACCATGAAGTCGTGGATCAGCTCGAGGAAGCGGTCCTTCGAGCACATTTGCAGAACGGCCCTGTCTAGCGGTTCGGCTACGTCCACGCCGACCACGCTGTCCTCAGGTTCCTTCCACTGCAGCCAGTACCTCTCGGGGGTCCCAATAACTCCATACCTCAGACCCTCAACATCGTTGCCCGCGAACACGAACTGGACCGTCGAGAAGAACGGACGGATGAAGTGGGCGCTTTGGTTGCCAATGTTCTGCCGGATGCCCTCCGAGACGCTGACCTTCGAGCGCTTGAACTCGATGATGCCGAGCGCGAGGCCGTTGACGTAGATCACGACGTCAGGGCGCTTCTTGTGCTCCCCGGCGATCGTGACCTCCTCGGCCACGACGAAGTTGTTGGCCTCCGGGTTACTCCAATCGATGAGCCATACTGTCTCAAATTGGTCGCCCGCACCACGCTTGACCTTAACCCCGTACCGAAGCAAGCCGTAGACCTCGCGATTGGCATCGTACAGCGTGCGGGCTCCGCCCACCGATGCGACCCTAACGACCTCGCTGATCGCCTTACCGGCGATCTCCGCGTCGTAGCCGCGAGCCAGCAGGTTGGTGCGAAGGTAGGTGGCCTCGATGTTCGAGTTGGCTGCGCGGTCCGCCCAGTCGCCGCCATCGGCATAGCCGAGGGTCTCCTGAAAAAACTTGACCACGCGATTCTGCGTCTTGCGCTCCACCTGCCCAACCGCGCTCATACCGTGTCCCCCTTGGCGGCAGGAATACGTGTGCGCCCCGTCAGAAGCTCCTGCATCATTCCCTGCTTGATAGCTCGGGCGACTTCGAGGCGATGCCCGGCAACTTCGATTTCGGTGTCGGCGTCGCGCAGGATACTGCCGATCGCCGCCTGTTCCTCCTCTGACGGAAGCAAGAGTTCCAGCCTACGCACATCACCGCTGGAAACCGCCGGGTAGTTCGAGCCGGCGATGATCCGATCTATCTGAGCCATGACACCGGAACTCAAGACCCACTGCCCAAGGTAGTTCGGATCTGTAATTCCTGGTCGACTGCGAATAACGGCGAATCCGGTTGATGCCACTGGATTCCGCAAGCCGCCTGTATAGTGCGCGTGGGATTGCAGGTTGGGGCGAACGGTTCCAAAAAGAACATCACCAGGTCGAACCTGACGACGCGCTCTGGACGGGGCCTGCTCGAAGCGGTAGGCCGCACTCTTCATGATCGAGCCCCTACTCACATCCTCGAGCGAGATATAGTCAATCATCTCCGTCGGCGAGGTGGTCGCCGGGCTGAGTGACTCCGGATCAACGTTGGCAACGGCTGCAAGATGGCTGGTCATCCAGGTGCCGGTGAATCCTTGGAGCCTGGTGCGGCCGGTCAGGAGCTCCTGCATCATGCCTTGCTTGATGGCGCGCTTCTTGGCGATGAGTTTCTCGAGTCCGCCAACAAGCTCCTCGGCCCCAAGCAGAAATGCAGCGATCAGGCGCTGTTCATCGACTGTGTCGGGGATGCGGACAAGTTCTCCGTGCAGATCGTTCCTGTTGACGCCAGGAACACCACTCTTGCCGCTGTGCGTCTCATAGTCGACGCGCTGAAGCAGGTAATAGATGAATCGCTCGTGGTTTCCGTGGAAATTGGAAACCCAAAGAGTCGTGTTTAGAGGCCAGAAGTTGTCTTCCTCGTAAAAGACTTTCCCGATCGTTCCGTATCGCCCGGTGATGACTCCTGGCGCTTTGACCATCGCGCGGTCGTGCCGTCCACTTCTGCCCGACGAACTAACAATCGGAACACTGCCGGGTCGTCTGAGCCGTGTCGGAAGATCGAATCCACGTTGGAGCGTCGCAACGTTCCCAAGCGGGGCTGTCTGCCACTCGCTCACTTCGTCACTCCCATCGCCGCCAAATGAGACGCGACCTTGGCGCTTAGCGCCTCGACTTCAACGTCGATATCGCCCACGGTCTTCTCGTAGCGCTCGCCCAGCACGTTCAGGCGTTTCACCAACTTCTGAGTAAGTCCATCCAGCTCGGCCCTAACGCCGGCAAGCGTGCGACCGCCCCACTTGTCGTCAATGACGAGACTCTGAACGTCAGCGGTGCTGAGCTTGCCATACTGTTTCAGCGTCAATTGATCGAGCTTCATCTTGGCATCTTTGGCTGCCTTTTTCGTAGCTGCTTCCGCTTTGAACAAGCCGACGACGTGAGCAAGCGCGTCTAGGAGGGCGCTGAATATTAGGGGTCCAGTTGCCTCGGCGAGTTCTTCGAGTGTTTTTTTGCTCCGCTGTGGGGCTTTGTGCGGTCGACTGAGCGATCGGCCACGATGGTGGGATCTCGCGTCGGGGCTGATCGATGGGGCCGTAGTGGGCGGCTCTGCCGCCTGGGACCGTGCGCCGAGGTGGTCCTCGTGCGTCGGGGTGTTATCCAAGGGCCCAAACCCCGTTCTGGCTGGTCAAACCGAGGTTGAGGAGCCGTTTGAGATTGATCGCGGCAGCACGGATCACCCACCCCGCATTGTTCTTGGCAACGCCGCGGTAGCGGACCCGCCGGGCCCCGCGCGTCATCCACGCCAGCGTCCGTTCAATCATTGGACGGTGCTGGCGATAAAGGGCTTGAAAGTCCGGGTCCTGAGCGGTGACGCGGTGCTCCCGGCGAACCTGATCCAGCGGATGAATCTGCATCTTCTTGCCGGACTTCGCGGTGGTGCACTGCGCCATCAGCGGGCAGGCCTTGCACGAACTACCAAAACTGGCCCGTCGTTTCGGGCTGAGCGACCGGACGTTCCCGGCCGGGCAGGTCACGGTCTGCAGGGTTTCATCCACGGTGAAGTCATCGATGGTGAATCCGCCCGGAACGGCTCGGCCCAGCGGCATCGGCTTGATGATCGGCCGGTGCCCAGCGGCATGAATCTCGGTCAGGAGCCCGCCGCTGCCATAGGCCGAATCACCCAGCACGTCAATGTTTTGCTCACCGATGCTGACGTCGGCCGCGAGCAGCTCGCCGCCGCGAGCCGCGTCGCTGTTTTGCGAACCAGAGGCTTTCGTGAGCATTGCCGCCGTCACCAACCCGGTGTCGGGCTCCGCGTTGACGTGGGCTTTATAGCCGTCGATCTTTTTCTGGCGGCTCTTGTGCGCATGGCGGGCATCAGGATCGACGGTGGAAATCACCCGGTCGGGAGCGACCCGGCGGGCGATCCGCCACCGCCCGTCGGTCCCGTCGGACCCGTCGGCGGGTTCCACGTCTTGGCCGGCGACCAAGGCAAGCAGCGCGACGGTTTCCTGCTGCTTCTTGTTGAGGATATGGACGTTGATGCTGCCCAGCAGAGCGAGAGCATCGGTGACCAGGCGGGAGACGAGCTCGTCGCGGGCGTCGCGGTCGTCCCACGCAATGTCGGGCTTGCCCGGCTGGGAGTAATCATGGCCGGTCAAGCCGGCGACGCTCACGTCCGCGCCGGGGATCTCCCGGCCAACACGGCGGATCTGTCCGACCAGCTGCGTGACGGTGTCCTGCCGGGCAACCGCATCCTCCAAAATTGTTGAGTCCAACGCCCGGCGTTTGCGCCCCGACAATGCTCCGGACTGGGCAATGACCGCGGTCACGGCCTCAAAAATGCGGTGCGGCCGGTCACTGGCAGCCAAGCGTTTGCGCCAATAGACCAGCACGGTCGGGTGGAAAGAGGTTTCAGTCAGCGCGAACCCGCAGGCGGCTTTCCACCGCAGGTCATACGTCAACGCCTCGGCCGCTTCCCTGTCGGAAAGGTTGTGCAGTGTTTGCAACACCATCACCGACGCGATCACGTCCGCCGGTATTGACGGGCGGCCGTTCTGCGAGGAAAACAAGTCCGCAAACGCATCATCGGGAAACAGCTCCCGACGGTGCGCTGCAAGGAAAGCGAACACCGATCCAGGCGGAAGCAAGTGCCCCGCTACGGCATCGACATCGTAAATCTCACGCTGACCATCATCACAACCCTGCATCACCCCAGTCTTAACGACCAAGAGCCGACCCGCCGCAGGCGCGCCTTAAATAAGCGACACCCGCACCCAAAGTTGTTCAGCGGCCTCCTAGCTCCTCGCGGTCAGCGGATTCTGCTCTGGCCGCCTTCAAACGATCTGTGGCTGTCTTGTTCGTGACCTTGCCGTCGTCGTCGGTAGCTTCAAACAGCATTCCTGCTTCGACCGCATGCTCCTCGACATACTCCTCGAGCACCTGACCTACTTCCTCGAATGCCGCGTTAAGGACCTGGACGTCAGCCCATTCCTTGGCGAAGTAACGGGCAACGATGATCTCCGGCGGAATCAGGTCCATGACCCAGCGGTCAGCGTCGACGCCCGTGCCGAATGCGATGTGCGCTGGCTCGTATTTCGGCTTCTTGTTCTTGTCGTATCCGAGTATCCGTGCCGACCTCGGCTTGGCCGCGCCGTCCCACCCCTCGCCCATGATTAAAGCGGCGTCGTCATGCATGACGTCGTTCCAATAGCTCATGAGCTGCTCGTACACGCCGTACTCGTCGATGAGCGGGCGAGAGCGGAAGGCGTCGAGCAAAGTACTACCGAGTTCGGCGATCAGGTCGGATGGGCGCGTGGTGCTCGAGATGCCTTGAAGCAGTGCCGCGTGGGTATCCCACCATTGTTTCACGGCGCCGATGCTGCGGCCCACGAAGACGTCGTAATCTGCCGAGTCCGTAATCGCGCTCTCAACCTCACTCTTGTTGACGGCCAACTCGCTATACCCAGCCCGGAGCGGTTTGAAGAGTGCCGAGCGCAGCCCTGGGAAAGCCGCCCAGTACGGCTGAAGGTCATCGAGATCGCGGTTCGGAACACCGCCCTTGAGGTGGGCATGCAGGTCTTGAATGTCTTCGGGCTCCGAACTATCGACGTAGCGCGGGATGTTGAGGTTGTAGTCGTTCTTCGGATCAGCAATCTCGCGGAGCGGCACCATGCGCGAGTAGCGCTCAACCTCGGTTTGCCTGTTGAAGATGTCGATGATCGCGTGCATATCGCGCGGGCGCAAACGGTTCTTGTTGCCGTCCTTGGTGAAACCTTTGCTGGCGTCGAGCATGAAGATGCCGGTGCGCGCTTGGGCATTCTCCTTGTCCAACACGATGATGCAGGCGGGGATACCAGTGCCATAGAAGAGGTTAGCCGGGAGGCTGATAATCCCCTTGATGTATCCGCGCTTGACCAGTTGCTTGCGGATTGTCGCCTCAGAATTGCCGCGGAAGAGAACACCGTGTGGCAGGATAACCGCACCCTTGCCCGTGCTCTTGAGGCTCTTAATCATGTGGAGCAGGAAGGCATAGTCGCCGTTCTTCTCCGGTGGGCGGCCGTAACCGTCGAAACGGCCATATTCATTCTCCAGGCCGTTATTCCACGACTTCACGCTGAACGGTGGGTTGGCGACGAGGTAATCGAAGGTCTGGAGTTCATTGCCCTTTCGGAACTGTGGGCTGGTGATCGTGTCGCCCTGACGGACATCCGCAGTCGCGTTTCCGTGCAGCACCATGTTCATTACCGCGAGAGCACGAGTGGCGTTATCCTTCTCCTGGCCGTAGATTGTCAGGCCGTTCGGCGCAGCGTCTGCCACCTTTAGAAGCAGCGAGCCAGACCCACAGGTCGGGTCGTAGACAGTCGCAGCCTTCGGCGTGTTCGGCTTGATGCCGATGAGCGCGGCCATCACACGCGAGACTTCCGCAGGCGTATAGAACTGGCCCTTGCTTTTGCCCGACTCGCTGGCGAAGTGCCGCATCAGGTATTCGTAAGCATCGCCCATCAGGTCATCCCCCTCGGCGCGAGATCCGGTGAAGTCGAGATCCTGGAAGATACCGATCAGCTTGGTCAAGCGGTCGACGAGTTCCTTACCCTTGCCGAGCTTGTCTGGGTCATCGAAGTCAGCGTTGTTGATGACGCCCTGCAGGTCGTTGGCATCGGCGAGCTTGCGAACAGCGACATTAACCTGTTCTCCGATGTCCGGCTTACCCTTGAGCGCCACGAGGTCGCCAAACGAGCCACCCTTCGGTACCTCGACGTCCGCGTACGGATCGGCTTTAGCCTTGTCCGAGACGAACTTCACGAATAAGAGCGTGAGCACATAATCCTTGTACTGACTGGCGTCCATGCCGCCGCGGAGCTCGTCAGCGCCGGCCCAGAGTGAGCTATATAGGTCCGACTTTCTGAGTGCCACTGTTACGCCACCATTTTCGCGCCGGGGTTGGTGGTTCGTGTCTGTCGCTGGCTCATCTGTGGTGTTCTCCTCCGCGCTCAGGCGCGACTTATTCGCGGTGGGTGCGAGTCCAAGGCTACCGGCGGTCGATCACGGTGCTCCACGGCCGCGCTGGACGGACAAGTCCGCGGTCGATCACGGTGCTCCACGGCCGCGCTGGACGGGCAAGTCCGCGGTCAATCAGTTGGGCCAGAATCGTTGATTCTCTCACCAGCAAAGAGGTTCGAGCGCCGCTGGCGGGCGTGAATGTGTGCGATCCCGGCGCCGAGGGTGCGATTCCAACGCTGCGGCCAACTCCTTTTCGACCTGTCTTGGCACCGTGCTGAAGGTCGGCGAGCGAACCTTGCTCTCTGGCGGTGCGGCGGTGCCACGTCACCCACTGGCCTACGTCCATCAGGGTGTACCTGGTGGACACTTGCCCCTACCGCGTTAGACCGCGTAAAATGAAGTACTCACAAGGTGTCATTTGACAGTAGTGCGCGGAGGTCTAAGACGTGACTAAACAGCGTTCGACCGTCAGATCAGGAAGGGTCTACGGCTACGCACGCGTGAGCTCGACTGATCAGAACCTGGACCGCCAGCGCGACGCGCTGGACGGCGTTGACGTGCTCGTCGAAGAAAAGGTGTCAGGAAAAAACCGCGACGACCGGGAGAAGCTGCGAACGCTTATGGCCTTCGCGCAGCCCGGCGACACGATACGCGTCAAGAGCATAGATCGTCTCGCGAGAAACACCCGAGACCTGCTCGCGATCATCGACGAGATGCTCGGCAAAGAAGTCGCGGTCGATTTCGTAGACACGCCTCAGCTAAGCGTCTCGACGAAGGAGGGCCGGGCGATGATCACGATCTTCGCAGCGTTCGCCGAGCTGGAACGTGAATCCATCCGAGAGCGGCAACTTGAGGGCATCGCACTAGCAAAGGCCGCTGGTAAGTACGAGAAGTCACCGAAGCTCTCGCCGGAACAGATCTCCTTAGCCCGGGAATGCGTCAACAGCGGCGTCGCGAAGTCCCGGGTAGCCAGAGACCTGAGCGTGTCCCGTCAGACCCTTCATTCGGCGCTCAGCGGCGTCGGGAAGTATGCCCAGCTAGTGGGGGGCATAGCGCCGTGATCGATGTTGGTTCTGCCGACGGCAACTACCGCACCTGCCCTGAGTGCGGCCGCGACTGCGAACCCGTGCCATTCGGGACGACCAGCGACGGCATCCGAATATCGTTCATCTGCCCCCTGCATGGCGTTCACAGATCGACCCCTTCGAGGATCGCCGCTGACGCATGACGACCGCCATCTCGACGCGGGGGCGGCAGCGTAGGCGCATCACCGTCGGCGAGGATCAACCCGCCGAATGAACGGATGCCTCAGTAGCTGTTGACGCCCTGCTGACTCGTCCAAGCTCGCAAGCTCTTGGCAATGTGATGCAAGCCATGGACATCGGTGCGGATAGTACCTAGCGGGAGTTTCCTAGCTAGCCTCGGTCAGAGTTCCAGAAGTGCTGGTCAACTCTGGTTTTGGCGGCTGGGTTGTGTATGACCTAACTTTTCTTCGGGGCCCACTGGTCGAGGTTGAAGATCTCGGCGAGTTGGTCCTGGGTGGGGGTCGTCGTGGTGAGCATTCGGCGCGCTTTGGGACGCCCACCGGTCGAGGAGTAGATCATGAGGGTCTCTTGGATCTTCTCGAGCTGGTCGAGGAGCTCCCGGACCGAGAGGTGCAGGCCTGCCTGCTCTGTTTGGCGTCGCATGAGGTGCGCGATTTGCAGTGCCAGGACACAGGTGAAGGTGTGCACGCGGATGTTGTGCTCGGTCCAGTGATGCATGGGCGAGAACGACACCACGTGGGGGTCTTTGAGCTGGCGGAAACTGAACTCCGCGTCAGATTGTGATCGGTAGGCTGCCACGACATCAGCGATCGGCCACTCGTCCTGGTCGGTGACGAGGACGCGCTTGCCAAACACCTCTGTCTCCAACGCGAGGCGGGCGTCATCATCGACCGTGAACGTGAGCTGATGCGTGGCTGGCGTGCTGCCGGTCAGGTCCCAGTTCAGGACGCGGCGAACCCAGGAGTCGTGGGTGATGCTTCGGATTTCCTCGGTGACTTGGTCGGTGCTGCGCCGGGTTTTCCCACGCGCCAGCGTCGCGGCGAGTTCAGTCAGGAGGCCGTGGGCTTTGTGGAGGGTTTGCACGAATCCGACGGCTTGTTTGTCGTGCAGGGTCGGGGAGTGCGTGAGAATCACACGCCGTTCAGAGCCGTAAACCGTTCGGCGGGTCTCGACCGCGCTGAGCCCGCCGAATCGGGCCTTATCGACGACGCGGCGCTCGCTCGCGGGCAGGGCAAGCAGATCGGCGACGACGGATGGTGGGATGGACCCCACGAAAGAGAGACCGGTGGCGGTGACGTGGGCGAAGTTGCTCAGAGAGTTTTGGCCGGCGTCGAAGACGACCGTCATCTCTGCTGGCGCCACTCGTCCGGCTTGGGCAGCGAGGGCTGCATGGCGGGCGCTGAGGAGGTCGATCATCAGTGGGAACTGGGTCACGTCGGGCCGGTTTCCGGGGTAAGCGTGGGCGACCAGAGGCACGCCGCCATCACGGGTGACGACTAAACCCAGACCGACCAGGCGCAGGTCGGTGCGTTTCTGCTTCGCTTTGCCGCGCTGAGCGATGGGCGCCTTGTCGTTAGCGGAATCGATGTAGGTCGCGAAGTTGGTCATATCCAACGCCAACGCCGAAATATCCAGGTCGAACGTGGTGATCATCGCCACCGCGAGTCGCTGCTCAATCTCAGCGAGCTGGTCCCCGGTGACTTTATGCATCGCGTCCCAGAACCGACGATGATCCAACACGCCAGCCGGCACCTTCGTGAACCGGTCCGCGGCGGTGCTTTTCCACCACTCCGCAAAGCCCAGCTTCGACGTCGGGGCCACGACCCTGTTCAGCGCAGCCAGCACCAGATAGGTCCCCACTGACGCTCCCGCGTCACTGCGGCGCGCGCCGACGACATCGTCGATGATCCCAGCCACGTCGAGCCGGTTCAGAATCTCCCAGACCGCGGCCGTGTCTCCAAAGCCCAGGTGCTGCGACTTCGACGGCAACGATTTGGCCTCGCGCCCGTCATGCAACGCCGCAATATCGGCCGCTGACCCCAGATAGCGTTCGGAGACCATCTTGGGCTTGCCGTCGACACGGGCCATCTCCCTCAAGTACCAGTACGGCTTCCCATTGATGGTCTTCTTATACAAACTAGCCATACTTTAGGTCATACGCTCTCACGGACCAAAAGTCACGCCACCACGCCGAAGAACGCCAGACCAACACCGGAATTCAATTCGGCGCAGTCTGGCGTCCCTGAGATAGCTAGGAAACTCCCGCTAGGCCCTCCTGAGGGTCAATCTCAAACGACTCAATGATCTCCCTCTTGAGCCGGTCTCGATAGCGCAGTGTCGCGGTGAACGGACGCGTAGGTGCCGAATCGCTGGTCATCCGCGCGTGCATTTTGCGTGATGAATCCAAGTACGTACGAACCTCACCGCCAGGAGGTAAGACACTTGTTAGCCCCGAGATGAACTTGGCGTCCATGAATCGATTCCCCTCCCCCAGCTCATGCGCCCGCAGATACGGCGGGTCGATTGAGATCGTTAGGTTTCGGGCAGCGGTCTGCCCGATGTTTCGCACCACGAAATCGGCGAGAGTCCAATCTGCCGCTGATTCCTCGATCAGCGCGACAAGGTACGGTCGAGCCTGATCTTCAGCGAGGTCTCGCGCTTGATTCAGCTGGCGAAGCACCAAGAAGGCGCCTAGGATTGCGGCGCCGAACGCTGCAACGGTCGCGATAGCAGCTATACCGTCCCACGCAGTCGCGGTCAGCCCAAGCCATGTATCGACAGCGAGTTTCAGCATGCCCAAACCTTATTGCAGAGTTACTCCCCGCCGGAGGCATGTGGCCCAAGGACCGCTGTGCGACCGACATGGGCGCATACGCTCGAATCGGGCAGCCAGCCGGATCGAACCGCCACCGCACGTCTCTTGCCGGCCCTGCGCCCAAGGGCGAAAGATAGCCGTTGACCGCATCGTTCCCGGCCAAGGACGACGCCGCGCTTCACGCAGTCGCCTTCGCTGACTGGAGAGACCGATGGCCTGGCGCGTTTTTTGCGCTTCCAACACATTAGAACGCATGTTCCAATGTAAGCATGGGAGCGAACGAGAGATACCCGAGCGGCCCCAACCCGGCGCCCTCAGTTCAGGCCGACAGTCTCAAGCAGGTCGAACCCGACTACGGGGACGAGTTCACCCCTCGGCCGTTCAGCCTTACGCCGGAGGAGCTGGGCCGCCTCCCAGCGACTCTGGCCACCGAACCGATCCCCGTCCTAGCCTGGGTGAGGCTTCCCGCAGTACCTGCACACATCCAGGGTCATGCGCTGGCGTGGACCCCACGCGCGGTGTACGTGGAGTGGGAACATCGCGGCCTGCACCGCGCCTGGGTCTGGGCGTCGGCTGTCGAGCGCGGTGGGCTAGCCTCCTAAGACCTGGGGGTGTTGCTCAAGTCGACACGTCAGTTTCGCAACGTGGAAGGTTTTCGGAGAAGACTGCAATGCCTGACCATCCGAAACGCCACCACGTTGTCCCGCAGTTCTATCTACGAGAATTCGCGATGTCCGAGCAGCTCACCGCCATTCAACTATCTGACGGAAGACGATTTTCCACCGTGGTCCGGAAGGCAGCGAGCAAGACCCACTTCTACCGGCTTGCACCAGACCATGATTTCGGGCCGCTCGCGCTCGAATCGGCCTTCAGCCCAGTCGAGGGTGACGCTGCTGCGATCTTCAAAAGGATCATTGCCGGCGAGTGGCCGTTGCCGTTCGACGATCGACGGCAGTTGTCGTTCTTCATCGCTTTACAGCTGCTCAGAGGGCCCCGGTTTCGAATTGCCTCAGAGGCGTCGGGGGCCAACGGTATCAACGCCGACGGCTCCGCGATGACACCAGTTGACATGCACGCGCATCAGATCGCGACGCTCGCCGAAGAATGGATGCCTCAGCTGATGGGGCGGCCATGGGATCTGGTGCGGTTCACCCATCGCTCGCTCATTACGTCCGACTCGCCGGTAAGTTCGATTCGGCCGCTCAATTACGACGCGGGACTTTGGGCCGGCGCCCCGTTTGCTGTGGCAAAAGAGGTCCTCTATCCGGTCGCTCGCAAGCTCGGCTTGAAGATGGGAAGTCTCCCATCCGACCTCGACGAGCGGCGGCTCACAGAACTGGGTGTCCTCGATCAGACGGGTCCGGGAACCTCCCACCTCGAGAAGCAGTTCAACCGGGCGACTACTGAGACCGCGACCAAACACCTCTTTCACCACCCGAGCGACGCGGCATTCGTTCCTTCAGAGTTTCCTGGTCGAACTGAGCCCCCACTCCCTTAGGTTGCGAAGTCTCGCTCGAGACTTGCACCAGCGCTGCACCACGCCCGTGCGATAAATGCAAAAAACCCCTGTTTTACCAGGGGTTTTTCGTGGCGGTACCGGTGGGATTTGAACCCACGGTGGAGTCTCCCCCACACAACTTTTCGAGAGTTGCACCTTCGGCCGCTCGGACACGGTACCGAGAGAGAGTGTAGTTGAGAGACGGGGTCTCGCGCTAATCCGTGCAATTGTCAGAGCCCGGGGGTACTCTCTCGGGGTGACAGATGACAGCACCCTCTCCCGCACCTTCACCATCGCCGCCGGCGCCGTGGCCACGACCGCCGGCCTTGGCGCCGCGGCCTCGTTCGCCTACCGGCGATTCCAGCGCAACCTGGCCGCCAGCGCTGCCGAGCTCAACGAGACCCTGCCGATCAACTCGCTCTGGTGGCGCACGCACGCCAAGGAGAAGGGTGACCTGCTCTACGTGGCCATCGGCGACAGCGCCGCGCAGGGCATCGGTGCCAGCGCGCCCAACCGCGGCTACGTCGGCATCCTGGCCGACCACATCCGTCTGGCCACCGGCCGCACCCTGCGGGTGATCAACCTCAGCGTTTCCGGCGCCACCGTCGGGCTCGCCGTGCGCGACCAGTTGCCGCGCTTCGCCAAGCTGCAGCCCGATTTCGTCACGGTTGCCATCGGCGCCAACGACATCGCCCAGTGGGATGCGGCCACCTTCGAGTCCGGCATCCGGGAGGTGTTCGCGGCCCTGCCGCCGCACGCACTCGTGGCCGACCTGCCGTGTTTCCACCTGCCGCACAACGAGCGCAAGGTTGCCGTGGCGAACCGGATCGTGCGCGAGGTGGCGGCGGAGCACGGTCTCACCGTGGCGCCGTTGCACGCGACCACCCACCGTGAGGGCTGGCGGAGCGTGTTCACTCAGGTCGCCAACGACATGTTCCACCCGAACGACCGCGGCTACCGCATCTGGGCCGACGCGTTCCTACCCGAGCTCAGCACCGTCGTGGCGCACCGGATTCCCCAGGACGCCCCGGCCTGAGTCATCGGTGTCGGTGGCCGCAGCTAGGCTCGCTGACATGGCTAAACCCGTCTCGAACTTCCGCTGCACCGAATGTGGCTGGACCACGCTGAAATGGGCGGGCCGCTGCGGCGAGTGCCAGCAGTGGGGCACCGTGGTCGAAGCCGCTGAGAAGACCGGAATCAGCCGGTCCGTCACCCCGTCTGTCGTGAGCGGCACCGGCGTGGCCCGACCGATCACCCACGTCGACACGACGGCCGTTGCGCACTGGCCCACCGGCATCAACGAGTTCGATCGGGTTCTCGGCGGCGGCATCGTGCCCGGCTCGGTGATCCTGCTCAGCGGCGAGCCCGGGGTGGGCAAGTCCACCCTGCTGCTCGAGGTGGCGTCCAAGGCGGCCGTGGCCAAGTCCCGGGTGCTCTACGTGAGCGCCGAGGAGTCGGTGTCGCAGGTGCGCTTGCGCGCCGAACGCACCGGCGCGCTGCAGCCGGAGCTCTTCATCGCCGCAGAGACCGACCTGGCCACCATCCTCGGCCAGATCGACGCGGTCAAGCCCGACCTGGTCATCATCGACTCCGTGCAGACGGTGTCCAGCTCCCTCAACGACGGCCAGGCCGGACAGCCCGGCCAGGTGCGCGAGGTCGCGTCCACGCTCATCCGTCTGGCCAAGGACCGCAACCTGCCGGTGCTGCTGGTGGGCCACGTCACCAAAGACGGCACCATCGCCGGCCCCCGGCTTCTCGAGCACCTGGTGGATGTGGTCTGCCAGTTCGAGGGCGACCGGTACACCGCGCTGCGGTTCGTGCGGGCCCTCAAGAACCGATTCGGCTCCACCGACGAAGTGGGATGTTTCGAGATGACCGGAGACGGCATCAGTGAGGTCGCCGACCCGAGCGGGCTGTTCCTCAGCCGCGGCACCGCAGCGGTCTCCGGCACCTGTGTGACCGTGGCGATGGAGGGCCGCCGCGCCCTGCCGGTGGAGGTGCAGGCGCTGGTGATCGACACGGCCATGCCCAACCCGCGCCGGGTGACCAACGGGGTGGACGGCTCCCGCGTGGCGATGCTGCTGGCCGTGCTGGAAAAGCGGGCGGGCTACCCGCTGTCGAAGAAAGACGTGTACGTGTCCACGGTGGGCGGGGTTCGGCTGGTGGAACCGGCCGCTGACCTGGCCATCGCGATCGCGGTCGCATCGGCGCTCAAGGACGAGCCCATCGCCCACAACGTGGTCGCGTTTGGCGAGATCAGCCTGGCCGGTGAGATCCGTCCGGTATCCGCCGCCAAGCAGCGCGCCGCCGAGGCCGCCCGGATGGGGTTCAGCACCCGCATCGACGCCTCAAGCAGCACCGTGCAGACCGCGGTGAACCGGGCGCTGGGCACCGGCATTTCCCGGCGCGACGCCGAACTGGATGACGCCTTCCGGTAACCCGTCAGGCTCAGACGGCTACGGGCCGGGGTCTGGCTCGTCCGGGTCGGCGCTGTCGTTCCCGATCGGTCCGAGGGCGCGCAGCAGGTCGACCGGGGCCGCCTGCATCACGGCGGGGCCGGCCACGTCGAAGAACACCATCTCCAGGGTTTCGCTGTGCACGGTGAGGAACTCCCTCAGCCACTGGCCGTCGGCGACCATCACCTGCGGATCGACCTCGTCGGGGATCATGCGGGCGTAGTTCTCGCCGGAGGAGAAAAGCAGCAGGGTGCGCTTGTCGCTGCCCTCCCGTCCGAAGACCCGCACCTGCTCGGCGGAGCCTTTGACCACGAGCAACGGCGCGATCACCACATCGTTGCGGAGCGCGTAGGCCACCGCCGCTACATCCTGCTTGGCCAGGGCGCTGGCCAGGGCATCTGATCGGGTATCTGCAGTCGCGTCTGTCACGTGCTCCATTCAATCATTCACCGCCGGAGAGGGGCCACTCGAAGTCTCAGCCCGGAGCGAACACCGCTGGGAAGGCCGGCCAGGCCTCAGTTCAGCAGGAACTGGGTAGGGCTGGCGGACTCGACGCCGCCCACGCTGACCGTGAGGTAATACGACGCGCCCTCGGCCGGCACGGCCTCCCGCTCGGTGATCTCGCAGGTCTCCGGGCTAGACCGGCTGCGGTCCCAGGTGAGCGGGGTCTTGGTGCTGACGGCGACGTTCGGTTCCAGGGTCACGGTG
Organism: Cryobacterium sp. SO1; assembly: GCF_004210215.2. NCBI lineage: Bacteria > Bacillati > Actinomycetota > Actinomycetes > Micrococcales > Microbacteriaceae > Cryobacterium > Cryobacterium sp. SO1. The sequence continues at coordinate 3,483,983 of NZ_CP067394.1, forward strand.
GCGTCAGCCGCGTCGCTCTGGCAGTCGGTGGACGTCCAGTACACATCCGCACCGCTGGTGATCGTGAACACCTGGGTGGAGGAGCCGGCGTTCAGGTCACAGGGCGTGGTGCCGGTGTTGGTCACGCTCAGCGAGAGTTCCGGATCGTCGTCCGGGTCGTAGGAGCCCTGGTCGGTGATCGCCTCGACCTGCACAGTGGCGGGATCGCACGCGGTGGTCGCGGGATCGCCGCCGGCGGTGGCCGCGGGGTCGGCGGCGGGATCGGCGGTCGTCGCCGGGGACGGGCCGGCGGCCGGGTCGTCCCCGCTGCCGGGCCGAAAGAAGATCAGCAGGATGATGGCCAGGACAGCGAGAACGCCGAGCCCCACCACGAGACGGCGGCGCCGGTAGACACTGCTGGCCTGGGGGCCGACGGGATGTTTGGTCGTCGACATGATCCAAGGCTAGCGAGGTCCACCGGCGCCGCCGGTATCGCGCTGCGTGTCGGCTACGAATCCATAGGAATCCGGCGACGACGCATGAGCACGGCACCGAGCAGCAGCAGCACGGCGCCGCCGGCCAGCCACGGGCTGGCGTCCAGCCCGGTCTGGGCGAGGCCGGCAGCGCTACCGCCCGCCGCGGCGACGGTGAGGTCGGTCCAGCCGATCACCGCGCCCGCCGCATCCTGGACGATCAGGCGGTGACTGCCTGCGGCGAGATCGGTCGGCAGCACCACGCTCACGGTGCCCGCGGCACTGACCTGCTGCCACCCACCGAGGTTGACCGGCGTGGAACGGACCCAGACGGATACGTACTGGCCGGCGTATCCGGCGCCCACGGTGATGGCGACCCGGCCGCCGGGGGCAACCGAGGAGTCACTGCTGGTGATCTTGTTCTTCAGGATCGCCGTCAGGGCAGTTTCCGCTGCCGTCGTCGGGAGAGCCGTCGGAACACCGGGACCGGTCGGACCGGTCGTCGGAACCGGGGTCGGCTCCGTCGTGGGGACCGGGGTCGGCTCCGTCGTAGGCTCCGTCGTCGGGACCGGGGTCGGCTCCGTCGTAGGCTCCGTCGTCGGGACCGGGGTCGGCTCCGTCGTAGGCTCCGTCGTCGGGACCGGGGTCGGCTCCGTCGGAGGCTCCGTCGTCGGGACCGGGGTCGGCTCCGGGGTCGGCTCGGTCACGGTGACGGCCAGGGGCACGCGCACCACGGTGCCGGACTCCTTGGCCGTCAGGGTGAGTTCGCTCGAGGCGACGGCATCGTCGGGCACCGTCACGGTCACCGTCGCCGCTCCCGTCGCGTTGATGCTCGTCGGCCCGAAGACCGTGCTGCTGTCGCCCCAAGCGATGGCGAGCTGGCTATTCTTCGGAGCTCCCAGCGAGGTGATATTCAGCTGTGACACACCGAAGGTCACGGAGTCGCCGGGCTTCACTGCGGCGGTCGGAACACCGGTCACGGCTGCCTGAGCTGCCGCGAACGTCGGGGTCAGCGGGCTGTTGGCGGTGATGTAGGAGATCCAGGCGTCCCGGTCGACCAGACCGGAGTCCCTGGTGTTCGTTCCCTTGGCGAATTCCCGGAAGTTGTCGCCGCCCTGGAGCAGGAAACTGAACGAGCCGACCCGGTAGGCGCGGTCCAGGTCGATTGGGGATCCGTCGATCCAGATTCCCGTGATGCGGTCACCGGCTCCGCGGCTGGCGTCGAACGTGTAGTTCACGTTGTCGGAGAGCCCCAACTGCAGGTACGGCCGGCTGGGCACCGCTCCGGTCGCATCCGTCTGCCACTGCTGTTCGAGGGCGACCTTGAACTGGGCCCCGGTGAGGGTCGTGGTCCAGAGGTTGTTCAGGAACGGCAGCACGGCGTTCGCTTCGGCGTAGGTGACAACGCCATCCGGTGCAGTGAGCAGGTCGGCGCGCAGGCCGCCCGGGTTGACGATACCGATCTCGGCACCGCCGACGAGCGGGTCAGCCAGCGACTCGCGCAGAGAGTTCGCCACGAGGGTGCCCAGGGTGGATGCCGCGGCACGGTTCTCCGCGCACGGGCTCGTTCCGCCCAGGCAGGCCCGGCTGATGTCGGCGCTGACGCTACCGACGGGCTTGTTGCCGATCACAGCCGCCTCAGCGACGGCGGCGTCCACGATGGCCTTGACCGTGGCGACGGCCGGGTACGCGGAGACCAGGTCGCCGTCGGCGATGGTGGAGCGTTTCACGTTCTGGTTCTTCACGGTGGTGGTCTCACCGGTGGACGGGTCGTAGCGGAGCACGACCTGACCGATGTTCTCACCGTAGCTGCCGGTCTGCAGCACCGGACGGGTGACTCCGGTAGCCGCTCCGGGCACCTGGGCGTTCCACGCGTACTGCTTGTGGGTGTGCCCGGTGAAGATCGCGTCCACCGAGGCCGCGGTCAGCGTCACGATGTCGGTGAAGGCGGCTTCAAGCTTGAGCTCGTCCTCGAGAGTGGCGTTGTCCGGCGTGCCGGCGCCGGCGCCCTCGTGGTACTCGGCGATCAGCACATCCGCCTCGCCGTTGGCGGGGTCGCCATCGGTGAGTTGAGCGGCAACGCGGTTGACCGCGGCGACAGGGTCGCCGAACTCGATGGTGGAGATCCCGCCCGGTGAGACCAGGGTCGGGGTCTCTTCGGTGACGGCGCCGATGACACCGACGGTGATGTCGCCGATCTCGAGCAGCGTGAATTCCTGCAGGGCAGGCGTTTCGGTCCCTGAGAGGTAGACGTTCGCACCGAGGTAATCGAAGTCGGCGGCCTCGGAGACCCGGCCGGTGAGGTCGGCGAGACCCTGGTCGAATTCGTGGTTACCCACGGCCGACGCGTCGAGGCCGAGCGCGTTGAGCACGTCGATGGTCGGCTGATCCTGCTGCGATGACGACGCGAAGAGCGAGGCGCCGATGTTGTCACCGTCGGAGAGGAACAGCGTCGCCGCATCGCCGTATTCGGCCCGAAGCTGCTCGACCGTTCCGGCGAACTTCACGGTGTTGTTGTCGATCCGGCCGTGGAAGTCGTTGATATTGAGCAGGTTGATGTCCACGGGCGGGGCGGTGGCGACATTGAGGCCCACGACAACCGGGTCGTGATCGGACGAGCGGTACGCGTCGGCGACGTAGAAGTCGGTGACGTTGTTGTTGTACCGGCTGTACTCGAGGGCGACGGACTCGACGGAGTTGATGTTCCAGACGTCCACATCGGTGACCGTCGCGTTTGCTTCGGGTGAGGCGAACACGTGGTCGAGCGAGCCGACGGTGCCACCGAACGCGTAGGTGTATTCGCCGCTCTTGGCTTCCTGACTCAGGTAGCCGGCGTCGGTGATGACCTTGATCGGGTCTTCCATGTCGTAGGCGTTGAAGTCGCCGGTGAGGAACACCCGGTCGATGCCCGTGTCGGTCCTCAGTGCGTCGGCGAAGGCCACGAGAGCGGTGGCCTGCTTGACCCTGGAGGCGTTGGACGCGCCCTGGCCATCGCCGGCATCCGCGTCGGCACCGGTGCCGGAGCCCTTGGACTTGAAGTGGTTGACGATCACCTGGAAGGCGCTGCCAGAGTCACCGACCAGCTGGAAGGACTGCGCCAGGGGCTGGCGGGCGTTGTCGAAGGCGGCGTCGGTGAGAATGGTGGACGCGCCGACGGTTTCCACGATGGCCTTCTTGAAGATGAAGGCCGTGCGGATCACGTCTTCGTCGGCGGGGACGACGTCCGGGGAGGCGACGAAGGCCCACGCCTCGGTGCCGAGGTCGGCGTTCAACGCGCCGACCAGGTCGCCGAGCGCGGTGTCGCGGTCCTTGCCGAACGCTGCCGAGTTCTCGATCTCCTCGAGCGAGATCACGTGGGCGTCGAGGGCATTGATCGCGGCGACGATTTTGGCCTGCTGGCGGTCGAGGTTGGCCTGGTCGGCGGCCCCTCTGGCGTCGCAGCCCGAATTCACCGTGGTGGGCGCGCCGGCCCGGTCGGTGTAGAAGGTGCAGCCGGTGAGCTCGTCGCCGGTGGTGGTGAAGTAATTGAGCACGTTGAAGCTGGCCAGACGGACGTCGCCGCCGACCGCGCGGGGGGCATCGGTGCGGGTGTTCGAGAAGGCGGCCGGCTGCACGGTGTCGGCGTTCGCAGGAACCAGCTCGGTGGTGGGCTGGAACTTCCAGGCGTTGTTGCGGTAGTCCAGGATGACGGGTCGGGTGAACGCCACCGCGGCGCCGATGCGCACAGGGGCTGTGGTTGACAGGTACGGCACCGGCTTGGCCTTGTTGGCCGAGCTCAGGTAGTTCGTTGTCGCGCCGTCGTCCAGCGTGACGGCACGGGCGGCGTTCGCCGCGACCGCCGCGGTGTACTCCGCGGTGCCGGGGCGGGCCGTCACAGTGGCACCGACCAGCGGGGTGGTGCCGGACGCGAGCCCGATCTCGCCGTACTGGTTAGTGGTGTAGTTGTTGGTCACCGTGAAGTCGCCGGTCGGGGCGATCAGCATGCCCTCGAGCGATTCGCGGTCGGCATCCGTGGCCGGCAGGCCCACCGTCGCGGCCACGGGGGTCTCGACTCCGGTTCCGTCCAGCACGGTAATATCGGTGAGCGCGCCCACGGTCAGTTGGGTGAGGTTGTAGAAGTCACCGACCAGGCCGGTGACCGAGACATGGTCGCCGGCGACGACGGCTGCCGCCAGCGCGTTCGTGTAGACAAAGATGCCGTCGGATGCGGAGTGTGTGGCGAGATCGACCGCGCCGCCGGTCCCGGGGGTCTGCAGGTAGAAGCCCTTGAAGCCGCCCGTAGGGAAGGCTGCGGTGACTACGCCGGTCGTGGTGACCGTGCTGCCGGCCAGCGGGCTGACGCCAGTCGTGCCCTGGATCTGGTTGATCGCCACGGTCTCGACCGGGGCCGGGGTGCCCGTCGGTGCGGGGGTGGGCACCGGGGTCGCCGTCGGCGTCACGGTGGGGGTCGGGGAGGGCGTCGGGGAGACACCGGCGGAACCGGTGGGGGTGATCGTGGCCGACAGGCTGAAGTCGGCGACATTGCTGTCGGAGTCGATGCCCGACGTGCGGTTGAACGACTTGACGTCGGTGTTGTCGGCGGGAGCACCGGCGACGGCGCCCTCGAAGGTGAGGGAGGCGCCGTAGCCGAGCAGGTCGATCACGTCGGGGTTGGCGGCGGAGTCGCCCGCCTCGAGGGTGAGTGCTGCGGTGGACTTGGCGAGGATCAGGGTGCCGGTGGTGCCGCTCGGGTCCAGGGTCGAGGTCTGGTCCGGGGTGGGGAGGGCCGCGCCGGTGGTGCCGTTCGAGCCGCCGGAGACGAGGTAGTAGCCCTTGGCCGGGATCGTTCCGGTCAGGGCGACGAAACTCGGGCTGTCGGCGACGGTGCCGTCGGCCTCGCGGTACTGCAGCGACCAGGCCGAGAGGTCGATCGCGGCATCCGTGGGGTTGTAGAGCTCGATGAACTTGTTCGCGAATGCAGCGTCTGTGCTGCCGCCGCTGAGGTAGGCCTCGTTGATGACGACGCCGGTGCCGGCGGGGACGGCCTGGGCGGAGACGGCCACGACCGGGGCGACGGCCAGGCACGCTCCGATCAGCGAGGCGAGGGCCAGCCGAAGCGGGCGGGGTGGTGCGAGCGACATGGAGTCTCCTGGATGGGTGCGATGAACGGTGTGGCAAACAGGGTGCAGGGCAGAGCAGAGGCAGGGTGAAGCTCGGGTTTGTGGGCACGCTGAACGTGCGAGTGGGCACGCCACGAACCGCGCGGGGCGGGCGTGGTGCACGAACGTTGCAGGTTGGCCAGAGTGCTTGGGGGGCAGCCTAGCGACCGTCTATGTCCGGTTGGTTACGCGACGGGGAACATGCTCAGATGAGCAGAAAAACGCCGAGCGGGCCCACATCTGAGCGGGCCGGCATCGAATCAGGCCAGGCGCTTGAGCATCCGCGTGTTGCCGAGGGTGTTCGGCTTGACGCGGGCGAGGTCCAGGAACTCCGCGACACCCTCGTCGGGCGAGCGCACCAGTTCCGCGTACACGGCCGGGTCGACAGTTTCGGTGCCCATGTCGACGAAGCCGTTCCTGGTGAAGAATTCCACCTCGAAGGTCAGACAGAACAGGCGGCTGAGGCCCAGTTCCCTGGCGTCGGCTTCCAGACGACCGATGAGCGCATGCCCGACGCCCTTGCCGACCCAGTCCTCCGACACGGCCAGAGTGCGCACCTCGCCGAGATCCTCCCACATCACGTGCAGGGCGCCGCAGCCGACGAGGTTCCCGTCCAGGTCCTCGACCACCCGGAATTCCTGCACGGCCTCGTAGAAGACCACGCGGTCCTTACCGAGCAGGATGCGTTGTTGCACGAGGGGCTCGACGAGGGCCTGGATGAGCGGCACGTCGCGGGTCCGAGCCCGGCGCACGATGAGCTCCTGGTGTGTCACGTCCGCTCGCTCTCCTGGCCGCTCGCTGCGGCCGATTCAGTTCTGCCCAAAGCCCAATTCTATGGGCGAGACGACGAACGGCCCGGCGGATGTCCGCCGGGCCGTTCGTGTGGTGCTCCCTTGCTTAGTCGCTGGTGATGGCCAGATCGGGCGTGCCCGGTCCGGTTCCCACCGCGGCGGCGGCGTTGATGCCCACCGAGACGGACTCGTTGCGGTTCGTCGTGGTGAACACGTACTCCCCGTCGACGAAGTCCACGTGCACGTGGTCTCCGGCGTTCAGCTCGCCGTGCAGGATCTTCTCGCTCAGACGGTCCTCCACCTCACGCTGGATCGCACGACGCAGCGGCCGGGCGCCGAGTGCGGGGTCGAAGCCCACCTCGATGAGGTGTTCCTTCACCGCCAGGGTCAGGTCGATGGTCATGTCGCGGTCGAGCAGCCGGTCGCCCAGGCGCTTGATGAACAGGTCAACGATCTGCAGCAGCTCCGGCTTGGACAGTTGCGGGAAGACGATAATCTCGTCGACGCGGTTGAGGAACTCGGGCTTGAAGTGCTTCTTCAGTTCCTCGTTCACCTTTCCGCGCATCCTGTCGTAGCTGGTGGCGGTGTCGCCCTCGAGCTGGAACCCGACGGGCGAGCCGCTGATGTCCCTGGTACCGAGGTTGGTCGTCATGATGATGACGGTGTTCTTGAAGTCGATCACGCGACCCTGGCCATCGGTCAACCGGCCCTCTTCCAGAATCTGGAGGAGCGAGTTGAAGATGTCGGGGTGGGCTTTCTCGATCTCGTCGAACAGCACCACGGAGAACGGCTTACGACGCACCTTCTCGGTGAGCTGGCCGCCCTCTTCGAAGCCGACGAACCCGGGAGGAGCACCGAACAGCCGCGAGACCGTGTGCTTCTCGCCGTACTCACTCATGTCGAGCGAGATCATGGCGGCCTCGTCGTCGAAGAGGAACTCGGCGAGCGCCTTGGCCAGCTCGGTCTTGCCGACACCGGTGGGGCCGGCGAAGATGAACGAACCGCTCGGACGCTTCGGGTCCTTCAGCCCCGCACGGGTGCGACGGATGGTCTTGGCGAGCGCCGAGATGGCCTCTTCCTGACCGATGACGCGCTGGTGCAGTGCCTTCTCCATGAAGACGAGGCGCGAGGACTCCTCCTCGGTGAGCTTGAACACGGGGATGCCGGTGGCCTGGGCCAGGACCTCGGCGATCAGGCCCTCGTCGACCACGGCGGTGGTCTTGACGTCGCCGGACTTCCACTTCTTCTCCAGGCGCAGACGCTCGCCGAGCAGGTTCTTCTCCTCGTCGCGGAGGCCGGCTGCCTTCTCGAAGTCCTGGTCCTCGATCGCCGTCTCCTTGGCGGCGCGCACCACGGCGATCTTCTCGTCGAATTCGCGCAGCTCCGGCGGGCTGGACAGGATCGAGAGGCGCAGGCGTGCGCCGGCCTCGTCGATCAGGTCGATGGCCTTGTCGGGCAGGAACCGGTCGGAGACGTAGCGGTCGGCGAGGTTGGCCGCGGCCACGAGGGCGCCATCGGTGATGGACACCTTGTGGTGCGCCTCGTACCGGTCGCGCAGACCCTTGAGAATGTTGATCGTGTGGGGCAGCGACGGCTCGGCGACCTGGATCGGCTGGAAGCGGCGCTCGAGAGCGGCGTCCTTCTCGAAGTGCTTGCGGTATTCGTCGATCGTGGTCGCACCGATCGTCTGCAGTTCGCCGCGGGCGAGCAGGGGCTTCAGGATCGAGGCCGCGTCGATGGCGCCCTCGGCGGCACCGGCTCCGACGAGGGTGTGGATCTCGTCGATGAACACGATGATGTCGCCGCGGGTGCGGATCTCCTTGGTGACCTTCTTCAGGCGTTCCTCGAAGTCACCGCGGTAGCGGCTGCCGGCGATCAGCGAGCCGAGGTCGAGCGAGTAGAGCTGCTTGTCCTTCAGCGTCTCGGGAACATCGCCCTTGACAATCGCCTGGGCGAGGCCCTCGACGACGGCCGTCTTGCCGACGCCGGGTTCACCGATCAGCACGGGGTTGTTCTTCGAACGGCGGGAGAGGATCTGCATGACCCGCTCGATCTCCTTCTCGCGCCCGATCACCGGGTCGAGTTTGTTGTCGCGCGCCGCCTGGGTGAGGTTGCGCCCGAACTGGTCCAGAATCTGGCTGCCCGCCGGGTTGGCTGCGGTCTCGTTCGCGCCCACCTGCACCTGCTCCTTTCCTTGGTAGCCGGAAAGGAGCTGGATGACCTGCTGGCGCACCCGGTTGAGGTCGGCGCCGAGCTTGACCAGCACCTGGGCGGCAACGCCCTCGCCCTCGCGGATGAGCCCGAGCAGGATGTGCTCGGTTCCGATGTAATTGTGGCCCAACTGCAACGCTTCGCGAAGGCTCAGTTCGAGGACCTTCTTGGCGCGCGGCGTGAACGGGATGTGCCCGGTCGGCTGCTGCTGCCCCTGGCCGATGATGTCCTGCACCTGTTCGCGCACGGCATCCAGCGAGATGCCGAGGCTCTCCAGGGCCTTGGCGGCCACGCCTTCACCCTCGTGGATGAGCCCGAGCAGAATGTGCTCGGTTCCGATGTAGTTGTGGTTGAGCATCTTGGCCTCTTCCTGGGCCAGGACGACGACACGACGAGCTCGGTCGGTAAATCTCTCAAACATATGAACACTCCCTTGGCGCCAGGGCGGTTATGGCACCGATACAAAGAGAGTAACCAGCGCAAGCCCGGATGCGTGCCTCTGTTCGCCGTGGGCGTGACGGATGTGACCCGCAAGGTCTCCGGCATCGCCCGCCGCGCCCCGGGCGCCCGGGGTGTTTCCCCCGACCTGCCCCCAATCGGACGAGTTGCCCCCGCGTAGCGGGGCATTTCGACCGCACCGGGGCAACTCGACGGGCACCCTTGCGTGCCGCAACGATAATCGATATGTTCTGACCCTGTCCACATATCGATAATCGTTAGGAGAAGCTGATGGCGAAGACCACCCTCGCCGACAAGGCGCACCGTACGGCCCGGTTGGAACGACGGCTCGGCCGGGTTCTCACCTGGCTGATTCTCGGCGGCGCCCTGATCTGGGGCCTCCTGGGGACCGGCATCGGAGCCGCCATCCTGATCGGGCAGCTCCTGCAGGACCGGTTCGTCGTCACGCTGTTCGCGGATGCGCCCCTGCCGCCGTCCGCGTCCGCCGGCACCGCGCAGATCACCGGCGGCACGTTCGATTCGGCCGGGATCACTGTCACCGGCCTCAGCGCCCTGCCCCGCTTCCTGCTCACCCTGGAGGGCTCCACAACAGTCGCCACGACCCTGCTGGTCTCGGCGACCGTGGCCTACTTCTGCTGGAGCGTGCTGCGACGCCGTCCCTTCAACCGCCCGGTGTTCTGGCTCGTTGCCCTGGTGGGCTACGCGCTGCTCCTGGGCACGGTGCTTGGGCAGGGCTTTGGCGGGCTCGGCCGGATGATCGCCGCCGCCGAGCTGAACGGAGACGCCCCCGAGGGCTTCTGGCCGCTGGCCACTCTCGTGGACCTCGCACCCGCTGGGACCGGACTCGTGCTCCTCGTCGCCGCCGCCGCGATCTCCCTCGGCCAGCGCCTGCAGCGTGAGACCGACGGACTCGTCTAGTGGTTGCCGCCGATGACGAGGCCACAGGCATCCACTGCAGGCTCGACGAGTTGCTCATCGAACGGGGAATGACGCTCATCGGGCTGAGCGAGCTGGTCGGGATCAGTGTGGTGAACCTATCGGTGCTCAAGAACGACCGGGCCAGGGCCATCCGGTATTCGACCCTTGCCGCGGTGTGCGTCGCCCTGGACTGCGAGGTCGGCGACCTGCTCGTGCGCGCCGACTAGCGATTCTCCCCCTTGCGGGGGGTCCTGATGGCGCAAATACTGTCAGCATTCGGCTCCACGATTTCGCGACCTGAGAACAGCAGGCGAAAGGCGGCGGCACCATGGACGGCACTCCGAACCCGGCCGGAACCCGCAGGGTGGGCCCGAACGGATCCAGCACCCCCGATCCCGCCGATGAAATCGCCCGGCTCTCCGCCGAGAACGCCCGGCTGCGCGGGCAGCTCGGGCCGGCCGCTGAGCACCGGGCGGCAGCCAGGTGGCGGGCGTTCTTCGCGGCGCTGCTGATCACCATCGGGGTGATCCTGGCCCCGGTGAGCGTGGTGGCGTACTGGACGAAGGGTTACATCAACGACACCGACAGGTTCGTTGCTTCGCTCGCCCCGCTCGCGGACGACCCGGCCGTGCAGGCCTACCTGGTGGACGAGATCGTCACCGTGGTCAATGACAGCATCGACATCGACGGCATCACCAAAGACCTCTTCGCCGGGCTGTCGAACCTCGACCTCCCACCGGCCGCCAAGGATGCCCTGACGTTGCTCGAACAACCGGCCGTTCAGGGCGTGCAGGGCCTGATCCGGTCGGCCGCCACGAACATCGTCGCCTCGGATGCATTCGCCCAGCTCTGGGAACAGGCGCTGCGGACCAGTCAGACCCAGGTCATCGCGGCGCTGGAGGGCGACACCACCTCGGCGCTGGTGATCAGCGACACCGGGGACATCGGCATCCAGCTTGGACCGATCATCGCGGAGGTCAAGAAGGAACTCGTCGACCGGGGCTTCTCGCTGGCGCAGAACATCCCCGAGGTCAATCGCACCATCGTGGTGGCCCAGTCCGACTCCCTCGTGCAGGCGCGCACCGGCTACCAGTTGCTGAACGTGCTCGGCTTCGTACTGCCGTTGGTGAGCCTGGGGCTGATCGTGCTCGGCGTGCTGGTGGCCAAACGGCGCTCGCGCACCATGATCTGGGCCGGGCTCACCCTGGCCTTGTCGATGGCCCTGCTCGCCGCTGGGATCGCGGTGGGCCGGATACTGTTCGTCAGTGCCGTCTCGCCGACCTACCTGCCCAGCAATGTTGCCCAGGCGCTCTATGACGCCGTGGTGCCGTTCATCAACGCCACCGCCCTGTCGGTGGGGCTGGTCGGCTTCACGGTGGCCGTGGTGGCGTACCTGGCCGGACCGTTCCGCGGTGGGGCGATCGTGCGGCGGGGCACCATCGGCACGGCCGCCCGGATCCGGGCTACGGCAGCGGACGCCGGGATCACGACGGGCGGCTTCGGCGACTTCCTCTACCACTATCGGCGTCTGGCGCACGTGCTGATCGGGTTGGCCGCCGCCGCCGTCGCCATCTTCTGGCGGCCGCTCACCCCACCGGTGATCATCTGGACAGCGGTGCTGGCGCTGGTGGCCGTGTTACTGGTCGAACTGCTGCAGCGTCCGCCGGTCAGCCCGGGCGCGCGCCCGGCATCCGGCACCCCTCCCGGCGGCGGTCCCGCACCGCAGGAGCCGTCGGCCGGCCCGGCCGGCGACACCCGCAATCAGCCCACCCTGCCGCTGCCGCTCGGAGACCCGGACGACCTGCCCGGCCAGACCGGCCCCACAGAACCCCTCGAACCGATCCGCACGACGGGTCGTCCGGATTAGGCTCGCAGTGTGAGCAACCAGGAAACCGAACCGGCCGAGATCGTCTGCGATACACCGGCCGTTGCGGGGGTCGACCCCGTCGTCCTCCTGCAGCCCCGGGATGTGCCCCTGGGCGGTCCGCGAGCGATGGGCGTGCGCCGCACACTCCCCCAGCGTGAGCGCAGCCTGATCGGCGCCTGGTGCTTCGTTGACCACTACGGCCCCGACGACGTCTCGGTGACCGGCGGGATGGTGGTGCCGCCGCATCCGCACACCGGGTTGCAGACGGCGAGTTGGCTGTTCGCCGGCGAGGTGGAGCACCGAGACAGCGTCGGCAGCGTCGCCCTGGTGCGCCCAGGCGAACTGAACCTGATGACCGCCGGCGCCGGCATCAGTCACTCCGAGGTGTCCACCCCCAATACCACCGCGCTGCACGGGGTGCAGCTGTGGATTGCGCTGCCCGAGCTCACCCGGCATCAGAAACCGCATTTCGAGAACCACGTCATCGCACCGATCGTGCGCAACGGGGTCACCTTGCACGTGTTCCTGGGCAAACTGGCCGGACTCACCGCGGCCGCCACCGGGGACACCCCACTGGTGGGCGCACAGATCGACCTGCCGGCCGGGTCGTCGATCGACCTCGAGGTCGAGGGTTGCTTCGAGCACGGCGTCCTCGTCGACACCGGCACCGTGCGGTTCGCCGGCACGACGGTGCAGCAGAACCAGCTGGGCTTTGTGCAGGCGGGCCGCTCAGGCATCCATTTGGAAAACAGCGGCGACGGCCCGGCCCGGGTGGTGCTGCTGGGCGGTGAGCCGCTCGGCGAGCAGATCGTGATGTGGTGGAACTTTATCGGCCGCGGCCACGAGGAGATCACCGCCTGGCGGGCCCAGTGGCAGCTCGAGGTCATCGACGAGGCGGATCCGGCGGGCCGATTCGGCCAGGTGGCGTACCACGGCAGAGCGCTGCCTGCACCGACGCTGCCGACCGTGAGGCTCAAACCGCGCAGCTGACCGGTCGCCGCTGCACCCGGCGACCGGTCGCCCCTATTGCACGGCCGAGGTCAGCCTGGCCAGGTTGTCGAGGATCGTGGAGCGCAACGGCTGCCGCATCCACTCCTCGAGGGTGAGTTCACGGCTGTCGGCCCGGTAGCCGTCCTCCACGGCCCGCAGCGCCTCTACGAACGAAGCTCCGCGCACCATCAGCGACACCTCGAAGTTGAGACTGAATGAGCGCATGTCCATGTTGCTTGAGCCGATCACGGCGACGTCGTCGTCAATGGTGAAGTGCTTGGCGTGCAGAACGTACGGCGCTTTGTACATGTAGATCTTCACGCCGGCGCGGAGCAGCTCCTCGTAGTACGAACGCTGGGCGTGGTAGACCAGAGCCTGGTCGCCGATCTCGGAGACGAACAGTTCCACGTGCAGTCCGCGTTGTACCGCCGTTGTGATCGCGTACATGATCGACTCGTCCGGCACGAAGTACGGGCTGGTGATCACGATGCGTTCCTGCGCGTAGTAGAGCAGCGCCAGGAACAGGCGCAGGTTGTTCTCGCCCTTGAAGCCGGGTCCGCTGGGCACGACCTGGCAGTCGAGGGCATCGGAGATCTGCTCCGGATGCACAGGTTCGATGTCGCGGGTGAGCAGCTCGTTGGTCTCGCTGTACCAGTCGGTGATGAAGATCGCGTTCAGGCCCGACACGATGGGCCCTTCCAGGCGCACCATCAGGTCTTTCCACTTGAGGCCGCGGCGGATGTTGCGCTTCATGTTGTAGGTGCGGTCGATCACGTTCTGCGAGCCCATGAAGCCCACCCGGCCGTCGACGATGACGAGCTTGCGATGGTTGCGCAGGTCCGGCCGCTGCCACTGGCCCTTGAACGGCTGCAGGGGCAACATCAGCTGCCACTGCACGCCGGAGGCGGTCAGCCGGCGTTTGGTCTCCTTGAAGCCGGGCTTCCGCATTGACTGGATGTGGTCCATGAGCACCCGCACCGTGACGCCGCGCTTGACGGCGTTCTCCAGAGCATCGAAAAACGGCGCGGTGGTGTGGTCCAGCGAGATGATGTAGAACTCGACGTGCACGTACTTGGTGGCCCTGTCGATGTCGGCGGCCATCGCGGCGAGGGTCTCCTCGTAGTCGCCGTGCAGCCGGGCGCGGTTGTCGCCCACCAGGGGCATCGAGCCCAGGTTGCGGTTGAGCTGCACAACGGATTCGAGCCAGCCTGGCCACGGATGTTCGCGGGTGACCCGCTCCATTCCGGCGGTGCTGTCCAGGATGAACTGGTTGATCTCCGCCTGCATCTCGACGCGGCGCTTCGGCAGGGTGCGGAAGCCGATCAGCAGGAACAAGAGCGCGCCGAAGTACGGGATCAGGAAGATCGCCAGCAGCCAGGCCATCCCGGACGTGGGCCGGCGGTTGCGGGGAACCACGATGATGGCCACCACGCGGATGGCGAAGTCCACCAGGAACGCCACCACCAGGAAGATGGTGGACAGGTCGATGCCGAACACGGTCAGCTAGCCGGTTTGTCGAGGCCGAGTCTGGCCCGTTCCTCCGCTTCGACGCGCGCGTACGCGTTTCGTTCGGACCGGTCGGCGCGGATGATGGCGCGCATGATGATCCAGAAGATCACCCCGACCAGAACCGTGGGCGCGAGCGAGAACAAAGCGTTGGCCCAGAAGTCATCCATAGTCACCCCAGCCTACGCGAACAAGCCGCGCCCCCCTCCGCGAGCTGTGACTTAAGCACCAGGATTCGCGGGTTTCGGGTGCTTTTCTCACGGTTCGCGAGGGTGGCCGGGGGGTTACTTGACGAGAATGCCCCAGATGCCCGAACCCAGCAGGTACAGGCCCACGGCGCCCACCACGACCCAGATCATGATCCGGTTGTTCGACGGACCCTTCTTGCCGTCGTCGTCCGATTTCAGCTCGTCCTTGGGCAGAAAAGTCATCATGCGGTCACTTTACCAACGGGAAGAGGATGGTTTCGCGGATGCCGAGGCCGGTGAGGGCCATCAGCAGCCGGTCGATCCCCATGCCCATGCCGCCGGTGGGCGGCATGCCGTGCTCGAGGGCTCGCAGGAATTCCTCGTCCAGGCGCATCGCCTCGGGGTCGCCGCCGGCTGCGAGCCTGGCCTGCTCCACGAAACGTTCGCGCTGCACGACGGGGTCGACGAGCTCCGAGTAGCCGGTGGCCAGTTCGAAGCCGCGGATGTAGAGGTCCCACTTCTCCACGACACCGTCGATGGACCGATGACCGCGCACCAGCGGGCTGGTGTCCACCGGGAAGTCCAGCACGAACGTGGGTCGAACCAGGTCCCCCTTGACGAAGTGCTCCCAGAGCTCTTCCACGTACTTGCCGTGGATGGGGTGGTCGACCTCGATGCCTTCGGCTACGGCGAGGGCCTGCAGGTCGGCCAGCGGGGTGGCGGGGCTGATCGCGCGCCCCACGGCGGCGGAGAGGCTGTCGTACATGCTGATGCGGTCCCACTGGCCGCCCAGGTCGAACTCGGTGCCGTCGGCCCAGGTCACCACGTGCGAGCCGCCGGTGATGGCCGCGGCGGCATCCTGGATCAGGGTCTGAGTGAGCTCGGCGATGGTGGTGTAGTCGCCGTAGGCCTCGTAGGCCTCGAGCATGGCGAACTCGGGCGAGTGGGTGGAGTCTGCGCCCTCGTTGCGGAAGTTGCGGTTGATCTCGTAGACCCGGTCGATGCCGCCGACGACGGCGCGCTTGAGGAACAGCTCTGGCGCGATGCGCAGGAACAGTTCGGTGTCGAACGCGTTGCTGTGTGTGGAGAACGGCCGGGCGGAGGCGCCGCCGTGCATGGTCTGCAGCATCGGCGTCTCGATCTCGAGGAATCCGCGACCGGTGAACGTGGCGCGGAGGCTCGCGACGGCCTGGGAGCGCTGCACGACGGTGCGGCGGGCCTGCTCGCGGGCGATGAGGTCCAGGTAGCGGCTGCGCACCCTGGTCTCCTCGCTGAGCTCGGAGTGCAGGTTGGGCAGCGGCAGCAGGGCCTTCGCGGCGATCTGCCACTCGGCGACCATCACCGACAGCTCGCCGCGGCGGGAGGAGATGACCTCACCGGCGACGAAGACGTGGTCGCCGAGGTCGACGAGGTCTTTCCAGGCCGCGAGCGACTCTTCGCCGACGGCGGCGAGCGAGACCATGGCCTGGATGCGGCTGCCGTTGCCGGACTGCAGGCTGGCGAAGCAGAGCTTGCCGGTGTTGCGCAGGTGCACGATGCGGCCGGCCAGGCCCACGGTGTCCCCGGTGGCGGCATCCGCTTCGAGCGCGTCGTATTGGGCGCGCACGGCCGGGATGGTGTGCGTGACGGGCACCGACACCGGGTACGCGCCGCCGCCGGCGCCGGTCGCCGCCGCGTTCAGGCGGTCCCGCTTGGCCAGCCGCACGGCCTTCTGCTCGGTCAGTTCGGCCTGGGCCTGTGCGTCAGCGTTGTCGTCGGGCACGGCGTCGGGGGTGGTGCTCATGCGGATTCTCCATCGGTGGGTGTACACGGGCCAAGCCGGTGCCCCGTTGAAATGCGGTTAGGGGATGTCCAGGGAAATGTTGTCGATCAGCCGGGTGCTGCCGACCACCGCGGCGACCAGCATCCTGGCCTGGCCTCGGTAGCCGTCGTCGACCGGCAGGTAGGTGTGCGGATGCACGACAACGAGATAGTCCAGTTTAACCAGAGCCGCGGCACCGATCACCGCGTGGGCGGCCACGATCGCGGCCGGGACCCCGGCGTCTGCGGCCGCGGCAGCAGCGGCCAGGCCGACCGAGAGCGATCTAGCCGCTGTACGGGCGGGCTCGTCGAGGTTGCGGTTGCGGCTGGACAGGGCCAGGCCGTTGTCTTCCCGCACGGTGGGCACGACCTCGATCTGCTCCCGCGAGTTGAGGTCGGCGACCATCCGCTCCACCAGGAACACCTGCTGGGCGTCCTTCTGGCCGAAGATCGCGATGTCGGGCTCGACGATGTTGAACAACTTGGCCACGACGGTGAGCATGCCGTCGAAGTGGCCGGGACGGGCCGCGCCTTCGTAGAGTCCGCCGACCGCGCCGGCGGTCAGCCGGGTCGACGATGCGCCGTCCGGGTACATCTCGCGGGCGTGCGGGGCGAAGACGAAGTCGGCGCCTTCCTCGGCCAGGGCAGCCACGTCGGTGTCGAGGGTGCGCGGGTAGGTGTCGAGGTCTTCGTTGACGCCGAACTGCAACGGGTTGACGAAGATCGACACCACCACGATGTCGCCCACGGCGACGGCACGCCGCACCAGCGCGCGGTGGCCGTCGTGCAGGGCGCCCATGGTGGGGACGAGCACGACATGCGCGTCGCCACCCTTGGCCGCGGCGTTCTGCTTGGCGAGGCAGAGCCGGCTACGCAGTTCGTCGATCGTGTCGATGACTTCTGGCTTGGTGAGCACGGTCATTGGTCCTCCGGGTCGAACGGGTGTGGCGGGTATGGCGGGTCAAGCAGGTGGGTGGCCTCGTGGAGGGCGGTCGGGTCGTCGAGCGGATGCCGGGCACCGGTGCGGGTGAGGGCGTTCTCGATGGCCGAGCGCACCAACGGGGCGATGACGGCCCCCGAATATTCGATGCCGATCTCGTTCAGCAGGCGGGTGGACTGTTCGACGATCGAGCTGGAGAACGCCGTGGCGGTCTCGATCGCCTCGGCGTAGACCTCCCGGTCGCCTTCGGCAACGATCACCGGTTCGCCGCCCATCTCCACTACCAGGGCCTGCGCGATCGGCAGCACGGGCCCCGGGGCTGTCACGGCGAAGTAGCTGTCGGCGAGGCGGCTGATGTCCAGGCTGGTGCCGGTGAACGACATCGCCGGGTGGATGGCCAGCGGGATCGCGCCGTTTCGTTGGGCGGGCAGGAGCACGTTTGTGCCGTACCGGGCCGAGGTGTGCAGAACGAGCTGGCCCGGCTGCCAGGTACCCGTGGCGGCGAGGCCGTTGACCAGGCTTTCCAGTTGATCGTCCGGAACGGCGATGATCACCAGCTCGCTGCGCTCGACCACTTCGGGCACGGTGAGTACCGGCACGCCCGGCAGGATCGCCTCCGCGCGGTCGCGGCTGGCCTGCGAGATCGCGGAGATGCCGGTCAGGGCGTGCCCGGCTCCGGCGAGGGCTGCGGCGAGGATGGGTCCGACGTGCCCGGCGCCGATAATGCCGATGCCCAGCCGCCCCGGTCGCTGGCTCACGGGGTCACCTCGGTGGCGGTGGGGACGGCGGGGGTCACGGCGGTCCGGGCGGGGGTGGGATCGATGTCCTGGCGGCTCCAGTGGTAGCTGGTGTCGGAATCCGCGGAGGCGACGGCGCCGGCGGTGACGGTCTCCAGCAGGCGCTCGGCCTCGCCGACATCGATCACTCCCAGGGTGGCGCTGACCGGCCCGGCCACGGTGTGCAGCCTGGCGGAGGCCAGCCGCAGCCGGCGGCGAACGGGACCCTGGCTGATTCCGACGCTCTGCAGCCGCGCCAGGGGTACGAGCACGAGTTGCCTGGACAGCACACCGCGGCGAAGCAGCACGGCGTCGGCCGACACCGCGTAACCGGTGCGGCGCCAGGAGAACGGGCGGAGCCAGGCGGCCCGGCGCGGCGCGTTGGCAAAGCCGTCGTCCCCGCCGCGTGAGGTGAGGCCGCGCTGGATCAAGGCGCGCGGCTTGTCGATCGCGACCCCGGGCAGGATCAGTTCGAGGACCTTCGCTACATCTGCCAGCGATCCGACCGGCAGCACGGTGGTCGCCGCCTGGCCTGCCGCTCCGTCGTTGGTGGAGTGGCCGGCCTTGTTGATGCTGATCTGCCACCAGCCGAACGGCCGCCAGGCCAGCGGCTGGCTCACACCGATGGCGTGGATACGGCCGGGAGGAAGCGTCTCGTTGCTGGTGGTGAGCAGGCCGAAGCCCACCCGCACACCGTCCCTGGTGCCGGCGATGCTGTAGCGCAGCGACTTGGTGAACCTGGACACGTAGTAGCCGGCGCTGGCGATCAGGCCGGGGAAGATCGCGATCAGCAGCCATTCGCTGCCGCCGACGATGACGCTCACGACGAGCGCGGCGATCGCGATGGCGACGAAAACTGTGAAGCCGCTGAAGACGATGGAGCCGATCAGACGGAGCAAGGGTATGCGCACGACTGACTCCGGCGGGGCGGCGTCGGGGTCCAGTTCGGGGGCGAGGAACTCGCCCACCCGGGCGCTGGCGTAGTCGTTCAGCGCCTGCCGACGGGCTGCCTGGGCGGCGGGCGGCGGTCCGGCGGGCACCAGTGCCGGGTCGCCGGCCGGTTGCTCCGGGGCCGGCTCGGCCGCGGCGGGGCGGGGCTGCCGGGCGCCGGAGGCCAGCTGCAGGATGTCTCGGCGCAGCCCGTCGGCCAGCGCAGAGCCGAGGTAGGCGAGCTGCACATTGGCATCCTGGCCGGCGACGCTCACCTCGAGCTTGGCCGCCCCGAACAGACGCGGGATCAGCGGGCGCACGATGTTGACGCCCTGGATGCGGTCGAGGCGGGCCTGCCGGTGACTGCGGAACAGGATGCCGCTGCGCACCTCGACGGATTCATCGCTGACCCTGAAGGTATGCATCCGCCAGGACAGGGTGAACGCGATCAGGATGACGATCAGGATCGCGGCGGCCGCAAGCAGTGCCCAGCCGACGGCGCCGCGTTCGTAAATCTCGTCGAGGGGGTCGCCGGTCTCCCGCGGGATGCCGAAGACCACGTCGACGAGACGCTCACGCAGGTTCGCGATAACGAAGCCGATCAGCGCGAACACGAAGATGCCGCCGCGCAGCAGCGGGCTCGCGCGATGCAGGCGGTGCCAGTCCCCGTCGGCGAGTGAGGTCACAACCCCGCCCGCCGGCTCTCGGCCAGTTCGACCAGGCGATCGCGGAGGGCATCCGCGTCGGCCTCGGCAAGGCCGGGGATCGCAACGCCAGAAGTGGCCGCGGCCGTGACGAACTTGAGGTCGGCGAGGCCGAGCAGGCGCGCGACGGGTCCGCGGGTGATGTCCACCAGCTGCATGCGGCCGTATGGCACGGACACGAAGCGCTGATACATGATTCCGCGCCGGAAGAGCAGGTCGTCGGCGCGCAACTGATAGCCGATCGAACGGACCCTACGGGGTTCGAGGGCGAGGGAGATCAGGGTGATCAGCGCGATCAGAGAGCCCACCCAGGCGGCCCAGACCTGGTCAAGCAACACCCAGAGCGAGCCGGCGACGGCGCCGACGATGAGCAGGAAGAACACCGTTCCCACGATTTCGACCATGACGTACTTCGGCGACACGCGCTTCCATTCACCGGCCTCCGGCAGGTCGAGGCGGGCCCCGACGGGAGCCACGGTCTCTCTGCTGTCGTTGTCCGGCAGAGTGCCGGCCGGTAGATCCGTGCCTGGCAGATCCGTGCCGGGCAGATCCGTGCCTGGCAGATCGGTACCTGGATATTCACTGCCGGGATACTCACGGCCGGGTAGGTCAGGCACGGGCTGCTCCGCCATCGTTTGGTCCCCCATTGTCGTTGTCGTGGTCGTCCGGCGGCAGTGTGCAGAAATGCTCCGCCACAAGACCGCCCACGAGGAGGATCACGGCGCCGAGCGCCATCCCGATCGCGAGCCACAACGATGTTACCGCCGGGACCACCGACCGGGTGAGGATGAAGACCACGATGCCCAGGCCCACGCCGAGCAGCAACGCACCGGAGAGACTGGACGCCTTGGCAAGCAGGGCGACGCGCATCGCCCGGAACGGGTCGACGCGTTTGGTCGCCCGGCCCCTGGTGGCCTGGCGGATGGGCCAGGCCAACACCACCAGGATCACGGCGATCAGGACCAGCGCCAGGGGAAGCGTGACCGGTGGAACGATGATCGGTGCGCTCCACGCGGTTGCCGCGAGCTCGACCAGGAATCCGACGACGAGCCCGGCCAGGCCCAGCGCGACCAGCGGGGTTGGTTGGGTGCGCTTCATCGGCGGGGGCCCTCCGAGCCGGTCTGGTGCACGGGGTCGACGCTCATCGTCACCGGATGCGCCCGCGCGGTGCGGTCGGCGACGGCGAGAAGCTCACGCACCCGGCCTCGGCCCGGCAGTTCGGCGTCGGGGTCGATGTCGAGCCAGGGTGCCAGCACGAAGTCACGTTCGGCGGCGCGCGGGTGCGGGAGGGTGAGCCTCTTGTCGTCCTGCCGAAGATCACCCAGGCGGATCAGGTCGATGTCCAGGGTGCGATCGCCCCAGCGTTCCTTCCGGGTGCGGCCGTGGTCGTTTTCGATTCCGTTGACGGCTTCGAGGAGGGCATGCGGCTCGCCCGACCAGAGCAGACTCACCACGAGGTTGAGGTACCCGGGAGCGTCCAGGTCCACCCCGTCGGGCTTGACGGCGTCGGAGGCGTAGACCGGCGAGACGGCGGTGAGCTCGGCCCCCGGCAGTTCGGCGATGGCACGCACTGCGGCGGCCAGGGTGGCCTCCCGGTCGCCGAGGTTGCTGCCAAGGGCGAGCACGGCCGTGCGCGCCAGGGCGGCTGCGGCGGTCATGCGGGGCGCCTCTCGGTGCCCAGGAGTTCGCTGCGCGCGTCTTCGATTAAGGCGCGATCAATTTGCACGCGTTCAATCTGCACGCGTTCAATTTGCACGCGTTCAATTTGCACCGACACATCCGCGAACGGTATCTCGATGGGGGCCTGCGGTTTGTGCACGGTCACCCGAACGCGTTCGGCGGCGTCGTGCGCGAGCACCACATCGGCGATGCGCTCGGCGAGGGTCTCGATCAGGTCGACCGGGTCGCGACGAACGGCGTCGGCGACCTCCACCGCGAGTTCGCCGTAGTGGATGGTGCTGGCCAGGTTGTCGCCGGACGCCGCGGCCCGGAAATCCAGCCAGACCGTCACGTCGATGACGAACTCCTGGCCGTTCTCGCGTTCGAAGTCGAAGACTCCGTGGTGCGCGGTGATCCGCAGCCCGGTAAGGGTGATCGAGTCGGTGCTCATGACCCTATTCTGGCCGAATCGACTCGGGCCAGCACGTTCAGGGCCGCCCGGGTGCCAGCCACGTCATGAACCCGCACGGCCCAGGCGCCCGCTTGGGCGGCCAGCACGCTGAGCACCGCGGTCGGCAGGTCCCGGTCGACGATGGCGGCGTCCGTCGGCAGCACGCCGGCGAGGAAGCGTTTGCGGGAGGCGCCGACCATCACGGGCAGGCCGAGCGGAGCGAAGGCGTCGAGGCGGGCGAAGACCCGCCAGTTCTGGTCGGCGTCCTTGCTGAAGCCCAGCCCAGGGTCCAGCACGATCTGGCGCCGCTGAACCCCGGCGGCCTCGAGTACGGTGACCCGCCGGGTGAGCTCGGCGACCACGGTGTCGACCACGTCGTCGTATTCGGCGAGCGTGTCCATGGTGCGGGCGTGGCCGCGCCAGTGCATAGCGATGTAGGTCAGCCCGGTGCGGGCGACCACGGCCGCCATGTCGGGGTCGGCGAGGCCGCCGGAGACATCGTTGATGATGTCCACCCCCGCGTCGGCGGCGAGTTCGGCGGTCCTGGCGTTGAGGGTGTCGACGCTGGTCCTGATGCCCAGGCGGCTCAATTCGGCGATCACGGGCAGCACCCGGTCCTGCTCGAGTCCCGGGGACACCCGGTCGGCACCGGGCCGGGTGGATTCGCCGCCGACATCGATGAGGTCGGCGCCGTCGGCGCAGAGGTCGACGGCGTGCTGCACGGCCGCTTCGGTACTCGCCCAGCGACCGCCGTCGCTGAACGAGTCGGGCGTGACGTTGAGCACACCCATCACGAGGGTCACCGTGCAGCCTGCGGGCCGCCGATGAGGGCGATGATCTCCGAGCGGGCGACGGGCAACGCCAGGTCCCCGCGGCTGGCCATGGTGACGGTGGAGCTATGGGTCTGGCGAGGACCCCGTGTGGTGACGCAGCCGTGGCTGGCGTCCAGGACCACCAGGGTCCCGCGCGGTGCCAGTCCGGTTTCGAGCGCGTCGGCGATCTCTTCGGTCAATCGTTCCTGCAGCTGGGGTCTGGCCGCGAGGGTCTCCACGACGTTGGCCAGTTTGCCCAGGCCCACGATGCGATCACCCGGCAGGTAGGCCAGGTGGGCCGTTCCCAGGAACGGCAGCAGGTGATGCTCGCAGACCGAGCGAAACTCGATGTCGCGCAGCAGCACGAGTTCACCCGTGCGGTCGCCCACCGGCACGGTGTCACGCAGGTGGTCGAGCGGGTCCTGGCCGAGACCGGCGAAGAACTCGGCGTAGGCCGCCGCCACCCGGTGCGGGGTCGTCGCCAGACCGGGCCGGCCGGGATCCTCTCCGATGGCGGCGAGGATCTCGGCGACGGCCGCCTCAATGCGTGGCTGGTCCACTCCCACGAGCGCCGGTCTACGCGGTTGCTGGGCGCGGTTTGCGGACGGGCGCGCGCTTGGGCTTCTCGGTTTCGCCGCTCGAGATGCCGCTGTCGACGGCGGCCCCGTCGATGGGTGCCTTCGGCGCGGGCATCGCGATGGGAGGCAGGTCGGAGACCGGCCGCTTGTCGCTGGAGAGCCACTGCGGGCGCGGCGGCAGCTTCTGCACGCCGGCGAAGATCTCCACCAGGGCGGTCTGGTCGAGCGTCTCGTGCTCGAGCAGTTTTGCGGCCAGGTCGTCGAGGATCGCGCGGTTGGCGTTGATCACCGTGTACGCCTCGTCGTGGGCGTTCTCGAGCAGCTGACGCACCTCGGTGTCCACCCGCTCGGCGAGCCGCTCGGAGTAGTCCCGCTGGTGGCCCATGTCGCGGCCGAACATCATCTCGCCGGAGGCCGATCCGAGCTTAAGCGGTCCGACATCGGAGCTCATGCCGAACTCGGTGACCATCTTGCGGGCCGTCGCGGTGGCCTTCTCGATGTCGTTCGATGCTCCGGTGGTGGGGTCGTGGAAGATGATCTCCTCGGCGACCCTGCCGCCCATGGCGTAGGCGAGCTGGTCGAGCAGTTCGTTGCGCGTCACCGAGTAACGATCCTCGAGCGGCATCACCATCGTGTACCCGAGGGCACGGCCGCGGGGCAGGATGGTGATCTTGGTGACCGGGTCGGTGTTGCGCATGGCCGTGGCCACCAAGGCGTGACCGCCCTCGTGGTACGCGGTGATCAGCTTCTCCTGGTCGCGCATCACCCGGGTGCGGCGCTGGGGTCCGGCCATGACCCGGTCGACGGCCTCGTCGAGCGCCCGGTTGTCGATCAGCTGGGCGTTGGAACGAGCGGTGAGCAGGGCGGCCTCGTTGAGCACGTTTGCCAGGTCGGCGCCGGTGAACCCGGGCGTCTTGCGGGCGAGCACCTCGAGGTCGACGCCGGCGGCCATCGGCTTGCCCTTTGAGTGCACCTCGAGGATGCGCTTGCGGCCGAGCATGTCTGGCGCGTCCACACCGATCTGCCGGTCGAAACGGCCGGGTCGCAGAAGTGCCGGGTCCAGGATGTCCGGTCGGTTGGTGGCCGCGATCAGGATGACGTTGGTCTTGACGTCGAAGCCGTCCATCTCCACCAGCAGCTGGTTGAGGGTCTGCTCGCGCTCGTCGTGGCCGCCGCCCATGCCGGCGCCGCGGTGCCGGCCGACGGCGTCGATCTCGTCGACGAAGATGATGGCCGGGGAGTTCTCCTTGGCCTGCTGGAACAGGTCGCGCACCCGGCTGGCGCCGACGCCGACGAACATTTCGACGAAGTCGGAACCTGAAATCGAGTAGAACGGCACCCCGGCCTCGCCGGCGACGGCGCGGGCCAGCAGGGTCTTACCGGTTCCGGGAGGGCCGTACAGCAGCACGCCCTTCGGGATCCGGGCGCCGACGGCCTGGAATTTGGCCGGTTCCTTGAGGAAGTCCTTGATCTCCTGCAGCTCTTCGATGGCTTCGTCGGCACCGGCGACGTCACTGAAGAAGACCTGCGGCGTCTCCTTGGAGACCAGTTTGGCCTTCGACTTGCCGAACTGCATGACCTTGTTGCCGCCACCTTGCATGCCGGAGAGCATCAGCCAGAAGAACGCACCGATCAGCAGCACCGGCAGGAGGATGCCGAGCAGCGACAGGAACCAGCTGGCCTGGGGCACCTCGTCGGTGAAGCCGTCCTTCGGGTCGGCGTTCGTGACGGCGGTGATGACCTCTTCACCGCGCGGAGCGACATAGTAGAACTGCACCTGTTCGCCGTAGGTCGAGTCGGCCTTGCTGAGGGTGAGGTCGACGCGCTGTTCGCCATCGACGATCTTCGCCTCAGCCACCTTGCCGTCTTTGAGGAAGTCCAACCCCTGCTGGGTTGAGATCTCGCGGAAGCCAGACATGGTGAGGAGGCTCGACCCTACCCAGACGGCGATAACCGCGAGAATGATGTAGAGGAGCGGACCGCGCAGAAGTTTCTTGACGTTCATGGTGGTCACAGGCTACCGCTCTCGTACTGGGCGAACACCGAGTGTTCGCCCAAAGGTGAACTTGATCAGTTGCAGTGGAGCGAACCTACTCGCCTGTGGAGTAAACGTGTGGTGCCAGGACGCCGACCGAGCGCAGGTTGCGGTATTTCTCGGCGTAATCCAGGCCGTAGCCGACGACGAATTGGTTGGGGATGTCGAAGCCCAGGTACTTGACGTCGATCTCGACGCGGGCGGCGTCCGGCTTCCGCAGCAGGGCGCAGATCTCCAGCGAGGCCGGCCCGCGGGACTTGAGATTGGCCATCAGCCAGGACAGCGTGAGGCCGGAGTCGATGATGTCCTCGACGATGAGCACGTGGCGGCCGTGCAGGTCGGTGTCGAGGTCCTTGAGGATGCGCACGACGCCGCTGGACTGGGTGCCCGAGCCGTACGACGAGACGGCCATCCAGTCCATGGTGACCGGGTGCACGAGTTCGCGGGCCAGGTCGGCCATCACCATGACGGCGCCCTTGAGCACGCCGACCAGGAGCAGGTCCTTGCCCGCGTAGTCCGCTTCGATCTGCCGCGACATCTCGGCCAGGCGAGCGCGAATCTCGGTCTCTTCGATCAGGATTTCGGTGAGGTCGCCGTCAATGTCACGAGGTTCCATGGGAGCGGAAGAGTCCTTTGTTCTGGGTGTGTCGAGGAGCTGAAAAAAGCAGCATCCCCCCCTGCCGTTCCACTCTAACGCCTGGCAGGTCAAGCGCACTCTGCCCGTGCCAGTGCGTGACGAGGCGTGCAACGGCCAGCGTGTGGCTCCGTTCGAGGGACACCCCGAACTCGCTGGCGGCCACCTGCCGGATGATGCGCTGGCGGAGGGCCGCCGGGTTGGCGGCCAACGCGGCGACCGGCAGGCCGACACCGGACTGAACCAATTCGCCGATTTCCCGGGCGATCCTTCCCGCCAGATCATCGAGGGCCTGGGCGTCTTCACGCAGGGTCTGGGCGGTACGGGCCAGCGCCAGGGCGATCCCGGGCCCGAGTTCGGTCTCCAGCACCGGCAGCACCCGGTCCCGCACCCGCACCCGCGCGTAGCGGGGGTCGTCGTTCTGCGGATCCGACCAGGCGGTCAGGCCGGCGTCGAGGCAGGCCTGCCGGGTCTGGGCGCGGCGGATGCCCAGCAGCGGCCGCCGGTACCATCCGCTGATCGCGGCCATGCCCTGCAGGCTGCTCGCCCCAGACCCGCGGGCCAGGCCGAGCAGCACGGTCTCGGCCTGGTCGTCCAGCGTATGGCCGAGCAGCACCGCGACGGCGCCTGTGGCCGCGACCGCAGCGTCGATCGCGGCGTAACGCGCGGTACGGGCGGCGGCTTCCGGTCCATCGCCGGTATCCGTGACGGTCACCGGAACGGTCAGCACCGGATCCAGGCCGAGCGACCTGGCCTGCCGGGCTGCCGCCGCGGCCGTCTCTGCCGAGCCGGCCTGCAGGCCGTGGTCGACGATCACGGCGCCGGCGCGGAGCCCCGCCCTGGGGGCTTCGAACGCGGTCGCAGCGGCCAGAGCCAGGGAATCCGCTCCCCCGCTCAGCCCCACCAGCACCAGGCCGGCTTCCGGCAGCGCGGCCTGCACGGCACGGCGCAGGTCGGCGATGGCCGGCGACAGACGCGGGCGGCGGGTGGACTCCATCCAGTAACGTTATCCGCAGACTTCGAATAAGGGAGATACCAGGCCATGGCCGAATACGACGCAGTCATTGAAATCCCACGCGGTAGCCGCAACAAGTACGAGGTGGACCACGAAACCGGTCGGGTCTACCTCGACCGGGTACTGTACACGAGCTTCGTGTATCCCACCGACTACGGGTTCTTCGAGAACACCCTGGGCCTGGACGGCGACCCCGTCGACGTTCTGGTGCTGCTCGACTTCCCGTTGTTCCCCGGCGTTGGCGTGTCCGTGCGCCCCGTCGGCGTGTTCAACATGACCGATGACGGCGGCTCAGACGCCAAGGTCATCGGTGTTCCGGCGGGCGACCCGCGCTGGGAGCACATCCAGGACGTCACCGACATCCCGGAGTACACCCGCAAGGAGATCGAGCACTTCTTCGAGCACTACAAGGACCTCGAACCTAACAAGTGGGTCAAGACCGAGGGCTGGGGAGACGCCGCAGAGGCCGACCAGATCGTGCGCGACGGACTCAAGAAGCTTGTCGACGAAGGTCACTGACCTGTAAGACTCAGCTCAAACGCCAGAAGCCGCTTCCCTGCCGGGGAGCGGCTTCTGCTGTTCTGCGGAGCTGAAAGTCAGGACGGCCGGCCGACGTACGGCGCGACCTGGCTGGGCGACCAGATACTGTGCACCCGGACCGGCTTGCCCACGTCCGGCGCCTCAAGGACCTGGCCGCCGCCGACGTAGATGGCCACGTGGTAGTAGTTGCCCGGTGATCCCCAGAAGACGAGGTCGCCGACCTGCACCTGCGAGAACGAGACGAGCCTGCCCTGGCCGGCCATGGTGTTGTACTGGTTGGTGGCCGAGTGCGTGCCGATGTAGATGCCCGCTGCGGCATATGCAGCCTTGGTGAGGCCCGAACAGTCCCAGACGTTGGGGCCCGAGCCGCCGAGTTGGTACGCGTCACCGAGCTGGGCCCTGGCAAAGCCGAGCGCGGTGTCGACGGCTGACGCGTTGGGCGCTGTCGGGGCTGTCGGGGCTGTGACGATGGGCGCCGGCGCGGTGCCACCGGTCGCCGGGGCGCTCCCTGAGCCACCGGTGGCAGGGGCGGCCGGGGCCGCGGGAGCGGCCGGTGCAGGGGCGGCCGGTGCGGCCGGCGCTGCGGGAGCGGCCTCGGCCGGCGGGTTGTTCTTCACGGCGGCGGCAGCGGCAGCCTGGGCCTTGACCAGCGCGGCGGCGGATGCGGCGGCGTTCAGGCCGGTCTGATATTCACGCTCCGCGTCGGCGGTGGAGTCCTTGAGCAGGGCCAGCTGTTCGTAGAGTTCGGCCGACTTCTTCAGCTCGACGTCCAGGGCTGCCTGGGCGCTCAGCGCGGCGTCGTTGGCCGACTCGTACTTCTCCTTGGACTCGGCGCTGAGACGCTTGCGTTCCGCGGTGGCGGCGGCGGCCTGGGCGATGAGCGATTCTGCGGTGTTCTTGTCCTGCACGGCCTGCCGGTAGATGGTCTCGGACTGCTCGCTGAGCTTGCTGGCCGTGCCGAGCTGGCTGAGCAGGTCGTCGGCCGTGTTGCCGTTGAGGAACAGGTTCAGGGAGAGGTCCCGGGCGCCGGTCTTGGCCAGGTGCGCGGCGATCAGGCCGGCCCGCATCTTGGATGTTTCCGCGGCTTTCTGCGCCACAGCGGACTGCTTGTCCAGGCTTTCCTCCCTGGCGGTGGCCGCGTCGAGGTCATCCTGGGTGACCCGGTAGGCCTCCGCGGCCATCTGTGAGCTCTGCGAGGCGTCGGCGGAGGACGTCTGCAACCCCTCGAGGAGGCCTGTGAGGTTCTGGATCTCCTTGGCCTTGGTCGATTCGCTCTCCTTGGCCTTGGCGACCTCATCCCAGCTGGGATAGTCCTCGTCGGCGAAGGCCGGTGCGGCGACGCCGGCCGCGACGGTGACCGAGCCGATCATGGCGGCCGACAACAACGCGGCCGAGGTGCGCCGTGAGCGGCGGGTAGGTGTGTGCTCAGCCAAGTGGGGCTCCCCTGTCGGACATAAACGGAACAGCGTTGATGCGGTTGCCGCCGCTGAACACCTCGAAGTGCAGGTGGCAGCCGGTGGAGGCTCCGGTGGTTCCGGAGCTGGCGATGTTCTGGCCGACCGAGACGTTCTGGCCGACGGAGACGAAGATGCCGCCGTCGCGGATGTGCGCGTAGCCGGTCTCGATGCCGTTGCCGTGGCTGATCTTCACGAAGTTCCCGTAGGTGCCGAAGCGGCCGGCGTAGACGACGGTTCCCGATGCGGCGGCGTAGATCGGGGCGCTGCAGCCGGTGCCGATGTCGGTGCCGTAGTGGTAGCCGCCGCTGCAGCCACCGCTGCCGCAGAGCACGGAGCGGGGACCGAAACCATCGGTGATGCGTCCACCGGCCGGAACACCCCAGCCCTGGCCGCCGACCTGGCCGCCGCTGAGTCCGGCCCCGGGCGATCCACCGCCGGACGAACCCGGGCTGGGCCTGGCGGCCGCGGCCCGCGCGGCTTCCGCCGCGACGGCGGCGAGGCGCGCCTTCTCGGCTTCGGCCGCGATCCGGGCCCGTTCGGCCACGCCGGCCTCGTAGCCTGCGGTGGTGGTCGCCTGGGCATCCTGCATGAACTGCAGTTGCTGTTGGAGGATCACGCTCTGCGCCTCGGAGTCGGCGAGGGCTCCCGCCGCCGCATCGGCGGCATCCTGGGCGGCGGCCATGGCGGCCTCGGCCGCGATACGCAGGGTCTCCCGCTCGGCCTGGGCGACGGCCGCTTGGTCTCCGAGGGCCTGGGCGGTGTTATTGGCGGTCTGGGCCTGCTCGTACACGTCCGTGCTGCGCTCGACGAGCTTGCTCATGCTGCCGAGTTTGGAGAGCAGTTCGTCGGCGCCTTCACCGCTTTTCTGCCCATCGATGAAGAGGTTGACGCTCAGGTCGGTGCCGCCGGTGCGATAGAGCTGGGCGGCGAGCTGGCCCGCCTGGGTGGTGGCGGCGTCGGCATCTGTTTTGCTGGTGTCGGCTTGGGTCTGCAGGTCGTTTGCGCGTCGAGAGGCATCGTCGAACTTTGCCTGGGCGGTTTCGAGTTCGGCTCCGCGAGCCTCGGCCTCGGCCTGGGTGCGTTCCACTTCGGTCTGCAGCCCGGCGATGAGGTTCTGGATCTCGGTGACCTGGGCGGAGGCGGCGGCGGTGTTGGACTTCGCGGCCTGCACATCTTCCCAGCTGGGATAGTCCACGGCGAGGGCGGGGCTGATCGGGCTGGCGAGGGACACCGCGAGGGTCACCGCGGCGGTGAAGCCGGTCACGCCCGTCGCCACCCGGCGGGCATTGACACGCTTAGGGGTGCGAAGCTCTGGGTCCGGCCGCAGCCTGTGCAGGCCGGCGCGAATTCCGCGGCTGATCGCACGTGCAGTGTGCTTCATAACTCCCCGATCGGGCTTGGTGCTTGTCACATTCGTCACTTTGGTAACTCTCGTCACAATAACAAACCCCGCTGAGTGGCCAGGGTATGGCTAAAACCTAGCCCTCCAGGTGCCAGGAACACGGCCCATTCGTGGGCGCGGTGTAAAGCGACACGCCGACGGCCAATTCCAGCCGATTCGGGTTCCGGCCCGGAATCACGCGGTAGATGGGCCCACGGAGCGATTCCGCGTGCACGGGCGGTTGCAGTCGATTTGAACTATCGATCGTCAAACACTTATGATTATGCGTCGGAAGTTGTCAGCTTCCGCTAGAAGTTCGGCCCCATCGTTTAGCGGCCTAGGACGGCGCCCTTTCACGGCGTTAACACGGGTTCGAATCCCGTTGGGGCTACGCATACTGTAGGTTGTACTCGGCAAGAAAAGTAGAAAAGCAAGACCTACACATCGCAGCACAGCATCAAGAAACACAGCATCAAAGTTTGGCCCTGTAGCGCAGTTGGTTAGCGCGCCGCCCTGTCACGGCGGAGGTCGCCGGTTCAAGTCCGGTCAGGGTCGCCAAGGCGACAGGCCCTTTCGGAAGAAGGGGCTTTTCGTCCTTTCGAAGGCATCTCTTGCAGCTGCCGTCGAGGCCCTGTAGCTCAGTTGGTAGAGCGTTCGACTGAAAATCGAAAGGTCACCGGATCGACGCCGGTCGGGGCCACTGAAATCCTCGTGAGGCTTCTACTTGCGGGGATTTCTTGCTGCCGCCGCTGCACTCGGCCGTGAACGGAACTTGCAACAGCAACTGTTACTGCGGTCTTCAACAGGCCCACAATGCACTCCTTGTCGTTGGCTTCGTCGCAGGGTCACTCAACATCATGTCGAGGTCCGTCAGGAGGAGTCAGTCGCATCAAGGGCAGCGATGAGGTCGCCGGCTGGTATCCCACCATTGGCGACGAGTCTCGCGCCGTCGCGCCGCCAGGTGTTCACCAGACCCAGGACCCACCGATTCTCGTAGATCACCACTACGGCCACACTTCCAGGCTGCATCGACGCCGCTACCTCGTCGACGTCTGTGTCGGCCGTGGTCGAGGCGATGCATCCGCTCGGGATGTCCGTCTACGCCCGGGTCTGCGGGTGGACCCTCGCCCGGGCACACGCCCGCTCTGGTGACCCCATCGCAATCAACGCCTACCTCGGCAAGAGCGACAAGTTCGACGATGCGGTCACCGACTTCTCCGGGCGCTACGCCGACCAGAACGACCGGGACTACGAGGCGTTCACCACGGCGGTGCGGTCCGGCCGCCTGCAGGCGATCGAGGGGGTCTGACCCAGATTCTTGCTGTCTATTTCGTTCGTTCGGCCAGATGCACGTCGACAATGTCACCGATCCGCTTTCCGACAGCATTTCGCAGTGCCGCGTTGAGGGAAAGGAAGTGGCCGCCCTGCCCGTCGGGCATCAGTGTCGCGGCGAACGGATGACCATCGATCGTTCCGTCCACCTTGATCGCGCGCCCCGTGCCGAAGAAGGTTTTCGAGCTGGGAACCGCCACCACTGTCCACGAGGCGGGCATCGCTGGATGGGCCAACGGGCTGGAAAAGTGGAGCTCAGGTCGCTGGGCGGTCATCGAGCTGTTCCTCGGCTGAATTCGGCGAGTGTGTCGGCCATGGCGTGGGACTCCCACTCGTGGTCGGCGCCGGGTACCCGCCCCCACTTCGCATCAGGAATGGCGGAGGCAATGGACTCTGCAGCGGGCACCATCACCTCGTCGTAGCTCTTCGTGCCCACCATCGCCAGCACCGGCACCTGGATGCCTGCGAACAACTGTGAGTGCGGTGCCGATTCCGCCCAGGCGAGCGAGTCGGCGTCAGGCTGCAGGCTGTCGGCCTGAGTAATCATTGCCGGGATCGATTTCACGATCTCGAGGATCTCGGGCGGCATATCGCGCATGTAGAGGTCGAGGGCTCGTTCCCGCTCTCCTGCGGCGAGCAGTTCGCGAAGGTCATTCGCCAGCTCCTTGGCACCGCTGTCCGGCGGGGCGAGAGGCGCCTCCCAGAGAGCGAGACCGGTCACGGAGATTCCCTTCGTCGCGGCCAACAGCGCGAGTGAACATCCGGATGAGTGCCCGCAGAGCAGAGCGCTGCCACCGGCCGCGTCTACCAGGGCAGAGATGGCAGCCAATTCGCGGTCGAGGGTGATCGGCCCGTGTGCGCGGCTGTCCCCACGGCCCAGTCGGTCGTAGACGATGGTCGTCAAACCCGTGTCGGCGAGGAGCTCCGCGGTCGAAGTGGTGACGGGGTCGATCTCGCGCCACGGACCGGCGCCGGCGACAAAGATCACCGATGGACCGGATCCGCGAAGATCGTAGGCGACACGGTCATGCAGGGCTGTTGTCACAAAGCTGGACATGGACATCCTCATTTCGAGTCAAACTAGACTGGACTGATCAGTTCCGTTGCATTCAAAACTAGACTCATTAGTCCAGAAACTCAAACCCCGAAATGTGAGGACGCCATGAGCCAATCTTTCGGATCGAGTTCGGCGCGCAAGCACCGTGCCATTCTCGAGGCCGCTGAAGCGCTGTTTCTCCGCGATGGCTATCTCGGCACCAGCATGGATGAGCTTGCAGAGCGATCCGGTGTGTCCAAGCAGACCGTGTACAAACACTTCGGAAGCAAAGAGGTCCTCTTCGTCGAGCTCGTCACCTCGATGACAGCGGGGGCCAGCAACAGTCTCGGCGAACTCGACAGCGTTCCGCACGACGCCGCCGAGCTCGCGCCCTACTTCATGCAATACGCCATGGACGAGATGCGCATCGTCATGACACCGAGGCTGCTCCGCCTGCGACGCCTGGTGATCGGAGAGGTCAGCCGCTTCCCCGAACTGGCGCAAGCCCTATTCGAAAACGGTCCCCAACGATCGATCCAATCATTGGCCATCGTCATCTCCACGCTTGTGCAGCGCGGACTCCTGACCGCACCGAGCCCAACGGCAGCAGCCACGACCCTGAATTGGCTGGTACTCGCCGCGCCGATCAATGAAGCCATGCTCCTGGGCGACGATGCCATCCCGACTATCGCCGCTATGAAGGCCCACGCAGCGGAGGCCACGCGGGTTTTTCTCACCGCCTACGCCGGCGATACCGGTCGCGACGATCGGCGCTGAGACCGACGAGGAAGACAGGTACCACGCACTGCCGGCCACAATGAGCCAACACGACGCCGCCGTTTAGCCTCGCGACTCATCTGACGGGCCAGAACCGATCCGTGTCCCCGAGAAAGTCCAGAGCGGAGCCAAGCCAGACCCGCCGAAAAATGCCTAGCGACCAGATTCAGGGACGATCGAACAGGCTGGCACTCCGCGGAAACCCCTGACAGTGTCGTACACGCACTCGAAAGGTCACCGCATCGACGCCAGCTTCCACCGTGCCCGCGAACCGTGAGCTAAGCACCTAAAAATCGCCGAATGTGGTGCTTTTCTCACAGTTCGCGCAGGTATGCGACGATGTGGGCATGAAACGCTCCGCTTCCGCGCATCTCGAGCTTGAAGCCCTCGGGTCCGCCGAGTTGGTTCTGTCCGTCGCCGTCGCCGCGGATGCCAACGCAACAGAGCGGCTCTCCGTCGTTCAGGACGGCCTCGAGCTGGCCTACCGTCAGACCCTGGACCAACACGGCACCAGGCTGCAGCTGATCTCCGTGCAGCCAGGCCGGGTCACCATCGACTACACGGTCGAGGTGTCGGGCGAAGTCGAACCGCCCGAGGTGTCCGACATCGATATCGTGCGGTACCTGAGGCCCAGCCGCTACTGCGAATCCGACCACCTGTGGCCCACCGCCCAGGCGGAGTTCCGCGGCCTCACCGGCACCGACCTGCTCCACGCGATCACGACCTGGGTGGGCCGGCACCTCAGCTACGTTCCCGGGGCCAGCCTGCCGACGGATGGCGCGGTGCGCACGCTGCTGTCCAGGCAGGGCGTCTGCCGTGACTACGCGCACCTTGTCATCGCGTTCCTGCGGGCGCACGATGTGCCCGCCCGCCTGGTCTCGGTGTACGCTCCCGGGCTGTCGCCGATGGACTTCCACGCCGTGGCCGAGGCGTATCTCGAGGGCGCCTGGCACGTGGTGGACGCGACCGGCCTCGCTCCGCGGCAATCGCTGATGCGCATTGCCACCGGCCGGGACGCGGCCGACACCGCCTTCCTCTCCTCTGCGGGGGCCGCCGTCCTGCTGCATGTACTCAGGGTCACGGCCGTCGCCGATGAGCTTCCGCGCGACGACATCAGCCGGCTCGCCCGGCTCGCCTAGCCGTTTGCCCGCGGATCTCGCCGAGTGACGTCAATCCGGGCATACTGAGGGCGACCAGATGCATTGACCCTGTCTGAAAGACCATTCGGGACGGCACTCATGACCCAGAAGACCGACCAGATCGCAGCTACCGCCGACGTGGACCCGCGCGCCGTCATCGGGACGGACGTCACCATCTGGCACCTTGCTCAGGTGCGGGAGGATGCGCAGCTGGGGTCAGGGTCGATACTCGGCCGTGGTGCCTACATCGGCCCCGGTGTGATTCTCGGCGCGAACTGCAAGGTGCAGAACTACGCGCTGCTCTACGAGCCGGCCGTGCTGGGCGACGGCGTATTCATCGGACCGGCCGTCGTCTTCACCAACGACGTGTTCCCCCGCGCCGTGAACGTCGACGGCAGCCGCAAGAGCGCCGCAGACTGGGAAGCCGTCGGGGTGACCGTGGGAGACGGCGCATCGATCGGCGCCCGCGCCGTCTGCGTTGCTCCGGTTCGGATCGGTCGGTGGGCCCTGGTCGCCGCCGGCGCGGTGGTGACCAGGGATGTCCCAGATCACGCCATTGTGGTGGGCGTGCCCGCCCGGCAGGTCGGCTGGGTCGGCCCCGCGGGAATCCCCCTGGTCACAGCCGGCGAGAACCTGTACACCTGCCCGGCAGCCGGGGACACCTATCGCGAAGTGGACGGCGCGCTCGCGATCGTCCCCACGGAGCGCTGACCATGCGCCGCCGACTCGTCGTCGCGATCTCGGTCGCTGCCGTCGTCCTGGTCATGACCGGGGCACTGGTCATCCAGCAGTCCAGCACCTCGACCGTTCCTGCGGCCACGTCAGAGGCCGGCGGAGGAACCCCTGCATCGTCTACCCCCGACGCGGACTCCCCCACGCCCAGCCCGACGACCGTCCTGCCCGGGTCGTCATCGACGGCCCGGCCCGGAGAATCCACCGAAGCGCGCGCGACCGAGCCGGACGCACCGGCCGGCCCCGCGCCGGCGGCGCCGGTGCCGGTGCCGGCCCTGGTGACGCTGCCGCTGCCCGACTCGTCCAGCGCGGTCGGTTCGGTGGTGAACGGGTTCCCGGATCGAGTTCTTCCCGCGGCGCCGCAGTCCTCGATCGCCTCCAGCTCGGTCGCGGCCGAGGGCTCCCGGCTGCAGGCCGCCCTGGCTGCCCAGACGCCCCTCGCCGCCCAGGAGGTGTTGGACTTCTACAGCACCACTCTCGCGGAGCTCGGTTTGGTCGGCGCCCCGGTCCCGGCGCCCGAGGGTTCATCCGCGCTCGTCTTCAGGCGCGGAGTGAACACCGTGACGCTCACCGCCACCCCCGTCGCCGCAGGCTCCGAGTACACGGTGTTCGGCATCTTCTCCGCGGAAAGCTGACCCGTTAACGCGCTCGACACCACCCCCGATCTGGGGTCAGGCACTCCGGGCCGCCCGCGCTAGAGTCACGAAACGCCGCGGATGTCCTGCGGAGCTCCTGTCCGATGCAACACCTGTAATCCGAAAATGCAGGCGATGACACGTGAAAAGCCGAATCCCCCTCGTCAGAACCTCCTCAGTTCCACCGACCCGCCGTTGTGCACGTTGACGGCAGCGGACTAGGAAGCCATGTATTTCTCCCTCTCTGCCCGTCGCGGTGGCGTCACGTCGCCGCCGAAATCAGCGACCACGGTGTCGGCCGTCGTCGTCAGCCTCGGTGTGGTGCGCATGCTCACCGACATCTCGTCGGAGTCCGTCGCGGCGCTCCTCGTGCGCGGCGTGGTCTCCCGGCGGCCGGCACTATGACCACCCGACGCCGAGTCTGGCTGGTGGCCATCATCGGCATCGTTCTGCTGTCCGGTGCCGCCGGGTACGGGGTCGTGGCGTGGGCTGAGCACCGGTCCCGCGCGTCCGCCCCGAGTGAGGTGGAGTCCGTGATCACGGACACCCGGCCGGCCGGAGCACGGGTGGTCTTCCGCAATACCGCGCTCGGGGCCGGGTACGGCCTCGTCGCCTCCGTTCCCCTGTCCGACCCCACAGCGGCCCGCATCGTGACCGATCTGGCCTGCGACCGGGTCTACGCCACCGCCGCCCTGCAATCGTGCCTGCACATCGACCGGGGCGTGGTCACAACGTTCACTGGAACCCTGAGCGACGCCGCCGGCCGGGAAACCCGCTCCTGGCCCCTGGCCGGGGTACCCAGCCGCACTCGTATCTCGGCCGACTCCACCCTGGTCGCCGCCACCTCATTCGTAACCGGTGAGTCGTACGGCACCGTCGAATTCTCCACAATGACGACGATCTCCCACACCGACGGCAGCCAGGACTACGGCAACCTCGAGGACTTCGCGCTCTTTGTCGACGACGTGCAGATCACCGCTGCCGACCGGAATGTCTGGGGAATCACGTTCGGTGACGACGGCAATACGTTCTACGCGACGGCCGCCTCCAACAATCAGACCTGGCTGGTGCGCGGTGATCTCACCGCCCGCACGCTCACGGCCATCAGGGACGGCGCCGAGTGCCCGTCGCTGTCACCCGACGGCGGGCGGATCGCCTATAAGAAAGAGGTCTCCGCCACAGTCACGCCGCGGTGGACGATTGCCGTACTGGACCTCGCGACAGGCGCCGAGACGCTGCTGTCCGAGAAACGCAACGTCGACGACCAGGTGGTCTGGCTGGACGACGACACCATCCTGTACGGGCTCGGCCGGGACGACACGGTCGGTGACAGCGACGTCTGGGCGGTGTCCGCTGACGGTGATGCCGAACCCGAGCTGTTCCTGGCCCACGCGTGGTCTCCGTCCGTGGTCCGATAACACTCGGGACTCGGGCAAGCCTTCGCCGCACCGCTGCCGGATCACCCCCCTAAGGGGCGACAGCGGCCGTCACCGAATGGGGATATCGTCAGCGACCAGGAGATGACAATACGTCACCTCCCGTCGTGTTGCCCTTTTCGCACCTGTAACCCGAACAGCAGGGAATTGATTGTGACTGCGTCCTCGCGTGCCCGTAACCACCCCCGGCGTGGCCTTTCGTCGTCCGCCAGGGCACTGTCGTGCGTTATCGGTTCGGATGTCGGTCAATGACCTTCCGCGAAATCCTGTTCGCAATGCTTCGGCGCTGGTACATCCCGGTCGTCGTCCTCGCCTGCGCAGCCCTGGCCACAGCGGTGTTGGCGAGCGATGGCGGCACCTACTCCACCAAGACCGTGGTGACGTTTGTGCGTCCCGCCACCACGGGCCTGTCACCGAGCAATGGCAACACCGATCCGAGCGTCATCGCCTTCGCAGGGGCCGTGGTCCAGGAGATCAACGATGGCCGACCTCCCTCGCGATATTCGACGAGTGACGCGCCGTATTACGGTGCCGGGGTCCGCCAAGGTGTCCTCGTCGAGTTGGCCAACTCCGGCAGCCAGTGGGTGTCGACTTTCAGCAGGTCCGACGTGGAGTTGCGGATCGTGGGGCGCTCGGCCGAGTGGGTCGAGTCACAGCAGGAAGACCTGGTCGACAGGGTCCTGGCCATCGCAGACGCCAAGCAGGCCGTGCTGGCCATCCCGTCCGAAGACAGGATCAGAGCGATCGTCGATCCCCTCACGATGCGGATCGAATACGTCTCACCATCTCGACGCGGTCAAGCCGCCGCTGTCGCCGCGATGCTCACCGTCGCCCTGATCGTCAGCGCCTGGGGTTCGGTCACGCTCGATCGCAGACTTTCGCGCCACCGTGCAGCACCCCACACGCGAGTCGAATTTTCGTCCCGTCGCATCTTGGAAGGAACGCCCTCATGAATTTCGTCGACACCCTCCGCGGACTCTGGAGACGTTGGTACGTGGTCCTTCCGGGGATCCTGATCGCGGCATCACTCGCCTTTGGTGCGTGGACCCTGATCCCCCCTGGTTACGAACGCTCCTCGACGCAACTCCTCATACCCGGCGCCGCCAGCATGCCGGAAGGGGCAAACCCTTATCTCTTCCTCGGCGGGCTGGCGCCTGCGGCTGACGTACTCGTGCGTGCGGTCGGCGCAGAAAACGTCGTGAACGAAGTCACCGCCGGTCACGAGGGCGTTGAGATTGAGATCACCCGTGACACGAGCACGGCAGGCCCGGTGATCGTCATCGTCGTGACTGCGGCTAGCGATGCCGCCGCCGAGGAGGTACTGGGTCGCCTCGTCGAACGGACTGACACGGTACTCACCGATCTCCAGGAAACCGAGAACATCGCCGTGAAGAATCAGGTTTCCGTCCTGCCCATCACGATTGACAGCCAGAGCTTCCTCCAACAGCGCAGTCGGTTCATCGTGAGCGGCGCCGTAGGCCTCGCCGGCCTGGCGCTCACACTGCTCCTTGCCGGCCTCATCGATGGGCTCAGCCAGCAACGCAAGCGGCGCGGCGAGCTTGCGGAGGACTCCGAGGAGATTGTCGATCTGTCGCCGGTTCCACCCGCTGCCGATGCCGTGACGCCGAAGCGCCGTGCGCCGAAGCCTTTCGTGCCGTCCCGGGCATTCGACGAGGCAAACGACGACGACGCAGAAGCCTCGGTACCGTCTCCCGTCCACAGCGCGCGGTGAGCGTGTCCAGCGCGCACGCGTCGACACGAAACCTGCTGGCACCTGGTGCCGACGGCATGCGACGAAGTGGCGATGCTGTCACGATGCTCACGGTGTACCTGGTGTTGCTCCTGGCGATACCCTCCGGGGTCGTCATCACTGCGCTCGGTGCACTCGGCCGCCCCTCCCTGATCTGGGGTCTCGTCCTACTGGTCTGGTGGGCTGTCGTGCGGCTACAGGCACGAAACGTGGTCGCCGGGCCGGTGTCCCAACCCGTGCGATTCACCTTCGTAGTTTTGTTCATGCTCATCCTGGTGAGTTACGCCGCCGCCATGCTGCGCGGCCAGCCGGAAGACCAGGTGAGCCCCGCCCTCGTAGCGGTGATCCGGGTTCTGTCCTGGGCGGGCGTGCTGCTGGTCGCTGTCGACGGCATCCGCACGATGACCGATCTGGCCACCATGGTGCGACGCATTGGAATCGGCGCCGGATTGCTTGCGACACTCGGGCTCCTGCAATTCTTGACTGGCCAAGCATTCGTCGACTTTTTCGGGACCGTTCCCGGCCTGAGCATGGCGGGAGGAATCCAAGAACGTGCCGGCGTGATCCGGTCGACGGCAACCGCGATCCATCCGCTCGAGTACGCGACCGCAATCAACACAGCCCTTCCGCTGGTCATCGCCGCGGCGATCACGCGCGGATTCCGGTCCGATCGGTCCCATGGCGGGCTCTGGTGGTGGCTGCCGGTCGGGCTTATCACGGTCTCGTCCTTGGTCGCCGTCTCCCGGTCGGCCATCATCGGCTTCGCGGTGGCGGTGATCTCGATGATTCCGGCCGTTCCCATTCGGTACCGCGGCATTGTCATCGCCGCCGGCGCCGTTTTTTCTGCGGCGATCTTCGCGTTCCTTCCTGGTCTGCTCTCGACCACTCTCGCATTGTTCTCCGGCATGGCATCGGATCCGAGTACGCAGTCCCGGACGACGGGGCTGCAGCGCATCCCGGAGTTCATGTCCACCTCTCCCCTGATCGGATCCGGCTTCGGCATCTTCCTGCCCAGGTACTACATCTTCGACAACCAGTGGGTGCTTATCGCGATCGAGGTTGGCGCGCTGGGTGTCCTGGCATTCGCCACGTTCTTCTGCGCCGGAATCTGGAGCGCCCGTCGGGCACGCCTTTCGGCAACCCGCGACATGCGGCTGCTCGGTCATGCCCTGGCCGCGTCGCTGTTCAATATCGCCGTTCTCTTCGCCTTCTTCGATGGGCTCTCGTTCCCAATCGCCGGCGGCGTGCTGTTCCTCGTTGCCGGGCTCTGCGGGAGCGTCCGCACCATCATCGATTCGGATCCGACCTCGACACCGGTGGTGACGTCTGGACGGACACGACGTGCCGTCCCCGATAAGCGAAAGGAAACCCATGCCGAGCATCGTGATCGCCGCGCACAATGAGGAGAACGTGATCGGTCAGAACCTCGAGGCGCTGCTCGCCGAGCGCGCGAGTGACCCCAGCGAGGTCATCGTCAGCGCCAACGGCTGCACCGACCACACGGTCGAACTGTCGACACGTCCTGGCGTCATCGTGATTGATCGCCAGGAACGAGGCAAGACCGCCGCCCTGAACGCAGCCGACCGGGTGGCAACTGCATTTCCCCGGATCTATCTTGATGCCGACATCATGGTGCCTCCCGGCGGCATCGCCGCACTGGTCGCACGCCTCGCGGAGACCCCCCTTGCCCTCGCCGTGGTGCCTCGGCGGCGCATCGACACGGCGGGACGCCCGTGGCCTGTGCGCGCGTATTTTTCCATTAACGAGAGGTTGCCGGTGTTCCGGAACGGATTGTTCGGGCGGGGGTTGATCGCTCTCTCGGAGGAGGGCCGAGCCCGGTTCGACGCCTTCCCTGCCTTGATCGCTGATGACCTGTTCCTCGATTCACAGTTCACCGACGCCGAGAAGACCGAGGTGAGCAGCGTCGAGGTCGTGGTCGCCGCGCCGTTCACGACCCGCGCCCTGGTTCGACGCCTGGTGCGGGTGCGGCGCGGCAACACCGAGATGCGTGCGGCGGCCGAGGAAGGACGGGTCGATGCGCAGGTGCGCTCGGGCGACCGGTGGGGCTGGTTGCGTGACGTGGTACTGCCCCACCCCCGATTGCTGCCCGCTGCGCTTCCCTATCTATTGATCACGCTTCTTGCCGGCGTTCTCGCTCGACGCAGAGTGAGGCAGGGACAGGGATGGGGTCGCGATGAGAGCACAAGGGGCACACCCAGGTCAGCAGACAATGGGGCGTCGGCATGATCATCAACCTGTGCTTCCACGGCATCGGCACCATCGAACGCGAACGGGAGCCCGGTGAATCGCGTTACTGGGTGACCGAGGACAACTTTCTCCGAATCCTTGACGAGGTCACTGAGCACCCGCACGCGCGGCTCAGTTTCGACGACGGCAATCGGTCTGACGTGGTGGCTGCTCTTCCGGCGCTCCTGGAACGGGGCTTGTGCGCATCGTTCTTCGCCCTCGCCGGGCGCCTGGACGATGCCGCGAGCCTCTCACCGCCTGATCTCCGGGAGCTCCGCACCGCGGGCATGACGATCGGTAGCCACGGCTGGACGCACGTCCCGTGGCGAGGACTCGGCGACGACGACGCCCACCGGGAACTGATCGATGCTCGCAGCCTTCTCGCCGAGGCCAGCGCCGGAGCCATCCAGGATGCCGCCCTCCCCCTCGGCCGGTACGACCGGGGACTCCTCGGGCGGCTCGAGCAGGCCGGGTATCGAACGGTGTACACGAGTGATCGATTCCCGGCACGGTCCGACTCCTGGATTCAGGCTCGGTACAGCGTGAGCGCCAGTGACACCGTTGACTCGATCCGCTCGATCCTGGCGGGGCGCCCGGGGGTGCGGGATGCACGCAACGTCCTGGCCAGCGCGGTCAAGCGGTTGCGCTGAGCGCCGGCAGACCGCCACGGCGTCTGCGAACTGACCGGGGCGGGCGATCGACGGCGCATAACAGGAAGACCTCCGGCATCGGCACGAGTCTGCTGACCCATATCGATGCCGGAGGCTGTAGTGTTCCTCAGTCGCGCGACTGGCGGCGCAATCTACCTTTAGTTTGCAGGTGCGACGGTAGTTCCGTCATCCCACTTGTTGTTG
This sequence comes from Cryobacterium sp. SO1, assembly GCF_004210215.2. Classification (NCBI taxonomy): domain Bacteria; kingdom Bacillati; phylum Actinomycetota; class Actinomycetes; order Micrococcales; family Microbacteriaceae; genus Cryobacterium; species Cryobacterium sp. SO1. Next base: position 3,526,153 of record NZ_CP067394.1, read on the forward strand.
CTCCAGGCATTGCCGGGCGCATTGGTATCGAACGAGGTGATCGGGCCGTATGAGCCGCATTTACCGTTCGATCCGCGTTCCCAGACGTTGTTGGTGAACCGGATGTCCCGGGTTCCGTTGGAGTACGGCTTCCCCGGCGTCGATCCACCGTAGGTGCAGTAGCCGCCGGATCCAGCGGCGAACAGGTTGCCGTCGACGATGTTGTTCTGCACGACGGCGAAGTCACCGTAGCCGGTGAGCGCTGCTGAACAGCCGGCGTCGGGAGCCACATCGGGAGCGTCACAGGCGATGGTGTTGCCACGGATCACCGATCCGGATCCCATCCGAACACCCGATTCGTGGAAGACCCCGGTGCTGTCGCGGAACTGGCCATGTACGTACGAAGCGGCGAGGGTGCAGTCGCGGTAGCAGTTCACGGATCGGTTGCCGCCGGTGATGTGGACACGGGTCGCCGTGAAGTTGACATCGCCGATACCGGTTCCGGCCTTGTTCCCCACGTCGATCTGGCTGTCGCTGATCGCGAACGACCCGGAACCGCTGTCGTCGTTGTACACACCGCCGTTGATGACCGATCGGGTGATCTGGACTCCGTTTGCAGCGATCTCAAGGGTGCCGCAGTTGACCCGCTTCGCGTCGATGACCGTGCCGGGCGTTGTGATTCGGCAGGGCCCGGTGTAGTCGGTGAGAGCGGTGCCGCTGGGCACACCGGTGTTGGCAGCCGACGGGAATCCCGCGGCGGGAGGTGTTGTCGGCGGACTGGTCGGCGTCGGCGCTACCGGCGGCGCGGTGGGCGTCGGCGCTACTGGCGGCGCGGTGGGCGTCGACGTTACCGGAGGCGCGGTGGGCGCCGGCGCGGCCGGCAGTTCAGTGGGCGCCGGCGCGGCCGGCGGTTCAGTCGGCGTTGGCGCCGGTGCTGTCGCCGTGAACACTACATCCACCCAGTACATGCTGTTCTTGTAGGTCTCGGTCGGGAATCGGGTCGTCGAGCCGTACTTGAAGACGCCGGCTCCAGACGCGGTTGCCAGGTCGGACGAGTGCGACTTGTCTGTGAAGTTCTGGGTCGCCGCATACCGCCCCTTCGAGGCGTAGTACGAGACGACGTACGTCGTGCCCTCCGCCAGGTCGACCTTCTGGTCAAAGTCGGCTTCCTGCCAGCCCGAACCGGATTCGTCCGAGAACGTCGCGCCGGCGATCTTCGTGCCGCTTGCGCTCCACAGGGTCCCGGTGTGGGATCCGGGAGCGTTCTCACCCTTCCAGAAGCGCATTCCGGTGGCTTCGCCGTCTGAGCGCGCGGTGAACCGCGTACCGACTTCCACCCCGTTGGAGTCCTTGTGCTGGATGAGGCCAGTCGGGGTCGACGTCCCGAGGATGGTGCTGGCGGTTGCGGCGGAAGCGGGGCTCAGCGCCCATGGACCCGCCGTGGCAAGCAGGGCAAGCAATATCGCGAGGGCTACTGCGATACGGCTTCGCTGTGAGGAATTGCTGATCGTGGTGGCGAAATGGCTCGCCGAACTTCCATGGTGGTGCATGAGCGTCCTAATCTGTCTTCGAACACGAAGAGCCGCCGGGCGAGGATTAAGACCGGCGGACTGACCTTAATTGGATTCGTGTCAACCCCCGTCTGGGGGACGCGGAACCCATTAGACCTGACGAAAACTCATGCGTCAAATTGCTTTCGGACCCGGCCGTCGAATCAGCACGGTCAAACGAGGGCCGAAAGTTCCTACGCCGAGGTGTGCTTCCGGGTACTGATGACACTGGACGGCGCCCTCAACCGCGAGCACGGATCCCCCGGTCGGAGGCACCTTCCGTGGCGACAGGCTGGACCGCGCGGCTGCCGTGGTTCAATCAGCGGCGACGACCCGAGCGCCGTCTGCCCACTGGTACTTTTCCACACATTCCAATATATATTCCCGAGGGTCACCGCGCCGTCGTGACGTGCGCCCCGCTGGCCACGATGACGTTCGTCAGGAACGCCACCGAGCTGGGTCGCGGCTGGACCCGGCCTTCGATCACGTCATCGATCCAGTCGGCCCGGACCAAGGCGCCCAGCTCCCCCGCCGAGAGGAGTTCCGGATGCTGACGCCAGTATTCGACGACCTTCCCGGCGAGCACGAATCCCCCGGCCGGAGGCCTATTGCCATGCTGGACGCGTTGGACCACCTTCCGGGCCAACCGTGCGCCGGTACTCATCGCACCGATCGCCGATCGCCACGGGCTCGGGTATGCGGCCCTGATCGGGGCAGCCCGTCCTTCCAGGGGCAACCTGCCCAGTTCGGGGTCGAGCTCCATCTGCAGCCGCGCGAGGAACCGTGAATGCGCCTTGTCCTCCGGCGCCAATCGCGTGGCGATGCTGAGGAACTCCGCGCCGAGCATGGGGTTGATGACCACCCGCTGAGATCCGACTGCAGTGTCGGTGACCCCAGCCCATCTCTGCATCCGGTGGCGCAGATAGAGCTCATCGGTGGCACGGAACCACTCGTCGCCTGCCGCCGACAGGACTGAGGCCACCTCTGTGTCAGCAGTCCGGCGGGCCCATGCGGAGAACTCCGGGTCGAGCAGGCCCGGTTCGACGGCTTCGTTCACGAACATCCGCCATCCGGCCAGCTGGTGGGCGTCCTTGGGCGTGAACGTCCGACCCCGTACGGTGCCGACATAATAGAACCCACGAGCGACCTCCCCGCCGAGCCCGGAGATCCGCACACCCTGATCAAAACTACCTTCTGCGACGGTGAGGGCAGCGAGGGCGACGGGGTCCGACATCCCGTCCAGCCGCATCGCGGCCTCAAGCGTGAGGGACCACGCTTCTGCGGCGGACAAGCCGTCGAGCGCCCGAAGGCCGTGTACTGCGTGCCGCATGCCGTAACGCTCCGCCAATGCCGTGGCGACGGTGACGTCCCCATTGCCAGGCACCCCCAGGGTCATCGCCTGGAGCCCACGCCGTCTGGCCACCGGGATGGCGCTGAGCAGCAGTCGAGAGTCCTGTCCGCCGGTGAGTTGCAGCACCGCGTCGGGGTGATCGTCCAGGAGCGCCTGCACCGACGCGCGCAGCAGCACGGCCGCGATGGACACGGCCTCCTCCAGCCCCAGGCCGGCCTCGTTCGGCCGTTCCGTCGCGGTCGTGTGCACACCGTCGGCGCCGAGGCGGGCAACCGCGCCGGGGGCGAGCTTGTCGACGCCGCGCAGCAGCGTGCGCTGGCCTAGTTGCCAGCCGAGCAGCGACTGGACGGCGACAGCCGTGTGGTCGAGTTCAGCGCCGCGGACCCACCCCGCGAAGAGGGCGGAGGTGGACAGCACCGGCGCGCCGACGGCATCCGGAGTGCTGTGGTACAGCTGCCGGAACCCCATCGAGTCGGCGACCATGGTCACTCCCCGTTCGTCGCCTCGGACGGCGGCAAACGGCGGGAGCAGTCGCGTCAGCCCTCCCGGATTCTGCCGCATACCTTCGGCGATCTCTTCGGATGTCACCGAGCCACGCTCTGTCCTCAGGACGCGGGAGAGGGCAAAGGTCCCATTCGCTGAGCAGACGGCGTCAAGACCCCATGACGACAGCCTGGCCGGACCGGTCCCGCACGTCGTCACTCCCGCGTGTCGCCCGAGGATTCCGTCGAGCACGCGGTCGTGACGGTCGACCGCGATGAAGCCGGGAAGGGCGCCAAGTGGCCCCTCCAGGTCAGGCTTCAGCGAGTCCGACATCGACGGTCCCTGCGCGTGCGGCCATCGTCCCGGGACTCCCGGCACCGCACTCCCCCTGGGCGACGGCACCGCCTGCGGTGGTATCGAAATGATCTTCGAGCGTTGTGGCAGGTGTCATCGGGTGCTCCGTTCGGCGGGGGCACTGCGCTCCATCAGGTACCGGTCGAATTCCTCGGCGTCATCGAGATCGACATAACGCCTGCCCTGGGGATCGGCGTCAGCGGCAGCCTCGTCCTCTGCGGCCGGGGGCTCCGCCGGCCGAGCGGACCCGGCCAGGTCGTCATACACGGACAGGTAAGCCTGAGCCTGGGGACGCCAGTCCATCAGCGTGGCTACTCGCGACCTGGCCTTCCGGCCCAGCTCCGCCCGCAGCGGGGGGTCGTCGATCAACCTCTCGACGGCGTCCGCGAAGGCCGAGATGTCGCCCGAAGGGACGTAAAGCAGCGTGTCTCCTCCCGAGACGCGGGTTTCGACCAGGTCGAAGGACACCGCCGGCAGCGCGTAGGCCATGTACTCCATGGTCTTGTTCATCGTTGAGAGGTCATTGAGCGGCGTCTTTAGATCCGGGCACAGACCGATGTCAGCCCGACTGAGGTGCTCGGCGATGGCGACCTTGTCCACCCGGCCGGTGAAGGTCACGTGGTCCTCGAGCCCCAGAGCCCGGGCTTGCGCTGTGAGAGCGGTGAAACAGTCGCCGAAGCCAAGGAGCGTGGCGGTCACGTTGGCACGCCCCCGACGATGCACCAGTTCGTCCACGACGAGCAGAACCTGGTCGACCCCGTCCTGGGGTCCCATGATCCCGAGATACACCAGGTTGATCTCGTCGGCACCACAGGGTCGTTCCGGATAGATCGGGCGCATCCGTGCGGTGTCAGGTCCGCTGCGCACCACCGTCACCTCGGCCGGGCTGCGCATTCCGCGTCGGACGGCGATCGCTTTGTAGGATTCGTTGGTCGAGATGACCCGGTGCGCCGCCCGAAAGGTGGCGCGTTCCAGCCCGAGAAGTCCGCGGTATTCAAGCCATTTCAGCCCGCTGCGGGGTGCGCCGAACCGGGAGATGAACAGCTCGGGGTTCAGATCATGGTGGTCGAAGACGAACTTCACGCCGAACGGACGCCACAAGAGCGCCAACAACCAGTAGGTGTCCGGCGGGTTGCACGCCTGCATGATGTCGAACGGGCGAACACCACGTACCACCAGGGACAGCAACGCGGTGCGCAGCCAGCTGTAGGTGAACTCCCACACGAACCCCAGGGCACCCTTCGCCTCAGGTGCCGGCCGGTACTTGTAGATGTCCACCCCGTCGAGGTGTTGACGCGAGGGATCGCCTGGCCCCTTCGGGCAGATCACGCTGACTCTGTAGCCTCTCCGGATCAGGGCCTGGCACTCCAGCCACACCCGCCGGTCGAGCGGCACCGGGAGGTTCTCCACGACAATGAGCACATGCATAGACGTCGTCCTGCGGTTCATGAGCGTTCCTTCGGTGTTGAGGGAATTCGGACGCGGGTCGCACGCCGGAATCGGGGCAGGTAGCCGGCCAGGTCGTCTAGGACCTGCCGTGCGAAGAGACGCACCATCGCGAGATGCACGACGAGAACCGTGAGGCCGATGAGCGCTATCCTCACGAGCGGAGGCAGGCCTGTCGAGACCAGGAGTACCGCCCACCCGGCGCCACCCGCGGTGAGCGCCGCAGCCGTGAGGAAGCCGAACGGACCGGCCATTGTCTTCGGGGATGCCTGCAGCACCTTCGACACCAGAAACCATCGGCTCACAGTCGCGAGGAACGCGACCAGCAGGAAGCCGCATGCGACGGCCTGGAGGCCCCATTGCGCGGTGATCGCGGTCGCGGCGACGGTGCACACGTCGATGATGAGTGCGTAGACAAACCACTGACCGGGCTTGCCCAGTCCGTAGAACAGGCCGTGGTCAAGGGTCGCCCCGACCACCATAAGGCCGGCGATGGCGAGAATCTGGGCGACACTGGCGCTCTGCTCCCAGCCGGCACCGAAGACGACGGGAATGATGAGGGGCGCGGCCACAGCCAGCAGGGTGAGGATCGGCGACATGGCCGCATAGGTCATCCGGAGTGCGCGAACGTAGGCACCCCGGAGACGGTCGGAGGAATCCCGGATTCGAGCGAATGCGACGGTGGAGACCGGCACGAGGGCGGCGCCGGTGAGGTCCTGCACAATCAGCACCAGCCGCTGGGCGATGTTCAAATAGCCCAGAGCCCCCAGGCCGAGCGTGCTCGAGATGATCGCGGCCTCGGCCCACGCCCTGCCCATTGCGACGAACTCGACGGCGAGTACCTTGCTGCCGAAGCGCGCCATGGTGAGGAACTCGCCGACCGAAAAGGCAAACGATGGTCGCCACTTGGCAACGAACCAGGCAAGCACGGCGACCAGCAACAACGAGGTCAATGTCTGTCCGACCAGGGCCCACACGCCGAAACCCGTGAGCGTCATGGTGATCGCCACCACTTGCGCGATGATGGCCGCGACGCTCCCTTGCGCGGCGATGGCCCGGAACCGCATCTCCCGCCGCAGCAACGCCATGGGCACGGAGGCCCCGGCGGTGAACAGCACGGCGAGAGAGAGCACCTGCATGACGGGGACGATCTGTTCGGAACGGAAAATCATTCCGACGAGCGGGGCGCTGAGGACCAAGGCGCCAGTCAACAGGAGTCCGGCGAGCACCGCGAACCAGAATCCTGTGCTGAGCATCCGCTGGTCGGGCTTGTCGGCCTGCACTATGTACGCTGCGAAGCCGAGATCGGCGAGCAGGTAGAAGAACGGAAGCACCGTTGAGGCGGCAGCCACCGTGCCGAACTCCTCCGGGCTCAGGAATCGGGTGAGGACGGCGATCGTCACAAATCCCGTGACGCGGATCGCCCACTTTTGGACGGTCAGCCACAGCACCCCGGAGGCAGCCTGTCGTCCGATAGACACGGGAGCCTGCGTGCTCACCGGCGGCTGTCGCTCGGTCATAGCGCGCCGATCTCGTGCACCGGTCGCGCGGCGACGTACACCTCGTGTTCAATGATCCGAACGATGTCCGTTTGCGCCCTGGTCCAGCCGTCGCTCACTACCGACTCGGAGGCACGACGGGCGCCGTCGACGACGGGGGCGCGCATAACCGTCTCGCTGAGTGCCGCCGCAAGCGCGTGGGGCGTCGCGGCCGCCCACACCGCGTGGTCGTTCTGCAACACGATCCGCGAGTGCGGTGAGTCGTTCATGACGGGGATCGTGCCCGCCGCGAGCATCTCTTCCGGTACGAGCGAGATATTCGTGAACGACAGCACCAGCCCGGCGATGCAGGTGTTGTAGAGCTCGTTGAGCTCAACGGGACTCAGCCGGCCGTGCTGCGTCGCCGGAAACGGGAGTCCCTCGACCATCGCACCGTACAAGTGGATTTCGATCTCCGGGTGGAGGTCGTGGAACTTCGTGAGGGCAAGGCGCGCCAACCAGTAGCCCCGGCGCGGGAAGTCAGGGCGGGCGAAGCACACCACACCGGTACGCGCGCGAACTGGGATGGGTCGGTACACCGTCGTGTCGCACCCGAATTCAGTCACGTCGGGGTCGACACCCACTTCGCTGCGCAGGAGTCCGGCGACCATCTCGCCCAGGGCGATGCATCGGAACCCGAAGCGGTAGGAGTCCTCAGCCAACGCGTAGGAGGCGCCCCGTGCATAAAAATACGGTTCGTAGTCTTGGATGAAGTAGAGCCGTTGCATTGGCGCGCCACCCCGGCGAGCCAGAACGTGGGCGCTCTCCCACGATGACGCGACGCACGCATCGACGCCGTCGATCCCGTCGGCAGCGTCGCGGACGTCGGCCTGAAGGTGGGGCCACCAGTCGCGGATCACGCGCTCATGGGCCCGAATGTCTCCTCCGTGCCGGTCGTACAGGAACAGGACACAGCGGTGCCCGGCTTCCTCCGTGGCCCTGACCATTCGGAACAGGGTCGTGTGGCCGCCCGAACCCGCGCTGGGAGGCGTCATCACCCACCCGATCGTGAGCCGCTCCCCCTGTGGTGGGCGACGTTCCGGCACTGCCAGTTCGAGTCGGGTCGAGTCTGCGACGTCATCGTCGAGCAGGGGTTCCTCCAGGCTCGCCGCACCGAGCCGGCTGTAGGCGATGCGCGCCAATCGCTGCGCAAGCGCGTACGGGCCACCGTGGCGAAGGATGCCGGCAACCCTGGCAAACCTGGACTCGATGTGCCGCACCCGCCGCCTCAGCGTTGATACCGATGCCGAATTCATGTGGTCAGCCCCCGAATCGCTTCCATCGAAACCACCAGTACCTGTTCAGCAGTCGCCGAACGATCGCCGTGCCCACGAAGATCTGGGTGCGGTGGCAGTACGCGGCGCCCAGTCGCTGCCGCCGGCGCAGCGCACGGTATGGACGCAACGATGCAGCCAGCGGGAACGTCGCTTCGGCGAACGTCACGCACTCATCGACGAGGATCGGGTCGGGGTCACCCTTTTCGTATGCCCGGCATGCCAACCACAACGGGTGGCCGGCGAGGCGCCCATACGTGGCGCCCGGGGAGATCCCGGCTCGGTCGAGTTCGTCGGCGTGGTTCGAGAAGAGGCTGTCGAACACCAGCTTGCGCTGCCGGACGTCACCCAACGAGTCCTGATAGACGCCGTCGCTCATGCTGGAACCATGCACACGGTAGCGGCCCTGCGGCGGGCCACCGACGTACCCGATGTCCGAAACGAGTGCGACGCGGAGCCACATGTCGAAGTCGCCGGCGTGGGTGAGAACGGGGTCGTACCCGCCGACCTTCATCTGGACGCTTGTGCGCAGGACTGTGCCAGGTGTCGGAACGACGTTGACGGTTTCCCGGCACCGCTTTCGCAGCCATCTGCCACCGCTGTGCATGGTCGCCGTCGCTCGTCGCGCCGGAGCGGTGAGTGCGATCGCGTTCTCGCCGAACTCCTCGATCCCGCCGTACACCATGCCGATGGTGGGATGCCGTGCCATCAAGCGCACCGACCGCTCCAGCGACCCCGGCGGCAGTTCATCGTCGGCCGACAACAACGTAACGTAGTCCCCGGACGCCCACTCCAACAGTCCTTCATTGTAGGTTTTGATGTGACCCTGGTTCACCGCGTGAATGATGACCTCGACCTCCGGGTGCTCTGCGACGAGCGCCTGGGCAACGGCCGCTGAATCGTCGGTAGAGGCGTCGTCGATGATCAGCACCCGTGTCCGCACACCGCGCTGAGTCACGACACTACGCACGCACGCTGTCAGGAATCGCCCGTAGTTGTAACACGGGATCACGACTGACACGATCGGCAACCCGTCCCCCTCGGAGAGAGACTGGTGCTCCACCCGGTGATCCGATCGGGGCGCGCTGTTCATGAACACCGCCCGCCGGTGACGGCGATCCGCAACGTGTCTGTCACAGTGAACCCCTATGGATTGGTTGGTTGGTGGCAGTCATCACGGCCACCCGAAAGATGAGGGCCGCTCACTGGCACACAATGCCACCGAGCCGGGCATTTCGCGTTCCCCCAACCGGGGGCCTCTGCGACCGTTCGGCGGGGGCGGTTCATCGCTTGCGGCTGAAGATCACATCGACCAGGTAGCTGTCCTTGGACGCCTGATCGGGAGACCCATAGCCGTAGACACCGGCCGACGTCGGCGACGACAGGAAACCATTCACCAGCGGGAGCGCCAGACCGTCGGGCACCCGCGCATATCGTCCGCCCGAGCCGGTGACTGTGACGCGATACTCCGCACCGGCGGTGAGATCGATGGGCGGGCTCAGCGCCCCCGTCCGCCAGCCGTTCTTCGGTTCGCCCGAGAATGCCACCGTTGCGATCAGCGTTCCGTCGGGGCCCCACAGATACCCGGTGTGAGAGTCCGTATTATCGGCGCCCACGAAGACCCGGATGCCGGACACAGCGCCGTCAACGGAGCTGCTGAAACGCGCGCCGACCTGCACAGCCGGATCGTCGATAGTGCGGCTGAGGTTATCGGGCAGGAACGTGGCCGAGTCCTCGACGGCGGGCACCTTGGCCGTGGTGAATCGCCAGTCGGCAATGCTCTCGCCGCCTGCCGTCACCGTGGCCGTGTAGCTCGTCGCCCACTCGAGGGGCTCCGCCGGCGTGAAGTCGACGACGCCCGTGTCCGGCTCGTACCGCGACTCACCAGCGATGTCGCCGGTCGGTCCGGTCACGCCGATCGACGCCGTCTTCGCACCGGAAATCGTCGCGGCCACAACGATCGTGGGACTGATGCCGTCAGCGTCAGCGGCGGGGGCCTGTGAGCCCGCGCTCGGCGAAGCGGGTGCCGGCTCTGACTTCGGTGACAAGCTGGGTTCGGGGGAGGGCGTCGGCGTCTCCGTGGGTGTGGGCGTGGGAGTCGACGTCTCCGTAGGCGTGGGAGTCGGCGTGGGCGTCGAGCTCTCCGTGGGCGTGGGAGTCGGCGTGGGCGTCGAGCTCTCCGTTGGCGTGGGAGTCGAGTCGGGTGTCGGCGTCGGGATCATGCGCGCGGCGGGCGGTGGCGTGCTGCCCGTCACGAAGACCACATCAACCAGGTAGCTGGTCGCGTTGTAACTCGAGGCGGGCATCGTCGCTCCCGCTCCGTAGCGGTAGCGCCCGTTGGTGACAGTGTCCGCAGTGATCGGGCCGTTTGTCCTCTGAGTGGTGAAGTAGTTTGCGGTGGCGGAGTACCGGCCAACGGGGGCGTAGTACGACACGACATAGCGTTCGCCGGGAGTGAGGGCCACGGGGGCCGTGAGGGATGCTGTCTGCCAGCCGCTGGCGGACTCACCGGTGAACGTCACGGTCGCCAGCCTGGTGCCGGTCGCCGACCACAGTGAGCCCGTGTGGGTGCCAGTGTTTCCGCTGCCCTTGTAGAAGCGAATTCCGGTCACGGAACCCGGTTGGGAGACGGTGAACGCGGTGCCCAGCTCGATGCCCGTTGTGCCGTCGTTGACCGAATCGATCGTGGGCGTTGTGGTGCCGAGCAGGGTGAACTCGCCGCTGGGCGCCGGCGCGGCGGCGGTTGTGAACGACCACGTTCCGCCGGTCGGCACGGCCCCCGCCACCCCGACAGTCGCGGTGTACTTCGTGCCCCAGTCGAGCACGGCGGCCGGCGTGAACGTGACGGTGCGAGACACCGCGTCGAAGGCCGATGTACCCGCGACATCACCCGCGGGCCCGCTGAGCGCGAGGGTGGGGTTCTGGGAGAGGGTGCCTGCCGAGAGCACGGCCGAAACCGCACCGGCCGGACTGACCCCGGTCGCGTTCGCAGCGGGCGCTGTGGACGTGACCGTCACCGGGGTAGGGGCCGGCGGCGTTGTGGCTGTGGTTCGGAACTGCACGTCGACGAAGTAGTTCGTCGACCGCCAGCTTTCCGTGGGGAAGCCGCCGGCCGCTCCGTATCGGAACAGCCCGTTCGCCCCGGTGCCGGCGGTCAGCGGGCCCTGACTGCGAAGCAGCGTGAAGTAGTCGGGAGTGTGCGAATAGCGTCCGTTGGGCGCCAGGTAGGAAACGACATAGCGCTCCCCCGGCGTCAGGGTGTAGGGCGCCGCGAGGGTGGCCGTCTGCCATCCACTGGCGGTTTCACCGGTGAACGTCACGGTCGCAAGCCTCGCGCCCGTGGCGGACCAGAGGCTACCCGTGTGCGTACCCGTGTTGCCCGTTCCCTTGTAGAACCGGATCGCGGTGACTTGCCCCGGCTGCGAGACGGCGAAGGACATGCCCAGCTCGACGGCAGAGTTGTCTGCGGTGGACGGAACCGTGGGGGTCTCCGCTCCCAGCAGTGAGAAGGTTCCCTCGACGGGAGCACTCGCAGCCGTGGTGAACGACCAGCTGCCGCCCGCGGGAACGGTTCCGGATATCGACACGGTCGCCGAGTATGCGGTCGACCAGGCCAGGGTGGCGGCCGGCGTGAAGGTGATCGTGCGCGTGGCGGGAGCATAGGCCGACGTGCCGGCCACAGTCCCAGCCGACGTGGTCAGTCCGAGTTGCGGGATCGTACCGGTGGGCACGTCAGCGGAGAGCACCGCCGTGACCAGGCTCGACGGTGGTACCGCGGTCTGGTTCGCCGCCGGGCTGACCAGGGAGACGGATACCGGCTGCGGCGGGATCACACCGTCGGTCACGAAGACGACATCAACGAAGTAGTTCGTGGTCGACGTCGAGGTCGGCGATCCGGTCCCGTAGGTGTACCGACCGGCAGTCGCAGCCACCGAGAGGGGGCCGTTCGTGAACCCGGCGTTGAAGGCACCGACCGTCGCCGAGTATTTGCCGGTGGTGGACTGATAGGAAGCCGTGTAGCTCACTCCGGCTTGGACGGGAACGGGCTGGGCGAAGTACACGGTCTGCCACCCGGATGCGGATTCCGCCAGGAATGTCGCGGAGGCCAGCGCTTGACCGGTGCTGCTCCAGAGCGTGCCGACGTGCGTTCCGGTGTTACCGGGTCCCTTGTAGAACTTGACTCCGGCGATGGCGCCGGTCGCGCGCGCCGTGAACTGCACACCGAGGGTGACCGGGCTGTCGTTCACCTGTGCGATGACGGGTGTCACGGTCGGCCCGAACAGCGAGCACGGGCACGCCGCATCGCTGGCTGCCGTCGTGAAAGCCCACGTCGACCCGGAAACGATGGCGGATCCATTCGTTCCGGTGGCCGCCAGGGTCACACGGTATGAGGTGTTCGGCGCAAGCGCGGCCGCCGGCGTGAACAGCGCCGTGCGGGAGCTCTGGTCGTAGCTCGTCGTGCCCGCGACGGCCGAACCGGCCGCGGTTCGCACGGAAAAGGCGACCGACGATGACGTCACGTCGTTCGACAGGCGCGCGCTGATCGTCGTGCCCGTCGGGACCGACGTCGCGTCGGGAGACGGCCACTGTGCGGTCGCGGTGAGCGGTGTGGTGTTGACCGTGTTGAACACGACGTCGACGAAGTAGTTGGAGCCCTGATAGGTCTGGGTGGGGAACGCCCCCGGAGCGCCGAAGACGCCAGGATCGGGTTCACCGAAGCCGCTCGGCACCGCGACCGGCGAGCTCTTTCTCGCCGAGTACGGCCAGTAGTACGGTGCAACCGAGTAGTGCCCCTGCGGGACCGTGTACGACACGACATAGTTCTGCCCGGCTGTCACGGCGACCGGCGTATCGAAGCTCGCGGACTGCCATCCTGTCGTGGTCTCCGCGGAGAAGGTCACCGACGCGAGCTTCGTGCCGGCGCTGTTCCAGAGTGAGCCGCTATGCGTGCCCGTGTTCGCCGCGCTCTTGAAGAAGCGCACGCCCGAGACGAACCCGTTCGATTCGGGCCGGAATCGCATGCCGGCCTCGATGGCTGACCCGTCGGCGGAGTCCTGGATGGCCGGTACTACTTGGCCGAACACTCCAGTCGGGCCGGTCACGACCAGGCTGACGGAGGCAGGCGTCGAAGGGTAGTTCGCACTGTCATCGATCGCACGGGCACGGATACCGGCCGAACCCAGGCCGGTCTGATAATAGGTGTACGACCACGACGTCGTTCCGGTTGCCAACCGCCAGGTCGCGCCGCCGTCAACCGAGACTTCGACGCCCGCCACGACACCGCCGACGTCCGACGCCGTTCCGGTGACCGTGACCGCCGCACCCGCGGCTATGGTCGAATTCGTGACCGGCGACGTCACCGTGGCGACCGGAGGGGTGCTGTCGGTGCTCTTCTGCGCCGCAGCGACTCCGGACATGAGCGTCGCCGGCTGCGCCCCCATGTCCGCGAGGAGATTCACCTGCGCCTGCTGCATAGCGGCGTTGGCCGGGGCTCCCTCGCCGTCGTGGGTCGCGTCCAGACCCCAGGCCCACTGCACACTTCCTGCCGAGAAGACCAGCGCTCCGCTTGGCGCCCTGTACAGGGTTGTATTGTGCCTGGTGGTGCCGGGAACGATCGTGTTCCCGTAGTCCGCGAGGTACTCTTGGGTCGGACCGACCGTTGTCGAGAGGTGGATGAGCCCCGCCGGCCGGTAACCGTTGTCAATGTCCTCATCAGACTCGTAACCCACGGTGTGCGGCGCCAACTCGGTCGAGGTGCCGGCCGCCAGGTTGGTCAGCGCGGTGTTCTTCCAGGTTCTGAGCTTCCCTTCCTGCGCGGAGACCGTGACCGGAAGGTCAGCGCGATTAGCCTGGAACATGGTGCCGGTCAGAGCGTTTTCGGGCAGACCCCCGCCTGCTTGTTGCGACGCGAACCGGGGATCCCGCCACGTCCCGGTCCACTGGCTCGACGGGTCGATCTTGGCATTGCCCCAGGTCTCTTTGTACGAGACCAGGGTGCGGTAGTTGGTTGAGGTACCGCTTGCCGTCGACGGCTCATACCGGGTGCGCCAATACCCCGTGTTGCCGGTCAGGAACTGAATGTTCACCCCGGCGTCGCGCGCGGCGAAGAGATTCGCCCGCTGGGCGCCGGACCAGTACTCGTCGTGTCCGACGGAAAGCATCACCCGATGGTTGGTCAGGAGCGAGCCGAACCTGTCGGTGTCGACCCCGCTGAAGTAGCTGACGTCATACCCGTTGCGTTCCATGAAACGCACCTGGGCATATTCGCTACTGAAATAGAAGTCGCGTCTTGTCGTGCTCTCCCTGGTGATGATCGGGCGGTTATAGCTGATCTTGTAGGCCCGCCCGTTGGCGGCGCCCTGGTAGAAGTCCGAGCCACCGTACGAGTTGTACGCCTGCCAGGTGGGATCAGAGGTTTGGAACAGGACGTCAGAGCGGGAACTCTGGTCACGCACAATGAAGATGATATGGCTCTGGGCACCAGTGTCCGGCCGGTCCAGCAGTGCGACGTAGACGCCGGAGACGGCGTCATCCGGAACCAGCCAACTGGCGGATACGCCCCAGTTGCCGCAATCATAGAGTTCGGTGCTCAGGTCGGACAGGCACTGGGGCTGCCTCTGCGGCAGGGCCGCTGACGGGGTGACGGAGGCCACCTTGCGGGCTCCGAGGCCCTGATACCAGCCGGTGCGGTAGATATCGATCGTGTAAGCGGCGGCGTTCGTGTCGATCTTGAAGCCGATCGTGGCCCCGTTCTCGACCGAGATGTCGGTGCCGAAACCCTGAATGCTCGGGTTGCCGGCGCCACTGATGTTCCAGACTGCCGGGTCGGTGCCCGGCTTCGCGTTCTCGCAGGCAACGGGGTTCGCCGCTGCGCGGCATCCGCTCGCAGCGTTCGCCGCTTGCGGCGACGCGGTGAGGCCGGTGACGGCCAGGGCTGCGGTGAGTGCCACCGCAACCGCGAGCCGGCTTCGGCGCCACGCGAAGGGACCCTGGGGAGCGGTGATCGGTAGTGACGCCATCGGTATTCCTGCCGCTCATGTCGGGTCATGGGGAGGAGGTCGTACGGCTCGGGGAAAGAGATCGCACGGCTCGCAACTCGGATAGTCAGAACATATGAGGATTGTTCAGATCGAGCCAGCCCCCGTGCACCCCCCGATCGAGTGCCATTTCTCCGGCTGGTGAAGCATCGGTCTCGGGTGGCCCCCGAAGGGGCCACAGCGGGCGGGTACGAATGCGGATACGGTCGGCAAGCTGAAACTGATCCGAGAAGGGGACGCTGCCGTTGACCGATCGTGAGATTGACTTAGCGCCCCGCCGCGGGCGGCAGGCTGTGGTGGACGTCGCTGCCGTCGTCGTCACCTATAACAGCACCCGCCACGTCGGCGCCCTCCTCGATAGCCTGCCGGCCGCGTTCGGCGCCCTGACCTATTCGGTTGTGGTCGTCGACAACGGTTCGACCGACGGCACACCGGACCTGCTGGCTCGTCGACCCGACTGCGAGGTCGTGCGGGCCTCGAACGATGGCTACGCGGCCGGGATCAATCGGGCGGTGCTCGCCTCGCCCGACGCGTCGACGGTCCTCATCCTCAATCCCGACGCCACGCTTGACCCTGATGCAGTGCCACGACTGCTCGAGGTGCTTCGACGGCGCCCCGAAACCGGCATCGTCGCGCCGCGTGTACGCGAAGAAGACGGCAGCCTTTCCCCCACTTTGCGACGTGGACCCACGCTCGGCCGGGTCGGCGGACTGAGCTTCACGCGCCTGGCGGTGTTCGCCGAACGCATCGAGATCCCGGCCGTCTACGAGACCGAGCACGAGGTCGACTGGGCCGTCGGCGCGATTCTGCTGGTCGACCGGCGGTGTTTCGATGCGCTTGACGGCCTGGACGAGTCCTATTTCCTCTACTCGGAGGAAACCGATTTCAGTCTTCGGGCCCGGGACGCAGGATGGGCGACGGTCTACACCCCGCGGGCCGGTGCGATGCATGTCGGTGGGGGTTCGGGCGAAAGCGCGGCGACGCACACCATGCAGATGCTGAACCGGGTGCGCCTGTATCGCCGCCGCACCGGCGACCTGCGGGCGTGGATCTATCTCGGCCTGACTGTCGTGGTCGAAACCCGGCGGGCGCTCCTGGGACAACGCGCGTCCTGGACGACGGTGCATGCGCTGCTACGGCCCCCGCTGCGACCCCCGCAGCTTCGCGCCAACTCCACATTCCTGCCCTCGTAGTGGGTTCCGCCATGACTCGGGAGAGAGCTGATGTACGCCCCATAACGGACGACGATGTCCAGGCAGTCGCCGGGTTCCTGCACGATCGGCTGAACCAGCGGGTCAGCCGGGCATCGTGGGTCAAGCTGCTTGCGCCGCCGTGGAGTGTCACGGCGCCCAACCACGGTTTTCAGCTGCTCGCCGGCGGCAGTGTCGTCGGCGCGTATGCAGCGGTGTACTCCGAACGTGACGTCGACGGGGAACAGCGGAGGTTCTGCAACCTCGCGGCGTTCTGCGTACTCGAGGATTACCGAGCAGATAGCATTCGCCTCATCCGCGCGATCCTGGCGCAACGCGGCTACGAGTTCACCGACTTCTCGCCGAGCGGAAACGTTGTCGCCCTCAACAGGAGGCTCGGTTTCGCCGCATTGGACACCGCAACCCGGTTGGTGCCGAACCTGCCCCACCCGCCCCACCGCGGCGTCACGGTTTCGGACGACCCCCGTCTCGTCGCCGGCGTCCTCACCGGCCAGGATGCCCGGGTGTACCAGGATCACCGGAACGCGTCGGCCGCCCGACACATCGTCGTGACCGCCCGAGGCGAGTATGCCTATCTCGTCGTGCGCAAGGACCGCCGCAAACGACTTCCGGTCTTCGCCTCCCCGTTGTACGTCGGTGGGAGCAGAGAACTGCTCCGATCGGCGTGGCCACAGGTCGGCTCGCACCTGCTTCGGCGGCACGGCGCACTCGCGACGCTCGGCGAGCGACGTGTGCTTGGTTTCGTCCCGGCCTTCGGCATCGATCTGGGCAGCCCCCGAGCCAAAATGTTCCGAAGCACGTCCGTGCCGGCCGGTGCTGTCGACTACCTCTACAGCGAGCTGGCCCTGCTGGAATGGTAGCCGGCACCTCAGTTCGCCGGGTCGACGGCTGCACCGTCCTCCCAGCGGTTGTTGCTCCACACATTGCCGGGCGCGTCGGAGTCGAACGACGTGATCGGCCCCCACTCGCCGCACTTGCTTGTTGTGCCGCGCTGCCAGACATTGTTGGTGAACCGGATGTCCCGGGTTCCGGCCGAATTCGGTTTCCCCGTCGTTGACCCTCCATAGGTGCAGTAGCCGCCTGACCCGGCGACGAACAGATTGCCGTCGATGATGTTGTTCTGGATGACCGCGAAGTCACCATAGCCGGTGAGTGCTCCGGAGCAGCCACCGTCCGGCGGCACGTCGAGAGCATCGCACGCGATGGTGTTGCCGCGGATGACGGCGTTCGAGCCCATCCGGATTCCGGACTCGTGGTAATAACCCGTGGTGTCGGTGAACTGCCCGTGCACGTAAGACCCCTCAACCGTGCAGTCCCGATAACACATGACCGACCGTTTGCCGCCGGTCACGTGCACCCGGGTCGCCGTGAAGCTGACGTCGCCGATTCCGGTCACGGGGTTGTCACCCGAGTTGACCTCGCTGTCGGTGATGCTGAAGGAACCGGCGCCGTCGTCGGCGCTGTAAACGAACCCGTTGATCTGCGAACGAGTGATCACGACCCCAGGTGCGTCGATCTGCAGGGGCCAGCAGTCCACCCGCTTCCGGTCGATGACGGTGTCCGGCGTCGTGATCCGGCACTGGCCGGTGTAGTCCGAGAGGGTGGTGCCTTGCGGCAGCCCTGTCGTCTCGGCTGAGGGAAAATCCTCGGGAATCGTGCCGTTCCCCTTCGCCGGCTCTGTCGAGCCGGAGAGCGGGCCCGTGGAATCCTGGGGGCCCGGCGATCCCAGCGAGTCTGCGATCCACAGGCTCGCCGTGACGGCCAGCAGGACTAGGAACAGGGTCAGCGCGACGAAGCGTCTTCGCCGGAGTGCAGGCGTGCCGGACGGACCTGCGTCCGGAGCATCGGGGGTGTGGGTCATCGTGGGTCCGTTCGTGTTCGACCTCAGTCCGCGGCGAGTTTCGCATCGACGAACCCGGTGAGGCTGCCAACGGTGTCGAAGATGTCGGCACCGAACTCATCGTCGTCGACGGTGATGTCGAAGCGATCTTCGAGGGATGCCACGAGGCTCACGACCCCGAACGAATCGAGTTCAGGCATCGACCCGAACAACGCGGTCTCCTCCCTCAGGTCTTCCGGGCGCTGCTGCAGTTCGAGGGCTTCGATCAGCACGGTGCGGACGGCGTTCAGAGTGTCGGTCATGGGTCTTCCTTCGTGGGACTCGGGTGTGTTCAGCTCGGGTGTATTCAGCTCAGATGTGTTCAGCTCAGATGTGATCAAACGAGGACCTCCGCGGGTGCGGGATGTCCGAGGAAGGCGGTCGGGCTGGCGGTCAGGCCGTACGCTCCGGCCTGGAAGATCACGATGAGGTCGTCGATGTCGGCCTGGGGCAGCTCGACTTCTTTGGCGAGCAGGTCGAGCGGGGTGCACAGGCACCCCACGACCGTGACGGTCTCCGTGGAGGCTCTCCCGACCCGGTTTCCGACCGTGACGGGGTAGTTGCGGCGGATGGCCTGGCCGAAGTTGCCCGACGCGGCGAGCTGGTGATGCATGCCGCCGTCGACCACGAGGAACGTCGTACCCCGCGACACCTTGCGGTCCAGCACCCGGGTGACGTAGACCCCACACTCCCCCACCACGTACCGGCCGAGTTCGATGACGGGACGGGCCTCGGGCATCCGACTCGCGATCGGCCCGTCCACCAGCTCGTGGAGGTTCTCGGCGACGGCGCCGAGGTCGAGCGGCTGGTCTTTTTCGACATACGGGATGCCGAAGCCGCCACCCAGATTGAGGTAGCGCAGGGGCGTGGGCAGGTGCTCCGCGAGGCTGCTCACGAGGTCGACGGTGTGCCGTTGCGCTTCGGCGATCGTCACCGCGTTCAGGTTCTGCGAACCGGCGAAGACGTGGAAGCCGAGCACGTTGGCCCCCGCCGTCGCGTAGTCGCGCAGCACGCCGGGCACCAGTTCGGCGTCGATGCCGAATTGCTGCGGCCCACCGCCCATCCGCATGCCGGATCCTTTGACTGCGAAGTCGGGATTGACCCGCACGGCCACGTTCGGTTCGATCCCGAGTTGGTCGGCCGCGCTGAGCACCCGGCGGAATTCGGTGCTGGACTCCACCTCGATGAGGATGCCGGCTGCGACGGCCTGACGGATCTCCGCGGGTGTCTTGCCGGGGCCGGCGAAGCTGACTTGGCCGGCCGGGATGGTGGTGTCCAGTGCGGTCTGCAGCTCCAGCCCGGACGCCACGTCGATCCGGTCGAGCCGGCCGGCCAGGTGTTGCACGACGGCGGGCATGGGATTCGCCTTCATCGCGAAGCTGAGTTCGACCCGTGCGGGCAGCGCCGAACGCAGCTCGTCGACCCGTCGGTCCAGCAGCGCCCGGTCGTAGGCGAAGAACGGCGTCGAACCGACACGAGCGGCGAGCCTGGACAGCGGCATCCCGCCGACCCGGAGTTCGCCGTCCACTGTGCCGAAGACGTCGACGTGCTCCTGCGGCTTCATCCGGAGACCTCCGCCAGGACTTCGGCCACAAGCCGGGTCCGATCATACTTACCGTTGGGCGAGCGGGGCACCGACTCGCGAGGCTCGATGCGAGCCGGCACCATGTAGAGCGGCAGGCGCTGTCGGAGGGCGGCGGCGAGCGCGCCGATGTCAAGGTCGAGGTCTGGCGACGTCGCCGTGACCACAAGCACAATCCTTTGGCCCAGCGCCGGGTCCTCCTCACCGAGGGCGATCGCATCGCGCACGAGGCCGGTGCTGTAAGCGGCCTCCTCGATCTCGCTGGGGCTCACCCGGTACCCCGACGTCTTGATCATGTCGTCGGTACGGCCGACGAAATACAGGAAGCCCTCCTGGTCGGCCACGACGGTGTCTCCCGACCAGACCGCACGCTCGGGGGCGCGCCACGGTTGCTGGGGGTGGAGCACCGGCCGGTATCGTTCTGCCGTGCGGATCGGGTCGTTCCAGTAGCCGAGCGCGACCAGGGCGCCCCGGTGCACAAGTTCCCCCTCCTCGCCCGGCGAGCAGGGCGTGCCGTCGGGGCGAAGGACGAGGATCTCGGCATTCGGGATGGCGCGGCCGATCGAGTCGGGACGTCGATCGATCTCGGCCGGATCGAGGTAGGTCGACCGGAACGCCTCCGTGAGCCCGTACATGAGGTACGGGTCGGCTGCTGCGAAGATGCCCCGCAGACGGTCAAGGGTCAGCCTGGGCATCCGGCCGCCCGTGTTCGCCCAGTACCGCAGCCGGCCCGCCGCTGCCGTCGGCCAGGCCAGCTCGGCCAGTTGAAGCCAGAGCGGGGGTACGCAGGTGAGGCCGGTGACACCGTACTGCTCGCACAGCTTGGGCACCTCCTGCGGCAGCAGGTAGTTCATCAGCACACAGTGCGCGCCGACGGAGAAGGCCGTCGTCACCTGGCTCAGCCCGGCATCGAAGCTCAGCGGCAGCACGCTGAGGATGACGTCGTCGCTGGAGTTCCCCAGGTAGGAACTGACGCTTTCGGCTCCCATGATCAGGTTGCGGTGGCTGAGCACGACCCCCTTGGGCTTTCCGGTGCTGCCGGAGGTGTACAGGATCGCGGCCGGGTCGAGGTCGATCGCCGGTGACGGGGACAGGTCGCCCGCCGCGGCCTGCCCGGCGTCCCAGCCGTGCACCTCCCAGGATCCTTCCGGGTTGGGCGTTCCGGCGCCGACGACGATCACGTGCACGACCTGGGTGACCGGCAGCACCGGCCCGAGCCGGCCGAGCCGGTCGGCGGAGGTGACAAGCACCGCCGCGCCGCTGTCTTGCAGGATGTGCTGCACTTGGGCTGCCTTGAGCACGTGGTTGACCGGAACGAAGACGCCACCGGCCGCGGAGACGGCGAAGATCGCCGCGACGGTTTCAACGCGTTTCTCCAGGTAGATCGCGACCCGGTCGCCACGCCGCATGCCCAGGGCCTGCAGCTGTCCGGCGGCGGCGCGCGCCATCCGCCAAGTGTCGCCGTAACCGATGGTGGCATTCCGGTAGCTCAGCGCCGGCGCGTCCGGTGTGCGCACCGCCGCCTGCTGGAGGAGGTGGTGGAAGTTCGTCCTCACCGGCTGGTCCCGGTCGGGCTCGGCGCTCATGAGACGGCCCGGTCAGCCAGGACCGGCCGCGACTCGACCGTCGTTGCCGATGTCACACTGCCTTGGAGCGCGTCGGCGACCTCGGATTGCTGAATCGCGGTGAGGTGCGGGTACATCGGCAGGGAGAGGATCCGGCGGGCGGCAGCTTCAGCCACCGGGAACTGGCCGTCCCGATAGCCGAGGCCCGCGTAGGCGGCCGTCAGATGCAACGGCGTCGGATAGTGGATGGCCGCGCCGATGCCGGCGGCCCCGAGGTCGGCGAGCACCCGGTCGCGTTCGCTGACCTGCACGACGTAGAGATGCCAGACGTCCTCGTTGCCGGGGCGGGTGGCCGGCACGCGCACGCCGGGCACGTCGGCGAGCAGGTCGGCGTACCGCACGGCGGCCGCGCGGCGGGCGGTGTTCCATCGGTCGAGCCGGCGCAGCTTTGCCCGCAGCACCGTGGCCTGCACGGCGTCCAGCCGCGAGTTCACGCCGGCCCGGTCGTGCACGTACTTGACCGAGCTGCCGTGCGCGCCGAAGTTCCGGACGAACTCCGCGACGGCCGGGTCGTCGGTGAGCACAGCGCCGGCATCGCCGGCGGCACCGAGATTCTTGCCGGGGTAGAAGCTCGTCGCGGCGACCCGGCCGAGCGAGCCGGCTCGGCCGAGCGTCGAGGTGGCACCCTGCGATTGGGCGGCGTCCTCCACCATCGCCAGCCCGTGCCGGTTCGCGATCGGGATGAGCGCCTCCATCGGTGCGGTCTGGCCGTACAGGTGAACGGGCACGATCGCCCGGGTGCGCGTGGTGACCGCCGCAGCGACGGCGGCGGGGTCGATGAGGAGGTACTGCTCGTCGACGTCGACGAAGACCGGGATAGCGCCGAGACGCGTCGCGGCCTCGGCGGTCGCGATGAACGTGTTGACGGGGATGATGACCTCGTCGCCGGGGCGGACGCCGACGGCGCGGAGCGCGAGCTCGACGGCGTCGGTACCGTTGGCCACGCCGACGCAGTGCTTGGTGCCGATGTACGCGGCGTACTCCCGCTCGAATGCGGCGACCTCGGCGCCGCCGACGAACGCCGCTGAGATGAACTGCGCCTGCCAGGTGGGCAGCACCTCGTCGGCGATCTCCGCCTGCTGGGCGACCAGATCGAGAAAGGGAACCCTCATGCTGTAGCTACCTCTCTGGGGCGGGCCGGTACGCCCAACCAGGTTTCTTCGGATGGCAGGTCCTGGGTGAGCGCGGCGCCCATTCCCAGCACCGCGTATTTACCGACTCGCAGACCCTCGCGCACACTGGCGTTCATGCCCAGGTACGCGCCCTCACCGATCCAGGCATGGCCGCCGAGTGCGACCCCCGCGCAGAGCGTGGCGAAAGACTCGATGAGGTCGTCATGGGTCAGCGTCACGTTCGGCATCACAACGACGTGCCGGCCGAGCTCCACGTTCGTGGTCAGGACGACGCCGGCGAGCAGGATGCTGCCCACCCCCACCGTGCAATCCTTCGGTACCACCACGCTGGGGTCGATGATGCTGACGTAGTCGTCGTTGCTGCGGCCGGTTCCGGCCAGGCGGGCCGCGATCGCGGCCCGCGCGGCGCCGCGTCCGGCGCAGATGACCAGCCGGGCCCGCGGGTGCTCGGCGGCCTGCCCGGTTCCGCCCAGGATCGGCAGCCCGTCCAGGCTTTTGCCCCACAGTGCCCTGTCGTCGTCGAGGTAGCCGATCGCGGTGTGCTGACCCGATCGGCGCAGCACCGACAGCGCCTCCCTGGCCAGGCCGCTCGCCGCGACGAGCAGCACATCAGCCATGGGCCACCACCGTGAGCGGGGCGAGCATCGCGTCGATGACGGTGGCCTGTTGGGCGCCATCAAGCTGGTGATACAGCGGCAGGATCAGGGTGGTGCCGGTGAGGCGCTCAGACACCGGCAGCGGGATGCGCTGTGACGGGCTGCCGGAATAGGCCGGCTGCAGGTGCGACGACATGATGCCCCGGCGAGCCGAGATCCCGGCTTCGGCCAGGTGCAGCAGCAACGTCTCCCGATCGAGCGGATACTCCTCGCCGACCTCGACCCAGTAGGACTGGTAGTTCGAGGTGCCCCACTCGGGGTCTCGCACCGGACGGAGCCCGTCGACGCCGGCCAGGGCCGCGGTGTACCTGTCGGCGATCTCACGTCGCCGGCGCACAATCTGCGACAGGCGCCCCAGCTGCACGATGCCCACGGCAGCCTGCAGGTCGGTCATCCGATAGTTGAACCCGATCTCCAGGTATTCTTCGGCCGGTGCGAGAACGCTCGCCTGCCGGTCGTTCGCCGACACGCTCATGGCGTGCTCCCGCAGTCGTCTGGCGCGGGCGGCCCAGTCCGCGTTCGAGGTCGTGAGCATGCCGCCCTCCCCGGTGGTCAACAGCTTGCGCGGGTGGAAGGACCACGCGGCGAGCACGGCCCCCGCCCCGACCGGGCGACCCTTATAGGTGGACCCGGCGCCGCAGGCGGCGTCTTCGATCACCACGATGCCCAGCGGGTCGCACAGGGCGCGGATCGGGTCGAGGTCGACCGGAACACCGCCCTGGTCGACCACGATGACGGCACGTGTGCGATCAGTGATGGCGGCGGCGACGCCGTCCGCCGTGACGCATCCGGTGTCGGGGTCGACGTCGATGAAGATCGGTCGCGCGCCGACGTAGGTGGGCGCGTTCGCCGTGGCGACGAAGGAGAATGACGGCACGATCACCTCATCGCCGGCTTCGACACCGGCCACAATCAGCGCCAGGTGCAGGGCGGTGGTGCAGTTCGAGGTCGCTATGGCGTGTTCGGCCTGCATCGAAGCTGCGAACTCGTGCTCGAACTGAGCGACCCTGGGCCCTTGGGCCACCCAGCCGGACTCGATCACCTCACTGAGGGCGAGGATCTCCTCGGCGCCCATCCACGGCTTCATCACGTTGATGCGGCTCATGAGACAGCGCTCACTCGACGGGCCGAGATCTCTTCGCGCTGTGGCTGCCACCAGTCGACGAGCCGTCGTAGGCCCTCGTGCAGTCCGACCTGGGCCTCAAAGCCGAGGTCCAGGCGTGCCGCGCCGGTGTCGGCCAGGCGGCGGATCACGCCATTGACCGCACGGTCCGGCCCGTGCTCCACCGCCAGGTCGGAGCCCATCACCTCCAGCAGCGCCTCGGCCAGCCCCAGCAGGGTGGTCTCGGTGCCGCTGGCCACGTTGTAGACGCCCTCGGTGCGATCGCCGGCGGCGGCCAGGATGTTCGCCCTGGCGATATCGGTGGTGAAGATGAAGTCCATGGTCTGTAGCCCGTCACCGTAGATCAGCGGCGGCTTGCCGTCGGCGATACGCTCCATCCAGCGCACCAGGACCTCGGTGTAGAGACCGTGCACATCCATCCGCGGACCGTAAACGTTGAAGTAACGCAGGGCCACGTAGTCCAGCCCGTACATGGCGTGGAAGCTGCGCAGCATCCCCTCACCGAAGGACTTGGCCGCGCCGTAGAAGGTGTCGTTGTTGTGATCGTGATGGCTCTCCGGCGTGGGGAAGACCTCGGCGAGGCCGTAGACCGAGGCGCTGGACGCGGAGACGACCTTGTCGACACCGTGGGCAGCTGCGGCCTCCAGCACATTGAACGTTCCGTCGGCCAACACCTCGTTGGCGAGGCGGGGTTCTTCGGCGCACTGGGTGATGCGAATCGCCGCCTGGTGGAAGACCAGGCGCTTGCCCGCTGTCACCCTGTGCACCAGGGCTGCGTCACGGATGTCACCGTCGATCACCGACACCCGCCCGTCGGCCATCGCCTGGTCGAGGTTGGCCATCCGCCCGCGCACGAAGTTGTCCAGCACATCGATGTGCTCGACCCCCGCGTCGAGCAACTGGTCGACGATCGTGGAACCGATGGTGCCGGCTCCCCCGGTGACCAGCACCCGGGCGCCCCGCAGCACGGTCATGCCCGCTCTCCAGCCAGTTGGGCGTGCAGCACGGTGGCCTGCGGCGTGATCGGATAGGTGACCACGGCGTTCTCGGCCAGGCTGCGGCTGGCGGCCTCGAGCACCTCGAGCACCCGCAGCCCAGACCCGGCGTCGGTGCGCGGGGCGCGCCGCTCCCTGATGCTCGTGGCGAACTCGGTGACCATGGAATCCAGTGCCTCCCGCTCCGACAGGGCGGGCGACCAGGTGTCCCCCAGCCGGTAGGAGATCGCGGCGGCCCGTCGTTCGAGTCCGTCCAGGGATTGGGTCTCCAGGTCCACGCCGCGGTCGTAGACGCTGACCCGCTGCTGCGGGTTGAGGTCGTCCCAGACCAGGGTGCGCTTGGTTCCGCCGATGATCATGGTGCGGATCTTCGTGGGGCTCAGCCAGTTGACATGGACGTGCGCGATGGCTCCGTGTTGGAGCGGCAGGGTGAGGTATCCGACACAGGCTTTTCCGGCGCCGAGCGGGTCAGCTCCCTGCGCCGACACGCTGAGCGGGCGCAGACCACCGGGCAGGACGAAGTCGATGATCGACAAATCGTGCGGGGCGAGGTCCCAGAACACGTCGACGTCCGGCTGGATCAGGCCGAGATTGATCCGGACGGAGTCGATGAAGAGGATGTCGCCGAGGGCGCCCTCGTCGATCAGCTCACGGATCTTCAGCACCGCCGGGGTGTAGCAGTAGGTGTGGTCGGTCATCAGGACCAACGAATTCTCGGCGGCCACCCGCGCCATCTCGGCACCGCGCCCGCTGGTGTCAGCGAGCGGCTTTTCCACCAGAACGTGTTTCCCGGCGGCGAGCGCCGCGCAGGCGATGTCGTGATGGGTCGCCGCCGGCGTCGCGATGGCGACGGCGTCCAGGCTGTCATCGGCGAGCAAGGATTCGACGGACGACGTCACCCGCACCCCGCTCCCGGGCCCCGCCAGGCGCGCCGCGCGGTCGGCGTCGAGGTCACAGACCGCGGCGAGTTCCCAGTGCGGGCTCGCCCGGAAATTCCGGGCCAGATTCGGCCCCCAGTACCCGGCGCCGATGACGGCGATCCGCAACGTATCGGTCACAGTGAACCCCTATGGCTAGATGGCCATGGCTTGACGGCCACGGCTTGACGGCTGAAGTCGCAAGCAAAGAGCGCCCTAAAGCTGAGGGTCGCTCAAGCAGTCACAATGCCACCGCGTTCGGTGATTCGCTGCCCCCAACCGGGGGTGACCTGCAGATCCCCTGGCCTGCCCCCTGTTCAGGTCACAGCGCGGACAATGCTGAGCAGGTATGGTCACGTCGTGAGGTGCTGAGAATCCCTCACGTGAAGCTCACCAATCCTCATCCGTGTCACCGCTCCACCAGCTCCACCACCCGTTAGAACCTGTAAACCCGAAATGCAGGGGACCCCTCAGTGAATACGTCTGTGACGTGTCGACCTATTCGTCGACCCCGAAATACGCCCATGCCGACAACGGCAGGTGTCACCCGTGCTCGGCCTGCCCGGCCTCCGGCCGGAAGCGCCGGCCTCCGATGAGCACGCCGGGACAGCATTCCGCCACTGCGGGCGCTGTTGCGGGGGCCTACCGCGCCCAGCTGCACCTGGTCAGGACCGCCCCGGTCACCCATGCCCCCGTGGTGCGCGACGCCGCCGTCGGACTGTCCGGCGCGGCGTGGGCACGGAGCTATCGCACCAAGCTCCAGCTCACGGATGCCGGGGTGATCATCGCCGCCGTCACCGGCGCCTTCCTGGCCCGGTTCGCCCTGGGGACACCGATCGCGACCACGACTCCGATCCCACTCTCCACCTGGGCGATCATCGGTCTGGTCATCGGCATCTGGATCGTCACGCTTTCCACCTTCCGCACCAGGGACCCCCGAGTCGTCGCGGTGGGAGCCACCGAATACAAACTTGTGATCAACGCCAGCGCGCTGTCGTTCGGCATGCTCGCCATCGCGTTCCTGCTTCTGCAGGTCGATACGGCGCGCGCCTACTTCGTCTTCGCCCTGCCGTTCGGGGTTGCCGCGTTGGTCCTGGAGCGCTGGCTCTGGCGTAAATGGCTGATCCGGCAGCGGAAGTTCGGCCACTACCTCGCCCGCGCCATCGTCGTCGGCGGCCGGGAGGACATCGAGTACGTCGTGCAGCAGATCAACGAGAAATCCGGCGCCGCGTACCAGGTGGTCGGCGCGGCGCTGGAAGGCGAGAACACGACGAGTGTGACCTCGGCCGGCCACCGGGTTCCCGTGGTGTCCGACTTCGCCCATGTCGCCGCCGCGGCGCAGTCGCTGGGGGTCGATGCCGTCATCGTCGCCGGGCATCCGAGCCTGGGAAGCACCTTCATTCGCAACCTGGGCTGGGACCTCGAGAAGACGTCGGCCGAGCTCGTCCTGTCCAGCCGGTTGACCGATGTCGCCGGTCCCCGCATCCACTTCCGCCCGGTCGAGGGCTTACCTCTCATCCACGTGGAGATCCCCCAGTACGACGGCGCCAAGCACGTGCTCAAGCGCGCGCTCGATATCGCCCTTGGCGGCGCCGCCCTGCTCGTGATCAGCCCGCTCCTCGTCGTGATCGCCATCCTGGTCAAGCTGGACAGCCCGGGGCCGGTGCTCTTCCGGCAGGAACGGGTCGGCCGAAACGGCCGGACCTTTCCCATGCTCAAGGTGCGCTCGATGGTGCGGACCGCCGAAGACGACCTGGCCGGGCTGCTGGATCAGAACGAAGGCGCCGGGGTGCTCTTCAAGATACGCAGCGACCCGCGCATCACCCGGGTCGGCCGTGTCCTGCGCAAGTACTCCCTGGACGAATTGCCACAGTTGTGGAACATCGTCGTCGGCCAGATGAGCTTGGTCGGGCCGCGCCCACCGTTGCCCGCCGAAGTCGAGAACTACGAGACGCACATGCACCGCCGGCTCTACATCAAGCCCGGTCTCACCGGTATGTGGCAGGTCAACGGACGCTCGAACCTCAGCTGGGAGGAGAGCGTCCGGCTCGACCTCTATTACGTGGAGAACTGGTCGCTTGCCGGCGACCTGATGATCATCTGGCGAACCGTGAAGATCGTCATCCGGCCCGAGGGGGCGTACTGAGATGGGATCCCAGGACAGCTCCGATCCGGATGCTCGTTCGAGTGTGCAGGCGTTGCGCATAGTGATGATCGGCACCCGCGGTGTGCCTGCCGGTTTCGGCGGGTTCGAGACCGCTGTTGAGGAGGTGGGGCGGCGACTGGTTGATCGCGGACACGCCGTGACCGTCTACTGCCGTTCCCGCCGGTCAACGCCAGGCCCGGTTCCGCCGGACTCTATGCACCTGGGGATGCGGCTCGTGCACCTGCCGGCGCCGCGGCTGGGGCACCTCGAAGCGCTCAGCCACACGGCGCTCTCGGTGCTGCACGCCAGCACCGGGGCGCGCCCGGACACCGCGTTCGTCTTCAACTCAGCGAACGCACCGTTCGTTCCGCTGCTGCGCAGACGCGGCATCCCGACCGGTGTGCACGTGGACGGGCTGGAGTGGAAGCGCGACAAGTGGGGTGGCACGGCACGGCGCTACTACCGGTGGGCAGAGCAACTGTCGGCGCGCTGCGCCGACGCCCTCATCGCCGATGCGCCGGGAATCGTCGAGTACTATCGCGCCGAGTTCTCGATCCCCACCGAACTGATCGGCTATGGAACCCACCTCCTGCAGAACCCACCGGCGACTCGCCTGGCCGAGCTTGGACTGAGGCCCAACGGGTACCATCTCGTCGTGGCCCGCTTCGAACCGGAGAACCACGTCGACGTCATCATCGACGGCTACCGGCGAAGCAGCGCCGCGCTGCCCCTGGTGGTGGTGGGCTCCGCCCCGAAACCGGGCGTGCACGCACGGAGGATCGCTGCCCTCGCTCAGGACCCGCGCGTGCGATTGCTCGGCAAGCTGTGGGACCAGGACCAACTCGACCAGCTGTATGCACACTCGGTCAGCTATCTGCACGGTCACTCAGTCGGGGGAACGAACCCGTCGCTGCTGCGCGCTATGGGGGCCAGGACCGCCGCGATCGCCTGGGACGTCAGTTTCAACCGCGACGTTCTCGGCGTTTATGGAGCGTACTTTCACGACGCGGCGACACTCGCGGCGCTGATCGAGGATGCCGAGCTGAACCCCCATCACACCCAGGAGGTCAGCGAGGCTCTGCAGCGCCGGGCCGCATCCCGATACAACTGGGGCCATGTCACCGACTGCTATGAAGACCTCGCCCAGCGCCTGGTCTCGGGGTACAGCACCCAGGGGCTGAGTCCGGGCCGAGCCGCTCGGTCAACCTGGAAGGAAACCGAGGGCCCACGCGGGCGGAGCGCTGCGGCGCGGGGCACTCCGTGACGCCCCTGCCGCCTGACCTGGGCATCGTGGTGGTCGCCTACGGTCACCCCGCACTGCTCGAGCGCAACCTCGTTGAACTCGGGCGGCAGGTGCCGCCCCGGCGGGTCGTCATCGTCGACAATTTTTCCGGTCTCGCAGAGCGGGAGGCGACGACGGTGGTCTGCGAGCGGGAAGGCTGGACGTTGCTCGCCCCGGGGCTCGACCTCGGCTTCGCAGCCGCGGTCAATGCCGGAGTGCGCCTGCTACGCTCGCGCGGGTGCCGCCTCCTGCTGGTACTCGATCCGGCCGTGCGCATCGACGAGCCGGCGCTCCTCGCGCTGGCCTTGGACTGCGCGGCGAACCCCCAGCGACTGGTCAGCCCGCGCATTCTGCACTCCAACGGCACGGTGTGGTTCGGCGGCGGCACCGTGGACATCCGTCGGGGCCGGACCCGGACCGGCGGCGCGGCCGACAGTGCCGCACCGGCCGGCTGGTTGAGCGGCGCATGTCTGATGATCCACGCGGGCCTGTGGGACTGGTTGGATGGCTTCGACGAGAGCTACTTCCTGCAGTGGGAGGACGTTGACCTGTCTTGGCGGTGCGTGGCCGCCGGCGGATCCCTGGCCGTGCGGGAGGATATCCGGGTCATTCGCGAGGACTGCGGCGGCCAGGCCCCCGCACTGCGGTCACCGTTGCAGGTCTATTCCACCTGCCGAAATCGGCTGGCGTTCGCTGCGCGGCACCTGAGCCGTCGGCATCTCATCCGTTGGCTTCTGCTCAGTCCGGTCTACGCGATGGGGGTCCTGCGAAGCGAGACCGGCCGCGGTCCGGCCCGATCCGACGCGCGGCTCGTGGCTGCGGCAGTGCGCGGCACCGGGGCGGGCGCCGTGTTGGCCATCCGGACGCTCACCATCCCGCTGACCGCGACCGGATCGTGTCCCCCCGTGACGGCGGCGAAATCAGCGGTTCATTGATGCGCGTTCTGCAGTCCTTCCGGACCGGCCAGGGCACCACCAACCCCTACCTGGTGCAGCTCGGTGCCCAGCTGGGCCCGGAGACCGAGGTGCTCGGCTTCACCTGGCGCCGCGCCCTCGGCGTTCCCTACGACGTGTTCCACGTGCACTGGCCGGAGTCGTTGCTGCCCGGTTCGTCGTCGGCCCTGAAGAGGATGCTGTTCCGCGCCCTGCTGCTGAGGCTCTGGGCACGTCGGCACCGGACGGCGGTGGTGCGAACCCTGCACGACGTCCACAGCCACCGGGCCGGCAGCCGGATCGACCGTGCGTTACTGGCACGGCTCGACCGGCGCACCGCCCTGTGGATCCGCCTCAACCCGGCGACCCCGGTTCCGGCCGGCGCGGTGGCCCGCACCATCGCGCACGGCGACTACCGGCACTGGTTCGACGGTGTCGGCACCGGATCCTCCGTGCCGGGCCGGCTGCTCTACTCCGGGCTCATCCGGCCAAATAAGGGGGTTCCGGACCTGGTCCAGGCTTTCACAGCCCTTCCCGTCGGTCCCGACGGCGGGCCACTCTCCCTGCGCGTGGTCGGCACGCCCATCAGTACCGATATCGGCGCGGAGGTGCTGCTGGCCGCCCTGGCCGACGACCGTGTCAGCGTCTCGCTGGGCCATCTCAGTGATACCGAGCTGGCCGCGGAGATCGCCCAGGCGGAACTGGTCATCCTCCCCTACCAAGACCTCTACGGATCGGAGGCTGCGGTGCTCGCTCTGTCGTTGGCCCGGCCGATCCTGGTGCCGGCGAACGTCGCCACCGGCGGGCTGCGTGCCGAAGTGGGTCGAGGCTGGGTGTTCACCTACACCGGGGCGTTGACCGCCCGGATACTTGACGGCGCTCTCACCGAGTGTCGGGCAGAACTGGCGCACCGGGCCGAAAGGCCGGACCTGTCCGCCAGGGCCTGGCCGCTCATCGCCGCCAAACATCGAGCCGCCTACGCCACCGCGTTGCGCCTGGTGAAAGGGCCCGCAGGACCGCCCATCCACGAGCCCGAACCGGTGGATGCCGGCCGGCGTACCTATACATAGCGCCACTTTCCTGGGGGGGCACTGCGACAGGTCCCTCAATCATCTGTACAGGCGATGGGTGGCGCCTGCGCCTAGCGGGTCACCGCACCCGCGAACACTACCCGTGGCACTCCGACCGCGTAGTCAACGACGACCCTTACCGACGACCGGTCCTCGGCCGGCACGGCGAACAGGTACAGGCCAGTGACCGTGGCCCCTGCTGCGACCCACTCGGGCAGCATCTGCGACTCGGGCAGGGCTGTCGTCGGCAGTAGCGGTGTCCCCGCGTAGAGGCTCACAGCCGTGGACTCCAGGGACACCCTGGCGCTCGTGTCGTTCCGCAGGGTCACGGACAAACGCAGCGCGGGCGCCACGACATCGCCCTCGCCCTCGCCCTCGCCCTCGCCCTCAGCAGGGTTGATGACGTCGACGGACTGGACTGCACCGATCGTGAAGACCAGCCCGGGCACGGGAGCGACCTGCTCGGTCAGCGGAACCGACGGGAGCTCCACCAGCGGAGATTCCGCCGCGAAAGCCTCCAGTGCCTCCGGCTCGGCACCGGCCGTCACAGAGGCCGACTCATCCGGTCTGAGCGTGTCTGGTGGGTCTGCCGCAACGGACTCGCTGAGCGCCGGAGAGCCCAACCTGGTCACGGCTGTGGCACCGGCCTCGGCGGACCTGCCGCCTGCCGTCAGCGACAGCGACGCGACGAAGAGGACGATGGCGACTCCACTGACGCCCAGCACACCGATCTCCTGCCACCGCTGCTGCGCGCGCACGCCAGCCCCGCGGGCGTCGGCTGGAGGCATAGACGGGTTCCTACCGCTCGGGACATTTCGGGAACAGCGAACCGGTCGGTGCGCTGCTCCTGCCATTTAGGCACGGTCCCGGCCTGCTGCCAAGGGCGGCCAGACCCACACGGGCCGCCCACGTCCGGGCGGGCTACCCGGCGAAGCGATCCGTCGCGTCGAGCAACGCGGCGCGGATGCCGGGCTCCTCGAACGAGTGGCCTGCATCCGGAACCATCTGGAAATCGGCCTCCGGCCAGGCCTGGTGCAGCGCCCAAGCTGTGAATGCCGGCGTGCACATGTCGTAGCGGCCCTGCACGATGACCCCGGGGATGTCCTTGAGCTTAGACGCATCCCGGATCAGCTGTTCGGGCTCGAACCAGCCCTTGTTCATGAAGTAGTGGTTCTCAATGCGAGCGAACGCCACGGCGAAGGACGGCTCGGTGAACCTCTCAATGGTCTCCGGCTGTTGTAGCAGCGTGACGGTGGAGGATTCCCAGGTGGACCAGGCGACGCCGGCGCGTTCCCGCACGGACCGGTCGGGGTCATGCAGCAGTCGGCTGTACGCCTCAATCAGGCGACCTCGCTGGTCAATCGGGACGGGGGCGATGAAGCCCTCCCAGAGGTCGGGATAGATCGCCGCGGCGCCGCCCTCGTAGAACCAGTCCAGCTCGATGGGGCGCAGCGTGAAGATGCCGCGCAGCACGAGTTCGGTGACCTTTTCGGGGTGCGTCTCGGCGTAGGCCAGGCCCAGCGAGCTGCCCCAGGAGCCGCCGCAGACCAGCCAGCGGTCGATGCCGAGGTGTTCGCGGAGACGCTCGATGTCGGCGACCAGGTGCCAGGTGGTGTTACTCGACAGGTCGGCATCCACTTCGCTGGCGTGCGGGGTGCTTCGGCCGCAGCCGCGCTGGTCGAAGAGCACGATGCGGTACTTCTCCGGGTCGAACACCCTCCGCTGGGTGGGGCTGGACGCGCCGCCGGGGCCACCGTGCAGGTACACCGCCGGCTTGCCGTCGGGGTTGCCGGAGACCTCGTAGTACACGGTGTTGCCGTCGCCGACGTCGAGCATGCCGGTGTCGTACGGTTCGATCTCGGGGTAGAACTCTCTCATGTGTCGAGCCTACGGCCCGGGCCGGAGGCAGGTCGGAGGCTCGCGGCGCACGCCCTCGGGGCACGCCACGAGCGTCCGCAGGGACTCAGGCGTCCCGACGCTTCAGGAGCACCGCCGCACCCGCCAGCGAGACGGCCACCCATCCGAGCACGATGAGGATGCTCTGCCACTGCTCCAGCTCGCCGCCCTGGGAGAAGCTCGCCGTACCGGCGTTGGACAGAAGGTAGGGCAGCAGGTCAAACGCCCAGGTCGCCGGGATGAGCGTCAACACGGAGGGGAGGAGCAGGATCACACCGAGCGCCGCCGCGATACCGCCCGCGCTGCTACGCAGGATCGTGCCGAGCCCGAGGGCGAAGACCGCAACCAGCGCGAGATACAGCGCGGCGCTGAGCAGGGGCAGGAACAGGTCAGGATCGGTCAGACTGACCGAAATTTCCTTGCCCGCCATGATCGGCGCCGCCACCAGGTACGAGCCGACGACGCTGATGAGTCCGACGACGTAGGTGCAGACGAACAGGACGATGGCCTTGGCCGCCAGCACGGGCAACCGGCGGGGAACAGCGGTCAGGCTCGACCGCACCATGCCGGTGCTGTACTCGCCGCTGATCGAGAGCACACCGAGTACGGCGACCACGAGTTGGCCGAAGAGGATCCCGAAGGTGGACACCTGGATGATCCAGTTGGCCTCTTCGGACGGGGAGACCTGCACGCCGTCGAGGTTGAGGGTGCTCGACATCAGCAAAGCCAGGCCCAGCGAGATGACCACGACCGTTGCGTACGACCAGATTGTCGAACGCACGGTGCGCAGCTTTATCCATTCGGAGCGCAGCAGCCCGCCGAAGCTGAGGGGCGAGCCGGACACCACGAAGGTGGGGGCGGCGGATGGTGCAGCTGGAGCCACTGTCGTGGTCATCGGACACTCTCCTGGAGGTCGGCCGTGCGGTGCTCAGCGGCGGGGTCATCGGCCGAACCACCTGTGCGGTATTCGACGTCGTTCTGGGTGAGGGCCATGTAGGCCTCCTCGAGGGAAGCGCTGATGGGGGTGAGTTCGTGCAACGCGATGCCGGCGCGGGCTGCCTGATTGCCGATCTCGGCCGCGGACAGGCCCACAATCTCGAGCAGGTCGTTCTCGGAGCGGGTCACGCTGACGTCGGGGCCGGGGAACAGTGCGGCCAGTTCCGGGGCGTACGGGGTGCGTACCCGCACGGCCTTGCGGGTGGCGGCGCCGATGAGGTCGGCGACCGGGGCATCCGCGATGACCCGGCCGCGGCCGAGCACGATGAGGTGGTCAGCGGTGACGGCCATCTCGCTCATGAGGTGCGAGGAGAGCAGGACAGTTCGGCCCTCCGAGGCCAGGTGGCGCACGAGTTGGCGCACCCACTGCACACCCTCGGGGTCGAGTCCGTTGACGGGTTCGTCGAGGATCAGGGTGGCCGGGTCGCCGAGCAGTGCCGCGGCGATGCCGAGGCGCTGGCCCATGCCGAGCGAGAACCCGCCGACGCGTTTGCGGGCCACGGATTCGAGCCCGGTGAGCTCGATGACCTCTTTCACCCGGCTGGCCGGGATCGAGTGGGTGGCCGCCATGGCGAGCAGGTGGTTGTAGGCGCTGCGGCCGGTGTGGATGGCCTTGGCGTCGAGCAGCACACCGACCTCACGCAGGGGGGCCTTGTGCTCGCGGTACTGCTTGCCATTGACCGTGACCGAGCCGTGGCTGGGCCGGTCGAGGCCGACGATCATGCGCATGGTGGTGGACTTGCCTGCACCGTTCGGGCCCAGAAACCCGGTCACCCGACCGGGCTGCACCGTGAAGTCGACTGCGTCGACGGCGGTCTTGCTTCCGTAGCGTTTGGTCAGGGACTGTGCCTGAATCATCCGGTTCCTCTTCCCATCGTCTGCGGGAAAAGATGCATGCCGCACCGTCCCCCACAGACGAGAGTAGGGGCACCGGCTGGGCGCCGCATCCGTCGAGCGGATGGTCTTGCCGCTTCCGGCCTCATCCGCTCGCCCGACCCGCCCCCAAAACCAAGGGGGCGGGTGCACTCACTCAGGGGCGGGACGGGTCAGGGGCGGCGGGCCGGCTTCTCGGGAACGGGGGTGGTGCCGGCGGCTCGCTGGTCGCGGTAGTACTGGCGCGCCTCGACCTGGCGTTCGCGCTCGGCGCCGGTGGCGATGGCCGCCCGCAGGTGTTCGGGGGCGTAGCCGAACGCGTTGACGAGGTCGAGCGCGTGCGGCCGCAGCCGGGCGATGATGCGGTCGATGTACGCGGTGACCGCCAGTGCCCGTTTGCCGGAGAGCCGCCCGTTGATCAGGTACCAGGCCGAGTGTTCCTCGATGAGCCGCAGCCCGAACAGGTCACGCAGCCAAGTGAGCACCTGCCGGGTGCCCACGTGAGTGGTGGTTTCCACCGCACGGGTGAACGCCTCCCACTGCAGCAGCTCGGCGTGGGCGCGGGCCGCCTCGATCAACTCGTTCTGGTGCGAGTTGAACAGCTCCGCCGCTTCCTTCTTGGGCAGCTTGTGGGCGTTCCGCAGCGACTGGGCGATACCGCCGATCATGGTCTCGACCCTGTCGGTCAGGAGGGCACGCTGGGTGCCGGTCTCCCGCAGAGCTCCGACGCTGCGCGCCGTGGAGCCGAGGTCGGCGACCGACTGGCCCAGGCGTCGCAGGCCCGAGCCGTGGTAAGCCCGGCCGGCGGTCTGCTGCACGACGTAGCGCGCCAGCGCCCCCGCGTCCGCGCCGGCGAACTTGCGGTTGTAGTCGGTGAGCAGGCGTTTGGCCACGAGTTGCAGCAGCACGTTGTTGTCGCCCTCGAAGGTGGCGTACACGTCAAGGTCGGCGCGGAGGCCGACCAGCCGGTTCTCGGCGAGGAAGCCGGCGCCGCCGCAGGCCTCTCTGGCCTCCTGGAGGGTGTCCAGGGCGTTCCAGGTGGACAGCGGTTTGAGGGCGGCTGCGAGGGTCTCCAGGTCTTGCCGGTCGACATCCGTGGCCGCGGCGCCGCTGAAGACCTGGTCGAACTTGACCAGGAATTCGTCGTGCGCGAAGGTCTGCGCGTAGGCGGTGGCCAAACGGGGAATGAGGCGGCGCTGGTGCCGCTGGTAGTCGAGGATGACCTCTTCATCGGTGTCGCTGCCGGCCGTGAACTGGCGGCGTTCGCTGCCGTAACGGATGGCGATGGTCAGCGCCAGGGCGGAGGCCTGAGTGGCGGCGCCGTCGAGGGAGACGCGGCCCTGCACGAGGGTGCCGAGCATGGTGAAGAAGCGCCGGCCGGGGCTGCCGATCGGGCTGGTGTAGCTGCCGTCAGCGGCGACGTCGCCGTACCGGTTGAGGAGGTTGGTGCGCGGGACGCGCACCTGGTCGAAGTGCAGCCGACCGTTGTCGATGCCGTTCAGACCGCCCTTGAGGCCGTCGTCCTCGCCGCCGATGCCGGGCAGGAAGGCGCCGGTCTCGCCCCGAAGAGGCACGTAGAAGGCGTGCACGCCGTGGTTGACGCCGAGGCTGATCAGCTGGGCGAAGACCACGGCGGCGATACCATCGTTGGCGGCGTTGCCGAGGTAGTCCTTCCAGGCGGCCCGGAACGGGGTGTGCAGGACGAAGTCGCCCGCCTCCACGTCGTAGGTCGCGGTGGTGCCGATGGCGGCGACATCCGACCCGTGACCGGTCTCGGTCATCGCGAAGACACCGGGCACGTCAAGCGTCATGATGCCGGGCAGCCACTTCTCGTGGTGCACGGTGGTGCCCAGGTGCAGCACCGCGGCACCGAAGAGGCCCCACTGCACACCGGCCTTGATCTGCAGGCTCGGGTCCGCCGTGACGAGTTCCTCGAAGCCGGCGATGTTGCCGCCGTGGTCGTCGGAGCCGCCCAGCGAACTCGGGAAGGCGCGGTGCACGTGCCCGTTGTCGGCGAGGATCTTGAGTTGCCCCAGGACCCGCAGACGGTGGTCGGCCATGGACTGGCCCTCGATACGCTGCAGGTCGGGGCGGGCGGTGAGTTCGCGGGCCTTCAGGCGCACGTCGGCCCAAGTGCCGAGCAGGGTACGGGTGAGGGCGGGCAGGTCGATGCGCGGGGCATCCGGATCGCCGGCGACCCGGACGGGCCCGGTGTCGGTGTCGACCGCGGCGGGCCGGGGAGTGGGGCGCTGGGCAGTGTCAACCATCATTGGTCCTTACGTCTACGCGCGGCTGGGGAGTGTTCGACCACGTTAGGTCGAGCCGCTCCCGCGCGGAAATAGTGCGTGACGGGGCTACAAAGGCGGGTGCGGCGGCGTGCCTCGCGACTGTAGCTCTTCTACAAGAAGGCGGCCCGTGAACCTACGAGGGGCGACAAAGACCGCTCCGCTTGGCCAAAGCCCGCGCGGGGGCCTCACGTCGATAGGCTGCGAGAAAGGAAATAGTGAGATTACAAGGACGATTTTGCGAATTGCGTCCTAGAAAACTCACTATCTCCTCGTAAACGCACGCCGCGTCAGGCGTTGGCGGCGACGACCTCGAGCAGTGCCTCACCGTAGGCGTCGAGCTTCTTGGCGCCGACACCGGTGATACCGTCCAGGTCGGCCAACGAGCGCGGCTTCGCCGCCGCGACGGCCACCAGGGTGGCATCGCCGAAGACCACATAGGCGGGAACGCCTTGCTCTCGGGAGGTGGTGCTGCGCCAGGCGCGCAGGGCCTGGAACAGGGTCTCCTGCTCGGGGCTGAGCTCGGCGAGTCCGGCCTTGGCGGTGGCAGCGCGGGTGGCCGGGGTGCGCTTGAGCGGCCGGTCGGGTTCGCTGCGCAACTGAACGGCACGGTTGCCGGCGAGAACCTCGGCGGCCGCCTCGGTGAGGATCAGGGTGCCGTATTCCCCGGAGGTGGCGATGAAGCCCTGGGCGAGCAGCTGCCGCACGACGCCGCGCCACTGCTGGTCGGTGAGGTCGGCGCCGATGCCCCAGGTGGCCAGCTGGTCGTGGTTGTGCTGGGTGGTGCGCGGGGTGGTCTTGCCGCGCAGGATGTCGATGAGCTGGCCGGCGCCGAAGCGCTGATTGCGCTCCCGCAGCAGGCGCACGATCGTGGAGAGCAGTTTCTGGGCTGGCACGGTGCCGTCCCAGGCCTCGGGCGGGGTGAGGCAGGTGTCGCAGTTGCCGCACGGTTCGCTGGGCTGGCCGAAGTAGCGCAGCAGGTTGACCCGCCGGCAGTGCACGGTCTCGCAGAGGGCGAGCATGGCGTCCAGGTGGGCGCTCATCTTGCGCCGATGGGCGAGGTCGCCCGGAGACTCGTCGATCATGCGGCGCTGCTGTACGACGTCCTGCAGACCGTAGGCCAACCATCCGGTGGACGGCAGCCCGTCACGGCCGGCGCGGCCGGTCTCCTGGTAGTAGCCCTCGACGGACTTGGGCAGGTCGATGTGCGCGACGAAGCGCACATCCGGCTTGTCGATGCCCATGCCGAACGCGATGGTGGCGACGATGATGACGCCCTCTTCGCGGAGGAACCTGGACTGGGTGCGGGCGCGCAGACCCTGGTCGAGGCCCGCGTGGTACGGGTAGGCGTTGAGGCCGTTGGCGCGGAGGAACTCCGCGGTCTGCTCGACGGTCTTGCGACTGAGCGCGTAGACGATGCCGGCGTCGGTGGGGTGCTCGGCCTTGATGAAACTGAGCAGTTGCTTGCGCGGTTCGTTCTTGCCCACGATGCGGTACTGGATGTTGGGCCGGTCGAAGCTGGCGACGAAGTGCTGCGCCTGCCCCATCTGCAGGCGCTCGGTGAGTTCCTTGTGGGTGGCGTCGGTGGCCGTGGCGGTGAGCGCGATGCGCGGCACGTCGGGCCACCGGTCGGCGAGCTCGGACAGCGCGAGGTAGTCGGGGCGGAAGTCGTGCCCCCACTGGGACACACAGTGCGCCTCGTCGATGGCGAACAGCGCGATGGTGCCGCGGTCGAGGAACCGTTTGGTGGCCTCGTTGCTCAGCCGTTCCGGGGCGACGTAGAGCAGGTCGAGGTTGCCGGAGAGGTAGTCGCGTTCGACCTGGCTGCGGGCGGCGGAGTCCTGGCTGGAGTTGAGGAACGCGGCGCGCACGCCGACGAGGGTGAGCGCATCCACCTGGTCTTGCATGAGCGCGATCAGCGGGGAGATGACGATGCCGGTACCCTCGCGCACGAGCGACGGGATCTGGTAGCAGAGGCTCTTTCCGCCACCGGTGGGCATCAGCACGACGGCATCGCCGCCGCCGACCAGCTGATCGATGATCTGCGCCTGCTCGCCGCGAAAGGAGTCGTATCCGAAGACGGTGTGCAGGGCCTCGGCGGCGGTGTCGAACTTGGCGCTCGCCCGCTTGGGCGGCGGCGGGGCGAGCAGCGTGGCGCCGCCTGCGGGCGGGGCGTAGTCGCCGAAGTCGACCGGGCCGGCACCGGCTGGGGCGGATGCGCCCTGCCGGGCGGCGGGCAGAGCGGAGCCGCCCTGACCGTAGGGGTCCGGGGGCGGTGGGGCATCGAAGTCGTCCGGTGGCTCGAACTCGTCAGGATCCCACGGTATCTCGGCGTTCCAACTCACCCGACAACTCTACCCGCGCCCACCGACCCCGTCGGGCTGAGCAGACATTGTGGATGGATGCAGCGTCCGTCCCGCGAAAGCGGTTCTGTGGTCACCTCGCTACGTCGAGGCAACCGTTGCGCCACTTTCGCGGGCTGCAACTCTCGCGAAAGCGGCGCTGTGGCCGCCTCAGCGCGCTGAGGTGACCGTTTCACCGCACTCGCGGAGTAACCACTGTCGACGGGGTCCGTCGTAGCGTGCTTTCAGCCGGTGGGGCGTTTGCGCAGGAGGAGCAGGGTGACGCCGATCGCGGCGAGGACCGCCACGAGGGCGCCGCCGATCCAGAGCAGGTCTGTTCCACTAACGGCAGTTCCGGCGGCGTCAGCGGCGTTGGACGCCGCATCCGTGTGCGCCGGGGCGTCGCCGGCGCCGGCTGTTGCGCACGTCGGCGCCGTCGCGGACCCCTCGTCGAGCACCTGGGCGGCATCGGGCTGCCAGGTGAAGGTGAAGGTGTCGGAGATGGAGTGCCCGTCGGTGGATACCGTCTGCCACACCACCGTGTATTCCCCCGGTCGGCCGAGCTCGACCTCGGACTGGAGGTTCGGTCCGGACACCGCCGCGCAGCCGTCGCCGTAATAGCGCGGCGCATCCGTCGGCCCGCTGACCTGCATGGCGCTGCCAGCGCCCTCTCCCGAGAGATCGAGCAGGTTGTCATTGGTGGTGACGGTGACCACCCCGGGCTGTTCGGTCACGACCGAACCGGCCTCCGGCGAGGTGCTCACCACGGAGTTGTGCGCGAACGCCGGGACGGCGGACCCGCCCAGCGTGGCGACGACAAGCGCGACTCCGGCCAGCGCCGAACGCCTCAGTATCGTGGCGGTCCGGCGGCTGTCGCTGAGGTGTGGCATCGGGATGCCTATGCCGCGTTCTTGCGACGGGCGGCGACGGCCACAACGAGGCCGACGGCGCCGACGATGAGGCCGCCGATGCCGAGGAGCCGGGCGAGGACGTCATCGGTCGCGGCGGTCGTAGTGGCCGCGACAGCGTCGGCGTCGACCTCTTCCGTGGCAACGTGATCCTCTTCCGTGGCACCGTGGTCGCGGCCGGATTCGGCGCTGGCCTCGGTGACGGTGAGCGACGGTGCCGGGTGGTCCGGTTCGGCCTCACCCTCGACGACGGGCTCTGCCCAGTCGGTCTGGCCGACCTCACAGGTTTGCAGCACGGGGAAGGACAGGGTGTCGCCGACCGCGGCATCGGCGGGGATCTGCAGGCTGAGCACGAAGGTGGTGCGCAGCCCGTCGGGCAGCGGAGTAGAGGCCGTGTAGGTCACCTGGCCGTCGGTCAACGGGGTGATCTCCCAGCCGGGGTTGACCGTGGGGCTGACGCTCGTGATGGTGTCGGGAATGTGGATGGTGATGGCGGTGGTGGAGGAGCCGTCGCAGCCGTGGCCGACGGAGTAGGTGAGCAGACTGTAGGAGCCGGCAGCGGTCGACGACGGTTCGACGTCGACATGGGCGCTGGCGGCCAGCGGTGCGGACAGGGCGAGCAGGCTGGCACCGAAAAGGGCGGTGGCGGCGAAAACGGGTGTGGAGAGCTTCATGGTGAGTCCTTGGGATCGTGGCTGGCCGAAACGGGTGCCGCCCACAGAAACGCGGCAGTCAGAAACCGGTTCGACACTGCGGTCGACAAATAGGGGGTGCATTTCTGGCGGGCGTGAGGAAACCTCAGGCGAAGAGCTGCACCGGCGGGCCACGATGCCGCATGGGATTGAGCAGGACGAGAAGATCACGGGGCGGCAGGGAGGCGGAGAGCGCCGGGATGCTGCGGGGGATGTTGGGGATCGGCGTTAGAACGATGACCTTCACGAGTGCGGTCAGTGCAACCGCCGCCGTGGTGAACAGGCCCCAGAACGCCCGCTCGCCGAACCGCAGCGCGACGACGGTCACCACTGCGGCGAGGATGTGGGCGAGAGCCATCATCAGCCCGTGGTCGCCGGCGCTCATGGCTTCCGCCGAGCCGGCGGCCGGCATCAGCTGCACGGATTGGCCGGCGGCGTGCGCGTGAGTGATCGTCGCATCGGTGGCCGCCAGGCGGCCGCCCGAACCGCCGAAGGAAAACAGGCCGTGGAAGATCAGCTGACTGGCCAGCACGGCAATCGTGAGTCGCCAGGTGGAGAGGCTGCAACCGGCAAGGGCTATCGACACGATGCCCGCGAACGCCAGGGAGACCACCACGGCCAGGAGTCCGGGCACGGCACCGCCGCCGACGGTGTGCGAGAGCGCAGCGACGAAGGTGGAGAAGGCCGCAACGGTCCACCCACGGGCAAAGCGCGCCCAGCGTGTGGTCATGGTTCTCCCTTTATTACGGTTCATCGAATCTATCAGGACGAGGCATACAGCTGTGCCCCGGGGAACACGGAGTCCGGGTCGGGCTGAAGGGGACCCATGGAGACCTACCTCGGCTATCTGGCCAGTCCCGACGGACAGGCCGCCGCCGAGAGCGCCGGTTCGGCTCCGCTGTCGGCTGAGTTCTCCGACCGGGTGCTCGAGGCCGTCGGCAGCATCCACTAGCCCGGGCATCACGCGAACTGTGAGCTTTGCACCCAAAACGCGCCCGTCTAAGGTGCTTTTCTCACGGTTCGCGGGCTGGTCAACGCACGGCAGGGCACCCGCCTAAGCGGATGCCCTGCCGGGTGTGCTGGGTGTGCTGGGTGTTACAGGTTCGCCAGAGCGCTGATCGACGCGTCACCCGGCGTGGCCATGGTGAAGCTGGACTCGATCTCGGCCCGGTCGAGCAGGTCTTCCATGCGACGACGACGCTGCTTGGGGATCAGCGTGACGACGGTACCGGACTTGCCGGCGCGGCCGGTGCGGCCGGCGCGGTGCAGGTAGGTCTTGTACTCGTCGGGCATGTCGGCCTGGATGACCAGGTCGATGTCATCCACGTGGATGCCGCGGGCGGCGACGTCCGTGGCGACCAGGACGTTGACGCGACCGCTGGTGAGCATCTGCAGGTTGCGGGTACGACGGGCCTGGTTCAGGTCGCCGTGCAGGCTGGTGGCCTTGACGCCAGCGTCTTCGAGCTGGTCGGCGAGCTGCTCGGCGTAGGCGCGGGTGCGGCTGAAGATGAGCGTCTTGCCTTGGCGGTCGACGAGCTGGCCGATGATGGAGGCCTTGTCGCGGTGCTCGATGAGGAGGACCTTGTGGTCGATCGTGCTGGAGGCCTGGTCTTCACCGGCGACCTCGTGCACGGCCGGGTTGGTCAGGAACTCCTTGACCAGCGAGGCGACACCCTTGTCGAGGGTGGCCGAGAACAGCAGACGCTGGCCGCCCTTCTTGGTGAGACGCAGGATGCGCTGAACGGGCTCGAGGAAGCCCAGGTCGCACATGTAGTCGGCCTCGTCGAGGACGGTGATGACGACCTCGGACAGGTCGAGACGACCCTGCTCGACGAGGTCCTCGATACGGCCGGCGGTGCCGATGATGATGTCCACGCCGCGCTGGAGGGCGCTGACCTGGCGGTACTGAGGAACACCGCCGTAGATCTGG
This sequence comes from Cryobacterium sp. SO1, assembly GCF_004210215.2. Taxonomy (NCBI): domain Bacteria; kingdom Bacillati; phylum Actinomycetota; class Actinomycetes; order Micrococcales; family Microbacteriaceae; genus Cryobacterium; species Cryobacterium sp. SO1. The sequence goes on from NZ_CP067394.1 coordinate 3,569,638, forward strand.
GTGGTGAAGAGGCCGACGCTGCGGGCGATGGGCTGCACTGTGCGGTCGATCTGCAGGGCCAGCTCGCGGGTGGGGGCCAGGATCAGCGCGCGGGGCTTGCGGGCCATCTTGCGGTCCTTGGCGCCGTTGTTCTCCATGAGCTTTTCGATCATGGGGGCGGCGAACGCGATGGTCTTGCCGGAACCGGTCTTGCCACGGCCGAGCACGTCGCGGCCGGCGAGTACATCGGGGATGGTCGCGGCCTGGATCGGGAACGGGGACGGGGCACCCAGCAGGGCGAGCTCGCGCACGATGTTGCCACCGAGGCCGAGGTCGCCGAACGTCACTCCGACAACATCCTCTGCGGTCGTGGCGATGGCCTCGAGGCGCTCGAGGACCACGTCGTCGCCGGCGGCGAACTTGGGCTTGGAGTCGCGGTCGGGGTAGAAGTTGCTGGAGTGTCCACCGTCGTTCGAACGGTCATTGCGGGCCGCTCGGTCGTTGCTGTACGCGGGACGCTCGCCGCGGGCCGGACGGTCGTTGTTGTACGCGGGACGGTCGGTGCGGGCCGGACGGTCGTTGTTGTACGCGGGACGGTCGGTGCGGGCCGGGCGGTCGCCGTAGGACGGACGCTCGGTGCGGGCCGGGCGGTCGCCGTAGGACGGACGCTCGGTGCGGGCGGGACGGTCGTTGTTGTACGCCGGACGGTCGGTGCGCGGGGCACGGTCACCGTACGACGGGCGGTCGTTGTTGTACGCCGGACGATCGGTGCGCGGGGCACGGTCACCGTAGGACGGGCGGTCGCCGCCGCGGGCGGGACGGTCGTTGTTGTAGGCCGGACGATCGGTGCGCGGGGCACGGTCACCGTAGGACGGACGGTCGTTGTTGTAGGCCGGACGATCGGTGCGCGGGGCACGGTCACCGTAGGAGGGACGCTCGTTCCGCTGGCCGCGGTCGCCGTAAGAGGGACGGTCGCCGCCACGGTCGTTGCGGTCGTTGTTGTGCGCCGGACGGTCGGTGCGCGGGGCACGGTCGCCGTAGGAGGGACGGTCGCCGCCACGGGCGGGACGGTCGTTGTTGTACGCCGGACGATCCGTGCGCGGGGCGCGGTCGTTGTAGGCGGGACGCTCTGAACGCTGCCCGGTGGCCGGACGCTCGGTGCGGTTGCCGTATGCCGGACGGTCGCCGTAGGCGGGACGGTCGGAGGAGGAGGAGCGCTCACCGGAGCGCGCGGCGCGCTCGTCGGCGTTCCAACGCTGCTTCTTGGGGGCACCCTCGTCGGCGCGGTATCCGCGGTGTCCGGGGCTCTTGCTGCCACCCTTGGGTGCGCCCTTGGGGCCGCCCTTGGAGTAGCTCGGGTCGAAGTTCTTGGCTGCGCGGCCGACGGCCGGCTTCTTGCTAGAAGGCATAGAAGTATTTCTGGGTTGTGTTGAGTACATGGCAGTACTGCGTCGCACAGCGACGCAACCTGAGAACCCGGGCAGTCTATGGCCGGGGCCGTTCACATACAGTGATTTTCACCAGCGGATTACTGGGAAACCGGCCCATCCTGACTTACAAACCCATCCGCGCACACAATAAAACACGCGGTGTCAAGAGCCGACTTGTCTACGCTACCTGATCGAGCCCCAAAAGTCACGGATCACTGTGTCCTAGGCTCGATCCATGCCACTGACTGTGACCCTCGAAGCGCCCCGCCAGAGCGAGGTCGACGCCCTGCTCACACTAAGCGGCGAGTTCGCCGCAGCCCTGTACCCGCCGGAGAGCAACTTCCTGCTCAGCGTTGACGAGCTCGAGGCGCCCGGCGTGCTGTTCTTCGTGGCACGCACGGCTGCCGGCGCAGCCGTCGGGACCGCGGCCGTCGTTCCGCTTTTCCCAGGCGATGCCGCCCCGGCTACCGCCGAGCTCAAGCAGATGTTCGTGCACCCGGACGCCCGCGGCGAGGGTGTCGCAGGCCGGCTGCTCGACGCGGCGGAGTCGGCGGCCTCGGCCGGGGGCATCCGTCGTCTGGTGCTGGAGACCGGACCGCTGCACGTGGCCGCCCTCGCCTTCTACCGGGCGCACGGTTACGTCGAGATCCCGCAGTTCGGCCAGTACGTCGGCGAGGAGCTCAGCGTGTGCTTCGGCAAGGACCTCTAGACAGGAGGACCTCCAGATAAAAGGAGTGCACCGCCGTCGCGGACCAGCCGCATCAGCCGGCGGGCGTGGCCCGGACGTCCGTGTCGAGCCACTGTTCGAAGGACTGGGTACCGCGTTCGGTCTTGACCGACGGCAGCAGGGAACCGTCCCGCATCGCCGCGCCCATCCGGCCTGGCAGCCGGAATTGGACGACGCGGGTGCGGCCGCGGCTGGCCTTGACGTAGGCGCGCACCATGTCGAGGAGGTTCTCCTCCCTCGGGCCACAAAGATCGGGCACGTGACCGCGCGGCGCCCCCAGCGCAAGCTCGACCAGGCGCTCGGCCACCTCCCGCGCCGCGACGGGCTGGGTTCTCATGACGGGCACCACGGCCAGTCCGGCACGCGATGAGTGCTGCAGGGTCTGGGCCGCGAACTCGTGGAACTGGGTGGCCCGGAGCACGGTCCACGGCACTGACCCTGCTGTCACGATGTTCTCCTGGACGGTCTTGCCGGCGTAGTAGCCCGCCGACACCCGGCTGGCGTTCACGATCGAGAGCGACACGTGGTGCCGCACCCCGGAACTCGCCTCAGCGCGAAGCAGATTGGCCGAGGTCGCTCCGAAAAAGCGTGCAGAGGCGGCGGCGGACAGGGTGGCGATGCTGACGACGTCGATGACCGCGTCGACCCCGGCCAACGCCCCGGCGAGGCCCGCCCCGGCCAGCAGGTCGAAACCTCTCGACCGGGCAATGACCACGCTCTCGTGGCCGCGCCGGCCGACCAGCTCGGTGACGTGCCGCCCGACGGTACCGGTTCCACCGGCTATCGCGATCTTCACTTTCGCCTCCTGTTCTGACCGCTCCCTGGCGGGGCAAGGCCCCGATGATGCCGCGATTCTATGCCCGCTGCCGCGAAACCTGCGGTCGGACGGGGCCGATCCGGATTGGGTGGATGGCCTGAGATCATGCACAATCAGTCGATGCGCACTCATGAGCTCTCCCCGCGTGCCACCGGCGGACTGCTGAAGGCCGTCATCGCACACCCTCGTTTGTTGCAGGCGGTGAAGACGGCGATTGGGGTGGCGATCGCCTGGAAGCTCGCCCCGCTGATGCCCGGCGTTGCCGACGACTACCCCTATTACGCACCGCTCGGGGTTATCGTGGCCAGTTTCCCGACCCTGATGGGCTCAATCAAGAATGCCGCGCAAATCCTCGCCGGGCTCGTGATCGGCATCGGCCTGGCGGCCGCTGTGATCATCTTCAGCGAACCCAGCGTGCTGACGGTGTCACTGGTGGTGGGAATCGGCATCCTGTTCGGCGGCATCCGCCAGCTGGGCGCCGGACGGGAATATGTGCCGATCGCGGGCCTGTTCGTGCTGATCGTGGGCGGTCCGAACGCCGACGGCTACTCGATCGGCTATGTCTCGCAGATGAGCCTGGGCATCGTGGTGGGCCTCGCGGTGAACCTCCTGGTCGCACCGCCACTGCGCGTAAGCGCTGCAATGAAGGAGCTGTCCAGGCTGCGCGAAGCGCTCGGGTTGCACCTGGGTTCCCTCGCCGATGCGCTGGACGGAAGCTGGCCGCCGGAGGAGAGCGAGTGGTCCAAGCAGGGCGCCACCCTGGCGAGCACCAGCACCGCCGTGCGTCGCGCGCTGGCAGAGGCCGATGAGAGCCGCCGGGTCAACCCGCGGGCGCGCATCCGGCCGCACGACCTCAGCACCGACTACGACGACCTCGCCGCGCTGGAAAACACCACCTTTTATGTGCGCGACCTCACCGACGTCCTGGCCGGGGCGGCCTGGGGTACACCTGTGCCGGTTGAGCTGCCGGACGTGCTGCGGCCGCCGCTCAGTGCCGCGGTGCGGACGATGGCCACACTGGTGAGCGAATGGGACGACGGGGAACCGAGCCTGGACACCCTGACGGCGGCCGAGGAGGCCGCCGCGGCCGTGACCCTGGCGATCCACGACCACCGGGAGCTGGGCGCGGAGGCCATTGTCGCGGCCAGCGCGGCGGCCCTCGATCTCACCCGGATGATCGCCGCCCTGAGTCCGGGGATCACCCGCGACGTTCCGGCCTGACGGGTCGAAGTCCCGCGTGCCGGCCGACTGGCTGGGTCGGACCGCTAGGCGCGACGCGCCCGGACTGCTCCGCGGCGCCCGCGGATTAGCAGGCCGGGCGGCTCCGATCTATTCTCGGGAGTACCCGCACCCAGCGCATTCAGGAGCATCAGTGAGCACCGGTCGCCGCATCATCGGACTAGGCTCCCGACGCTTTCTCTTTCTCTTCGTCGCTTACGCCGGCGGAATGGCCGTCGTGGCCACCGCCCTGCTCGGCGGCCTGCACTGGAACCTGCGCGCGGTGGCCCCCGCCCAGGCCGGCGGAACCGCGAGTGAGGTCGACACCACCGCGATTGTGGGCATCCGCACCTTCACCGCGCCCGGAGACGCCGTCATCGACGAAGACGTGGTCTACGCCACCCAGCCCGACGGCACCCAGCTCACCCTGGACGTCTGCTCGCCGCCGGCAGACGCGGTGGCGGCCAGCGCCGGCGTTGCCGCCGATGCTGATGCCGCGGATGCCGCTGCCGCGCCGGCCGAGGTCCCCGCCGGGATCACGCCCACGGACCCGACCACCGAAGCGGCAACGGAAACGACAACCGAAACACCAGTCGAGACGCCCACCAAGACCGTGCGGCGCCCCGCCGTGCTGTCCATCCACGGCGGCAGCTGGGCCAGGGGCGACAAGGGCAACACTGACTGGCGCAATGTGTGCCAATGGCTCGCATCCGAGGGATTCGTGGCGTACTCGGTGAACTACCGCCTGGTGCCGGACGTGAGCTTTCCGGCGGCCATCGAAGACCTGGGCCTGGCCGTCGAATGGATGCGCGCCAACGCCGACCGCTACGGCATCGACGCCGATCGGATCGGTGCGTTCGGAGGCTCGGCCGGCGGTAACCTGGCCGCCCTGCTCGGCGCCCGCGGCAGCGGATCGCTGACCGATGGCAGCCGGGTGGCGGCGGTCGCCGAGCTTTCAGGCCCCGTGGACCTGAGCTACGACGGCATCGTCGTAGCCGGCGGTTCGTCGGGCCTGGAACAGATCGTGCTCGACTACCTCGACTGCGCCTCGTTGCTGGACTGTGACGCGGCACGGGATGCGTCCGCCGTCCGGGCGCTGGACCGCACCGACCCGCCCGTTTTCATCGGGTCGTCCACCGAAGAGTTCATCCCGCTGAGCCAGTCCAGCGGCTTCGCCGACGATCTGAGCGACCTCGGCATCGTCAATCGGCTCGTCACCGTGCCGGGTGGCCTGCACTCCATCGGCATCCTCGACGCGGCCATGCGCGACGAGGTATCGGCCTTTCTGCACGAGCATCTCGACGGCGACTGAGTTGGACGGACGGTTATGGGGAGAACGGTCGGATACAGGGACTCTGTGTCCAATCCCGTCCTCCTAATCTCACTATTTCCTTGTAACAAGGCGCGCCCGTGCGCGTTGCGGCCCGCGGGAGGCGGTGCGATACTGGCGCCACTCGCCGGCGGGCCGGCAGGCCGACCGGCTCCCGACTGCTCTGGATTGCGAAACGTACATGGCCACGACGTCGCACGGTCGCAGCGCGCAGCGCATCGTGCCCGCGCGTCGGCGACGAACCGTCGTCAGAGTGGCCGCCATCGGGAGCGTGCTCGTTCTCGGCGCCGCCGTGCTCACGGCCGGCTCGTCGTCCGGTCTCGGCCCGGCGTCGGCACAGGCCGCCGTCACGACCACCATCGAGTCACCGGGCACCCCGACGCCCACTGACACGCCGACGCCAATGCCGACTCCCACTCCGACTCCCACTCCGACGCCAACGCCAACGCCAACGCCACTGCCGACCGGCACCCCGACACCCTCAGCACCCGTTCCGCTCCCCTCTCCACCTCTGGAGACGCCGGCCGACGGGCCGTCGGATCCGGGCGTCACTCCAGTGCCGTCCCCGGTGCCGCCCGACCCCGAGACTCCGGATCCCGCCCCCTCCGATCCGGCGATCCCGGAAGTGCCCTCGGCTCCGGACGTACCCCCGCCGCCGACCAACTCCCCCACCGAGCCACCCGGTCAGCCCACCGCCACCCCCACGGCTTCTCCCCCTGCGGCACCTCCCACCGCTCCGCCCACCCCGTCCGCACCGCCTGCACCGCCCACACCGCCCACACCGCCCACACCGCCACAGAACGAGACCGTGCCACCGGGGAACCCGGTTACTCAAGCGAGCCCTCGCGCGCAGGCGCGTCCGGCGGCTCCGAACGCCAAGGTGGCGGCGCCGTCCCTCGACGCGGCCCGGGCAGCATCCGCCCTCGCGGCTGCCGAGACCGGCCGCGATCGGGCCCAGGCGGCCTATGACGCCGCCCGGTTCGAGCTGGCCTCGACGCTCGCCGACCAGACCGCCGCCTTCACCCGGCTCGAGCAGGTGCGTGTGCTGGCTGATGCAGCGGCCGTGCAGGCGGAGTTGTCGACCCGGGCGCTCGCCGCCCTGGTGCGCACGATTGTGCAGAACGGTACCGGAACGGCGACCCTGGATGCCTTGCTGAGCGAAGAAGGCTCAGGGGATCTGCTCTCCCGGCTGGGGAACGTCGACCGGATCGCGGACCTGACCGGCGACCTGGGCGAGATCCGCAGCCGCGTCGATCGGGACGTCCAACGGGCGCAGGCTTTGCAGGCCGAACTCGGCACCGCGGAGGCGGCCACGGTGGACTTTCCCCTCGCTGAGAAGGAGGCCGCGCTCTCTGCTGCCGAGGTGTCGCTCGCCCAGGCCTCCACGGCTTTCAGCACGGCCAGCCTGGATGCGCAGGCGGCGCTGGCCACCGCCGCCGAGGCCTCCGCGGGCCGCGCCAACCAGGCGACCAGCCTGCTGGCCGGCACCCTCGGGGCTCGGCTGAGCCTGACGGGGTGGGCCACTCCCGCCGTGGGCAGCCTCACCGACGGCTTCGGCCCCCGGGCCGAGCTGCCGTTACCCGGCGTTCTCCCGTTCCACTCCGGCACCGACCTCGCCACCGAGTGCGGCTCCCCGGTCTATGCCGCCAGCGCCGGCGTCGTCGCCCAGACGGGCCAGCTCGGCACCTACGGTAACTGGGTGCTGATCGATCACGGCGACGGAGTGACCACCGGGTACGCGCATATCGTCGACGGGGCCACGCTCGTGGTTGCCGGTCAGAGCGTGACGGCCGGTGAGGTGATCGCATCGGTGGGCAGCACCGGCGCCTCGACCGGCTGCCACCTGCACATCGAAGTGCGGGTCGACGGCAGCGCCATCGACCCGCAACCGTTCTTCGCCGACCGCGGGATCAACATCGGCATCGGCCTGGTCAGCGGCTGAGTCAGCGCACGGAACGCCGCATCCGGCGGTTCTCCCGGCCACCCTCGACCACCAGGTACAACACCGGCAGCACGACCAGGGTCAGCACGGTCGAGGAGACCAGGCCGCCGATCACCACCAGCGCCAGCGGTTGGGAAATGAAGCCGCCGTGTCCGGTGAGCCCGACCGCCATGGGCAGCAGGGCGAAGATGGTGGCCAGCGCCGTCATCAGGATCGGCCGCAGCCGGCGTGACGCCCCGTGCACGAGGGCGTCGTAGACGCTCTGGCCCCGGCGACGGTACTGGTTGACCAGGTCGACCAGCACGATGGCGTTGGTGACGACGATGCCGATCAGCATCAGCACACCGATCAACGACGCGACGCCGAGCGGGATGCCCGTGACCACCTGCAGCGCGATCGCCCCCGTCGCCGCGAACGGAACCGACACCAGAAGCAGGAGCGGTTGCAGCAACGACCGGAAGGTGGCGACCATGACGATGTAGACGATCAGGATGGCCACGAGCATCGCGATTCCCAGCTGCTGGAACGCGTCGCTCTGGTCGGCCGACACTCCGCCGAGGGTTGTGGTGGCGCCGGTGGGCAGGTCGGTGTCGGCCAGGGCCGCGCTGACCTGGGCGGTCGCGGTGCCGAGGTCGTCACCGTTGGGGGTAGCCGAGATCGTGGCCGTGCGGACCCCCTTGGTGGTGGTGAGGGTGGACGGGCCGTCCACCTGTTGCACGGTGGCCAGCGTGTCCAGCGGAACCGGGCCGACCAGGGTGGGAATCTGCAGGGCCGCAAGCTCGGCCGTGGTGGCCGGCGACGAGCCCGACTGCAGGTACACGGACAGGGTGGCCTCGTTGATCACGACCCCGCCGATCGTGCTCGGCTGCATCGCCTGCGACACCAGGGTGCCGAGGGCCAGTTCGCTGAGCCCGGCCGCCGCGGCCTGGGTGCGGTCGATGGTCACGGCCACGTACGGGCGGGACGCGGCGAGGTTGCTGCTGACCTGGCTGAGCGCGTCGAGGTCGCCGACGGCGGCGAGGATGTCGTCAGATGCGGTCTGCAGGTCGGCGCCGGACGCCGCCGTGATGTCGATTTCGATGTCGGAGGAGCCGCCGAAGCCGCCGCCGGATGACACTGTGATCTCACCCGCGTCGGCCAGGCCGTCGAGCTTGTCGCGCACGTCGACCTGGACCGCGTCGGCATCCGCGGAGTCGTCGGTGGTGACCGAATAGGTGACCGTGCTCGAGGACGACCCTCCCCCGGCGAAGGCCGCGAGCGCGCTGCCGCCACCGATGGAAACCTGCACGATGCTCACCCCGTCGACGCCGCGCACGGCGTCTTCAACCGCCGTGGACGCGGCGTCCTGGGCGGCGAGGCTGGTGCCGACCGGGAGCTCTTGGCTGACCCGGAAGGTGGACTGGCCTGTGGAGCCGAGGAAGTTGACCTTCATGAAGGGCAACAGGGCGACGGTGCCGACCAGGACCAGGGCGGCGAGGAGGAGGGTGGCCAGGTAATGCTTGAGGGTCCAGCCGATGACCGGCAGGTAGCCCTTCTGCAGGCGGCTGGGCTGCTCCCTGGCGTCACGTTCGTCGAAGCCGTCGGCTTCGGGCGCGGCGTGCCGGTTGCGGGTGGCGGGAACGGCGACTGTCGTCGTGGCCGGTGCGGTGGCGGTGGGGGCTGTGGCGGTGACGACGGGCGCGGCGACGACGGGCACGGCGACGACGGGCACGGCGACGACGGGCACGGCGGCGGGTTGGGGCGCGCGCAGGAACCAGTAGGCCAGCACCGGCACGATCGTGAGCGCGACCAGCAGCGACGCGAGCAGCGCGATGGTGACGGTGAGCGCGAACGGCCTGAACAGCTCCCCCGTGGAGCCGCCGACGAAGGAGATCGGCAGGAACACCGTGACGGTGGTGATGGTGGACGCGGTGATGGCCCCGGCGACCTCGCGGACCGCGCGCACGATGGTCTCGGCGCGGTCAGCGCCCCAGACCAGGTGCCGTTTGATGTTCTCGATCACCACGATGGAGTCGTCGACCACCCGGCCGATCGCGATGGTGAGCGCACCGAGGGTGAGGATGTTGAGGGAGTAGCCCACCGCCTGCAGGCCGATGAAGGTGATCAGCACCGAGGTGGGGATGGAGATCGCCGTGACCAGGGTGGCGCGCACCGACAACAGGAAGACCAGGATCACCAGGACGGCGAAGACCAGGCCGAGAATTCCCTCCTGGGTGAGGGCGTCGATGGATTCCTGGATGAACGGGGCCTGGTCGAAGACCACGGTGATGGTCGTGCCGGGCACGGCGTCCTCGAGCTGGGGCAGGATGGCGCGCACGGCCGACGAGACATCAACCGTGTTCGCGGCCGGCACCTTGGTGACCGAGATGGTCAGGGCCGTTTCGCCGGCGACCCTGGAGATGCTCGTGACGGGGTTGTCGACGACCGCGACGGCGGCGACGTCGCCGATCGAGACGGGCGCGGCCGCGCCGGGCGCGGCAGCCCCGCCGCCGATCAGGGGCAGCGCGGCGATGTCCTCGGCGGAGCCGAGCTTGGTGCCGGCCTGCACCGAGAGTGTCGTGTTGTTCTCGGTGAGGGAACCGGCCGGGATGAGCGACCCGTTCTGCTGCATCGCGTCCCGGATGGCGCTCGCGCTGAGGCCGCGCGCGGCCAGGGCCGCGGCATCCGGGGTGATGGTGACCCGTTGGCCGATGTCGCCGACCAGGGCGGCATCGCGCACCCCGTCGATGTCACGGATGTCGCCGAGCACACTGCGGGTGAGCTGGTCGGCGACGGTGTCGGCGTCGCCGCCGGACACGGCCAGGGACAGCACCGGGAAGTCGTCGATGCTGCCGCTGATCACCTGCGGGTCGAGATCGGCGGGCAGCGTGCTCGTGATGCGGTTGACGGCCTGGCTGATCTTCGATTCGGCCTTGACCAGGTCGGTGCCGTAGGTGAACGTGGCATTGACCAGCGATGAGTTCGTGCTGCTGGTCGTGGAGGTGGACTCCAGCCCCTCGATGCCCTGGATCGCGGTCTCGATCGGCGTCGACACGTCGTCGTTGACCACCTCGGGCGAGGCGCCGGGGTAGCTCGTGGAAATCAGCAGCGTGGGCAGCTGCAGGGAGGGGATCAGCTCCTGTTTGAGGCTGGTCAGCGCGAGGGAGCCGAAAACGGCCGCGACGATGGTGATGAGCGCAATGAGCGCCCGGTTCTTCATGCTCAGGGCCGAGAGAAAATACACCCGATCAGTATCCCATTACACCGCCTGCAACCAGAGGGGTCTTAGGCCCTGGATGTGACGGTCCGATTACAGTCGGATCACACCACGTCGGCGAGGTAGCCGGTGTCGGGCAGCGGATGACGCAGCAACGATTCCCAGGCCAGCGCGAGGGCGTCGAGGGCACGCGGCATCTCGGCCGGACCGGAGCAGAACGGGATGCGCAGGAACCTCTCGAACGCCCCGTCGATGCCGAACCGCGGACCGGCCGGCAGCAACACCCCCTGGGCACGGGCGGCGAGGGCCAGCTGCGAGCTGACCGGCCGGCCCAGGTTGACCCACAGGGTGATGCCGCCGTCCACCCGCGGCAGCTGCCAGTCGGGGAACCGTTCGGAGAGGCCGGACACGAGCCGGTCCCGGCCCGCCCGCAGCAGCACCCGGCGGGATTCGAGGATGTCGGGCAGCTGCAGCAACAGCCGGGTGACGATGAGCTGTTCGAGCACCGGCGTGCCGAGGTCGTTGGCCAGGCGGGCCGCGGCCAGTTTGCGGATCAGGCCGGGGTCGGCCCGGATCCAGCCGACCCGCAGGCCGCCCCAGACCGTCTTGCCGACCGACCCGACGGTGACCGCGAGGTCGGGCCGGTCCGGATCGGCCGACGCGGCGAACGGTCCAAACTCACCGGCCCGGTCGATGTCGAGTTCGCCGATGGTTTCGTCGCTGATCAGCACGGTGCCCTGGCGGGCGGCGCCGGCCAGCACCCGTTCGCGTTGGGCCACTGGCATCGACTGCCCGGTGGGGTTCTGGAAGTCGGGCATCAGGTAGCCGAGCACCGGGTTGCTGCGCTGGATCGTCTGCAGCAACGCGGGTTCGTCCCAGCCGGCGTCGGCGCCGGGCAGCGCGGCCGTGACGGACACCGGCATCAGGCGACCGCCGGCCGCCCGCAGGGCCTCGTAGGCGTGCGGGTAGGTGGGCGTCTCGACGAGCACCCTGTCGCCCCGGTTGACCAGCACCCGGGCGAGCAGGGCGATGGCGTGCTGGGCGCCCACGGTGACCATGATCTGGTTCGGCTCGGTGGGCAGCCCCCTGGCCCGGTAACGGTCGGCGATGGCCTCGCGCAACTCGGGCAGCCCCACCGGGTCGAAGCCAGAGCCGGTCAGGTGCGTGGGCAGGTCCGCCGCGGCAAGCGCGGCCACCTCGGCCACGCCGGACCAGGCCGGCAGCACCGCCTGGCCCAGGTCGAGCACCCCGCCCGGTGCCGCGGCATCCGCTGCGACAGACACCCCGGGCAGCCGGGCGACGCTGCCTGAGCCCTGCACGCTGTGCAGGTAGCCGGACTCGCGGAGCTGCCGGTAGGCGGCGGTGACCGTGGTTCGGCTCAGGCCCAGCCTGGTGCCGAGATCGCGTTCGGCCGGCAGCCGGCTGTCGGTGGGGATGCGGCCGTCGAGGGTGAGCAGGCGGATGCGGTCGGCCAGCGCGCGATAGGCGCTGCCCCCGGTGCGCCAGTCCCCCAGCATGGACTCCAGGGTGCGGGCGCTGAGCTGGTTCGAGGACATGACGCCACTCTAGGTAAATTGGCTACTTGAATACAGGGCGTGGATGCAATTGGATTGGCTCTCATGACCCGACGTGTGATTCAGCTCACTATTGGCCTCTTCCTATACGGAATCGGTATTGCGCTGATCGTGCGCGGCGCGATCGGGGTGGCCCCGTGGGACGTGCTGACCCAGGGCCTCGACGGGCACCTGCACCTGGGCTTCGGCGTCATCACCACGATCATCAGCGGCATTGTGCTGCTGCTCTGGATTCCGCTCAGGCAGAGGCTGGGCATCGGCACCGTTCTAAACGCGCTGCTGGTGGGCCCGTCGGCGGATGTGGGCCTGTGGCTGGTGCCCGCCGACCTGGCCCTGTGGCTGCGGGTGCTGCTGTTCGTGGCCGGGCTGTTGCTGCTGGCGGTCGCCTCGGGCATCTACATCGGCGCGGGGCTCGGACCCGGCCCGCGCGACGGCCTGATGACCGGGTTGCACGCTCGCACCGGCTGGCCGATCTGGGCCGTGCGCACCGGCATCGAGGGCCTGGTTCTGGCGACCGGCTGGGTGCTCGGCGGCAACGTCGGGGTGGGCACCGTGCTGTTCGCCGTGCTGGTCGGGCCGCTCTGCCAGTGGACGCTGCCCCTGTTCGCCCGGGACCGGCGCCACGCCCACGCGGCCGCTCCCGCGCTCGATCCCGCTTGATGGCTCGCGAAATCGGGATGCGGGGGCGCGGTGCGGTGGGGTGGGGGCTGCTGGGGTGCGGGGTGTGGGGTGTGGGGCGTGGGGCGTCAGCCGCAGAACGCGATGATGGTGTCTTCGAGAATCTCGGCGAGCTGATGGATCGACCTCTCCGTGGCCCATTCGACCGGGGCGTGCGCTCCGGAACCGTCGACGCCGAAGAGCAGGCACGGGATGCCCGCCTCTCGGACCAGGCCGGCATCGGTCCAGAACGGCTCGCCGCGTTGCACCACGGGGCGGCCGAGCACCCGCTCGGCCTGCTCGTCGAGCAGCCGCACGATGGGCCAGGTCGGGTCGGCCTCGAACGCGCCGCGGGCAACGAGCCTGGTGAGGTCGTACCGGAAGTCGGCGGTCGTCGCGGCCAGGTGGTCGAGTAGGTGGCGCAGCTCGGCTTCGACCTGCTTCGGAGCCTCGCCGGGCACGGTGCGCCGCTCGATGGTGAGGGTGGCGCTCGGGGCGACCGTGGCCGCATCCGTGCCGCCGGCGATCATGGCGACCCGCACAGTGCCGTGGCCGAGCAACGGGTGAGCGGGTCTCTGCTCGAGGCCGGTTCGCAGCTCGTCGAGGCCGTGCAGCACCAGGCCGGCGTGCCGGATGGCGTCCACGCCCTCGCCGGGCATCGATCCGTGCGCCGCCCGGCCGTGCAGGGTGAGCTCGAACCAGGCGAAACCACGATGGCAGACCGTGAGGTTGAGCTCACTGGGCTCCACGACGATCGCCGCGTCGGCGCTGAACCGGCGCAACACCTCCTCGGTGCCGAGGCTGCCGAATTCCTCGTCGGCGACGAGCGTCACGAGCACGTCCCCGGCCAGCGGGGTGAGGGTGGCCCGGTGCGCGGCGACCAACACGGCGGCCAGGCCGGCCTTGGTGTCGAACGCACCGCGACCGTGCAGCCGGCCGGAGTGCCGCTCGCCCGAGAACGGATCACCCTCATAGCCCGCGACGCCGACGGTATCGAGGTGGGCATTGAGCATCAGGGAACCGCCAGTGCCTGTGCCGCGCTTGATGCCGACGATGGACGGCCGACCGGCCCTCTCCTCCAGCCGGTGCACCTGGAAGCCGCGGGCGGCCAGCCACTGGGCGCACCAGGCGGCGATCTCGGCCTCGCCGGCGCCGCCGGGGACCAGGTCGGGATTGGTCGAATCGATCGAGACGAGGCGGGCGGCCAGCGCGACGGGATCGAGGTGACCGTTGTCGGCGGGCTCGAGACTGCCATGCCGGAGGGCATCCGCGCGGTTCGTGGGGTTCACCATTCCCCGAACCTACTGCCGGATGGCCCCGCCCGGCAGGGTTGCCATTTACCCTGACGACGATTTCGGCGAGAATTGCACGATGGGAGACGAAGCCGCCATAGATGCTCCGGCGACGCGCGGGCGGGCATCCGCACCCGCGCCGCTGCGTCTGTTGGCGGCCGTGCTGGTGTCGGCCTCCGCGGTGCTCCTGTTCGCGGTGCGGCTACCGGTGCCGGGATACGCGACCCTCGCGGCGGCCCTGGTCGTCGCCTGGCTGGTGGACCGGGCCCTGTTTCGTGACCTCCTCCTCATCGCGGTGGGGCTCCTGATCATCAGCACCATCTCGGTGGAGGCGAACATCAGCTACCCCAACATGGTGTTGATGGGGGTGGTGCTGTCGGCATCCGTCGCGGTGCCGTACGTCATCTCGCGGCGGGCGTTCGGGGACCGGCAGGTGTGGTTTCCGATCAAAACCGGGCAACGCTGGACGACCCTGGAGCGCTGGTACCTGGTGGGCGTGCTGCTGCTGGGGTACCTCATCCTGCCGAGCTATTTCATCCGCTCGGGCGCCTACCTGAACTGGCCGAGCATCAGCGCCCCCGATGAACTCGGCCGCCTCTTCGTGGGCGTGGGGTTTGTGGGGATCTGGGACGAACTGTTCTTCATCTGCACGGTCTTCGCCCTGTTCAGACGGCATTTCTCGTTCTGGACGGCGAACCTCTTGCAGATGGTGATCTTCGTCTCGTTCCTCTGGGAACTCGGCTACCGCAGCTGGGGACCGCTGTTGACGATCCCGTTCGCCCTTCTGCAGGGCTATACCTTCTCGATCACGAAGTCGCTCACCTACGTGGTCTGCGTGCACCTGCTCTTCGACCTGGTGGTGTTCCTCGTACTGGTGCACGCGCACAACCGCGACTGGCTCGCAATCTTCCCCTACTGAGCCGGCGACCGTCGGTTGCGGATCCGGCTACCTTCGGGTTTGCCGTGAGGGGCTTGCCGCCCGCTCAGACGCGATATATCTTGAGATTTATTGAACGCGATATATCGCGAAGGAGAAGACTATGACGCAAGAAAAATGGCTGGTCGCCCCGGGGCAGACCAAGATCATCGACGTCGAGCTGGTCCGCTCGCTCAAAGTGGGCCTGATCGGCGGAAAAGTTGATGTGATCGGCAGTGACGAACCGGGCGCACGCATCGAGGTGCACAGCGTCTCCGGCAAGGACCTCAAGATCTCGGTCGTCGACGACGCCCTCGAGATCGACCACCCCCAGCTGCGCTGGGACAACTTCATCGACGTGTTCGCCTCTTTCCGCGGCAGCGCCAAGGCCGAGGTGAGCGTCACCGTGCCGCGCGATGTGGCCATGAAGTTCGGGGTGGTCACCGCGGACGCCCTCGTCACGGGGCTCCGCAACGACGCCAAGCTCAGCACGGTGTCCGGCGACCTGGTCGTCGACGACCTGGTGGGCGACCTCGAGCTCAACGGCGTGAACGGCGAGATGTCGGTGCGCAATCACACCGGAAACATCGTGGCGCACACGGTCTCCGGCGACATCACCGCGAGCGGGGACATCGGCCGGTTCACCGTCGACGGCGTCACCAGCGCGGTGTTCCTCGACATCGACAGCACCCCCGACCAGATCTCCACCAACCTGGTCAGCGGCAACCTCACCGTGCGAATCGGCGCGGACGTGCCGACTCGCTACAAGATCAACACGGTCTCCGGCACGCTGCAGCTGGACAACCAGACCATTCGCGGCACCCTGGGCAAGGGCTACGACGGCAGCACCGGCGACCTCAACGGCGCCTGGCTGGACCTGCGGGCGAACTCGGTGTCCGGCAACATCTCGGTGGTGCGCCGTCAGGGCGCCGGCGTCAACGACGCGGGCACCGCAGGCAGCACCGACACCGTGGGCGACGGAGCGTCGTCATGACCCCGATCTTCGCCCACGGCAGCCTGCGCCTGTACCTGCTGAGCCTGCTGGCCGAGCGCCCCCGGCACGGCTACGAGCTGATCCAGGCTCTGAGCGACCGTTTCGGCGGCACCTACAGTCCGAGCGCCGGCACCATCTACCCGCGGCTGGCCAAGCTCGAGGAGGAGGGTCTGGTGACCAAGACGGCGGGCGACCGCAAGACGGTCTACGAGATCACCGACGCCGGCCGCGCCGAACTGGCCGCCCGCGCCGACGACTTGGCCAGCATCGAGAGCGAGGTCACCGACTCGGTTCGCCGACTCGCCGACGAGGTGCGCACTGGCGTCACGGAGGCCATGAAGAGCCTGCGGGCCGACCTCGCCTCCGCCGCACGGCAGAAGGCGCCAGAGCCGACCAAGTCCACGTCGGATGCGCGCCCGACCGGCGATTCCAACCTCGCGCTGCGGGAGGCCGACATGGTGCTCAACGAGTTCCGCCAGCAGATGCGCGCTGACCTGCGGACGCAGGCGTACCGTTCGACGATGCCGAGTGAGACCGTGCCGGAGTTGCGGCGCCAGCTGGATCTGGTGCGCGCGAGCATCCGCGACTCGCTCACGAGCTAACCTGCACACCGGCTGCGAGCGTCCGGGCGCCGATCCGGCGCCCGGACCGGCTCGTGTCGCCCGCGGAACTGCGCGCCGACCAGCCGGAACAATCCGACGGCCCGATCGGTCTGCCGCCGCCGAAGCGCCGGGGTGATCCTGGCAATCCGCCGACAACTTGACAGTGCGGTGCATCGGAGTAGTGTCGTCCCTCGTGACACCAGAGGGGAACCCCCCAGCACCCGAAGCCCGATCACCTAAACGGTGGATAATCGGCGAACCGCTTGCCAGCGAACACCTGGACGGGCAGTTGCTTCCGAAGCACCTGGCGCTGCCGATCTTCGCCAGTGACCCGCTGTCGAGCGTCGCGTACGCTCCGCAGGAATTGCTGATGATCCTGACCCTCGGGGGGCTCGCCTTCCTGAGCTTCGCGCCCTGGGTGGCTGCAGTGGTCGTGCTGCTCCTGGTGGTCGTGGTGGCCTCGTATCGCCAGCTCATCAAGGCGTACCCGAACGGTGGCGGCGACTACGAGGTCGCCTCCAAGAACCTCGGCGAAAAGGCCGGCCTCGTCGTCGCATCCGCCCTGCTCGTTGACTACGTGATGACCGTCGTCGTGTCGGTGTCCAGCGGTGTGGACAACATCATCTCGGCGATACCCGGGCTGGCCCCGCTGCGCGTGGAACTGGCCGTCGTCTTCGTGATCGTGCTCGCCGCCGTCAACTTGCGTGGTGTCGCCGAGTCGAGCAAGGCCTTTGCCCTGCCCACCTATCTGTTCATCGGCAGCGTGCTGCTGATGATCGTCGTGGGCCTGGGCCGGGTTGCCCTGGGCGATGCACCGGTGGCCGAGTCGGCTGGTTTCGAGGTGGAGGCGCAGAACCTCGCCCAGACGGCGTTCATCCTGCTGTTGCTGCGCTCCTTCGCCAGCGGTTGCAGCGCCCTGACCGGCGTGGAGGCCATCGCCAACGGCGTGCCGGCGTTCAAGCGGCCCAAGATCAGGAACGCCCAGATCACCCTGACGCTGATGGGCGGCATCGCGATTGTGCTGTTCGTGGGGCTGACCGCCCTGGCGCTGTTCTCCAAGGTGCACTACGCGGAGAACCCCTGCGACCTCATCGGTTGGGCCGAGTGCGCCACACAACCCCAGCGGAGCCTGATCGCCCAGATCGCAGCGGCCACCTTCGGCAACAACTCGCTCATGTTCTTCATCCTGCAGGGCGCAACGGCCCTGATCCTGCTGCTGGCCGCGAACACGGCGTTCAACGGGTTCCCGCTGCTCGGCAGCGTCCTGGCCCGCGACTCCTACGCACCCAAGTCGCTGAGCACCCGCGGCGACCGCCTGATCTACTCGAACGGCGTGGTGCTGCTCGCCCTGGCCGCCATCGTGATCATCGTGATCTACCAGGCCAACCTCACGGTGCTCATCCAGCTCTACATCATCGGCGTCTTCGTGTCGTTCACCATCGGGCAGACCGGCATGGTCAAGCACTGGCTGACCCTGCTCAAAACCGACCCGCCCAACCGGGGCTCGATCATCCGCAGCCTGTCGATCAACGGCTTCGGCGCCCTTCTCACCGGCGTGGTGCTGATCGTCGTCACGATCACCAAGTTCACCCACGGTGCGTGGCTGGTGTTCCTGATGATGCCGATCCTGTTCGTGCTGATGATCGGCGTCAACCGGTACTACCGCGACGTGGCCAAGGAGATCGAGGTCGACCCGATCACAACCTTCGGCTCGCAGGGCGACCACGCCATCGTGCTGGTGGGCAAGATGCAGAAGCCCGTGCTCAAGGCCCTCGACTACGCCATTGCGGCGCGGCACGTGAGCCTGGAGGCCGTGCACGTGTCCATCGACGAGGAGGAGACCGAGAACCTCATCATCGACTGGGCCAAACAGAACATCCAGGTGCCGCTGAACATCGTGGCCTCGCCGTACCGCGACATCAGCTGGCCGCTGATCTGTTACATCAAGGACCGCCGCGAGGAGTACGGCTCCGAGGTTGTCACCGTGTACACGCCGATCTACATCGTCGGGCACTGGTGGGAGTCGCTGCTGCACAACCACAAGGCCAGGCGCCTGCGCCAGAAGCTGATGCTCGTGCACGGTGTCACCATCGCGCTGGTGCCGTGGCTTCTTGACTCCTCCGAACTCATCTACGGACGCCGGTCCCGGCCGATTCCCGGCCAGGAGCGTCGCGGCGAGCCCGTGCGTTCCCACCCGGTCCCGCGCAAGCCCCTGGCGCCGGTGACCGTGGACACGACGAGTGTTGCCGTGCAGAGCGAGAATGTGAGACCGAAGTCGAGCCCGGCCAGCCCGCCGATGAAGCCGCGGACGCGGCCGGTGAACCCGAACCGGCGGAAGCGCAAGTAGGTCTCGACAGGCTCGACCAGCGGTGGGCGGCCCGACCAGCGGTGGGCGGCCCGACCAGCGGTGGGTCAACCAGCGGTGGCCCGACAAGCGGGGTCGAGCCGGTCGCCGCGGCTAAAGCAGGGCCATGACCTGCCGGGCGATCACGCGGCCGGCCCGGCGGGCGCCGATGGTGCTGGCCTGCGGGCCGTAGCCGGCCAGAAAGATCCGTGGGTCCGTCCAGGACGAGCCGGCGCCGACGACCAGGCCGCCGGCCTTGTCACGCAGCTTGAGCGGGGCCAGGTGGCGCAGCTCCGGCCGGAATCCGGTCGCCCAGATGATCGCATCCGCTTCGCTGGACGAGCCGTCCGGCCAGCGCACACCGGTCTCCTCGAGAGCCTCGAACATCGGCCGGGCCACGAGGGTGCCCCGGTCGATGCCGGCCTGGATACGGCGACTGACCGGCACACCGGTGCCGCTGACGATGCTCGGCAGGGCCCGGCCGTTTCGGGCTGCTTCGTCCTGCATGGCCACCGCGGCCGACGCCCCCTCGAGATCGAGGCGTTCGGTGTGCACCCAGTCGATCGGGCGGCGGGACGTCCAGGTGAGGCTTGCCGCGACACCCTCCAGCTCGGGCATGAAACCGATGGCGGAGGTGCCGCCGCCGACGACCACGACCCGCTGGCCGGCGAAGTCGGCGGCATCCCGGAACCCATTGGTGTGCAGCTGACGACCGGCGAACAACCCGGCGCCCGGATAGTGCGGCACGAAGGGCGCACCCCAGCTGCCCGTGGCGTTGACGAGCAGCCCGGCCAGGGTCTCGCGCTCGCCGTAGTGCTCCGAGCTGGTGCGCACGACCAGGTCGGCACGCCGGTTGAACACCGACCGCACGGTGACCGGCCGCACGACGTTCAACTCGAAGTGTTTTTCGAACTGTCGGTAGTACTCGCTGACCACGTCGCGGGCGGGGCGGGAGCGATCGGCGGTTTCGAAGCTCAGGCCGAGCTCGGACAGGCCCGGCAGGTCGTTGACCCGGTGGGCCGCGCCCAGGCGGAGGGACTCCCAGCGGTACTGCCACGCGCCGCCGGCATCCGTGCCGCGGTCGAAGACGACGAAGTCGCGCCCCGCACTGAGCCCGAACCGCCTGAGATGGTAGGCCACCGACAGCCCGGCCTGCCCGGAACCGATGATCACCACCGGAACGGCCGTGGCGTTCACCATTCGTCCTCATCCCTCGGGTTCCGACCGTGAACCGCGTCATCGGGGCGTCAGGCCCACCATGCTAAACTAGCGGCTAGATTTCACAATTCCGTTCGGCAACTCCCGGGTGACTCATCACTCACCCGGCCTGGCATCGTTAGGGGGTCACGCATGGGGCGCGGCCGTCAAAAAGCAAAGCACACCAAGGTTGCCCGCGAGCTGAAGTATTTCAGCCCGGACACCAACTACAACGCGCTTGAACGCGAGCTCACTGGGCATCCGGTGACCGACCCGCGGCTCGACGAGGACCTGGCCAAGTGGCCGGAGTACGAAGCGAACAAGACGGCGGCTGACGAGCCGGACGACTACGTCGACCACTACGAAACCGAAGACGAGAAGAAGCGCGCCTAGCTCAACTCGCTGAGGAGCTGCGCACCTCTGTGCGCGGCTGCGCTTGTGGCGCGCCCATAGACCGGCTCCCGGACAACTCTCAGTGTGAGAACGCCAGCGCCCTCGGCTGCACCAGGGTCGCCCACTCTTGCTGGTGCAGGGGATCCCTCACTGCCGAAAATGGGCGAGCCATCGGCGGGGCAGTTACCTCGCGCTCCGACGATGACTGGCCCGAATTCGCTAGTCGCGCGGGGCGCCGACCAGCAAAAATGGGCGAGCCAGGAGCTTGACCGAGGATTCGGTTAGGCCGCGTAGCCGCCGACGAGGCGCACGGCGCCACCGTTGACGCCCTTGGCGCCCTGTTCGAAGCCGGTGAGGTCGTGCGGGGCCATCGACACGCGGCCGGCGACCCAGGACGGAATACCCTCAGACTTGAGGCGCGCGATGACGGATGACGCGGCGTTGGCCGCGACGACGGCGAACATGCCCACGCCGAGGTTCCAGGTGCCTTCGGCGCTTTCCAGCGTGGTGCCGGCCATATCGCCGAGCACCCTGAAGACGGGGTCGGGTGACCAGGTTGACCGGTCGACCTCGACCCAGCTGCCGACGGGCAGCACCCGGGCCAGGTTGGCCGCGATACCGCCGCCGGTGACGTGGCTGAGCGAGTGCACAACGCCGGCCAGTTCGGGGTCGGCGAGCACACTGAGCAGCGGGCCGGTGTAGAGCCGGGTGGGCTCAAGGAGCGCTTCGCCGATGACGCCGCCGAGTTCGGCGGAGGTGTCGGTGTAGCCGACGCCACGCGCGGCCAGGATGTGCCGCACGAGCGAGAAACCGTTGGAGTGCAGCCCGGAGGAGGCCATCGCGATGACAACGTCGCCGGACTGGACCCGCTCAGCGCCGAGGACCTGGTCGGCCTCGACGACACCGGTCGCCGCTCCCGCGACGTCGTAGTCGTCCGGGCCGAGCAGGCCGGGGTGCTCGGCGGTCTCGCCGCCTACGAGGGCGGTGCCGGTGGCGGCGCAAGCCTTGGCGATGCCCTCGACGATCGCCGCGATGCGTTCGGGGACGACCTTGCCGCAGGCTATGTAGTCGGTCATGAACAGCGGTCGGGCACCGACGACGATGATGTCGTCGACGACCATGCCGACCAGGTCTTGCCCGATGGTGTCGTGTTTGTCGAGGGCCTGGGCGATGGCGACCTTGGTGCCGACGCCATCCGTGGAGGTGGCCAGCAGCGGGCGCTTGTAGGTGGTGAGGAAGGAGACGTCGTAGAGGCCGGCGAACCCGCCGAAACCGCCGAGCACCTCCGGGCCGTGGGTGGCCGAGACGGCGGACTTCATCAGTGACACCGCGAGGTCTCCCGCGTGGGTGTCGACTCCGGCTGCGGCGTAGGTTGCGTTGCTCATTCTGGTCTTCCGGGATCGCCGAACGGGACCTGACTGTGTTCGACGAGCACGGTGGCCCGCGTCGAGTCAGGGGTGAGCACGCTCTCGAACTCTGCGTCCGGACCGGGGTCACAGCCGTTGGAGGAGACGTCGCGCTCGAGGAGGTTCTTGCCCAGGTGCTGGGTCTCGGGCAGCTTGATCGGGTACACGCCGGTGAAGCAGGCGGTGCAGAGGCTCTCGCGGGGCTGCTCGGTGGACGCGATCATGCCGTCCTCGGAGAGATACCCGAGCGAGTCGGCGCCGATGGCCTGGCGCACCTCGTCGACGCCGAGGCCGGTGGCGATCAGCTCGGCGCGGGAGGCGAAGTCGATGCCGTAGAAGCAGGGCCAGGTGATCGGCGGGCTGGAAATGCGGACGTGCACCTCGGCGGCACCGGCTTCGCGGAGCATGCTGACCAGGGCGCGCTGGGTGTTGCCGCGCACGATCGAATCGTCGACGACGATCAGCCGCTTGCCCTTGATGACCTCTTTGAGCGGGTTGAGCTTGAGCTTGATGCCGCGCTGGCGGATGGTCTCGGAGGGCTGGATGAAGGTGCGGCCCACGTAGGTGTTCTTCACCAGGCCCTGGCCGAACGGGATGCCAGACGCCTGGGCGTAGCCGATCGCCGCGGGGGTGCCGGACTCGGGGGTGGGGATGACGAGGTCCGCTTCGACGGGGTACTCCGCGGCGAGCTGGCGGCCCATCTCGACCCGGGCCTCGTGCACGCCACGGCCGGCGATGGTGGTGTCCGGCCGGGCGAGGTAGACGTACTCGAACACGCATCCGGCCCGCTTCACCTCGGCGAAACGCTGGGTGCGCAGGCCGTTCTCGTCGATGGTGATGAGCTCACCGGGTTCGACCTCGCGCACGAAGCTGGCGCCGACGATGTCGAGGGCGGCGGTCTCGGAGGCGACGACCCAGCCGCGCTCGAGCCGGCCGAGCACCAGCGGGCGCACACCCTGAGGGTCACGGGCTGCGTACAGGGTGGTCTCGTCCATGAAGACCAGGCAGAAGGCCCCGCGCAGACGCGGCAGCACCTCCATGGCGGTGGCTTCGAGGGTGTGGTCCAGGTCGCCGGTGAGCAGGGCGGTGATCACGGCGGTGTCGGTGGTGTTGCCGCGCGCGAGTTCGCCGTCGACCTTGGGGTAGCGCTCGCGCACCAGCTCGAGCAGCTCGGCGGTGTTGGTGAGGTTGCCGTTATGGCCGAGCGCGACGGTGCCGCCGGCTGTGCGACCGAGGGTGGGCTGGGCGTTCTGCCAGCTCGACGACCCGGTCGTCGAGTAGCGGGTGTGCCCCACCGCGAGGTGGCCGAGCAGGGTGCTCAGCGAGGCCTCGTTGAAGACCTGGGAGACCAGGCCCATGTCCTTGTAGATGAGGATCTTCGAGCCGTCACTCGTGGCGATTCCCGCCGATTCCTGGCCTCGGTGCTGAAGGGCGTAGAGCCCGAAGTAGCTGAGCTTGGCTACCTCTTCACCGGGAGCCCAGACGCCGAAGACTCCGCAGGCATCCTGCGGGCCCTTCTCGCCAGGAAGAAGATCATGATTCAGTCGTCCGTCGCCACCGGCCAAGCCGCAGCCCCTTACTAGGAATTCTCGTTGGAAGATTGGGGGTCGGATCCAGGATCCGGAGCCTCGAGGGCGCTTGTTGAGATCGCGTTGAGTCTATCGACGACGACCGTGGTTGCGGAGCGCCCGACGATTCGGTCGAGCACGATCGCGATGAGGCAGCTGACCGCGACGCCGATCGCGACGCCGCCCAGAAGCAGGAACCCTAAGACCTGGGCAGGGTCGAACTCGGCGTTCTGCGGGTAGCTCACGGTGAGCACCAGCGCCAGGAGGGCGCCGACGACGGCGCCGACGATCATGAAACTCACGTAGCGCGGCGAGCGACGCACAACGAGGGTCTGCTCCGCGACGACGGTCTCGGTCGGTTCGACGGGAACCGGGGTTGCCGCGGGGGCCACGTGGGCCACGTGGGCCTCGGGGGCCACGCCGGGCGGGGCCGCGGCTGGCGAAGCAGTGCCGGACGCTGCCGTCTCGGCGTCACCGTGCTGGTCTGCAGAACTCACCGTTCTATTGTCGCACGGAGACATGTCGTGCGGTTCGTGGGCGGCGGGGCAGGCGCCGCTCACGCGGGTGGCGCGCCACGGGCCCAGCGGCGCGGCGCCCGCGCACCGGCATCCGTCAGACTGGGCGGGTGAACGATTCGAGCACCACCCCCAGGACCGCGACGACCAGCACCAACCGGATCGCCGTGCTCGGCAGCGCCAACATGGACCTCGTGGTGCGGCAGCCCCGGCTGCCCCAGCCCGGGGAGACCATGTTCGGCAGTGGGTACAGCACTGTGCCGGGCGGCAAGGGGCTGAACCAGGCCGTGGCCGCGGCACGGCAGGGCGGAGCGGTGGACTTCATGGGCGCGGTCGGCACCGACGCCAACGGCACCGAGCTGCGCGGCGTCCTCGCGCTGCACCGGATCGGCGCGCGCGGCCTGGCCGCCGTGCGGGAGCCCACCGGCACCGCGCACATCTCCGTGCTGGACTCCGGCGAGAACTCGATCGTCGTGGTCTCCGGGGCCAACGCGACCGTCACCGCTCTCGACGCGGAGCAGGAGGCCACCATAGCCCAGGCCAGGTTCCTGGTCATGCAGTGCGAGTTGCCGGTGCCGGCGCTTGCGGCCGGCATCCGCATCGCCCAGGCGAACGGAGTGTTCACCGTGCTGACCCCGGCTCCCGTGCTGCCGTTGCCAGAGGGCTTCGCCGGGTCGGTGGACCTGGTGGTGCCGAACCGGATCGAAGCCACCGAGCTGACCGGCGAGGCCGACCCGGTTCGGGCCGCCGAGCTGCTCAGCGCCGACAAGACCTGGGCGATCGTGACGCTCGGCGCCGAGGGCTGTGTGCTCGCCTACGACGGCACCGTGGTGGGTCTGGCACCCGCACGGCCGGTGAAGGCGGTGGACACCACTGCGGCCGGCGACACCTTCGTGGGAGCTTTGGTGGCCCGGCTGGCCGCGTTCGGGTTGCCGCTCGAGCTGTCCGCCGCCGCCATTTCCGAAGAACGGATGGTCGACGCCGTGCGCTGGGCCACCGTCGCGTCGTCGATCTCGGTGACCCGGCCCGGCGCCACCAGTTCGATGCCGTCGCTGGCCGAGGTCGCGGCGATCCTGGCCTGAGCCGCCGCTGGGCCGCAACTGTGGCCGATTCGGACTTCTGCACCCGGCGCACCGGGCCCAATTGTCCGCACGGGGAACAGAAGCCCGTTCCGGGTGCAACTAAGGGAACAGGGGCAGCTCGGCGCTGAGGTCGGCACGTTGCCCGGAGGCATGGATTCGGCCGGAGTTGAGGCCGTCGGTCCAGGCCAGCGCGCCGGTGGCCAGGGCCAGCCAGGTGGCGACATCCGTTTCGACCACGTTGGGCGGGGTGCCGCGGGTGTGCCGGGGGCCGGCGATGCACTGCACCGCGCCGAACGGCGGCACGCGCACTTCGACGGTGTTGCCCTCGGCCTGCTCGGCGAGGATCTGCAGGGTGTACCGCACGGCGAGCGCCTTGGTGTCCCGGCTCGCGCCGGCCTCGTCGGCCAGGTAGGCCTTCACGGCGGTGCGGCCCAGTCCGTCGTCGATTCTTGCGCGTGCCATGCCTCCAGTCTGCCCTCTCCCGCACCGCGCCGTGACGCCGGGCGTCGGCCGGGGTGCGCGTCACCGTGTTGGCCGGGTAGCCTGTTCCGGTGAGAATACTGGTCCTCGGTTCCGGCGCCCGCGAGCACGCCATCGTCACTGCCCTCCTGCGTGAGGAGCCGCGGCCCCACGTGATCGCCGCACCCGGCAATGCCGGCATCGCCGCGGATGCACCCGTGGTCGACCTCGACCCCACCGACTCCGATGTGGTGACCAACTTCGCCCAGGAGCACAACATCGACCTCGTCGTGGTGGGCCCCGAGGCTCCCCTGGTGGCCGGGGTCGCCGACGCACTGCGCACCCGCGGCATCCCGGTCTTCGGCCCGGGCCAGGCCGCCGCCGCCCTCGAGGGCAGCAAGACCTTCGCCAAACGCATCATGGACCAGGCCGGAGTGCCCACCGGCCGCGCCGTGCGGGCCGGCAACCTCGCCGAGGCGCAGGGCGCGCTCGACGAATACGGCGCCCCGTACGTGGTCAAGGCCGACGGCTTGGCCGCCGGCAAGGGTGTGCTCGTCACCACCGACCGTGACGACGCCCTCGCCCACGCGGTGCGCTGGCTGCAGCACGGTGCGGTACTCATCGAGGAATTCCTCGCCGGCCAGGAGGTCTCCCTGTTCCTGCTCAGCGACGGCCACACCGTGCTGCCGCTCTCCCCCGCCCAGGACTACAAGCGTCTCGCCGACAACGACGAGGGCCCCAACACCGGCGGCATGGGCGCCTACTCGCCGCTGCCCTGGCTCGACGCCGGCTTCGGCAGCGAGACCGCGTTCGTGGACGAGGTCATCAAGACCATCGCCCTGCCCACCGTGCGCCAGCTCGCCGCCGAAGACACCCCGTTCATCGGGCTGCTGTACTGCGGGCTGATTCTCACGAATGCCGGCATCCGGGTGATCGAATTCAACGCCCGTTTCGGCGACCCCGAGACGCAGGTGGTGCTGCCGCGCCTCGTGACACCGCTGAGCGGGCTGCTGCTGGCCGCGTCGACCGGCGAGCTTGCCGGGCTGCCCCGCCCTGAATTCTCGGCCGACGCCGCGGTGACCGTGGTGATCGCCAGCGAGAACTACCCGGAGACCCCGGTGACCGGTCGTGCGATCACCGGGCTCGCCGACGCCGCCGCTGTGACGGGCGTGACCATCGCGCACGCCGCGACCGCGCTGGACGGCCAGACTCTGGTCGCCACCGGCGGCCGGGTGCTCAGCGT
Source organism: Cryobacterium sp. SO1 (assembly GCF_004210215.2). Classification (NCBI taxonomy): domain Bacteria; kingdom Bacillati; phylum Actinomycetota; class Actinomycetes; order Micrococcales; family Microbacteriaceae; genus Cryobacterium; species Cryobacterium sp. SO1. The sequence goes on from NZ_CP067394.1 coordinate 3,596,519, forward strand.
CGTGGCCGTGGGAAGCGACTTCACCCAGGCGCGGTCGCGCGCCTACGAGGCCGTGGCGCTGATCGGGCTCGAGGGCTCCCAGCACCGTGGCGACATCGCCGCCAAGGTCGCGAGCTGATGGCCGCGCTGCAGCTGGACGGCTGGCAACACGTCTACTCGGGCAAGGTACGCGACCTCTACGTGCCGGCCGAAGCCACCGGCCTGGCCGACGCCGACAGGGTGCTCGTCGTGGCCAGCGACCGGGTGAGCGCGTTCGACCACGTGCTCGAGCCCGGCATCCCCGGCAAGGGCGAACTGCTGGCCACCCTGAGCCTGTGGTGGTTCGACCAGCTCGAGGGTGTGCCCAACCACCTCGTGCCCGACCACGCCCTCGACGCATCGAGCCTGATCCCCGCCGCCGTCGCCGGCCGGGCCATGCTCTGCAAGACCCTGGACATGTACCCGATCGAGTGCGTGGTGCGCGGGTACCTCACCGGTTCCGGCTGGCTCGAGTACGTCGCCAGCCAGACGGTGTGCGGCATCCCGCTACCGGCCGGTCTGCAGAACGGCGACCGGCTTCCCGAACCGATCTACACCCCCGCCTGGAAGGCTCCGATGGGCGAGCACGACGAGAACATCTCGTTCGAGCGCACCGTCGAGCTCGTGGGGGCCGACGTGGCGGCGGCGCTGCGGGATGCGTCGCTGGAGATCTTCCGCCGGGCATCCGTGATCGCGGAGACCGCCGGCGTGATTCTGGCCGACACCAAATTCGAGTTCGGCGCCGACCGCGCCACCGGCCTGCTCACCCTCGGCGACGAGGTGCTCACCAGTGACTCCAGCCGGTACTGGGATGCGGCGCGCTGGCTGGCCGGGGCCACGCCGGCGGAGCGCATGGCCAGCTTCGACAAGCAGATCGTGCGCGACTGGTTGGCCGCGCACTGGGACCAGACCGGCACCCCACCGGAGCTGCCCACAGAGATTGTGGCCCAGACCGCGGCCCGGTACCGCGAGCTGCTCGGGCTGCTGACCGCCGGGTAGCCTGCGCCGCGCGGCACCTCCCGTTCTCGCGGCACTACTTGCGCCCGCCGGCACGTGTTGGAACACGTGCCGCCGGAACGAGCACGTGCCGCGAGCGGACAAACACGTGCCGCCGGGACGAAAACGTGCCGCGAGCGAGGCCGGGCGGCGCGGGTCAGCGGGCGGCGCGGGTCAGCGGGCGGCGCGGGTCAGCGGGCGGCTCGGGTCAGCGGGCGGCTCGGGTCAGCGGGCGGGCCGGGTCAGCGGGCGGCGCGGGTCAGCGGGCGGCTCGGGTCAGCGGGCGGGCCGGGTCAGCGGGCGGCGCGGGAGCCGCGGGCGGCGCGCTTGGCGCGGCGGGTGAGGCCATGCACCGTGGCCTGGAACTCCTTGACGCTCAGAGGCCGGCCGGGCAGCTTGGGCCGGGTCTTCTCGGGCATCCGTAGGCCGTCGAGCACCAGGGAGAGCTGCCGGCGCCACTGGCCGCTGTAGCCGCCGCCCAGGGTACCCAGCGACCCGATCATGGTGACGAGGACGGCGAGGTCCATCGAGTCCACGTCCGGGCGCAGGTCGCCGTCTTTCTTCGCCCGCGACACGAGCGCGGCGATGAAACTCTCGAACTCCACCGACGGCCGGGCGGTGGGGTCGATGGTGGCCATCCGCTTGAGGATCGGCGGCAACGACGGGTCGGCGACGAGCCATTCGGCGAGGCGTTCGGTGTACAGCACCACGCCTGCCCACGCAGTGGGCGCCGCCTCGATCTCGCCGCGCACCGCGAACAGCTCCGCGAGCGCTATGTCGTAGAGCGCCCGCACAAGGTCGTCGCGGGTGGGGAAGTTGCGGTACAGGGTGGCCACTCCCACATCGGCGCGGCGGGCGATCTCTTCGAGCGAGGCGTCAACGCCGTGCTCCGCGATCAGGCTGCGCGCCTCGTCGATGAGACGTTCACGATTCTGCCGGGCGTCGCGGCGCCGCGGTTGAGACGCGTCCTGCGGGGGCCGGGCAGAGGTAGTCATGCGGTCGATTCTAGATCCCCTTCCTGCGAGGTGGCGGAGGGAGGCCTCCCCAGCCAACCAGGCCGTGGGTCGGCGTGCTCGGATGTCTGCGCCGCCCTGGCGTGTCGGCTCGCTGCAGCGCAGCGCGTGTTGCGCCCGCGCCGAAGAGCCCACACAATTCAGGGAGCAGAACCGGGCCGCACCGTGCCCGGCGGAATGGATGCCATGCCAGTGGAGAACAACACCCGCGACCTCGAGTTCCTGCGCTTCAAGCACCGGCACGGCTTCGAGGTCCCGGCGGCGGTGCTCGACCGTGACGTCACCGAGGACTGGGTGCTGCATCCCGACCTGGTTCATACCTTCCGTGGCATATACAAGGACAAGACGGAGTACTGGACCGTCGACGCGGCCTGCGAGGAGCGATGACGGTCGTGCTGCCCGGGTTCCTGGACGCGCACGTGCACCTCGCCCTGATCGACCCGGCACGCCTGGCCGCCGGTGGCATCGGCCGGGTGCTCGACCTGGGCGGGTGGACCCCCGCCGCCGACGAGTTGGGCGACTACGCGTCCGGGGATCGTCCAGAGACCCGGTTCGCCGGCCAGTTCGTTGGCGCCCCCGGCGGGTATCCGAGCCGGCAGGCCTGGGCCCCAGCGGGCAGCGCCTGCCCGGTGGCGGCGCCCGCCGATGCCGCTGAGGCCGTGCACCGCCAGGCCGAGGCCGGCGCCTCGGTAATCAAGGTGACGCTCAACTCCGCGGCCGGTCCAGTGCTCACGGCCGACACCCTTCTGGCCATCGTGACGGCGGCGCACGCGCGGATGCTGCCCGTCGCCGCCCACACCGAGGGCGCCGGCCAGGCGGCGGCCGCGTTCGACGCCGGGGTCGACCTGCTCGCGCACACGCCGTTCTCCGAGCGCCTGTCCGATGCGCTGCTCGGCTCGATGGCCGGCCGGACCACCTGGATCAGCACGCTGGACATCCATGGCTGGGGTGAGCCGACCGCGGCATTCCACGTGGCCAGCGACAACCTTTCCCGGTTCCACGCTGCGGGCGGCCGGGTGCTCTACGGCACCGACCTCGGCAACGGACCGCTGCCGGTGGGGCTCAACCGACGGGAGATCGCGGCGCTGGTGGCCTGCGGCCTTTCCCCCGACGACGTGCTCGCCGCGCTGACCGCGGACTTCCCGGGCCGGCCGGGCGCGGCATCCGTCGACGCGGCATCCGGCACCCGCCCCGACCGGGCCGGGACGGTTACCGTTGTACCCGGCGACCGTCCCGCCGACTCCGACGATCCGGCCGGTTTCATCAACTGGCTACTCTCCGCCCACGCACAGCCCGCCCACGCACTGCCCGCCCACGCACAGCCCAACCATGCACTGCCCGCTCACGAACAGCCAGCCCGCGCCCTCCCCCGGCCCGACCTCGAGGACCTCCGATCATGACCCAGCACGACACCACCGTCGCCGACGGCCTTGACGCCCACCTCGCCTTCGCCCGGCGGATGGACCGCATCGACGGCCTCGCCCACTGCCGCCGCCGGTTCGTGGGCCTGGATGACACCACCGTGGACGCCGATCCGGATGCGCCGTCGATCGTGTACCTCGACGGCAATTCGCTCGGCCGCCCCACCATCGCCAGCGTGGAGCGCATCACCGAGTTCCTCGGCACAGCTTGGGGCACCCGGCTGATCCGCGGCTGGGACGACGAATGGATGCAGTTGCCGCTGACCATCGGCGATGCCCTCGGCCGCGCTGCGCTCGGCGCAGCCCCCGGCCAGGTGTACATCGGCGACTCCACCACCGTGACCCTGTACAAGCTCGCCCGGGCCGCCGTGGACTCGCTGCCGGCCCGCAGCGAGATCGTGCTCGACACCGACAACTTCCCCACCGACCGGTACGTGTTGGCCGGCATCGCCGCCGAACGCGGCCTCACCCTGCGCTGGATCGAGTCGAGCACTACAGCCGGCGTCACCGTCGACCAGGTGCGCGCCGTCGTGGGCCCGCAGACCGCGCTCGTGGTGCTCAGCCACGTGGCCTACCGCTCCGGGTTCCTCGCCGATGTGCCGTCGATCACCGCCGCCGTGCACGAGGCCGGCGCGCTGGTGCTCTGGGACCTCTGTCACTCGGCCGGCTCGGTGCCGGTGAACCTCGACCTCGACGGCGTCGACCTGGCCGTGGGCTGCAGCTACAAGTACCTCAACGGCGGCCCGGGCGCCCCGGCGTACGGCTACGTGCATGCCGAGCTGCAACCCGATCTGTCCCAGCCGATCCAGGGGTGGATGGGCGCCGCCGACGTGTTCGCGATGGGGCCGGAGTATGTGCCGGCCGCGGGCATCCGCCGGTTCATGAGCGGCACCCCGGCGATCGTGGGCATGCTCGCCATGCAGGACACGATCGCCATGATCGACGAGGTGGGCATCGATGCGGTGCGGGCCAAGTCGGTGGCGCTGACCGAGTTCGCGCTGGAGCTGGTGGATGCCTGGCTGGCGCCGCTGGGCGTGACCGTGGCCTCCCCGCGCGAGCACACCCACCGCGGCGGCCACGTCACCGTGAATCACCCGGCCATGAGGCAGGTCACCCGGATCCTCTGGGAGCACGACGTGATCCCCGACTTCCGCGCGCCGGAGGGCCTGCGAATCGGGCTGTCGCCGCTGAGCACCAGCTTCGTGGAGACCTACCAGGGCGTCGCGGCCGTGCGGGACGTGCTGCGCGGCATCCTGCTCGGCCAGGCCGGTCTCGCCCCCGCCGCCGGGGAGAGCGCGGGCCTGTAGAATCGACGCATCCGCCCCCGACGTCTTACGGAGTGAGCCATGCCAACCATCGTCGTAGAAGTTATGCCCAAGGCAGAACTGCTCGATCCCCAGGGCAAGGCCGTCGCCGGCGCCCTCCGCCGCCTCGGCAAGACCGAGTTCACCGGCGTGCGCGTCGGCAAGCGATTCGAACTCACCGTTGACGGGCCAGCGGACGCTGCGCTGCTCGCCGACGTGCGGGAGCTCGCCGACAGCGTGCTCTCCAACTCCGTGATCGAGGACGTGACCGACGTCTACGTGCTCGAGGTCGCCGCCGGGGAAACGCACTGATGCGCATCGGCGTCGTCACCTTCCCGGGCTCGCTCGACGACCGCGACGCCCAGCGCGCCATCCGCCTGGCCGGCGCAGACCCGGTGGTCCTCTGGCACGGCGAGCACGACCTGCACGGCGTGGACGCGCTCGTACTGCCCGGCGGCTTCAGCTACGGCGACTACCTACGCGCCGGCGCCATCGCCAGCCTCTCGCCGATCATGGCCGAGGTCATCGACGCCGCCAACCAGGGGATGCCCGTGCTCGGCATCTGCAACGGCTTCCAGATGCTCACCGAAGCGCACCTGCTCGAGGGCGGGCTCATTCGCAACGAGGCCGGCGCGTTCATCTGCCGCGACCAGCGCCTGCGCATCGAGAACAACTCCACGGACTGGACCGGCGGCTTCGCCGACAAGCAGGAGATCACCATCCCGCTGAAGAACGGCGAGGGCGGCTTCATCGCCTCGACCGAGACCCTGGCTCGCCTCGAGGGTGAGGGCCGGGTCATCGCCCGCTACCTCGACGTGAACCCGAACGGCTCGCTGAACGACATCGCCGGTGTCACCAATGCCCGCGGCAACGTCGTGGGCCTGATGCCGCACCCCGAGCACGCCGTGGAGCCGGGCTTCGGGCCCGACACGGCTGCCGCCATGCGCAGCGGCGTGGATGGGCTCGCGTTCTTCACCTCGGTGATCGATCGCGCGCTGGTCAACGCGTAGGTTTCTGCGCTCCGGGCCTTCTTGAGGACCGTGCGGCCCGAAGCGGCGGACGCTGCGAAGGACTTCGGTCCCAAAAAAGGACGATCTGAGCACTCGCATCCTTTCTTAGTCACTTTGTCCTTTTACGAGGGCGAGCGCGGTTCCAACCTTCGACGGATGCACCGCCCAGGCGGGCCTGACAGGCTGGGAGCAGACCTGCCCACCTCACACGCCGTATGGAGTTCTCCCCCGTGTCTCCCCGCCTGCTCTACCGCATCCTGTCCATCGCCGAGGCGATCACCTGGACCATCCTGATCACCGCGATGCTGCTCAAGTACGTGCTCCTCCCCGGCGACTTCGGGGACGGCGCGGTGCGGGTGGGCGGCTTCGTGCACGGACTGGTGTTCCTGGCTTACGGGATCACCGCGGTGCTCGTGGGCGTCAACCAGCACTGGCGGCCCCGGCTGATGCTCCTGGCCGTGACCACCGCCGTGGTGCCCTACGCCACGATCCCCTTCGACCGCTGGCTCGAGCGACGCACGCTGCTCGACGGCGCCTGGCGCCGGGAGGCCACGGACGACCCCCGGGACCACACCGTGGTGAGCCGGCTGCTGCGGTTCGGCCTGGCGCGGCCTGTGCTGCTGGCATCCGTGCTGGTGGTCGGCTTGGTCGCCGTGTTCACGACGCTGCTCGTGATGGGCCCGCCCGGCGGCGAGAGCTAACCGCCGCGCCCGCACCCGGCCGGGCCTGCCGGCGCCGGTGCGCGGGCTACGCGCCGTTGCGCGGGTGGCGCGCCACCCGCGTAGCGGCGCCTGACCCGCGCTTCGCCCCAAGACCCGCCCTGGCGCCCAACGCGGAGCACCGTGGCGCCCACCAGGAGGCGCGCACAGGGGCGACTCGACAGCGGTACCGAGACCGCCGCCGCGGGGCGGGGTCGCCGGGTAGACTTGCCCGGTCAAGCATCCGCTATCTCTGGGAGAACGCCACTCGTGACCGCTGTTTCCAACACATCCTCCCGCGGCGTCGCTGACACCGTGACCAACGCGATCAACACTCCCGACAAGGAGCAGCCGTACGCTGCCCTCGGGTTGACGCCCGGCGAATACGCCGAGATCCGCACCATCCTGGGCCGCCGGCCCACGAGCGGTGAGCTCGCCATGTACTCGGTGATGTGGAGCGAGCACTGCTCCTACAAGAGCTCGAAGAAGTACCTGCGCCAGTTCGGCGACAAGGTCTCCCCCGCCATGAAGAAGAACCTGATGGTGGGCATGGGCGAGAACGCCGGTGTGCTCGACGTGGGCGAGGGCTGGGCCGTCACCTTCAAGATCGAGTCGCACAACCACCCCTCCTACATCGAGCCGTTCCAGGGCGCCGCGACCGGCGTCGGCGGCATCGTGCGCGACATCATCTCGATGGGCGCCCGCCCGGTCGCCGTGATGGATGCGCTGCGTTTTGGCGACATCAACGACCCCGACACCGCCCGGGTCGTGCACGGTGTGGTCTCGGGCATCAGCTTCTACGGCAACTGCCTGGGCCTGCCCAACATCGGCGGCGAGACCTGGTTCGACTCCGTCTACCAGGGCAACCCGCTGGTCAATGCGCTCTCCGTCGGCGTGCTGCGCCACGAGGACCTGCACCTGGCCAACGCCTCGGGCGCCGGCAACAAGGTGGTGCTCTTCGGAGCCCGCACCGGCGGCGACGGCATCGGCGGCGCATCCATTCTGGCCTCGGACACGTTCAGCGAGGGCGGCCCGACCAAGCGCCCTGCCGTGCAGGTGGGCGACCCGTTCGCCGAGAAGGTGCTCATCGAGTGCTGCCTCGAGCTGTACCGCGAAAAGCTCGTCGAGGGCATCCAGGACCTGGGCGCCGCGGGGATCTCCTGCGCCACCAGCGAGTTGGCCTCCAACGGCGACGGCGGCATGTACATCCAGCTGGAGAAGGTGCTGCTGCGCGACCCCTCACTCACCGCCGAAGAGATTCTGATGAGCGAGAGCCAGGAACGCATGATGGCCGTCGTCACGCCGGAGAAGCTCGCCGGCTTCCTCACCGTGGTTCAGAAGTGGGACGTGGAGACCAGCGTGCTCGGCGAGGTCACCGACTCCGGCCGCCTGATCATCGACTTCCACGGCGAAGAGATCGTCAACGTCGACCCGCGCACCGTCGCCGTCGACGGACCGGTCTACGACCGCCCAGTGGCCTACCCCACCTGGATCGACGCCCTGCAGGCCGACTCCGCCTCCGCGCTGCCCCGGGCGACGGATGCCCAGACGCTGCAGGAGCAGTTCCTCGCGTTGCTCGGCTCGCCCAACCTGGCGGACCCGAGCTGGATCACCGACCAGTACGACCGCTACGTGATGGGCAACACCGCACTGTCGTTCCCCGACGACGCCGGCATGATCCGCATCGACGAGGAGTCGGGCCTCGGCTTCGTCATCTCCACCGACGCCAACGGCCGCTACTGCCAGCTCGACCCGTACCGCGGCGCCCAGCTGGCCCTCGCCGAGGCGTATCGCAACGTGGCCGTCACCGGCGCCGTGCCGGTGGGCATCAGCGACTGCCTCAACTTCGGCTCGCCGGAGAACCCCGAGGTCATGTGGCAGTTCTCCCAGGCCGTTGAGGGTCTGGCGGATGGTTGCCTCGAGCTGGAGATCCCGGTCACCGGCGGCAATGTGTCGTTCTACAACCAGACCGGCGACCAGCCGATCCACCCCACCCCCGTGGTGGCCGTGCTCGGTGTGATCGACGACGTGGCCCGCCGCGTGCCGAGCGGTTGGCAGGACGACGGCCACAACATCTACCTGCTCGGCATCACCCGCGAGGAGCTCGACGGCTCCGCGTGGAGCGCCGTGGTGCACGACCACCTCGGTGGTCTGCCACCCATCGTGGACCTCGGCCGCGAAGCCGACCTCGCCGGCCTACTGCACGCCGCGTCGATCGAGGCTCTGATCGACAGCGCGCACGACCTCTCCACGGGTGGCCTCGCGCAGGCCCTCGCCGAGGCCGTGCTCCGCTTCGGTGTGGGCGCCCGGGTCTGGCTCGGCGACATCCTCGAGCGCGACGGCGTCGACGCATCCGTTGCCCTCTTCTCAGAGTCGACCGGCCGCGTGCTGGTCTCCGTGCCGCGTGAGGACGACGTCAAGTTCCTCGGTCTCTGCGAAGGCCGCGACTACCCGGTGCTGCGTATCGGTGTGACGGATGCGACTGCTCCGGTTCTGGAGATCCAGGACTACTTCACCGTGCCGCTGACCGAACTGCAGTCGCGCCACCGCAGCACGCTGCCGAACGCGTTCGCGTAACCACGCGGCGTCTTTCGCGAGCTGCGGCAGCCGTGAAAGTGCAGCTCAGCGGCGACGGCGGAGCCCGGTGCGCGGCGGGAGCGTTGCCAGGGCGGCGTTGTAGCGCATCCGTGGCGGTTCGGCCGCGAGGGCGTCAAGCGACACCGGGGACGGGCTGGCCATCGAGAAGGCCGTGACCACGCGCATCCGGCCGACGTCGGACACACCGTAGACCAGGGCCGCGCCTGATCGGCCGGGTGTGCTCACCACCGTGGTGCGGAAGAACGTGGCGACCCCGGGCACCTCGTCGTCGATGACCAGAACGTCCCCGAGCGCGCCTGCCGGATGCGCCAGGTGCGGCAACGCCGCATCCGTGACCCGCTGCAGCACTGTTTCGCCGGCCGCATCCGCGGCGTCAAGCAGGAACGCCGCGGGCGCCAGGCCCAACTGGCCGGCCAGCTCGCCGTTTCGCCAGCGGTCGCCCTTGAGTCCGAACGGCGTGACCACCCTCGAGAGCAGGTAGCCGTAGACGTGCAACAGGCCGGCATTGCCGATCGGCCAGGTCGCCACGATGCCCGCCGCCGCATGCAACCTGAAGAACTCGGCCTTGGAGATCACCGGCGACTGGATGTTCTCGTCGATCACCGTTGACAGCGCCCAGTCGTCGAAGCGGCCGGCGGCGGCGTCACTGGCGATCTGCTCGAACATCATCTGCCCATCGTAGGCACCTCGGCCGCACCGGCCTGGAGGGGTTGCACCTCAGCCGATTTGTGAGCCGTCACCGCGCGCTGTGGCATGCCCACGCCGGCTGTGGCTGGCCGCACCCGCGAGAGCGGGCGCGAGGCGCCACCAGGGGTGCGGCGAGTGCCATCCGGGGCGGATGCGCTCAGGTCAGTCTGTGGTGCGGGCGAAAACATAGTGGTCGATGAGGTGATCGGCGATGGCCATCGACGAGGTGGCAGCCGGGGACGGGGCGTTGCGCAGCAGCGTGACCGGGCCGACCTGGTCGACCGCGAAGTCGTCCAGGAGGGCTCCGTCGCTGCCCCAGGCCTGGGCGCGCACGCCGGCGGCGGTCTTGTGGGTGAGATCGCGCATCCGTAATTCGGGGATGAACCGGCGGGCCTTGCGGAAGTACAGGGGTTTGACCAACGAGCCGCTGATCTCGTCGATGCCCATCCGCCAGTGCTGCTGCGCGAGCGCCGCCGCTCCCGGCCAACGTAGCGACTCCCAAGTGTCTTTCGGCGAGACGGCGAGCCAGCTGTAGCCTTCCCGGGCCAGCGCCGGCACCGCGTTCGGCCCCACGTGCACGTCGTCGTGGACGCCGCGGGTGAAGTGCACGCCGAGGAACGGGAACCGTGGGTCGGGCACCGGGTAGATCATGCCGCGAACCAGGTCGGTGCGGGCTGGATCCAGCGCCCAGTATTCGCCGCGGAACGGCAGGATCTTCGGGGACGGGTCGGCGCCCACCAGACGGGCGACCAGGTCGGACTGCAGACCGGCGCAGGCGATCACCCGGTCGAAGAGTTGCTCGGCGTCGGCCGTGCGCACCCGCACCGCTGAGCCCTCGAGGTGCAGCGCCACAACCTCATGGCCGGTGCGGATGGTGCCGCCGTTGCGGCGGACATCCTCGGCCATCGCCTCGGTGATCGCGGTGTAGTCCACGGCCGCGGTGTGAGGCGAGTGCACCGCGGCGATGCCCGCCACATGCGGTTCGATCTCGCGGAGCTGTGCCCCGCCATCGAGGCGCACCAGGCCGGGTACCCCGTTGGCGAGAGCCCGCCGCTCGATGTCGGCCAGGGCCGGCAGCTCGGACTCGTCGACGGCGACGACGAGCTTGCCCACCTCCCGGTAGGGCAGGTTCTTCTCGGCGCAGTAGTCGCGGATGCTGATCCGGCCCGCGGCGCACAGCTGTGCCTTGAGAGTTCCCGGCTGGTAGTACAGACCCGCGTGCACCACCCCGGAGTTGCGCCCGGTCTGGTGCGCGGCGAGCCGGTCTTCCTTTTCGAAGACGGTGACGTCGCCGAGTCCGCGCAACACCAGGGCCCGCGCGATGGCCACCCCCACGATGCCGCCGCCGATGATCGCAATGCGCTCGCCCATAACCATCCGTTCTCATGTGCCCGTGACGGACCACCGGTTCGACGAACCCCCGCACGGTGGCATCCTGCCCCCTGCGGACGGTCCCGGCAATGCCTCCCGTTGCAGCCCCGTGCATAACTCCCGCAATTTGTGCGCTCGTCGGTCAGCGGGGGCGGAATCACGCGGGTGTGCACCTCAGCGCGGGAGGTTCTGCAGGAGTTGCACTGATCGCCCGGCGTGTGGGGCGATGGCGCGGGGGCGGTTACGGGCCGAGGGCGAACGGTGCGTCGATGAGGGCCTCGGTGCGGGCGAAGAGGCGCGCTGCGATGTCGCGGTCGAGCGAGGTGCGGGTGGGGTGCTGAAGGGTCGGGGTGCCCCGGGTGAGAAGCCGCGGACCGTAGTACTGGCCACCGGTGACGGCGGGGTCTATCGCCGCGCGCACCGTCGACCAGGCGCCGGCATCCTTGCCCTGCGCGCCGACGAAGCTCTGCAGGGTGTCGACGAACCGTTTGGCCCGGCTCACCTCGTTGACCCCGCGGATGCCGGGGGTGAGCCCCGAGATCGAGCAACCCGGGTGCGCCACCAGGCTCTGCACACCGCCGACGCCGCCCTGGCCTGCCGCACGCAGGCGCCGGTCGAGTTCGAAGCCGAAGACCTGCATCGCGATCTTCGACTGCGCGTAGGCCTTCCAGCCGTTGTAGGTGACCTCCAGCTGCAGGTCGTCCAGTGCCGAGTCCATCAGCCGGGAGATCAGCGATCCAAGCGACACCACCCGGCTGCCGGGCGTGCCGAGCAGCACGGGTAGCACCAGGCTGGTGAGCAGGAAGTGTCCGGTGTAGTTCGCGGCCAGCACCAGCTCGGTGCCGTCCAGGCTCACCGACCGGTCGGTGGGCGGGTGCACGATTCCCGCGTTGAGGATGAGGCCGTGCAGCTGCGGGAATTCGAGCATCCGTTCGGCAGCCCGGCGCACCGACGCGAGGTCGGCGAGGTCGAGCTCGAGCGTCGAGACGGAGGCGCCGGGCGCCCGCCCGCGGATCGCGGCAACGGCCGCGGCCGCCTTGGCCGGGTTGCGGCAGGCCAGCACCACGTGGGCGCCGGCGCCGGCCAGCTGTTCGCCGGTGAAGTAGCCCAGGCCCGCGTTGGCGCCCGTGACCACGAAGGTGCGCCCGGACTGGTCCGGTAGCGAGCGCGGGTTCCAGCTCACGCTGAAGGGGCGGGGTGGGCCGGATCGACGGCCGGGTCACCCGTGACGGCTGCGCTGCCCGACTCGGATGCGGAGCTCGTCGGGGCTGCGGCGGGCTTGGCGGCATCCGAGGAGCCGCCGGCGATCTTCTCGTGGTGGTGGATGACCTCGGCGATGATGAAGTTGAGGAACTTCTCGGCGAAAGCCGGGTCGAGTCTGGCGTCTTCGGCCAGGCCGCGCAGTCGCTGGATCTGCAGGAACTCCCGGGCCGGATCGGCCGGCGGCAGGCCGTGCTGGGCCTTCAGGCGCCCCACGCTCTGGGTGAACTTGAACCGCTCGGCGAGCAGGTGGATGAGCGCCGCATCGATGTTGTCGATGCTTTGGCGGATGCCCTGCAACTCGTTGATCGCTTCCTGCCCCGCGTCAGCGGGCAATTCCTTGTTTGCAGCCATGGTCTTCACCATATTGCACCGACCGATATTGCACCGACCCGGATGCCCGAGTCGCGCGCTGCCGCCCACCCAGGCCGCGTGTCGGCATAACTCCTGCAATTCGCCACGGCCACGGATGCCCGACCCCGGGATTCCGGGGCGCGGCATCCGGTCGGCGGAAGATCGCAGGAGTTATGCTCAGGCGGTGCGGGGCACGGCGAACGGCAAGCGCACGCGCTTCTGGGTGAGCAGGATGCCGACGAGCACCAGCAGCGCCCCGGCAGGTTCGTGCCAGGAGAACGTCTCGGACAACACCAGCACACCGAGGACCACGCCCACCACCGGGGTGACGTAGGTCACCGTCGAGGTCGTCGTGGGGCCCCAGGCACGCAACACATTGATGTGCCAGATGTAGGCGAACCCGGTGCCGAGCACACCCAGGGTGACCAGGCTGAGCACGATCGGTGTGGTCGGAGCCACCGGCTGCCAGGCCAGCACGGGCGTGAGCAGCAGCATCAGGACCCCGGCCAGGCCGATGTTGAGGAACGCGAACGTGGTGCCGGCGATCGGCCGGCCGCTGAGATTTCTGCGGGTGTACCCGAAGGTGAAGCCGTAACAGAGCGCCGCACCCAGGCAGGCGAGCTGGCCCCAGAGGTCACCGGTGAGCGCGGAGTACTGCCACGGTGCGATGATCACGACGACGCCCACGACGCCCACCAGCACGCCGATCACCTGGTCGCGGGCGAGTTTCTCCACCCGGAACACGGCCGTGACCATGACCGCGGTCATGATGGGGGTCACGGCGTTGTAGATGCTGGCCAGGCTCGACGAGACATACTGCTCGGCCCAGGCGAACAGCAGGTGCGGCACGACGCATCCGGTGATCGCGATGACCAGGAAGTGCAGCCAGACGATGCCCTCACGGGGCAGCACCGGACCGCGGTTGACCCGTGGACGGGTGGCCAGCACGATCAGGCCGAGCGTGAGGCCGCCGAGCACCAGGCGGGACCAGGCCACCTGGCCGAAACTGACGCCGTCGAGGGCGATCTTCATGAACAGGAAGCTGGCGCCCCAGACCACCCCCATCCCCAGGAACTGCAGGACGACCAGGGGTCTGCGGGGGCTGGAAATGTCACTCACCTGCCGACCCTAGCCCACTGGCCGAGCGGCCAGGCCGTGTGCAGGGCGCCGCCGACGGTGATGTCCGAAAATCGCGGGCGGATGGCCGTATTCAGCTGGGCGTGACCCGGCGGCGGGGCGCCCGCGGGTCGCGGTACTCGACGGCCGTGCCGCTGAACACGTCGAGCCGCTTGTGCAACCCGGCCTGCACCACGGGCCACTCGTCGGCGAGCACCGAGTAGACGGCGGTGTCCCGCCACGAGCCGTCCGCCCGGCGCTGCACTCGCCGGTTGATGCCCTCGAACTGCGCGCCGATGCCCAGGATCGCCGCGCGGGACCGGGAGTTGAGCACATCGGCCTGGATCTTGACCCGGCCGAAGCCGTGCTCGAACGCGGCACCGAGCATCAGCAGCTTCGTCTCGGGGTTCACCGCGGTGCCCCAGACCTGCGGAGCGTACGCGGTCCAGCCCAGGTGCAGCGCCTCGTTGGGCAGGTCGATGTCGCCGAGGGTGGAGGTGCCGACCAGGTCGCCGGCGTGCGGACCGGAGACGACGCGCACGGCGTAGGGCTGGGCATCCCACTGGTAGTACTGGAGCGCGAAGGCCACGAAGTCCTCGAGCGCGGCGGGCAGACCGTGCGGGCCGCCGCCGTACCCGCCGGCGAAGACCGCCGGATGCGCGATGGCGCGGTGCAACTCGGGCAGGTGTGCCCGGCTGAGCGGTTCCAGGCACACGAAGCGCCCCGTCAGCAGTGTCGCGTCGGGTCGGTGCGCGGTCACGTGGGTTCTCCCTTCGCCGAACTGTGAGCTAAGCCCCGAAAACTCGGCGTTTTCGGGGCTTTGCTCACGGTTCGCGGGCCGTGGGTCAGTCGATGAGGTCGTGGAGGGTGAGGATCGCCTCGCGGTCGGGGCCGACCCCGATGGCGGAGATGCGGGCGCCGCTCATGGCCTCGAGCGCGAGGACGTAGTCCTGGGCGTTCCGGGGCAGGTCTTCGAAGTGGCGCACCATGGTGATGTCCTCGGTCCAGCCGGGGTACTCCTCGTAGACCGGCTTCGCGTGGTGGAAGTCGGACTGCGACACGGGTACCTCGTCGTAGCGCACCCCGTCGACCTCGTAGGCGACGCAGACCGGGATGGTCTCAAGGCCCGTGAGCACGTCGAGCTTGGTGAGCACGAAGTCGGTGACCCCGTTGATCCGGGCCGTGTACCGGGCGATCGGGGCGTCGTACCAGCCACAGCGGCGCGGCCGGCCGGTGGTCGTGCCGAACTCGAAGCCCTTGGCGCGCAAGAACTCGCCGGACTCGTCGAACAGCTCGGTGGGGAACGGGCCGGCGCCGACGCGGGTGGTGTACGCCTTGACGACCGCGATGATGCGGTCGATCCGGTTCGGGCCGATGCCTGAGCCGGTCACCGCGCCACCGGACGTGGCGTTGGACGACGTGACGAACGGGTAGGAGCCGTGGTCGACATCCAGCATGGTGGCCTGGCCGCCCTCGAACAGCACGGTCTTGCCGTCGGTGAGCGCCTCGTGCAGCAGCAGGGCGGTGTCGGCGACCATAGGGCGCAGACGTTCGGCGTAGCTGAGCAGGTCGTCGACGATCTCGTCGACGGTGATGGCGCGGCGGTTGTAGACCTTGACCAGCATGTGGTTCTTCTGCCCGAGGGCGCCCTCCACCTTCTGGCGCAGGATGTTCTCGTCGAACAGGTCCTGAATGCGGATGCCGACGCGGTTGATCTTGTCGGCGTAGGTGGGGCCGATGCCGCGGCCGGTGGTGCCGATCTGGCGCTTGCCCAGGAACCGCTCGGTGACCTTGTCCATGGTGCGGTGGTACTGGGTGATCACGTGCGCGTTGGCGCTGACGCGCAGCTTGGACACGTCGACGCCGCGGGAGCTGAGCGCGTCGAGTTCCTCGAAGAGCACCTCGATGTCGACGACGACTCCGTTGGCGATCACCGGGGTGACGCCGGGGGTGAGGATGCCGGAGGGCAGCAGGTGCAGCGCATACTTCTCGTTGCCGACGACCACGGTGTGGCCGGCGTTGTTGCCGCCGTTGAACTTGACGACGTAGTCGACCCGGCTGCCGAGGAGGTCGGTGGCCTTACCCTTACCTTCGTCGCCCCACTGGGCGCCGATCAGAACAATTGCGGGCATGGCTTAGTTTTCTCCTTGGATAAAGAAGGCGGCGGTCGGCGGGGCCGGGTCCTCGCCGGGTGAAACGGCGGGCGGGGCCGCCGGGAACTTCTGGGAATCGTCCGCCTCGGAGCGCAGCAGCGGGATGACGGTGGCATCGGCCCCGTCCAGGAAGTCGGTGAGCCGCTCGAACTCGTCGGTCTCGCCGATCTCGGCCGCGGCGCGGCGAAGGGCGAACAGGGCGCGGAGCACCCCACGGTTGGGTGCGTGCGACCACGGGATGGGTCCCTGGCCGCGCCAGCCGGCCTTGCGCAGCGCGTCGAGGCCGCGGTGGTAGCCCACCCGGGCATACGCGTACGCCTCGAGCAGTCGGCCCTGAGAGTGGGTCACGTCTGCGAGGGCCGCCCAGGCCAGCGATGACTTCGGATGCGCCGCCACAACGGTTGATATATCTTGCGTTCCGGTTCGGCTGAGCGCCTCAGTCACCTCCGGTTCCGCGGGTAGGAGGGTCTCGGGCTGTTCGATCAGATTTGCGCCGGTCACACTCGATACTACCGCGACCCGAGATTCAGGCCCGCGAGCTGTGAGTTAAGCACCGCAAATCGCGAGAATTAGGTGCTTAAGTCACAGTTCGCGGGCGGGGCGGGGCGAGGGAGGCGAGCAGGCCGCCGGAGAGGGACTCGAGGATGGCGGCGGAGACCTCGTCGCGGTGGCGTTCGGGCTCGAAGACCAGCCACTCGAGGCCGGCCATGAGCACCGCGCCGAACACGCTCGACGCCATCAGCCCGCTGGTGCCGGCCGCAGCCGTGGCCGGCTTGGCCTCGGCGATCGCCTCGGCGAAGACCGCGAGGGCGTCGTGCCGCAGGGCGAACAGGGTCTTCTGCCAGGCCCGGTCGGTGCGGAAGATCTCGGCCGCCATCAGCTTGGCCAGGCCGGCATTGGCCTCGATCCGGTCGAGCAGCACCGTGATCAGCGCCTCCAGGGCGGCGCGGCCGTTCAGGCCGGCGGCCGCCTCCCCGAGGGTGTCGGCCAGCGCGCCGACCCCCTCCTGCAACAGCGCCTCGAAGAGGTTGTCCTTGGAGCTGAAGTTGTAATAGAGGCTGCCCTTGGCCACCCCGGCGAGCTCCGCGACGTCGTCCATCGTGGTGCCGGTGATCCCCCGGGTGGCGGCCAGCTGCAGCGCGGCATCCAAGATCGCCCGTTTCGTTCCAGTCGCGCGGGGCATGGCCGGTCCTTTCGTCGCTCTCGTGTCGGGCTCGCAGCCTAGATGGTCAACTCGGGGTGCAGCCGGGTGATCGTCCACATCCGCTGCCGCGAGGCGCTCCAGGCGCTGATCGCGATCGAGCCGACAAGGATGCCCACGAGCACGAGCACGGAAAGCCACAGTCTAGAGTCGATCCCGCCGGTGATGAGCTGCCGCAGGCCGGTGACCACGTACGAGGCTGGCATCCACGGGTGCAGGATCTGGAAGAACTGCGGCGTGGTCTCCACCGGGTAGGTTCCACCGGACGAGCTCAGTTGCAGCATCAGCAGCACCAGGCTGATCACGCGGCCGGCGGCGGTGCCGAACAGGATGATGAACATCTGTTGCAGCGCCAGGAACGCCAGCGTCGTGAGGTAGATGAAGACCGACATGCCCAGCCAGTGCGCGGGGGTGAGCCCGATGCCGTAGACCAGCACCAGGACCATGATCACGACCTGGCTGAGGCCGATCGCCATGGCCGGCAGGAATCCGGTCATCGTGGCGCGCAGCCCCGAGGCGGCGCTGGCCAGGGCCCGGGTGGGCAGGGCACGCAGGATCAGCCAGGTGATCAGCGCCCCGACGAAGGTGGCCAAGGCCAGGAAGAACGGAGCGAAGCCCTCACCGAAGCTGTCGGACGCGTTCTCCCAGGTCTGCTTGAGGTCGACCGGGTTGGCGATCACCGTGGCCTTCGTGGCGATCTGGGCCTCGCTGTCGTCCGGTGCGGCGGCCGCTCCGGTTGCCAGGGCGTCGGCGAGGGTGTGGCTGCCGGCGGTGAGCTGTTGGGTGCCGGACTGCAACGCGGTACCGCCGTCGACCAGCTTGGTGCTGCCGTCGACGAGGGTGCCGGTGCCGGCGGCGAGGCTGCCCGCGCCGTCGGCGAGGGTGGCCGATCCGGTGGCGGCGGTCGCCGCTCCGGTGGCGAGTCGCCCGGCCCCGGCCGAGAGGGCGCCGGCGCCGGTGGCGACGTCGCCGGCTCCTGATGCGACCTGCGCGGCCCCGGGGACGCCGCCGCTGAGGGCGTCGGAGAGTTGGCCGACACCGGCGGCGAAGGTTCCGCTGGAGGTGGCATAGCCGGAGATCTGGGTCGCGGCGCCCTGCGTCTGGGTGTTGAGCGTGTCGGCGCCGCCGGCGAGCTGGGTCACCGACGGCAGGAAGGCGGAGGCCGGCGTGCCGGCCGGGGCCGCCGCGATGGCCGCCGCCAGATCCTGCAGACTTCCGGAGAGCGTGGTCGTGCCTGCCGCCAGCTGACCGGCACCGGTGGCGATCGAGGTTGCCCCCGCGGCGAGCTGGTCGGAGGAGTCGGAGAGGGTGGCAGCCCCGGCCGCGGCCTTGGCGAAGCCGTCGGAGACCTGCCGGGTTCCGCCGGCGACGGCTGTGGCGCCATCGGCGAGTTTCGCCGAGGAGTCGCTCAGTGTGGTCGCGCCGGTGGACAGTGTGCCGAGGCCGGTGGCCAGGGCGGACGATCCGTCTGCGACCTGGGCGGCGCCGTCGTCGAGCGTGACGGCGCCCGCGGAGAGGTCGCCCAGCCCGTCGACGAGGGTGCCGGTCCCGGTTTCGGCGGTCGTGAGGCCGTCGGCAAGGGTGCCGGCGCCGTCTGCGGCGCTGCGGATGCCGTCGCCGGCCTCGTTCACGGCCACGAGCATCGCGTTGACGGTCTGGTCGCCGATGTTCAGGGACACGGCGTCGCGCAGCTGGATCATGGCCTGCTTGCCCAGGGTGGAGGCGAGGAAGCTGTTGCTGTCGTTGTAGTCCACCTGTACCTCGGCCGCGGTGGGGCTGTGGGTGCCGGCCGAGACCGCGTCGGTGGAGAAGTCGGCGGGGATGGTGACGGAGAAATAGTAGTCGCCGTCGGTGACCCCGGTGGCGGCATCCGCCGCGCCGGTTTCGACCCAGCCGAGGTCGTTGCCGTCCAGGAGCTTGTCGACCAGGTCATCGCCGGCGGTGACCGGTTCGCCGTCGCGGGTGGCACCGGTGTCGGCGTTGACCAGGGCGACCGGCAGGTGGCTGAGCTCCTTGTCGGGTGCCCAGAAGGCCCAGAGGTAGAGGGCGCCGTAGATCAGGGGGATGAACATCAGCACCACGAGAGCGATCTTGGGCAGGGTGCCCTTGCCGAATCGGCGGAGCTCCGTGCCCGTAGAAAGGAAGGCGAACATCTAGCGAATCTCCTGGTTCATGTACAGGACGGTCGGGTCGAGGCCCAGGTCCGTCCACATTTCTTCGTCGGGTGCGATGGCCGAGGCGATCACGGGGGTGCCGGCGGCCACGATCGCGCCGAGCCGGTGCCAGAGCTGCCGGCGGGCTTCGGTGGAGTGCACCTGCTCGACCTGGTCGAAGAACAGCACGTCGGGGCGGCTCATCATGGCCAGCGACGCGCGCAGCAGCACCATCTCGACTTCATCGAGGTCCCAGATCATGGTGCTGGCGGCGGGCAGGGGGATGTCCCCGAAGATGGGACCGCAGACCCGGCTGACCTCGGCGTCGTCGACCGCGCGGATGAAGGACCACCAGGGGGCGAGCCAGGCGTGGCGTTCGCGGATGGCCGCGGCCACGCTGACCGACTCCTCGAGGGAGTCGATGCCGTGAAACCCGGATATGCCCGTGCGGCGTTGCACACGGCGGGCGCGGCGGGGCAGGTCCTCTCCCAGCACCGACAGGCTGCCCGAGCTGGGCTTCATACGCCCGGCCAGGGTGAGCAGCAGGCTGGTGCGGCCACTGCCGGCCGGTCCGCAGACCACCGTGAGGCCGTCGCCGGCGCTGAAACTCAGCGGCCCGAAGACCACGCCTCGTTTGTAATTCACGGTCAGTTCGTCCGCTACCAGTGTCGTCCGCACGTCGGTCCCTTCTCGTCGGCACCTTTGTACCGACTAGTCAGTATAGATCCGCGCTCCGGCCGGATGCAACCGCACCCCTCGTCCGGGTCACGTCTGAGAGAGTTCAAAGCAAAAACTGACTAGTCAGTGAAAAGGAGGCCGGGTGAATTAGAGTGTGACCCTGTCGCAGCGCCGCGACGCCTCTCTTCCCCTTCGGGCCCGGCGCTGGCCGGGCTCCCCGCTACCACCGGAGGCGCTCGCATGCGCGTTACCCTCACCGCCGTCACGAAAGGACCGAAGAACTCGGCCCTGCCCGAAACGACCCTGGAGTTCGCCAGCGGCGCCGTCACCTTCGCCCGGGCCGAGACCGAACGCCGCCCCACGGTGCTCGGCCTGATCGCCTCCGGGCGGATGCGTCCCGACGCCGGCACGGTGACCCTCGACGGGCACACCGACTACTCGGGCCTCCGCCGCCAGGTCGCCCTCGTCGACGCCCTCGGGGTCTCCGAGCCGGCCGCCGACGTGAAGGTGGACGAGGTCGTGGCCGAGGAGCTGATGTTCGCCGGCCGCCTCGGCCGACGCAGCACGGTCAAACGGGTGCTCACCGAGATCGGCCTCGCCGACCAGGCCCGCTCCGACATGGGCGACCTCGCACCCGACGACCGTATCCGCCTGCTCACCGAGCTGGCCGTGCTCCGCGACGGCGTTCTGGGCCTCGTTCTCACCTCGCCCGACCGCCATGGCGGCGACCCGTTGGGCTGGTGGGACGTGGCCGGCGGCCTGGCCGCGCGCGGCTACGCGATGCTCGTGATCGCCGGCGATGCCTCTGCGCATGCGATCGCCGACCTGGAACTGACCAACCTCGAGCCGGCGGGCGAGCTGCCCGCCGGGCTCGTCCGCTCACCCCTCGCCACCGCTGGAGCCGTCGTCCTGTGAAGATCTTCGCCATGATCCGCGCCGAACTGGCGCGCCTGACCGCCACCACCATGTCCCGGGTCGCGCTCGTCGCGCTGATGCTGGTGCCCGTGCTCTACGGCGGTCTCTACCTCTGGGCCAACCAGGACCCGTACGCGGGCCTGGACCGGGTGCCTGTTGCCCTCGTCGTCTCCGACACCGGCGCAGAGCAAGACGGCGAAGCCACCAACTACGGCGCGGACGTCGCCGAGCAGCTGGTGGACGACGGCACGTTCGACTGGCACACCGTGACGGCCCAGACAGCGAAGGCCGGTGTCGCCGATGCCACCTACGACTTCAGCGTCACGATTCCCGCCGACTTCTCCAGCTCGATCGCCTCCTCGTCGACCGACACCCCGCACCAGGCCACCATCACGCTCACCACGAACGACACCAACAGCTACCTGGCCTCCACCATCGGCAGCCAGGCGGCGCAGACCATTCGGGACGCCATCGTCGAGCGGGTCAACGAGCAGGCCGCCGACACCCTGCTGATCGGTCTGTCCGACATCCGCTCGAGCCTGGTCGACGCAGCCGACGGCGCCACGCAGCTCACGGATGGCGCGGCGACCGCCGCCGACGGCGGCAGCAGCCTGTCCGACGGCGCCGGCCAACTCGCCGACGGCGCCGGCCAGCTGGCCACGGGGGCCGGCAGTCTGGCCGACGGCACCGGCCAGGTCGCCGACGGCGCCGGCCAGGTGGCCGACGGCACGGGCCAGGTGGCCTCGGGCGCCGATGCCCTGGCCACGGGAACGGGTACCCTGAGCACGGGTGCGGGCAGCCTCGCCGACGGGACCGCACAGGTCGCCACCGGAGCCGATTCGCTCGCGACCGCGACCGGCCAGGTGGCCGACGGCACTGCCGCGCTCGCACAGGGCGCCGCATCCCTCGCCGACGGCACGGGCAAGGTCTCGGCCGGCGCCACCCAGGTGGCCACCGCCGCCCAGAAGGTGGCCGACGGCACAGCGGCGCTGAACACGGCCGCGCAGCAGGCCTCCGACGGTGTTGCCGGGGCCGGCGCGGTTTACACGGCCGCGCAGACCGCCCTGGCCGACCAGCTCACCGCCGACGGCCTGAGCCCCGCCCAGGTCGACGCGGCCCTGGCGACCCTGACCCCGATCGGGAGCACCCTCACCCAGAGCGGAGCCGCCCTCACCCAGGCCGGCAGCGCCATCAACACCCTGTCCACCGGCAGCACCCAGCTGGCCGCCGGGGCCGCCGCGACAGCCACCGGCGCTCAGCAGAGCGCCGCCGGGGCGACGACCCTGGCCACGGGCGCCGCCACGGCGTCGGCCGGGGCCCGTCAGACCGCCGACGGGGCAGCCACCCTCGCCACGGGCGCACACCAGAGCGCCGACGGCGCCAGCGCCCTCGCCACCGGCGCCGGCCAGGCCGCCAACGGAGCGGCCACCCTGGCCGCCGGCGCAGACCAGACCGCCGCGGGCGCCGCCACCCTGAATACTGGGGCGTCCGCCGCCGCCGATGGCGCCGCCAGCCTCAGCACCGGTGCTACCGCGGCGAAGTCCGGCGCCGACTCCCTCGCCACCGGGGCCTCCTCGCTCAGCGACGGCCTCCTCGGCCTCAAGAACGGCGCGGGCACGTTGCGCGACGGGCTCACCGAGGGCGTCGACAGCATCCCCGACTCGGATGCCGACACCCGCGACCTGCAGGCCTCCACGATCGCCGACCCGGTCGACCTGCACAAGGCGGCCGTGACCTCCGCAGGTACCTACGGCGCCGGACTTGCCCCGTTCTTCGCCAGCCTGGCCGGCTGGATCGGCATCTACGCGCTGTTCCTGATCGTGAAGCCGGTCTCCCGCCGGGCGATCACGGCGCTGCACTCGCCGCTGAAGATCACCCTGGCCGGCTGGCTCACCCCCGGCATCCTGGGGCTGCTGCAGATGGCCGCGCTGTTCGGCATCCTCACCGGCGTGCTGCACTTCGAGGTGCACAACCCGGTGGGCACCTACGCGATGATGGGCCTGGCCGCGATGACGTTCGCCGCGATCATCCTCGCGCTGAACGTGTGGCTTGGCAGCGTGGGCCAGTTCGTCGGCCTGGTGCTCATGGTGATCCAGCTGGTCACCGCCGGCGGCACCTTCCCGTGGCAGACCCTGCCGGCTCCGCTGGCGTTCCTGCACCACGTGATGCCGATGAGCTACGCGGTCGACGGCATCCGTCAGCTGATGTACGGCGGCAACCCGGCCACCGCGCTGAACGACGCCGGCGTGCTGCTGCTCTGGCTGACCGGGGCGCTCGTGCTCGCCGCGGTCGGCGTGGTGCGGATGACGCACTTCCGCACCCTGCGCGACCTCAAGCCCAGCTTGATCGGCTGACCGCGCACGGCGAATCGCGCACTCGTTTCGGAACTTCGCACCTTCGTTTCACGTCAGGACTATGCGAAGTCCGCAGACGAGTGCACCAGCGTCGCGACAGTCGGCCTCGGCGCCAGAATCCGGCGGGGTCAGACCAGAGGGCGATCGACGGCGGCGATCACCGCGGCGGCCACGGCGGATGCGACGCGCTCGTCGAACGGGCTGGGCACGATAAAATCGGCGGCGAGGTCGTCACCGACCAGGTCGGCGATGGCCGTAGCGGCGGCGATCTTCATGGCGGTGGTGATCCGGCGGGCGCCGGCATCCAGCGCGCCACGGAAGATGCCGGGGAAGGCCAGCACGTTGTTGATCTGGTTGGGGTAGTCGCTGCGCCCGGTGGCGACGATCCTGGCGTAGCGGGCAGCCACCTCGGGCGCCACCTCCGGGTCGGGGTTGGACAGCGCGAAGATCATGGCGTCGTCGGACATCGTGGCGAGCAGGTTCTCGTCGACCGTGCCCGAGGAGACGCCGATGAAGACGTCGGCGCCCGCCAGCGCCTGGGCCGGACCGCCGTGGACCTGGCGCGGGTTGGACCTGAGAGCGAACCTGGCCTTGACGCCCAGGAGGTCGAAGCGGCGATTGCTCAGGATGCCCCGCGAATCGAGTACCACCACGTCCTCGACACCCACCTCAAGCAGCAGGGCGGCGATGGCGATCCCCGCGGCGCCGGCGCCCGAGATCACGACCCGGAGCCCGCGGAGGTTGCGGCCCAGCACCGTGGCGCCGTTGGTGATCGCCGCGAGCACCACGACGGCCGTGCCGTGCTGGTCGTCGTGCATCACGGGCATGTCGAGGGCCTCGATCAGCTTGGCCTCGAGCTCGAAGCAGCGCGGCGCCGAGACGTCTTCGAGGTTCACGGCGCCGAAGCTGTGGCGCAGTCGCACCAGGGTCTCGACGATCTCGTCGACATCGGTGGTGTCGAGCACCAGCGGGATCGAGTTCAGCCCCGCGAAGCGCTGGAAGAGCGCCGACTTGCCCTCCATCACGGGCAGAGCCGCCGCCGGGCCGATGTCGCCCAGGCCCAGCACCGCGGTGCCGTCACTGACAACGGCGACGAGACGGCTCGCCCAGGTGTGCGAGGCGGCGACGGCGGCATCCGTGTGGATGGCCCGGCTGACCTCGGCGACGCCAGGGGTGTACACGACCGCCAGATCACGCGCGGAGTCGATGGGGCGGGCCAGCTCGATGCGCAGCTTGCCGCCCTCGTGGGCGGCGAAGATCTCGTCAGTGCTGACGCGGGTGCCAACGTCGGCAGACTGGGCGGGCTGGGTGAGGGACATGGCACGGCCTTCGCGGTCGGAACAGGGGAAGCCGCACACGCACAGGGACATCTCGAGACCGGCCTGGATTCAGGCTACGGCCACCGCGGCCCCCGCACCCGGGACCATAGACCTAGTCACCCGGTCGGACGCATTCCTCAGCGCGCCGGTCTGGCCGCGTTCGGCGGTGAGCCGACGAGACACCGCCGTGAGATTGGCGGAGGTCTTGCGCATCCGTCGCTCAACACGAGTGGGTTGCATTTTCTGCCATGAAGTGAGTGTTGTGCACCATGGGATGCACAGTGCAGGTAAATTCCTGGCGCGGCACCCCAAGCTCCGCGATGCCGGGAGCTACAGGGCGTCGGCGCACCAGTTATGGCCCACCGCGCCAGCGTTCTGCGGGCGCAATGGGCCATACGAGGTGCAGTGAGCGCCTAAACCTCAATCCACCGGTCGACTTGAGGGGTTAGCGGCGCGTTAAACAGAGAATGTCCCTTTGATCAGGAAAAACATCTCGTAGATGCAACTGTTCCATAGATCCACAGCCTTGTCAGCGACCTTCGACGATGTGAATCTCGTGTCGTCCGCAGGGCTGGTCCCAGCGATGGTTCTGGCCACGTCGACGGGATTGGCAGAGTTGGCCAACCGGTGGTTGACGTTGCCCGGCTACTTCGGCGCGAACGCCGGGTTGAAAGTCACCGCGCTGATCGCGGGGATGCTCGCCGGCGCGGATTCCATCGATGACATGGCGTTGCTCCGCCACGGCGGACTGAAGAAACTCTTTGTTGGCGCCTACGCGCCGTCCACGTTGGGATCGTTCCTGCGCGCGTTCACCTGCATTGTCCAGTACAGATCAAGATCAGCTTCTTCGGCCAGCGGCAGGAGCGCCTCTTTGATGGCGACCCAATTGGCGGCCGCGTACGTGCCGTCCCGGGGCATTGGGAAGGCGACCTGATCATTGGCAGCGACGGCGAGGCCATCGGCACTCTCGTTGAACGCAGCACCCGGTTCACGATCTTGCTGCACCTGCCCGGCCCGCACACGGCCGACGAGGTCGCGACCGCGATGATCCGCGAGATGCGCCACCTCCCCGATCACCTGCGTCGTTCAGTGACTTGGGACCGCGGCACCGAACTCGCCGACTACGAACGCATCCAACTCGCCTGGTCACCAAGCTCTACTTCTGCCACCCGCACTGGCCCTGGCAGCGCGGCACCAACGAGAACACCAACCGGCTCCTGCGGTTCTGGTTCGAAAAAGGCTCGAACCTTGCCGGCCACACCGCCGACGATCTCGACCGCGTCGCGGCGAAACTCAACCGCCGGCCCCGACCCACCCTCGGCCTCGAAACCCCAGCCAACCGGCTGGCCCAGCTGCTCACAGCAGCACAAACCACCGGCGTTGCCTCGACTGCTTGACTTTGCCTCTGGGTCCAGCCGCGCCGATCACACTTCACGCACAATCTTTCATTAACCCGATTCCGACCGCTCGTCCAACACCGCCCTGAGGAGAAAGCTCAGGCCGAAATCTGCCCCCTCCTCCGTTCGAGCGCCCTGGTTCCGCTCTTGCAGCCCCGCGCTCCCAGGGGGGGCAGGGTCCTATTTGGACATCGAGGCTTCATCCTCGCCCTCTCGAGCATCAGTCTGCCGAGTCCGCCCGGGCGAACGACTTTTCGTACTCGGCGGTGTCGATCCCCTTGGCCGTGACGACTTTCGTGCCGTTGTAGACGTCGCGGTCAATGTCGTCCGACGCTTTCGCCACGAGCATGGCTACGATCGTGTCGCCATTCACGTTAAGGAAGGTGCGGAGCATGCCCGTGAACCAGTCCACCGCGATCAGCAGGCCGACCGCTTGGAGCGGCAGTCCCATCGTTCCGCCGAGGAACATGGCGATCACCGGGAATCCGCCCGGAACGGTGATGGTGCCCATGTTGAGCATAATCGCGAGCCCCATACCGAGCACGATCTGCCCGACCGAGAGGGTCATCCCCCCGGACTGCGCGAGGAACATGATGACGATCATGTAGTTGAGCACCGCGCCGTACGATCCCATCGTGAGACCGACCGACAGGGTGAAGTTCGCGACCCGCGGGCTCACCCCCACCTTCTCCACGGCGTTGCGCAGCACAGTCGGGAACGTTACGGCCGAGCTGGTCGTCGTAACCGCGATGACCGTCTGTTCGGCGAGCTTGCGTGGCAGCTTCGCCGGGTTCAGGCGGGTGCGCACGGTCACGACAACCACGAACACAGCCGTGAGGATCACCACACCGAGGGCTGTCGTGCCGAGGTATTTGAGCGCGGTCGTGATCACCGCTAACCCGACGTCGCCGGCGAGCGCGGCGAGCAGCGCGAACACGCCGAGCGGCGCGATGTACATCACGAAGCGGATCATCGTGAGCACGACCTGCTGCAGCTGGTCGAAGAAGCTCAGGATCAGCGTGTTGCCGGTCCTGCCGGCGTAGTTGTTGAGAGCAGCCCCGAATAGCAGCGAGAAAATGATGATCGGCACCATGGTCGCGGTCGACATCGCCGCGAAGATGTTGGTCGACACGAACCCGAGGATCGTGTCCTGCCATCCGGTCGCCTGCCCGGCGGATTCCTCGAGGGTCGGGTCGATATCGCCGTCGAAGACCATGCCGACGCCGGGCTGGATCAGCACGCTGAGCCCCCAGGCGACCACGGCCGCGACGATCGAGAAGCCGATCATCCAGGCGAAGGTTCGGAGGGCCAGCCGTCCGGTGCCCTTGCCTGCGATCGAGCCAGTCGCGACGATGACCGACGACATCACGAGCGGAACGATGGCCATCTGGATGAGCCGGATGAACAGGTCGCCGATGAACTTGAGGTTCGCCGCCCACTCGCCGACGATCAGTCCGAACAGGATGCCGGCGATCGCCGCGATCCCGATCTGCGCCGCTGGATGCGTCAGTGTCTTCATTGGATTTCCCCGTATCGTGCCGATGGATGCCTCGACGATGCAATCCGCGAAGTCGCTCCCGCGCGGCTTCCCGCCTGCCTGTCGGGTCCTACTTTCGGGCACCTGCGTTTCCGCGCAGTTCGGCGCCTGTTTCGAACCTGTTAATTCAGACGTTCACACCACCAGCTCTGAGTATCCGAAAACACGTTGTCCCAACCGTGAAGGTGGGCCCGGCTTAGCCTCAGGCTAAGCATGCTGTGCTCAGGCGCAGACACGCCGCGGTGCAGGTTGTCCACGGGGTGTGCTGCGCCGCCATCCGCTCACAGGCGGCCGTTGATGCTGCACAGGAACGGAGGCACGCGTCGAGGAGCGCGATTGCAGACGTGTGGTGCTCACTCGTTGTCCAGGACAAGACCCGCGCCGTCGCTTCCCCACTGTCCTCCAGATTCAGGCATGCGTCGGCAGAGTCTTCGCTCACGATGACAAGGGCGGCGCATGCTTCGTCGCAGGTCCGAATCCGGAGTCGAATCTGGGCGGCGTCCACTGTGCTGTCCCGCATAGGGACACGGTAGCCTGAGGGAGTCCCGAGCGGCATCTCTCAGCTGGCATTGCTCCACTACGGATTGATGAGCAGCGTCCGGCTGGTCGAGCAGCCAAGAGCGTTAGGTGAAGTTGATCTCGCGAGCGATGACGGCGGCGGCCATGGCCTCCACTGGAAGCCCAGAGGACTCGGCCTGCTCAATGAGTAGGAGCAGAGCACTGTCAGGGTCGGTATTGGTCTGGGCAACGATCACCCCGGTTGCCTGATGCACTTGTGGGTTGTGCCAACTTCCGGACTGCCTGAGCTGTTGCCGGCTTTCGATGGTCACGGCGCGCCTTACCCTCAATCCACCGATCGGCTGAGGCTGGGCGGCGTTTTCTGATTTGAAAAGTTAGAGCGCGCTGGCGCGTTATTGAGTGCTGAGCCTCGCTGCTCGTGGTGTTCCACTCGTGGTCCTGGTCGTTGGGTCGGGGCTGGTCGTCAGCTGGGCGCGGGTCGGGGGCGCTCGGTGCTGTGGCAAAACAGGGTGGTCCACGCTGTTTCCCAGGGCCAGTACTGGGGCAGATGAAGCATGATGCGTCTGGCGGACGATGCGATCCTGGCTGGGACGGTGACGAGTTTCCGGCGGATGGTGGCCGTGGTCGCTTTGGCCAGGCCAGCGCCCGCGATGGTCGCCGCGGCGCGGGTGAGGTTGAAGGCCATCACGGCCAGGACCAGCCAGGCGGCGTTCGCGGTGAACTTGCCGGAGGGCAGGTGCGCGAGGGCGCTGTTCTTCAGATCCGCGTTGACGAGCTCGATCACCGCGTGAGCCCGGTGGGTTTTGTCCGCGGCGACCGTGGGCAGGTCACTGGTGGTGAAGAACGCGTGGAAGCGGTGCGTGTCAAAGAGGGTGGGGTGCTCGAGGTCTTTCTCGTTCAATTCCGGGATTCGCCGCACCACGAGGCGGCCAGTGATGTGCTCGCTCTTCTTCCAGGACGTGAACGCGGTGAACGGAATCTCGGCGACTTCGGCCGTGCTGATCCAGGATTTCGTGGCCTCGTCGTAGATCGCGTTGGTGTATTCGATGGCCTCCCAGGCGTTATCGGGAATGGCCGCGATCGCGCGTTTCACGGCCGGATCCATCCGGGCAGTGACCGACACGGCCGCGCCCGCAGTGATCGCTGCGCTCATCGTGGCGTAACCGTAGAACGCGGAATCGGCGCGGAGCAGCACTCGGGCGGAGGCCATGCCATTGAGGCGTTTGATGGTCGCGAGGGCGTCGCGGACCATGCGAGCAGCTCCGCGCGGTGACCCGCACGCGCCCCGCCGTAAACGCTGTCCGACGATGATCGGCGCGGAAGCGTCCGTTTTCACCGTCGCGAGGAAAGCGTTGATCCCGCGGACCCCGGAGTATCCGTAGCCGGAGCCTTGTTTTTGATGACCGTGTACTTCGATGATGGTGTCATCAATATCGAGGAACACGTAGCCGGCGGCGTCGGTCTCCTTCACGAGTAGCGGGGCTTGGATGGCCAGGCCCTGGAGGAACCGGGACGCGACCGCATCAAGCTGACGCACATGGCCGAAGGAGAACTTCCGAAGGAACGATCCCAGGGTCGAGGGTGCGTAACAGGAGCTAAAGACCTTCCGCATGCCGCCGTGACGCAGCACCGCCATGTCATCGATGGAATCCGCGCCGGCGACCATGCCGCCCACGAGGGAGGCGACCTTCAAACCGGCGTTGGCTCCCTTGTCCGTTGGAACGCTCAACCACTGGTCGGCCAACTGGTGCAGGCCCGCTTTCTCGGCGAGTTTCAGGATCGGGACCAGACCTGCGGCCGACACGAGATTCGGGTCATCAAATGACGCGGAGACAGCCCGCACGCTGTGGGAAACTTGCATCTACGAGATGCCTCTCTTCTCGGGACGATTTGCACTGTGGTAAGTACAATTTTCCCTGACAAGACAGGCATTCTCGGTTTAACGCGCCGTCAGATTTCGGACCCGATCGGTGGATTGAGGCTAAGGGCAATACCGTTCAGTTAAGCGTGTGAAGGGTGATTTCTGGCTCGTGGCGGGGTTGTGGCCAGTCGGCGTGGTGGAAGCGTTTGGCGGGCCATTTCGAGATTTTGCGTTTGATGACGCGAGGGTTTGATCGTCGTCGCCGGGCGGGGTTCAGCCGTCGGATCAGGGCGAGTACCGCATGGCGCCAGATGGCTGTGGCGTGGTCAGGGTGCGGAGGGGGGAAAAGCGCCCTGAGCCACGGAGCGGCGGGCGATGCGGAGTGCGGCGATGAAGGAGACCCGGTCAGGGTCACGGTGAGCGTGTTGGGCGGCCTCGACCATGAGGGTGCGGATCGCGTAGTGGCAACAGAGGTGGCCCCAGATCTCCTGCTTGACCAGGTCGGGGGACTTGGACCGCATCACCATGCGCGGGCCGCGTTGATGAGTTTTCAACTCATCAAACACGGACTCGATCTCCCATCGTTCGGAGTACACGGTCGCGAGTTCTTCCGCGGAGGCCTCGGCCGGATCAAGGATCGTCGTCAACAACCGGTAGGCATCAGGGTTGTCGCGTCCGTCGTCGATCGTGTAGTCCACGACCCGCACGGTCAAGGGTGGTGTCGATTGCCGTCCCGGGCCGGAGGTCGGGATGATCGTCGCCAGCCAGGACCCGTCAGCGAGGGTTTCCTGATACCGGGGGCGGAGGTTCGTCTTGACCCGCCAGAGCAGGTCAGCGCCCGTCGCTGCTGCCTGCGCCCACAACCGGAAGCCGTAGAAGCCGCGGTCGGCCAGGACCAACATGCCCGGCTTGAAACGGCTGGCGAGCTCACGGGAGAGTTCAATCTCCGACGTCGTGCACGGGCCCATCACCGCGTCCAGAACGGCATGCGTCCCGCACTCCGCCAGGGCCACCAGGCGCGCTTGAGGGAAAGCTGATTGCTCCCCACGGCTGACCGGCGGCCGACCAAAGAACTCCGCATTCACCACGCTGTCCGCCAGATCCAAGATTGTGCCGTCGATGGACATCAGCCGCCGTCCCGCCAACCACGACCCCGGTGTGTCAGGCCCTGCCAGCGGGCGTGCGACGCGGGCAAACAAGTCCCGCATCGGCTCAAACCCCAGCCGCCGACGCGCCTGAAAGATAGCCGACTTCGACGGCGGCACAAACGTCTCGGACCAGCCCGAGGACCACGACAACCCATCCGTCAACTGAGCAAACACGTCCTCGTAGGACGCTTCGGCATACAGGCCCATCCCGATTGAGAAATACGCCATCACCCGCGCCGGCAACGCCCGGTTGCGCTGCTCCGTCCGGCCCGCGGCCTGAACCACCTCATCGATGACATCAGCAGGGAACACGCGGGTCAACAAACCCACCGACACTAAATCCGACAACCGACGGTCAGAGACCGGCTTCACCCACCCTGTACGCGCCATAGCCACAACGTAACATGAGAAAGCTTAACTGAACGGTATCGAGGCTAAACGGGCGACTCCTGGTGGGCGGCGATGGACCAGCCGCCGTTGTTCTCGTCGAAGAGGTAGGTGGTGGACATCTGCAGCTCGGTGGCGACGTCGCCGCGCCAGGCCGTCGACCGGTAGACCAACACGCCGGCGTGGTCGCCCAACCGGATGACGGCCGGCTCGTGCAGCTCGTACCGGTCCAGCGGCGCGGCGGCCTTGAACGCGGCCCGCACCTCGTCGCGGCCGAGCACCACCCCGGGGAGGATCAGCAGGCCGTCACCGGTCATGGTGCGCTGGTAGTAATCACCGCCCTTGCCGGCGAGGATGGCGCGCCACCCTTCGTGGGCTTCGTGCAGGAGTCTGGCGGGGAGATCGTCGGTGATCGCAGTCATGACTCCACGCTAGCCCCCGGGCGCGCCGGTCGGGTCAGAATTTGTGCTGAAGAATCCAGGCGTGCATCGTGACCGCGGCGGCGGCGGAGGCGTTCATCGACCGGGTCGAGCCGAACTGGCTGATCTCCACCAGGGCATCACCGGCGGCGACGGCCTCCGGCGAGAGACCAGGGCCCTCCTGGCCGAAGAGCAGCACGCAGCGCTCGGGAAAGCTGAAGGTCTCCATGATCACGCTGCCGGGCAGGTTGTCGATCGCGATGATGGGCAGGCTCTCGGTACGGGCCCACTGAACGAACGCCGCCACATCCGGGTGATGCAGCACGTGCTGGTAGCGGTCGGTGACCATGGCGCCGCGCTTGTTCCAACGCTTGCGTCCGATGATGTGCACGGTGTCGGCGCCAAAGGCGTTCGCGCTGCGAACGATGGAGCCGATGTTCATGTCGTGCTGCCAGTTCTCGATGGCCACGTGGAACGGGTTGCGCTTCTCGTCGAGGTCCGCGACGATCGCCGCCATCGTCCAGTACCGGTACCGGTCGATCACGTTGCGAGTGTCACCGTGCTCGAGCAGGTCGCGATCGTAGTAGGGCTCGTCCGGCCACTCGCCGGCCCACGGACCGACCCCGTTGGTGGACAGTTCTGGCGTGGGGTTCAACGGTTCTGGCACTGCACCACCGTATCCCGCCTAGGACGGGCACCGAATCGGCTGGCACCGAAACTGGGCACAGCAGCCGGCGTGGTCCCCCTTGGGCCTGGACGGATACCCAGCTTCCGTTCACCTCGGGTTCGCTACCCTTGACCGCAGGGTGCGCATCAGCCGGTAGCCGCCGCGTTTTCGACCGCGTTCGGTACCGGCACCATCCGATCGAGACCGCAATCATGACCCCGACCGGAAGGCAGCTGTATGCAACCCACACTCTTCGGAATCGATTTCCTTGACTCCGAGTGGCTGATCGGCTGGTTCGGCTCGTTCGTGCTGCTGGGTGTCGCCGCCGTGGTGTTCGTCGAGACCGGCTTCATCGTGCTCTCGTTCCTGCCGGGCGACTCTCTCCTGTTCACAGTGGGCCTGCTCACCGCCACCGGCGACGTACCGTTCCCGATCTTCGTGACCTGCGCGATCATCTTCGTCGCCGCGTTCGCCGGTGACCAGTTGGCCTACGGCATCGGCCGCAAGGCCGGACCGGCCGTCTTCGCGCGCGAGCAGAACCGTTTCTTCAACCCGAAAAACGTGGAACGCACCAACGCGTTCTTTGCCAAGCACGGCGGCAAGGCCGTCATCATCGCGCGCTTCCTGCCCGTCTTCCGCGCCTTCGTGCCCCTCGCCGCGGGCGTGGGAAAGATGAGCTACCGCACCTTCGTGACCTTCAACCTGATCGGCGCGTTCGCCTGGGGCGTCGGCCTCACCATGGTGGGTTACCTGCTCGGGCAGATCCAGTTCGTCGCCGATTATTCCGAGTACTTCATCATCGGCATCGTGCTGCTCTCGGGCATCCCCATCCTCAGCGAACTCTTCAAGGCCGGGCGCGAGGCCATCCGCACCCGCGGCAAAGCGGCGGTGCCTGCCGTGGAGCTGCCGGAGGACGTGCTCGAGTAGGGTCATCAACCCGACGGATGCCTACCCCGGACTGGGGCTGACCCACCCCAGCTGCGCCTCGCTAGATTGAGGACCTGACGATGCCGAGCGACCGCGCGAGGCAGCAGGATCACACGACCCGGGGGGTGTCGCGATGGGCCGGTTCATCTATGACTCCACGCTGACCGTGACCCTGGACGACGACCTGCTCAGCCACCTCCAGGCCGTGATCGGGGCCAAGTTCCGGCTCAAGCAGTCCTTCTACTTCAGCTGGGGCTACCCCGCCAACACCGGGGAGAGCCGCACCATGATCTGGCTGACCCCGAGCATCTCAGTGCAGTTCCACTACCGCGCCTCTCGCCCCCCGTCTCTGGACCGAGACCGGATGGCCGCGCTCCTCGCCGAGACGAACAGCCCCAACGGACTGGTCCTCATCATCGGCACCTGAGCCGCGAACCACGACGGCGTCCTCAATGGGCGGTCCAGTGCAGGGTTTCGGGATACCTAAATAATCTGTAGGCTTTAGAAATGCCTCAACCTGATCCAGCCGCGACCGCCGCCGTCGCCGAACCGGCTACCCCGCCCGCACTGAGCTCGGTCACCTCGACCCGGCTGCTCTGGCTGCTGGGCCCGGCACTCGTGGCGGGCGTGGCGTATCTGGACCCGGGCAACGTGGCCAGCAACATGACCGCAGGCGCCCGGTACGGGTACCTGCTGGTCTGGGTGGTCGTGGCCGGCAACCTGATGGCCTGGCTGATCCAGTACCTGTCGGCGAAGCTGGGCATCGTCACCGGTACCAGCCTGCCGGAGATCCTCGGGGTGCGGCTGCGGCGCCCGGCCGCCCGCCGGCTGTACTGGGTGCAGGCCGAGCTGGTGGCCATGGCCACCGACCTGGCCGAGATCATCGGCGGCGCCGTGGCGCTCAACCTGCTGTTCGGCCTGCCGCTGCTGGCCGGCGGCCTGATCACCGGCGTCATCTCGATGATCGTGCTCACCGTGCAGACCCGGCGAGGCCCGCGCGTTTTCGAACGGGTCATCGTGGCCCTGCTGCTGATCATCACAGTGGGGTTCGCTGCCGGCGTCTTCTTCGCACCGCCGGACGCCGGCGGCGTCATCGACGGCTTGGTGCCGCGTTTCCAGGGCGCCGACTCGGTGCTCCTGGCCGCGTCGATCCTGGGCGCCACGATCATGCCGCACGCCATCTACGCCCACTCCGCCCTCACCCGGGACCGGTTCCCGATGCAGGAGGGACCGGCCGCGACCCGGCGCCTGCTCTGGGCGACGAAGTGGGACGTGACGATCGCGATGGCCATCGCGGGCACGGTGAACCTGGCCATCCTGCTGCTCGCGGCCTCTGCCCTGCAGGGGGTGCCGGGCACCGACTCGCTGGAGGGTGCCTACGCGGCCTTGCAGAGCACACTCGGACCGGTGATCGCGACGGTGTTCGCTCTCGGGCTGCTGGCCTCCGGCCTCGCCTCCACCTCGGTGGGCGCTTATGCGGGCGCCGAGATCATGCAGGGCCTGCTCAAGCTGCGGGTTCCATTGCTCCTCCGCCGCGTCGTCACGCTGATCCCGGCGCTGCTGATACTCGGCGTGGGGTTCGATCCCACCCAGGCGCTGGTGCTCAGCCAAGTGGTGCTGTCGTTCGGCATCCCGTTCGCGCTGATCCCCCTGGTCTGGCTCACGGCGCAGAAGGGGCTGCTCGGCGACTACGCCAATCGCTGGTTCACCACGGTCGCCGGCGCGATTGCCGCGGTACTGCTGGTTACCCTCAACGCCGTGCTGCTCGTCCTGATCTTCACCGGTTCGTGAACCGGAACCGGCCAGCTACCCTGAAGGGGTCATGAAACCCACCACCCCCGCCGCCGAGGATTACCTCAAGACGATCTACGCGCACACCGAGTGGCAGCCGGACCCGATCACGCCCCGGGTCCTGGCCACCCGGCTGGGCATCGCCCCGTCGTCGGTGACCGAAATGGTGAAGAAACTCGCCGCCGACGGGTTCATCGCCCACGTGCCGTACGGCCCGCTCACCCTCACGCCGGCCGGGCGGATGCGAGCCACGGCCGTGGTGCGTCGGCATCGTTTGATCGAAACCTGGTTGGTGCGTGAGCTCGGCTACACCTGGGACGAGGTGCACGACGAGGCCGAGGTGCTCGAGCACGCCATCTCCGACAGGCTGCTCGAGGCCATCGAGGCCCATCTGGGCCACCCGACGGCCGACCCGCACGGCGACCCGATCCCCGCCGCGGACGGCTCCAGCGAGCGGGTGCCCGCGGTTCTGCTCGCGGAGGCGGCACCGGGGCATGCCGGGACGGTGCTGCGGGTCAGTGATCGCGATCCGGCCGTCCTGCGCGCCCTCGCTGAGGCCGGCATCCGCCCGGGCAGCCGGCTGGCCGTGGTCGACGCGACCACGGTGCGCCTGCCAGCAGGTGAGCTGCACCCGTTGGCCGCGGAGGCCGCCGGGGCCATCTGGCTGACCAGCTGAGTGCCCGCTGGACGCCGCACACGAGTACAGCCCGCGGGGTGACGGGCCGAAACCTCTCCCCGATAGTCTGGAAGGCGCAGGCCGCACCGCGACTTCGCGAAACGGCCCCGAAAGAAGGAGCGAGTCATGAGAACCCGTGACGAGATCGAATGCTGGCTCACCGACATGGACGGCGTGCTGGTGCACGAGAATCAGCCCCTGCCCGGCGCTGCCGAACTGCTGCAGCAGTGGACCGATGCGGGCACGCCGTTCCTGGTGCTCACCAACAACTCCATCTTCACGCCACGCGATCTGTCGGCCCGCCTGCGTTCGTCCGGGCTGAACGTTCCTGAGGAACGCATCTGGACCTCGGCGCTGGCCACGGCCGACTTCCTCAAGCAGCAGAGCCCGGGCGGCACGGCCTTCGTGATCGGCGAGGTCGGACTCACCACGGCGCTGCACGAGGCCGGTTTCATCATGACCGAGACCAACCCGGACTACGTGGTGGTGGGTGAAACCCGCAACTACTCGTTCGAGGCCATCACCAAGGCCATCCGCTTGCTGCTGAAGGGCGCACGGTTCATCGTGACCAACCCGGATGCCACCGGCCCCAGCGCCGAGGGACCGATGCCGGCCACCGGCGCGATCGCCGCGCTGATCACCAAGGCCACGGGCATGGAACCGTACGTGGTGGGCAAGCCCAACCCGATGATGTTCCGCTCGGCGATGAACCGCATCGGTGCGCACTCCGAGAACACCGGCATGATCGGCGACCGGATGGACACCGACATCGTGGCCGGGATCGAGGCCGGCCTGCACACCGTTCTGGTGCTCACCGGAATCAGCGACCCAGCCGAGATCGCCCGCTACCCGTTCCGTCCGGACGAGATCCTCGACGGCGTGCACCAGCTCCTGGCCGCCGGGCCGATCGAGTCCGACGAGATCTAGCCGCCGGCATCCGCCCGCACACACGACAGCCGGGCCCCCGGGCCCGGCTGTCGTGTGTCTTCACGCAGGTGCGGCGAGCGCTCAGGCGACCGGGGCCAGGCTCGTGGTGAGCGGCTCCCCGGAGGACCGGCTGGCGAAGCAGTAGTAGTACCTGTCACCGGCATCCCACTGCTCGGCGGTGACCGGGTAGCTACCCTGCAGCTGCACATCCGCGTAGGCGCCGGCGGCCCCGAAGTCGATCACACCGGGAGCACTGCAGAGCACGTTGATCTGGTCGGCGAACGCCTGCTCACCGGGGAATGGCGAACCGCTGTCGCCCTCGAGGGTGCCCCGGTACACCAGCTGGGCCGTGTGCGGGGTGGCGCAGTCCACGACGGTGAACTCCTCGTCCCACGGTGAGGTGTACGGCTCCAGGCATTCGGTCCCGAACAAGGCGTCCCAGGCGTACACGCCGGCGGCCAGGGGCGCGCTGGCAGCGGGCTCGGGGGGCGCCGTGGGAGTCGGCGTGGCACTGGGCTCGGCCGACGCGGATTCCGTGGGCGCGGCCACCGGGGAGCCGCCCAGGTTCTGGCCCAGGAAGAACAGTCCGATGATCACGAGCACGGCGAGCACGGCGCCACCGGCCCAGTACAGGCTGCGCGTGGTCGGGCGCCTCGGCGGTGTTCCCTCGGCCGGACGGCTGCGGCGGGGGCCGGGCTCGCCGGTCGTGGGCTCCGGTGCGGCGTGGGCGTCTGTGACGGGGGACGGCGCGACCGCGCCGGTGGCCGCGGCCGCGGTCGCTGCGGACACCGGCAGCGCGGCCGGCGGCTCGTCGGCAGCCGGCGCGGCCACGTGGGCGGCTCGGTGCGGTGCGGACGCGGCGGATGCGGCGGCAGCGGTGCGCGGTTCGACGCCGGTGTCCAGCGGGCTGGCCGGTGTGCGACGGCCCTCTGCAGCGGCCGCTTCCTCCGCTGTGGGCTCCAGCCTGGACTGGGCCGGGGTCGTCCACCAGGGGGCTGCTTCGAGGTCGGCCGGGGACCGGCGCGGCGCTGCCGGCGTCTTGGTGAGGGGCTGGGAGGGCTGCGTGTCGCTCACCGGTGCGGGCGCGGCAGGGCGGGCAGGGGCCACCGGCGGAACGACGGACGGCGGCACGGCGGCGGCCGGCGTCACGGGAACCGGGGCTGGTGAGGCAGGAACGACGGACGGGGCGGCGGCGGGCGTGGGCGTGGCGGGGGTGGCCTTGGCCGGCGGAGGGGTACGGCGGGCGGGGGCGGGCTCGATGGTCGGGGTGAGGCCCCAGCGGAAGCCGCCGGCCTC
Organism: Cryobacterium sp. SO1; assembly: GCF_004210215.2. Taxonomy (NCBI): domain Bacteria; kingdom Bacillati; phylum Actinomycetota; class Actinomycetes; order Micrococcales; family Microbacteriaceae; genus Cryobacterium; species Cryobacterium sp. SO1. The sequence continues at coordinate 3,634,690 of NZ_CP067394.1, forward strand.
GGGAGCCGGTGCGGATTCGACGGGAGCGGTGGCGTCGGCGGGCCGCTCGGAGGCGAGGCTGGCCGGGCGCGGGGCCGGTGCAACTGGAAGCGCGACGGTGGGAGCGGAGTCGGGCCGGGCATCCGCCGCACCGTCGCCCTCGTCGGAATCGTCGCCCTCGCCGGCGGACTTGCTGCTGCCGTCGGCGTTCAGTTGGGCTGCGAGCCAGTCGAGGCCGAGGTTCTTGTCGTCGTCACTGCCCTTGTGGTCTGGCATCAGCTCAGTCCCAGGTCCTCGAGCCCAATGGCCGCGTAGTACGGATAGCCGGCCGCCTCGATGATTTCGCGGGCCCCGGTGCTGCGGTCCACGACCACGGCAACTCCGGCGATGATGGCTCCCACCTTGAGCAGCGCCTCGATGGCGGCCAGCGGCGACCCGCCGGTCGTCGAGGTGTCTTCGAGCACGATGACCCGCTTACCGGCAAGGTCGGGGCCTTCGACCTGGCGGCCGCGGCCGTGGTCCTTGGGCTCCTTGCGCACGACGAACGCGTCATAGGCGAGGCCGCGGGCGGCGCCCTGGTGCAGGATCGCGGTGGCGACGGGGTCGGCACCCATGGTCATGCCGCCGACGGCCACGACATCCGGGATGTCCTTGATCAGGTCGAGCATGACCTGGCCGATCAGCGGGGCGACCCGGTGGTCGAGGCTCACCTTGCGGAGGTCGACGTAGTAGGTGGCCTTCTTGCCGCTGGTGAGGGTGAAGTCGCCGTGGAAGACGGCGTCGGCCGAAATGTGGTCGATGAGTTTTCTGCGGGTATCCATCACAGAGCTACTTTAGGCCACCACGCGCGTACGCGCCCCGCGCACGCTGCAGGCATGCGCGGGACGGCGTGATTAGAAGCTGCGAACGAACTTGCGCTCGGGAACCCGACCGTAGCCATCCTTGTTCACGGCCACGACGGTGCCGACGATGGAGCCGGCGGCAACAACGGAGATGAGGATCATGAATACAAACACGGTCGTGCCTTTCGAGGGAAGTGAATGGCCGTGTTATTGCGGGCTGGTGCCCGGTAACCGACGTCTTCATCAGACCACCAACAACCATTCAGCACAATCACATAGTTCTGCAGTGACTATGTAGGCTGGCTTTATGGATGTGCAACGCCTCGAATTGCTCCGCGAACTGGCCGAGCGCGGCAGCGTGACGGCAGTCGCGCTGGCCACCCATCGCACCCCGTCAGCGGTGTCCCAGCAGCTGAAAGTACTCGAACGCGAGGCCGGTCTGCCGCTGACCGAACGCAGCGGGCGCGGGCTGATACTCACGGATGCCGGCCGCGCGCTGGCTGCGAGCGCCACCGACATCGCGGTCGCCCTGGAGCGCGCGAGGGCGGTCTGGGACACTTTCCGCAACACGGCCACCGGCGACGTGAGCCTGGTCACGTTTCCCACCGCAGGGCAGATGCTGCTACCCGGCGTGCTACAGGATCTCGCCGGCCTGGACGGCCTCGCGGTGCACTGCACAGACCTGGACCCGGAACTCAGCGACTTTCCGGCGCTCACCTCGGACTACGACATCGTCCTGGCTCACAGCATGCGCGGCCAGCTCACGTGGGGCGGCCGCGGACTCACCTCGGTGCCGCTGATGACCGAACCGCTTGACGTGGGCCTGCCGGCTGACCACCGCCTGGCCGGCCGCGCCTCCCTCGGCGCGAGCGATGTGATCGGTGAGACCTGGATCGGGGTGCCGAACGGCTACCCGTTCGAACGCATCCTGCACGACATCGAACAGCAGACCGGCGGCCGGGCCCGGGTCACCCAGCGATTCGCGGACATGCGCCTGATCGAGTCGTTCATCATGGCGGGCCTGGGCATCGCCCTGGTGCCCCGGTACACCTCCGGCGGAAACCAACCCGGCCGGATGGTGCTCAAACCCCTGCGCGGGTTCGACGCGGAAAGGCAGATCGTTGCCTTGATGCGCCCGGACCGTGCCGAGCGTCTGGCCGTGCGCACCGTCGTCGACGCCCTGCGCGCCCGCGCGGCGCAGGTGCAGGCCGAGCACGCGGCGGCGGCCGGTTAATCGCAACGCGGCACGTGCGCCGGTGACGTCACCATTCAGGGCGTGGCCGACCGGGCAGACGATCATCCGCGACGGCCTCGAGGTCTAGGAGGGCGCTGAATATTAGGGGTCCAGTTGCCTCGGCGAGTTCTTCGAGTGTTTTTTTGCTCCGCTGTGGGGCTTTGTGCGGTCGACTGAGCGATCGGCCACGATGGTGGGATCTCGCGTCGGGGCTGATCGATGGGGCCGTAGTGGGCGGCTCTGCCGCCTGGGACCGTGCGCCGAGGTGGTCCTCGTGCGTCGGGGTGTTATCCAAGGGCCCAAACCCCGTTCTGGCTGGTCAAACCGAGGTTGAGGAGCCGTTTGAGATTGATCGCGGCAGCACGGATCACCCACCCCGCATTGTTCTTGGCAACGCCGCGGTAGCGGACCCGCCGGGCCCCGCGCGTCATCCACGCCAGCGTCCGTTCAATCATTGGACGGTGCTGGCGATAAACGGCTTGAAAGTCCGGGTCCTGAGCGGTGACGCGGTGCTCCCGGCGAACCTGATCCAGCGGATGAATCTGCATCTTCTTGCCGGACTTCGCGGTGGTGCACTGCGCCATCAGCGGGCAGGCCTGGCACGAACTACCAAAACTGGCCCGTCGTTTCGGGCTGAGCGACCGGACGTTCCCGGCCGGGCAGGTCACGGTCTGCAGGGTTTCATCCACGGTGAAGTCATCGATGGTGAATCCGCCCGGAACGGCTCGGCCCAGCGGCATCGGCTTGATGATCGGCCGGTGCCCAGCGGCATGAATCTCGGTCAGGAGCCCGCCGCTGCCATAGGCCGAATCACCCAGCACGTCAATGTTTTGCTCACCGATGCTGACGTCGGCCGCGAGCAGCTCGCCGCCGCGAGCCGCGTCGCTGTTTTGCGAACCAGAGGCTTTCGTGAGCATTGCCGCCGTCACCAACCCGGTGTCGGGCTCCGCGTTGACGTGGGCTTTATAGCCGTCGATCTTTTTCTGGCGGCTCTTGTGCGCATGGCGGGCATCAGGATCGACGGTGGAAATCACCCGGTCGGGAGCGACCCGGCGGGCGATCCGCCACCGCCCGTCGGTCCCGTCGGACCCGTCGGCGGGTTCCACGTCTTGGCCGGCGACCAAGGCAAGCAGCGCGACGGTTTCCTGCTGCTTCTTGTTGAGGATATGGACGTTGATGCTGCCCAGCAGAGCGAGAGCATCGGTGACCAGGCGGGAGACGAGCTCGTCGCGGGCGTCGCGGTCGTCCCACGCAATGTCGGGCTTGCCCGGCTGGGAGTAATCATGGCCGGTCAAGCCGGCGACGCTCACGTCCGCGCCGGGGATCTCCCGGCCAACACGGCGGATCTGTCCGACCAGCTGCGTGACGGTGTCCTGCCGGGCAACCGCATCCTCCAAAATTGTTGAGTCCAACGCCCGGCGTTTGCGCCCCGACAATGCTCCGGACTGGGCAATGACCGCGGTCACGGCCTCAAAAATGCGGTGCGGCCGGTCACTGGCAGCCAAGCGTTTGCGCCAATAGACCAGCACGGTCGGGTGGAAAGAGGTTTCAGTCAGCGCGAACCCGCAGGCGGCTTTCCACCGCAGGTCATACGTCAACGCCTCGGCCGCTTCCCTGTCGGAAAGGTTGTGCAGTGTTTGCAACACCATCACCGACGCGATCACGTCCGCCGGTATTGACGGGCGGCCGTTCTGCGAGGAAAACAAGTCCGCAAACGCATCGTCGGGAAACAGCTCCCGACGGTGCGCTGCAAGGAAAGCGAACACCGATCCAGGCGGAAGCAAGTGCCCCGCTACGGCATCGACATCGTAAATCTCACGCTGACCATCATCACAACCCTGCATCACCCCAGTCTTAACGACCAAGAGCCGACCCGCCGCAGGCGCGCCTTAAATAAGCGACACCCGCACCCAAAGTTGTTCAGCGGCCTCCTAGCGCTGGCGTCGGTTCCTGCGCCGACTGCGCCGAAGCGCCCTTCAGCGGGTGGCATGGGGAACTGCGCGGCACCTCGGGCAATGTCTCCCCAGACGGCACGCCGGCGACATGCCAGCTGCCGCACCTTGGACGCCCTGGAGGGGCGGCAACTGGCAAGTCAGCTCGGCGAGGTCAGCTGAGTTGCCCGTTGTCGCCCCTTGGCAGCGCCCAGAGGGCCGCAACTGGCAACTGAGGTCGGATGCTCCCCGATGGCGGCCGGCCGCGGCGGGGAAGCGTTAGCGGGCGGTGCCCGGCAGTGCCGAGACGGCCGCCAGATAACGGTCGACGACAATGTCGACAAGCGCGGCGGGCGGCTCCTCGCCGTCAACCAGCAATTCCGCGGTGACCACATCGGCGCCGGCCTCGCGGGCTAGCCCGGCGAAGGTGCCTGGCGCAAGGAGATAGCTCGCCACGACCACGCGAGCGCCCGGGGATTCCCGGCGAACGGCAGCCACGGCGGTTGCCGCACCGGCAGACCAGGCCCTGCTCGTCCAGGGTGAGGTGGCCGATTTCGCCGGCCTTGCCGCTGCCGCCGCGGTAGACCCGGCCGTCGACGATGAGGCCGGCGCCGACGCCGTGCGACACGCGCAGGTAGGCCGCCTGCCGGATGCCCTGGGCCGCGCCCATGCGGTATTCGGCGAGCGCGCCGAGATTGGCCTCATTGTCGACGAATACCGGCCGATGCAGCCGGGATTCGAGCTCCTCGGCGACGGGCACACCGTCCCAGCCGCGCAGCAAGCCGGCGGTGGCGATGACGCCGGTGCGGGGGTCGACCGGCGCGGCCAGTCCCACCCCGACCGCGAGCACCTCGTCTTGACCGGCGCCGACCGATTCGGCCATGTCCTGGATGAGCAGCATCACCCTGTCGAGCTCGCTGTCGGCCCGGTGGTCGCGGGCCAGCGGCAGCATCCGTTCGGCCAACACCTGGTGCCCGGCGTCGGCCAGGGCCAGCCTCAGCTGCCGGTTGGACACGTGCAGGCCCACCACCAGGCCCATCTCGCGGGCGAGCGTGACGCGCACGGCTCGGCGGCCGCTCCGCGAGGTGGGTGTGGTCTTCAGCACCCCCACGGCAGCCTGTTCCTTGACGATGTTCGAGACCGTGGCCGGCGACAGCCCGGTGACCGCGGCCAGTTCCACCTGGGTGAGAGCGCCGTAGTGGGTGATCGCGTCCAGAATCCGGGCGCGGTTGGCCTCACGCAGGGACGACTGCGACCCGAGATTACGGCGACTGCTCACGGGAGACACGATAGTGCCGGGCACGGCCACCGGAGCGGATTCCGGTGACTTCGTGGGGAACGCGCCGCACAGAAACGAAATATTCCACCGATTTCGTGACGAACTCCCGGTTGGCCTCCACTGAGGGATATCGCGATCCGCTCGCCCCGGCTCCGCAATTCGCCCGGCCGGCCCGTCAACAGAATACGAGGAGCTCTCGGCCGACGACATCCAGCGCCTGGAAGCTCCCGAGACAACCCAGGAGCCGTTCTGGTGGTGACGGCGCACCTCGCCCGGACTAGCGCATCGCGTCGTTCAGGGTCCCGGCCAGCCAGCGCTCGGATCAGGAATTCGGGTGCCGCAGCCGGGCCTCCAGCTGCTCGACGATCAGGTCGGGACGGGTGATGAACGGGTGGTGCCCGGTCGGCATCTCGACAACGCGCGTGGCTCGCTCGGCATGGGAACGCTGCAACTCCACCGACGTGCTGCGGTCCTGCCCGCAGACGATGTAGGTCGAGTCGACGCCCTGCCAGCCGGCAGCGGTGGTGGGCGTCATGAACGCTCCGACGGCCTGCACGGTCACCCGCTCCCAGGCCTTGCGCTGGGTGTCAGCGTCGGCATCCTGCAGGAATCGGCTGCCGAAGGTGGTCACGTCGTAACCCGAGACGCCGAGCGTGCCGTCATCGTTGACCGCGATCGAGACCGGGTCGCTCTCATCGCTCATGATCGCGCCCTGCGACTGCCCGATCTCGGGCAGATAGGACGACACATAGAGCAGGTGCGCGACTGAGGGATGCGCGCCGGCCTCGGCGATGACGGTTCCGCCATATGAATGGCCGACCACGACCGCCGAGTCCACGTCATCGAGCTCGCGACGAAGCGCTGCGGCATCGATGATCAGGCCGCCGGCCATCTGCTCCGACGTCGTCTCGCCGCAGGACGGCAGCGCCAGGGCCCGGCTGCGGATGCCGGTGCGTTCCCGCAGAAGGTCAGCACTCCGCTGCCACCACCACTGCCCGTCGCGCACCAGGGCGCCGTGCACGAAGATCAGTTCCATGTGGGTCCTTCCATCGCGGTTCGAAGGTGGTGGCGGCGCTTGAATCAGAGCGTCTCGACGGCGGCCCGTTCGACGGCGAGGCCCGCGGCGTAGCGGTCGAGGTAGCTGGAGAAACCGGCGACGTCGACCGAGTCGGGGGCGACGGTCTCGAAGTCCTGGCCTACGAACACCCGCTCGCGCAGGTAGCCGTCAAGATCGAGGTCCACTCCGGATGCGACGGCGGAGGTGTAGGCCGCCAGGACCGCGATGCCCCAGGCACCGCCCTCCGACGCCGTCTCGGCGACCGAGACCGGGGCATCCAGGGAACCGGCGAGGAAGCGCTGGGCGACACCGGCGGTGCGGAAGAGCCCGCCGTGCGCGAACATCGCGTCGAGTTGGACGCCCTCTTCGGCGAGCACCCGCATGCCCAGGCTGAGCGTGCCGAACACGCCGTAGAGCTGGGCGCGCATGAAGTTGGCCAGCGTGAGCCGGCTGTCGGGGGTGCGCACGAACAGCGGCCGACCCTCGGTGAGACCGGCGATGGGTTCGCCGGCCAGGTGGTTGTAGGCCAGCAGTCCGCCGGCATCCGCGTCGCCCTCGAGCGCCTCACGGAACAGGGCGTCGAAGACCGCGTCGCTCGAGACGGGGTTGCCGCTGGCCGCGGCGAAGCGGCCGAACATCCCGGCCCACGCGGCGAGCTCGCTTGCCCCGTTGTTGCAGTGCACCATCGCGACAAGATCGCCGGCCGGGGTGGTGACCAGGTCGAGTTCATGGTGCACCTGGGTGAGTGGGCGTTCGAGCACGACCATTGCGAAAATGCTGGTGCCGGCGCTGACGTTGCCGGTGCGCGGGGCGACTGAGCAGGTGGCGACCATGCCGGTGCCTGCGTCGCCCTCTGGCGGGCACAGCACGGAGCCGGGTCGCAGCGCACCGGTCGGGTCCAGGAGCGCCGCACCCGCAGCCGTGAGGTCACCGGCCGGCTTGCCGGCAACGAGAACCTTCGGCAGCACCGCCACCAGGCTGAGGTTGGGAGCGGACCCGGCGGCCAGGCCGTCGTAGCGGGCGAGGAGCTCGGCGTCGTAGTCGGCGGTGGCGGCGTCGATGGGGAACATGCCCGACGCGTCACCGACGCCGAGGACCTTGCGGCCGGTGAGCTGCCAGTGCACGTAGCCGGCCAGGGTGGTGATGAAGTCGAGCCGCGGCACGTGCGGCTCGTGGTCGATGACGGCCTGGTGCAGGTGGGCAATCGACCAGCGCAGCGGGATGTTGACACCGAACAGCTCGGTCAGCTGGGCCGCCGCGGGCCCGGTGGTGGTGTTGCGCCAGGTGCGGAACGGCACCAGCTGGTCGCCCGCGGCGTCGAACGCGAGGTAGCCGTGCATCATCGCCGAGACGCCGATCGCGCCGTAGCCCTCCGGCCGGATGCCGTACTTCGCGTCGATGTCGGCGATGAGGGCGGCGTGCGCGGCCTGGATGCCGGACCACACGTCGTCCAACGAGTAGGTCCAGACCCGGTCGACGAACTTGTTCTCCCACTCGTGGCTGCCGACGGCGAGGACCTCGGACAGGTCCTCACCGATCAGGCATGCCTTGATGCGGGTCGACCCCAGCTCGATTCCCAGGGACGTTCGTCCGCTGAGAATCGAGTTGCGGGCGGCCTCGTATGCATCATTGCTCGTCATACCTCGATTATGGCGGTGTCTGCCCGCCGGTATTCCCTTCCAGGGGAATCATCGAGATGGTCCACGCCTGGACGTCGTGGGCGCACTGGCGCTCATTCGGTGTCAGCCAGGATCACCCTGACGCCGGCTTGCCGAATGCGGTCGAGTTCGACGGCGTCGGCGGAACTATCTGTGATCAGAAAATCGATCTGATCGAGCTCCGACATCTGGGCCAGAGCAACACGGCCGATCTTCGAGCCGTCGGCGACGACGATGGTGCGCTGCGCCTTCGCGACCATGGCATGGTTGGTTCGCGCTTCGGTCTCATCGTGGGTCGTCACTCCCGCCGCAGCGCTCACACCGTCGGCACCGAGGATCGCCGTGCCGACGTTGACCGCGCTGAACGTGTTCTCCGCAAGCACCCCGACCAGTTCGAGCGACTGAGGTCGGAGGACACCGCCGGTCATTATCACCTTCAGTTGCGGGTACAGGGTGACAAGGCCCGCGATCGACAGGGAATTGGTCACGATGGTGAGTTCTCGATGCCCGGCCAATGCTCGCGCGACCCCGGCAGTCGTGGTCCCTCCGCTCAGGGCGACTGCGTGGCGTTCGAGGGGGATGAGGGCTGCCGTGCGGCGAGCGATGAGTCGTTTCGCATCCTGGAACTTGGTGTCGCGCAGCACGACGGGGAGTTCGGTGCCGTGACTTATCGACGTGGCGCCTCCGTGTGTTCGGATCAGGAGTTTCTGGTCGGCGAGTACGGCGAGGTCGCGACGAGCTGTTGCGGCAGAGATACTCAATTCTGCTGCCATGGCGTCCAAGGTCAGGTGACCGCGGGCGGCGACAAGATCGAGAATTCCCACCATCCGCTGGGCGCGCTTGGCTGACCCGCCCTGGATGGCGGCGAAGGAACTTTCGTCCGAGGCACTCACGTTTTCCCCATTCTGGCGCTGGCCAATCATCTGCAGTGATCATTTTATACATAAAATGCTCATTCAGTTGCGTAGTCTGTGCAATACGTCCCAAGATCAGTGCATGACACAGATTGTTTTCCTTGGCGCCGGGAGCGTCGTTTTCACTCGCCAGCTTGTCGCCGACCTGGCCCGCTTCGACGATCTCCCCGCGTTCACGCTTGTCTTGCATGACATCGATGCCGACCGGCTGGCGGTTGCGCACGGCACCGCACTGCAGGTGAACCGCAGATTCGGCCGGGACATCACTGTCGTCGCCACCCTGAACCGCCGGGAAGCACTCGAGGGCGCAGATGTGGTCGTCAACATGATCCAGGTGGGGGGCATCGCCGCGACCCGCATCGACCTGGAGGTTCCTGCCCGATACGGCCTGCGGCAGACGATCGGCGACACAACCGGTGTCGGCGGGGTGTTCCGTGCCCTCCGAACCTTCCCGGTCCTGTCAGGCATCGCGCACGACATGCTCGAACTCTGCCCCGACGCCTGGTTCCTGAATTACACGAACCCGATGGCGATGAACGTGTGGTGGATGTCGGTGGTGGCGCCTGAACTCAAGGTCGTCGGGCTCTGCCACAGCGTGCACTGGACGGTGAACGACCTCTGTGAGCTGATCGGGGTGCCGCTGGACGGCACGCACTACCGTGCCGCCGGGGTGAATCATCAGGCGTGGCTGCTCGAGTGGAGCCGGGACGGCGTTGACCTCTATCCGGTGTTACGCGAGCTGATTGCAGCCGATCCTGAACTACAGCGCCGTGTCCGTGTCGAGATCTTCAAGCGCATCGGCTACTACCCGACCGAGACCAGCGAACACTCCTCGGAGTACCTGGACTGGTTCCTGCACTCCGACGAGCAGATCGAGCGTTTCCGAATCGAACCGCTTCAATACGTCGGTATCTCAGAAGAGAACGTGGCGGAGTTCGAGCACGCGAAGAAGCTGCTGGCGGCCGATCAGGACCTCGAGCTGGAGGAGGGCGCCGCCGAGTACGCCCCGCAGATCATTCACTCTCTGCTCACGGGCACCGAGCGCGTCATCCACGCCAACGTGGTCAACGACGGGCTCATCGACAATCTGCAGCAGGGCGCCGTTGTCGAGGTGCCCAGTCGCGTGGACTGCGACGGGGTGCACCCGCTGCCGTTCGGCTCGATCCCCGAGGCTGGCGCCGCTCTGAACCGCACCTACCTGGCTGTCGCCGCCCTCACGATCGAGGCCGCACGCACTGGAGACCCCCTTCTGGTGCGCCAGGCGGTGCTGATGGATCCGAACGCGAGCTCCACCCTCACTCCGGAGCAGATCTGGGCGCTCTGCGACGAACTCACCGAACTGCACGCCGGACTGCTTCCCCGCGCACTCGGTGGACGGCTGGAGATTCCGGGCACGGTCAGCGTGTGAGCCTCACGTCGACGCGTCGGCTCGTGGCGCAGGCTTCGGCCGACGGCGGGGCCGTCGCTGCTTTCAACGTGATCACCCTCGATCACGCCGAGTCGATCGTGGCCGGGGCCAGTACGGCCGGCACCGGCGCTCTCCTGCAGCTGAGCGAGAACGCCATCCGCTTCCACGGTTCGCCGTGGCCCATTCTCGCTGCCTGCCGCGAGCTCGCCGACGCAGCATCCGTCCCGATCGGCATCCACCTCGACCACCTCGAGGATGCGGACCTGGTGCGGAAAATTCTCGCACGAGCTGGCGAGTTCGGCATCGGCTCGCTGATGTTCGACGCGTCGCGACTGGACTACAGCGACAATGTGCGGGCCACCCGGCGCATCGCCGAGGATGCTCAGGCTGCAGGGCTGTGGGTCGAGGCTGAACTGGGCGCGATCGGCGGCAAAGACGGCGCTCATGCTCCCGGAGTGCGCACACACCCCGACGAGGCGCGCTCCTTCGTCGAGCAGACCGGCGTCGACGGCCTGGCCGTCGCCGTCGGAAGCTCGCACGCCATGCTCGAGCGTTCGGCGGTCATCGACCTTCCCTTAGTGGGACGCCTGGCCGCTAGTGTCTCCGTGCCGCTCGTGTTGCACGGCTCGTCGGGCATCGCCGACGACATGATCAGGCAGGCCGTCGAGGCCGGTATCCGCAAGGTCAATGTCGGCACCGCCCTCAACATCGCGAGCACCGCCGCACTGCGAGCTTCCCTCGCCGCAGCGCCAGACGTGATCGACCCGCGCAAATTTAGCCGGGCGGCCCGCGACGCGACGGTCGCGCTCGTGGCCCAGTTGTGCCGGGTGATCTCTTTCGCCCGACTGGGAGCCTGAGGTCAGTCGAGACCGAGCACTCGCCTGGCATTGCCTCGGTACAACGCCTCGAGGCGCTGCGGCGGAAGATCGAGCGCGGAGACGGCCCATCGGCCTTGTCCGGGGATGCTGCTGCCGGGGTCGTAACGGAAGCCCTCGTCATCGGTCTCGATGAAGCGGTAGTGCAGGGCATACTGCTCTCCGGACACTGGATACGTGTCGGTACCGAACAGGACCCGATCGGGGAATCCCTCGACCAGGCGGGCGAAACGCCGCGGCTGGCGGCCGAGTTCCGCGATGCGCCCGGCGATATCGACCGTGTAGTTGTCGGCAGCGGCGAGCAGGCGCTCGACCCGGTCCAGGTCCTCCGCCGCTCCGCCCACATGCGCACCGATGAAGGTCGTTTCCGCACAGGCCAGCACGAGGGCAGCATGCGCGTCGAGTAGCTCGTCGAAGCTCGGGTGCCTGTCCCGGTCACCGAACCACCAGTCGCGAGCGGTCGCGAGTTCGTCGAGACGTTCGTTGAACGCATCGACCGGTTCGAAGAAGGCGATCGGATCCGCGGTGTGGATCAAGACCGGCAGCCCGAGGGTGCCGGCATGTTGCAGCACGGTGACAACCCTGGCATCGTCGGGCCGGATGAGCGAACCGTCCGCATCCCTCACCGTCAGGCCCAGGTTCTTCCAGACCTTCAGTCCGCGGGCGCCACGCGACACACTGTCGTCGAGTGACTCCAGCAGTTGCCCGACACCGTCGGCTTCGGCCAGCACCGCCCAATCCAGCTGACAGAAGGTGAGGAACCTCCCCGGGTGCGCCCGGTCATAGCGCTCGACATTGGCGGTCACTTCATCGCCCCACATGCCGTCGAGATTGACAATCGTCTCGACGCCGTGTGCGTCCAGCACCGCGACGAGGTCGTCAACATCGGGGACCATCCACTCCCCGTCGCTGAGCCAACGCCCCAAATGATTGTGGATGTCGATCGCCGCGTATGCAGGTCGGTTCACGACCGTCTCGGCTGCCCGCAGTTGACTGCGCGGGGTCCAGTCGGCCAGCCTCAAGGCAGAGATTCCATCCCAATCAGGCACAGGTAGCACATCCTCTCACCGCAAATAGTCACTCAGAGTGAGCGATATGGACATTCTAGTTGTTGGTCGCTCATTTTGAGAGATGATCATCAGAACGCTTTCCGGCCCATCCGGTCGGCGGCAACTGGAGGACACCCGTGACACTCACCGCCCGCGAAATCGACAGCCAGCCGCGCATCTGGCGAGAGGCACTCACCCACGTCGAGCGCGCCACCGACCTCCTCGCGCGGCCAGGAGAGCGCGTACTCGTGATCGGATGCGGGACCAGCGCGTTCGTCGCGGAGTCGTTCGCGGCGCTCCGGGAGAGCGCAGGCCTCGGCATCACCGACGCGGCCTACGCGTCGGAACCGCGGGTCTGGCGCGGGTACGATTCCGTCATCGCACTCACGCGCTCCGGCACCACGACCGAGGTTCTCGAGGCGCTCAGCGCCGTGCCGGCCGGCGTGCGCACTATCGTTGTGACCGGAGTCGCCGATTCTCCGGTCGTTGCAGTTGTCGACGACGTGCTCCTGCTGGATTTCGCTGACGAGGAGTCGGTCGTGCAGACCCGATTCCCCACCACTTTCCTGCTGCTCGCCCGTGCGGCGTTCGGCGAGGATGTCTCCGCGCTGCCGGCCGCGGCAGAGGCGTTGCTGGCACGGCCTCTCCCGATCGACGTCTCCCTCCTCAGCCACTTCGTCTACCTCGGCAGCGGTTGGACCCATGGCCTCGCCCAGGAGGCCGCACTCAAGATTCGCGAGGCCGCACAGGCCTGGTCGGAGTCCTACCCGCTGCTCGACTACCGTCACGGACCGCTCGCCGTCGCTGGACCAGGGTCACTCGTCTGGATGATCGGGCGCAGCGATGACAACCTCGTCGAACAAATCGAGGCCGTCGGTGCGCACGTCGTGACCAGCTCGCACGACCCGCTCATCGAACTCGCGCAGGCCCAGCGCCTCGCTGTAGCCGTCGCAGAATTGCGCGGCCTGAACCCGGACACCCCGCGACACCTCACCCGCTCCATCGTTCTCGGCTAGATCCCGAGAAGCGATTCGCTACTGTCACCCGAACTGAAAGAGGATTCAATGATGAAGCGCACCTTTCCCCGCACCGCACTGATGCGGGTTTCCGGCCTCGTGCTCGGGGCAGCCCTCATCGTGTCGCTCACGGGCTGTGGCGCCGCCCAGGGCGCCACGGAACTCAACCCCGACGCGCAGGTGAAGCTGGAGATGTGGACGGGTCAAACCGACCAAGCCCAGAAGGTCCTCGAGCAGCTCGTGGAGGAATTCGAGGCGGACAACCCCAACGTGACCATCGAGGTCTCAGCCGGCGCGTCCTCCACCGAGGACCTGTTGCAGAAACTCTCCGCGGGATTCGCCGGCAACAAGTACCCCGACATCTCCTATGCGTTCGGGTCGTGGGCGGGTCAGCTGGAATCCTCGGGGCGCACCCTCGATATCACCGAGCAGGTCGCCGAAGCCGACGTGAACTGGGACGAGTTCTCCGCATCCGCACGCGCCACCTCCCAACCCACCGGGACCAAGACCATCGGCTTCCCGGCGATCGTCGACAATCTTTCGCTGATTTACAACAAGACCGTGTTCGATAGCGCCGGGGTGGACTACCCCACCTCCGACTGGAGCTGGGAGGATTTCCGGAGTGCCGCCAAGCGGCTGACGGATGCGCCGACCGAGACCTACGGCTACGCCTACTCGGTGTCGGGCTCGGAGGAGACCACCTGGCAGTTCTGGCCGCACTTCTGGCAGAACGGCGGGACGATTCTGAGCGACGACTCCACGAAGTCCGAAATCGCCTCGACGGCGGGTGTCGACGCGCTCACAGACCTGCGCGACATGGCCATCGAAGACAAGAGCATCTACCTCGACCAGACTGACACCAAGTTCGCGCAGCTGTTCGCCAGCGACCGCATCGGGATGATCACGTCTGGGCCATGGCAACTTGCCGACTTCAAGACCGCAGGCACGAACTACGGCGTCGTGCAGCTGCCGGGAACGGACGGTGACCACCAGACGGTGTCCGGCGCCGACATCTGGGCGCTGTTCGACCACAAGGACAAGAACCGTGAGTACTGGGCCTTCCAGTTCACCAAATGGCTCACGGATGCCGCCCAGGACGAACGCTGGAACGTTGAGGTGGGCAACCTGCCGCTGCGCAGCTCCGAGGTGGAATCCGACGCGTTCAAGAAACAGGTCGCCACCTACCCCGGACTTGACGTGATGGCCGAGAACATGGCCAATGCCCAGCAGCCACGCCCGACGATCCCCGGATACGTCGGCCTCTCCGAGGCGATCGGATCAGCGATCTCCGACGTGCTGCAGGGGCAGGGCGATCCGAAGTCCGCCCTCGAGAAGGCTGCCACGATAGCCGACCAAGCCCTCAGCGACTAGGACCTGGTCATGCTGAAGGCGCGACGGGCACCCGTCTTGGAGTCTGTCACCACCGCCGCACCCGGGGTGAAGCCGGGAGGCCGCGAAAGCGGGCGCCGCCCCGGCTGGCGCACGAGTCTGACCGGCTGGGGATTCGTCGGCCCGGCCACGCTCATCATCCTCGGCCTGTCGATCTTCCCGGCCCTGTGGGCGTTCGTCCTCTCTCTGCAGAACTGGGACGGCTTCAGCGAAGCCCAGTTCGTGGGCGGTGCGAACTACGCCGAACTGGTCACCGATGAAGAATTCGGCAAGGCCGTCGTCAACACCCTCGGCTTCACCGTCCTCTTCGTGCCGGCATCCGTTCTTCTCGGCCTGTTTCTCGCGGTGGCGCTGAACCGAAGCATCCGCTTCATCGGCATCTACCGCACGGCGATTTTTGTGCCCTTCGTGGTCTCGGCCGCCTCGACCGGTGTACTCACCACCTATCTGTTCAGCCCGCAGTACGGAATCGTGAACAACGTGTTGCGGGTGTTCGGTCTGCCGCAGCAAGGGTGGCTGGAGGATCAGTCGCAGGCGATGGTGGTGATCGCCATCATGTCGCTGTGGGGTCAGGCTGCGTTCACAACAGTCATCTACCTCGCGGCCCTGCAGGACATTCCCGGCGAGCTGCTCGAAGCCGCTCGCATCGACGGGGCGAACCACTGGCAGACCTTCTGGCGGGTCGTGTGGCCACAGCTGTCACCGGTCACGATCTTCGTCGCAATCTGGCAGACGATCGGTGCCATCCAGCTCTTCGACCTCGTCTACACGACCACCCGCGGCGGCCCGCTCGACGCCACGAAGACCATCGTGTACTTCCTCTACGAGAAAGCATTCAAAACCCTGCAGTTCGGCTACGGATCGGCGGCAGCGTATGTGCTGTTCGCCGCCACCCTGCTGATCACCATCATCGTCGTTGTCTACTCCCGCAAACGCAACCTGGAGGCATTCTGATGTCGACCACCGTCCTCAGCGAGGTCCTGACCTCCTTCGAACACGTTGCGACGCGCCCCGTCGATGCCCCGCGGCGCCGTAAACGCCGGTTCAGCTGGTGGCACTTCGTGCTCATCCCGATCGCCATCCTGTTCCTGCTGCCGTTCGTGCAGATGATGCTCGCTTCGGTCTCACCTGAGAAGGAGCTTGTCACCTTCCCGCCGCCGTTTGTGCCATCGCATCTCACCTTCGACGGCTACATCAAGCTCTTCACACAGACGGATGTCGTGCGGTGGCTCGGAAACACGGTGATCGTGTCGGGCACCGCGATCCTGTCGAACATCGTGCTGTGCTCCCTGGCCGGCTATGGCTTCGCGCGACTGAAGTTCGCCGGTCGCAGCGTCGGATTCTTCCTGATTCTCGCCACGATCATGATCCCGACCCAGCTGCTGATGATCCCGACTTACATTCTGTTCGCCACCCTCGGCCTGCTTGACGGGTTGGGCGCCGCGATCGTGCCGTGGCTGGCGACAGCGTTCGGCATCTTCCTCATGCGTCAGTTCTTCCTCTCTCTGCCCGCGGAACTCGAGGAAGCCGGGATGATCGACGGCTGCACCCGGTTGCAGGTGTTTTTCCGCATTGTGCTGCCTCTCGCACGACCGGCCATCGCGACCCTGGCCATCTTCACACTCCTCGGGTCGTGGAACGACCTGGTCTGGCCGCTCATCGCGATCAACAACGACCAGGCGTTCACGCTCCAGCTCGGCATCGCGAACTTCCAGTCCACCCGGCGCACCCAGTGGGACCTGCTCATGGCCGGCAACGTGGTCGCTACGCTGCCGCTCATTCTGTTCTTCCTGTTCGCGCAGCGTCAGTTCATGGCGACCATGACCTTCTCCGGGATCAAAGGATGAGCGGCGACGGCTCGTGCACGGTGTTGGTCGTCGGCGACGCCAACCCTGACCTCATCATCAGCGGCGATGTCGTGCCCCGCTTCGGCCAGGCCGAGCAACTCCTCGACAGCGCCGACCTGGTGCTCGGCGGCAGCGCGGCCATCGTCGCGGCCGGACTTGCCAGGCTCGGGGTGGCCACCGCCATGATCGCTGCCATCGGAGACGACGACTTCGGCCGTCTGGTCCGGGCCCGACTCGACGAACGCGGCGTCGACACCGCGCCATTCGTCGTCCGTGCCGACTTGCCGACCGGGCTGTCCATCATTCTTGCGAAGTCCATCGATCGGGCCATCCTCACGCTCCCGGGAACGATTCCGGTACTGCGCGCGGCAGACGTGCGCGCCGCCGTGAAACTCCTCGAGCCTCGGCACGTTCACATAGCGTCGTACTTCCTGCAACCCGCCCTGGCGGCAGAACTGCCGACATTGCTCGGCTGGCTGCGCGGGCGGGGAATCACGACGAGCCTCGACACAAACTGGGATCCGGCCGAACTCTGGGACGGCCTGGCCGAGGTGCTGCCCAGCGTCGACGTCTTCCTACCCAACCGGGAGGAAGTGATCGCAATCGCGCGGGCGGTCACCGGCGAAACACTCGCCGACGACCTCGCCGCCGCGTCGGCACTCGCCGCGCTGAAACCGCGCGTTGTTGTGAAGGCCGGAGCCGAAGGCGGATTCTCCGTCGACTCCGACCAGGAGGTGCACCGGGCGGCTGGGCTGGTGCTCGACGTCGTTGACACCATCGGCGCCGGCGACAGCTTCGACGCCGGTTACATCACCGCCTTCCTCAGCGGCGTCCCGTCGGAACCGGAACGTTTGCGCTGGGCCGCCGTCGCGGGCTCGCTCTCCACCAGGGCCGCCGGCGGCACCGATGCGCAGGCCACACTCGCCGAACTGCTGGAGGCGTCGGCATGATCCATTGTCTCGGCCTCAGCCCGGCCTTGGACGTCACGTACACGGTGCCTGCGCTGGCGCCCGGCGGCATCCACCGCCCGGGGATGGTCATCAAACTGGCGGGCGGCAAGTCGCTCAACGTTGCCCGCGCCCTCGCCAGCCTCGGCCAGCCGGTGCACGCCATCGCACCGCTCGGCGGCAGTATCGGGTCGATGATCATCGAGCAGCTGGCGGCAAGCCCTATCCGGCTGACTGCCGTCAACACCGATACGCAGACCCGCTTCTGCGTGACCGTCGCCGACACCACCGCGGCGTCGCTCACCGAGTTCTACGAACACGACGACGACCTCGGGGCCGGGACGTGGATGGAGTTGGACGCCGCCATCAAGGCCGTTGACGACGGCTGGCTGGTGCTTTCCGGCAGTGTGCCGCGGGGAATTCCGCTCCCCGACCTGGCCGGAGCATTGCGTGGTGCCGCGGATCGCGGCGTTCGTGTGGCCGTAGACGTGCACGGTGAAGCTCTTGCCGTGCTTGTCGCTCTGGCCCGGCCACACCTGGTGAAAATCAATCGCAGCGAAGCGGCCGAACTCCTCGGTTTGGAGGCCAGCCGGGCAGCGGACGTGCCACTAGCCGGGCTTGTCACGAGCGTGCACCAGCTCGGGGCTGAGATCGTCGTCATCACCGACGGTGTGCACGGATCTCTCGCCCGGGATCAGGACGGTTCGCTGTGGCGTGCCCGATCGGCAGCCCCACCCGACATCTACTCGGTCGGCAGCGGTGACAGCTTCCTAGCGGGGCTCGTCGAAGCCCTCGCCGCCGACCGGCCGCTTCGTGACGCCATGTATGCGGCGGCGGCCTGCGCCGCCGCGAACGCAGAAGCACCAGGAGCGGCGACGTTCACCCTCGGAGCGCTCACCCGTGCGCGGGCCGCCGTGACCGTTGAACCCGACATGTTGAGTGGGTGGGACTTACGGACCTAAGCCGGACCAACGGCCTTCCTCAGTAGCTCGACCATCTGCTCCTGATCGGCGGCAGTGAACTTGACGACGGCAAACGACGTCGGCCAGAGGTTACCGTCGTCGAGTTCGGCGTCCGGCTGGAAGCCGATGGTGGCGTAGCGCACCTTGAACTTGGCGGCGCTCTGAAAGAACACCATCACCTTGCCGTCGGCGTTGGCATAGGCCGGCATGCCGTACCAGGTCTTGGCGCCCAGATTGGTGTTTTCTTTCACCAGCCGGTGCAGGATCTGGGCAAGGTCCTGGTCGGTGCCGGTCATCTCGTCGATCGCGGCCAGGCACGCGGCCTCCAGGTCGGCACCGAGCTTCGCGGCCTTCGCTTCCGCCACGGCCGCCCGCATCGCGGCCTTTTCCTCTTTGCTGAATGCTGTACTCATGATCCGGTCCTCACTGATCCTGATTGTGACTCTGGCCCCACTGTAAAAGGAAACCGGGCAGCGCGCGTCCTCGATCCCGTTTCGCGCGCGCTGAATCCGGCACCGGCGTAGCCGGTGTGGTTGATTCAGGGTCCGCCGAGCCAGCTGTCGATCCGGTGGTGATCGGGGGTGAATCCGTGGCCGACACCCCAGAGCACGGCCTGGGTTCGGCTCTCGGCCCCGATCTTGCCGTATACGCTGCGGATATAGGACTTGACGGTGTTGGGACTGAGGTAGGTGAGCGCCGCCACCTCGGCGTTGCTCTTGCCCTGCGTGATCAGGGCCAGGATCTCGGACTCGCGATCCGTGATTCCTTCGCGACGGCCGGGCCAGTCCAGTCCCGGCGCACTGCCCGCCCGCTTCGGCGGATCACTCACCACGATCTCGCCGGCGTGCACCGACTCCAGGGCAGCCACGAGGTCACGGGCCGGCAACGTCTTAGACAGGTATCCACTGACGCCCTGGTCGAGCGCCGCGCTGATCAGGTCGGGCTGGAAGTTCCAGGTGTACATGACCACGCGACCGGCGCGTGGGTTGCGGACGAGAGCCGAGAGCTCCGACAGATCGGATTCGGGCTGGGCGAAAGAGTCGTACATCACGATGTCGGTGCGGTCGGAGAGGGCCGCATTCGCGTCGATCTCCGCAACGACCACACGATCCCGGTAGTGATCGAACATGTGCGCCAGGCCCTTGAGCACGATGTCGTAGTCATCGACCAGAGCAACGGTAACGGGCTGTGACGGGGACATAGTAGGACGATACTGCCAGAGCAGACCGACCGACTACACCCCTAGGGGTGTACCGCCGCCTCTGTGCGGGTGTTTTGCTGTTCTCCGGCCGGTAACCACCGGCCGTACCGAACACTCAGCCTCATCTAACAGGAAGGAGACCACAATGCTTGGTCTCATCATCAGCCTCATCGTCGTCGGCATCATCGCCGGCGCCGTCGCCCGCCTCGTCGTGCCCGGCCGGCAGAACATCAGCATCCCGATGACCATCGTGCTGGGGATCATCGGGTCCTTCGTCGGCGGATTCCTCGGTTTCCTGATCTTCCAACACGACCCGATGGACGGCTTCTTCCAGCCGGCCGGCATCATCGGATCCATCATCGGCGCGATCGTCGTGCTGCTGGTCTACATCCGTGTCAGCGGCCGTCGTAGCGTCCGGAACTAGTCGGTTTCCCGGTGGCCGCCACCCGGCCGGCCACCGGGCCGAACGCACGCTGCGAGCGGACTTAGGTGTTCTGCGGGAAGCCCAGGTTGATGCCACCGTGGCTGGGGTCGAGCCAGCGCGCGGTGACGGCCTTCTCCCGGGTGTAGAAAGATATTCCCGCCGGGCCGTAGGCCTTCGCGTCGCCGAAGAGGGAGTCCTTCCAGCCGCCGAAGGAGTGGTACGCCACGGGCACCGGGATGGGCACGTTGATTCCGACCATGCCCACCTGCACCTCGTGCTGGAACCGGCGCGCGGCGCCGCCGTCGTTGGTGAAGATGGCGGTGCCGTTGCCGTACTTGCTGGCGTTGATCACGGCCACGCCGTCGGTGTAGCTGGCCACCCGCACGACGCTCAGCACCGGGCCGAAGATCTCGTCTGTGTAGACGGCGGAGTCCAGGCTGACCTTGTCGAACAGGGTGGGGCCGAGCCAGAAACCGGATGCCTCACCGTCGACCTCGATGCCGCGACCATCGATCACGACCTCCGCGCCATCCGCGTGGGCGATGTCGATGTAGCCGGCGACCTTGTCACGGTGCGCCTCGGTGATCAGCGGGCCCATGTCACAGCCGCGCATGCCGTCGCCCACCGTCAGTCCCTTCACGCGCTCGGCGATCTTGGCGATCAGCTCGTCGGCGACGGGCTCCACGGCCACGATCACGCTGATGGCCATGCAGCGCTCCCCCGCCGAACCGAAGCCGGCGTTGACCGCGGCGTCCGCAGCCAGGTCGAGGTCGGCATCCGGCAGCACCAGCATGTGGTTCTTAGCGCCGCCGAGGGCCTGCACGCGCTTGCCGTGGTGCGCGGCGGTCTCGTAGATGTACTTGGCGATCGGGGTGGACCCGACGAAGGAGATGGCCTGGACGTCGGGGTTGACCAGCAGGGCGTCGACGGCCTCCTTGTCACCGTGCACGACGTTGAGCACGCCGTCGGGCAGGCCGGCCTCGGTGAACAGGGCGGCGAGCCAGTTCGCGGCGGACGGGTCCTTCTCGCTGGGCTTGAGCACAACGGTGTTACCGGCGGCGATGGCGAGGGGGAAGAACCAGAGCGGCACCATCGCCGGGAAGTTGAACGGGCTGATGATGCCCACCACGCCGAGCGGCTGCCGGAGGGTGTAGACGTCGACGCCGGTGGAGACGTTCTCGGAGAACTCGCCTTTGGCCAGGTGCGGCAGGCCGAGCGCGAACTCGACCACCTCGAGGCCGCGGGCGATCTCGCCCAGGGCATCGGAGGTGACCTTGCCGTGTTCGTTGGTGAGGATGTCGGCGAGCTCGCCCTTGCGGGCGTTGAGCAACTCGCGGAAGGCGAACATGACGCCCTGGCGTTTGGCGATGGACGCGTCACGCCAGGCGGGGTAAGCGGCCTGGGCCGAGGCGACAACGGTGTCGACGTCGGCGGCGGAAGCCAGGGACACCAGGCGCTGCACTCGGCCGGTGGCCGGGTTGTAGACGGGGGCGGTGCGGATGGATGCGCCGGCGCCGGGGGCGCCGTCGATCCAGTGGGTGAGGACGGGAAGGTCGGTCATGTCAGTCGATTCTGTTGGGGGTGAGAGGACGTGCGCGGGTCGCGACCATCCCGTCGGTCGAGCTTGTCGAGACCTCGTGGGCCGTCCTCTGAACGCAGGCGTGGTCGCGGGGTCTACTTCGACAAGCTCAGCACGGCGTCGACAAGCTCGACCAGCGATCGGTGCGGTGTCGAGATCGTTGTGCGGGTTTCGACAAGCTCAACCAGCGAGACCGAGGTCGAGGGAGAGAACCTCGTCGTAGATGGCGAGGGCCTCGGCCACCTCGGAGTCGGTGACGACGCAGGGCGGCACCACGTGGATGCGGTTGTCCATGATGAACGGGAGCAGGTTGCGGGCCAGCAGTTCGGTCTTTATGCGGGCCATCACGGCCGGCGGCACGGGTTCCCGCGTCTCCCGGTCGGCGACGAGCTCGATCGCCCAGAAGACTCCCTCGCCGCGCACCTCCCCGATGATGGGGTGCTTGCTCTGGAGCGCCGCCAACCCCGGGCCGATGGCCTCGGTGCCGATCCTGGCGGCGTTCTCCACGATGCCCTCGTCCGCCATGGCGTCCAGCGCCGCCACGATCGAGGCCATCGCCAGCGGATGCCCGCTGTAGGTGAGTCCGCCGGGGAATACTGTCGTGTCAAAGTCGGCGGCGATGGCGTCGGAGATGATGACACCGCCCACCGGCACGTACCCGGAGTTGACGCCCTTGGCGAAGGTGATCAGGTCGGGCACTATGCCGGCGCCCTCGAACGCGAACCAGCGGCCGGTGCGGCCGAAACCCGCCATCACCTCGTCGAGGATCAGCATGATGCCAAAGCGGTCGCAGAGCTCCCGCACCCCGGCGAGGTAGCCAGGCGGGGGCATCAGCACCCCGGCCGTGCCGGGGATCGACTCGAGCAGCACGGCCGCGATCGATGCGGGGCCCTCGCTCTGGATGACCCGCTCGAGGTGGCGCAGCGCCCGCTCGGTCTCCTGCTCGGGCGTCGTGGCCCAGAACTCGGATCGGTAGAGATAGGGGCCGAAGAAGTGCACGTGGCCGCGGGCGAACTCGTTGGGGATCCGGCGCCAGTCGCCGGTTGCGACGATGGCCGCGCCGGTGTTGCCGTGGTACGAGCGGTAGGTGGAGAGCACGGTGTCGCGCCCGGTGTGCAGGCGGGCCATCCGGATGGCGTTCTCGTTGGCATCCGCACCGCCGTTGGTGAAGAAGACCTTGGTGAAACCGGCGGGGGCCCGGTCGACGATGCGTTTGGCGGCCTCGCCGCGGGCCAGGTTGGCCGTGGACGGGGCGATGGTGGTGAGCAGCTGAGCTTGGTCGATGATGGCCTTGATCACGGCCGGATGCTGGTGGCCGATGTTGACGTTGACCAGCTGGCTGGAGAAGTCCAGATAGCTGCGGCCGTCGTGGTCCCAGACCCGGCAGCCCAGGCCGCCGGCGATGACGAGCGACTTCAGGGCGCCCTGCGCGGACCAGGAGTGGAAGACGTGGGCCTTGTCGAGCTGGGTGGTGAGTTCGTTCAGCCCGAGCTCGGTGTTGGTGGATGTGCCGGTGCCGGTATCGATGTCGGTCACGATGCTTGTTCCTTCGTTTCTGCCCCGCACGGGCGGGGCGGTGGTGCCCGTGCGGCGGGGTGCGCCGCCGCCCGGTCTGGATTGTTCTACTCGCCGCCCTCCTTGAGGGTGACATCGATCGGAGCCCAGTCGGCGCCCATGACGTCGACTCCCTCCGCGGTGAGTTCATCCAGGGCCTTCTGCACGTACTCGTTGGAGTACGCGGTTTCGGGAGGGTCTGTGGTGATGATGGTGCCACCGGTTTCGTTTTTCGTGTTCATCGCGATGTCGACGGTGTTGGCCCAGGCGGCCTCGTCGATCAGGCCCACACCGTTCGTGGACGGGAAGATCAGCCTGCTGACCTCGTTGGTCATCCACAGCTGGTGTCCGGCGGGGAGGGCGGATCCGGCGTCGGCCACGATGGTTGCGGCGTCTTCGGGGTTCTCGGCGGCGTAGATCCAGCCCTTGATCGAAGCCTTGATGAACTTCACCGTCTGGTCGGCGTAGGCCTCGTCGTCGGCGAGCTTGTCGGTGTTGGCCCAGATCGCGTCCTGGAGCATCGCGGTGCCCTCGTCGTTCCAGTCGATGACGTCGAGCTCATCGGGCTGGTAGAGCTCGCCGGTGTCGGGGTTGATGGTCTCGAGCACCTGCGCGTACTCGTTGTAGGTCATGGCCTGGGCCGCGTCGATGTCGCCGGCCAGGAACGCGTTCATGTCGAAGGCCTGCTGCACGAGGCTGATGTCGCCGACCTCCACGCCCGCCTTCTGCATCCCGGCGAAGAGCTCCCACTCGTTGCCGTAACCCCAGCTGCCCACGTTCTTGCCGGCCAGGTCGGCCGGGCCGGTGATGTTCTTGTCCTTGAACGAGATCTGGGTGGTGGCGCTGCGTTCGAAGATCTGCGCCACGTCGGTGATGTTGGCGCCCTGCTCGATGGAGCCGAGCACCTTGGGCACCCAGGAGATGGCGTAGTCCACGTCACCGGAGGCGAGCACGTCCTGAGGCACGATGTCGGCGCCGCCCTCTTCGATGGTGACGTCGAGGCCCTCGTCTTCGTAGTACCCCTGGGCGACCGCCGCGTAGTAGCCGGCGAACTGAGCCTGAGCCACCCACTGCAACTGCAGGGTGACGGGCGTGAGATCTGCGCTGGAGGAGTCATCGGACGGTGCGGTGTCGCTGGAGGCGCTGCATCCGGAGAGGACGAGCGCGCCGGCCGCGGCGAAGACGCCGGCCGTCGTGAGCCATCGAGTGCTGTGTTTCATGGGTTCCTCCTTTTGGGTACTGCTGCGGGGTGCTGCGGGATGCTGTGGTGCGGGGATGTTAGGCAAGTGGAGCGCGGCGGCTGACCAGTTTCTCGAGGCCGAGAGCTGCGCAATAGAAGAAGAGTCCGAGAATGATGGAGCCGAGCACATAGGCCCAGGCCAGGCCGTAATTGCTGCTGGACGCGGCCGAGGTGATCGATTTGCCCAGGCCGCCGACCGGACCGCCGAAGTACTCGGCGATGAGGGCGGAGATCACGGCGAGCGATGACGCTATGCGGAGACCCGTGAACACGAACGGCACCGCGGTGGGCAGGGTGACGGTCTTGGTGGCCTGCCAGCTCGACGCGGCGTAGGAGCGCATCAGGTCGCGGTGCACCGGACGCACCATGCGCAGGCCCTTGAGAGTGTTGAAGTACACCGGAACGAACACGGCCAGGGCGGCCACGAGCTGGCGGGCGGTCTCGGCGTTGGCGCCGAACATCGTGTAGAGCACGGGCGCCAGCGCCACGATGGGCACCACCGCGAAGGCCGCCACGACGGGCGCGGCCATCTCGTCGAACACCCGAACCAGGGCCGACAGGATGGCTAGCAACACACCGACGATCGCGCCGAGCACCAGCCCGATCAGGGCGTTGCGGCCCGTGACGACCATGCCATTCACCACGTTCTGCAGGTTGGCGGTGAACTGCTCGCCGATCGCGAACGGGCCCGGCAGGATGAAGGGCTTGATCGCCAGCACGGTCACCAGGCCCTGCCAGAGCAGGATCGCGGCCGAGCCGAGCAGCACCGGCGGCAGCACGGTGCGGCCCAGGCCGGAGCGGGCGGCTCCCTGGCGTGCCGGCCCGGCGGCGGCCGGAGCCGCCACGCTGGTGCTCGCCCCGGTGCTCATCGTGTCTCGACCCCACGCGCGCCGGTGGGAGTGGCGCCGTGCAGCAGCTCGCGCACCTGGGAGACCGAGTGGAAGAACTCCTCGTCTTCGCGCAAGTTCTCGCCGCGGTCGCTCATGCGGCCGAGGTTGACGCTGAGCACATCGCGGATTCGGCCGGGCCGCGGCGACATCACCACCACCCGGTTGGAGAGGAACACCGCCTCGGGGATGGAGTGGGTGACAAAGACCACGGCGGCGCTGGTCTCGGCGCAGATGCGCACGAGTTCGTTCTGCATGCGCTCCCGGGTCATCTCGTCGAGGGCGCCGAACGGTTCGTCCATCAAGAGCAGGCTCGGGCTCTCGGCCAGCGACCGGGCGATCGCCACCCGCTGCTGCATGCCGCCGGAGAGCTGGTCGGGGTAGTGCCCGGCGAAGTCACTCAGGCCCACAAGCTCGATCAGTTCCGCGGCGCGCTCGCGGCGGGCGGCCTTGCCGGTGCCGTGCAGTTCGAGGGGCAGCTCGATGTTGCCGGTCACCGTGCGCCAGGGCAGCAGGCCCGCCTGCTGGAACGCGATGCCGTAGTCCTGGTCGATGCGGGCCTGCCTGGCGCTCTTGCCGAACACCTCGATCGAGCCGTCGGTGGGGGTGTCGAGGTCGGCGATGAGCCGCAGCAGGGTGCTCTTGCCGCAGCCGGAGGGCCCGATCAGCGAGACGAATTCACCGGGGGCGACGGTGAGGCTCACCGCATCCAGGGCCGTGACGGAAGCGCCCTTGCGACCGGCGAAGACGCGGCTGACGGTCTTCACCTGAACGGCGTGCTGTACCGGTAGTGCTGCCGTGCTCATGCGGCCACCTCTCCCCTGCGGAATCGACGTAGGAACAGTGAGATCAGGCCGACGAAGCCAGCGGCCACGAGTCCCACCAGCACCGACCCGAAGATGGGGGCCCAGGGCTTGCCCGGGTCGCTGCCTGCGGCGCCGGCGTATTC
The DNA here is from genome assembly GCF_004210215.2 of Cryobacterium sp. SO1. Classification (NCBI taxonomy): domain Bacteria; kingdom Bacillati; phylum Actinomycetota; class Actinomycetes; order Micrococcales; family Microbacteriaceae; genus Cryobacterium; species Cryobacterium sp. SO1. The sequence goes on from NZ_CP067394.1 coordinate 3,660,911, forward strand.
GACGATGAGCCGGCCGATGCCGCCTCGGAGGCCGATGGACACCTCGGCGACGACGCTGCCGATCACGGCGCTGGCCGCGGCGAGGCGGAGGGCGGGCAGCAGATAGCCCACGCTCGCCGGCAACCGCAGTCGCCAGAGCGTCTTCCACCAGCCCACCGCATAGCAGTGCATGAGGTCCACGTGGTTGGCGTCGGGCGAGCCAAGGCCCTTGAGGGCGCCGATCGAGACCGGGAAGAACGCGAGGTAAGAGGCGATCAGCGCCACCGACATCCAGTTCTCCCAGCTGAACGCGCCGAACTCGATCTGCGCGCCCCAGCGTCGCACGAGAGGGGCGAGGGCGATCAGCGGCACGGTCTGGCTGAGGATGATCCAGGGCAGGATGGCCGATTCGGCGAGCGTGAAGCGCTGCATGAGCAGGGCTAGGGCGAGTCCCACGGTGACGCCCACGAGCCAACCGACCGCGGCGATGCCGAGGGTGAACAGGGACGCCTCGAGCACGGCACGCCACATCGGCACCGCGCTGGCGCTGCCGGTGACGGGCTCGAGGATGCGTTCGAGCATCACCCAGAGGTGCGGCATGGCCATCTCGCTAGCCCGCGGCAGCACGGTCAGACCGCCGACGATCACGCCGTCGGCGGGCCCGAGAAAGATGTACAGCTCCCAGAGCACCGCGAGGGCGAGCACACCGAGCGCGCCCACCAGGATGCGCCGCGGCATCCCCTGGCCGAGCCAGGACCGGCTGCGCGCCGCAGTGGTCGCCCTCGCCGGGGCGGTGCTGACGGAGCCGGTCTGGGTCATGCCTTGGCCGTGATGTGGTCGGCGAGGGCGGGGATGACGGTTTCGCCGTAGACCCGCAGCGTCTCCTCTTTGTTGTCGTGCTGCAGGTAGCCGGCGAACTGGTCGACGCCGAGCTCCTTGAGCGCCTTGAGTTTCTCGATGTGCGCCTCGGCGGGGCCGAGCAGGCAGAACCTGTCGACGATCTCGTCGGGCACGAAGTCGGTGTGGGTGTTGCCGGCGCGGCCGTGCTCGTTGTAGTCGTAGCCCTCGCGGCCCTTGATGTAGTCGGTGAGGGCCTTCGGCACCGCGCCGGTCCCTGAGCCTGTCGATGGGTCGCCGTATTTGGCGACGATGTCGGCGACGTGGTTGCCGACCATGCCGCCGAACCAGCGGTTCTGGTCGCGCATGTGCTGCCAATCGTCGCCGATGTGCATGGGCGCGGCGACGCAGAACTTGATCGCGTCGGGGTCGCGGCCCACGTTTTTGGCGGCGGTGCGCACCGTCGTGATCATCCATTCCGCCACGTCGAGGTCGGCCATCTGCAAAATGAAACCGTCACCGACTTCGCCGGTGAGCTTGAGCGCGAGCGGGCCGTAGGCGGCCACCCAGACGTCGAGGGTCGAGCCCCGGCTCCAGGGGAACTGCAGGGTGGCGCCGTTGTATTCGACGGACCGGGAGTTGGCGAGTTCACGGATGACGTGGATCGATTCCCGGAGGGTCTTGAGCGTGCTGGGCCGGCCGTTGGTGACCCGCACCGCGGAGTCGCCGCGGCCGATGCCGCAGATGGTGCGGTTGCCGTACATCTCGTTGAGGGTGGCGTAGGTCGAGGCCGTTACGGTCCAGTCCCGGGTGGCCGGGTTGGTGACCATGGGCCCCACGATCACCTTGCGGGTACGGCTAAGGATCCTGCTGTATATCACATAGGGTTCCTGCCAGAGCAGGTGCGAGTCGAAGGTCCACACGTGGCTGAAGCCGTGGTTCTCGGCCAACACCGCCAGCTGCACGGTGCGCGCCGAGGGCGGGTTGGTCTGGAGTACTGCGCCGAAGTCCATGGTGTCCGCCTAGATCAGGTACTGGCTGATGCCGCGTTTGATGTACGTGCCATCACCCTTGGCGCCGAGGTACTGGTTGTCATCGATGACGACCTTGCCGCGGGAGAGCACGGTGTCGACGTGGCCGTCGATCTCGAAGCCCTCGTAGGCGGAGTAGTCCATGTTCATGTGGTGGGTCTTGACCCTCCCCGTTTCAGGTATCCCGATGGAGGTGTGGCCCTGCGGGTCGTAGATCACCACGTCTCCGTCGGCACCGGGCTGGATGACGCCCTTCTGGCCGTACATGCCGAACATGCGCGCGGGGGTGGTGGAGGTGACCTCCACCCAGCGCTCGAGGGAGATCTGCTTGTCGACCACACCCTGGTAGAGGAGGTCCATCCGGTGTTCGACCGAGCCGATGCCGTTAGGGATCTTGGAGAAGTCGGTCAGGCCCATATCTTTCTGGCCCTTCATGCAGAACGGGCAGTGGTCGGTGGAGACCATCTGGATGTCGTTCGTGCGCAGGCTCTGCCACATGTGGTGCTGGTGGCCCTCGGCCTTGGAGCGCAAAGGGGTGGAGCACACCCACTTGGCGCCCTCGAAGCTGCCCCACTCGTCGCTCTGGGCGCCGAGCTGGTCCTCCAGCGAGAGATAGAGGTACTGCGGGCAGGTCTCGCCGAACACGTTCTGGCCGCGGTCACGGGCCACGGCGATCTGCTCGACGGCCTGTTTGGCGCTCACGTGCACCACGTAGAGCGGGGCGCCGGTGAGGTTCGCGAGCATGATCGCCCGGTGGGTGGCTTCCTCCTCGGCCTGCCACGGCCGGGTGAGGCCGTGATTGTACGGGGAGGTGTTGCCGGCGGCGATGGCCTGCTGCACGAGCAGGTCGATGACGCTGCCGTTCTCGGCGTGCATCATGATCATGCTGCCGTTGCTGGATGCCTTCTGCATGGCCTTGACGATCTGGCCGTCGTCGGAGAGGAACACACCCTTGTAGGCCATGAACAGCTTGAAGCTGGAGACGCCCTCGGTGACGAGCTCGTCCATCGCGACGAGGGAGGAGTCCTGCACGTCGGAGAGGATCTGGTGGAAGCCGTAGTCGATGGCGCACTCGCCGCGGGCCTTCTCCTGCCACAGGTGGTACTGGTCGAGCACGTTCTCGCCGGCGTACTGCACGACGAAGTCGACGATGCTCGTGGTGCCGCCCCAGGCCGCGGCCCGGGTGCCGGTTTCGAAGGTGTCGCTGGCCTCGGTGCCGCCGAACGGCATCTGCATGTGGGTGTGCGCGTCGATGCCGCCGGGGATCACGTACTTGCCGGCGGCGTCGATCACGGTGTCGACGTTCCGCTCGATGTCGAAGCCGAGCAGGGTGGAGCCGGGGGCGAGCACCGCGGCGATGGTGTCGCCGTCGATCAGCACATCCGCGGTGGCCGTGCCCGTGGAATTGACCACAGTGCCATTCTTGATCAGGGTCTTCATCTGGGTTCTCCTGTTCGTTGCTCGTCTACGGGTCGCACCACGCCGTTGGTCGAGCTTGTCGAGACCTGGTTACGAGGTCTCGACAAGCTCGACCAGCGATCGCTACGGCTTGGGGATCGAGGTGTAGGACTCCGGGCGGCGGTCCCGGTAGAACTGCCAGTTGTTGCGCACCCGGCGGATCATGCCGAGGTCGAGGTCGCGGATCACGACCTCCTCGTCGACGCCGCTGCCCAGCTCGCCCACGTAGTTGCCCTGCGGGTCGACGAACTGGCTGGTGCCGTAGAACGTGACGGCGAGGTCGCCGTACTCGTTGTCCTCCCGGCCCACCCGGTTGGGTGCGGCCACGAAGTATCCGTTCGCGGCGGCCGCGGCCGGCTGCTCGATCTCCCAGAGCCGGTTCGAGAGCCCCGGCTTGGTGGCGTTGGGGTTGAAGACGATCTGCGCGCCGTTCAGGCCCAGCTCCCGCCAGCCCTCGGGGAAGTGCCGGTCGTAGCAGATGTAGACGCCGATCGGTCCGACGGCGGTGTTGAAGACGGGGTAGCCGAGGTTGCCGGGGCGGAAGTAGAACTTCTCCCAGAACTTGTCGAGGTGGGGGATGTGGTGCTTGCGATACTTGCCGAGAATCGTGCCATCGGCATCCACCACCACAGCGGTGTTGTAGTACACACCGGGCTGTTCTTCTTCGTAGATGGGGAGAACCATGACCAGGTTCAGTTCCTTGGCCAGCTTGGCGAACCGCTGCACGATCGGGCCGTCGGCCGGCTCCGCGTAGTCGTAATACTTGGCGTCTTCGGTGATGCCGAAGTAGGGTCCGTAGAACAGCTCCTGGAAGCAGATCACCTGGGCGCCCGCCGCGGCCGCATCGCGGGCGAACTTCTCGTGCTTGTCGAGCATCGAGTCGATATCCCCCGTCCATGTGGTCTGGGTGATCGCCGCTCGCACGATGTTGGCTGTGCCGGTGCTGGTCGGGTCGGTGCTCATACTCTTGCCTCCACTGGGTCTCACACGGTGGAACCTCGTCAGCAGGAGGAGCAAGACATCGCATCATCTGCGAGTCGTAGGGGAAAAAGCCTGTCGAGATCGAGCCACATCACGGTGTCCGGTTTTGTTATTATTCGACGTAAACATTTCTGTTCTGTTTCTTCATATGACGCATGCGTAAATCATCATCCTGTCGGCCGGAAGGCCCGCTGGCAAGCATTCGGCCAGGAAGGCGTGAGCGATGCAGCTGTATCTCGACGAGATCGAGCACAGTACTCCTGTTGGGATCGCCGCGGCGCTGGGGCGTCTGATCAGTTCGGGCCGGCTCGCTCCCGGCGAGCGCCTGCCCACCGTGCGGAACCTCGCGGGCCTCCTCGGGGTGAGCCCCGCAACGATCAGCCACGCCTGGCAGGCGCTCTCAGCGGCCGGCCTGATCGTCTCCCGGGGCCGCAGCGGCACCTTCGTGCGGGAACCGGCCCGGCAGTGGCTGCCGGCCAGGGCCCAATCGTTGGCCGGCCACGTCAGCGACGCCCGCATCGACCTGTCCCGCGGCACCCCCGATCCGCTGCTGCTGCCGGCGCTCGGCCCCGCGCTGTCGAGGGTGTCGCAACGGGCGATGACGCCGAGCTACCAGGCGCTGCCGGTGATTCCCGAGCTGCTCACCGTGCTCGCCGAGTCCTGGCCGTACCGGTGCGAGTCGGTCACAGTGGTCGACGGCGCCCTCGACGCCGTCTCCCGCAGCCTCGAGCAGGTGGCCAGGTTCGGTGACCGGGTCATCGTCGAGGACCCCGGTTTTCCAGCGTTCTTCGACCTTCTCGACCAGATGGGCATCGAGCGACTGCCCGTGACCGTGGATGCCGAGGGCATCGTGCCCGACGCGTTCCAGGCGGCGCTGTCCCTGTCACCGGCCGCAATCATCCTGCAGCCGCGCGCGCACAACCCCACCGGGGCGTCGATGTCGGCCGAGCGCGCCGCCCTGCTGGCCCGGCTGCTGGGCGCCAGCAGCCGGGCCGCGCACACCGTGGTGATCGAGGACGACCACTCCGGGGCGATCAGCACCTCCCCCGACGTGTCCCTCGGCCGTTGGCTGCCCGAGCGGGTGCTGCACGTGCGCAGCTACTCCAAGTCGCACGGGCCCGACCTGCGCATCGCCGCGCTCGGCGGGCCGGCCGTGCTGGTAGACCGGATCGTGGCACGGCGGATGCTCGGGCCCGGTTGGACCAGCCGGATGCTGCAGACCATCCTGTACGAGCTGCTCACCGACGGGGCCAGCATGGCGCAGGTCAACGAAGCCCGGCACGTGTACTTCGCCCGGCAGAAGGCGCTGGCGGATGCCCTCACCGGGTTCGGCCTGCCCGTGGCCCGCGCCGACGGCATCAACGCCTGGGTGCCGGTGGCCGACGAACGCGACGCCATCGTGCGGCTGGCGGCGTCGGGCATCCGGGTGGCCGGCGGCAGCCCGTTTCTCGCGGTTGACCGGCCGGAGTCGTTCATCCGGGTGACCGCCGGGGCGCTGCCCGATGACGTGTTCCCGATCGCCCGGGCGATCGCGGCGGCGGCCGGGACACTCGGCGGCTGAGTGGCAGGCCCGGGCATCCGTGCATGAAAGCGGACCGGGCATCCGTGCACAAAGGCGGAGAAGTTCGCAAAACGCCGCCTCGAGCGGCCGGTTGTCGCGGCGTGTGGCGAGAAAATCCGCCCTTACCGCGTCCCCTGTGGCGCGGGCGCCGGCGGGGGTCGCGGGCAACACTGCCGAGGGGCATGCTGGGCAGAGACAACGACTCACCAGTGCGGTCCGGCGAATGCGCGCCGGGGACGATCGACGCCGCACACGACAGGTGCGGAGGAATCATGATCGACGGCTTTGCGGGCACGATTCTGTTGCCCGATTCGGACGAATACCTGTTGGCGGCCACGGCCTACGGGAAAGTCGGCCGGCCGGTGCTGGCGGCCCGACCGACCGATGCGGCCGATGTCGCGGCGGCGATCGCCTATGCAAGGGCCCAGGGCCTGGTGTTGTCGGTGCGGAGCGGCGGGCACAGTCCGCTGAACACCAACGACGGCGGAATGGTGCTCGACCTGTCCCGCATCCGTGACGTCGAGGTACAGGACAGCAACCGGGTTCGCCTGGGCAGCGGCGCAACCTGGGGCGGTGTGGCCCAGGGGCTGCTCCACTACGACCTGGCGGTCTCCAGCGGCGACACCTACACGGTGGGCGTCGGCGGTCTCACCCTGGGCGGTGGAATCGGCTGGCTGGTTCGGCAGCATGGCCTGGCGATCGACAGCCTGCTCGAGGCCGAGGTGGTGCTCTCCAGTGGCACCATCGTGACTGCCAACACAACCAGTGAGCCGGAGTTGTTCTGGGCGCTGCGCGGCGGCGGCGGCAACTTCGGTGTCGTGACGAGGTTCACCTTCCAGGCGCACCCGCTGCGGGGGGTGGTCTTCGGCACCATCAACGTGCGCCCGGGGCTGCTCGCCGAGACGCTGCGCGGCTGGCGGGACGTGATGCGCGCCTCGCCGGAGAAGCTCAACTCGACGGTGTTCTCGATTCCCGAGTTCGGCCCGGAGATGCCCGCGGCGACGAAGGTGCTGGTCTGTTACGGCAGCGCCGATCAGGACGAGGCCATGGCGGCCATCCGGCCCCTGCTCGCCCTGCCGGGAGTGACCGGAAACGACCTGGAACTCAAACTCTTCGTGGAGATCTTCGACGAACCATCCGCCCCGCCCGGGTCGATCCGGATCGTCGACCGCAACGGCTTCGCCCGCGACCTCGACGACACGCTCATCGACCGGGTCACCACCGCGAACGCCGCGCTCGATTCGGCGGTGCTGATGGTGCGCTACCTGCGAGGGGCATTGAACCGGGTGCCCGCTGACGCCACGGCATTCCCCCACCGCGATGTGGAGGCCTTCCTGATGTCGGCGGCGTTCCTGCCGCCGGACGCCCCCGACGAGGCCGAGCGGCGCATCATGGACAACTGGTTGCCCGTGGCCGAGGGATTGACGGGGACCTACGGTAACTTCAACCTGCGCGCGTATCCCGACGTGCTCGACCGGATGTATCCGCCGGCCACCATGGAAAGGCTGCGGGCGGCCAAGCGTCGTTACGACCCCGAGAACGTGTTTGCCCACAACCTCAACATCACGCCCTGAGCCCGTGCCGAGGTCGCGGGCCGGGTGCACGAGGGCATTCTTGGTGTCGACGGTGACCCGGTCAGTGCCCGGTGGGGCGGCATGGGCGGTGGGCGGGGTAGGCGCCGCTATGCGGGTGGCGCGCCACCCGCACAACGGCGCCTGACCCGCGTGGCGCGTCAGGCCCCGCGCAAGACCCACGCCGCGGCGTCGGCCGGGAGCCTGCCATCCGGTAGCAGCGGCGCCGAACTGCAGAGCAGCCGGCCCGCCGGCAGCCGCACCGGGCCGTCGCCCATCGCCACCGCGACGGTGACGCCACCCTCGCGCTCGCAGAGCACCAGGCCGTCACCCTCCAGCCGCCATCGCGTCGATTCGCTGGCCTGGAACACCCCCGAGGCCAGGAGTTCGGCCCGCAGATCGATGGCGGCGGTGAATGCCGAATACGCCGACCCCTCGGCGGCCTGCTGGGCGTCGATGCTCCAGGCGCCCCAGCCCTCCGGAGCCGGCAGCCAGGCCGGCTGTGCACCATCGGGGGAGAAACCGTGGTTGCCTGCCACACCGGATGTCCAGGGCAGCGGGATGCGCGCACCGTCCCGGCTGACCCCGCCCCGGCTCCACATCGGGTCCACCCGGGTCTCAACGGGCACGTCCACCTCGGGCAGGCCGAGTTCCTGGCCCTGGTAGACATACATCGCCCCGGGCAGGCCGAGCAGGGCCAGCAGCGCGGCCCTGGCCCGGGCGGTACCGCGCTCGCCGCCGCCGAACCGGGTCACGGTGCGCACCAGATCGTGGTTCTCCAACGCCCAGCTGGGGTCGCCGCCGTACTCACGACGGGCCTCCTCGAGTTGCCGGCCCACCGCCACCCACTCCGCGGGCTGCCAGCCGAGGCGGGCGAACGCGAAGGCGAAGGTCTGGTGCAACTCGTCGGGCCGGGTGTACCGGCCGGCGCGATCGGGCTCGAGGTTGACCTCACCCACGAGCAGCCGCGGCGGGTCGTACTCGTCGGCGATCCGGCGCCAGCGGCGGTACACCTCGTGGACGGGTTCCTGGTCCATGGCCATCGGGTTGGACCGCAGGCCGTCGATCACCGTCGGCACTGTCGCCGCGTCCGGCAGCCCGTCGGCCTTGAACAGGCCGTGCGCCACGTCCACCCGGATGCCGTCCACCCCGCGGTCGAACCAGAACCGCAGCACATCGTCGAAGTAGTCGGCCACCCTGGGGTTCTGCCAGTTCCAGTCGGGTTGCGCTGACGAGAACAGGTGCAGGTACCACTGCCGGTCGCCTTCGGAGCCGGGGTGCGCCCGGTCCCAGACGCTGCCGCCGAAGACGCTGATCCAGTTGTTGGGCGGGATGAGCCCGCGGCATCCGGACCGTCGGCGAAGTGGAAGATCGCCCGGGCCGCCGAGCCGGGCGCGGACCCGTGGGCCGCCTGGAAGAGCACATTCTGGGTGCTGGTGTGGTTGGGCACGAGGTCGACGAGCAGGCGCATGCCGAGGGCGTGCGCATCCGCGAGCAGGGCGTCGAAGCCGGCCAGGGTGCCGAACAGCGGGTCGACGTCGCAGTAGTCGCTGATGTCGTAGCCCTGGTCGACCTGGGGCGAGGTCTGGAACGGGGTGAGCCAGATTCCCTGCACCCCGAGGGAGGCGATGTACTGCAGCCGCTGGCGGAGCCCGGCCAGGTCGCCGACGCCGTCGCCGTCGGCATCCGCGAACGAACGCGGGTAGACCTCGTAGATGACCGCGGTCTGCCACCAGGCGGCGCCGGTCACTTGTTCGCCCCCGAGGTGAGCTGGCCGCAATCGTTTGCGTTGTTCCTTCGATTGAGGCTAGGCAAGGGAAGGTGGGCAGCGCAAACGTTTTCGAAACAGGGTGGGTCTGGGGCTCAGGAGGTGCGCGGGGTAGGCGCCGTTGCGCGGGTGGCGCGCCGCCCGCATAGCGGCGCGTAGCCCGCGTAGCGGCGAAGTAGGCGGTGCGCGGGGCCAGCGCCGGTGCGCGGGGCCAGCGCCGGTGCGCGGGGCCACGCCGGTGCGCGGGGCCAGCGCCGTTGTGCGGGGTAGGCGCCGGTGCGCGGGTGGCGCGCCAGCCGCATAGCGGCGCGTCGCCCGCGTAGCTGCGCTGCAGCGCGGGCGCGGGCATCCGCCCCGAACACGATGGGTTTAGGCTGGATGTGACCCCCGGTTCGATCTGACCGGTTGCGCTGGCCCGGATTTGGGCGGCAGGTCGGGGCTTTGCCTTGAGTACGACCCCCACTTCGTTCGAGCCCTGCTCCGACGTGTTCGCCCGCGGTGCCGGCCGGCGTCGGTGTCGCCCGCGACACCGTGTTGTCGATTGGTCGCCCGCGACCGCACCGTCGGATACCCGGCTCCCGCCCCTCAGATTGGTCCCATGAAGACTCGCTACCTCCCCGTCGCCGCCGCGGCGGCCGTGCTGCTGCTCGCCGGCTGCGCCTCCGGCACGCCCGCCGCCGTTCCGGCCCCCACGCCGTCGACCGGCATGCCGAACGCCTTCCCGGTGTCGTTGACGAACTGCGACACCACGTTCACCCTCGCGGCCGCTCCGGAGCGCATCGTCACGATCAAGTCGACCACCACCGAGCTGCTGCTGGCGCTCGGACTCGGCGGGCGCATCGTCGGCTCCGCGTTCCTCGACGGCCCGCTGCCGTCATCCCTGGCGGACGCCGGCGCGGATCTCAATGTGATCAGCGACTTCGTGCCCGGCCAGGAGGCCGTGCTTGCCCTCACCCCGGACTTCGTCTACGGCGGCTGGGAGTCGAACTTCTCGGCAGAGGGCGTGGGGGACAGAAGCGCGCTCGCCGGCCTGGGCATCGGCAGTTACGTGTCACCGGCCGCGTGCAAGGGCGACGCGATGCCCGACCCTCTCACCTTCGACACCGTGTTCGACGAGATCGATGAGGCCGGCCTGGTGTTCGGCGTGCCGGATGCCGCCGACGCGCTCGTCGCCGAGCAGGAGGCGGCTCTGGCCGCGCTTGATCCCGCCACCGGCGACACCACCGCGCTCTGGTACTCCAGCGGCACGGATACCCCGTATGTGGGCGCCGGCATCGGCTCGCCGCAGATGATCATGGATGCCGCCGGCCTGACGAACATCTTCGCCGACGTGCAGGACACCTGGACCTCGGCCGGCTGGGAGTCTGTCGTGGAGGCGAACCCGAGCGTCATCGTGCTCGTGGATGCGACCTGGAACACCGCCGAGTCCAAGATCGCCAACCTGAAAGCCAACGCCGCGACCGCCGGACTGGACGCCGTGCTGAACGAGCGCTACATCGTGGTGCCGTTCGCGGCCACCGAGGCGGGAATCCGCAACGTGGAGGCCGCCGGGTCGATCATCGACCAGCTCGCCGCCCTCGAGGCCAAGTAGAGCAGGACACCCCTCCCGACCCGCCCACAACCCACCGGCAGCTGAACCGACCCGAAGGACCACGAATGAGCGTCACCCCGAGCACCCAGGGCCGCGGCACCGACGCGCCCGGTGCGACGGTGCCTGGCGTTGCCGCGCGGCCCGGCGGGGCGGCGGCGGGATCGGGCGCGGGCTCCGGCGGGGCAGCGGCCGGATCGGGCGCCGGCTCCGGATCGGGCCCCGGCGGGGCGGCGGCGGGCTCGGCATCGGGCGCGGGCTCCGGCGGGTCGGCGTCGGCGGCGGCGGCGGTGTCGGCGCCGGAGCCGGTCGCGGCATCCGCTCGGGCGAGGCGCGGCGGGCCGGGGCTGTACCTGCTCTGGCTGGTCGCGGCCGTCTCTGCCCTGGTGCTCGGCAGCGCTGTGGCCGTGACGATCGGACCGGCCGACGTGAGCCTGCCGCAGGTCTGGGCCAGCGTGGTCGGCCACCTCGGCCTGCCCGCACTCGCCGGCGACACCGTGCTGCCGCCGCTGACCGACGCGATCGTCTGGCAGCTGCGGATGCCGCGGGTGCTCACCGCCGCCGCCGTGGGAGCCGGCCTCGCACTCAGCGGCGCGGTGATGCAGAGCGTCACCCGCAACCCGCTCGCCGACCCCTACCTGCTCGGCCTGTCCTCCGGCGCATCGCTCGGCGCGGTCTGCGTGGTCATCCTCGGCATCGGCTTCGCCCTGCCGGCGGCCGCGTTCGCCGGGGCCCTGATCGCCCTGTTCGCCACCCTCAACATCGCCCGCGTCGGCGGCAGCATCACCCCCGGCCGGGCCGTGCTGGCCGGGCTGGCGATCGCCCAGCTCGGCTCGGCCGGCACCTCGTTCATCATCTTCTGGGCCGCCAAGGGCGACTCGTACCGGGAGATCCTCAACTGGCTGCTCGGCTCCCTGGCCGGCAGCTCGTGGAGCACCGTGCTGATCTCCTCGGTCGCGCTGGTCCTGGTGGGCAGCGGCATCCTGCTCGCTGCCAGCCGGCTGGATGCTTTCACCTTCGGCGACACCAACGCCGCGTCGTTGGGCATCAACGTCAACGCCACCCGGTGGGGCTTCCTGGTGGCGGTCGCGCTGCTCACCGGCGCAATGGTGGCGGTGAGCGGGGCGATCGGCTTCGTCGGGCTGATTCTGCCGCACGTGGTACGCGGGCTCAGCGGGCCGGGGCACCGCCGGCTGCTGCCGCTCGTCGCGGTGGTCGGGGCGCTGTTCCTGGTGTTGGCCGACACCCTCGCCCGCACCGTCTTCGACCCGCGCGAACTGCCGGTGGGCATCATCACGGCGTTCATCGGGGTGCCCGTGTTCATCCTGCTGATCAAGCGCAAGCGAAGCGCGGCCTGGGCATGATTGCCCCCGCTGGAGCCCCCAGCTCGCGAGAAGGCACTTCAGGCCAGTCCCGCAGCGCCTCACTGACCCCAACTGCCCTCTCGGCAGACCCCACCACACGAGAAGACACTTCGGGGCAGTCCCCCAGCGCACAACTGACCTCAACTGCCCTCTCGACGGCGCGGGGCGACGCACCAGCGGCAAGCACTGCGGGCGTAGTGCTCGACGGGGTGTCGCTCAGCATCGAGGGCACCAGCATCCTGCGGGATGTCTCAGCGACCCTGCCGCCGGGCACCGTCACCGGGCTGCTCGGGCCCAACGGCGCGGGCAAGTCCAGCCTGTTGCGCATCATCGCGGGCATCGACCGCGCGGATGCCGGCAGCGTCACCCTTGACGGCGCGGTCGTGGGGCAGCTGCGCCGGCGTGAGGCCGCCCGGCGCATCGCCCTGCTCGAGCAGAACGTCGCCCCCAGCGTGGACCTGTCGGTGCGGGAGGTCGTACTGCTCGGCCGCATCCCGCATCGCAGCCGGATGCTGGGCAGCTTCGGCGGCGAGGACGACCTGGGCGTGGCCACCGAGGCGCTGGGGATGGTGGGCGCCGGCGACCTGATCGACCGGCGCTGGCATACCCTCAGCGGCGGGCAGCAGCAGCGGGTGCAGATCGCCCGCGCGCTGGCCCAGCGGCCGAGCCTGCTGCTGCTGGATGAACCGACCAACCACCTCGACGTGAGCGCGCAACTCTCGCTACTGCACCAGGTGCGCGGCCTCCGACTCACCTCGGTGCTCGCGCTGCACGACCTCAACCTCGCGGCCGCGTACTGTGACCGCATCGTGCTGCTGCAGGATGGTCGGGTGGCCGCGTTCGGCACGCCTGCCGAGGTGCTGCGCCCCGAGATCATCCAGGCGGTCTACGGTGTCGACTGCGACATCGTGCCGCACCCCCGCACCGGTCGCCCGGTGATCGTGTTCTCCGGGCCCGACGAGCAGCCCGGCCCGCACGCGCGCGCCGCATCCGCCCCGCCCGCCTCGCGAGATGCCGCTTCCGACCCCCCGGACATCCGGCAGACGGCAGCAACTGGCAATTCACGGCACCGCACGATTGAAGGAACCCCATGACCCGCGTCACAGTTCTCGCCGGCGGCGTCGGCGGCGCCCGGTTCACCCGCGGATTGCTGCAGCACCTGGCGTTTGAGGACGCTCGACGTGCGGCGAATGTCTCCTTCGGCGGCGCGGAAGGGGCACTTTCCGGCAACTCGGCGACCGGGCAGGCCAGCGAGGTCACCGTGATCGTCAACACCGGCGACGACATGTGGCTGGACGGGCTGCGCATCTGCCCCGACCTCGACACCGTGATGTACACCCTCGGCGGCGGCATCAGCGAGGAGCAGGGCTGGGGGCGGCCCGATGAGTCCCGGCGCACCTCCACCGAGATCGCCGCATACGGCCGGGGCTGGTCGTGGTTCACCCTCGGCGACCTCGACCTGGCCACCCACATCGTGCGCACCGACCTGCTTCGGAACGGCGCGACGCTCAGCGCCGCCACCGAGTTCCTCTGCCACCGCTGGCAGCCCGGCGCCCGGTTGCTGCCGATGAGCGACCAGTTCGTGGAGACCCACGTGCGGCTGGCCGCCGACGCCGACGAGCACCGCGCCGGCGACCTCATCCACTTCGAAGAGTGGTGGGTGCGCTACCGCGCCACCCTGCCGGTCACCGAGTTCGTGCAGGTGGGCCTGGCCGACGCCGTCGCGGCTCCCGGCGTGATCGACGCCATCCTCACCGCCGACCTGGTGATCCTGCCGCCGTCGAACCCCGTCGTGTCGGTCGGCACGATCCTGTCGATCCCGGGCATCCGCGAGGCCCTGCGCGCCACCCCGGCCCGGGTGGTGGGGATCGCGCCGATCATCGCCGGCGCCGCGGTGCGCGGCATGGCCGACGCCTGCCTGAGCACGATCGGCGTGGAGACCACCGCCCTCGCGGTGGGGCTGCACTACGGCTTCCGCCGGCAGGGCGGCGTGCTCGACGCCTGGCTGGTCGACGAGACGGATGCCGCGGCCCTGCCCGCGCTGGCGGCCGCCGGCATCCGCGCCGCCGCCGTGCCGCTCTGGATGACCGACGTGGGCGCCACGGCCCGGATCGCGGCCGAGGCGTTGAAGATCGGTGCCGGGCCGTTCGAGACGACCACGTCGGCGGCGGCCCCGGTGGCGCCCTCTGATCTGCCGGTCGCGGAGTTCGGCTACCCCGGCCCGCTGCGCGACCGCCTGGTCGCCGCCATCCTGGCCGGGTCGAAGACCTCGACCACCTCGTTGCTCGTCGAGTACGGGATCGAGAACGACCCGCTGCCCACGGTCGGCAGCCGGCAGGTGCTGATCGACTCCGCCGAACGGCCGGTGGCGATCATCGAAACCACCGACGTGCGGGTGGTGCGCCTCGGCGCCGTCGATCTCGACCATGCCCGCGACGAGGGCGAGGGTTTCGACTCGGTGGCGGCCTGGCGGGCCGGTCACGAAGGGTTCTGGCACGGCGCCGAGACCCGCGAGGTCCTCGGCGACCCGGTCTTCACCGTCACCGACGACACCGAGGTCGTGCTCGAACGACTGCGGTTGATCGCGGTGCTGCCCAGCGCCTGACCGGGAGCGGCCCCGCACTGCCGGGAAAGACCCGGCCGCGCTACTCTCGGCTACGTTCCGAGCGCCGCGCGCCGACCTGCCCCCGAGCGAAGGGCCACTCTCATGTCTCCAGCTGCTCCGCCGCCGCCCCGCGTCTACGGCACCTGGCCGGGCGGGATGCCGTTCCTGGCGGTCGGCTCCGGCCCACCGCTGGTGTTCCTACCGGGCATCACGCCCAACCATTACCTGCCCACCGGCGCCGACCGGCGGCGCCAGACCCGGCAGCTGCTGCCGTATGCCGGGTCGCGCCGGGTCTGGTGGGTGAACCGACGCCCTGGCCTCGACCCCGCCGCCACGATGGCCGACATCGCCGACGACTACGCCAACGCGATGCTGCGCCGCTTCGACGAGCCCGTCGACGTGATCGGGGAGTCCACCGGCGGCAGCGTGGCGCTGCAGCTGGCCGCGGACCATCCGGCCGTGGTGAAGCGGCTCGTCATCGTTTCGGCGGCATACCGGCTCGGCGAGGAGGGCCGGGAGACCCAGCTGAACGTCGCCGACGACGTGCTCGACGGCCGCCCGCGTGCCGCCGGGTCCGAGCTGATGCGGATGACCGGCGCGGGTGCCGGGTCAAAACGCCTGCTGGCGGTGCTGGGCTGGCTGTTCGGCACCGCCTACTTCGCCCGCGCCACGGCCGATCTGATGACCACCATCCGGGCCGAGGACGGCTTCGACCTGCTCACCCGGCTGGACGACATCGTCGCGCCGACCCTGGTGGTCGGCGGCGAGCGGGATGCGTTCTACTCCCCCGAGCTGTTCCGGCAGACCGCGGCGGGCATTCCCCGCGGGCGCCTGGCCCTCTACCCGGGCAGAGGGCATCTGAGCACCACCGTCGACCCGCGGTTCCTGCCCGATGTGCTCTCCTTCCTCGACCCGCCCGACAGCGCCGGCTCGCCGCCCGGACATCTCGAGCCGGGCGCCGACCGTGATGACGTCACGCGCTGAGCAGGCCTCGCCGACCGCAGCACGAGCGGCGGCGGCCTGGCACGGCTCCTGGCATCCGCTCTACAGGGTGGGCGGCGTGGCCGCGCTGCTCTACGTGGTGGTGCTGCTCACCGCGGTGGTGCTCGATACTCTGGCGCCACCACCGGTGACGGGCAGCCTGGACACGCTGGTGTTCATCGCCGACCATCGGGTGCTCTACACCGCAGGGCAGATTCTGTGGATCCTGCCCGGCTATTTGGCGGTGCTGGTCTACGTCGCCGTCGGCATCGCCCTGGCGCCGGTCGGCCGCAGTTGGGCGCTGCTGGCCGGTCTGCTCGGCGCCATGCCCCCTGCGCTCTCGCTGGCGATCCCGGTCTCCACCCGCGGCTCGCTGATTCTGGTGCCCCTGAGCGACCGGTACGCGAGCGCGCCGGCCGAGGAACAGCCGGGCATCGTGGCCGCCGCCGAGGCCGTGATCGCGGAGAACACCACGGTGACCTTCACCGGACCGCTCTGGATGATCGGGCTGCTGGTGACCGCGCTGGTGATGACCCGTGGGGTGTTCCCGCGTCCGCTCGGCTGGCTCGGCGTGGCCGTCGGCGTGCTCGGGCTCGCCGCGGAAGTGCTGCGGTTCGTTCTGCCCGGCCTCTACCTGGCTGCGCTGCTGCAGTGGGTGTGGGTGGTCTGGACGGGGATCGTGCTGCTCCGGCTCGGCGCCCGCGGCGAGTCCGGTGCCGGAAGCGGGCGTACGGCGGGTGCGTCTGCGTACAGTGGGTGACATCCGACCCCAACGAGGTGAGCAAGTGCGCGAATCCCGCAGTGCAGGTCAGCAGCACGGTGCAGGTCAGCAGCGCAGTGCAGGTCAAGAGCACAGTGCAGGTCAGCAGCGCAGTGCAGATCAGCAGGCAGCAACCGTCGTGCTGCTCCCGATCATCGTGGTGGGCCTGGTCCACCTGGCCGCCACCTTGTTGTCGCTGCCCGGCGTCGTGGAGTGGACGAAGGCGTTGCTCCTGCCCGCGTTGGTGATCGGACTGATCTGGGGCGCACCCGAACGTCGCTCGCCCACCGTCGTGCTCGGCGTTCTCGCCCTGTTGCTGTCTTGGGTGGGCGACGTCACGCTCCGGTGGTTCGTTGTCGGGCTGGTCTTCTTCCTGCTCGCGCACATCGCCTACCTAGTGCTCTTCATCACCCGACTCGCCGAGCGACGGGTGCAATGGTGGGCCAGCGCCTACGTGGTCTGGCTCGTCCTGCTGCTCACGATTCTGGGCACCAGTACCGGCGCTCTGCTGATCCCGGTCATTGCGTACGGTGTCGTGCTCTCTCTGATGGCAGCCTTCGCCTCACGGTGCAACCGCTGGGTCGCCTGGGGCGGGGCGCTCTTTGTCGCCTCCGACTCCGTCCTGGCCATCAATAAGTTCCTGCCCGAGGCGGGGATCCCCCTGGCGGACCTTGTGATCATGGTCACCTACATCGCGGCCCAGACACTCATCGTGTGGGGGTTGCTGGTGCACGAGCGGGCCCGGGTGGTTGCGGCGTCTCCGGCCGCTCGGGCCGGGTGATCAGGGCAGCACCTCGAGGATGCCGCGGGCGCCCTTCTCGGCATCCGACATGACGTGACTCACGAAGGGGTAGTGCCCCGCCTGGCTGAAGGTGAGCTCCACGAAACCGCCCTGCGCGGCGGCGAGGTCGAGCACCTGGGAACCACCGGTGCCGGTGCTGCCGCCGTCCTTGAGCGAGTAGTCGCCCTCTGTGTAGACGGTGTGGAACTGGCCGCCGACGACGTGGAAGGCGCTGCCGACGTTCGGGCCGGCAGCCAGCACCCAGACGCGCACGGTCTCGCCGACCCTGGCCGTGAGCGGCCGGGCCGCGTACTGGTTGGCGTAGCCGTTGAAGACGACGAGGTCGGGGGTCTGCGCCGCCACCTTGACGGCGTCGACCTCGCCGCCCTGGGCGCCGAGGTAGAGCTCGGACTGCACGACGAGGTACTCGCGGTCCACCGCGGCCAGGCCCGGCGGGTCGATGATGACGGCGCCGAACATGCCGTTGGCGATGTGCACCGACATGGGCATGGTGGAGCAGTGGTAGAGCCAGATGCCCGACCGGGTGGCGGTGAACGTGTAGACCAGGCTCTCACCGGGTTGGATGGTGCGCATCACGGCGTCGGGGGCGACATCGCCGGCGTGGAAGTCGATGGAGTGCCCGACCGTGCCCTTGTTCACCAGGGTGATCTCGAACACGTCGCCCACCGTGCCGCGCAGGGTGGGACCGGGCGCGGAGCCGTTGAAGGTCCACAGCATCTGGGTCACCCCGGGGGCCACCTCGGTCTCCACATTGCGCACGATCAGGGTGCGCCGGTGCACGGTGGCGGCCGTGGCTGGCGGCAGAGTGGCGTCCCGCGCCGCAAAGTCGGCGTCGGGTTCGGCCAACGGGTCGAGGTCGTCGGCGGCGGATGCGGCGGTTGCGTCGGAGGCCCCGGTAGCGGCCTGTTCGTGGCTGGTGTGGCTGCCCTCGGCGGCCATCCCGTCCACCCCGTCCATCGCCGTGTCGCCGATGCCTGCGGCTGCGGCTGCGGCTGCGCCCACCGACGCCTCGGCGCCCACGGCCGCGATGCTGATCTCCATGCCCAGCAGCCGATGGCCGGCGATCGAGCACCAGCCGTCCACGCTCGCGCCGATCACGCCCACCCGCACGGTCTCGGATGCGCCCGGGTCGAGGGAACCCGACACCAGGCCGGATTCCAGCACCAGGTTGTGCGTCATCTCATCGCTGTTGGTGAGCGTGATCACGAGCTCGTCACCGACCGGCACCTCGATGCGGTCGGGCACGAAGCGGGTGTCGACCATATCGACGGCCACCGTGGTGGTGTGCCCGGTCGCCCCGGCGGCGGCGGAGCCGGCGGCTTGGGTCGACATCGCCCCGAGGCCCACCGAGGCCGGGTCGACCACGATGCCCACGGTCACCGTGAGCAGCAGCACGCTCGCGGCCGCGAGCATCCGCCCGGTCATGCGTGGCCGCTCGCCCTGCGGGGGTCGTTCGCCCGGCGCCACGCGCACGAGCGGCAGGGAGCGTACCCGACGGTTGACGCGGAGGGCCCGGGCGAAGAGCACCAGGAAGCCGGCCAGGGTGGCCACGACCAGCATCGACAACACCACCGTGAGGGTGCTCGAGACGGGGAGCAGCGACAGGGCCAGTCCGCCGTTGACGACCACAACCCTGAACAGGCCGCCGCGGTCGAGTTCGGCGGCGGTGGCCTTGAGGGCGGCCGGGCCGCCGCCGAGCACCACGGGCACCAGGTGGCTGAGCGCGCCGAGCAGGATCTGCGCGGCGAATCCGATCGCGAAGTACGGCACCAGGGTCTGGACGCCGGCTGCGGCGGCCGTCCAGCTCGGGGCGAGCGCCACCTGCAGGCCGAACCCGAGGGTGCAGAGCGCGAACCAGACCTGCGCCGCGCCGAGGCTCCAGGCGGCGAAGGTCACGGCGGGCGCCCCGCGCAGGTGCCCGACACCCTCCACGAGCACCCGGCCCAGGGCTACCAGGTAGACCAGAACGCCAAGCGCCACCACAAGGCGCAGATCGGCCAGGCAGCCGAGCGCGACGAGGCCGAGGCCGCCCGCCAGCACCGCCAGGGTGCTGCCGGCCGCCATGGTGGCGCCCTCGATGCGGGTGTGCAGAACGGTGGGCCAGAGCAGCGCGATGGTGCCGATCACGGCCAGGCCTACCCAGCCGAGCAGGTTGAGGGCCAGGTGGCCGATGAAGAGGCGTTCGTAGTCCTCGCCGCCGCCGTCGAGCCTGGCCATCAGGATGCCCAGGGTCACGCCGGCGGCGAGCATCACGGCGCTGGCCACGTAGTAGCGCACCAGCGGGGCGAATCGGCCCGACATCGCACCCCGGGTCTGCGTGATGATCACCGCGGCGTGGGCCAGGGCGTTCAACCCCACCAGGATGCCGCTGACCAGCACGAGCGGGAACCAGCCGATGACCATGCCCGTCATGACGGCGACAGCGCCGACGGTGTGTGCGCTCAGCCGCAGGCCAAGGGAGAGTCGGTGGCCGAGGGCCTTCCGGCGCAGCAGGGTGTCGGCGAAGTGCTGGCTCCAGATCAGGATGGCCGTGCTCACCGCGCCGAGCAGCAGCAGGTGCACCAGGAGCCACCCCGACGACGGCAGCTGGCGGTGCAGCACCGTGAGGATCACCGCGGCGGCCAGCCAGGCGGGCACCAGGCTGCCCGACACGATGTGCCAGAGCTTGTCTTTCATGAGAGCGGCCCCCGCAGCAGAGATGTGGGCCGCACGGCTGATGGCGGCACGCTGTCCGGCGGGGAGGCAGCGGGCTCGGCGGGCAAGCCCGGCGCCGCAACCTTCCGCGGCAGCACCCGGCTCGGCAGCGCGCTGCTGCCGCGCAGCACCGACACGACCGCCACACCCACGAACAGCAGCACCGCGACGATGTTGAACATCCCGCCCCACTGCACCAGCACCGGCCAGCCGTAGGCGTCACCGAGCAGCACCCGGGCCAGCAGCGAGATGTGCAGCAGCGCCGCCGGCAGGTACATGACCGGCCGGTAGGGAAGCGGCCGGCGCAGCACGGCGGGCAGGATGGTGGGCGCGTGCGCCATGATCATCGACATCACGAAGCCGAGGAACACGGCGTGCATCATCGCGTCGTAGCCGGGGCCGGAGTAGACCGGGCCCTGCAGCAGCCAGATGCCGCCGACCACGACGAGCCAGCCGTAGCCGGCCAACAGGCAGCAGGCCATATAGCGGGGCAGCCCGGTGGAGCGCACCATGCGGGTGGCGATGTCGTGCCGGAACAGCCAGGCCACCAGGGCCAGCATCCCCGCACCGAGCAGCGGGTAGCCGGCGACCGGCCAGACCAGGGCCACGACCGAGCCGAAGCTGAGGGCCAGGCTGATGCCCAGCATCCACGCCTCGGCCCGACGGTTGACGGTGGGCGAGATGCGGGACAGCTCGAGGCGCTCGCCGGCGATGGTGAGCACCAGGTACAGGATGAGCAGCGGCGCGAGCTGCGGGATGCCGATGCCGCGCAGCCAGAAGATGGTGGCCATCAGACCGGTGAGGGCGCCGAGCACCTGCACCGCGGTGGAGACCGAGCCCTGCTTCCGCCAGATCTCGGCGTAGACGGCCAGCAGCATGGTGCTGCCGGCGACCAGGGCCACCTGGCCCACGATCACCGGCAGCGGTGAGATGAGCGCGAGACCGCCGGCGCCGAGGAGGCCTGGGGCGAGGTAGGCCCAGCCGCGGCGCACGGCCACGGCCCGCTCGAGCACGACCACGGTGCCGACGAAACCGAACACCATCAGCGGGCCGTGCACCGCGCTGAGCCGGGTGCTGTCGACGGGGGCCGCCAGGCCAAGAAGCAGCAGGGCGCCGTCGAGGCCGGCGAGCAGGGCGATACCGCCGCAGAGCAGGAAGACCAGCCGCCCGGTCACTCTGGGCCGCGCCGCCGGGCCGGTGCCGCGCGCGGCGCTGCCGGTGCGGCGAAGAGGGCTCAGGGTGGTCATCGGCGGCTGCTGTCAGGTCAAGGTCAGGCTGGCGCCGGGTCAGTTGGCGCGGGTGAGGCGGATGGTCCAGGTTTCGGGTCCGTTCTCGAGGTAGGAGACGAGGAACTCGCCGGGGCGGCTGCTCTCGAGCTGGCCGAGCAGCGGCAGCGGGTTGTGCGAGGCGATCAGGTCGAGGGCGAAGCCGGGCTTGATGGCGCCGAGGGCGCCGAAGATCGTGGCGTGACGGATGGCGTGCGGGATGCTGCGGGAGTCCAGGACGATCTTCTCTTCGTCTTCGTGACCGCAGGCGCAGGTGTGCGCTTCGGCGGGTGCCGCATGCTCGGCCGGGGCGGCGCCGGGGCGGCTGGATGACAGGACGATCGGTTCGCTACTCACAAGATTTCTCCTTCGCCGGGTCGAATGACCCTGGTGAGTTACTTTAGAGGATGCATATCCTTTTAATCGGGACGTTCGTCCCACGAGCTGATCCAGCATCGGCAGGAATGAGGAACAGGTGGCAACCAGGGTGTGCGCGGAATCGGAGCTCGAGCTCGGCGAAGCGATCAAGGTGATGGTCGACGGCGTGGCCGTGGCCCTGGTGAAGGACAGCGCCGGCAACTGCTTCGCGCTGGGCGACATGTGCTCGCACGCCGACATCTCGCTCTCGGACGGCTTCGTCGAGGGCGACGACCTGGAGTGCTGGGCGCACGGCGGCCGGTTCGAGCTGGCCACCGGGCGGGCCCGCACTCTGCCGGCCTCCGAACCCGTCCCCGTCTACCCCCTCACCATCATCGACGGCGACGTCTACGTAGACGTCAGCACGCAAGTGGACGTCTCGACGTACGCCTAGTGTCGCGAACTGTGAGAAAAGCACCCAATCTGGCCCGATTAAGGTGCTCTTCTCTCAGTTCGCGAGGGGGGCGGGCAGGTGCACGAGGCAGAGGTGCAGCTGCACGAAGGGCTCGAGTCGGATGCCCTCGCCGTCGTGACCGAGCGAGCGCGCGAGGCCCTTCATGAGGCCCAGGTGCACCGAGCAGACCACGTCGGGATTGGCCCGGGCCTCGGCCCGGAATGGGCAAGCGGTGAGGGCGATCGCGGCCTCGTCGGAGCGCAGTTCGGGCTCGAAGCCGATCTCGGTGAGCACCCGCAGCAGCGGGGGCACCAGGGCGACGGCGACGGTAGGCGCTCCACTAGCCAGGCCTTCGGCGGGGGCTTCGGCGGGGGCTTCGGCGGGGGCGTTGCTGATCGGGGCGGGCGGCGCCACCGCGTCGGCGGCGGCCGCGTACTGCGCCGACCAGCGTTCGCCGGCGCGCTCCGAGCGGGCTCGGCCGCCGTCGGGGTCCTCGCCGATCACCGCGGCGAGGGCCTGAGTGAGCTGTTGCTGGGCCGTTTCGGCGGGCAGCGGCGCCGCTACCGCGCGGAAAAGCACCTGTGGCCGACCGCGTTGCCCGGCCCGGGCGACCTGGCGCTCGATGAGCCCGGCCGCTTCGAGGTGCTCGAGGTGGAAGCGTGCCGTGGTGACGTGCAGGCCGAGCGCTTCTGCCACGGCGCCCACTCCCAACGGCACGGCGGACTCGGCGAGCAGGGCCAGCGCGCGGCGGCGGGGTTCACTGGCCAGGGCGGCGTGCCTGGCATCGGTCTGCGTGGTCGGAACCATGATTTTAGAGTAGCAGCGTGCGGTTAAACCACCGCGGGCGGCGGTCATCCGCCGATGTAGGACATCTCGATCTTCTTGCGACCCGACGACCGCACCGCGCCGGTCTGGGCGCTGCGCAGCTGGGAGGCACGGTCGGTGCGCTGCCGCCAGATGGCGCCCATCGCGGCGGAGAGTTGCTCGTCGGTGCTGCCGTCGCGGAGCAGCGCGCGCAGGTCGTGGCCCTCGCTGGCGAACAGGCAGGTGAACAGCTTGCCGTCGGTGGAGACCCGGGCGCGCGAGCAGGTGTGGCAGAACGACTGGGTGACGCTGGAGATCAGCCCGATCTCGCCCTCGCCGTCGAGGTAGCGCCAGCGCCGGCTGGTCTCGCCGGTGTAGTTGGGGGCCACTTCTTCCAGCGGCAGTTCGGCGTGGATGCGATCGCGCACCTCGCTGGAGGGCAGCACGGCGGCCATGTCCCAGCCGTTGCTCGTGCCCACGTCCATGAACTCGATGAACCGCAGGATGTAGGGGGTGCCCTTGAAGTAGCGGGCCATGTTGACGATGTCGTGGTCGTTCTGGCCGCGCTTGACCACCATGTTGATCTTGATCGGGCCGAGGCCCACGGCGTGGGCTGCGTCGAGGCCGGCCAGGATGCGGGCGACCGGGAAGTTGACGTCGTTCATGGCCCGGAAGGTGGTGTCGTCGAGGGAGTCCAGAGAGACCGTCACGCGCTTGAGACCGGCGTCCTTGAGCGCCTGCGCCTTCATCGCCAGGGCCGAACCGTTGGTGGTCAGCGCGATGTCGACCGGCTTGCCGGCCGGGGTACGCAGGGCGGCGAGCATAGCGATGAGCTCTTCGAGGCCTTTCCGCAGCAGCGGTTCGCCGCCGGTGAGCCGGATCTTCTCCACCCCGTGCGCTACCGAGATGCGCGCCAGCCGGGTCATCTCCTCGAAGGAGAGCATGTCGCCCCGCGGCATGAACGCGAAGTCCTTACCGAAGACCTCCTTGGGCATGCAGTACACGCAGCGGAAGTTGCACCGGTCGGTGACCGACAGGCGCAGGTCGTGCAGCGGGCGGTTGAGGGTGTCGACGAGCGGGGCATCCGTGTGCACGGCAGGAGCGACGGGCACCTCATCGGCCTGACGCCTGACGAAGGGCACGGGAAGCGGTGCACCGGACATCTATTGACCCTAACCCCGAATCCTCGTGATTTCCCGCGCCCCAACCGCGGTATCGGCTCGACCTCTCCTCGGCGGGATTCCTGCAGTTCCCGACAGGTCACCGGGTCAGAGCCCGGAATGCAGCGGGAGGCTTTCTCGGCGGAGGGAAGTTGCAGGAGTCATGCACACGCCGTCGCGTCGAGGGCGGTGTCACAACAGGGCGGGAGCGTTCGCCAGACGAGCACTGGGATCCGGGGCCAAAAAACTTATCCACAAGGTGAGTTTTGCTCACACAAGGATACGATATCGGGCTAGATTCGGGGCATGGCAATCCAGTCGAGCATCGCAGACACGTTCACCGTCGGGAACCTTCTCGACGGTGCTTTTCGTCCCGACGCGGGCGCTGCAGAAAGGTTAGCTGAGAGGTCTGCTGCCGGGGTTGCTGGTCGTGCTGCTGTCGGTGGTGACGGCCTCGTGGCCGCGGCGACGAGTGTGGCCCGGTTGGGCTCCACGAGTGCCGAGTACGACGCCCTCTCGGATGCCGACGCGCTGGCCGGGCAGCAGACCCTCGCCCGGGCCCAGCGGGAGCTCGATACCCGCAAGGCGTGGATGGCGAAGACCCTCGCGCAGCGATCGCGGTGGGAGTTGGGCCAGGCGGGCCTCGCGAAGAAGCAGGGGTTCCTGTCGCCCGAGGCGTTGATCCAGGAGCTGACCGGCGCGAGCAAGGTCGAGTCGCGCAAACTCGTCGGCGTGGGCCAAATGCTCGCCGAGGCCGAAGCCGCCGACCTGCAAGCCGCCCAAGCCGAGGCGGAAGCCGCCCGCCGGCTCGTCGACGAGGCACTTACCGGTCCGCTCGATCCAGCCGTGGACGCGCTCCAACCGGCCGATCCCCTGCTGCCGGTGCCGTGGCACGCGCCGATCTCCCGCGCGGTGAACGCCGGCACCCTCTCCATCGATGCCGCCCACGCTATCCGCACCGGTTTGGGCGACGTCGACACCGTCGTCACGGGCCCGGTCCTCGCCGGCGCGCTGGACCGGTTGCTCACCGACGCCGAGACGATGAACGTGGACCAGCTCCTCAAACGCGCCCGGCAAACCCGGGATTCCTTGGATGAAGCCGGTATCCGGGTGCGGGAACACAAGGCCTGGGACGACCGCTACCTGCGCATCTGGACCCTGAACACCGGGCAGGTGCGCATCGACGGGCTCTTTCCGCCTGAGCAGGGCGAGTTCATCAAATCCACCTTCGACAGCCTCACCAGCCCCCGCCGCGGCGGCGTTCGCTTCGTCGACACCGAACGCGCCGCCTGGGCCAAACGAGTCAAGGACGACCCCCGCACCACCACCCAGATCACCTGCGACGGCTTCATCGACCTGCTCACCGCCGGCACCACCGTCAACCCCAACGAGATGCTCGGCGGCCGCCGCCCCACCGTGCAGATCCTCACCACCCGCAGCCCGGCCGGCCGCCCCGCAGCTGAACCGGCCCCGACCGACCCGCCCCCAGCCAACGATGCGGCTACACCCACCGGGCATTGCCCGCCAAACGGTGCGTTCCCGCCGGGGTTCCTCCGCGACGCCGACGACATCCTGATCTGCGAACCCGGACAACCCGGCCACGGCTACCTCGAAGGCAACACCGCACCCATCTCCCGGGAGACGATCGAACGGCTCATCTGCGACTCGGCCACCATCGAGATCACCGTCGACGACCTCAACCGGCCCCTCGACGTCGGCCACGAACAACGCCTGTTCAACCGGGCCCAACGCCGAGCCCTCGCCGCCCGCGACGGCGGCTGCCGCTGGCCCGGCTGCGACCGGCCACCCGCCTTCACCGAAGCCCACCACATCCAACACTGGAAACGCGACCACGGCCGAACCGACATCGACCAGGGCATCCTGCTCTGCCACTCCCACCACATGCTGCTGCACAATCGGGGCTGGCAGATCTTCGAAAACACCGGCCGGTACTGGCTCAGACCACCCGCCACCATCGACCCCGGCCAACGCCTGATCGAGATGCCCAGCCGCACCCGACCACGGCTCGGCTAACCCCATCCGCTGATCGAGCGGGTCTACTTCGGTACGCTCAGCACGACGTCGACAAGCTCGACCAACGAGGGGCATCCAGAGGCCCCTGACGAGTGCTCGGCCGAGGAGGGGTCGTCACCCGTTGCCCCACGCGGTACAGTCTGCGCGTGACGACAGACGAACACAGTTGCTGCACTCCCCCGCACGAGGTGATGACCGGCGCCCTACGGCCCGAACCCGCACCGGGCCCGGCGGAGCGCCCGGTGGAGCGCCCGGCGCAGGGCCGCCGCCGCGCAAACACGCCGGCGTCCTTGACCGGTTCGTCCCTTGAGTCCGGTGAGAACGATGGCGGCACCCCGACCACCGGCCCTGCCGGCCGGCACGGCATCGAGCAGGCGACGGTGCCCCGACAGCTGTTCCGGATGGGCGACGCCGACGGCGCGGGCAATCCCGGCGACGGCGAGACGCCCGTGCACGAGGTGTGGCTGGATGCCTTCTCGATCGATGCGACAACTGTCACCAATGCCGCGTTCGCCCGGTTCGTGGCGGAGACCGGCTACCACACCGAGTCTGAGCTGTTCGGCTATTCCGCGGTGTTCCACCTGGCGCTCGAGGCTGACGTCGACGACGTTGTCGGGCAGCCACCGCAGACGCCGTGGTGGTTGGGGGTGCGCGGCGCCGACTGGGCACATCCGGCCGGCCCGCGGTCGTCACTGACCGGACTGGCCGAGCATCCCGTGGTGCAGGTGAGCTGGAACGATGCGCTGGCCTACTGCGCCTGGGCGGGCCGGCGGCTGCCCACCGAGGCTGAGTGGGAGTGCGCCGCCCGGGGCGGCCTGGCGGGCGCCCGGTATCCATGGGGCGACGAGTGGCAGGCGGGGAAGCGCTGCAACATCTGGCAGGGCCGGTTTCCCGCGGTGAACACCCTGGCCGACGGCTGGCTCAGTACGGCCCCGGTGCGGGAGTTCCAGCCGAACGGATACGGGCTCTGGCAGAGCGTCGGCAACGTCTGGGAGTGGTGCGCCGACTGGTGGGCCGAGGGCTACTACGCCGCCTCGCCCGCCCGGAACCCGGCCGGACCCGCGACCGGGGAGCAACGCTCGATGCGGGGCGGCTCGTACCTCTGTCACGACTCGTACTGCAACCGGTACCGCAATTCGGCCAGGGCCTCCAACACCCCCGACTCCGCCGCGGGCAACGTGGGCTTCCGCACCGTCGCGCTGGCCTGAGCATCCGCCGCCCGCGCCTTGAAGAGGGGCGGGAGCGGATATACAGTCAGTCGCGTCGGCATCCGCCGGCGTGTGGGCCCTTCGTGGGGCGGCTCCCTCAATCATGAACATCCGCTGTGAAACGGAGAACCCCATGCCCGCACCGTTCACAGGCACCGTCAACGTCGACATCCGCGATTCGGAGCCGGACTGGGCGCCTTTCGAACCGCCCAAGGCCCCCGCCGGCTCGCCCAATGTGGTCTGTATCGTGCTCGACGACGTGGGCTTCTCGGCCATGTCGAGCTACGGCGGTCCGATCCAGACCCCCAATATCGACCGGGTGGCGGATGCCGGGGTGCGCTACACCCAGTGGCACACGACGGCGCTGTGCTCGCCGACCCGCTCGTGTCTGCTCACCGGGCGTAACCACACCCGCAACAGCATGGCCTGCATCACCGAGGCCGCGATCGGATTCCCCAACGCGAGCGGAACCATCCCGCCGGAGAACGGGATGCTGTCGGAAATTCTCGGTGAACTGGGCTGGAACACCTACATGGTCGGCAAGTGGCACCTCTGCCCCGACGACGAGATGAACGTGGCATCCACCCGGCGCAACTGGCCGACAGGCCGCGGCTTCGAACGCTGGTACGGCTTCCTCGGCGCCGAGACCAACCAGTGGTATCCCGAGCTGGTCTACGACAACCACCCGGTCGACCAGCCCGCTCTCCCAGAGGACGGCTATCACTTCTCGGTGGACATCACCGACAAGGCCATCGAGTTCATCAAGGATTCCAAGGTCATCGCGCCGGAGAAACCGTTCTTCCTGTACTACGCGCCCGGCGCCGCGCATGCCCCGCATCACGCCCCGAAGGAGTGGGCCGACAAGTACGCGGGCCGGTTCGACATGGGCTACGAGGCGATGCGGGAGGAGACCCTGGCCAGGCAGAAACAGATGGGCATCGTGCCGGCCGACACCGAGCTGCCGCCGCTGAACCCGCTGGGCACCCCGGAGACCCGTTCAGGTCCCGACGGCCAGCCGTTCCCGCTGATGGACCTGACCCGGCCCTGGGCATCGCTCTCGGCGGACGAGCAGCACCTGTTCAGTCGCATGGCCGAGGTCTACGCGGGGTTCCTCTCGCACGCCGATCACCAGATCGGTCGGCTGTTGGACTACCTCGACGAGCTCGGCGAGCGCGAGAACACCCTGGTCGTGGTGGTCTCCGACAACGGCGCCAGCGGCGAGGGCGGCCCCAACGGGTCGGTCAACGAGATGAAGTTCGTCAACGGCGTGCCGGACGAGATGGCCGACAACCTCAAGATGCTCGACGAACTCGGTGGTCCGTCCACCTACAACCACTACCCGAACGGCTGGGCGATGGCGTTCAACACCCCGTTCAAGATGTGGAAGCGTTACGAGTTCAACGGCGGCACCTGCGACCCCTGCATCATGTCGTGGCCGGCCGGCATGAACGCCCGCGGCGAGTTGCGTGAGCAGTACCATCACGCGGTGGACATCGCCCCGACCATCCTCGACGTGCTGGGCGTGCAACCGCCCGAGCGCATCAAGGGGCACGTGCAGAGCCGATTCGACGGGGTAAGCATGCGGTACGGCTTCGCGGATGCCGACGCGCCGACCACCCGCCGCACCCAGTTCTACTCGATGCTGGGCTCCCGGGCGATCTGGCACGACGGCTGGAAAGCCATCACCACGCACCCCACGCTGAGCGGCTGGAGCCACTTCAACGACGACGAGTGGGAGCTGTACCACACCGATGTGGACCGGGGCGAGTTGCACAACCTGGCGGCCGAGCATCCGGAGAAGGTGCGGGAACTGGTGAACCTGTGGTTCGCCGAGGCCGGCGCGAATCAGGCGTTCCCGCTGGACGACAGGTCGGCGTTCGAGATCGTCGTCACCCCCCGGCCGGTGCTGTCGCCCCCGCGCAACCGGTATGTCTACTACCCGGACACCTCCGAGGTGCCCGAGTCTCAAGCGGTGAACCTGCGGAACCGGTCGTTCGTGATCGGGGCGCTGGTCGACCTCCCCGCGCCGGGCGCCCTGGGGGTGCTGTTCGCGCAGGGCTCCCGGTTCGGCGGGCACGCGCTCTACCTGCAGAACAACCGGCTGCACTACGTGAACAACTTCGTCGGGCTGTTCGAGCAGAAGATCGACGCCGACACCGACCTGCCGGCCGGCGAGAACCTGATCCTCTCAGCCTCGTTCGACAAAGACGGCGAGGATCCGCAGCACGTCTCCACCGGCATCCTGAGCCTCTACCACGGCGAGACGAAGGTGGGTGAGGGCCGCATCAAGACCCAGCCGGGCAAGTTCTCGATCGCCGGCGAGGGGCTCAGCATCGGCCGGGACAGCGGCGAGGCCGTCACCGAGTACACCGGCACCGCGCCGTGGAGCTTCACGGGCGGCACGATCCATCGGGTGGCCGTGGACGTGAGCGGCGAACCGTATGTGGACCTGGAGCGGGAGGCCCAGGCGATGCTGATGCGCGAGTGACCGTGGGGCCGACAGTGCCGGGCGCGGGAGTAGCCGTGTGCGGCCAGAAACGCGGCGGGCTAAGCCGGGCGTGAGCACGGACAGGGTCCAAGGCCCCTCGGCACCGTCGTGGGCGGAGGGTACGCTGGGCAGCCTGCACTGTCCGTCCCCACGGTGCGCGCGAGACCCTATTCGGCAGGCCCCGGCCTCCGGCGCCGTCCTGGAAGGACCCCAGCCATGCCCGCCACTCCTGCCGCAGACAGCTCGCCGACACCGTCGCAGCGGGCCAAGCGCTGGGTAAGCCGGATGTTCCCCGGTCGGACGCCTGCCCCTTCCCCCACGCTGCCGCCCACGCGGGTCGCACCACCGTCGCTGCCGAGCTCGCCGGCGCCCAAGACCGTGCTCGACTACATCGACGAACGCACGATCGCACTGGACGTCGACGACACCGACCGGAACGCCGTCATCCGTCGACTGGCCACCCTGATGGCGGCCACCGGCATCGTTCTTGATGTGGATGCCGTGGTGGAAGCGGCCTTGGAGCGCGAGGCGATCAGCACCACGGGCATCGGCGAGGGCATAGCGATCCCCCACGCGGCGACCGCCAGTTGCACCGCGCCCTTGCTCGGGTTTGCCCGCAGCCGCGCCGGGGTGGACTGGAAGTCCCTCGACGGCGCTCCGGCCACGCTGATCTTCATGATCGCCGTGCCGGAGACGGGGGTGGGCACCGAGCACCTCAAGGTGCTGGCCTATCTCTCCCGCAGCCTGATGACGCCGTCCTTCCGCGCAGAGATCGAGATGGCCGCCACCCCGGCCGACGTGCTTGCGGCGCTGGCCGCATCGGTGGGGCCGGCGGGGCCCGCGCAGTAGACGTTGACACCGGACCGGCAGGTCGGCAGAGGCGCGGTGCCCAGCTCCACGTTCCACCCCCGCCCGACGGACCGATGGCGGCCTCGGCCACATGGGTCGGTCACGTGAGCGGCTGCCCCGCTACAGCGGGCTGTGGGTTGCCGGCGCCGCCACATCCGCCTGACGCGTGCGGGTGGTTCGCAGCACGACGCCCATCACGGCGACCGCGAGCATTGCCGCGACGAACACGGTGTTGCCCCAGCCCGAGGTGGCGAGAACCGTGCCTCCGCTGCTGGCTGCCGCCCAGCTGCAGCTGCGGCCGAGCGGCCACCAGGAGAAGCTGCCGGTGACGACTCCGGACCGCTCGGACACCTGGGCGAGAGAAGAGAACGGGCCCTCCACGGCGCAGGCGTAATCGAGGCCGCCGTGCATCGCCACGAGGAACGCCCCGGCGGTGGTGAGCACGGCCACGCCGAGCCCGGCCACGATGAGGACAGTGCCGAATCGTGAGCGTTCGGAGGTGGAGAAGGGCTGCGTCCCGAGGCCCACGGGGAGGAGCAGTGTGCGGCCAAGGAGCGCGGCGATCAGGCCGATCCAGAGCGGGCCGCCGGCCACGGTGAATCCGAGGATCGCGGCTGCGAGGACCGCGACCCCGCCAACGGCACCCGGTTGACCGGGAATCCACTCGGCCACGAGGAGTAGTGACAGCGTCCCGGCGATCAGGCCGGCGTATCCGGCGAGCGCGCTGCGCACCCCGAGACCCCAGCGACCGAACGGTGGCGAGAGCACTAGGAGCAGCGCTAGCGTGGCGGTGCCTACGAGAACGGCGACCGCAGCATGGCCGGGATTGGCACCGGTGACCGCCTCCAAGGCCTCCCCCAGCGTCGCGCCCCTGCTGAGGGCGAGCATCAGGACGGCCGCCGCCGCCGTCGCGACCGCCGTGAGCATGAGCGCCACGGCGAACCGTGCAGCGATGAACGGGCTGATCAGGCGTTCGCTGTTCCCCATGACTGCACGCTAGCGCAACGGCGATTGCCTCAGCTCCGGCCGCCCCGGACCGGCCCGGAGCCATCGCCGATGCTGTCGCTGCGCTGCGGGGCGCCGCACGGCGAGCAGGGTGAGGGGTGCGGGTGGTTGCGCTGCGCCGTACGACGGACCGGGCTACTGCTGCGAGCGGGCGATGAGAGCGCTGGTGTGCGCACCGACGCCGCGGCGCAGCACCTCGGCGAGATTGTCGACGGTGTCGACGTCCCGGCGGATCGACGCTGTGGCGGGCAGATCGAGCGGCACATGTCCGGCCGCTTCGTGGGCGGCGCGGGAGCCACGGCCGAACCTGGGCACCATGGCGATCCCGGCTTGGGCGAGCAGGGTGGTCGTGCCAGTGCCCTCCTCGTCGGCGATCATCGCCAGGTCGTGGGCGGATGCGGCCGTGAGGGCGGTCTCAATGTCGGGCACCGTCAGGGCGGGCAGGTCCCCGGTGAGCACGGCCACGTTGCAGAGCGGATACTCCTGCTGCGCTACGCGAATGCCCCTGGCAATGGCCGCGTTCAGCGGGTCGCGCGATGAAGCATCCGGCGCGGTGACTTCGGGCACTGAGGTGTGGGGCGGCTCCGGCACTATTCGCGCGCCCAGGGCGGCGAGTGGCGCAGCTGCGGCAGGATCGGCCGTCACCACAAGCACCTGCTGCACCTTCTCCGCGGCCAGCAGCGCGGCCACCGTGTCGAGCGCAAAGGCCTCGGCGAGCGCGCCGCGCGCCGGAAATGTCTCCGGCAGGTCACCCAGGCGGCTCTTGGCTCCCGCGCTGCCCTTGACGGGCACCACGCACACCCAGCTCACAGGGATGCGGATCCGGAGTGAGTTGCCACTTCGGGCCCGTTCGCGCCTGCGGAAGGGGCTCCACCTGGCACGTCACGCACGGGCGTCTCGCGAGTTGCCGCGACGTGCCCCTTGGGCAGCTCTGAAGGGGGAGTCTGCCGCAACTCGTCGGACGGAATCTCGCGAGTTGCCGCATCCTGCCCCTTGGGGAACGTTGACGGGGCGCTTTCACGCGACTCCGCGGCAGCTTCAGCTGCCGTCGCAGCGGATGCGGGTGCGGATGCGGATACGGGTGCAGGTGCGGATGCGGGTGCCCCGCCGCCGCCGGCGGCCGCAGCCAGACCGGCCGCATACCCCTCCGCATAGGCCTCCGCGCTGCCGATCCGAAACATGTCACTCGCGCTGTCGCGCAGCAACCGGCGCGCACCCCGGTCCCCGGCGTCGACCGCGGCGACCAAGTGGCCGAGACCGCGAATCACGGCCACCGGGTTGCCGCTGGTCTTGCCCTTGATCAGGTCCGCGGCGCCGGCGATCTCGTCCGCGACCGCGGCGACGGTGACGTCGAGGCGCCGTCCGAGCGCATCCGTCGTGCCGCGCAGGTCGTCGAGCACGGCCACACCCGCGGCACCGATGGCAATGTCGGTCTGGCCGTCGCGCCACGGGCGGCCCACGGTGTCGGTGATCAGCACGCCGAGCGCCAGCCCGGTGGCGGCTCGCAGGGCGGCGCAGAGGGCGCGGGCGGACTCATCCGGATCGACCGGCAGGAGCAGCACGGTGCCCTCGGCCACGTTGCTGGCGTCGACGCCGGCCGCGGCCATCACCAGGCCCTGCCGGTTCTCCACGATGCGGGTGACCCCGCCCGAATGCGCGCGGGTCGCGACGACCCGCACGGTCTCGTCGGTGATCGCCTGCTCCCGGTCGCTGGCGGCCACCTGCCTACCCTCGGCCTTGGACACGATCTTGCTGGTCACGGCGAGAATGTCGCCGCCGGCCAGGCGGGACGCCGCCGGTCCGGCGACGGCCAGGATGATCGCCGCGAGGTCGTCGCCAGCCCGGATCTCGCCGATCCCGGGCAGCACGAACACCTCCAGCCGGGGGCGTGCTCCGTCCGCCGTGAACGGCATCGCTACCGGGCGAGCTTCGGCAGCACGTCGCGGCCGAAGACGTCGATCCACTGGCGCTGGTTGCGGCCCACGTTGTGCAGGTAGATCTTGTCGAAGCCGAGGTCGACGAACTTCTGGATGTAGGCGCGGTGGTCGTCGGGGTCGGCGGAGATGATCATCCGGCCCTCGAAGTCCTCGGGGCGCACCAGCTTGGCCATCTGCTCGAACTCGAACGGCGAGCGGATGTCGCCCTTGGGGAACTTCATGCCGCCGTTGGGCCACTCGTGCAGCGCATTTTTCATGGCCTCCTCGTCGGTCTCGGCCCAGCTCATGTGCAGCTGCAGCACCTTGGGCATCGTCGACGGGTCTTTGCCGGCCTCGCGGGCACCGTCGTCGAACTTGCCGAACAGCATCGAGATCTTTTCCAGCGGAGCGCCCACGGTGATGAGACCGTCGGCGTGCCGGCCGGCGCGCTTGGCGGTGACCGGGCCGGCGGTGGCGACGAGGATCTCGGGCGCGACCTCCGGCATGGTCCACAGCCGGGTGGACTCGAGCTTGAAGAACTGACCGGAGTGCTTGACGTCCTTGCCCGCGATGGACGCTGTGAAGAGCTTCGAGATGATCTCGATGGCCTCGAACATGCGGTTGATCCGCTCGGGCGCCTCCGGCCAGTAGCCGCCGACGATGTGCTCGTTGAGCGCCTCACCGGAGCCCAGGCCCAGCCAGTGCCGGCCCGGGTACATCGAGGCGAGCGTGGCGGAGGCCTGCGCCACCATGGCCGGGTGCCAACGGAAGGTGGGCGCGGTGACGCCGGGGCCCATATCCCCCTTGGTCCGCTCGCCGATCGCGGCGAGCACGCTCCACACGAACGAGGATTCGCCCTGGGCTGGCACCCACGGTTGGAAGTGGTCGGCCGCCATCACGCCGGAGAACCCGTGTTCCTCCGCATAGACCGACAGGGCCACCGCCTCGGCGGGGGCGAACTGCTCCAACATGGCCGCGTAACCGATCTGCAATTCCGACATGCACCCATCCTGCCACTCACGTGTGTCGGCGAGGTTTCTCGCCGCCGAACCCGCCGGGATGCCCCGTTGCGGACCAGTTGCCCCTGCACAGCGGGGCAACTCGTCCGCAGGTGGGCACCTCGGCGAGAGCAAATAGGCTTAGGCGCATGCTCATCGCCACCTGGAACGTCAACTCCATCCGTGCCCGCGTCGACCGGGTGGTCGACTGGATGGTGCGAGAGGACATCGACGTGCTCGCCATGCAGGAGATCAAGTGCAAGCCCGAGCAGTTCCCGGCGCAGCTGTTCGAGGACGCCGGCTACGAGCTGGCCGTGCACGGCCTCAGCCAGTGGAACGGCGTCGCGTTCGCCAGCCGCCACGAGATGACGGAGGTGGCCACCGCCTTCCCCGAGATGCCCGGTTTCCTCAAGGGCGACGAGGGCCCCGGCCTGCCGCTGGAGGCCCGTGCGCTCGGTGTGACCGTGAACGACATGCGACTGTGGAGCCTCTACGTGCCCAACGGCCGCTCGCTCGACGACCCGCACTACGTCTACAAGCTGGACTGGCTGACCCGGCTGAAGACCCACGCCGCCGACGAGCTGGCCAAGAACCCCCGGCTGGCGATGGCGCTGATGGGCGACTGGAACGTGGCCCCGCTGGACTCCGACGTGGGCGACCCCAGCCTGGTGCCGGGCGTCTCCACGCACATCTCGCCGGCCGAGCGCAGCGCCTTCGAGGCGTTCGAGGCCGCCGGTTTCACCGACGTGGTGCGCCCGATCGTGCCGGAGGGCTTCACCTACTGGGACTACAAAGCGCTCAAGTTCCCGCGCAACGAGGGCCTGCGCATCGACTTCATCCTCGGCTCCCCCGCGTTCGGCGAGCTGGTGACGGATGCGAGCATCCACCGCGACGAGCGCAAGGGTGACGCCCCGAGCGACCACGTGCCCGTTCTCGTGGACGTCCAGTCCGACGACGAGGACGACGACCGCCCGATGATCTTCTAGCCGCGCTGGTTGAGCCATTCGCGCTGGTTGAGCCTGTCGCGCTGGTTGAGCCTGTCGCGCTGGTTGAGCCTGTCGAAACCTGGCGTCACCCATACTTGACGCATGTCTCCTGCCGCATCCGGGAACGACGCGGCGCCACCAGCAGCCGCCGGCGTACCCGTCACCGTGTCCATCCGCCGCAAGGTCGACCCCGCCCGATTCGACGAGGCCACCCACTGGGTGCAGACCGGGATGGACCTCGCCAACGAGTACCCGGGGTTCCTCGGCTCCGGTTGGGTGCGTGCGCACGCCGGCAGCGGCCACTGGCACATGCTCTACAAGTTCCAGGATGCGGCGTCGCTGGAGGCCTGGGAGACCTCGATCGCCCGCACCAGCTGGTTGCTCGAGGGCGAGGGCCTGGTTCTGGAGGCCCACGTGGTCAAGCGCACCGGCATCGAGGGCTGGTTCGACGAGTCGCAGGAGAACGCCGGCCCGTCCTCGCCGATCCAGCCGCCGCGTTGGAAGCAGGCCGTGGCGATCGGGCTGGGCTTCTTCCCGCTGAACGTGCTCTTCACCTACCTGGTCACCGGGGTGGATCCGCACTGGAACGACATCCCCATGGTGCTGCGGATCCTACTGACCACCCTCGTGATGGCGCCCACGATGACCTACCTGGTGATGCCCTTCATCACCCGGCGGCTGCGGCCGTGGCTGCAGAAGGCGCCGAAGGAGAAGTCCTGATCCGGCAGTATCGACACCGGCCGGTCAAGAGACACCGGCAGGTTCAGGCGAGCAGCGCCGCCACGATCACCAGCGCCGGGATCGCACCGATCGTGGTGACCAGCACGGTGTCCCTGGCCACCACCACGCCACGGTCGTAGCGGGACGCGAAGTTGAAAATGTTCTGCGCGGTCGGCAGCGCGCTCACGGTGACCACGGCGAACAGCTCAGCGCCGTCGAGGGCGAAGACGAACCGGCCGAACAGGTACGCGATCACGGGCATCAGCACCACCTTGATCGCCGATGCCGTGAATACCTGCTTGCGGCCGGTGCCGGCCTGCAGCAGCCGCTGGCCGTGCAGGGACATGCCGAACGACATCAGCACCAGCGGGATCGCGGCGCCGCCGATGATGTCCAGCGGCGCGATCACCGCGGCGGGCACCGGGATGCCGAGGGCGGCCACGAGCACGCCGAGCACCGAGGCGATGATCATCGGGTTCCGCAGCGGCTGGGTGAGGATGCCGCGCACCGACACCCGGCCGCGGGTGGAGGCGTCGAGGATGCTCAGGGTGATCGGCGCGAGCACCAGCAGCTGCAGTAGCAACACCGGCGCCACATATTGGGCGCTGCCCAGCACGTAGATGGCCACCGGCAGTCCGATGTTGTTGGCGTTCACGTAGGTGGCGCTGGTGGCGCCGAGTACGGTCTCCGGCAGCGGGTGTCGAAAGAAGAACCTGGCCAGAACGACATACAGCAGCATGCCGACGATCACGCTGCAGAGCACCGTGGCGAGGAACGCGGAGAACAGCACGTGCACATCCGCGTGCGAGAGCACGGTGAACAGCAGCGCCGGGGTGGCTACGAAGAACGCGATGCGGTTGAGCACCCGGCCGGCGCTCTCGCCGGCCACACCGGTGCGCTCGACGACGTACCCCACCAGGATCACAAACCCGATGATCGAGAACCCGACCAGTACACCGCCCACGTTTCGAGCCTACGGGGTCGCCAATGTGCCGCCGGGCCGCAAAAAAGTCCTCCGCCGGCGGCGCGGCCGTCGTACGCTCGACTCATGCCTCACCTCTCCGTGCCGGGCGCGAGCCTGTACTACGAAACCGACGGACACGTCTCCAAGCCGGCGCTGTTGTTGATCCACGCGGGCATCGCGAACCTGCGGATGTGGGATCCGCAGATCGAGGCGTTGGCGGCGGAGCATTTCGTGATTCGTTTCGACACCCGCGGCTTCGGCCAGACCAGCACCGAGGATCTCGAGTTCTCCAACCGGGCGGATGCCCTGGCGGTGCTCGACCACCTCGGCGTGGCCCGCGCGACGTTGATCGGCTGCTCCCGCGGCGGCACCATCGCCATCGACCTCGCCGTGGAACGCCCGGACCGGGTGGCCGGACTGATCGTGATCGGGTCGGGCCCGAGCGGGTTCCCCGACACCGAGCTGACCGAGCTGGAGGATGCCCGGTTCGATGAGATCGACCGGGTCTTCGAGGCCCAGGACTGGCACAAGCTGGCCCGGCTCGAGGCGGCGATCTGGGATTTCGGTCCGCTACGCCGCGAAGAGGACCTGGACCCCGAGTTCGTCGCCACCGCCTACGCGCTCAACCGGGTGAACGTCATTCACGCCGAGGAGAACCCGGTGTCGATCCCGCTCGAACCGCCCGCCTACGACAGGGTGGTCGACATCGACGTGCCCACCCTGGTGACGGTGGGCGAATACGACATGTCGGAGGTGCTCGCGGCCTACGAGTACCTGGTGTCCACGGTGCCCGACGCGAGCGGATGCGTGTTCCGCGACACCGCACACCTGCCGAACGTGGAACGTCCGGCCGATGTGCAGCGGGTGCTGCTCGGCTGGCTGGCCGAGAACAACCTGTAGCGCCCGGAACTAGACGCGGGTGGTGGCCCGGGCCGGTCCCGCGGTGCCGGGCGCGGCATCCAGGGGCCGGTTGTCGGCGAGCACCTTCTGGTAGGCGGGCAGCTCCACGAACAGCTCGTCCTTCAGCGGGTTGCGATTGGTGCGCACGATGACCCGCACCTGGTAGACGACCACGGTGATGTTGGCGGCCAGCGAGATCGCGCTGACGATGAACAGCGCGGTGGGGTTGTGTGAGGACTGGACCGCGAACATCGAACTGGTCACGAACGTGGGCACGGCCATCGTGAACATCATCCAGAACGCCAGGGTCTGCGCCCGGTGCTGCAGCCAGGCGCCGCGCTTGATGAAAAAGGCGGGGATGGTGCAGGAGATCAGCAGGGCTGCTCCGGCGTAGAACGAGTGGTCGCCGACGGCGTTGTAGACGTAGGCGAAGTTCCACAGGTCGTACGCGATGATCCAGAACCAGAGCATGTCCGGCCAGATCATGTCCTTCTGCTTGCCGCGGCTGATGATGATGCCCGCCCAGCCGCAGATGGTGAGCAGGTTGAGGAGACCGGCGATGCCGTTCATGATGTTCCACGGGCCGCCGACCATGAAGACGCCGTCGACCATGCCCTGCATGCCGTAGACCTGGAAGTCGCGGATGACCGCCTCGAAGATGTTCAGCGCGAGGATCGCCGCCGGGAACATCAGCCAGTACTTGTTCTTCTGCAGTCTCGGGATGAACCGGATGGCCATGAAGCCCAGGCAGCCGGCGAGCGCGGAGTAGACCTTGACCCAGTGGAACCAGGTGCCGGTGCTGGAGTCGGCCCCGGCGGTGTGCGGCCAGACGAAGATGGTGAGCACCACCGGCAACCCGATGAACAGTACGAGCGCGGCCCACTTGCTGGCGCGGGCTATCTCGTTGGCAAGCATGAGGCCCGCCACCACCGCGACCCACATCAGTGTGGAGTACCAGGGGATTGACTCGTACAGGAACATCTTCGTTTCTCCTTATTCGGTTGTCGCTATGGGTGGTGCGTTTTACGGGATGGTGCGTTTTACAAGGTGGTGCTCGACGTGCCCATGTCCAGGTGCAGCGTCTGTCGCACGATGGCAACGAGAACCGCATCGTCGATGTCGGGCGAGGAGCGCACGAGTCCGATCAGGCCGTAGACCAGCACGTAGAACACCTCGCCGACGTGATCGATCTCGATGTGGTGCTGCCGGGCGTAGGCCTCGACCGTGGTCACCCGCAGGCGCTCGACGATGGCGCGCACCGCGCGATCCACGAACCTGTTGTAGAGGCCGGCGTTCTCGGGGTGGCCGAGGTCCCGGCGGAACATGTCCTTGGCGCGCAGGTGGTGCCGGAACAGCACGACACAATCCAACAGGGCCTTGGGCACATTGCCGGGCTCCCGGTCGGCGTCCCAGCGGGAGACGGCCTCGACGAACTCGTCGATGTGGTCTTCGAAGATCAGGTCGATCAGCGCGTCGCGGTCGGGGAAGTAGTGGTAGATCAGGCCCCGCGTGACGCCGACACGCTTGGCGATCTCGGTGACCGAGACCTTGGCCACACCCCGTTCGGCGAACAGTTGACGGGTGGCGGCGACGATCTCCTCATGGCGCTCGTCCGGCTGTTTGCTCAGGCGGGGGGAGGTCTTCGTGGCGCTCATATCCGCACGATACCCTCACGGTTGACACAGCGTCAATGACGGTGCGTCAATCGCCCCGAAGTGGGGTCCCTTTCGCGTGATTCCGGTGGCTGACCCGGTCGGTCAGGTGAATTGCAGGAGCTCTGCACCCGGCCGACCTCGGGATGATGGCCGGTGTCGCAGCCGCCGGACGGGCGGGAATCGCCGCCGGCGTGGAAGCATGGGAAGGTGCCCGAATCCGTCGCCCCCGAAGTCCTGACCACGGCCCGACTGCGGTTGCAGCCCCTCGCCGCGGCCGACGTGGCAGAGGTGCACGCCATTTACGCCGACCTGGGCACCTGGCTGCACCTGCCAGCTGGCCGGCATACGGCGATCGCGCAGGCCGAGCGGATGGTCGACGAGAGTGAGCAGAGCTGGGCGGCGACCGGTCTGGGCCGCTGGGCGATTCGGCTGCGGAAGGACCTGCCCGGCACCGGCCTGGCGGCAGGGACGCTCATCGGGGTGGCCTCGGCGACACTGCTTGACTGCGGCGCCCGCAACCTCGGCTACCGGCTGACCCCGGCCAGCTGGGGAGTCGGCCTGGCCACCGAGGCCGCCGCGGTCGCCCTCGCCGCGGCGCAAGCATCGACCTACCCGGTGACCGCCCGCGCGTTGGCCGGCAACCCGGCGTCGGTGCGGGTGCTGGAGCGCATCGGCCTCACTCTGGTGTGGCGTGGCCAGGGGCCGGCCGGTAGGGACGCGCTCGGCGCCTCGCCGGGTAGCACCGCACCACGGGGTGTCGAGCGAGACTCAGCGCCCGCGCCCGGTCAGCCGGACACCACGGTGCTCGAACGGCTCATCTTCGCAGACCGCCCGCTGGCGCCGGAGCTGCTGGCCGCGATCATCCGTCTCGGCTGAGTCGCCGACGAGCGCTTCGGCCGTGCGGTAAAGGCGGAAATCTCACGGCAGGGTCGGCGTGTCGTGGCCGCCGACACGGCGTGTGGTGAATTTCTCCGCCTGTACTCGCCCGGCACTCAACCGACCGAGTGTGCCGGCACCGGCTCAGGGCCTCTCGCCGAGCTCGGCCACCTGTTCGCGGTACTGCTCGGTCGTGAGCTCGCCGCGGGCATAGCGCTCGTCCAGGATGCGCCGGGCGTCGCTACGGCGCGCACCCACCGGGCTGGATGCGTCGTCGCGGAAGACCCGCACGGTCCAGACGATGAGTATCACCACGGCGACCAGCGAGATCACCCCGTAGAGCCACAGCCAGGCCGGGTTCATTCCGTATCCCCACATCATCAGGGTCCCTTTCGTCGACGAGCACGAGTGGTCGTGCTCCCACGGTAGCCTCCTTTCCCATCCTTGCCTCGTACCCCTAGGGGGTATACAGTCGGGGTATGGCTTCTCACTCAGATCACCGGTCGACGGACCACGGCTCGATGGCCGACGCGTCAATGGACCACGCGCCCATGGATCACGGCTCGACGGATCACAGCTCGATGGATCACAGCTCCATGGACCACAGCTCGATGGACCACGGCGCCATGGGTCACGGCGGGCACGGCGACCACGTCGGCCAGTTCCGGCGGCTGTTCTGGGTGATGTTGGTGCTGGCCGTGCCCGTCGTGGCCTTCAGCTCCATGTTCGCCATGCTGCTCGGCTACGACCTGCCCGACGCCGCGTGGACGGCCTGGATCTCCCCGCTGCTGGGCACCGTGATGTACCTCTGGGGCGGCCGCCCATTCCTCACCGGCGCGGTGGCCGAGCTGAAGCAGCGCTCCCCCGGCATGATGCTGCTGATCGCGCTGGCCATCACCGTGGCGTTCCTCTCCTCCTGGGGCGCGAGCCTGGGCATCCTCGCGATGGAGCTGGACTTCTGGTGGGAGCTCGCCCTGCTGATCGTGATCATGCTGCTCGGCCACTGGATCGAGATGCGCTCCCTGGCGCAGTCGTCCTCCGCGCTGGAGTCCTTGGCGGCGCTGCTGCCCGACACGGCCGAGCGGGTGGATGCCGGCGAGGTCACCGTCGTCGCCCCCGCCGACCTCGAGGTGGGCGACCTGGTGATCGTGCGGCCGGGCGGCCGGATCCCCGCCGACGGCCAGGTGACCGAGGGCACCGCC
The DNA here is from genome assembly GCF_004210215.2 of Cryobacterium sp. SO1. Lineage (NCBI taxonomy): Bacteria > Bacillati > Actinomycetota > Actinomycetes > Micrococcales > Microbacteriaceae > Cryobacterium > Cryobacterium sp. SO1. Next base: position 3,702,732 of record NZ_CP067394.1, read on the forward strand.
GACGTGGACGAGTCGATGATCACCGGCGAGTCCCGGCCGGTGCGCCGGGGCCCCGGCTCCCCGGTGGTGGCCGGAACCGTCGCCACCGACACCGCCCTGCGGCTGCGGGTGACGGCGGTCGGCGACGACACCGCGCTCGCGGGCATCCGCCGGCTCGTCGCCGAGGCTGAAGGCTCGTCGTCGCGGGCGCAGCGCCTGGCCGACCGGGCGGCCGGCTGGTTGTTCTGGTTCGCGCTCGGCGTCGGCGTGCTCACCGCGATCGCCTGGACCCTTTTCGGCAGCCCGGAGGACGCCGTGATGCGCACCATCACCGTTCTGGTGATCGCCTGCCCGCACGCGCTGGGCCTGGCCATCCCGCTGGTGGTGTCGATCGCCACCGAGCGCGCGGCCCGCGGCGGTGTTCTGGTGACCGACCGGCTCGCGCTGGAGAGCATGCGCACCGTGGACACCGTCCTGTTCGACAAGACCGGCACCCTCACCAAGGGTGAGCCCGTCGTGAGCCAGGTGCACGCGGTCACCGGCCAGACCGAGGCCGAGGTCCTCGCGCTGGCGGCGGCGGTCGAGGCCGACAGTGAGCATCCGCTGGCCAAGGCCATCGTCACGGCGGCCCGCACCCGCGCCCTCCCGGTGCCGGCGGCCACCGGGTTCGAGGCGTCCACCGCGGTGGGCGTCACGGCCACCGTCGACGGCCACGAGGTCTCGGTGGGCGGGCCCAGCCTGCTCACCGGCCACAACGCCCGCCCGCTCGACATCACGGATGGCTGGGCCGCCGACGGGGCCATCGTCCTGCACGTGCTGCACGCCGGCCGGGTGATCGGAGCGATCGGCCTCGCCGACGAGGTGCGGCCGGAATCGACGGAGGCTGTCGAGGCCCTACACGCGCTGGGCGTGACCGTGGTGATGATCACCGGAGACGCCGAGGCCGTGGCGCACGCGGTGGCCGCCGAGCTCGGCATCGACCGGGTCTTCGCCGGCGTGCACCCCGACCATAAGGCCGAGGCGGTGTCTGCGCTGCAGCGCGAGGGCCACCGGGTGGCCATGGTGGGCGACGGCGTCAACGACGCCCCGGCCCTGGCCCAGGCCGACGTGGGCATCGCCATCGGCGCCGGCACGGATGTCGCGATCGCCTCGGCCGGGGTGATCCTGGCCAGCGATGACCCCCGTTCGGTGCTCTCGGTGATCGAACTGTCCCGGGCCAGTTACCGCAAGATGACCCAGAACCTGTGGTGGGCGGCCGGCTACAACCTGCTCGCCGTGCCGTTGGCCGCCGGGGTGCTCGCCCCGATCGGTTTCGTGCTGCCCATGGAGATCGGCGCGCTGCTGATGTCGGCCTCCACGGTGGTAGTGGCCGTGAACGCGCAACTGCTGCGTCGCCTCGACCTGCGGCCCGAGCGGAGCACGGCCCGGGTGCTCGGCGCGCGCCAGGACCTGGCTGCGGTGACGGGGCCACGATGACCGCGCCCTGGCAGTTCGCAGGAGTCCACCAGCGGATCCGGCTACCGTGGGGCTGTCAGTGCGCGGGGCCGCGGTCCCGCCGGCGAACGAGGGAGACAGCATGAGCGCCGTTCGCCTTCCCGTTCGACTGGAGCGCTCCACCCTGCGCTCGTTCCTGGTGGCGAGTCTGGCGGTCATCGCCCTCCTGGTGGGCGGACTCGCGCTGCACACGGCCTCCGGCGGCCACGGGGCGCATCCGCCGGCCGCATCCGCCGCGTCCGCGGCGGACGCGGGTGAAGCCCCGCAGCACCATGCCACCGTCAGGCCAGCGACGACCGTGGCCGACACCCCCCAGCAGCCCGCAGCCGGCGCCATCGTGACGGTGGCGGCCGGCCTGGCGGAGACAGTTTCGGCCGCCGCCGTCGATCACGATTGGGGAGCCGACCTCCTGGCCGCGTGCGCGCTGCTGTTGGCACTGGCCGGGTCGGTGGTGCTGCTCCTCGCCGGCCGGGTGCGTCATCACCGCGGTTCCGTCGGTGTTTTCGGTGACCGCCGGTGGGGAGTGAGCCGCCGACCTGGCGCGGACACTCTGCATCTGAGGATCCATCGGCCGGATCTCACGGTCCTCTCCATCAGTCGCAGATAGGACGGCGACGTGCCGCGCCCGCCGCGGCACCTCGAACACCGACCCTTCCTCGACCCCCGATTGGACCACCATGCGCACCACCCGACTTTCCCTGGCCCTCGGCGCCGCCCTCGCGGTGTCGCTCACCCTGACCGGATGCGCCGCGGGCGCTGCCGACACTTCCCGCGCCGGTTCCGCCACCGCCAGCCCGGCGACGAGCACCGCGAACGACGCCGACATCCTGTTCGCCCAGATGATGATTCCGCACCACGAGCAGGCGGTGCAGATGAGCGAGAACCTGCTCGCCAAAACCGGCAGCACCGCCGAGGTCCGGGCACTGGCGACCGCCATCACCGCCGCCCAACAGCCCGAAATCGACCGGTTCCGCAGCTGGCTCGACGCCTGGGGCGCCGACGAGGGCATGGGCGGGATGGACCACGGCACCGACGGCATGATGTCGGATGATGACATGTCGATGCTCGACGACGCCTCGGGCGCCGACGCCGACAGGCTGTTCCTCGAACAGATGATCGTGCACCACCAGGGCGCGATCGCCATGGCGCAGACCGAGGTGACCGAGGGACGACACCCCGACGCCGTCGCCCTCGCCGAACAGATCGCGTCGAGCCAGACCGCCGAGATCACAATGATGCAGGACCTTCTCGAAGGGATGTGACGACGATGACGCGCGCGATCACCCGCCGCACGACGCTGGTGCTCGGCGGGCTGGGCGTGGTCGCCGTGGCCGGCGGCGGCGCCCTCCTGTGGGCCGGGCTGAACCCGGCCGGCCCGCGCACCGGCATCCCCGACGGCTTCACCTCGGGCGACGACCTGAGCCAGCCCACCGAACTGCGAAGCACCGGCGGGCTGCTCGACGTGGCCCTGTCTGCCGCGCCGGCCGCCGCGACGATCGGAGGGCGCGCCGCGAGCGTGCTCGGTTACAACGGTGGCCTGCCCGGGCCCACCCTGCGGCTCCGCGCCGGTGACCGGGTGCGGGTCGCCCTGAAGAACGGCCTGGCCGGCCCGACCAACCTGCACGTGCACGGGCTGCATGTCTCCCCGGAGGACAACGGCGACAACATGGCCGTCATGGTGGCCGCCGGCGAGTCCTTCGACTACGAGTACCGGCTGCCGGCGAACCATCCGCCCGGCGTGTACTGGTACCACCCGCACCACCACGGCACGGTCGCCGACCAGGTCTTCGGCGGACTCTACGGCGCCATCGTCGTCGACGATCGGGCGCCCATCGAGACCAGCCGGGAGCGGGTTCTGGTGATCTCCGATATCACGCTCGACGGTGCCGGCACGGTCGCCGGCGCATCCGCCGCGCAGCGGATGCAGGGCAGGGAGGGGGAACTCGTGCTGGTGAACGGGCAGCTGGCGCCCACGCTGAGTCTCCGCCCCGGCGAGCGCGAACGCTGGCGCATCGTGAACGCCTGCGTGTCCAGGTACCTCCGGCTGCGGCTGGACGGCCACCGGCTGCAGCTGCTCGGCATCGACTCCGGGCGCCTCGAGAAACCGGCGGAGGTGGACGAGATCGTGCTTGTGCCCGGCAACCGGGCCGACGTTCTCGTCACCGCCGGTTCAGGCAGCGCCGTCCTGCGCACCCTGGCCTACGACCGGGGCACCGCCACCTCAGGCGGCATGATGGGCGGTTCCCGCCAGCGTGCGACCGGCTCGGACGTCACTCTCGCCACGGTCATGGTGGGCGGCGACCCGGCCGCGGCGCTCGCGGCTGTGCCGCGCCAGCCGGCCCCGGCCGACCTGCGCGGCGCGACCGTGACGGCCCGGCGCGAACTCGATTTCGCCATGGGCATGGGCATGAACGGTGGGTCGATGATGGGCTTCACCATCAACGGGCAGGAGTTCGACCCTGGCCGCCTCGACACGACGGTGCTGGCCGGCAGCGTGGAGGAGTGGACGCTGCGCAACGGCTCAGGGATGGACCATCCGTTTCACCTGCACGTCTGGCCGATGCAGATCGTCGCGCAGGGCGGCGCGGCCGAGACGGATGTCGTCTGGCGGGACGTGGTGAACGTGCCGGCCGGCGGGCAGGTCGCCGTGCGCATCGGCTTCGCCGACTTCGCCGGGCGCACCGTGTACCACTGCCACATCCTCGACCACGAGGACGCCGGCATGATGGGGACGATCCTGGCGCGGTAGGCGGCTGACGGCACCACGAGCCGGACCGGCTCGACGAATTCGCCGCTCGCTGCCGAGCCGAACTCGAGGGGGAGCCGGCCACATCACCCCGCTGAGGAAGCTCCCCGAGCTTGCAGCCGCTCCACGAACTGCGCCATCTCAACCGACGGCCTCGACCGGGCCGCATCGACCTCCGGAAACAGGACCGGCACCTGCGGACCCAGCTCTCGCTGAACGTCCGCGGCCAGGAGGTGGCCCTCGACGAGATAGTCCAGCGGCCACGGAGCCCCTGCCCCGGTCCCGGCAGGCTGCCGGTGCGCGGCACCTCGCCACCGGTCGTTCCAGTCGTGGAGCCTGGCGACGAGGTCGTCGCTGAGGCCCAGGACCGACGGATCGAGCGTGTCGCCGGAGCGCCCGGCCAGCGCGGACCGGTCCAGGAGCGGCAGCGCATCATCCTGCGGTCGAAGCAGGATGCGCGTCGGCATCCGTCCCGGATGCCACAGCAGCGCCGCCACGTCGACAGTGCGCGTGAGAGCGGCGAACGCGGCCTCGGGCAGGTCATTCATCTGTTCCACGATGGTGCGCGCCCGGGGCCGGCCTGCTGAGAAGACGGCTCCGGGCCGGCCTACCGCGGTCCAGCCGCCGGCCTCCTCCGGCCCGGCACGGACGACGCGGGAGAGCTCGGTGTCGGCCTCGAGGTAGAGAACCGGAACGGACGCTCCGAACGCCCGCTGCACGTCGGCGGCAAGCAGATGGCCGTCGGCCTGGAACTCACGGTGTTCTTCGGTGCTCGGCCATTCCAGCTTCGGACCCAGGAGAATCTCGAATCTCTCGTTCCACCGCACGAGCCGCGTTTCCAGCTCCGCCGGGAGTCCAAGCACGCCACGCTCGAACGGGCCGAACCACAGATCGGGCGACGGCGACTCGTCCCATAGCGGCAGCTTGCCGCCGTACTCGGCCATGAGCATGACCCGGGTGGGGAACGCGACGAGGTTCATCCCCCGACACTATCGCCGGGCGGCAGGGCGTGCCCGACGGGGCACGCCGGAGTGGACGGGTGGCAGGGATCGCCCCGAGCACCCCCAGAAAGGGACCCGACTTTCAGCCAACACGACTAGCCTCCATGGATGGCCGAAATTCGCACGCCCGCCGCGCCCCGCGAAGTGGGGCTGTATCGACCGTTGGCCGACGACTGGGCGGGGCTCCGCGACATCCGCCTCCGCTCCATCGCGAATTTCCCGCTGGGCTTCTTCGAATCGTTCGCCGCAGCGCTCGCGCTCACCGAGACCGACTGGCGGCAGCGCGGCGCCCGGAACGCCGAACCCGGCAGCGTCCAGGTCGTCGCCCGCACCACCGGCGAGCAGTGGGTCGGCACCATGGCCGCCTTCGTGTCCTCCGGCCCGCCCAGCTACCAGCCGGGCGAGCTACCCGTCGGCGGCCCGGCGCGCGCCAATCTCGTGGGCGTCTGGGTCGACCCCAGCTATCGCGGTCGCACCGGCGTGGCCGCGCAACTCCTGCGCGCGGTACGCACCTGGGTCATCGACGAGCAACACCTCGACAAGGTGCACCTACACGTGCACGAGAGCAATCACCGCGCCATCCGGTTCTACGAGAAGAACGGCGCCCGGCCCACCGGCGAGTACATCGCCGACCCCCGCCGTTCCTCCGAACGGCACCTGGAAATGGTCATGGCCGCGGCCTGCTGAGATGGACCTGCTCCTCGAGTTCTGGGCCCGTGTCTCGGCCCGGAACGCCCCGCTGCCGACCCTGACCGTGTGGCTGACCATCGCCGTGGCGGTGCTGCTGGTGCTGGTGCCGCCCGCCTGGAAGTTGACCCGGCACGGCATCACGATCGTGCACGAGGGCGGTCACGGGCTCGTGGCCGCGCTCGGCGGCCGCCGACTGCAGGGCATCCGGCTGCACTCGGACACCTCGGGCCTCACCGTCAGCCGTGGCAAACCGCGCGGGCTGGGCATGGTGTTCACCCTGCTCGCCGGCTACACGGCACCGGCCCTGCTCGGGCTCGGGGCGGCGTGGATGCTCGGCCACGGGCTCGCTTCCGGCCTGCTCTGGGCGCTGCTCGCAGCGTTGGCACTGCTGCTGGTGCAGATCCGCAACTGGTTCGGGCTCTGGTCGGTGGCCGTGACCGGCGCCCTGGTCTTCGGCGTCACCTGGTTCGGCTCCCCCGCGGTGCAGAGCGTCTTCGCGCTGCTGGTCACCGCGTTCCTGCTGATCGGGGCGCTCCGCACCGTGATCGAGCTGCAGGCCACCCGGTCGCGCCGGGGTGGTTCAGCCTCGGACGCCGACCAGCTGGCCCGGCTGAGCCATCTGCCCGGCCTGTTCTGGGTGCTGGTGTTCTTCGCCGCGGCCGGGGCCTGCCTGGCCGGTTCGGCGCGGCTGCTCGCCCTGGTCTAGCACCCGCTGTTCCGCCTCCCCACACCTCCCTCGGCCGGCGCCCTCCCCCGTCCGATGTGCATAACTCCTGCAATTCTCTGATGCGTCACCGCCACGCCCCGGAGTTCCGCGGAAGTTCACCGCCGCGGCAAGATTCTGCAGGAGTTGTGCGCACCAGCACGGTCTCGGCGGGGTAGTGCCGGGAGGGGGCCTCCGCCGGGAGGGGTCAGAGCTGGCGGGGTGCGCTAGGTGGCCGCAGGCGGTGGCTAGAAGACCGTCACACCGAGCAGGGTGCCCACCAGCCACGTCACGAAGAGGGCCGCGGCGCCGCCGGTGACCACGCGCACCGTGGCGCGGGCGAGTCGGCTGCCGCCCAGGCGGGCGCCGAGCGCGCCGGTGAGCGCGAGCGCCACCAGCACGGCCGCGAAGGTCACGGGCACGCGGATGCCCTCCGGCGGCAGCAGAATCGCCAGCAGCGGCAGGATCGCCCCGAGGGTGAACGCGAGCGCCGAGGCTCCGGCGGCGTGCCAGGCGCTGGCCACGTCCTCTTCGACGATGTTGAGTTCGAGGGAGAGGTGCGCCTTGAGCGCATCCTTCGCGGTGAGTTCGATCGCCACCTGGCGCGCGGTGGCCGGCTCGAGGCCGTGTGCCTCATACAGCCCGGCGAGCACGTCCAGTTCCCCGGCCGGGTCGTCCCGCAGCTCGCGCTTCTGCTTGTCGATCATCGCGCGCTGGCTGTCGCTCTGGCTGCTCACCGAGACGTACTCGCCCAGCGCCATCGAAATGGCGCCCCCGACGAGGCCGGCCGCGCCGGCGGCGACGATGGCTGGGGTGCTGCCGCCGGCACCGGCGACGCCGACCACGATGGCCGCGACGGAGACGATGCCGTCGTTGGCGCCGAGTACGCCGGCGCGCAGCCAGTTGAGCCGGGTGGCCAGGCTGCCGCGCGTGGACGCACCGACCTTCTCGGCGGGTGGGGCGGCATCCAGAGTGGCGTGCGAGGGCCTGAAGAGTGAGGGCGAGAGGATGGCCATAGAGTCACCATAGGCACCTTGCGCCGGCACCGCCAGCGTGGAAAGCCTTGCCTAATCCCCCTGATCAGGGCATGGAAAGGCTAACCTAATCCGTCTGCCACCCGGTGGACCCGGCGCACTCGCGTGTTGCCCAGCCGCGGACGAGGTGCCCCGGTGAACTGGGGCGACTCGTTCGGAGCTGGGCAACTCGGCGCGCGCCGGGGCGGGTGGGCGCGCACGGCGGGGCGGGTGGGCGCGCGAACGGCTAGAACGGCACCCCGCACACGAGCGCGGCGTTGGCGAATGCCGTGGCCTCCCCGGTGCGCACGAACACCCGCGCCGAGGCGGAGAGCGCCTTGAGTTCGCCGTGTCCGATGTACTCGATGTCGGTGAAGCGCTCGCTCAGCCAGTCGCCGGCCACGGTGCCCTTCGCCTCCGCCGCGGCCACGCAGCGCTCCACGACGAGTTCGCCCAGCAGTGCGTCGAGCACCTGCTCGAACCGGGGCACGCCGTGCACGAGGGCCAGGTCGATCACCGGCACGCCGGCGGGGGCGGGCATCCCGCAGTCGGCGACGAGCACGATGTCGCCGTGGCCCAGACGGCTGAGTGCCGCGTTCAGATCGGCGTTCAGGATGCCGGTGCGTTTCACGGGTGTGCCTCGTTCTTCTCGGTGGCGAAATCGGTGCGCACCTCGGCGCGCACCTCGGGCAGGATGTCGCCGGCGTGCGGATAGGACGGCTGCGTCCCGCGGGACTGCACCGCGAACGCCCCCACCCGCACGGCCAGCCGGGCCGCCTCCCGGAGCGTGTCACCGGCGGCGAGCCGGGCGCTCAGCGCGCCCACGAAGGCGTCGCCGGCGCCGGAGCTGTCGACCGCCACCACGACGGGTGAGGCCACGGCATCGGTGCCGTCGGCGTCAGAGACGATCGCGCCGAGCGCCCCGCGGGTCAGCACCACCGACGTCACACCCCAGTCGCGCAGCCGGGCCACCGCCTCGGCATCCGAGACGGGAGGCGGGGCGCCGGGCGTGAGCTGCGCCAGGAGCAGCGCGGCCTCGTGCTCGTTGACGATCAGGGGGTCGGCAGCCGCGATCGTCTCCGGGTCGAGCTCGATCACGGGGGCGAGGTTGAGCACGACTCGTCCGCGGGCCAGCCGGGCGGCCGCCGCGCTGGCCGCCGCGGGGATCTCGCCCTGCAGCACCAGCACGGCCGCCGCGGCGATGAGGTCGGCGCTCTGGCCGACGATGTCGGCATCCACCGCGGCGTTGGCCCCGGGGATGACGATGATGGTGTTCTCGCCGTCGTCGGCCACGGTGATCACGGCCAGACCGGTCGGTCCGGCCACGGCCAGCACGGCCGACAGGTCGACCTTGGCGGATTCGAGGATGGCGGTGGCCGAGGAGGCCAGGGCGTCCTGGCCTATGGCGCCGACCATGCTGACCCGGGCGCCGAGCTGGGCCGCGGCGACGGCCTGGTTGGCGCCCTTGCCGCCGGGCAGGACGGTGATCGACGTGCCGATCAGGGTCTCGCCGGGCAACGGATGACGGAGGACGGTGGTGACCTGGTCGGCGTTGATCGAGCCGACCACGACGACGCCGGCCAGGGTCGCGCCGGTCAGGGTCGCCCGGGCGACCGGGGCGTGGGTTGACGGGGTCACTTGGAGAAGTCGCCCACGTTCGTCTTCGTGACGGCGACGACCTCGACGGGTACGGTGGCTTCGACGTCGTCGCCGGCGATGGCCTTGACGGCCAGTTCGATGGCGAGGCGGCCGAGCTCGGCGGGCTGCTGAGCGACGGTGGCGTAGAGCGAGCCGTCCGAGATGGCGGTCAGGCCGTCCGCGGTGCCGTCGAAGCCCACGACGGAGACCACAGAACCAGCACGGGCGCCGAGGGCCTGGATCGCGCCGAGGGCCATTTCGTCGTTCTCGGCGAAGATGCCGGTCACGCCAGGGTTGGCCTGCAGCAGGTTGGTGGTGACGTCGAGGGCTGAGGCGCGGTCGAAGTTGGCGGTCTGCTCGGCGACGACGGTGATCTCGGGGTACGCGGCGATGCCCTCGTCGAAGCCCGCGCCCCGGTCGCGGCTGGCGGAGGTGCCCGACACGCCCTGCAGGGAGATGACGGTGCCCTTCTCGCCCATCGCCGCGGCGAGCTCATCGGCGGCCTGCTTGCCGCCGGCCACGTTGTCGCTGGCCACCAGGGAGGTGAGCTTCGCGTCGTTGACCGTGCGGTCCACGGCGATGACCGGGATGTTCGCGGCGGCGAGTTCACCGACCGAGGCGCTGGCGGCATCCGAGTCGACCGGGTTGACGATGACGGCCTTGGTGCTGCCGGCGGCGGCGGTGGCCAGCTGGTTGGCCTGGGTGGCCGAGTCGTTCTGGGCGTCGACGATGTAGAGGTCAACACCGGCCTCGTCGGCGGCGGCCTGGGCGCCGTCGCGCAGCTCGACGAAGAACGGGTTGTTCAGCGTGGAGATCGCGAGCACGACCTTGGGCCCGCTGGCCTCGTCGCCGCCGCCGCGGCCGCAGGCGGTGGTGCCGGCGAGGATCAGTGCGGCCGTGGCGGTGACGGCGGCGATGCGGCGAAAGGAGGATGACTTCATTGTGGTTCCTTTGTTGGGTGGGGTTGTTGGTGTGGGGCTAGGAGGGGGAGAGTGGGGCTCAGCTGTTGCGGGTCTTGCGGCGCAGCACGTCGGCGCCCACGGCGAGGGCGATGACCAGGCCGATGACGACCTGCTGCCAGAACGACGACACGTTGAGCAGGTTGAGGCCGTTGCGGATCACAACGAGGACCAGGGCGCCGATGAAGGTGCCGGAGATCTTGCCGAGCCCGCCGGAGAGCGAGGCGCCGCCGATGACGACCGCGGCGATGGCATCCAGTTCGTAGCCGGCGGCGGCCTGCGGCTGGGCGGAGTCCAGCCGGCCGGCCAGGAGCAGTCCGGCCAGGGCCGCGAAGAGGCCGGCGAGGGCGAACACGGTGACGATGATGCGCTTGACCGGCAGTCCGGAGAGCCGGGCGGCCTCGGCGTTGCCGCCGACGGCGTACATGGAGCGGCCGAGCACGGTGCGGTTGAGGATGAACGAGGCGACCACGGCGGCCAGCACCAGGATCACGATGGGCATCGGCACCGGGCCGATGTTGCCGCCGAGGAAGGACACCTCGGGGGCGGTCTTGATCGGCCGGCCGTCCGAGATCACCAGGGTGAGGCCGCGGGCCACACTGAGCATCGCCAGGGTGGCGATGAAGGAGGGCAGCTTGCCGTAGGCGTTGGCGGCGCCGTTGATGACGCCGGCGGCCAGGCCCACGACCAGACCCGCGATCAGGGCCATCCAGCCGGGCAGGCCGGCGCTGACGAAGAACCAGCCGGAGGCCATGGCCGAGAGGGCGGCGACTGCGCCGACGGAGAGGTCGATGCCGCCGGCGACGATGACGAAGGTCATGCCGAAGGCGAGTACCGCCACGGTCGACACCTGGATGCCGATGTTGAGCAGGTTCTGCCCGGTCAGGAAGTCCGGCGTGGCGATGACCAGCGCGATGCAGAGCACCACCAGGCCGACCAGGGCGCCGTTGTTGGCCAGGAAGGTCTTGTAGTCGAAGGAGCGTCGGGTGGGTGTCTCGGTGGACGGGGTGGTGGTCGTCGTTGACATGGGTTCTTGTTCCTTCTGGTTCAGCGCTGCGCTGCGACATCGCGGGCGGCGAGGGTCATGACTGTGTCTTGGGTGGCATCCGCTGCGCTCAGTTCGCCGGCCAGCCGGCCGTCGCGCATGACAAGGATGCGGTCGCTCATGCCCAGGATCTCGGGCAGCTCGCTGGAGACCATCACGATGGCTCCGCCGGCGGCAGTGATCGAGTTCATCAGCTCGTAGATCTCGACCTTGGCGCCGACGTCCACGCCGCGGGTCGGTTCGTCCAGCAGCAGCACCGTCGACGCGGCGATGATCCACCGGCCGAAGACCGCCTTCTGCTGGTTGCCGCCGGAGAGCGAGCGGATGGGCTGATCGATGGTGTGCATCCGGATGCGGAGCTTTGCAGCGACGGCCTCGGCGCGGGTGCGCTGGCCGGTGAAGTCGGCCAGGCCGAGCTTGGCGCTGGAGGCCAGGGTGGCGTAACCCAGGTTGTCGTTGACCGAGGCATCCAGCACCAGGCCCTGGCCCTTGCGGTCTTCGGGCACGTGGCCGATGCCGGCCCGGATCGCCGCCTGGATGTCGCCCTTGGGCAACTTCGCGCCGCGCACGGTGACGGAGCCGGTGTCGTACTTGTCGGCGCCGGCGATGGCGCGGATCAGTTCGGTGCGGCCCGCCCCGACGAGCCCGGCGATGCCGAGCACCTCGCCGGCGCGCACGGTGAAGCTGATGTCGTCGAACTGGCCGGCGCTGGTGAGGTTCGACACGGCGAGCACCTCGGTGACCGCCGGGGTCTCGTCGGCGCGGCGCGGGAACTGGTCCTCGATGCTGCGGCCGACCATCAGCTTGACAAGTTCGTCTTCGGGGGTGGAGGCAGGCACCTCGGCGATGAAGTGGCCGTCGCGGATGACGGTGACGGTGTCGCCGACCTCGGCGATCTCGTCGAGGTGGTGACTGATGAAGAGCATGCCGACGCCGCGCCGGCGGAGGTCCGCCATCACGGCGAACAGGGCCTGGGTTTCGTGCCGGGTGAGTGCGGCGGTGGGTTCGTCCAGGATCAGCACCCGGGCGTTGATGCTCAGCGCCTTGGCGATTTCGACAAGCTGCTGCCGGGCGATGCCGAGCCGTCCGACCGGGGTGTCCACGTCGATCTCGAGGCCGATCAGGGCCAGGGCGGCGCGGGCCTGGCGTCGGAGTTCCTTGCGGTCGACCATGCCGAGCTTGGTGGGCATCCGGCCGAGCATCACGTTCTCAGCCACGCTCATGGTGGCCACGAGGTTGAGTTCCTGGTGGATGGTGGCGATGCCGTGTTCTTCGGCGGCCTTGGTGGTGGGCAGGGTCGTCACGGCGCCGTCGACCAGGATCTGGCCGCCGTCGGGCTGGTAGACGCCGGCGACCATCTTGATCAGGGTGGACTTGCCCGCGCCGTTCTCGCCGAGCAGCACCTGCACCTGGCCGGGGTACACGGTCACGGTGACATCCTGGATGACCGTGACCTGGCCGAAGGTCTTTGTCACGTTCTGCAGGGTGATCAGGGGGTTCACGGTCATTGCTGGCTCCTTTGCCGAGGCTGCGTCGTGGGTTCGGTGCGGATGATCGGGGTGGCCGAGGAGGCCCGCACGATCAGTTCGCTGGGCAGCACGACCGAGTCCGGCGTCTGTCCGGCGATCACCTGCAGGAGCAGGTCGATGGCGATCCGGCCCATGTCTTCGACGCTGTGCGCGATCACGCTGAGGGCGGGGTTGAGCAGGGCGAACCATTCGATGTCGTCGAAGGCGACCAGGGCGATGTCGGTGCCGATGCGCATCCCGAGTCTGTGCAGGATGCTGATGGCGCCGACGGCCATCAGGCTGTCGGCGGCGAGCAGCGCGGTGGGCGGGCTGGCCAGCTGCATCAGGGCGTGCACGCCGGCCGAGCCGCTGGCGGCCTGGTAGTCGCCGAAGTAGACCAGGTCGGGGTCCTGGCTGAGGCCGGCCTCGGCCACGGCGCGGGTGAAGGCGGCGAAGCGGTCCCGGCCGGTGGAGGTGGCCTGCGGGCCGGAGATGTAGCCGATGCGGCGGTGGCCTAGGTCGGCGAGGTGCTGCACGGCCTGGCGGATGCCGGTGTCGCTGTCGGTGGTGACGCTGGGCAGGTTCAGGCCGGGAACCGTGCGGTCGACGAGCACCGTGGGAATCTTGCGTTCGATCAGGGCGCGCAGCCGGCCGCTGTCGTCGCCGACGGGAGCGACGATCACGCCGTCGACCCGGCGGGAGATGAGGGTGTCGAGGTAGCGGTCCTGCTGGTCGTTACGCTCGTTGGCGTTGCCGAGCAGCGTGACGTAGCCGGCCGAGAGAGCGGCCTGCTCCGCGGCGTGCGCGAGGTCGGCGAAGAACGGGTTGCGCACATCCGGCACCAGCAGGCCGAGGGCGTTGGACCGGGTGGACCGCAGGGCCTGAGCCTGGGCGTTGGGCTGGTAGTCCAGCTCGGCGGCCGCGGCGGCGACGCGTTCGCGGGTGTCGGCCGAGGTGGCCGGGTTGCCGGACAGCACGCGGGAGGCGGTGCCCACCGAGACGCCGGCGAGGGCGGCGACGTCCTTGATCGTTATGGCTTCCACAGCCACTCCCTTGTGTGTGCGTGCGGTGGTGCTGGTGTTCGTGCTGGCGCCGGCGTGCGAGCTGGCGCTGTGGGGACTCCGGCGATCCTCGTGGAATCGTTTCCATGGAATCGTTTCCATCGTACGTCGAACACCAAGACCATGTCAACCGGTCCGGCTCATCGGGGCGACGTCATCCGCCGAGTTGCCCACCTGCGGACGAGTTGCTCCGCTCGACCGGGGCAGCTCGTCCCAAACGGGGCAACTCGGCGTCAGGTAAGGCGTCAGCGGCGCCCGACGAAGGTGTCCATCGACCTGTACACGCCGAACACCCGGCCGGCCACGGCGTCCCAGGCGGCCAGCGGCAGCACCCCGCGCAGCATCTTGGAGAGCCCGACGGTCCACGGCATCAGCAGTTGCGGCGAGCCGGCGAGCATCGCCCGCCAGACCCGGTCGACCACGTACTCCGGGCTCATCACGGGCGTGAGCAGGGGCCCGCGGGCGCCGTCGAACATGCCGGTGGAGATGTAACTGGGCGCGATGGTGCTCACCCGCACGTTGTCGAAGCCCTGCTGGGCAAGCTCCAGGCGCAACGAATCGCTCCAGGTGATCACGGCGGCCTTCGAGGCCGCGTACACGCTCATCCGCGGGTTGGAGAGCATCCCGGCGGCCGAGGCGATGTTGACGATCCGGAATTCGCGGAACGGGTTGCGCATCATCGAGGGCAGGAACTCCCGCGTGATGTACATCGGCGCCAGGGCGTTCACCTGCATGGTGGCGCGGGTGTCGTCGCCGTTGTCGTGCTCCCAGAAGAAGGAACCCCGCACGATACCGGCGTTGTTGATCACGATGTCGGGGTTGCCCACCTCGGTGCGCACCCGCTGGGCGGTCTGCGCGATGGCGCCCAGATCGGCGATGTCCACGACGTAGGGCGCGATCTGGGTGACCCCGGTCGCCCGTTCGGTGAGGATCGCGGCGGTGGCCGACAGGGCGGCGGCATCGCGGTCCCAGAGGATCACGGCCCTGGCGCCCTCGGCGACGGCCCGCTCGGCGTAGAGGCGGCCCATGCCCATGGCGGCGCCGGTGATCAGAACGCGGGCTCCGGAAACGGTTCGAGTCATGGACCAATCATCCCCTTGTTCGCTGTCGCGCACACACAAGGGCGGCGCGCTTGCGAGCGGATGCGCATCCGCCGGCCCAAATACGCCGCACCGATTACGCCGGCCCGATTACGCCGTACCGATTGCGCCGCACCAATTACTACGTTGCGTGTCACCGCGGCGTGCGCGCCCGCGCCCGGCTGGGTAGCGTCAAGGCACGCTCGCCCCCGATCCGATTGGCTGCCCATGTCTGCCAGCACCGCCACGACCCCCTCCGCCCGCCTCGCCGCGGGCGCCGGCGGCGCGCCGGGCCGCGCTCGGGCCGTCACCGGCATCGATGCCGCGTTCGCCGTGGAGTTCGCCGGGCTGGGCCGCACCTTCGCCGTGACCGCCCCCGCCGGCGCCCGGCCTGTGTTGCGGGACGTGTCGCTCACCGTGCACCCCGGCGAGGTGCTCGCGATCCTCGGCACCAGCGGCTGCGGCAAGTCCACGCTGTTGCGCATCATTGGCGGGCTGGACTCCCCCAGCGCCGGCTCGGTGCAGATCGACGGCTCCCCCGTCACCGCGTTCGACACCCGCTGCGCCGTGGGTTTCCAGGAGCCCCGGCTGCTGCCCTGGCGCACGGTGGCCGCCAATGTGGCCCTCGGCCTGCCCCGCGGTACCACCCGCCACGGCGGCCGCGCCCGCGTCGCCGAGCTGCTCGAACTGGTGGGCCTGACGGCCTTCGCCGGGCACCGGCCCGCCGCGATCTCCGGCGGCATGGCCCAGCGCGCCTCGCTGGCCAGGGCCCTGGCGCGCAACCCCGGCGTGCTGCTGCTCGACGAACCATTCGGCGCCCTGGACGCCCTCACCCGGCTCAAGATGCAGGACCTGCTGCTCGACGTGCACGCGGCCGCCCCCACCACGGTGCTGCTCGTCACCCACGACGTCGACGAGGCGCTGCAACTGGCCGACCGCATCATCCTGCTCGGTCAGGAGTCGGTCGCACCGGATGCCGCTGCCCCCGGCGCCACCATCGTGCAGGAACTCACGGTGCCCGGCAACCGCCCCCGCGATCGCGGCTCGGCAGAGCTCGCGGAGCTGCGCGGTCGCCTGCTCGCGGGCCTGGGCATCGACCGGCACGGCGACGCCCGGGGCGTGGCCTCGAGCACCGGCATCCCGCACTTCCCGTACTGAGAGTTCCGCCCGTCCAGACCCGGCCCGCCGGTCCCGCAACGTTCCCCAGCCCCACATCCACAGCACGGATGCCCGTCCCGCGCCCCGCACCCAACGAGAGACCAGCCATGAAGAATCGCTTCACCGCCACCGCCCTGATCGCGTCAGCCGCGGCCGCCGTCCTCCTGCTCACCGGCTGCGTCGCCGGCGAGAACCAGCCTGCCGCCGAACCCGCCTCCAGCGCCGACGCCGCCGGCATCGTCACCCAGGGCGGCACCCTCAACATCGACTTCGCCACCTACAACCCACTCAGCCTCGTGATCAAGGAGAAGGGCTGGCTCGAAGAAGCCCTCGCCGACCAGGACATCACCGTCAACTGGGTGCAGTCGGCGGGCTCGAACAAGGCCAACGAGGCTCTCCGCGTCAACGCCATCGACGTGGGTTCCACGGCCGGCTCCGCCGCGCTGCTGGCCCGCTCGAACGGCTCGCCCATCCAGGTGATCGACATCTACTCGCAGCCCGAGTGGGCCGCCCTCGTCGTTCCGGCCGGTTCCGACATCGGCTCGGTCGACGACCTCAAGGGCAAGCAGATCGCCGCCACCCAGGGCACCGACCCGTACTTCTTCCTGCTGCAGTCCCTCGAAGAGGCCGGCCTCAGCCTCGACGACGTCACCGTGCAGAACCTGCAGCACGCCGACGGATGGGCCGCCCTGCAGAACGGCTCCGTCGACGCCTGGGCCGGACTGGACCCGATCATGGCCGGCGCCGAAGCTGCCGGAGCCGAGCTCGCCTACCGCAACGTCGACTTCAACAGCTACGGCTTCCTCAACGCCACCGAATCCTTCATCACCGAGAAGCCGGATGTGGCCCAGACCGTCGTCGACGTCTACGAGCACGCCCGCGCCTGGGCCCTCGAGAACGAGGAGGAGACCGCCCAGATCCTCGCCGACGTGGCCGGACTCGACCTCGCGGTCGCCACCAAGGTCATCACCGAGCGCTCCAACCTCGGTGTCGACAACGTTCCCGGCGCCGCACAGGTGAAGGTGCTCACCACCATCGGGCCGATCTTCGTCGAGACCGGCGACGTGCTCGATCAGGCCAAGGTCGACGACGCTCTCGACACGATCGTCAACGACACCTTCGCCACGAGGGCCGACCCGACGATCGTCGAGTAACCGGGCGGATGCCGCGGCGGCCGCTCACAGGCCGCCTCGGCATCCGTCTCACACCCCTGCAGCACCGCAGCATCCCACCCCGCACGGAAGGCCCCCGATGACCGAGACCCTCGCCCCGAACACGGCACCTGCCGTGCGCCGGCCGCTGACCTCGCGGCGCGGCGTCCGCATCCTCGGCGGGCTGCTGCTGCCGGTGCTGATCCTCATCGCCTGGCAACTCAGCAGCGTCCTCGGCCTGGTCACCGTCTCCCAGCTGCCGTCACCGGCCATGGTCTGGATCGCCACCGTCGACCTGTTCGACCGCGGCGAACTCACCCTGTACGTGGCGATCTCCACCCAGCGGGTGCTCATCGGCTTTGTCGCCGGCGCCGTGCTCGGCCTCGTCGCGGGTGCGCTGGTGGGGCTCTCCCGCGCCGCCGACGTGCTCTTCGCCCCGACCCTCGGCGCCATCCGCGCCGTGCCGTCGTTGGCCTGGGTTCCCCTGTTGATCATCTGGCTCAAGTACGGCGAGGAATCCAAGATCGTCCTGGTCGCCATCGGTGCCTTCTTCCCGGTCTACACGACAGTGGCCCTTGCGCTGCGGCACGTGGACCGCCACCTCGTCGAAGCCGGCCGCGCCTTCGGGCTGCGTGGTGTGAAACTCTTCACCGCCGTGCAGTTGCCCGCCGTGGTCCCCTCGGTCATCTCCGGGCTGCGCCTCGCGCTCGCGCAGGCCTGGCTGTTCCTGGTGGCCGCGGAGTTGCTCGGCGCCTCGATGGGACTGGGCTATCTCCTCTCGATCTCGGGCACCAACGGCCGGATCGACCGCATCCTGGTCGCCATCATCCTGCTCGCCCTGCTCGGCAAGCTCACCGACACCATCCTGGGTGTGTTCGAGAAGTGGGCCACCGCCAAGTGGGCGTGACCGTGGCTCGCGGTAGTCCCCCCGGCACGTGTTAGTCCCCGCGGCACGTGTTAGTCCCCCCGGCACGTGTTAGTCCCCGCGGCACGTGTTAGTCCCCGCGGCACCTGGTGCAACACGGGCCGCCGGGCGCAACTAGTGCCGCGACGAATGCGGGGCGCCGCACGTTACGCCGCGTTGCACCCCTCTCTGCGACGGATGCCCGCGCTGCGTAGCGTCGAACGTGCCCGCTAGTTCCGCCCGCAGAACCGACCGCCGGAGTGTGCCCATGCCGAACCCCGACACCAGCACTCACACCAACACCAACACCAACACCAACACCAGCACCAGCACCAGCACCAGCACCAGCACTGCCACCAGCATCGGCGCCCCCACCACCGACACACACCCCCCGGCCACCCACGCCGCGACCGCCGACTGGACCGACACCAGCGCCACGATCCGCAACCTCTCCACCGAGCACCGCCGCTACCCGGCCCCCGCCGCCTTCGCCGCCCAGGCCAACGTCGACGCCTCCTGGTACGACACCGCCGCGGCCGACCCGGTCGCCTTCTGGACCGAGCAGGCCAACCGGCTCGACTGGGCCGAGCCCTGGCACACCGACCACACCTGGCAGCCCACCGAACCGGATGCCGACGGCGTGCTGAGCGTGCCGCGCGCGGAGTGGTTCGCCGGCGGCACGCTCAACGTGGCCGTGAACTGCGTCGACCGGCACGTGGCCGCCGGCCGCGGTGACAAGGTCGCGTTCCACTTCGAGGGCGAACCCGGCGACCGGCGCACCCTCACCTACGCCGACCTCGAGAAGGAGGTCGCCCGCGCCGCGAACGCGCTCACCGACCTCGGCATCAACAAGGGCGACCGGGTGGTCATCTACCTCCCGGTGATCCCCGAGACGATCATCATCACCCTCGCGGTCGCCCGTATCGGCGCCATCCACTCGCTCGTCTTCGGCGGCTTCTCCGCCGAGGCGCTGCGCTTCCGGGTGGAGGACACCGGCGCGAAGCTGCTCGTCACCACCGACGGACAGTTCCGCCGCGGCAAGGCCGTTCCGGTGAAGGAGGCCGCCGACGAGGCGGTCGAGGGCGTGGACTCGATCGAGCACGTGCTCGTGGTGCGCCGCACGGGCGACCTCACTCCGGGCATCCCCTGGACGACCGGGCGCGACGTGTGGTGGCAGGACACCGTCGACACGGCATCCGACAGCCACGAGCCGGAGTTCTTCGATGCCGAGACGCCGCTGTTCATCATCTACACCTCGGGCACCACCGGTAAGCCCAAGGGCCTGGTGCACACCAGCGGCGGCTACCTCACCCACGCCTCCTGGAGCCACTGGGCGGTCTTCGACGCCAAGGAGGACGACGTGCACTGGTGCACCGCCGACCTCGCCTGGGTCACCGCGCACAGCTACGTGCACTACGGGCCGCTCTCCAACGGCACCACCTCGGTGATCTACGAGGGCACCCCGAACACCCCACACCCCGGCCGGCACTTCGAGATCATCCAGCGCTACGGGGTGACCACGTATTACACGGCGCCCACGCTCATCCGCACGTTCATGACCTGGTTCCCCGACGGCCTGCCGGCGGAGCACGACCTGTCCAGCATCCGCCTGCTCGGCTCGGTGGGCGAAGCGATCAACCCCGAGGCCTGGGTGTGGTTCCGGGAGCACATCGGCGCGGGCCAGGCTCCGATCGTGGACACCTGGTGGCAGTCCGAGACCGGCGCGGCCGTGATGGCGCCGCTGCCCGGGGTGAGCACCCTCAAGCCCGGCTCGGCCCTGCGCGCCCTGCCGGGGCTGACCACCCTGGTGGTGGATGACGCGGGCCGGCCGGTTGCGCACGGCACCGGCGGTTACCTGGTGCTGGCCGGCACCTGGCCGGGCATGGCCCGCACGGTGTGGGGCAACCCGGAGCGCTACCGCGACTCCTACTGGGCGCGGTTCAGTGAGCAGGGCTACTTCTTCAGCGGTGACGGCGCCAAGTACGACGACGACGGTGACATCTGGCTGCTCGGCCGGGTCGACGACGTGATCAACGTCTCCGGCCACCGGCTCTCCACCATCGAGATCGAGTCGGCGCTGGTCTCACACCCGGCCGTCGGCGAATCCGGCGTGGTGGGCGTGGCCGACGCGACCACCGGCGAGGGCATCGCCGCGTTCGTCATCCCCGCGGTGGCCCCGAAAACGGATGACCCGGCCGCCTGGCTGGCGCTGGCCGCCGAGCTGGCCCCGCAGCTGCGGGCGCATATCACCCACGAGATCGGAGCGGTGGCCAAACCCCGGGATGTGTTCCTGGTGCCCGACCTGCCCAAGACCCGCTCGGGCAAGATCATGCGCCGGCTGCTCGGCGACATCGTGGACGGCCGCCCCCTCGGCGACGTCACCTCCCTGCAGGACGACACGGTCCCCGCCCGCATCCAGGCCATCGTGCGGGCCGACCGCGCCTAGCGGGCACGAGCACGAGCACGCACCACACGCTGCTCGAACCTGCCGGGACCCGCTGGCCCCGGCGGCCCCCGCGGCGGCCCCGGCGGCCGAACTGTTCCCGAACGCGCGATGTCAAGCTGTGTGGAGTCACTTGGGTTAGATATTGACGGTTTCTTTGCGAATGTTGATGCCGACGGTGTTTGTTGGTGTCGGGGTTGTCGGTCTGGCGCGGAATCGTTCGGGGTGCTTGCGGTGGTAGCGCTGCAGGGCGCGGTCACGGATGCGGTGCACGTGTCGCCAGGTGCCGTCGTGGACTTGCTGGGGGGAGAATAACGCGATGCCGGAGTGCCGGTGGTTCGTGTTGTACCAGGGCACGTAGCTGGCCAGGTGGTCGCGTGCGGATTGGAGGTCGTCGAACGTGCCGGGGTAGTTGGGCCGGTATTTCATGGTGCGGAACTCGGACTCGGAGAACGGGTTGTCGTTGGAGACGTAGGGCCGGTTGTGGGTCTTCGTGACGCCGTTGGCGACGAGGAGGTCGGCCAGAGCATCTGAGCGCATGGCAGGGCCGTTGTCGGCGTGGACGAAATCTGGGGTGCCGTGTAGTGCAAACGCGACCTCGAACATCTCCACGGCGAGCTGGTCGCTCTCGCGTTCCTCGACCCGCCAGCCCATGATCTTGCGCGAGTAGATGTCGATGATCGAATAGGCCTTGAACGCTTTGCCCCGCCACGGGCAGCGCAGATCGGTAATGTCCCAGCTGTTATGCCGACGTCGGCATAAGTCGTGTTATGCCGACATTGTGATTATGCCGATGTTCGCCTCCGATCTCAGGTTCCTGGCGGTGAGCGGGCGAAAAAGGTCGGCATAATCACAGTGCCGCGAGGAATGTCAGAACGGCGTCCGTGGGCTGGTAACGACCCGACATCGTGACGCTGGATGGGGTGACTTTCGCGATCGCGGCTTCCTTCAAAGTCATGTCGGCGTGGAGGTAGATGTTCGTGGTGACGATCTGTTCGTGGCCGAGCCAGAGGGCGATGACGGTAGTGTCAACGCCGGCGTTGAGCAGTCGCATCGCGGCGGTGTGCCGAAGGGTGTGCATGCTGACGTGTTTGCCAACCAGCGAGGGGCATGTCGAGGCCGCGATGGTGATGTTGTGGTGGATGCGGTGTTCGATCGCGTCGCGGCTGAGGGAATGTCCGGTGCTGCTGGTGAACAGCGGGGCGTTCGGCGGGCCTGCGTTCTCGGTGATCCAACGTGTCAGAGCCGTGACGGTTGCCGTCAGCAGTGGGGTGCGGCGTTCTTTGCGGCCTTTACCGAGGCAATAGACGTGCGCACCCGTGCCGGTGTGAATGTCGGCGATGGTGAGGTTGAGCAACTCGCTGATGCGCAGTCCCGTCTGGATGGCGAGGGTGAATATCGCATGGTCACGGCGGCCGGTGCGGGTGTCCTGGTTGCAGGCGCCCAGTAGCGCGTCGGCTTCAGCGAGTTCCAGCCAGGTGACGGTAGTGCGGTGCGTCCGTGCCGCGGGGATCGCGAGGACGCGTTGGATGACCTCGGCATGCTCGTGGTGGCGTAGCGCCGCGAAGGCGAACAGGGAGTGGATCGCGGCCAGGCGGGTGTTGCGGGTGCGGACGCTGTTGCCGCGGCTTTCCTCCAGGTAATGGAGGAACCCGGTGATGGCATCGGCGTCTAGGTCGCTGATGTCGATGTCCGACGGCCTTTTGCCTGTCTGGGCGCAGATATAGCCAAGTAGCAGGGTGATGGTGTCACGGTAGGAGGCGATGGTGTTGCTGCTGGAGCGGCGTTGCGTGATTAGCCGGTCGGTGAAGAAGGCCTGCAGCAGTGGCGCGAGAGTGGTCACGACTGCACCTGCAGCCGGAGGGTCGCGCTCTGAAGCCGGTCGGCGGCAAGGCCAAGCAGCTCGGGAACGGCGCTGATATACCAATAGGTGTCCGCGGGCCTGGAGTGGCCCAAATAGATGGACAGGGCCGGCATCTTCGCGGCGACATCGGCGCCGTTGCGATACCAGCCCAGGAGCGTGTTGACCGCGAACGTGTGTCTCAGGTCGTGCATCCGTGGTTGTCGTTCCGCGGTGCGCAGCCCCGACGCCGTGGATGCCTGGACCCAGTTGTCGCGAACGGCCGCGTATTTCAGCCGCTGACCGGCCTGATCGGTGAAGAACGCGGCCGAGCGCACCCCAGTGTGGTCGTGCTGCTGGTCGTTGCGCCAGTGCCCGTAGCGTTCCAGGGCCGCGGTCGTGGTCGGATGCAGCGGGACCAGGCGCGGGTCTCGTCCCTTGCCCCGGCTGATCAGCAACACCCCAGCGTCCAGATCCACGTTTCTGCGATCCAGATCGATCGCCTCCCCGACGCGCAATCCAGTCGCGGCCAGCGCGGCGAATAGCACCGAGTAGGTCTGGGCTCGGCTGCCGCCCTCCAGAGCGGTCGCGGCATGGATCACCGCCGTGATCTCCGCGGGAGAGTAGATGTAGGGGTTTTTGCGATGGAGGGGATCGGAGAAGATCCCGCGGGGCGGGACCTCGTGGATCGAATCGAGCGCGTGCATGTAATCAGCGAAGCCGCGGACCGCCGTCATCCGCGTGGATGCTCGCGTCGCCGGCGGCGTCGTCACCCCGGCAGGCAGGACACTGGAGAAGGCGATCGCGTCGACGATCGTGATCACCGTGATGTCGTCGTTCACAAGGTGAGCGGCGAACTGGTGGAGCAGGTGCTCGGGCCAGTGCAGGCGGGCTCCGAACTGGCGGCGCAGGCGGATGTAGTCGTCGACGTTCTCCGCCCAGGTCATGCGAGTTCACCGCCGGCCGGCCAGGGCTGGGCTAGTTGTCGCAACCGCACCACATCGACCCGGGCGTAGTTTGCTGTCGTCGCCGGATCCTCATGGCGCAGCACCTGTCCGATGCCGGCCAACGGCACTTCAGCAGCGACCATCGCTTCGGCCAGGCCATGCCGCAACTGGTGGGGCCCAAACGGCTCCAAATGCGCGCGGGTGCATGCGCGGGTCACGATCACCCAAATTGCCGGAGAACCCAGCCGGTTTCTCGGCGCGCGCAGGCCGCAGAACACTTCCCGGACGGACGCGTCCGCCGAGCGGGCGTGCATCAGATAATCGACCACCGCAGCGCCGACTTCCGCCGGCAATGGAAGGTATTCGTCTTTGGCTCCCTTGCCGCGGATGAGGACTTCACCGACGTGCCAGCGAATGTCGTCCAGTTGCATCCCGGCGACTTCCCCGGCGCGAAGGCCCAGCCTGCTTAGCAACATGATGATCGCGTATTCTCGCCGCCCCGCTGCGGTGCTCCGGTCGCAACTGTTCAGGAGGATCGCGATTTCTGCCGCGCTGGCGCCCACCGGCAGCAAGGACGGCAACGGGTTCCGGATCACCAGCGTCGCGCCAGTCAGATCACGGTCCAGTTCCCCGGTGACGAAACAGAAGCGCAAAAACGACCGCAGCGCGTAACCGAACTTCTTCACCGACGCCGGCGCCCGCCCCACGCCCTCGTCCAGCAACGCCCTCGTCACCTCGGCGCCACCAAGCGCGGTGAACCCGTCAGGCGGAACATACGCGGCCAAAAAACGCCGGATCCGCACGACATACGCCGACGTGGTTCGCGCCCCGATCCGACGCTCCCGCAACAGGTAACGCTCGAACCGCACCAGTACCACCGGATCCTCCGGCAGCGCCGCAGCTTCTGCCGCCTCCGCAGGGATCGATCCGGACAGCGCAAGCCATCTCAGCAAAGTTCGTAGGGCTCTGCGGGTGAATAACGCCGTGTGGGTCGCTTTGCGCTCGACGAGAAACGCATCAACTTGCCCCACGCTCAGATCCGCGAGGACAATCCCCTCATCCTGGAGCCAGTGGCTGAAATGTGCCAGCAAATAGAACTGGTTCACAATCGACACCGGCGTAAACCCCAGCCGCCGCAGCTCGACCTCGAATCCCTCCCGATGTTCTACCAATTGGCCCTGGACCTGCACTCGCGCCGCCGCACCTGTAACCGCCATCAGATTCTCCCTGCCTGCTCAATCGTTGAGAAGACAAGCCGATCACCCGGCAGTGATTATGCCGACCTTTTTCGCCCACTCACCGCCGGGAACCTGAGATCGGAGGCGAACATCGGCATAATCACAATGTCGGCATAACACGACCACACTTGCAAGGGCCCGGTCGCGATCAGGACCGGAGTCTCCCGCGGTGTCTTTGACCCGCGCTTGGTGGGCACCACGGGGCGGGCGCTCTGGTCTTCGATCTCGGCGGCGATCCGCCACCACGACCGGCGCCCGGCAAGCATCACGCCCTCGTCCCAGGTGGTCGCGAACGAGTGATCGACCGAATGCCCGGCCTTCCAGCCGGCCGTGATCTTCTTCGCGATCGTCGACCGATCCGTGGTGGCGATGCGAGAGAGGTAGGCGCGGTCCTGTTGCAATACCGGCTCAGGAACCCGGGCGCGGGGTTTGAGCCGGTATTGCCAGGTCGAGCGGGCGACGCCGGTCATTGCCAACGCGCTGCGCTGCGAGCCTGTCGTGCGCGTCAGCTCGGCCACGAGCTCGTTCTCCCGGGTCAGGAATTGGAGGGATCGGTCGTCGTCGGGGTATCTGCGGGCTCTGCCTCGTTCAGCGAGTGCAAGAGCCCGATAGCTTTTCCCAACGCGTAGTTGCTGCCCTCCAACTCGCGCACCCGCGCGGTCAGCTCGGCAACTTCAGCCTCGTGCCTGGCTTGCTCAGCCGCACGCGCTTTCTCCAGCGCACTGCGCTTACCCGGTGGAATAGTCATGTAACTACCCTCTCGCGGAATCAGCCCGCGTTCGAGGTCACCCTCATAGACCGCGTCACGCCACCGGGCCAGCCGGTGCCTGGATAGCTTGCGCTCCGCCAACCACGGGCTCTTGTGCCCATACGCCAACCCGTCATACTCGTGAACGAACCTGCGGATCTCTACCGCGGTGAACCCTGGGGTTATCGACATGCTCTTGCCTCCTACTGATCGTGAACTGACTCACAAACAGCCTGACGCAGAGGGGAAGCGGACAAAAGTGCCCGGTATGCCGGACGCAGATGTCCGCACGGGCACCAGTTAGACGGACGCGCGAGTCACGGGCGGGCGGCGGCGGCGAGCACGCGGCGGATGGCGTCGGGGTGGCTGAGGATGCGGAAGTGGCCGCCGGTGTCGATCCGCACGTTCTCGGCGCCGGGCAGGATGCTGCCCTCGGGGATATGCGGATCGAACCGGCCGAACAGCGACACGACGCGCCCGTTCACGCGCTCATCCCCCGACAGGGCCAGCAGCGCCGGATGCTTCACCCTGAAATCGCGAAGGCTGGGGGTGACCATGTACCGGGCGTAGCGCGAACCGGAGAATGGCGTGCTGACCGCCACCATCCGCTCGACGCGGTGGTCGGGATCGAGCTGCGACATCAGATATTTGCCGATCAGACCGCCCTTGCTGTGCGCCACGATCACCAGGCCGTGCAGGTGGCGATCACGCAGGTACTCGGCCACGATCTCGGCCGACGGCACAACCGGCCGACGGTTGGTGTTCAACACTGTCACCACGTGCACCGGATGCCCCGCCTCGTGCAGCGCCTCGATGAGCGGCCGCATGAAGTGCCAGTCTTCGTAGATCCCCGGGATGATCAGCACCGGCGCCTGATCGCCAGAGGCGTACCTCTCGGGTGATGTGCGCGAGACGGCGCCACGCAGCTGAGCGCTCACCGCGTACCTGTAGTCCAGCAGCCAGGAGCCGGCCTTCCACAGGCCCTCCCGCAGCCCACGCCGGTCCGCTCTCCCCGGCGAGCCAGTCACGGCGCGACCGCTCCGTTCGCAGCGTCCTCGCCGATCGGTGCCGCCGGCGTGTGCGCGTGCAGACGGATGGCAGCCGCCGTGGCGGTGGCGGCGCTGAACTGCACGAGGTGCCGGCCGGGCAGCTCGAGCAGCCGGCCCCGCGGCGCCTGGGCAGCCAGGTGCACACCCCAGTCGTGCCGGGACACCGGGTCATCCTTTCCGCGGATCACCAGGGTGGGTGCCAGAACCTCGCGCAGCCGCAGGTCGGTGCGATAGGCGAGCATCGGCCGCAACGTGGCCAGGTACCAGCGCGGACCACAGCGTAGGTAGTCACCCAGCACGATGAACGTACCGGTAGCGGGTTCCTTGAGGGTGTCCCTGGCCAGGTCGAGGGCCTGGAGCGGCACCGACCCACGGGCCGGGTCGGTGACTCCGCCGATCAGCACCAGGTGCGACACCAGCGCCGGGTGCCGCACGGTCGTCTCGGTCACGAACTGGGCGCCCATAGAATGACCGACCAAGACGACGGGGCCGGCGCTCAGCGTCGGCAGCAGTTCGGCAAGGTAGTCGGCGAACTGCTCGATCGAGACGCCGTCCTCCGGCTTGGGCGATCGGCCGAAGCCGGGCAGGTCCACCGAGTGCACGGCACCGGCGCCGGCGAGCTCCCGGTGCAGTCGTTCGAGGTATCGGTGCGACATGCCGATCCCGTGCACGAGCACGAACACCGGCGCATCCGTCGTGCCCGGGCCGGGAGTGGAGGCCACGGTCACGATCGCGCCGGAGACCGGCAGCAGCACCTCACTCAAGCGGCGGCGGCCGCGTGGTCGCGCACCCGCCGGCGCATAGCCCGGACTGGTGGGAACCCGGCTCACTCCCGGGGCACCCGCACGCGCAGGCCGCCGGCATCCACCCGGGCCTTGAAGGCCGTCGCGGTGCCGAAGCCGTCGCCGTCGAGCTCGATCTCCTCGGGGTGGCTGAGCTTGACGACCACCTCGGTGCCCTTCACATAGTTGAGGGCTTCGACCTCCTTGGACATCATGCGGCGGCCGAGCGGGGTGCGGCGCAGCACCCCGTTCTCCCAGAGCACCTTCACCAGGATCTGCACCCAACTGAGGAATCCCTCCGGGCGCAGCATTACGATCTCGAATTGGCCGTCGTCGATCACGGCTTCGGGCAGCAGCAGCACGTTCGCGGTGAGCAGCCCGGTGTTGCCCACGATCATGGTGTGCGCGCGCACCGACTTGGTGCTGCCGCCGTCGAGGCTGTATTTCATGCGCAGCTGGTTCTTGTCGCGCAGGGCCGTGATGATCGCGCCCACGTAGGCGAGCCAGCCAATCCGGGCCTTGAGCTCGTCGTTGGTGCTGGCGAGCATCTTGGCGTCCAGGCCCAGGCCGGCCATCACCAGGAACGCGTGCTTGCTCACTCTGTTGTCTTCATGACGGATGTCGATCCGGGCGATGTCGATCGGCCGGTCGACCCCGGTGAAGGCGGTGTGGATCGAGTGCTCGAGGTTGTCGAGGGCGAGGTTGAGGTTGCGCGCGAGCAGGTTGCCGGTGCCGGACGGCAGCAGGGCCAGTGCAGCGCTGCTGCCGTGCACGACCTCCGCCACGGCACGCACGGTGCCGTCACCGCCGGCGGCGATCACGACGGTGGCGCCGGCATCGATGGCCTGCTGGGCTGCGCCCTGGCCCGGATCCTCCTTCGAGGTCTCGAACCACAGCGTCTCGCCCCAGCCGGCCTGGGCCTGTTCTGCGGCCACGGCGCGCTTGATCGCGTCGAGGTCCACCTTGATCGGGTTGTAGACCACGGCGGCGACGCCGGTGCCGGCGTCGGTGTTGCTCGTGGTGGCGTCGACGTCTGTCAGTGACGACATGCGCGGTCTCCTCAGGCAAGTGAGCGGATGTTCACGCTCGGGTCGGTCCCGCTGCGGCCGGCAGCGTACGGGTGCACCTACGCTACACGGCCCATCCGCCCGGCAGGGTAAGACACAGGCACGCTCTCGTCGCGGCCACCCGCACCGTGGATTGGTCAGGTGCAGGCGCGGCCCGGCCTGGAGGTGTCCTTCAGGCGGATTGACAGCGAACCAGACGGATTCGTGCGCGGCGGTCGCCCAAAGCCTGAGACGATATTCAGGTGACTTCTGCCACCCCGACCCCACCGCCGACCTCACCGTCGACTCCGACCCGGTCCCTTCGGGCATCCCGGCTGGCCTGGCCGGCCTTCGCCATCGCCCTGGTCGTGATCCTCATCGACCAGGCCAGCAAGTGGTGGGCTGAGGCGGCGCTCGGCGACGGGCAGACCATTCCCGTGATCGGCGACCTGATCCGGTTCGTGCTCGTCTACAACCCGGGGGCCGCGTTCTCGATCGGCTCCGACTTCACCTGGGTGTTCGCGGTCGCCGCCGCCGCGGCCGTGGTGTGGATCACGACGCTCACCTGGCGGGTCGAGTCCCGGGGCTGGATGGTGGCCCTCGGCCTGCTGCTCGGCGGTGCCACCACGCACCTGGGCGACCGGCTCTTCCGCGATCCCGGCTTCGCCCGCGGCCACGTGGTGGACTTCATCGGCTACGGCAACCTGTTCATCGGCAACGTCGCCGACATCGCCATCTTCGCCGGGGCCATCATGCTGGCCATCCTCACCGTGATGGGCGTGCACCTGCGTCGCCCGGAGGCCGACCCGTCGGCCGAACCGGCTTCACCCGACCCCGGCCCTTCCGACGCCGCCACCGCACCGGAGCACCCCGACACCAGGGCCTGAGCCGACGACCCGACCAGCCGCCCGCTCCGCGCCGCCACCCTTAGGCTGGTCTACATGCGATTCGGACTCTTCATTCCCCAGGGCTGGCGTCATGACCTCGTCGGCATCGACCCGGCCCAGCAGTGGGCCACCATGAGCGGCCTGGCCGCCCACGCGGATGCCGGTGCCTGGGAATCGATCTGGGTGTACGACCACTTCCACACCGTGCCGGTGCCGAGCGAGCAGGCCACCCACGAGGCGTGGACCCTGATGAGCGCCTTCGCGGCGACCACCAGCCGGGTGCGGCTGGGCCAGATGTGCACCTGCATGAGCTACCGCAACCCGGCCTACCTGGCCAAGGTCGCGTCCACGATCGACATCATCTCCGGCGGCCGCGTCGAGATGGGCATCGGCGCCGGCTGGTACGAAAACGAGTGGCGGGCCTACGGCTACGGGTTCCCGCGCGCCGGGGAGCGTCTCGCCCGCCTCGACGAGGGGGTGCAGATCATGCAACAGGCCTGGACCACCGGAACCGCCACCCTGGACGGCGAGCACTACCAGGTGGACGGCGCGATCGTGCGGCCGCTCCCCCTGCAGGAGGGCGGCATCCCGATCTGGATCGCCGGCGGCGGCGAGAAGGTCACGCTGCGGATCGCCGCGCAGTATGCGAACTACACCAACTTCGACGGCTCCCCTGAAGGCTTCACGCACAAAAGCGACCTGCTGCGCGAACACTGCGCCACGCTCGGCACCGATTTCGACGCCATCGTTCGCTCGGCAAATTACAACACCGTGATCGGCCGCGACGAGGCCGAGGTCGCCGAGCGGCTGGAGGCGATCCAGGCCCGGGTCACCGCGTACCTCGGCGTGGACGGCGCGGCTGACTACATGGCCGAGTACCGCAGCGGCCAGGCGCAGGGGGTCGGCACACCCGAGCAGATCGTGGAGCGCCTGAACGGCATGAAGCAGCGCGGCCTCGGCTACGCGATCCACTACTTCCCCGAGGCGGCCTACGACCGGTCCGGCCTGGAATTGTTCGAGCGTGAGGTCATGCCGGCGCTGCTGTAGTCCCGCACCGCCCACCTGTTCCCCGTGCGGACTTATGGGTCCGGCACACCGGGCGCAAAAGTCCGCTTCGGGACCAGTCACGGAGGCGGATGCGGATGCGGCGGCGGCGGCGGATGCGGATGCGGATGCGGATGCGGCGGCGGCGGCGGCGGATGCGGATGCGGATGCGGATGCGATGCGATGCGATAATCGAACAGGTCGCGGGAGCCTTCTGCCCCGCAGAGCCGACCGAGCGTCCCGGCGCACGAACCCGGGCGGATACGACACCTAGCGGCACAGAACGGACACCATGTCCATCACGAACAGCCCCGGCAGCACCGCGACGGCCGACATCCGCTGGCAGACCGGCGAGACCGAGCACACCGCCCACTGGCACTCGGAGGGTGGTTGGCCCGCGCCCCGCCGCGTGGTCGTCGTTGACGACACCCTCACCGCGGATGCCGCGTACCGGATGGCCAAGTCCGGCACCGGCCTGCTCTGGCAGGGCGACTTCCAGAACGCCCGCCAGCTGCTCACCGCGATGGCCCGGCGGGTGGACCGGCACCGCCGCACCCCCGCGACCGACCTGCGGGCCGCGTTCGAGGCTGGCCGTACCGAGGCCCTCCGCCGCGCCCGACTGCTGGGCCTGGTGCTCGTGCAGCTCGACACCGACCACACCCTGAGCCTGCGCCGCGCGCCCGACGTGCGGCAGGCCGCCGACGAGGCCTACGGCCCCGGCACTGCCCCGGTGGTGCTGTCACTACGGGAACTGCTCGGCGTGATCGGCGCCCACGAATGGCGCACCAAGGGGGTGCCGGTCCCGGCGCTCGGCGCCAGCATCCATCCGCATTACGGCGTCTTCTCGCCGGTGCGCGGCGAGTACCTCGACCTCATCGCCACAGCGCCGCTACCGGCGACCGGGCTGGCGTTCGACATCGGCACCGGCTCCGGGGTGATCGCCGCGATGCTCGCCCAGCGCGGCTTCGACCGCGTCGTGGCCACCGACATGGAACACCGCGCGCTGGCCTGCGCCCGCGAGAACCTGCAACGTCTGGGCTACGCCGACCGGGTCGAGATCATGCACGCCGACCTGTTTCCGGCCGGACGCGCCGACCTCGTGGTGTGCAACCCGCCCTGGCTGCCGGCCTCGGCCGCCACCAGCACCGACGCCGCCGTCTACGACCCGGAGAGCCGCATGCTGCGCGGCTTCCTGGCCGGGCTCGCCGGGCACCTCACCGACAACGGCGAGGGCTGGTTGATCCTCTCCAACCTGGCCGAGCTGCTCGGGCTGCGCTCCCGCGGCGCACTGCTCGACCTGATCGACGACGCGGGCCTCGCGGTGATCGCACGCCTGGACATCCGCCCCACCCATCGCAAGCTGGCCGACACTGCCGACCCGCTGCACGCGGCGCGCACAGCCGAGGTCACCTCGCTCTGGCGGCTGCGCCGGGCCTGATCATCAGGTCGCGTCAGTTGGCACTTGAGGCCCTCGACGTCTCGCTGACGGAGCTTCAACTGGCATGTCGGCGGCGCGGCCCACGGCGACTTGCCACGTGACGCCCAGTGAGGATGCCGACGAGGGCCCCAACTGGCAACTCACCCATCGACTCACCCGGTGAGCCGTCACTCCGGCGACGGCGAGGACCCCGTCTTGCCCGCCGTGCGCCACCGGGCCCACGGCCAGACGCCGTCCATCTCCACCTCGAGCGAGAAGCTCAACAGCACCCGGATGATCACGATCGCGCCGAGCACCAGCACGCTCTCCACCGTGGGTTCCACCACGATGGTGCGGATGATGTCGGCCACGATCAGCACCTCAAGGCCCAGCAGGATGGCCCGGCCGAGCTCCCGCCGCATGACCTGGTACGCCGTCGGCCGAGTGTCGGTCCGCAGCATTTTCGGGATGCCGGCCAGCAGGGCCGCCAGCCCGCCGAACACCATGATCGCCGCGCCGACCACCTCGACCACCCGCACGGCCGCTTCGACCACTGCCTCGAACGTCATCCGCGCCCCCTCTCTGGCGCGAAGATACTCCCCCACCCGCTCCCCGGCTCGCGAACCGTGACTTAAGCCCCGAAAACGCGCGGGTTTTGGGGCTTTTCTCACGGTTCGCGGGGGGTGCCCCTATGTGTTTCGTCAAGTCTTGATGGGGGTTTTGTTTTCGTAGAGCGTGCCATCGCGGAGCATGGCGTAGAGCACGTCACAGCGTCGGCGGGCGAGGGCTATGAGGGCTTGGTTATGGCGTTTACCTTGGGCGATCTTGCGGTCGTAGTAGGTGCGTGAGACGGGGTCGCTGAGGGCCGCGAAGGCGGAGAGGAACAGCGTGCGTTTGAGGACTTTGTTGCCACGCCGTGAGGGGTGCTCGCCTCGGATGGATGATCCGGAGCGTCTGGTGACCGGCGCCAGGCCGGCGTAGGAAGCGAGGTGGCCGGCGGTGGCGAACTCCTTGCCGGAGATCTCGGTGATGACACGGGCGGCGGTCCTCACACCGACCCCGGGCATGCTCGTGATGATCGGTTCCAGTGGGTTGGCGTCGACGAGCTCGGCGACCTCGACGGCAATTTCGGTGCGTTGGCGGTGGAGCGTGCTGAGCTGCTCGGCGAGGCGCGGCAGCACGGCGCGTGTGGCGTGGGTGCCACCAACGATGACGGTCTGCTCGGAGAGCGCCTGGAAGATTTCCTCTGCTAAGCGGCGGCCCATCCGTGGCGCGAGCTTGATGAGGCGGTTGCCGACCCGGACCCTCCCGGCGGCCGTCAGTGCTGTCGGTGTCGGGTATTTCTGGAGGAGATCCAGGACGGCCGGGTGGTCGAGGTGCGGGCCCAGTACCCGCTCCAACGCTGGGTGGATCTGCATCAGCAGCCCCCGGATCCGGTTGCTGGTGGCGGTCATCTGGCCGACGATGTCATCGTCGAATCCGCACAGCATCGATAGTTCAGCGATCTGCTCGTCTTCAAGGCGCAGCGGGCGCAGAGCGTGCGGGAGGGTGCGGGCAGCTTCGGCGATGATGGCCGCGTCGCGGGCATCCGTCTTTGCCTCACCGGGGTGCAAGTCGGCGATTCGACGCATAGCCAGCCCGGGCAAATAGGCCACGAGGATGCCTTCGGCATAAGCGACGGCGACGGGCAGAGCGCCGACTGTTTCGGGCTGGTCGACGACTAGGAGGACCTGCCCGCGGACCTTGAGTTTCTGGATCACGGCGCGCAGTCTTGCCTCGTCATTGGGGAGCGCTTTGTCATAGAGGCGTTTCCCAGAGCGGTCCAGAGCGACCGCGTGATGTTCGCTTTTTCCAACGTCAACACCGATGAACACGTCGACGCTGTCGTAATTCTCAATCATGAGTTTCCCGTCAGCCATGCGGATTAGTTGGCCTGTCCACGGCATCAAGTCTCGGCATCCACGTTACGTTCGACCCAGAAACGAGTTCCAGTCGAGCCCCTATTAGCGATCACCCAATGCCAGTCAGGCCCGGTGACAACACCCCCCGGATCATTAACGACTGGGGGCAACAACCATGCCGGGCCTAACAGGCCAACACCCTTCAGAAGCAAGCTTCAAGGGCTACTTACAAGGTAACGGGGGGGGGACGCTAGTCGCTCACGACGGCGATTCCGGTGCTGGCGGATGCGTCGGCCAGGCTGCCCGCATTGGTCACGTCGGTGAAGCCCAGCGCGGTCATCTGTGCAAGGGCCGCCTCGGCGCGCGAGCCGGTTCGGCAGTACACGATGTACTCGGCATCGGTGGGCAGGGCGGCGATGCGGTCGGTGAAATCCGCCGCCTGCACGTCAATGTTCATCGCGCCGTCGAGGTGGCCCTCGGCGTACTCGGCGGGCGTGCGCACGTCGATGATCGTGCTCAGGAGCAACGGAGCGGTGGTGGAGTCCGGCGTTGTCTGCGGGCCGATGGTCTCGGTGCTCGGCGAGGTGCCCGGCGAGGACGTGCCGGCGGAGCAGCCGGCGAGGCCGAGGGCACCGGCCAGGGTCAGCACGAGGGCGAGGCGGGGGGTCTTCATGGGGTGGGTCCTCCAAGGGAGTGGGGGCGGGTGGGGAACAGTGGTCGGCAGGTGCCGCACGTCTCGCCGTCGGTGCTGAGAGCGTGGTCGGTGCTCAGAGCGCCGTCTGTGCGGAGAGCGTTCCGGCCGGCATCGGTCTCACCGTGCGGCACCGTCTCGCGCTGCCGGCCGGCGGCGAGGGCGTGCCGCTCACCGCGCATCCGCTCGGCCAGCGCCCAGACCAGCACGGCCACCGAGGCCAGGGCCAGCACCGGGCGCGCCTCGGCGGAGAGGGTGGGCACGAGCGCCCTGGCGTCGCTGGCCAGGTAGAGGCCGAGGAGCCCGAGCAGCGGCCAGCGCAGGTCGCACACGGTGGCCTCGGCGCCGATCGGCGCCTCGAGGTAGCCGGCCACGATGAGCCCGAGCAGGATTCCACCACCGGCGACGCCCACGAACGCCCACCACGGCGCCCCCAGCCCTGGCGCACTCGACACCATCGATGCCGCCAGGATCAGCCCCCCGCTCGCGGACACCGCCACCGCTGTGGCGACCAGCCGGCGCCGCCGCGACCACAGGCGCAGGTCAGCGAGCACGGTCGGCCTCCATGACTGTGCGAGATACGTCCCCGGTGGCGCGCGCCCCGCCCCGCGGCAGCCGGCAGCTGTTCTCCCGCGTCACCCGGGTGTAGAACGCCCAACCGAGCAGCCCGATCGATGCGGCGGCCAGATAGGGCTGCACCGGCTCGAAGAACTGCATCGCCCCGGAGGAGCCGAGCGCCAGCAGCACGATCTTGTTGCACACCGGGCAGCCGACGGCGAAGAAGGTGACGAACCAGCCGGCCATCCCCACCCGCGACTCGGCCGGTCTCGGCGCCGCGCCATCCGGGTAGGCCACGTAGGTGGCCGTGACCAGGCCGGCCAGCACGGCGCTGACGGCGAGAACCGGCCACGACCACGGCGTGGGTGGCACCTCTCGGCCGAAGAACGGCGTGTCAATCAGGTCGGTGGGAATGGCGATGACGAGATACGTACTCACGGCCGTGGCCACGGCGACCCACCAGCGCCGGGCCGGCCAGCGGAGCAGTTCGGCGCCGAGCTGGCTCAGGCGGCCGCCGGCCGGCTGCCGCGGCACCGAGTTCGATTCGGTCTGCATTGGGGGTCCCTCTCGACGAACAGTGATACCCCTAGGGGTATCAGTCCACAGTACCGTAGGCTGATCGACGTCGGCCACTTACGCACACTCGTTTGATAGGGACCAGACCATGACCGAACACCGCCCGCCCGCCGCGACGGAGTCGACCGTACCCGCGCACGCTCACCTTCAGCGGAAGGTGGTGCGGGTGCTCATCGTCGGCCAGGTCCTCGGCGGCATCGGCATGGGCGCCACGCTCTCGCTCGGCGCCCTGCTGGCCGCCCAGCTCTCCGGCTCGAATGCCTGGTCGGGCATGGCCGCCACGATGAGCACCCTGGGTGCCGCCCTGGTGGCCGTGCCGCTGGCCCGACTGGCCCAGGCCA
Source organism: Cryobacterium sp. SO1 (assembly GCF_004210215.2). Lineage (NCBI taxonomy): Bacteria > Bacillati > Actinomycetota > Actinomycetes > Micrococcales > Microbacteriaceae > Cryobacterium > Cryobacterium sp. SO1. The sequence continues at coordinate 3,738,369 of NZ_CP067394.1, forward strand.
GAGGGCGCCGTCGGTCGCTCGCCACCGGCGCGGGTATCGCCGGGATCGGCGCGATTCTGGCCATCACGTCGGTCGCGATCGACGTCTTCCCGCTGCTGCTGCTCGCCCTGATGCTGCTGGGTGCCGGGTCGGCCACCAATCTGCAGGCCCGGTTCGCCGCGACCGACCTGGCCGGCTCCACCTCCCGCGCCCGGGACCTCTCGATCGTGGTCTGGTCCACCACAATCGGTGCCGTGCTCGGCCCCAACCTGTTCGGCCCGGGCGAGGTCGTCGGCGCGCAACTCGGCCTGCCCCCGCTCACCGGCGCGTTCGCGTTCTCGCTGGCCGCGCAGGTGGGAGCCGCGCTGGTTTACACGGTCGGGCTGCGGCCCGACCCGCTGCTCACCGCGTTGTCGGCGCGGGAGGCGCGGCCGACGACCAGCCGGCAGCGCGGCGGCCTGGCCATCGTGCGCGGCAACCCGCTGGCGCGCTACGCCGTCATGGTCGTCGCCCTCAGCCACGCCACCATGGTGGCGCTCATGTCGATGGCACCGGTGCACCTCACCGAACACGGCGCATCCCTCACCATCGTGGGCCTGACCATCAGCCTGCACGTGGCCGGCATGTATGCCCTGTCGCCGGTGTTCGGCGCCCTGGCCGACCGGGTGGGGCGGATGCCGGTGATACTGGCCGGCCAGGCACTGCTGTTGGCTTCGCTCGTGCTGTTCTGGCTCGCCGGTGAGAATGCGGCGGCGATGACCACCGGGCTGGTCCTGCTGGGCTTGGGCTGGTCGGCATCCGTCGTGGCCGGCTCTGCCCTCATCGCCGAGGCCGTCGACGTGCACGACAGGTCGGCCCTGCAGGGCTTCTCCGACCTGTCCATGAACGCCGCCGGCGCCCTCGGCGGCGCCCTGGCCGGTCCCGTGCTGCTGCTGGTCGGCTACTCCGGCCTCGGCCTGGCCGCGATGGCCCTGGTTGCCGTGGTCACGGTCTGGTCGCTGCTCGGCCGCCCGGCCGCCCCCGCCCTCAGCTGAGGCGGAGGCGGAGGCGGAGGCGGAGGCGGCCTGGCACCGCACGTTTATCAGGAATACGGCCGTTTATCAGGACGTTCTGCCGATTTCCGTCCTTCCTATCTCACTTCCTCCTCATAACGAGGAGCGTGTGTTCGCCCGGGGCGGGCGGCGGGCGCGGCTACACGCTGGTGACGTCCTCCACCTCGCCGACGAGCTCCTCGATGATGTCCTCGAGGAACAGCACTCCGGTGGCCACGCCGTCAGCGTCGAAGGAACACGCCACGTGCGAGCCCGTGCGGCGCATCGCCGCGAGGGCGTCTTCGAGGTCGCTGTCGCGCAGCACGGTTGCGAGCTTTCGCACCCGCTTGGCCGGCACCGGCTGCGCGAAGGCTTCGGGTCCGGTGAGGTCCATCACGTCCTTGAGGTGCAGGTAGCCGCCGGGCGCCCCGGCCGCATCGGTGAGGATGTACCTGGAGAACCCGTGCTCGGCCACGGCCCGCTGCAGGTCGGCCGGCGATGCATGCTCGGGCAGGAATACGATGCCGGACAACGGCACCTCAACGTCGGACACCCGCTTCGTGGTGAACTCGAACGCCGCCGACAGCGTTCCGGAGGCATCCATCAGCATGCCCTCGCGGGTGGACTGGCGCACGATGCCGGCCACCTCGTCGAGGGTGAAGGCGCTGGTCGCCTCGTCCTTTGGCGTCACCCTGAACAGCCGCAGCACGCCGTTCGCCAGCCAGTTGAGGCTGAAGATCACCGGCTTGAATACCCGGGCCACGAACACCAGCGGCGGCGCGAGGATCAGCGCGGCGCGATCGGGCACCGAGAACGAGATGTTCTTGGGCACCATCTCGCCCAGCACCACGTGCAGGAAGGTGACCAGGCCCAGCGCCACCGCGAACGCGATCACGCTGATGGTCTCCGCGGAGAGCGCCGTCAGGCCCAGCGGGATCTCGAGCAGGTGGTGGATCGCCGGCTCGGAGACGTTCAGGATCACCAGTGAGCACACCGTGATGCCCAGCTGCGAGGTGGCCAGCATCAGGGTGGCGTGCTCCATGGCCCACAGGGTGGTCTTGGCGGCCTTGTTGCCCTGCGCGGCGAGAGGTTCGATCTGCGAGCGGCGGGCCGAGATCACGGCGAACTCCGCGCCGACGAAGAAGGCGTTGACCGCCAACAGCACAACGAGCCAGAGCAGCCCGGGAAGGTACTCACTCATGGGTCAGTCTCCCTTCAATGACAGCACTGACCGGGTCGCGGTCGGCCGTGGTTACGGTGGGGGTCAGCCGGATGCGCGACACGCGAGTGCCGTCCATCCGCTCGATCCGCAGGGTGCCCTCGTCGATGGGCACGGTGTCGCCCAGCTCGGGCATCCGGTCGAGCCGGTCGGTCACGAAACCGGCGATGGTGCCGTAGTCGCCGTCGTCGGGCACTGTGACGCCGATCCGCTCGAGCAGCTCGTCGGGGCGGAGGCCCGCGTCGAACACGATCGAGCGGCCGCTGCGCACGATGCCGGCCTTGGCGCGGTCGTGCTCATCCTCCAGCTCGCCGACGAGTTCCTCCACAAGGTCCTCGAGGGTGACGATGCCGGCCGTGCCGCCGTACTCATCGGAGACCACGGCGATCTGCAGCCCCTGCTGACGGAGCGCGCCGAGCAGCCTGTCCACGCCCATCGACTCCGGCACCCGCAGGGCGGGCAGCATCAGTTCGTCGGCACGCACCAGGGCGCGGCGACCGAGCGCCACGGCGAAGGCCTGCTTGACGTGCAGCACGCCCAGGATGTCGTCGGTGTCCCGGCCGATCACCGGAAAACGCGAGTAGCCGGTGGCGCTGGCCAGGGTCACGATGCTCTCGGCGGTATCTGCGGCGTGCACCGAGGCCATCTGCACGCGCGGGGTCATCACGTCGGCGGCCGAGTGCTCGGAGAACCGCAGGGTGCGGTTGAGCATCTCGGCGTGGTCGGCGTCCAGCAGCCCCTCCAGAGCGGAGCGGCGCACCAGGAAGCCGAGTTCTTCGGCACTGCGCGCGCCGGACAATTCTTCCTTGGGCTCGATGCCGAAAAGACGGATGATGGCGTTGGCGGTGTTGTTGAACAGCAGGATCACCGGCTTGAACACGGCCGTGAACGCTGCCTGCATCGGCACCACGAACTTGGCGGTGGCCAACGGCACCGCGAGCGCGAAGTTCTTGGGCACCAGTTCGCCGATCACCATGGAGAACAGGGTGGCCAGCGAAATGCCGATCACGGTGCCGAGCACCGGCACGACGCCGTCAGGCACGCCGAGGTCGAGCATCGGGCCGCGCAACAGCGAACTGATGGCCGGCTCGAAGGTGTAGCCGGTGAGCAGCGTGGTCAGCGTGATGCCCAGCTGCGCGCTGGACAGGTGCGTCGAGGTGATCCGCAGCGCCTTGATGGTGGGGCCGAGGCGATTCTCGCCGCGATCGCGGCGGGCCTCGAGCTCATTGCGGTCAAGGGTGACGAGGGCGAACTCGGCGGCTACGAACACACCGGTACCGAAGGTCAGAATGAGCCCGAGGCCCACCATGATCCATTCGTTCACGAGGTGGCTCCCTGCGCCCGGAAGCATTCGGGGCGGGCAGGGAGCATGGGTTTATGCGTGGGAGGGTCATCCATAGTGCATCGAGCTTACCGAGCCATCCTGTACAAACGCACAGGATGCTCGCAGCCACGAGGGCCTGGCAATAGAAACCGAGCGTTGTTAGGTTTGTTCCTGCGGATGAAACCCGTCCGTCATGACTTCCAAAGGAGCAAGATATGTCCAGCACACCCTCGGTCCAGCTCTACACAGTGAGGGACGCCATCTCCGCCGACCTGCAGGGTGCTGTCGCCCGGGTCGCCGAGATCGGGTTCACCCAGGTCGAGCCCTACGCGTTCGTCGAGCGCGTCGACGAGTTCGAGAAGGCCTTCGCCGCCTCGGGCATCACGGCGCCGTCCGGCCACGCCCCGGTCATCGATTCCGACGACCCGGCCCGCACCTTCGCTGCCGCGGCGCAGCTGGGCATCGGCACGGTCATCGACCCGTTCATCCCGAGTGACCGCTGGCAGAGCGCGGATGACGCCGCCCGGCTGGCGGACCGGGTCAATGTCCTGCAGGCGCTGGCTGCCGAGGCGGGGCTGGGCTTCGGCTACCACAACCACCAGTGGGAGTTCGCGAACCTCGTCGACGGCCGGCCCATCTACGACCTGTTCGTCGAGGCCCTCTCGCCCGAGGTGGCCCTCGAGGTCGACACCTACTGGTCCACGGTCGGCGGCGCCGACGCCCCCGAGCTGCTTCGCCAGCTCGGCGACCGGGTGAAGTTCATCCACGTCAAGGACGGCCCGGTGCGCGGCGACATCGCCACCGCCCTGCCCAGCAGCGAGAGCGCCCTCAGCGTGCCGGAGGCCCTCGCCGCGGCCTTCGCCAACCAGCTGCCCGCCGGCAGCGGAGACGTCGGCGTCGCCGCCATCCTCGCCGCCGCGCCCAACGCCCTGCGGGTCGTCGAGTTCGACGGCTACACCGGCGACGTCTTCGACGGCATCGCGGCGTCGTTCGCCTGGCTCGCTGAGAACGACAAGTGAGCCGCACTGGGCGCGTCGGCGTCGGCGTCATCGGCGCCGGAGTCATCAGCGGCACCTACCTGGAGAACATGACGGCGTTCGCCGACCTCGACGTGCTCTTCGTCGCGGACCTCGACCTCGCCCGCGCCCAGGCGCAGGCTGAGGCCTACGGGGTACCCGGCCACGGCTCCGTCGACGAGCTGCTGGCCAGGGACGACATCGAGATCGTGGTGAACCTCACCATTCCCGCCGTGCACACCGCCGTGGGGCAGCGGATCATCGCCGCCGGCAAACACGTCTGGAGCGAGAAGCCACTGGCCCTCGACCACGAGTCCGGCGCGGCACTGCTCGCCGCTGCCGACGCCGCCGGCCTCCGGGTCGCCTGCGCGCCGGACACCGTGCTGGGCGCTGGCATCCAGACGGCCATGCGCGCGATCGCCCGTGGCGACATCGGCGAACCGCTCACGGCCACCACGATGTTCCACGTGCCCGGCCCCGACGCCTGGCACCCGAACCCCGAGTTCCTCTTCGCCAACGGTGCCGGTCCGCTCTTCGACATGGGCCCGTACTACGTCACGACCCTGGTGCACGCCTTCGGCTCCGCCAGCCGGGTCGGCGCGGTGTCGTCGCGCTCCAGCGCCATCCGCACCATCGGCAGTGGTCCGAGGGCCGGCACCGAGTTCTCCGTCGAGGTGCCCACCCACCATGCCGCGGTCATCTCGTTCGAGAGCGGCCAGTCCGCGCAGTCCACGTTCAGCTTCCAGAACGCGCTGCCCCGGATGGGCTTCGTCGAGATCAGCGGCACCGACGGCACGATCGTGCTGCCCGACCCGAACACCTTCGAGGGCAAGTCCACCCTGTGGCGGTTCGGCCAGGAAGAGCCCAGCACGATCGCCCCGGTCGGCTCCACCTACGGTCGCGGCTCCGGGGTGCTCGATCTGGCCAGGTCGATTCGCGCCGGTGTTCCCGAGCGCGCCAGCGGGGCGGTCGCGGCGCATGTGCTCGACGTGCTGCTGGCCGTCTCCGAGGCCGCAGAGACCGGCACCATGGTCGACGTGCGGTCGAGGATCACGAAACCGACACCGCTGGCCGAGACCTGGGATCCCGCCGCGGCCACCCTCTAGGAGGGCGCTGAATATTAGGGGTCCAGTTGCCTCGGCGAGTTCTTAGAGTGTTTTTTTGCTCCGCTGTGGGGCTTTGTGCGGTCGACTGAGCGATCGGCCACGATGGTGGGATCTCGCGTCGGGGCTGATCGATGGGGCCGTAGTGGGCGGCTCTGCCGCCTGGGACCGTGCGCCGAGGTGGTCCTCGTGCGTCGGGGTGTTATCCAAGGGCCCAAACCCCGTTCTGGCTGGTCAAACCGAGGTTGAGGAGCCGTTTGAGATTGATCGCGGCAGCACGGATCACCCACCCCGCATTGTTCTTGGCAACGCCGCGGTAGCGGACCCGCCGGGCCCCGCGCGTCATCCACGCCAGCGTCCGTTCAATCATTGGACGGTGCTGGCGATAAACGGCTTGAAAGTCCGGGTCCTGAGCGGTGACGCGGTGCTCCCGGCGAACCTGATCCAGCGGATGAATCTGCATCTTCTTGCCGGACTTCGCGGTGGTGCACTGCGCCATCAGCGGGCAGGCCTGGCACGAACTACCAAAACTGGCCCGTCGTTTCGGGCTGAGCGACCGGACGTTCCCGGCCGGGCAGGTCACGGTCTGCAGGGTTTCATCCACGGTGAAGTCATCGATGGTGAATCCGCCCGGAACGGCTCGGCCCAGCGGCATCGGCTTGATGATCGGCCGGTGCCCAGCGGCATGAATCTCGGTCAGGAGCCCGCCGCTGCCATAGGCCGAATCACCCAGCACGTCAATGTTTTGCTCACCGATGCTGACGTCGGCCGCGAGCAGCTCGCCGCCGCGAGCCGCGTCGCTGTTTTGCGAACCAGAGGCTTTCGTGAGCATTGCCGCCGTCACCAACCCGGTGTCGGGCTCCGCGTTGACGTGGGCTTTATAGCCGTCGATCTTTTTCTGGCGGCTCTTGTGCGCATGGCGGGCATCAGGATCGACGGTGGAAATCACCCGGTCGGGAGCGACCCGGCGGGCGATCCGCCACCGCCCGTCGGTCCCGTCGGACCCGTCGGCGGGTTCCACGTCTTGGCCGGCGACCAAGGCAAGCAGCGCGACGGTTTCCTGCTGCTTCTTGTTGAGGATATGGACGTTGATGCTGCCCAGCAGAGCGAGAGCATCGGTGACCAGGCGGGAGACGAGCTCGTCGCGGGCGTCGCGGTCGTCCCACGCAATGTCGGGCTTGCCCGGCTGGGAGTAATCATGGCCGGTCAAGCCGGCGACGCTCACGTCCGCGCCGGGGATCTCCCGGCCAACACGGCGGATCTGTCCGACCAGCTGCGTGACGGTGTCCTGCCGGGCAACCGCATCCTCCAAAATTGTTGAGTCCAACGCCCGGCGTTTGCGCCCCGACAATGCTCCGGACTGGGCAATGACCGCGGTCACGGCCTCAAAAATGCGGTGCGGCCGGTCACTGGCAGCCAAGCGTTTGCGCCAATAGACCAGCACGGTCGGGTGGAAAGAGGTTTCAGTCAGCGCGAACCCGCAGGCGGCTTTCCACCGCAGGTCATACGTCAACGCCTCGGCCGCTTCCCTGTCGGAAAGGTTGTGCAGTGTTTGCAACACCATCACCGACGCGATCACGTCCGCCGGTATTGACGGGCGGCCGTTCTGCGAGGAAAACAAGTCCGCAAACGCATCGTCGGGAAACAGCTCCCGACGGTGCGCTGCAAGGAAAGCGAACACCGATCCAGGCGGAAGCAAGTGCCCCGCTACGGCATCGACATCGTAAATCTCGGTTACGTCCCCGTGAGTGGTGTGGTTTCCCGCTCTTGAGTGTTGCTTCGTCAACGTGAAGAGCCACCGTGGGATGGTCAGTGAGAACCGATCAAAGCTACTCACAGAAAGACACAAACCACGATGGCTCTAGACCAGTCTGCCCTGCTCGACCTGCTGGGAGAACTCAAACTCACCGATGTCACCGATCGCATCCGATCCGCGACCGAAAAGCTCTACCAGGAACTGATCGATGCGGAAGCGACCGCGTTCATCGGCGCCGCCCCGTTCGAGCGCTCCGGCGACCGCACCACCCACCGCAACGGCACCCGATCCAGGACGTTGACGACCACCGCCGGCGACCTCGACCTGAAGATCCCGAAGCTCCGTGCCGGGTCGTTCTTCCCTGCCCTGCTCGAGCGGCGCCGACGGGTCGACCAGGCGTTGTTCGCGGTCGTGATGGAGGCCTACGTCCACGGCGTCTCAACCCGCAAAGTCGACGACCTGGTCAAGGCCCTCGGCGCGGACACCGGGATCTCCAAGTCCGAGGTGTCTCGGATTTGCGCGGGCCTGGACGCGGAGGTGGCCGAGTTCCGCGACCGCACCTTGGCCGCCCAGGACTTCCCCTACGTGTTCCTCGATGCCACCTACTGCAAAGCCCGGGTCGGCCACCGGATCGTGTCCCAAGCCATCGTCGTCGCGGTCGGGGTCGCCGCCGACGGCCGCCGGGAAGTACTGGGCTTCGACGTGGGTGACAGCGAGAATGAGGGCTTCTGGACGTCGTTTCTACGGTCGCTCAAGACCCGCGGTCTCGACGGGGTCAAGCTGGTCATGTCTGACGCCCACACCGGGCTCAAGAAGGCCATCAGCACCGTGTTCCAAGGCGCCGGGTGGCAGAGATGCCGAGTCCATTTCATGCGCAACGTCCTCGCCGTGATCCCGAAAGGATCCCAGGACATGGTGGCCTCGATCATCCGCACCATCTTCGCCCAACCCGACCGTGAGCACATCGAGAAGCAGTTCCGCGAGGTCACCACGATGCTCAGTCGGTCGCACCCGAAGGTCGCCGCGATGCTCGTCGACGCGCAACCCGACCTGCTCGCCTTCGCCGCGTTCCCGCGGCGGCACTGGCGCCAGATCTGGTCCACTAATCCGTTGGAACGGGTGAACAAGGAGATCAAACGCCGCACCGACGTCGTCGGCGTGTTCCCCAACGCCGCCGCGCTGCTGCGCTTGGCGGGGTCGGTGTTGATCGAGCAGCACGACGAGTGGGAAGCCGGCGAAAGACGCTACTTCTCCGAGGCCTCGATGCTCGAGCTGGCCACCATGAACAATCCCATCGAGGTCATCGACGAGGCGGTGATCCTCCCAGAACTCGCCGCCGCCTAGACTAGAACCACTGACCCGCACGGTGTTGAGAAATTCCACCACTCAGCGGGACGTGACCTAAATCTCACGCTGACCATCATCACAACCCTGCATCACCCCAGTCTTAACGACCAAGAGCCGACCCGCCGCAGGCGCGCCTTAAATAAGCGACACCCGCACCCAAAGTTGTTCAGCGGCCTCCTAGGGCCCTCCACCACCCGCGAACTGTGAGCTAAGCCCCTTAAACTCGAGTTCTTCGGTGCTCTGCTCACAGTTCGCGGCGGGCCAGCGCGATCAGGGCCTCGACATGCGCGCCCATGTCACGAGTCTCATCGAACATCCACTGCACCTGCATGCCGTCGCTGACCGCCATCAGGATAGATGCGAACACCTCGGGGTCGACCGAGGTGTCGAGCCGCCCAGAGGCCTGCATGCGGCGCAGCCCTGCCGCGATCGTGGCCCGCGAGCGCGCGTAGCGCTGCCGAAAATACTCGTGGGCCGGATGCTCGGGGTCGGTCGCCGCCGCGGCCGACAGGTTGGCGAACATCTGCACGAGCCCCGGCACCTCGGCATTGTGCCGCATCAGTGCCGCGAAGGTGGCCGCCGGGTCGGGATCATCCGGGTCCTTCGCCTCGTCAATCGCGTCCCTGGTGCGCAGAATGGCCACCCACAGGTCGTCCTTGGACTCGAAGTAGTGCAGCAGTCCGGCCTGCGTGAGCCCCACCGCGGCGGCGATGTCCCGCACCGACGTCTGCCGGAAGCCCCGCTGCGCCACGAGCGCCAGGGCGGTCTCGAGGATCTCGGCGCGCTTCGCAACGCCCTTCGGGTACCTGCCCACGCTCGCCATTTCCCCAGGCTACCGAGCTTCCGCGAGCCGTGAGCAAAGCACCGACAAACCACGCATCGTGGGGCTTATCTCACGGTTCGCGAGATCACCGGCCGCGTGTTCCGCACGAGCACCGGTCGTTGATGCCTCGCCGTCGCGTCGCTCGCCTTTGTGCATTCGCACAACGGAATCTGTCGGGTTGCGGATAGATCCGCGTTGGGCCGCCGCGTAGGGTCAAACTCACGGCTCGACCGACGCAGTTGTCAGACAGCAGCCCGTTGACCGCGTGGACGCGGCCGGCGCACACCGCCAGAAGGATACCCATGGAACTCTCTGATCTGTACGATCCCTTGCTTGTGTCTATCGGCCTTGAGGCGGCGAATAAGACGGCTGTGTTCACCTCAATCGGCCAACTTCTCGTAGACGCGGGCAAGGTCACTGACCTCGACGGTTTCATTGGCGACGTCGAGGCACGCGAAGCCTCGTATTCCACGGGCGTCGGTGGCGGATTGGCGATTCCGCACGCGAAGTCGCCGGTTGTGAAAGCAGCGTCCTATGCGATTGCGAATCTCGCCACGCCGTTCTTGTGGGACGAGGACGATGACGAGCCGACCGCCCTCATCGTGATGCTTGCCGTCCCGTCGGAGCAGGCCGGGACAACTCACCTGAAGCTGCTCTCACGGCTCTCCGTGGCGCTCATGGACGAAGAGTTCCGCGCCACGCTCGTCCAGGCCAAGTCCGAACAGGAAATCAACAACGCCATTCTTTCCAAGGAAGGGAAGTAACAATGTTCATCGTCTGCGTAACATCATGCCCCGCGGGCATCGCCCACACTTTCATGGCCGCCGAAAGCCTCCGCAAAGCCGCTCTGGCCAAGGGCATCGAGCTCAAAGTAGAGACCCAGGGTGCCACGGGTCGTGACAACGAGATCACCCCGGAGGATTGCGAGCGTGCGGATGCCGCCATCATTGCTGCGGACGTGAGCATCTCCGGTGCCGAGCGATTCGCCGACGTTCCCACCCTGGAGTGCTCGGTCTCCGAGGCCATCAAGAAGGGGCCGAAACTCCTCGCCGAGGTCGTTGAGGCGGTGCGCTGATGGTCAAGATCCAACGCAAGCAGAGCCCGTGGGTCACGACCGGCCAGGACATTTACAAAGCCGTTATGACCGGTGTTTCTTATATCATCCCGTTGGTCGTGTCCGGCGGCATGGTCCTCTCCCTCGCGCTACTCTTTTTCGGCAACGAGGGCGCTCGGATCGATGGTTCCGTCGGGTCCATCTGGCGGGAGTTCGGCGGGTCCATCCTGGGGATGCTGGTTCCTATCCTGGCCGCGTACGTCGCCTACAGCCTCGCCGATAAGCCCGGCCTGATCCCCGGGCTGGCCGGCGGCATTGCCGCCTCCACACTTGGCGCCGGGTTCTTCGGCGGTCTCATCGCCGGCCTCATCGCGGGGTACACGGTCCGGTACCTGAAGAAGATCAAGTACCCACAATCGTTCGCGGGCATCGTCACGATCTTCTTCTATCCACTGCTTGGCACGGTTATCACCGGGTTCTTGATGTTCTTCGTGATCGGCGGGCCGATCGCGTGGCTGAACCAGTCCATGATCCTCTGGCTGGGTGACCTGCAGAGCTCGAACTTCATCATCCTGGGCATCGTCTTGGGCGCCATGGCAGGCTTTGACATGGGTGGACCCGTCAACAAGGCCGGCTATGCCTTTGCGCTGGCCGCGATCGACGCGGGCAACGGCCTTCCCTACGCCGCGTTCGCAGCAGCGAAGAGTCTTCCCGGCATCATTTGTGCGATCGGTGCAGTACTCGTTCCCAAGGGATTCACCCGCGACGAGAAGGATGCCGCCAAGACCAGCTGGCTTCTCGGCATCTTCGGCATCTCCGAGGGCGCGATTCCCTTCGCCCTGCGTGACCCGCTGCGGGTCATCCCAGCCACCATGGTGGGCGGCGCCTTCGCGGCCGTCGTCTCACTGTGGGGCAAGTCGTCGCTACAGAGCGCCGGGGGAAGCGTGCTGACCATCCCCGTGACCGAAAATCCCCTGTACTGGGTTGCCGGTCTCGTCGGCGGTGCTGTGCTCGGTGCACTCGTCTTATCTGCGTTGAAGTGGCGCAAGGTCTCCGTCCACGGCCCCGACGAGGCAGCTCTCGAAGAGCCCGCCGCAGTCTACGCCTGAGCCACCTGAGACAGAGGAGCGACCATGAGCACGAACGTCTACGTTTTCCCGCACACCCACTGGGACCGGGAGTGGTACTTCACCATTGAGGAATCACGTTCCCTCCTGATGCACGACCTGGAGGAGATCCTCACCCATCTCGAGAAAAACCCCGAGTTCGGTTACTTCGTACTCGACGGACAGTCGATCGTTGTTGAGGACTACCTCAAGGCCCGGCCCCAGGACGAGGACCGGATCAGGGCGCTGTCCCAGGCCGGGCGTCTCAAGCTCGGCCCGTGGCTCACGCAGACCGACTCCCAGGTGGTGTCCGCCGAGTCCATGGTGCGCAACCTGGTCTACGGGATCGAGATCGCGGAGAGGGTCGGACCGGCGATGCGGATGGGATACATCCCGGACTCGTTCGGCCAGACGGCGAGCTTGCCGACGCTGCTGAACGGCTTCGGCATGGACTCAGTGATCTTCTGGCGCGGCAGGACCGAGCGCCACACCACAGACGTGAACTTCCTGTGGCGGGGGACGGACGGCAGCCAGGTGAACGCGACCAACATCGCACAGGGCTACCAGGTCGCCAAGTACCTGGAGTCCGATCCCGACGTGCTCCAGGCGCGCATGCAGAAGATTCTGGGCCGGCTGGGCGGCAACTCCGCGTCGGACAATGTTTTGCTCCCGGCGGGGCATGACCAGATGCCGATCCAAAAAAACCTCCCCGGGCTGCTGAAGAATCTCGAGGAGATCAACCCCGGCGATACCTACCGCATCAGCACGATCGAGGACTACTTCGCGGACACCTTCGCCGACACGTCGGCCCTTGAGGTCTACGAGGGCGAGTTCACCGAGGGTAAGTACATGCGGGTGCACCGGTCGATCTACTCGACCCGGATGGACATCAAGATGCTCAACGCCTCGTGCGAGGCGGAGTTGACACAGATGCTGGAGCCTCTGCTCTCGGTCGCGAGTCACCTGGGGTTCGACTACTCGCAGTCGCTGGTGGCCGAGGCCTGGAAAACCATCCTGCAGTGCCACGCCCACGACAGTATCGGCTGCTGCAACAGTGACCGTGTTAACGCGGACATCAAGCATCGGTTCGTGAAGGCCGGCGAGATTATCCGGGCACACGCGAACATGACGCTGCGCCTGATGGGCATGAGCATTGAGAAGAACGAGGGCGAAGACCTGCTCCTGGTCTTCAATGCGATCCCGTCCGGCGGAACCCGGTTGGTGGAGCAGGAACTCTTCGTGGGCACCCGTGACTTCGCCGTGCTGGACTCCGAAAGCAACGAGGTCCCGTACTCCGTGGTGGAGATCGAGGACTACGACGCCCAGAAGATCGATCGGCAAATCGCTCATCTGAACCAGCACATCCCGATGTTCCGTGCCGTGATCACCTTCAACGCCGAATTCGAGGGTCTGGGGTACACCTCCTACCGCATCGTTCCCGGCCGCGTGGGGACCGTGGTGGACACTCGGACATCCGCCGCCACCACGATCGAAGGCGACGCCCTGTCCGCCGAAGTGACCGCGGACGGGATCCGTCTGGTCCGGAAGGATGGCACAGAAATCCAGGTGAAGCTCGAGGAATCGGGCGACGAGGGAGACGGCTACGACTACTCTCCACCGCCTGTCGACCTCGTCCTCGACGACTTCACCTTCCAGGCTCAGGGAGCGACCGTCCTCCAGGGCGCGCAGCGGATCGCCTTCACCGCACACCGCCAGGTCCCCGCCTCTCTCAAGGAGCGGACGGAGGGGACCACCAGCACCCTCGCGAGCTTCGACGGCACGGTCGAGCTGCGAGACGGCGAAGGCTTCGCCCGCATCCACCTCAGTCATGTCAATGCGGTCGACAACCACCGGTTTCGGCTCAAGGCGGTCACCGGGGTGACGCCGGAGTACTCCATCGCCAACAACCAGTTCGGTGTGATCAAGCGAGAGCTTGTCCACCCCGAGGCGGAGCGGTTCGTCGAGCTGGGCTGGGCCGAGAAACCCATCCCGGTCTACCCGATGATGAGTTTCTGTGCCGTGACGCAGGGAGACGCCGGAGCCTACATGGCAACCAAGGGCCTGCGCGAGTACGAGGTCACGGGCGCCGATCACAGCGAACTGAGCGTGACGCTGTACCGTTCCGTCGGTGACATCGGCAAGGACGACCTCACGCGTCGACCGGGCCGTGCCTCCGGTATCAAGGTGCCGGCACCAGACTCACAGCTCCGCCAGCATCTCGAGTTCGATCTCGCCGTCGGTTTCCTCGACGGGGAGAAAGACGTCGTCGCAGCGAGCCGCGCGGCGCATCGGATGAACACCGTCGACTGCACGTTCCAGGTGAAGAAGTACAACGACTTCCAGCTGAACCCGACCGAGAAGCGGATTCCGAGGTCCCTCTCCTGGTTCTCGCTGGACGATTCGGTCGTGCTCAGCACGGTCAAGATGACCGAATCCGGTGCCGGTTACTCCGCCCGCTTCTTCAATCCTTCGTTGGACGCGGTCTCGGTCAAGACCCCGGAGCTTGCGGGGTACGTCGCCTACCTCAGCCGGATGGACGAGCAGGTCGGCGACCGGGCTCCGGGCGGAATGCTGGCTGTCCCTCCCTGCGGCACCGTCACCCTGGTCTACCTGCCGGACTGAATCGACGGGCCCCGAGTTCCCCGCTCGGGGCCATCCCGCTGAGGTACCGCCCGCCGGCACCATCGTCGCCGGACCCGCTGAAGAAGCCCGCTCCCACGAGAAGAAGAGGTTCCATGTATTCCATCGTCGACAGGCTTTCCACCGCGGCGAACGGTTCACGTCCATGAGGATCGTGTGCGCGCCGGACTCGTTCAAGGAATCCATGACTTCCGTCGAGGCCGCCGAGGCCATGGCCCGCGGTATCCACCGGGTCGACCCCACCATCTTGTGCGAGCTGGTGCCGATGGCCGACGGCGGCGAGGGAACCACGGAAGCCCTCATCTCGGCGCTGCACGGCGAGTGGGTCGAAGCCCCGTGTCATGACGCCCTCAACCGGCCGACGAGAGGGCGATTCGGGTTCGTGCCCGGTCGTCGCCTGGCGATAATCGAGGTCGCCGCAGCCGCAGGGCTCGCCCAAATCGACCCGAAAGAACGGGATATTTGGGCGGCAACGTCACGGGGCGTCGGCGAACTGATCCTCTCAGCGCTTGATCGCGGCGCGACCGAGTTCATCATGGGTCTGGGAGGTTCGGCGACGAACGATGCCGGCACCGGCATGCTGGCCGCCCTGGGTGCCCGGTTCCTTGACAGTGACCGCAGGCCGCTGCCGGTCGGAGCCAGGGGGCTGACCTCGCTCAGGTCCGTGGATCTGACGTCCCTGGACTCACGATTACGCACCGTCAGATTCCGGATCGCCTCTGACGTCTCCAACCCTCTCCTGGGTAGCCGAGGGGCCTCGGCGGTTTACGGTCCACAGAAGGGCGCCGAGCTCAAGGACCTCCCTGAGCTTGACGCAGCGTTGGCCCGCTGGGCGGATGTCGTGGAGTCGGCGTTCGACCGTAACGTTCGGGAGATCCCCGGCGCCGGCGCCGCAGGGGGCCTCGGAGCGGCCTTCGCCGCTGCCACCGCCGCGACAATGGAGAGTGGTGTCGAGGTGGTCAAAGATGCGGTGGGGCTTCAAGACCGGATCGCCGGAGCCGACTGGGTCTTCACTGGCGAAGGGGGCGTCGACCGGCAAACCGCGTCCGGTAAGACGCCATGGGGTGTAGCCCAAGCGGCTCGAGCGGAAGGCGTTCCTGCGATCATCTTCGGCGGTCGGATCAGCGACGATGCCTACGAGCTCATCGGTGACGCCGTTGTCGCCGTGGTCCCGATCCTGCGTCAGGTGACTGACCTTCCGACCGCGCTTCTGGAGGGCAGCGTCAACCTGGAACGCGCCTCAGCGACGGTCACCCGACTGCTTACGGCCCGGAACCGCTCTGAGCGCCTCGCCGGGCAACGGACATCCGGGCTACCCGCTGGCCTCTGCCTATAGCGAGATCGGGGCGCTGGGCGGGTGGAGGATATAGGCGACGAGAGTGATGAGCTCGAGGAGCTTGCGGGGATCGAGCCCCGTGAGCTTCCGAATCCGGTTCAGTCGGTAGAGCAGTGTGTTCCGATGGATGTGTAGTCCGGCCGCAGTTGCGCTCATACTCATGTTCGCCGAAATGAAGTCGCGAAGGGTGTCCACCAGCTCTGGGTGGCTGTCTAACACTGCGAGGGCTTCCCTCCGGGGGGCGTTCATCAACGCCATGAGCTCCGTGAGGTCTGCGGCGTGGTGGATCAAACCTGGGATCATGAGGCCGCACTGGGCGACTCTGGCGCAGGTGACCTCCGCGATGCAGTCCTTGGCCAAATCATGCGCCTCGCTCACGAAAAACACCGCTAGCGGAGCATGACGGATCCACCTCGCCAGAGCTTCCTCGATGTCATGAGGGTTGAGGAGGAAGATCCCTCCCGGTAGGGCAAATGCCGTCGGACAGAGCTTCTGGAGGCCTTCGGTTTCTCCGTCGACAAGGATGGCCGCCTGTGGATGTCTGAGGTCCAGTCCTTGCATGAGAGCCAGCTCGACAAGGCCGGCCGGATACGCCTCGGCCTCAGAAGCCAGGGCCGCGGCCAGTACCTCGTTGCGCTGTCGGGTAAACGCGAGGTTCTGCTGCACCAGCAGCGAGACAGTCGTGCGCACCAGCCGCGCCAAGGGGCGGACTTCGGTGAGGGGCCCGGTGATGCCGACCACTCCGATGAGCTCACCGTCCACGGCGAAGGGGAGGTTGATGCCGGTTTTCGTGTCGCCATCGTCCACGGCGATCTCGACTGGCTCTCGGGTCTTGAGAGCGAGAAGTGCACCCTGATGGACCTGGCCCAGTCGGGCCGGGTCCCCGGACGCAATGATGACCCCGTCCGCGTCAAAGATGTTGACGTTATAAACGACGTCCGCCATTGCAGCGTCAGTGACCCCCTGGGCGAGGTCCTGTGGAATCCGAATCCCCAATGTGCCGAACATGGTACTGACCTTACGTCGCCATCGAGGTGGCCGTTGGAGCCGTAACAGGATGGCTCTGAGCAGGGCCTAGCTATGCGAGGTTCCCGCAGTCGCAGCCGAAGGTTGGCGCTCGTGGACTGAGACGTCATTCCACTGAAAAAGTAGGTGCTCCAGGCTGCCTAACCCAGTCCAGTGGTGAGCGCGGATGCCAGCTGCGGCGGCAGCGGCAATATTGCCTTCTCGGTCGTCGAAGAAGGAGATATCAGTGGGCGTCGTGCCCAGCTGCTTTACAGCCATCTGCCAGACAGCGGCATCGGGCTTCGCGCTTCCGAGTCGGGCCGAGGTCATGATGTGGTCGAACAGCTGAGTCCACGTCGCCGCCTGCAGGATGTCAGCGAGCTCGTGGGGAGCGTTAGAGAGTATCGCGAGGGAATGACCGGCCGCTTTGCAGCGCTCCAGTGCGGCTAGTGTCGCGGGCGACGGAGAACTCCAGCGTTGCTGTTCGAGTGTGACGAGCGATCTGATCGTTCCATCGTTCGGATGAGGCGCGCCTGCGTCGTTGGCGACCTCTGTCCAGAACCAGGCAGCAGATGCACCGCGGTCGTAGGCATCGCGGTGGCTGTCGAAGGATCGTCGAACTCCAGCCAGCGTGGCGGGACTGTCATCTCCTGAGAGTTCATTGGCGAACGCGGCGAAATCGTGGGGGCTTTCAATGAGGACCCCGCCAACGTCAAAGAGGAGCCACTTCGTACGGTACGGAACCTGTGAGGATGAAATATTGTCTCCTTGGTCTGGAAACCACGTATGTAGTCTCGTTGTGATAGAAACCAGTTATGGGTAAAGACCGCGAGCCAACGATTTATGCGGTCGCCGAGCGGGCTGGCGTTTCGAAGTCGGTCGTCTCGCGAGTGGTCAGTGGCCGCGGAAGTGTCAGCCTCTCTGCTCGCGAGCGGGTGCTGACGGCAGCGGATGATCTTGGCTATCGCGTGAACCTGACTGCGCAGGCGCTGCGATCTGGTCGAGGTCAGCTGGTGGGGTTGCTTCTGCGGTCGTCGGTGTCTCCTTTCTACGGGCGCCTGATGTATGAGTTGCAGCGCGAGGCCTCCGCCGAGAACGCGAGGTTGGTGGCGGTGACCGGCAACCTGGACGACGCGAGTGAGCGTGAGGCGCTTGAGACGCTGCTCGAGCTCCGTGTGGCCGCGGTCATTATCGGTAGTGGCCGCATTCCGGCGGCGGTGGTCAATGATGTGGCAGCGCGAGTACCGACGATCATGATCGAACGTGAACAAGGTTCCGTCCTGACTGACATTGTTGGTTTTGATGGGACTCTTGTCGGACGCGAAACGGTTGAGCGATTGTGGGACGCGGGCCACCGCGCTGTGTATTTCTTTGACCACCTCCTGAGCGCGTCCGCGGTCCCGCGCCGTGTTGGATTCATGTCGGCCGCTGAGGAACGCGGCCTGCACGTCACGGTGGTCGATGCCGGCTATGACTACATCCCGGGCCTTGTCGTTGCGTCCCGGACGTTTGCAGAGCTGCGGAACAATCCCGCCATCTCCGCCGTCGTGACCCTGGGTCATGAGGCTGCCGAAGCCGTACTGGAGACCGCTGCACAGCTCAAAGTATCCGTGCCAGGCGATCTCACTGTCGTTACGTTGGCACTGCCGGACGAGGCACTTTCCGGTCAGTGGGATCTCACGGGGTTTCGAAGCGACACCGCGGAGCTTGCTGGCGCCGTTTGGTCGTTGCTCCGCTCTCGCCTGGCCGACCCCGATCGGCCCACGAGCGCCGTGGCGGTCCCGAGGCATCTGCACGAGGGCAACACGTTCGGGGCTGCCACGGCGTCTGTCATGCGCTGAGTCGGACGCTTTCGAGCACCTCCCACCTCATCGATTGCCAGTACTTTCCAGTCCAGTCTTCAGAGGTGAGCCTGTAGAGGGTGATGGTGTCCGCCAAGAATGTCGATGGATGGTCGAGATCGAGTTCTTCGAGCACCTCCAGCAGCTCGTCGAGTAATTCCGGATGTCCGGCACCATCGTGCCCAACGACGGTGACATGCCCGCGGGTCGTCTCGCTGGAGGCTGCCTTGCGGGATTCGATGAATCTGTCGCTGCTGGGGAACACGGTCAGCGACGACAACGCGTGAAACAGCTTTTCCATGACTGCGCGCAGATCCCGGTTCACAGTGCCGGTGCCAGTG
The DNA here is from genome assembly GCF_004210215.2 of Cryobacterium sp. SO1. Taxonomy (NCBI): domain Bacteria; kingdom Bacillati; phylum Actinomycetota; class Actinomycetes; order Micrococcales; family Microbacteriaceae; genus Cryobacterium; species Cryobacterium sp. SO1. Next base: position 3,757,290 of record NZ_CP067394.1, read on the forward strand.
CCGGTGCCGTCTCCGTCGATGTCATAGCCGATGGAATCGACGAACTGTCGGCCGAGTCCAGCGTTATGCACTGTGAAGGGGGCTACCTCAGCCAACGCATCCTTGATTGCTGCCCTCAGGTCTGTCTCGGTCGCGTTGGGCGCGAGAGCGATGCTTCCGACGAGGGTGGCGTGGGGCGGAAAAGCCGCGGCGGCCGTGAATCCGAACTGGCCGGATGCGATGCCGAAGGCGGTGATGCAGTCTCGGATCAGTTCCGGAGAGGGGCGCAGGAACACGCCATATCGGTGCGGGCTCGCATAGTGCTCGACCACTGTTCGCTGGCTGTTGTGGCTGAGTGTGACGCCGGTCATTGGGCGGCTCGTGCGTTATAGGTCGCGAGGATTTCCTGCGCGGCGCTCTCTGCCGCTTCGAAGGCCGTCGTCACGTCGGCCCCGTTGACGATTTGCTCCATAGTGGCCTGAAGCGCGGTTCGGGTCTCTGTGAGCGCTCCAGTGTGGCAGCCGGCGGTCGCGGTCGTCCCGGGCGTCGCTGCGAGCTGCTCGAGGAGCACTTCCTGCGGGGCTGTCGCATCGCCTGCCAGCGCTTCCTGAACGGTGACCTGGCTCGGCAGGTACCCAGAGGCACGGAAGATTTCCTCCTGGCTCGAGGCCGAGCCGAGGAAGGCAGCGAACTCTGTCGCGGCAGCCTTCTGCTCGTCCGACTTGTCCTGGCCCATGACCCACACGGAGTTACCACCTGGCACGGCCCCGCCGTCGGAGTTTTCGACGGGGAATGGCGCTGAGACGAAGTTGTCGCCGAGGGCGTCGCTGATGGTCCCCAACGTTCCGGACGAGCCGAACAGCATGGCCGAGGTCCCACTCGTGAAGGCGCTCATGGAGGCGTTGCCATCAGTCCCGACGTTCAAGGCCGCGCCAGAGGCGAAGAGTTCCTGGAGCCGGGTCCAGATCGCGATTTGCGCGGGATCGGTGTAGTTCATTGAGGTGACCGGTTCGGTGCCGACACCATTCCCCGGGGTGCAGTACACGACGCCGGCTGCGGCACTGAACTCCTCGTTCCACCACGGACTCAAGTGGAAAGTGAGGCCGGGGCTGCCAGTGGTTGTGTGGATCGTCTCTGCCCAGTCGAAGACCTCGTCGAAGGTTGTCGGCGGCGTCGACGGGTCGAAGCCGGCTGCGGATGCAAGATCGGGGTTGACGTACAGGAACGGCTGCGAAGTCATGACCGGGACAGAGGTGAGCTCGCCATCGACGGTGTAGTAGCTCTTGACGGAGTCGATGAGGCCGGCGAAGTCGTAGTCGACGCCATACTGCTCGATTGCCTTCTGCGCGGAAACGGTGACACCGGAGTCCAGCATGAATCCGCTGGTGATGTCACTCGCCTGCATGAGGTCGGGTATGTCGCCGCTAGCGACCCCGTTGGTGAATTTGGCGAGAAGGTCGGAATAGCTGCCCTGGAAAACGAGGTTGACCGTGATGCCCTGCTCGTTGTTCGTGTTGAAATCGTCGGTGAGCTGCTCGAGCACCTCGCCGGCTGGCCCCGAGGACGCATGCCAGAAGTCGACAGTGATCGGCGCCTCGGCAGAAAGCGGGGTGGTAGGCGTACCGCTACATGCGGTCAGACCCATGGCGATTACTGCGAAGCCGGCCGCGGTGGTCCCACGCCGGGCCTTCTGCGTGCGGGTGGTGGTCAGGTGAATCATCGGTTTGCTCCTTGGGTTAATCCCTTGACGAGATTGCGTTGGCCAAAAATGACGAGAAAGACTGTGGGCAGCGACACGAGAACGGTGCCGGCGAGCAACGAACCGATATCGGTGACGGAGGAATCGGCGAGCGATGCGACACCCACCTGTGCGGTGCGGGATTCTGGGCTCTCCGTGACGATCAGCGGCCAGAGGTAGCCGTTCCAGGCGGCGATGGCACTCGTAACGATCACGGTGACGACCGCCGGTCGGCAGAGCGGAATGAGGAATTGCATCAAGAATCGTAAGGGGCCTGTCCCGTCCAGCAGCGCGGCCTCACGAATTTCGGTCGGGAAGGAAAGAAAAGCCTGCCGGAGAAGGAAGATCGAGTAGGCAGATGCCGCGTAGGGGATGAATACTGCCGTCAACGTGTCATACAGGCCGAACGAGCGAATCGTCAGATAGTTGGCCACGATCGTCGTCTCGGACGGGATCATCATCGTGACGAGAAAAACCGCGAGGAGCACACCGGCGAATCGACGTAGGCGGCCAAAGACGAGTGCGTAAGCCGCCAGAAGGGAGGTTACGAGTTGCAACGCCGTCTGCGCCAGTGTCACCAACACAGAGTTGAGTCCCTGTTGGAGAAGCGGGGCCCGGTCAAAGGCGCTCACGACGTAGTCGATCGTCCACTGGCCGTCGATGAGTCGCTGGAGCGACGCGATCGGATCCGTCGTGCCCGAGAAGGTACCCAGCACGGCCACCGCCGCCGGGAAGATGACCAGCAAGACGACAACGGAGATATAGCCGACGAGGGTGAGCCGACCGATGCGTCCAGTGACGGTTGTGGAGCGAGCCATCAGTACGCCACCTTGCGGTCGAGGAAGCGGAACTGCACAGCCGTGACCAGTACGATCAGCAGCAGGAGGACTATGCCGCGCGCGGACGCCGCGGCATAGTCTGAGGTCCCGCTACCAAAAGCGGCCTGATAGATATCGATCACGAGGGTATGGGTGGCGTTGGCGGGACCGCCCTGCGTAAGCACCTGAATCGCAGTGAACTCGCGCATCGCGCCGATGGTCTCCGTCACGATGAGGAAGAACAGCGTCGGCGAGATGATCGGCAAGGCGACGTGTCGCACACGTCGCAGCAGGCCGGCCCCGTCCAGACTCGCTGCCTCGAGTACGTCTTCGGGGACTCCGTCGAAGGCGGCAAGCAGAAGCAACACCGTGAAGCCGAGCCCAACCCATGCGTCAACGATAATGACCGACCAGATCGCGACTGCCGGATCCGTTAGCCAGCCCACACCATCGATGCCGACGAATGAGAGGAGTCGGTCCGCGGCTCCGGTCTCCGGCTGGTAAATGCTCCGAAATGCCAGGCCCGCCGCAGCTACGGAGACCGCCATGGGAATCATGACGGTGGCACGGATGAGGCCGGTACCGCGGAGCCGGGTGGTGAGTGGGATTGCAACCGCCAACCCCACCAACAGCGTCGCTACTACGCTGCCGACCGTGAAGAGCGCCGTCACCGAGATGGTGTGCCAGAAGTCGGACGACTGGAACATGCGTGCGTAGTTGTCAAATCCAACGAAGCCGGTGGGCTGACCGAACAGGTTCGTGCCTTGCATGGACATGAAAATGGTGCGCACGAGAGGCCAATACTCAAACACGAGCATCGCGGCCAGAGCCGGAACGACGCACAATACTGCCCACCGTGGAGTGGTGATGCGGCGTCGGGTGCTCCGCACCGCCGGCATTCGGGTGGTCGGAAAAGACATGGTTACCTCAGGTTCTTGGGATCGATCCCATTGGGATCGAAACCACTGTCGCAATGAAAGCCTTCCGTCTGCAAACTGAGATGTACTCGATCGTGATGTCTTCACTCGGCGTTCATCGAGTGGCCATGTATGCGCACCTGGCTTGGCGCACCGAGGAAGTCGGTGCTGAGTCGCCATCGGGATGGCCGCCCCGTGTTGTACGTCTCGCGGGGTGACGATGTAGGCGTCGTCGCCGGTGACGATGTGTTTTAGCGCGACCGGATTTGGTGTCTGCTCGTCGGCGGCGTCAGGCTGACGATGTCCGGATAGACGAAGGGCCCGGCGTGCGATCTTTGCGGATCACGCCGGGCCATTCTGACGCGTAAAGGCGCGCTGATGCTCACGGTAAGTCATGATTCTGTTGTTGTCGAGTTGGACCTGCGGGTCGGGCGCGTGGTCTGCCCGGATTGTGGTGGCCGATTACGTCCGTGGGGGTGGGCCCGGGCGCGTGTGATCCGCGATGGCCTCGTCACGGATTGGGCTTGTCGTCGCCTTCGCCCGCGCAGGTCGAGGTGCGCGGTCTGCGGCGGCACGCATGTGCTGCTCGAGGTGCGGTTGGCCGTGCGGCGGGCCGATGCGGCCGAGGTGATCGCGGCGGCGGTCGAGGCGAGGACAGTGCTGGGTTGGGGCCACCGGAAGATTGCCGCGGGCTGCGGCAGGCCGGTCTCGACGGTCCGTGGTTGGTTGCGCGCTTTCGCCGCCTCGGCCGGTGCGATCGGCGAGCGGTTCACGGGGTTGTTGGTGCGGGACGCTCCCGATTCGGTGGTGCTGTGGCCCAAACCGGCCGGCACCGCTCGGGGTGAGGCGTTGTCGGTGTTGATGGCGTATGCGGAGGGACTGGGGCGTCGGTTTGCCGCGACCGTCACGGTGACGTGGATCCAGGCGGGTATCGCTACGACGAACGGGCGGCTGTTTTGCTCGAGCTGGTGGGCTGGCGCTCCCAACACCAACAGGCCCTTATGCCAGACCGGGGCGGCGGGAAGGGTGGCAGGAGCGCCTGCCATATCCCTGTGATGGGCGTCTTCACTGTTTGAGAGGACCTTTCATGCCCGCAACACCGCCGACCCTCCCTCCGACGCTGCCACCGGCAGTGCCGCGGGTTTCCCCGGCACGCCCTGCCGTGTCTTTGCTCGTGCCGGCCGGGTCACCGTCGGAAACGGCAGTGCGCCGCGACCGGACGGAGAAGATCGCCCTGTTCCGGTATCAGCTCATCCGCGCTGCCGCCGATGCCAGCGTCACGACGCGGCAGCGCGGTCCGATGGTGCGGGACCTCGCGGCGATGGTGCATCCGGGGCCGTTTGGCGGCACGGTGACGGTTTCTAAAGACACCATCGACCGGTGGATTCGGGCCTGGCGGGCCGGCGGGTTCGACGCGTTGAAACCCCGCGGCCGCGCCCAGGGCGCCGTGACGCCGGCGCAGATCCTGTCCTTGGCCGCGACCCTGAAACGCGAGCGGCCCGCCCGCACCTCAGCGCAGGTGCGCCGCATCATGATCGATACCCTCGGCGACGCACCTTCCGAGTCGACGTTGCTGCGGCACTTCCGCACGCTGGAACTCCCGACCGGAGTCCGCGAGGTCTTCGGCCGGTTCGAAGCGGACTACCCCAACGAAATGTGGGTCGGTGACGGCCTCCACGGCCCCCGGATCAACGGGCGGAAAACGTATCTGTTCGCGTTCCTCGATGACCACACCCGCCTCGTCACCGCGGCCCGGTGGGCCTACGCCGAAGACTCCGTCCGCCTCACGGCGGCCCTCCGCCCGGCGTTGGAATCCCGCGGTATTCCGGGCACGATCTATGTCGACAACGGGAGCGCTTTTGTTGATGAGTCCCTCTCTCGGACCTGCGCACGCCTGGGAATACGGTTGACGCATTCGAAGCCGTATCGTCCGCAGGGCCGCGGGAAGATCGAGCGGTTCTTCAACACCGTCAACTCGCAGTTCCTCACCGAGATCACCGTCGTCGACACCGCGACCGGCGTCGTCGATGCCGGGGTGGGCAGCATGGTGACGTCATTGGATGAGTTGAATGCGTTGTTCAGCTCGTGGGTGGAGATGGTTTACCACCAGGCCACACACTCCACGACGGGGCAAACACCTTTGCAACGCTGGGACGCCAGCTGGGCCGGCCGCAAACCGGTGCGGAAATCGCGGGACGAGATCGCGGAAGCGTTCCGGTGGTCGACGATCCGCACCGTGACGAAGTCCGCGACGGTGTCGTTGCAATCCAACACTTACCAGGTTGATCAGCTCCTCGTCGGCAAACGGGTGGAGCTGGTCTATGACCCCTTCGACCTCGCCGGGCTGATCACCGTCTCCGCCGGCAACGGCGTCCCGGCCGGCATCGCCGTCTTGAGCGAGATCCGGCGGCACGTGCATAAAAAGGCCGCCACGGCCGCTGCCGACAGCATCGAGACCGGTGCGAAGAACGCCGTCTCCGGCATTGACTACCTCCGCCTGGTCGAGACCCGTCACAAGGGCACCATGGCGGGCGAGCCGATCAGTTTCGTCAAAGCGTCCACCTCGAAACGGGCCGCGGTCGTCTTCGTGCCGAGCGTCCAGGAGGCCGTCCGATGAGTATTGACACCCTGCAATCGCACTACGGTTTCACCCGCATGCCCTTCGCCCGGGACATTCCGCCGCAAGCCTTGCACCCGCACCCTTCGCACCGGGAAGCGATTGCCCGCATCGATTGGTGCGTCAGTCAACGCCAACTCGGCGTGATCAGCGGTGAAGTCGGCGCCGGGAAAACCATCGCCGTTCGCGCTGCCCTCGCTCAACTGGAGCCCTCCCGGCACCAGGTGATCTACATTCCCGATCCGACGATCACGATGCGCGGCATTCATACTCGCATCGTCACCGCGCTCGGCGGCACCCCCGCGTTCTTCTCCGGAGTGCTCGCCTCGCAAACTGCGGCGCTGCTCGCCGGGGAGCTCGACGAACGCGCCCGCCTGCCCGTGGTCGTGATCGATGAAGCACACCTGCTCACCAACACCGATTTGGAAGCCCTTCGCATGCTCACCAACAGCGATATGGACACGGGCTCGCACTTCGCGATGCTGCTCATCGGCCAGCCGACGCTGCGGCGCAGGCTCAAGCTCGCGGTGCTCTCGGCGCTGGATCAACGCATCTCCACGCGCTACACAATCACCGGGATGAACGCAGGCGACACCACGGATTACGTCCGTCAGCACTTGAAGTTCGCGGGCCGGTCCGACCCGCTCTTCTCCGACGACGCGATCCATGCCATCCACCTCGCATCGCGCGGTTATCCGCGGGCGGTGAACAACCTCGCCGTTGCCGCTTTGATCGCGACCTACGCCGCCGATAAAGCGATCGTCGACCTGGCCGCCGCGCAATCGGCGATCACCGAGAACAGCGAGTGAGCCCGCGTCACGGCTGACGACCACCACGTCACCATCCTGACGAAAGCCCTGCCGGAATCCTCCGGCGGGGCTTTTTCATGACCCGGCATCGTCACCAGAGATGACGCCGACATCGTCAAATAACGCGACGGGCGACACCCCGCCACGGTCTCGAAATCAGGGTCATCTAGGTCTGCGGTTCAGGGCGCTCGAGACGAGCGTGTCGCCCTCGAACGAGTGTTGTGTGACTCGCGAGGTTTGCGTGCGACGTGATCGTTGCCGTGGAGGCACCGACCGGTCTCAAGCTGGCAGGGCGCTGCGGTTGCAGATTAGGTGTGGCCACTGAACGAAAAAGCCCCGGCCTGGATCACGGTCGCCTTCTACGGCTACGGGATGAGTGAGTCCTAATGGTCGTAGGCGATGAGGGATCGTTTGTTTCCCGAAACGTTTCTTCTCGTCTTTTCGGTCTGGGCGGATCAGGTGAGAGCCGAGTTCGTCGGCGATGAATCCCTCGAACCCGGACGCCGCGAAGCCCTGTCGCCGATGACTACCTGGCCGGGGTGGATCAGGTGTCGGTCGTGGCGGAAATCCGATCGGGAAGGACAACCGCGCGCTACTCCCCCGCTCGAGCGGCAATTGGGGACGTTGCTTCCGGGGGCGAGAGTTCGTCGAAGTGGCCGAGCAGCAGCCGAACGTACGGGACGACCACGGGTGAGCGACACCGGCCAGCGGCCAGCGGCCAGCGGCCAGGAGACCACCCCCTCGCGTTCCCCCACCAGAGCCACCCGCGGTTTGTGCGGTCTCGATGCTCTGATGAGGGCAGGAGCGCGCTGGTTGCGGTCTCCCTGGCAGACTTCGGCTGATTCGGTGGGATTCTCACCCCAACCGTGGTGCCCCCGGGCGGGTCGTCCCGAAGTGGGCCGTGCTACCCGCAGAACTGGGCGCGCTCGTCGGCGCTCATGACCTTGTTGTGACCTTGGATCACTTCAGATGAGGGTCGGGTGGTGTCGGGGCCCTCGATCGTGACCGGGGCGGTGTACCAGTAGTAGTGGCCGTAATACCGGTCGGAGAAGTGAAGCTCATAGGTGCCGGTGACCCGGTTCATGGCGGTTGCCTTGGTGATGTAACCGATGTTGCCCTCGGGCACGTGCAGGGTGAGAAACCCGCCGGTCGTACTCGTCGACGTCCACGCGTGCGAGTAATTGGCTTCGACACTGACCTCGAACACTTCCATCACCTTGGCGGATGCGGTAACCGACCCGCCGACGCTGTCAGTGGTGCCCTTGGTCTGCGACCAGTTGGCCTGAAAGTCGACGACGTCGGGGTCGCAGTTGGGTGAGAGAGGCGAGACCTGCTCGGCCTCGGTCACGTAGAGTTCGTTACTCGTTGGGGTGAACTCGCAGAAGTCGGCGGATTCACACTGCGCGAGCAACTCCTCGGTAGTCGGAGTGTCCTCGGCCATCGCTCCTGTAGCGGGGACGAGGGCGAGGAGCAGGCCGCCGATACTGGCCGCTCCGATAGATGATTTTGAGAGTTTCATGGTGCGAGTGCCTCACTGGTACGTCGTTCAGACATTAGAAGGATGCGGTGCCCGCTCCACGGGTTGACCGGGATTCTGCTCGAGACGTTCGATACCGAGGCTAACGGGGTGACGAGTCGAAAAGCGAGCATCCGGCGAAAGCGGTCCCTTCAGAAACCTCCAATGCTGATCGAGGCCGAACACGATGAGAGCGGCAATCCACAGCATGACCACCAGGTAGAGGCTGACGCCCTCGATACCGTCCGCTGCGGAGGCGATCGGGTTGCCGAAGCCGACCCGCTGGGCGAGCCAGCCGATCGCCGCGACGCCGGTCGCGCCGGCGGCGACCAGCCGGAGCGGCCGGTAGGCCCACGTGCGTGCGAGAACGATGAGCGGCGGCAGCACCAGGGCTACGACGACAAGCTGCATGAGCTCGATTCCCAGGTTGAAACCGAACAGGCTCAGCACGAACTGGCCGCCGGAGAGGTGCAGACCGGCCAGCGTGGCCGAGAAGGCCAGGCCGTGCACGAGCCCGAAACCCGCGGCGACGACCACTTCCCGTCCCGCGAAGATCGGACGGATGGCGTGCACGGCGGCGAGCAGGATGCTCACCGCGATCAGCACCTCGACGAGTTGCTGCGGTGCCGGGAGCCCAAGCGCCCCGAGTGCGAGCGTGACCGAATGGCCGATCGTGAACGCGACGGTGATGGACGCGATCCGTGTGACGGCAGTGCGCGGCACCGTCGGTCCGGCCCAGCGCCCCGCGGCGACCAGCAGGGGCGCGGGTAGCAGGAGCGTCAACAGGAACAATTGGTGGTCGACGCCCTCACGGATGTGGGAGATTCCAAGTGAGACCATGCTGGTGAATCCGGTCCACGCGCTCGCATCGCCCAGATCGACGGCGAGCGGGGCGATCTCGCCGGTCACGGTGTCGAGCCGGATCGTGCCGAGCCCGCGCGCGGACTCGACCACACCTCCCGACCAGTCGTTCCGCACGGAGACGAGCACCGCGTGGGTGACGATCCGGTGCACGACGACGTCGTAGCCGAGGTCGAACACCCGTGGGTCGGCGCCGTCCGGCGGAACCAGGTGCGCCGCCGCGGTGATCGCCTGGTACTCGCTGGTGCCGCTTTCCTCCGCGGTGGTGATGGCGAGATTGTCGACCGAGACCGTCCATGCGCCGCCGGTCTCGGACTCGGGCTCGAAGTGCCGGGCGATGTAGGCGGCCACCTCGTCGTCGTGGGCGGCAAGCTCCGCCGCCGTGCCGTCGCCGAGACCGATGCCGCTGGCCGAGACCAGATCGGTGACCGGAATGCGGAGCTGGGCATCCAGGTCGTCTCCGTGCACCTCGAGAACGACGGTGCTTGTGGGCAGCACGTGCGCGCTGGCGGGGGCGGCGACGCCCAGGATCAGCGCCGCCACCCCCACCAGCACGGTCAGCGCCGCGACTGCGAGTTTCTTCATCACTGCTGGGTGCCGCCGTAGTCGGTGATGCTGTCACGCCACACCGAGTGCGGGTGGTTGCCGGAGAGGACGATTCCGCGCTGCATCGAGAACTCGATCCAGACCGAGGGACCGTCGATGCGGATGTAGTCGTCCTGCTCCGTCAGCGACGTGCCGCCGGAGTAGGAGACGTAGGTCTCGTCGAGCTCGCTCTCATACTTCGCGAGGATGGTCGCGGCATCCGCATCGTTGATGTCGTTGACATAGGTGGCGATCGCCGCGAGCACAAGGGCCTTCTGGTCGGCCGAGAGCGATCCGACCTGCACGCCCTCGCTTGCGGTCGGGAACGCCCAGTCATTGCCGGGGGTCAGCACCAGGTCTTGGTAGACGCTGTCGAGCTCGGCCGAGGCGAGCTGGTCGGTCGAGAGGCTGGCCAGCACCGCCGCGAGGGCGACCTGCTCCGACTCGAGCGGGGCGTTGGTTTCGCCGTCCTGCTCGAAGGTGCCGAACGGCTCGACGCCCCGGAATGACGGGGTCGCGCCGGCCAGTACGCCGTCGGTGTAGGTGTTCGCGACGGCGAAGTGGTGGCCGCCGAACTGGAGCTCCCAGGTTCCGGCGTCGGAGGGCGTGCCGAGGAACGCGATGAAATAGTTGCCGCTGCCGTAGTCGGAGCTGCCGCCGTTGTCGGCGATATAGTCATCCGCGTTCAGGAGTTGCTGGATCTCGTCGTAGCCCTCTCCGGCCGTCGTGCCGGTGACCGCCTGCAGCAGCGTCCCGAGCGCGGTCAGCTGGGAGTCGTCCAGCTCGGAGAGCTGCAGGCCGACGCGGTTGCGCGACATCGCCTGGGGCAGGTTCGACCAGGCCTCGGCGTTCTCGAGGGTGTATTCCTGGCTGAGGGAGGCGAGCTGGTCGCTCGTCAGCGTCGCCGTGAAGGCCTCGGTGGCGGCGACGACCGTGCCCGCATTCGCGGTGGTCGTGGCCGCCGCCGTGGAGGTGGCGGTGGCGCTTGGTGTGCTTCCGGTGGAGGTGGTGGGGGTGGTGGTGGTGCATCCGGTCAGGAGCATGCCGAGGACGGCGGTCGACGCGACACGGGTGAGGACGCGTTTGGATCGGAAAATGGCTGGAATTGTGTGCATCCCGCAAAAGTAGGGACCACGGGCTACAGCCGGCTATGGGTTCGCTATCAGCTGTCTATGAATGCCCGGGTCCTGGGGGTCCAAGTGCAAGCGCAAGGGGTTCTTCGCCGTTTGGCGTTGTGAAGTATGTCTCCTCGCTTGCGAGCGAGAAAATCCATAGCGAATCGGCACGAGCGCTTGACATCCACAAAAACGTTTATGTAAGATCACTTCCAGATCAACAAAAACGTTTTTGGGAATGGGTTCAATGATGAGCAAGCGTGTGGGTATTCGAGAGGTCGCGGCCGCGGCCGGCGTCTCCGTGACGACCGTGTCGCACTCGCTCAGCGGCGGAGGCCAGCTCAGCGACGCCACCCGGAAACGGGTGCGGTCGGTGGCCGAGGGCCTCAACTACACGCCCAACCGGCTCGCCAGCGGACTGCGCAGCAAGCGCTCGCAGATCATCGGCTTCGTCAGCGACGAGATCTCCACCACGCCGTACGCCGGCCGGGTGCTGCTCGGGGCCCAGGAGGCCGCTGCCGAGAACGACCAGGTGCTGATGATCGTGAACACCAACAGCAACGACCGGCTCGAAAACCGCGGCATCGACGCACTGCTTCAGCACAGCGTGGACGGCATCATCTACGCCCGCATGTACCACCAGGCGGTGCAGCTGCCCGAGGCCCTGGCCGGGGTGCCCACCGTGCTGCTCGACGCCTACACCGATCGCCCCGACCTCTCTTCGGTGGTCCCCGACGAGGAGGGTGCCGCCCGCACCGCGATGGCGCACCTGCTCGCCGCCGGGCACCGGCGCATCGGCTACCTCGGCAACGTCGACGACATCCCCGCCACCCACGGCCGCCTCGCCGGCTACCGCGCCGCCCTGGCCGAACACGGCATCGCCTTCGAAGAATCCCTCGTCACGGTGAGCGAACCTATGACCGCACCGGGTCGCGCCGCGGCCAGCCGGATGCTCGCTCAGACCGACCGGCCCACCGCGCTGTTCTGCTTCAACGACCGCATCGCGATGGGCGCCTACCAGGCGGCCCAGCTGGCCGGCCTGGCGATCCCGCAGGACCTGAGCATCGTGAGCATCGACAACTTCGAGGTCCTGGCCGACGCGCTGCTACCCGGGCTCACCTCCATTGCGCTGCCGCACTACGAGATGGGCCGCTGGGCCGTCGAGCGGCTCGCGGCCGAACTCGCCGGCGATTCCGACGCGGCGCCGCAGCAGATCCGCATGCCGTGCCCACTGGTCCTGCGGCAGTCAGTCGGCCCGCCACCGCGCTAGCGCGGTGACGAGCCAACCCCTATTTCGCGTCCGCTGGAACGGCCGCGACAATCGGCGCCCTTGCCGATGCACTCCCCCACCCCACGAAAAGAAGGAATGAAGATGCGACACGCAAAGAAGCGCCTGATCGTAGCGAGTGTACTCGCCACGAGTCTTGTTGCCGCCTTGACCGGCTGCGCCAGCGGCAGCGCCGGCGGCTCGGACGGCACGAACGGCGAACTGACAGTCTGGACCCACAACGGCGGCAACGTCGAAGAGCTCGCCGCGGTTCAGGCCATCGTCGATGGCTACAACAAGAGCCAGGACAAGACCACAGTGAAGCTGCAGGCGTTCCCGCAGGCTTCCTACAACGACTCGGTGATCGCGGCCGCCGCATCCGGCAAGCTGCCCTGCGTCGTCGATATCGACGGCCCCAACGTGCCCAACTGGGCCTGGGCCAAGTACCTCGCCCCGCTCGACCTGAGCGTGGACCTGGACGAAAACCTGCCCAGCACGCTGGGCATCTGGAACGGCGAAACCTACTCGGTGGGCTACTACGACGTGGCGCTGGCCATGTTCGCCCGCAAGTCGGTGCTCGCCGAGAACGGCATCCGCCAGGCCACCATCGACCAGCCGTGGACGCAGGCCGAGTTCGGCGACGCGCTGGCGAAGCTCAAGGCCACCGGCACCTGGACCAACCCGCTCGACATCGCCACCGGCGACGTGGGCGAGTGGTACCCGTACGCGTTCTCGCCGCTGCTGCAGTCCTTCGGCGGCGACCTCATCGAACGTGACGAGTTCCAGTCGGCGGAGGGCGTGCTCAACGGCCCCGAAGCCGTCGAATGGGCCGAGTGGATGCAGTCCCTCGCCACCGACGGCTATATCGCCACCAAGAGCGGCGCCGACCCGGCCCTGGACTTCCAGAACAACGTCACCGCCATCCAGTACGGCGGCAGCTGGGCGGCCGCCAACAACGCCGCCGCCCTCGGCGACGACCTGGCCGTGATGCCCTCCGTCGACCTCGGCGAAGGCACCAAGATCGGCGGCGGCTCCTGGCAGTGGGGCGTGACCACCGGTTGCGCCGACACCGAGGCAGCCATGGACTACCTCTCCTACTCGCTCTCCCCCGAGAACATCGCCGCGGTCGCGGTGGCCACCGCCACCATCCCCGCCACGGATGCCGCGGCCGCCCTGGTGCCCGGCTTCGAGGAGGGCGGCAACCTCGCCGTCTTCCGTGAGTTCTCCGCCGCAAGCGCGGTGCTTCGCCCGGAGACCCCGGCGTACCCGTTCATCGCGACGGAGTTCACCAAGGCCACCCAGGACATCATCAACGGCGGCGACCCGCAAGAAACCCTCGACGCGGCGGTCACGGCCATCGACGCCAACATCAAGTCCAACGGCGGTTACACGCAGAAGTAGTCGACCGCGGGGGCGCAGACGCCTGCGCCCCCGCTCTCGCTCAGGGAGACTCTCATGACCACCACGATCGAACGCCCACCGGCGGCCCCCACCGCCCGCCCGGCGCGCACCACCCGGCCCAAGCGGGACCGCACCAGTACGACCGAACACTTCGCCGGGCTGGCCATGCTCACGCCCGCCGTGCTTCTGCTGGCCCTCTTCATCTTCGTGCCCGCGATCCTCGCGTTCGGGCTCGCCTTCACCAACGCCCGGCTGATCTCGCCCTACCCGGCCACCTTCGTCGGTCTGGACAACTTCGTCCGCCTGTTCGGGGATGCCGCATTCTTCCGCGCACTGATCAACGTCGGCTACTTCGCCCTGGTCGTCGTGCCGCTGCAGGCCGGCCTCGCCCTCGTGATGGCGATCCTGGTGAACAAGAAGGTCAAGGGCACCACGTTCTTCCGCACGGTGTACTTCCTGCCCGTGGTCACCTCCATGGTCGTCGTGTCCCTGCTCTGGCTGTTCATGTACCGCCAGGACGGCCTGATCAACGTGATCATCGAGAAGGTCACCCTGGGCCTCGTCGCCGGGCCGGACTGGCTCAACAACACCACCACCTCGATGCCCGCCATCATCCTGATGTCGGTCTGGCAGGGCGTGGGCTTCCACATGATCATCTGGCTTTCCGGGCTGCAGACCATCCCCGCCGACCTCTACGAAGCGGCCGACCTTGACGGCGTCTCGCCCTGGCAACGCTTCCGGTACATCACCTGGCCGGGCCTGTCCGCCACCCGCAGCCTGATCCTGGTGACCATCACCATCCAGGCGCTGAGCCTGTTCACCCAGATCAGCGTGATGACGCAGGGCGGCCCGCTCAACTCCACCACCACCGTTGTCTATGAAGCCGTCGAATCCGGTTTCGCCCAGCAGGAGACCGGCTACGCCTCGGCGATCTCCCTCGTGTTCTTCGTCATCGTGCTGCTGATCTCCGTCGTGCAGCGCTTCCTCAGCAGAGAGAAGGCTTGATCATGGCCATCGCAGAAGTGGCCAGCGCAAAAACGGCCCACGCATCCGCCCCGCACGTGGTGCAGAGTCGCAGAACGGCCAAGAGGAAGAGTGTGCTCGGCATCGGCGGCTGGATCCTCCGGATCGGCCTTGCCGTGCTGTTCCTCTTCCCGATCCTGTTCCTGTTCGTGTCTTCGCTGAAGCCCGACCAGCAGATCTTCGGTGACCTGTCCTCGATCGCGGCGTTCCTTCCCGTCGGCAATATCTCGATGGACAACTATTCCGCCGTGTTCGACCGGGTACCCGCCGCCCGGTTCCTGGTCAACTCGATCGGCATCTCGGCAATCACGGTCATCGCCGGCATCCTGGTGAACAGCCTGGCCGCGTTCGCGCTGAGCCGGATGCGGGTGCGCGGCAAGACCGTGATCCTCACCCTGATCATCGCGACCCTGATCGTGCCGTTCGAAACCCTCGCGCTGCCGCTGGTGTGGTGGGTGAACCAGCTGCCCTCGTTCGAGCTGACCGAGATGGGCCTCATGTTCAGCAAGGGCTGGATCGACACCTACCAGGTGCAGATCATCCCGTTCGTAGCCAACGCCTTCTCGATCTACCTGTTCCACCAGTACTTCGAATCGATCCCCAAGGAACTCGATGAGGCCGCCCGCATGGACGGCGCCGGCTGGTTCCGCATCTACCGGCAGGTGGTGATGCCGCTCTCCGGCCCCGCCATCGCCACCGTCGCCATCCTCACCTTCCTGCCCGCCTGGAACTCCTACCTCTGGCCACTCATGGTGGTGCAAACCGAGAGGCTCCGCCCGGTGATGGTGGGCGTGCAGTACTTCTTCCAGCTCAACGTCTCCTGGGGTGAGGTGATGGCGTACTCGACACTGATCACGCTGCCCGTGGTGGCCCTGTTCATCGCTTTCCAACGCTCATTCGTCAACAGCATCGCGTCCAGCGGTGTGAAAGGTTAGGCCAGATCTATGTCGCTCCAACTGCCCGATAAGTGGATCTGGGACTCCTGGTACGTGCAGGTCGACGGTGTCACCCACGCCTTCTACCTGCACGCCAGCAAGGCCCTTGGCGATCCCGAGCGCCGGCACCGGCACCCCATCGTCGGCCACGCCGTCAGCACCGATCTCACCAACTGGACCGTGGTGCAGGACGCGCTCATCATCTCGGCTGCGCCCGCTTTCGACGACGCCACCACCTGGACCGGCTCGGTGGTGCAAGCCGACGACGGACTCTGGTGGATGTTCTACACCGGCACCTCCCGCGCCGAGAACACCATGGTGCAGCGGGTCGGCGCGGCCACCTCGGCCGACCTGCTCACCTGGACCAAGGTCGCGACCGAACCGCTCGTGGAGGCCGACCCTTCTTGGTACGAGAGGCTCGACCTCTCGATTTGGCATGACGAGGCCTGGCGCGACCCGTGGGTGTTCCGCTTCCCCGGCGAGAGCACCTGGCAGATGCTGATCACGGCCCGCGCCGCATCCGGCGACCCACTGGTGCGCGGCGTGCTCGGCCACGCCACCAGCGACAACCTGCTTGAGTGGACGGTGCAGCCGCCGCTCAGCCAGCCCGGCCAGGGCTTCGGTCAGCTCGAGGTGTTCCAGTTCGAGATCGTCGACGGCGTGCCGGTGTTGTTGTTCTGCTGCGGCGTCTCCGAGCTCTCCCCCGAACGCCAGGCGTCGGGCGAGGCAGGCGGGGTCTACAGCGTGGCCGTGGATGCCCGGCTCGAGCAGGTGGACTTCACCGGCTCGGTGCTCTTCGACCGCACCGACCTCTACGCCGCCCGGCTGCTGCGGGATGCGGATGGCGGTTGGGTGCTGCTCGGCTTCATCAACATCGTCGACGGCGAGTTCGTCGGCGCACTCAGCGACCCGATCCCGGTCACGGCCGATCCGGTGCGGGGGCTCGTGCACCGGCAGGCTGCGCTCAGGTCGGCAGAGGACGCAGCCGCGGCACGCGCGTTCGCCGCGGCAGCGCTGTGACCGGGGTCGACCGTGGCGAGCGCCAGGTGCTCGTTGTCGGTGAGGCGCTGATTGACCTGGTACAGCGCGCCGACGGTTCCCGGGATGAGGCGCCCGGCGGCAGCCCGGCCAATGTGGCGCTGGCGCTGGGGCGGTTGGGCCGGCATCCGCAGCTGCTCACCAGCCTGGGGGAGGATGCTCGCGGCAGCGCGGTGCGGGCTTGGCTGGAGGGATCGAGGGTACGAGTGTCTGCGGGGAGCGCGACAGGGGCGCACACCTCCACCGCAACGGCACTGCTCGATGCCACGGGGGCGGCCACCTACGAGTTCGACCTGGCCTGGTCCGTGGACGTCTCACTGGCCGGCGCGGCCGACGTGCTGCACGTGGGGTCGGTCGCGACGGTGCTCGAGCCGGGCGCGTCAGACGTGGCGCGTCTGGTCGAAGCCCGCCGCGCGACGGCCACCATCACCTTCGATCCGAACATCCGGCCCGCGCTGATCGAGGATGCCGAGGCCGCCCGGTCGAGGGTGGAGCAGCTTGTGCGCCTCGCCGACGTCGTGAAGGTCAGCGACGAAGACCTGCTCTGGCTGCACCCCGACCGCGATCTCGCCGAGACGGCAGCATCCTGGCTGGCTGCCGGGCCAGCGGTGGTGGTTGTCACCCAGGGCGGGGAGGGCGCGTTCGCGGTCACCGCTCAGGGACGGGTGTGGGCGTCAGCGCCCCGGGTGAGCGTGATCGACACCGTCGGCGCCGGCGACACCTTCATGGGCGCTCTTCTCGACGGGCTGATCGACGCGGACCTGATCGGGGCCGACCGCCGCCAGGCGCTCCGCGACGTGCCGCTCGGCGTGCTGGAGAGCATCATGCGACGGAGCGCCGACGCGGCCGCCGTCACGGTCTCCCGCCCCGGGGCCGACCCGCCCACCCGTGCGGAGCTCGCCGCGGCGCAATTCCCGGCGCGATCCAGCCACTGACCCAACCCGCCCACTCGCCCGACGACCGACCCGCAGACCGGCCGACCCGCAGACCAGCCGACCGGCCGACCGGCCGACCGGCCGATCGGCACACGACCCAACCGGCATCCACCCGTCACACAACGGAGTCAATGATGACTGCACCATTCGCGTCACCCCGACCGACCCACCGCCTCCGGCGGACCGCCGCGATTGTGATCGGCGTCCTGGCCGTCGCGGCACTCATACCGGTAAACGCGCCGCCCAGCGCGGCCACCACCGACCCTGCAGCGGCACCGGGCAGCGCCGCCTCAGCGAGCGTCGCAGCGGAGAGCAACCGGGCACAGTACCACTTCACGGTTCCCGACCACTGGAAGAACGACCCTCAACGGCCGCTGTACGTCAACGGCGCATTCAACTATTACTACCTCTACAACGGGGACTACGACCAGAAGGTCGGCACCGCCTGGCGGCTGGCCACCACCACCGACAACGTGATGTTCGCCGACCAGGGCGTCGTCGCAGACAAGGGCACCAACGCCAACTACGACCTCTGGTCCGGCTCGGCCGTGCTCGACAGCGCCAACACCGCCGGCTACGGCGCCGACGCCATCATCATGCTGGTCACCCAGATGGACCACCCCACGCCCGCCCAGATCGCCAACGCCTCCGGCCCGCAGGCGCAGTTCCTTTGGTACTCCACCGACGGCGGCCTGAACTTCCAGCCGGCCGGCGACACCCCGGTGATCGCCAACGGTGGGCGCACCGACTTCCGCGACCCCAAGGTGATCTGGGACGCGGACCGCGGCCGCTGGGTGGCGCTCATCGCCGAGGGTCAGAAGATCGGCTTCTACACTTCGCCCAACCTGACGGACTGGACCCGCGCATCCGAGTACGTGAACACCGGGCTGGGCACCCTGGAATGCCCCGACCTGTTCCAGATCACCGCGGACGACGGCACCAGCAAATGGGTGATGGGGATCAGCGCCAACGGCTACGCCACCGATGAGCCGAATACCTACGCGTACTGGACGGGCACCTTCGACGGAAGCGCCTTCGTTCCGGACGTGACCGCTCCCCAGTGGCTCGACCACGGCTTCGACTGGTACGGGGCGGTCACCTGGGCCGACCCGACGAATGCCGCGAACGACAGCCGGTTCGCGATGGCGTGGATGAACAACTGGTCCTACCCGCACGTCACGCCCAACTGGCCCGCCGACGGCTTCAACGGCACCGACTCGATCGTGCGGGAGATCAGCCTCAAGCGTTACGGCACCGGTTACAGCCTGGTCTCGCAGCCTGTCGCCGCCCTCGAGGAGGATCACGCCACCAGCGTGAGAAACCTGGGCACCTTCGCGGTGAACGGGCAGCTTCCGCTGAACTATGAGGGTTCGGCGTACCAGCTCGAGGCCGACATCAGCTGGGCCGACCTCGACAACGTCGGCCTGCAGCTGCGGGCCTCCGCGGACGACAGCCGGCACGCCGACGTGGGCGTCTTCGACGACTTCGCCTACCTGAACCGCGGCGGCACGGGCAACCCGGATGCCTCCGGCCAGAAACTCGAGAGCCAGGTTCCGTTCGATCCGGCCGCGACGAACGTGCACCTGCGCATCCTCGTCGACCGCACCACCGTCGAGGTCTTCGTGAACGATGGCCGGTATGTGATGTCGAGCGAGGTGTTCGCCGACGCCGCGGATACCGGCATCAACCTGTTCACCAGCGGCGGCGCGGCGACGTTCTCCGACGTGACGATCACCGAGTTCGCCAGTGCCGAGCAGCGACCGGCCCGGGTGCTCGAGGACTTCGAGGGCACTTCGTGGCCAGAGGGCTGGACGGCGACGGGCAGCTTCGCCGGGCAGGGGCCGAGCGGCTCCACCGCGTCCGGAACCGTGGGCAAGAAGGTGTTGGACACCTACGTCGGCGGCGGCGATGCGGCCACCGGCACCATCACCTCGGCGCCGTTCACCATCGATCGCAGCTTCCTCCGGTTCTTGATCGGCGGCGGCGCGCATCCGCTCGGCGTGGAACCGGCAACTTCAGTGAACCTGCTGGTCAACGGCCAACCCGTGCGCACCGCCACCGGCAGCAACGATGGCACTTTGCGCCCCACACTGTGGGATGTGAACGATCTCGCCGGCAAGACCGCCCAACTACAGGTGCTCGACGACGCGACTGGGGCCTGGGGGCACCTGATGGTGGACCAGGCGGTGTTGAGCGACTAACGCCGCCCGTCAGGAGATGCTCCCGCGGTTCGGTGAAGCATCCAGCCCCGATCGCACGCTTAACGGGAAGTAGTGACTTTGCAAGGACGGGATTGCCCATAGGGTCCTATTTTGCGACCTATTTCCCATTAAACGTTCGTGGCCGGCACCGCTCCGGACTCAGTGCACCAGGATCTTCAGCAGCATGGCGAGCAGGCCAAGCGCCGCCGTGGCCGCCGCGCCGCACACCCGCCAGTACCAGGCGACGCTCAGTCCGCCGAAGGCGATCCAGCCCGCCGCGGCCAGGATGGCGACCTCGCCCCAGAGCGCCGTCCAGTAGGCCACTGTGCCACCGCGCATCCCGACCAAGCCGAGCAGCAGGAAGACCAACGGCGGGATCCCCGCCAGGAGGAGCCCGCGGGAGTCCCTGAGCGCCGACCGGATCGACGCCCGCACCCGCACGGTCTCGGTGTCGGGCCGGCGCCGTTGCGCGGCAACGGTGTGCGCGAAGACCTCGGTGGCCCAGAAGATCAGCACGCTCAGCAGCGTGATCGCGAAGACATCCAGGATGCCGCCGGCTTCGTTGGCCACCGCGATCACGACACTCACCAGCACGGTGCCCGAGATCAGTTCCTGGGTGACGAACTCCTGCCGCAGCCACCCGCTGGACCAGCGCTTCGCGGTCTGGGCGTTCACTGGCATCCGTTCCGCGCCGGCCGTCGGCGCTCATTGGAACGATCTTTGCCCCGACCGGCCGACGCTGTCTAGGCCCGCCCGGACCGGTTTGCCGGAGAATGGAACACATCGGGAAGAGGGGGCCGCATGACACGGAAGAGACGGGCCGAACGATTGCGGGCGCTCGCCGCCCATGTTCTGACTGCGCCAGTCCTCCTGGAGGGGGACGCCGAGCAGCTCCTCACCGTGATGCGCACGGGAGCCCGCTCGGCGGGAATCCCGGAAACCGACCACGCCTCCTCGACACAGCCGGCCCGCGTGGTCGTGCTGGCCATCCAACGCGACGCCCGGCGGTCCTCCCTGGTGAAGGCAGCCTCGATGCTGCGGGAGCTGGACGACCACATCGCGCCGGACGCCGTGCGCATCGTCGTGGTGCAAAGCCGCCGGACCAAGCTCGCTCCGCCCAAGCTGCAGCGCCTGGTCGCCGCCGAGGTCCTGTTCCACGTGGCCTTGGCACTGTCGAATGTCATACCCGGTCAGAAAGAGCGCACCCTGCGGCAACGGATCGGGCTCACCACGTTGGACGCGGCAGGATTCCGCATCCTACGCTTCGGCTAGCCCCCGCATTGCATGGTGAGGGTTACCTAACTTAGGGTAGGTCTGGATGACTACTCCCACCCTGGCACCGGCCCGCCCCGTCCGGCCGCAGATCACCCTCCACGTCGAACGCCGCGAACAGTTGAGCCCGCACCTGGTGCGGATCGTGCTCGGCGGCGACCAGTTCGACACTGTCGTGACGAACGCCTCCACCGACAAATACGTGAAGATCTACTTCGCGAAGCCGGAGCTCGGGCTCACCCCGCCGTTCGACGTGCCGGCCTTGCGGGCGACTCTGGCTCCCGAGGACGCGCCCGTGACCCGCACGTACACGGTGCGCCAGGTCGACCTCGAGGCGCGCACGCTGTCCATCGACTTCGTCGTGCACGGCGACGAGGGGCTTGCCGGCCCTTGGGCCAACGCAGCCCAGCCCGGCGACCCGCTCACCTTCTCGGGGCCCAGCGGCGGATACGCTCCGGATCCGGCCGCGGCGTGGCACCTTTTCGCCGGCGACCAGTCCGCGCTGCCGGCGATCGCCGCCGCCCTGGCGGCGTTGCCGGCGACGGCACAGGGCCTGGCCTTCCTCCAGGCGGCTGATTCGACGGAAATGCTCGACCTCGTCGCTCCTGAAGCGGTGCAGATCCAGTGGCTGTTCGAACCCGGCCCGGCGGTGCTGGCCGAGGCCGTGGATGCGGCGGCCTGGCTGCCCGGCCGGCCGCAGGTGTTCGCGCACGGGGAGCGCACGGCGATGAAGGGCCTCCGCGAGATCTTCTCCGCCCACGGTGTGCTCCGATCCGAGCTCTCCCTGTCGGGGTACTGGGCCCAGGGCCGCACCGAGGACCGGTTCCAGGCCGAGAAGCGGGAACCTGTCGGTCAGATCCTCCCGGTTGCGGAGCGGCCGTCACCGCCGAACCGATGAGGTCCCCCGTCGCCGACAGGCGCTAGTCGCCCACCGCGTCAGAGCCGGCTCACCTCGATCAGGATGGCCGTCTCCCGGGAGAGGATCGGCGGCCGCTGGGCCGCGGTGACGCCGGCCGGGTCCAGTCGGGGTGCGCCCGGTACACATCGGATCCACGGCTGAACGGGGCCTACCGCCGCGGGGACTCTTCTGTCACTCTGGGCGCCATGAGCATCCGAAGCCGTGTGGTGGTGGGCGTCTATCCCGGTCAGGCCGACGGAGTCGTGTTGCAGGCCGCGGTGTTCGCTGCGCGCTTCGACGCCGAACTCGTGTGCGCCTGGGTGGATCCGGGGCGCCATCCACGGCCCGACCACGCCGACACCACCCCGCCGGCTGGGTCCCCCATCGATGCCCTCGCCGATGCCCCGGGGATCGGGTCGGCGGCCGCCGCGCCGCCTCGTTCCGACGGGTTCAGCCACTACCTCGCCGCGCACCTGGACCGGATCCTGGGCGCGCATGCCATCACCTGGAGCACGAGGCAACTCTCCGGCGACCCGGCCCGGGCTCTCGGGCAGCTCGCCGAGTCACTGCGGGCGGTGATGATCGTGGTCGGCACCCGGGACGGCACGGTGCGCGGCAGCCTGCAGGAGTTCTTCGCCGGTTCGATAGCGATGCACCTCGCCCACCGGCAGAACCGGCCCGTCGTGGTCATCCCCGTGTCGCCGGTGTCGTTCGACGATGACCTGCCCTGGGAGTCCGATTGAGCGGTGTACCCTTTTCGTGGTGATGGATCCCACCTGAGCACCCGCTCGAACCGCCGACTGCGCTGATGGTTCCTACCGACTTCTTAGTCGTGCCGACGCCGGCCGACGAGACTGGTGGGTGAGCGGTGGCGACGAGACCGAGCGGTGGATCCCTCGTGTTGCTCCGCCACGGCCAAAGCACCGCGAATGCCGCCGGCCTGTTCACCGGCATCCTCGACCCCGGGCTGTCGCCGTCGGGCGCCGATGAGGCCGGCACCGCCGCGGGCCTGTTGCTGACGCACGACCTGGTGCCGGATGCGGTCTACGTGTCTCCCCTGCAGCGCGCCGCGCAGACCGCCGCGATCGTCGCCACCGCACTGCACCTGCCGGCGACCACGGTCGGCACCGACTGGCGGCTGAACGAACGCAACTACGGCGCCCTGACCGGCCGGCACAAGGACGACGTGCGCGCCGAGGCCGGCGAGGCGCAGTTCCTGGCCTGGCGGCGTTCGGTCGACACCGCGCCCCCGCCCCTGTCCGACGAGCAGTTCGCGGTCTTCCAGAGCACCGCCCTGTTCCGCGGCCTGCCCGACCTGGCGCTCACCCGCACCGAATCCCTGCGGAACGTGATGGCCCGCATCGGCGACTTCCATGCCGAACGGATCGTGCCGCTGCTGGCGGAGGAGCGCACCGTGCTGGTGGTGGCGCACGGTAACTCGTTGCGCGCCTATTGCGCCGTGCTCGAGCACCTCGACAAGTCCGCCATCCACCGGCTCAACCTGCCCACCGGGCATCCGCTCGTCTATCAGGCCGGCGGGCGGCGGTACCTCGACGCCCCGCGGGCCGAGGCTGCGGCCCGCGCCCTCACCCTCGACGGCGGCACCTGATGATCGATCCGGATGCCGCGCCGCGACCGGCGCACCTGCGCTGGCGGTACCTCGCACTCGTGTTCGCCGGCGGCACCGTGGGCACCGCGCTGCGGGAGCTCCTGGCGATCTCGGTCCCGCCGGTGGCCGGGGTGGCGGTGGTCATCGTGGGGATCAACATTCTCGGCGCATTCCTGCTCGGGCTGCTGCTGGAGACCCTGACCCGCCGCGGCCCCGACGAGGGCCGGCGCCGACAGCTGCGGTTGCTGCTGGGCACCGGGGTGCTCGGCGGCTTCACCACCTACAGCGCCCTAGCCACCGACACCACTCTGCTGCTGGCCGACAACCGGATCGGGACTGCGCTGCTCTACGCGCTCGGCACAGTCCTGGTCGGCGCCCTGGCCTCCTGGGCCGGCATCGGCGCCGGGGCCGGCCTGCACCGACGGCGGGCAGGCCGTGCCAGACCGGCGGCCTTATGACTGGGCTCTTGTTTATGGCCGTGGCCCTGGCGGGCGGCGCCGGCGCGGCCCTGCGGCTCTGGGTGGACGGCGTCGTGCGCGCCCGGGTGAGCACGGCCCTGCCGGTGGGCACCCTGCTGATCAACGTGGTCGGTTCGCTGCTGCTCGGCCTGATCACGGGTCTCACCCTGGCGGCGTGGCTGCCGGAGGCCTGGCACCTGATGCTCGGCGGCGGCCTGATGGGCGGCTTCACCACCTTCAGCACCGCCAGCGTCGAGACCGTGCGGCTGGCGCAGGACCGCCGGTCGCTCTCCGCCCTGGTCAACGGGCTCGGCATGCTCGTGCTCGCCGTGTCCTCGGCCTTCCTCGGGCTCTGGTTGGGCCTGGGCGCCTGAGCGCCTGAGCCCATGGCACTGGGGTACTGCCACGACACCCTTCCCGGATAGACGGGCACCATGGACGTTCGTGCGGCGCGAACTCGATGGCCCCGGATGCGCCCGGCGTGGCGACCGAATAATCTACGGTCACCCCGGCGTGAGGAACGGATCATCGTCGGAAAATAAAACCGGCGGAACGACATTGCGCGTGATTCTTCGGCCGAAACCCATCTGAAACAGGAATCCACCACTATTTCCTGCAGGGAGCAGTCGATTGTTCGGGCTGACCCGCATCCATCACCTTCTTGAACTGGAGCCATCATGCGCGTCGGAGTCCCCACCGAAATCAAGAACAACGAAAACCGGGTGGCCATCACCCAGGCCGGAGTGTCCGAACTCACCCGCCGCGGCCACGATGTCGTCATCCAGCGGGGTGCCGGACTCGGCTCCTCGATCACCGACGACGCCTACGCGCTGGCGGGGGCCACCATCCTCGACACCGCGGCCGAGGTCTGGGCCACCGCGGACCTGCTGCTCAAGGTGAAGGAACCCATCGCGGCCGAATACGGCCACCTCCGCGCCGACCAGGTGCTCTTCACCTACCTGCACCTGGCTGCCGACCGAGCCCAGACCGAGGCCCTGCTCGCCTCGGGCACCACGGCGATCGCCTACGAGACCGTGCAGCTGCCCAACCGCACCCTGCCGCTGCTCTCGCCGATGAGCGAAGTCGCCGGGCGCCTGGCCGCGCAGGTGGGCGCGTACCACCTGATGAGCGCCGCCGGCGGCCGGGGCATCCTCCTCGGCGGCGTGCCCGGCACACCCAAGGCCAGGGTCGTGGTGATCGGCGGCGGCGTCGCCGGCGAGCACGCCGCGGCCAATGCGCTGGGCATGGGAGCGGACGTCACCATCGTCGACCTGTCGGTGCCGCGGCTGCGCGAGCTGGAGGCCCGCTTCGGGGGCAAGATCCAGACCCGGGCGTCGTCGGCGTTCGAGATCGCGGCCCAGCTCGCCGACGCCGACCTGGTGATCGGCTCCGTGCTGATTCCGGGCGCGGCCGCGCCCAAGCTGGTGACTGACGAGATGGTCGCCGGAATGAAGAAGGGTTCGGTGCTCGTCGACATCGCCATCGACCAGGGTGGCTGCTTCGAGGGCTCGCGGCCCACCACCCACGATGAGCCCACCTTCGCCGTGCACGGCTCCGTCTACTACTGCGTCGCCAATATGCCCGGCGCGGTGCCGGAGACCTCGACCCGGGCGCTCACCAACGCCACGTTGCCCTACGTGATCGCCCTGGCCGACAAGGGCTGGAAACGGGCGATCGCCGAGGATGCCGCTCTGGGTGCCGGGCTGAACATCCATGCCGGCACCGTCACCAACGCCGGCGTCGCCGCCGCGCTCGGCCTGCCGCTGGCCACCGCCCGACGCTGACACGCTGACGGATGCGTCCGCGAGCGGTGTGCGGGCCAGGCGCCGTTATGCGGGTGGCGTGCCACCCGCGTAACGGCGCGGCACCCGCATAACGCCCCTCGAGGTTCACTCTGTGGTCACGCTCACGAACCGGGCCACGCCGCTTCCCCGGAGCAGCGGGCCCACCTCGTAAGCTGAGCCTGTGGGGGACACCAGAGAACGCGCAGTGGTGGCCGGGGCATCCGGCTTCATCGGCCAGAGGCTCGTTCGCGACCTCCGAGACCAGGGGTACCAGGTCGCCTGCATCGGCCGCTCCGGTCCCGACGCCAGGTGGGGCGACGATGCCGCCGTGCGGTCACTGGTCGACGGCGCCGACCTGTTGGTGAACCTAGCCGGGAAAATCGTGAACTGCCGGTACACGGATGCCAATCGCACCGAGATCCTGCGCTCCCGGGTCGACACCACCAAAAAGCTCCACGAGGCTGTCGCCGCGAGCGAGCGGCCGCCACGGCTGTGGCTGAACGCGAGCACGGCGACCATCTACCGGTACGCTCTGGACCGTCCGATGACCGAGAGCACCGGGGAGATCGGCTCCGGCTTCTCGGTGGACATCGCCCGCGAGTGGGAGGACGAGTTCTTCGCCGGCACCCTGCCCCAGACCCGGCGGGTGGCGCTCCGGATGGCGATCGTTCTCGGCGACGGCCCCGCCACCGCGATCCTCGAACGCCTGGCCAGGGTCGGGCTGGGCGGGCCCCAGTTCGACGGCCGGTGGTTCCCGCACCGGCGCTACCGCGGCATCGGCGCCCATCCCTCCGGCGACGGCAGCGCGCCGTCGCACCGCTCCCGCGGGCGGCAACGTTTCAGCTGGATCCACATCGACGACGTGATCGGCGCCGTCTTGTTCATCGTCGCCCACCCGGAGATCGCCGGGCCGGTCAACCTGGCCGCGCCACACGCCAGCGACAATCGCACGCTCATGGCCACGCTGC
Organism: Cryobacterium sp. SO1; assembly: GCF_004210215.2. Taxonomy (NCBI): domain Bacteria; kingdom Bacillati; phylum Actinomycetota; class Actinomycetes; order Micrococcales; family Microbacteriaceae; genus Cryobacterium; species Cryobacterium sp. SO1. Next base: position 3,784,034 of record NZ_CP067394.1, read on the forward strand.
GCCGCGCAGTGGGCGCCCCGATCGGTCTGCCGGCATTCCGCTGGATGCTCGAACCCGCCATGTGGCTGCTCCGCACCGAACCCGAGCTGGTGCTCAAGAGCCGCTGGGTGCAGCCGGAACGGCTGCTCGCCGCCGGGTACACCTTTGCCTGGCCGCACCTCGACCCGGCGATCGACGACGTCGTGCGACGTGGAAGTCGACGGCCCACGCGTCGCATCAACTGAGGCCGCCCGCGACTGAACACCGTCTATCTCCGCGAAAACGGTAATAGAGTGGTTTTCATGTCTCAGATACGGATCAAAGACGCCGCCGCGTTCCTGAGCGTCAGCGACGACACCGTGCGCCGTTTGATCGACAACCACACCCTGCGCAGCTCGAAGGATGCCTCCTCCCGCACCGTGGTCGACGGCCTCGCGCTCGCCCGGTTGGCCCGCACGAACGCCGTGCTGCCAGAGGACCCGTCCGGGATCGGCCGGTCCGCCCGCAACCGGTTCGTCGGCCTGGTGACCGACATCGTCATGGACACCGTCATGGCCCAGGTCGAGATCCAGTGCGGCCCGCACCGGGTGGTGTCCCTGATGAGCAGCGAAGCCGTGCGCGAGCTCGGCCTGGAGCTCGGCTCCGTCGCGATCGCCGTCGTGAAGGCCACCACCGTCATCGTCGAAACCCCGGCGGGCAAGGCCTGATCGTGACCCGTCCCCTCCGGGCGCTGACGCTGCTGGCCGCACTGGGCATCCTCAGCGCCGGCCTCACCGGATGCGCCGCCCCGGCCGGGACCGCGCCGCCCGCTTCCGCGTCCGCCGACATACTCGAGGGCGGCATCACGGTCTTCGCCGCGGCCTCGCTCACGACCACCTTCACCGAGCTGGCCGAGGCATTCGAGGCCCAGCACTCGGGAACCACGATCACGCTGAACTTCTCCGGTTCCTCCGACCTCGTCACCCAGATCACCGAGGGCGCCCCGGCCGACGTGTTCGCCTCTGCCGACATCACGAACATGACGAAGCTCACGGATGCCGGCCTCCAGACCGGTGCCTCGGTCGACTTCGCCACGAATGCGCTCGAGATCGCGGTCCCGCCGGGCAACCCCGCGGGCATCGCCGACTTCGCCGACCTGGCCACGCCGGGGCTGAAACTGGTCGTCTGTGCCCCCGAGGTCCCCTGCGGGTCGGCCACCGTCGCCAGCGAGAGGGCCGCCGGCGTCACGCTCACACCGGTGAGCGAGGAGTCCTCCGTCACCGATGTGCTCGGCAAGATCACCTCCGGCCAGGCGGATGCCGGCCTCGTCTACGTCACGGATGTCACGGCCGCCGGCGACGCCGTCGAGGGCGTCGAATTCGCCGAATCCGTCGAGGTCGTGAACACCTACCCGATCGTGGCGCTGCAGGATTCCGCCGCCCCCGATCTGGCCCAGGCCTTCATCGAGTACGTGACCGGCAGCGCCGGCCGGAGCGTTCTGGCGGCCGCCGGGTTCGGGGCGCCGTAGCCGCATGAGCCCGGCAGCCAAGCAGTATTCCGGCGTCCCCGCGTGGGTCGCCGCCCTCGCCGTGGTCGGCGCGGCCTTCGTGCTTCTGCCCCTCGCGGCGATGGTGCTGCGAGTGAACTGGGCCGAGTTCATCCCCCTGATCAGCTCGGAGTCCTCGGTCGCCGCGCTGCTGCTCAGCCTGCGTACCTCGCTCGCGGCCACCGTCCTGTGCGTGATCTTCGGCGTGCCCATGGCCCTGGTGCTGGCCCGCACCGATTTCTGGGGCCAGAAGCTGCTCCGGTCGGTGGTGCTGCTCCCGTTGGTGCTGCCGCCGGTCGTCGGCGGCATCGCCCTGCTGTACACCTTCGGCCGTCGGGGCCTGCTCGGCCAGACGTTCGAGGTGCTGGGCCTCGACATCGCGTTCACGACGACGGCGGTGGTGCTCGCGCAAACCTTCGTCGCGCTGCCGTTCCTGGTGCTCAGCCTGGAGGGGGCGCTGCGCACGGTGGGCACTCGCTACGAGGCGATCGGCGCCACCCTCGGCGCCGGCCCGTCGACGGTGCTGCGCCGCATCACCCTGCCCTTGGTGGTGCCGGCCGTGGTGTCCGGGGCGGTGCTCTCCTTCGCCCGCGCCCTCGGCGAGTTCGGCGCCACCCTCACCTTTGCCGGCAGCCTGCAGGGCAGCACCCGCACCCTGCCGCTGGAGATCTACCTTCAGCGGGAAACCGACCCGGACACCGCGGTGGCACTGTCGCTGGTACTCGTGGTGGTGGCGATCGTGATTGTGAGCCTTGCCCACCGCACGGGCGTGCCCTCCCGGCGCCGGGAACGGGCGCTGTCGTGAGTTTCTCCGTCGACCTGCACGTCACCGACCGCGACGTTCGCCTGCACCTCACCGTGGCGGCCGGCGAGACCGTCGCCGTTCTCGGACCCAACGGCGCCGGCAAATCCACCCTGCTCAACAGCATCGCCGGGTTGATAAGACCCGACAGCGGGCGGAGCGAGCTGGGCGGCACCGTCCTGTTCGACCTGCCGGCCGCCGGGTCCGGCCGCGGCGTCTGGCGGCCGGCGCACCGGCGGGGGGTCTCGCTTCTCGCACAGGAGCCGCTGCTGTTTCCGCACCTGACCGTGCTCGACAACGTCGCGTTCGCGCCGCGGAGCGCGGGAGCGTCAGCGCGTCACGCCAGGGAGAGGGCGATGCACTGGCTCCGCCAGGTGGATGCGGAGCCGCTCGCGGCCCGGCGCCCGGCCGAGCTGTCCGGCGGGCAGGCGCAGCGGATCGCGGTGGCGCGCGCCCTCGCCTCCGACCCCGGCCTGTTGCTGCTCGACGAACCGCTGGCCGCCCTCGACATCTCGGTGGCGCCGGCGGTGCGGCGGATGCTGCGCCGCGTGCTTGTCGATCGCAGTGCCATCATCGTGACGCACGATGTGCTCGACGCGTACACCCTCGCCGACCGGGTGGTCATCGTCGAAAATGGTCGGATCAGCGACGAGGGCACCCCGGCCGAGGTCTTCGACCGCCCGCGCGGCGCCTTCGCCGCCGGGCTGGCCGGGCTCAACCTGCTCACCGGCATCCGCCGGGGCACCACCCTGATCACGGCGGATGCCGCGGCCACCATCGCGAACCTCCCCGAGCCGGGCGTGACCGAGGGGTCGCCGCTGTCGTTGGCGGTGCGTCCGGCCGCCGTGGCGGTGTCGATCCCGCCGCCGGCCGATCCCCGGCTCATCAGCGTGAAGGCCGAACTGATCGACCTCGAGCCGCGCGGCGATTTTGTTCGGGCGCGGAGCGCCGTGCTGGCCGCTGATGTGAGCCCGAAGGAGGCGGCGCAACTCGACACCGCCGTGGGCTTGCCGGTGTGGTTCTCCTTTCCGGTGAGCGCCGCCACGCTGTATCCCACCGTGCCGTCCGAGAATTCGGCGCCTTAACACCCGCACCGTAATACCGGCACGGGCCGGGCGCGCTAGTGTCGTGGCGAACCGTGGCGCCGACCGAGGAGGCCGCTCATGAGCGTCGGACTAACCATCACCCGCACCATCGCGGCGCCGCCCGAGCGCGTGTTCGCCGCCTGGACCCGGCCGGAGGACTTCTCGGTGTGGTTCGGCGGCGACGCCGTCGACGTGCCGACCGAGTCCGTGCTGATGGACGTGCGGGTGGGCGGCCGGTGGACGGCCGTGATGCATGTGCCCGACGGCAGCGAGATCTATTGGCACGGCCGGTACACCGAGGTCGACCCGCCCCGGCGGTTGGCCTTCACCATGGGCGACGACCCGGCCTCCGACACCGTCGATCCCGTCGTGGTGACGTTCACGCCGGCCGAAGCCGGCACCGAGATGCGGCTCACCCAGCCGCGCGACGATCTCACCAACGAACAACTGGCGCAGACCCTGCTCGGCTACAACTCGTTCTTCGACACCATGGAGATCCTGCTCGCCGGTCGCGACTGATCCGCCCTACTGAACCGCGGTGGTGATGAGGCGCTCCAACCGCACGATGCCGACATACCGGCCGGCGTTGTCGATGACAATCAGCGGGTCGTAGCGGTGGGAGCGGTCTCGAGTGATCGCGCGCAGCAGGGCATCCTTCACCGGGGTGTCGACGTTCACCCGCAGCGCGTCGGTGGCGACTCCGAGTTGAGCGCTCTCGCTGTCGAGAACCGACACCGGTCGACCGTGATGATCAACGAGCACCACGGTGCGCACTCCCTCATGATCGGTGAAGACCCTGGCTGCAGCAGCAACCGACGGCACAGCGGGAGCGACGTCGAGCAGATCACGCACGACCACGAGCTGCTCAGGCTGCGCAATCGGCAGAACGAGCCTGCTCAGTACAGGCCACGCCGGCCCGGGCCTGGCAAGGTAGTAGCCCTGCGCGAGCGGCACCCCGAGGGCGGTGATGGTCTCATACTCCGCCTCTGTCTCGATGCCCTCCGCCAGGACCCAAGAGTCGATACGGCCGGCGAAGGTGCCGATCATCTCCACGAGCGCGCGCTTGGTTTCGTCGGTGTCGATGCCCTGGATGAGTTCCCGGTCGAGCTTGATCAGCGCCGGCTTCAGGGCCAACAGGCGCGACAGCCCGGCATAGCCCGAGCCGAGGTCGTCCACAGCGATGAGGCCGCCGGCGGCACGGATGGCGTCGAGCACAGGCTCGAGGTCGGTCGCGGAGTCGATGGCGGACTGTTCGGTGAGCTCAACGAAGACACCCTGCAGGTCGGGGTGGTCTCGCCACACGGCCCGGATGGCGTCCTGCCGGAGCACGTGCGGTGACACGTTCACAGTGAGGAAGCAATTGACCGGAATCGACGCACGGTCGGCGAGGACCACGCGCAGGCAACGTGCCTCGATTTCTGCGGATCGGTCCGCAGCACGGGCCTGGGCGAACAGGTCCTCCACGCTGATCCCGGCAGGCATCTCGAATCGGGCCAGGCCCTCGTAGCCCACCACGATCGCGCGGGCAGTGTCCACGATCGGCTGGAACGCGGAGGACACTCCTGTTCCGGCGCTGAGAGTATCCAGCAGGTCGCTCCACTGTGCATCCGAGAGCGGTGCAGCGGAGAGCGGTGCAGCGGAGAGTGGTGTCGTCAGGAGACGACCACGATGCGGTCCGTGATGCTCTGAACCATCTCAGGGCTGACAGAGTCGAGACCATGCACCTTGCTGGCATGCCGGGCGACAAGAACGAGGATCTCGTCGTCGGTGGAACTGACCCAACTCGCGGTGCAGCCGGGCACAACATCTCCGCATGCAAAAGACTTCAAGACACTCTCCCCTTGTTGTCGTCGCCGGCAGGCGACTTCATGATTCGGTCCGCTTCCGAGTGTAGTTCGGGGGCGAAGTGGTTCAGGTTTGGAGCTAGTAGCGCACCTCGTCGACGGGCCCGCCGCCGGCCAGGTCCTCGAGCAACAGCTCCGGGTGGTCGCGCACGGTGTTGCGCAGGCGCCACGGGGTGCTGAACAGGGCCAGCAGGGTGCCGTCGCTGCGGCGAAGCACCTCCACCTGACGGTCGTGCCCGAGGATCAGCGCGCTCTCCTTGTCGGTGCGGCGGGCCAGCTGGTACGGCAGCACATCGCTGCGGATGGCGGCGCCGAAGTCGTGCGACATCCGCTCTTCGACGACTTCGAACTGCATCGGGCCGACGGCGCCGAGCACCGGGGCCTGGTCGCCGCGGAGGTCAGAGCGCATCACCTGGATGACGCCCTCGTGGTCGAGCTGGTCGATGCCGCGGCGGAATTGCTTGTGCTTGCTGGTGTCGGCCGGGCGCACGGCACGGAAGTGCGCGGGCGCGAACATCGGCAGCGGCGGGAAGGTGACGGCGGGGCTGCCCTCGTGGATCGAGTCGCCAACGCGGAGCGCGGAGGCGTTGACCAGGCCGACGATGTCGCCGGGCCAGGCTTCCTCGGCCACCTCGCGGTCCTTGCCGAACAGCTGCTGGGCGTATTTGGTGGCGAACGGCCGGCCGGTGGCGGAGTGGGTGACCACCATGCCGCGGCGGAACTGGCCCGAGCAGACCCGCACAAAGGCGACGTAGTCGCGATGCGAGGAGTTCATGCCGGACTGCACCTTGAAGACGAAGCCGGAGAACGGGCTGGTCACGGGGCGATGGCCGCCGTCGGCATCCAGACGCGCCTCGGCGGGCGGGGCGAAGTCCACCAGGGTGTCCAGGATGTGCTGCACTCCGAAATTGAGCACCGCGGCGGAGAACAGCACCGGGGTGGTGATGCCCCCGAGGAACGACTCCTCGTCGTGGTTCTGGCCCTCCTCGGCGAGCAGCTCGGACTCCTCGGCGGCGGCGACCCAGGCATCGCCCTCTGCTGCGGCGGCTTCGTCGGCGGAGGTGCGCTCGGACTCGGCGCGGGTGGCTCCGCCGGCGGTGCGGTTGAAGCGGATGAAGTCGCTGCTGTCCCGCTCGATCACCCCGCGGAAGTCGCCCGCGATACCGACCGGCCAGGTCAGCGGGGTGGGGATCAGGCCGGTGCGGGTGCGGATCTCGTCCATCAGGTCCAGCGCGGCCGAGCCGGGCCGGTCCCACTTGTTGATCACGGTGATGACGGGCAGGCCCCGCTGCCTGCAGACCTCGAAGAGCTTCATGGTCTGCACCTCGAGGCCCTTGCTGGCGTCCACGAGCATGACGGCGGCATCCACCGCGGAGAGCACCCGGAAGGTGTCTTCGGAGAAGTCGGCGTGGCCGGGGGTGTCGACCAGGTTGATCACGCTGTCGCGGTATTCGAACTGGATGGCGGCGGAGGTGATCGAGATGCCGCGCTCCTGCTCCATGGTCATCCAGTCGGAGACGGTACCGCGACGGCCGGCCTTGCCGTGCGTGGCGCCGGCGGTGGTGATGGCGTGCGCGTGCAGCAGCAGCGCCTCGGTGAGCGTGGACTTGCCCGCGTCGGGGTGGGAGATGACGGCGAAGGTGCGTCGGCGAAGGGCCTGGGCCTCGACCTCTTTCGGGGACACCTCGGTGCCCAAGGTCACGGTTGCTTCAGCCACGTGCTTAGTTTCCTACCTGTATACGTCTGTCAATACGGCGCTCGCGCGCACGAGTCCTTCAAATATGCGTCTGTTGATACGGCGCTTGGGCACACGAGTCCTCCAAACATAACCTGCGCAGCTGTTCAACTCCTCCCCGCTAATTGTTACCATCCTTTACAAACAGCGCCGGCACATGGGATAATTTTGGTACCTACCGCTGAGGAGCCCCGCCATGACCGACGTGACCCTCACTTCGGTTGTCGGCCAGGCCCTCCCGCTCGGCAATGGTGAGGCCGTGATCGCCGTTGATGTCGGCGGCACCGACACCAAGGCCGCCCTCTTCGACACGACGGGCCGCATGCTCGGTCTCAGCCGCACGCCGACACCGGTGGATGGCGAGCGCACGGCGTTCTCGGTCATCGCCCGGGTGCAGGAACTCACCCTGCAGTTCGCCGCGCACTTTCCCGAGGTGCAGCCGCGCGCGGTAGGTCTGCTCGCCCCGGGGGTCGTCGACGACGACGCCGGCATCGGCGTGCTCTCCACCAACCTGCACTGGTCGAACGTGCCCTTCAAAAAGCTCACCGAAGACCTCATCCACCTGCCCACCACGTTCTCGCACGACGTGCGGGCCGCCGGCGAAGCCGAATTCAGGCTCGGCGCCGCCCGCCCGTATCGCAACGTGGTCGTGCTGGTCATCGGCACCGGAATCGCCGGTTCACTGTTCATCAACGGCCGGGCGCACACCGGCGCGGGCTATGCGGGCGAAATCGGCCATTCCATCGTCGACCCGGCGGGCCCCGTCTGCGGCTGTGGGGCGCGCGGCTGCCTGGAGAGCATCGCGTCGGCCGGCGCGCTCGTGCGGCGCTACACCGAACTCACCGGCAGCCGACCGAGCGGAGCCCGTGAGGTGCTGGCCCTCGCCCGGGCCGGCGATGCCGCCGCGACGGCGATCTGGGACGATGCCCTCGACGCCCTCGCCCTGAGCATCGCCCAGCTGGCCGCGATTCTCGCCCCGGAGGCGGTCGTGATCGGTGGCGGGCTGGCGCAGGCAGGCGAGGGCCTGTTCGTTCCCCTGCGCGAGCGGGTGAATGCCCTGCTGAGCTTCCACCGGCGTCCCGTGATCGTGCCGGCGTCGATCGGCGAGAACGCCGGCCTGCTCGGCGGCGCCCTGCGCGCTCGCGACCTGGTGAGCTAGCAGCGCATCCCCCAGTCTCACCGAGAACCATCACCCCCCGCCATGACTCGCCCATTCTCGCTAGTCGAACAGGACCCGCACTAGCAAGAATGGGCGAGTCAGGAACTCGCACCGGACCCCGCACCCGACCCCGCACGCCGCCGCCACCCGACTCGCCCACTTTTGCTAGTCGAACAGGAGCCGCACTAGCAAGAATGGGCGAGTCATGATGCGGCGCGACGGGCAGCGCCCGCGATCTCGGCCGGCTCGCCTGACGGGAAGACCAGCAGCTCGAGAAGCGCCCGCCCGGCCAGCCTGGACGCACCGAAGGTGGCGATGTCGGCGTAGGCGAGGTCATCCGACGGCCAGCCCATGTCGACCACGAGCACATCACGGCGCTCGGCCCGGAGGGCATCGACGAGGTCCCGAATGAACGGATGCCGGTGGTTGTCCTTGCCGATCACGACCACGGCTGCCCGGTCCGCCAGGTCCAGCGCTTCGTGGTCGGCCGCCGTGCGGCCGACGAGAGGTTTGGCCCGCCACGCGGCCCCGAGGCCTGACTCCGGGTGAGCGGCCACCTCGGCGAACGGCCCCCACGGCGCGGCGCCGACGGCGATGTTCGTTGCGGTGTCCAGCCGCACCACCGCGTAGGACTCCGGTGCCGCCGCGAGCCACCGCTTCGCGTGGTCGCTGACGGCGAAGGAGGCGATGATGCGCCCGGTGTCGAAGCGCGGTTCGGTCGCGGCCAGCGCGGCATCCGGGATCGGGATGCTCAGGGTCGCCGCGCTGATGCCGACGGCCAGTCGGCCCACCCGGCCGGCGGCCTCGGCGAGCCGGTCTTCCGGGAGGGTTCCGGCCAGGGCGGCGGCCAGGACCGCGGCCTCGATCTCGTCGAGCTGTTCGGCGGTGTTCTCGGTGCCAATGCAGAGCAGATCGCAGCCGGCCGCCAGCGCGGCGGCGGCGGCTCCCGGGATGCCCAGGATGCCGCTGGCACCCTTCATGTCCAGGGCGTCGCTGACGATGACGCCGGTGAAGCCCAACTCGGTGCGTAACAGGCCGCCGAGCACCCGCGACGAGAGCGTCGCCGGGTTCTCCGCGTCGATCTGGGGCAGCAGGATGTGCGAGGTCATGATGGTCCGTGCGCCCGCGGCGATCGCGGCGCCGAAGGGCACCAGTTCCCGCTCCCGCAGGGTCGCCGTCGGCAGGTCGACGACGGGCATGGCCAGGTGGGAGTCGAGGGCGGTGTCACCGTGGCCCGGAAAATGCTTGGGGCAGGCGGCGACCCCGGTGGACTGGACTCCGCGCACCCAGGCGGCGGAGTGCAGGCCCACCCGGGCCGGGTCGACGCCGAAACTGCGCACCCCGATCACGGGGTTGTCGGGGTTGGAGTTGACGTCGGTGTCCGGGGCGAACGTGAGGGTGCAGCCGGCCTTGCGCAGTTCCCAGCCGACCAGCCGGCCGACCTCCTCGGTGTAACCGAGGTCGTCGATCCGGCCGAGGATGGCGTTGCCGGGGTAGGGCGAGCCGGAGTGGAAGTAGAGCCGGGTGACGTCGCCGCCCTCCTCGTCGATCGCGATGACCGCGAGCGGGTTCGCAGCGCGGATCGAATCCGTCAAGGCCCGCAGCTGGTCGATCGAGACGATGTTCTGCCCGAACAGGCACACGGCACCGAGACCGTCCCGCAGGCGCTGGCGCAGCCAGCCCGGCAGCACCGTGCCCACGAAGCCCGGCATCAGGGTGGCCCGGATGTGGCTACGCACCAGGGTCTCGTCGCCGAGGAGGCTGGTCATCCCTTGACCGCCCCGCTGACCAGTCCGCTGGTCATTCTGCCCTGCACGAAGAGGAAGAAGATGATCACCGGAATGGCCACCATGGTGGAGGCCGCCATCACCTGGCCCCAGTCGGTGGCCCGGCTGGCGCTGGCCTGGATGAAGCCGCGCAGCCACAGCGGAAGCGTTTGGCTGGAGTTGTCCTGCAGCAACACCAGGGCGACCGTGAACTCGTTCCAGGCCTGCAGGAAGGCGTACACGCCCGACGCCACCAGCCCGGGAGCGAGGAGCGGGAAGGTGATGCGCATGAAGGCCTGGGTGCGGCTCAGCCCGTCGATCATGCCCGCCTCCTCGAGGTCGGCGGGCACCCCGGCGACGAAGCCGCGCAGCATCCAGATCGTGAAGGGCACGACGGCGGCGATGTAGATGATGCTCACCCCCACGATGGAGTTGAGCATGTTCAGGCTGCCCATCAGCTTGTACTGGGCGATGAAGAGCCCCTCGGCGGGGAGCATCTGGATCAGCAGCACGGCCAGGACGAACGCCTTGCGCCCGCGGAACCGGAACCGGCTGATCGCCAGCGCCCCGAGGAACGCGAAAAGCAGGCAGAACACCACGGTGATGATGGCGATGGCCGTGCTCATGCCCAGGGCGGGCAGGAAGGTGCCGCCGGAGAAGACGGCGGCGAAGTTGTCCAGTGAGCCGCCGAACGGCAGCCAGGTCGGGGTGGTGCTCTGCAGCACCACATTGGGCAGCAGCGATGAGTTGAGCATCCAGTAGACCGGGAAGACCCAGATCAGCGACACCACGATGCCCACAACGCCCAGCACGATCCGTCCGGGCCGGATGCGGCGGGTGCCGTTGGGGCCACCCGGCCGCCGGGCCGGCGGAGCGCTGGGTCGGGGCCGGGAGACGGTCGAGGCGGTCTGGACTGTCGAGGTCATGATTCGTCCTCCTTGAGCATGCTGCGTACGTAGAACCAGCTCAGCGCCACGGTGAGCACGAGCACGAAGATCGAGACGGCGCTGGCCATCGCGAAGTCGCTGGAGCCGACGCCGAGTTGGTAGATATAGGTGCCGAGCAGGTTGGTCTCCGAGGCGATCGAGCCGACATCCTGCAGCAGCCGGATCTGGGTGAACACCCGCAGGTCCCAGATCACCTGCAGCAGCAGGATGATGGCCAGCACCGGCCGGATGATCGGAACGATGATGAACCGGAGCCGCTGGGAGAGCGTGGCGCCGTCCAGCTGGGCGGCCTCGAGCACCTCGGTGGACACCTGGGTGAGACCGGCGTAGATCGAGAACGCCACGAACGGAACGCTCATCCACACCACGATGACCATCGCGACGACGAAGAACGACAGCGGGTCTGCCAACCAGTTGTGGTTCTGGAAATCCAGGCCGATGCCGGTCAGGACCGAGTTCAGCACGCCGCGGCGCCAGTCGATGAGCCAGTTCCAGACCGTCATCGCCGCGACGACGGGCATCGCCCAGGCGAGCAGCATCGAGATCTGCAGGGTGATGCGCACGGCCGTGTGCACGGCGTTCATCAGAAGTGCCATGAGGGTACCGATGGCCATGGTGACCGCGGCCGTGACCAGACAGAAGGCCAGCGACCGGGCCACCACGGTCCACATGTACGGGTCGGTGAACAGGGTGACGTAGTTGTCGAACCAGACGAACTCCGGAGGCTGGCCGAACTGTTGGGAGAGTCCGAACCTCTGCATCGAGGTGATGAACTGCCAGACCAGCGGGTAGCCGAGCGCTAGGATCAGGATGCCGCAGGCCGGGATGACCAGCAGGTACGGCGTTGATCTGCCCTTTTTGCGGGGCCTGGCCTGGCGCGGCGGATCGGCCTGGCCCAGCACGAGGTTCTGCGTGGTCACGCCGGTCCTCCCTTCGTTGTTCGTCTGGTTCGACAGGTGCGCGTGTTACTCGCCGTTCAGCATCGGCGTCAGCTTCGCGTCGTATTCCTTCGCGAGGGCCTTGAGGTCGGTGGCGCCCTCGATCTTGCTGAAGAACTCCTCCATCACGAGCGAGCCCTCCACCGTGGCCCAGCCGGGCGCCGCCGGGGTGAGCTTCGAGTTCGAGGCCGAGGCGATCAGTGCCTCGGCGAACTGGTCGTCGCCGAGCGAGTCCACGTAGTCGCTGTTCGCCGGGCCGAGGCCGTTCTGGCCGAGCATGGTCTGGTACTCCCCCGAGTAGATGATCTTGAGCAGGCTCTTGGCCAGCTCGGGGTTCTTGCTCGTCGCGGAGATGCCGATGTTGGATCCGCCGGCGAAGACCGGGGCAGGTTTGCCGTCGTTGCCCGGCAGCGCGAAGACCGCGTTCTTGGTGTCATCCCAGGTGCGGGTGGCCTTGCCGTCGGCGTCGGCGCCGAGGGTGCCGATCGACCAGTGCGCCCAGGTGGGAGCCATGATCGTGGCGGCGGACAGCGAGGTGTTCGACGTTACGGCGCCCTCGGCATCCTTGATCTCGTCGCTGTCGTTGAGGTAGATGTACTGGTTCGAGTCCTTGGCGTCGTTGGGCGCGTTGGAGGCGGACTTGTACAGCTCCTGCAGCTGGGCGAGGCCCTTCAGGGTGTTCTCGGAGGCCAGCGTCGAGGTCCAGGTGCCGTCCTTGACGGTGGCGAGGTCGCCGTCGTTGGCGAAGATCCAGGAGATGCCGTTGCGCCAGTCCTGGCCGCCGAGGTAGAAGCCCGAGAAGTCGGGGATGCCCAGCGGGTCGGCGGCGTTGACCGCGGCGACACCGGCGTTGAACTCATCGAGGGTCGTCGGCTGCTCGACGCCGGCTGCCGCCCAGACGTCGGCCCGGGTGAACACGGCACGCGAACCGAAGTAGTACGGCAGGGCGTAGTTCTTCTCGCCCACCTTTCCGGCGTCGACGAAGGACTGCAGCAGCTTGCTGCCGCCGAGCTCCTCATACAGGTCCGAGACGTCCAGGAACGCCCCCACGTTGGTGAAGGTCGACGACTGGGTGTTGCCCAGCTCGGCGACGTCGGGCGTGTTGTTGGCGTCCGGCAGTGAGGTGGTCAGCTTCGTGACGAGGTCTCCCCAGTCCTGCTGCTGGATGTTCAGCGTGGCGCCGGTCTCTGCGGTGAACTCCTTCTTGAGGTAGTCGCGCAGTTCATCGGGGGTGTCACCGCCGGCGAGCCACAGGGTGATGCTCTTGTCGCTGTTGTCGGAGGAGGCGTCGGCACCGTCATCGGCCGCGGATGAACATCCCGCCAGCACGAGCGCAGAGGCGGCGGCCAGTGCGGTGAGAGATACGATCTTTCTCGTCATGAGCTTTTCCTTTCGGGGATTGCCGACGTTGGCGGGCGCCACATCGTTGGTGCAGGGGAAGCGTTGGGGCTACGAGACTCCGAGTTGTGCGGAGAGAACCATGACGGCCGCACCGCGGAGCACGATGTCCTCCCCCTGTGCGGTCATGCGCAGGGTGAGATCGCCGGTTTCGGTGGCCATGGTCCGGGACCGGAGGGTCTCGACGGTGGCCGTGGAGAGCGGGCCATCGAGAAGTTCGGGTGGCCCGCTCAACACGATCTCGAGCAGGTTGAGGGCACCGACGACGGGGGCGAGGATGATGCCGAGCCGGCGGCCCGCTTCGGTGAGGATGTCGGAGACGGCTTGCTCGGCATCCGCCGGTGTGGCGGCCTGGGCGGTGGCGTCGTGGATCGCCGCGGTCAGCCGCGGGACCGAGAGCCAGGCCTCGAGGCAGCCGGACTTGCCGCAGGCGCAGAGCGGGCCGTCGTCTGTGCCGATGACGACGTGGCCGATCTCACCGGCGGCGAAGCGTTCACCGAAGATGGCCCGACCGCCGATCAGCAGGCCGGCGCCGACACCGTGGCCCACCTTGACCAGGAGCAGATCGTGGTCTGCGCCGCCGAAGCTGTGTTCGGCGAGCACGGCGGCGTTGGCATCGTTGACCACCCGCACGGGCAGGCCGGTCGCATCCTGCAGCCGGGCCTGGAGCGGCTGGTCGCGCCAGCCCAGGTTGGGCGCGTTCCGCACGATGCCGGCCCCGTCGACGATGCCGGGGGACCCGATTCCGACACCGAGGATCGGGGCGGTGGCCCGGGCGATCACCTGGGCGAGGAGTTCGGCGACCTTGTCGAAGGCGGCCTCGCCGCGGGCTCCGGCCAGCTCGACTTCCGAGCTGGAGAGCACCGCACCGTCGAGGCTGAGCACGGCGCCGCGCAACCGGGTATGCCCGGAGAGGTCGAGCGACACGATCTGGAACGCGACCCGGTTGATGTCCAACAGGGTGGCGGGCTTGCCGGGGCGCGATTCCTGCCGCTGGCCGAGCTCGATGACGAGGTTCTCCCCCATCAGCTCGCTGATCAGGTCGGACACCGTCACCCGGGTCAGGCCGGTTTCCCGGGCCAGGTCCGCGCGGCTTTGCAGGCCGGCGCGGTACAGCGTCTGCATCACCAGGGTGCGGTTGTTCAGGCGGATGTGTTCGGGCAGGACCTTCGTCGTGGGACGGAGGGCTCGGTCCTGGATCATCCGCGGGGCGCCGGTGGCTGTCATGTTTGTTAGTAAACCTTACGAACGAAACGCGCGCAAGGGAGAACAAACTATTGGCCGAGTGTTTACCAAGTCGTGACGCGGCGCGGCCACCGGAACGGCCGCCCGGGCTCAGCGCGGCAGGCCGCGAAAGTGTTTGCGCTGCGATGCCGATGAACGCATCACCCTCGGCATACTGCCCCGGAGACCGATAGATCGGCCCGCGCCCTGGTCTGCTCGATCAGGATCGCGTTCGCGCCGTCCACCGAGCTCGCCCACGCGTCGGCCGCCTCCGGGCTCCGGCCGTGCCGGATATGCCGGTCGACCAGGCGGGAGTGCCTTTCTTCAGCGGCGGTCTGGCAGAACCAGGTCTCGGCGAGAAGGCCCGGGATCCGGTTCCACGGTTCCTGGTCGACGAGGAGGTAGTTGCCCTCCACGATCACGATCCGGGTGCCGGCCGGAATCTCGATCTCGCCCGCGATGCCCTCATCAACGGTGCGTTCGAAGCTCGGCGCATAGACGGTGTGGTCCTGCTCCTTGAGCACCCGGTTCAGCAGGGCGACGAAGCCCCACCCATCGAAGGTGTCGATGGCGCCCTTGCGGTCGTGGATGCCGAGCCTGTCGAGGGTGGTGTTGGCCAGGTGGAAGCCGTCCATCGGCAGGTACACCGCCCGGGAGCCGGTGCCGCCGTCGTTGAGGCGATCCACCAGCTGCTTCGCCAGGGTGGTCTTGCCCGCGCCCGGGCTTCCGGTGATACCCACGATGATGCGGCCGTGGTCACCGAGCAGGGCGAGCACCCGCCGAGCCAAGTCCGCCAGAAGAACCGGCCGGGTGAAGGTACCTTCTTCGATGTCCATGTGTCAACTATCCAGGTGGATGAGCCCATTGTCCGGCCCGGACCGGATCGTGCCACGATGACCCTGACTTCAAGTGGAGACGGGACTGCGATGATCGAGGCTTTCGGTGCGGTGCTGCCCGTCGCCGTCGCGGTTGAGCTGAGTCCGTTCCCGATCATCGCTGTCGTGCTGGTGTTACTGTCACAGACCGGTCGGCCGGCGGCCGCGGCATTCCTGGCCGGCCGCCTGCTGGGCGTGGCCGTTGTCGTCGGCACCGTTGCCGCGGTCTCGGACCTGCTCGAACGATCCGCCGAGGCGTCACCGGCCGCCTCGGTGGTGCGGATACTGGTGGGGTTCGCGCTCATCGTGCTCGGCTTGAGCAAGTGGCGGGGGGCGACCTCTGACCGGTGAAGACGCGAGCCTCCCCGGTTGGATGGCCTCGATCGAGGACAGCACACCGGCCACAGCAGCACGACTGGCAGTGCTCCTGTCGGTCGCCAATCCCAAGGAGCTTTTGCTCGGCGTGGGCGCGGGCATCACCATCGGCAGCGCCGGCCTGCCCCTGGGGTCGACCATCACGGTGGCCGCGGCCTACACGCTGATCGCGGCAACCAGCGTCCTGGTGCCGGTCGTCTCCGCCTTCGTGGCCCGCGACGGCCTGAGGGCCAGGTTGGAGGACCTGCGCCAATTCCTGGTGCGCCACAACGCCGCGATCATGAGCGTGCTGCTGCTGGTCATCGGAGCGGCTCTCATCGGTGGCGTCCTGTCCGGCCTCTGAGCATCCGGAAGACCGCGTTCGGCGACGCGAACCGGCGCGAAACCCGGCGAAGACGGCGATTCACTGCGGCGGCCCGCATGAAAACGCCGTCAGCCCCCGGTTACTCTGGTGTCGGCGCACACCGGCATCAACCCACGCGGTGCGCCGACGCACGTCGCGCCCGCGGCACTCACGAGGACGGGAGGTTCCCATGTCGAATTACATTGCAAACGCACTGGTCGGTGAGCCCGAGGTTCTCGAGGACACCCGCACCGCAGATCTCGTGCACTCGCCAGCCTGGCTGCGGCTGAAGACCGCCGCCACCGCCCTCCAATCGGTGCAGGCGCAGGACGGCTCGATCCCCGAGCCCGGCGCTCACCGGGTTGCCCGCGCTTCCGTCGCCGAGATCACCTCGGCGATCACCGAGCTCGCCGGAGTTTTCCCGCATGACGCCGACTACCTGGCCGCCGTGGTGGTCGACTTCGACCGCTGGGCGTCCGAGAGCTTCGGCGTGCCCGACTTCTACGACTCGCTGATGGCCTTCCAACCGCAGCAAAAGCGGGCGAACGGCATCCGACACCTCGTGGTGTTCCCGATGTACACGCAGAACGGCAGCACCAACCGACTCGTCGAGGCGGTGCTGATCGAGGTGATCTGGCCGGAGTTCGTGGCCGAACTGGAACTGGAGTACACGAACACGTTGTTTGTGCCCATCCGGTTCCTCGACTTCACGGCCGGTTACGACACCAACTCGGCTGTGCTGTTCCCCGAGACCGTCGCGATGCGGCAGATCCCCACCTTCACCTGGGGTGCGATCTTCGCCGACCGGGAGGCCGCGAGGTTCCGCCGGGTGGTGCGGGCCGCCGCCGAGATCACCAGGCTCGAGCTGCCCGCCGACGCCGCGGCGCTGCTGGACGATCAGCACCTCACCGAAGAGACCTTCGTGATGTGGGACCTCATCCACGACCGCACCCACATGCGAGGTGACCTGCCGTTCGACCCGTTCATGATCAAGCAGCGGATGCCGTTCTTCCTCTACTCGCTCGAGGAGCTGCGCTGCGACCTCACCGCGTTCCGCGAATCGGTGAAGATCGAACGCGACGACGCCGCCAGCCCCGAGGCGCGCCGGCACGCCAAGCTCGTGCAGTACGCGGTGATCTTCGACCGGATCTTCAGGTTCGCCATCACCGGCACGAGGGTGCGGAACTACGACGGCCTGGGCGGCCAGCTGCTGTTCGCCTGGCTGCACCAGCACCACGTGCTGCACTGGACCGACACGGCACTCTCCTTGGACTGGGACGCGGTGCCCGACGTGGTGATCGCGCTCGGCGCCCAGATCGACGAACTGTACTGGGAGTCGATCGACCGGCCGAAGAAGGCGCACTGGCTGGCGGCGTACGAGATGCTCACGAAGACCCTCACGCCCAACCCGGCGTCGACCTGGGCGCGCGGGCTGCCGCTGGAGGTGCTCGCCGGGCCGCCGAAGGGCTACACCGACCTCGTCCTCGATGACGAGTTCCCGCTCTCGATGTTCTTCGAGGCGCTCGACAAGAAGATGAAGCCGGTCATCGAGTCGACCGTGGGCATCACCGCGGATGCCTGATCCCGTGAACGATGCGCGCGCCGTCGCCGGACACGCCGTGCTTGTCGCCGGGGCCACCAGCGCTGCCGGGGTGGCCGTCGCGGCCGCCCTGGCCGGCGCCGGCGCCCGGGTGCTTGCCGTGGGTTCCGACGCCGGTCGCCTGGAGCGGGTGCGCACGGTGGCGCCGGACGCATCCGTGTATGTGTGCGACCTGGCCGATTTCACCGCCGTGACGGCCCTGGCCGCCACGGCGCACGCCGAGCACGGCCCGATCGACGCTCTTGTGCACCTGGTCGGCGGCTGGCGCGGCGGCGGCGGACTCGACGGCCAGTCCGACGAGGACTGGGACTTCCTGCACCGGCGGGTGCTGCAGACGCTGCGGAACACCACCCGGGCGTTCAACGCTGACCTGCTGGCGTCCCTCGCCGGCCGGTTGGCGATCGTGTCGTCGGTGTCGGTGACGGCCCCCACTCCCGGCGGCGCGAACTATGCCAGCGCCAAGGCCGCCGCCGAGACCTGGACCAGGGCGGTGGGGCACGGTTTCGCCAAGTCCGGCGACACCGCCGCCGCAGTGATCTTCGCGGTGCGCGCCCTCGAGGGCCTCGAATCCCGGCTTGCCGCCGAGGTCGTGTCCCTCTGGGACTCCCCCGCCGCGGAGCTCAACAACACCCGCCGCATCCTCACCGCCTAGGCTCACCGCCCAGGCTCGCCGCCCAGGCTCGCCGCCCAGGCTCGCCGCCCACGGATGCCCACGGCGCGATGCGCGGGCAAGGCGCCGGTAGGCGGGTGGCACGCCACCCGCCTACCGGCGCCTGCCCCGCGCGACGGCATCGGGCTGCCCGAACCCGGCACCGGCGGTGCGCGGCCGGGCAGTCAGCGCCGCGGAGCCGCCACGGTCTCACGCTCGGGCTCGGCCACCGGGTGCACCGGGTGCGTGCGCTCAAGCGACGCCCCCTCCACATCCACGTTGGGCAGAATGCGGTCCAGCCACTTCGGCAGCCACCACGCCGCGTCACCGAGCAGGTGCATCACGGCGGGGATGATGAGCAACCGAACGACGAACGCATCCAGCAGCACGCCGATGGCCAGGCCGAAGCCGATCGACTGGATCATCACCGAGTTCGAGAACACGAAGCCGGAGAAGACCGACGCCATGATCAGCGCTGCCGCGATCACCACGGTGCGCCCGGCGTGGAAACCACGCTGCACAGCCAGCCGCGCCGGTGCGCCGTGCGCGTACGCTTCGCGCATCCCGCTGACCAGGAACAGCTGGTAGTCCATGGCCAGCCCGAACAGCACACCGACCACCAGGATCGGCAGGAAGCTCAGGATGGGCCCGGGATCGTGGATGCCGAACAGGAAGCCGAGCCAGCCCCACTGGAAGACCGCCGTGATGGCGCCGAAGGACGCGAACAGCGACAGCACGAAGCCCAGCGTGGCGGTGACCGGTACCAGGATCGAGCGGAAGACGAAGATCAGGATGATCAACGAGAGCCCCACAACCACGAGCAGGTACAGCGGCAACGCGTCGGCGAGCTTTTCGCTCACATCGATGTTGCCGGATGCGTTGCCGGCGACGCCGAGGGAGCTGACGCCGTCGATGTCGAGGCCGCGCAGGTCGCGCACGAGTTGCTCGGTCGACTCGCTGGTCGGCCCCTCCTTGGGGATGACCTGGAAGGCCAGCAGCAGGTCGTCATCCGACGCGCCGATCGGTGCGACCGCGACGACGTCGTTCTCCGCCTTGAGCGCGGTTCCGATGCGCACCTGTTCGGCGATGAGGTCGTCGTCGGTGATGGCAGCGTCAAGGTCGGCGACCACGAGCAGCGGGCCGTTGATACCAGCGCCGAACTTGTCGTCGACGAGCTTGTAGGCCCGGTACGCGCTGGAGTCGAGCGGCTCGGACGAACCGGCGGGCAGGCCCAGACGCATCGACAGCGCCGGGATCGCCACGATCAGCAGCACGACGATGCCCGCGATCACGGTGACGACCGCGCGCACAGTGTTCATCGGCTTGTCGGGGGCCACGACCTTCGCGTGTGGGGTGCCGATGTGCGCGCGGGCCTTCTTGGTGAGGATCTTCGTGCCGACCAGGCCCAGCAACGCCGGCGTCAGGGTGATCGCAATGAGTATCGCCACGAAGACGCAGACGGCGCCGACGGTGCCCATCAGCCCGAGGAACGGGATGCCGGTGAGGTTGAGGGCGAGCAGCGCGATGAGCACGGTGGCGCCGGCGAACACCACGGCGTTGCCGGAGGTGCCGTTGGCCAGGCCGATCGACTCCTGCATCTGCACCCCGTTTCGCAGCTGGGTGCGGTGCCGGTTGAGAATGAACAACGAGTAGTCGATCCCGACCGCCAGGCCGAGCATCACGCCAAGGACCGGAGTGACCGAGAGCATCTCCACGGAGCCGGACAGGGCGAGCGACGCGAGCACACCGACGCCGACGCCGATGAGCGCGTTGATCAGCGGGAGACCCGCACCGATCAGGGTGCCGAGCATGACGAACAGCACGACGGCGGCGATGATCACGCCACCGATCTCGCCCGGGCCGAGGATCTCGGGAATGCTGGCCGCGATGTCGTTGGAGACCTCGGCGGTGACGTTGTCGATGCCGGCGTTGTCCATCTCCTCGACGATCGCCTCCTTCGACTCGGCCGGCACCTGGTTGAGCGAGGTGTCGAACTGCAGGCTCGCGACGGCGGTCGTCTCGTCCACCGAGACCTGGCGGATGCCTGCGGCCAGGTCGAGCAGGTCGGAGCCCTGTTCGAGGGCGGTACTCTGGGCCTCGAGTTCGGTGCGGCTCGCATCCAGCGTGGCCTGCTGCTCGGCGATCGCCGCGGCACCCGCGGCGAGCTGGGCCCGCTGCTCCTCGAGTGCCGGCTGGGCGGCGGCGAGCTGTCCGGCGGCCTCCGCCTGGCTGCGAGCGGCGTCGAGCTGCGCCTGGCCGGCCGTGAGCTGCGCCGTGGCCGCATCGATCTGCGCTTGCCCGGCGTCGATCTGGGCGGTGCCGTCGGTGATCTGTGCGCGGCCGTCCACGATCTTCTGGGCCTGGTCGTCGATCTGCGCCTGGGTGTCGAAGGGGTTCGTGCTCGACTTCACGTTGTCGAGCCCGACGGTGTCGGTGAGCAGGTCGCCGATCGCGGTCTTCTGCTCGGCCGTGAACGCCGAGTCGTCGGTGGTGGTGAAGACGACGGTCCCCCGACCGCCGCTTGCGGCGGGGAACTTCTCGGCGAGCTCGTCACTGACGGCCTGGGTGGCGGTGCCCGGGATACTGACAGAGGAGGTGAGCGTGCCGCCGAACAGCGCGAACGCACCGCCGGCGAGGCCGAGAATGACCACCCAGGCGACGATGATCAGCCAGGCTCGGCGAGCGGAGAACCGGCCGAGTCGGTACAGGAGGGATGCCATAGTCCTAGAGGTTCTTTCTTGAGGTCGGGTTACTGACGGTGTCTCGCATCGCGTCATCGGGAAGAGAGCTGGTGGTGGAGCGGGGAAACGACGCGGTCAGGCCGCGGTGTAGCCGGCACGGACCGAGGTGATGAGGCGGTCGAGCAGGTCGTCCCACACGGCCCGTGAGCGCTCGTCGAGCGTCCCCTGGGTGCGGGCGATCCAGTGGCCGGACACCACGGCGACACCGTTCATCAGCGAGCTGACCAGGATCGCCACCTCGAACTCGTCGATCGCGGTGTTGCGCTCGGCGATTTCGGTGGACAGCTGCTCGGTCGCCCGGGTGAAGACATCGCCCAGGGCGTGCGGCGAGCGTGCGATCTCGCAATCGGCGTCGAGCACCTCCCAGAGGTAGGCGACCACGGTGGGCAGGTCCATGGCCCGCACGGCGGCGGTGATCTCGTTGAAGAGGGCAACGAGGCTGCCGTCTCCCGCGGGGGACGCCTGCGTCGCCGCCCGGAATTCGTCGACGACGGCGCTGAGCAACCGTGTGCAGGTGGTCATGATCACGTCATCCAGCGAGCCGAAGTGGTTGAACACCGTGCGCCTGGAGACATCCGCTCGCTCGGCAAGTTCATCAACACTGAACTGCGGCTTGCCGCGCTCGCGAATGAGCGCGTCAGCGGCATCCAGAATCGCCTCGCGGTGACGAGCCTTGAGCTCGGCGCGGCGATCGGGGGCAAGGTTCGGGGCAAGGTTCACGGTTGTCACGTGATTACACTAAGTGCAACGACGCACGACGTGCAAGCGAAATGGTCCGGAATTCGTGCGGCCCTTCGTCCCGGATCCACCGCTGGGCTGAGGCGCCCGTTCGGGTGCGGCGCTAGCGTGGTGACATGAGTACCGACGTCCGCACCTCCAGGTCCGCCGACCCGCTGGCCGACGGCTGGCTCCGGCCGCGCGGCCCCCGCTCCGGCTACCGGGCGGATGCCTGGGTGGCGGTGGCGCTGGCCGGCGGCACCGCGCTCAGCCTCACCCTCACCCGCAGCGCCGGCATCATGGACGACTCGCCCGCGTGGCTCGCTGTTTTGTGGGTGGCACTGATCGCCCTGCCGCTGGCGGCACGGCGGCGCTTCCCCGAAATCGTGGCGCTGTCGGTTGCGGTCGTTTTCGGTGTCTTCGGCTCGATCGGCCTTACGGATGCCCTCTTCTCGAGCATCTGCCTCTACGTGGCGATCTACTCGGTGGGGGCGTGGAGCCACCACCGAGCGGTGGCCAGGTGGACCCGGCTGGGCATCATCGCGGGCATGTTCATCTGGCTGTTCTGGAGCCTGATCGAACAGGCCAACCAGGCCACCACCATTCCCGAGATGTCCAGGGAGGGATTCTTCTCGCCCTACGCCGCCTTCGGTCTGCTCCAGGTGCTGCTCAACCTGGTCTACTTCTGGGCCGCGTTCTACTTCGGCGATGCCGCGTGGAATGCCGCCCGGCGCTCCGCGGCGCTCGAGGCCCGCACCCAAGAACTCGCCGCGGAACGCGAACGCACCGCCATGCAGGCCGTGACCCTGGAGCGGTTGCGCATTGCCAGGGAACTGCACGATGTGGTCGCCCACCACGTATCGGTGATGGGCGTGCAGGCCGGCGCGGCACGACGCATCCTGAGCCGTGACCCGGTCGGCGCCGGCCGAGCGATCGGGGTGATCGAAGTGAGCGCCCGCACCGCTGTGGAGGAGCTGCGAACGATGCTCGGCGCCCTCCGCGCCGACGACGCAGACTGCGACGCCGCCCGGCCCACCCATCAGAGCACCAGCACCCGCGGGGTCGACCAGCTGGCCGAGCTGGCCCGGGAGAACACCGACGCCGGCCTGAACGTGCGGCATCAGGTGATCGGCGACCCGCGCGAGGTGCCCGGCACCATCGGCCTGAGCCTGTACCGTATCGCGCAGGAGGCCCTCACCAACACCCGCAAGCACGCCGGAGCCGGCGCGACAGCCGACCTGCGGCTGCGTTACGAAACGGATGCCGTGGAAGTGGAGATCACCGACACCGGCCGGGGAGCGCACGCGCGATCCGTGCCGGCCGGGGCCGGGGCCGGGGCAGCCGGCGGGCTCGGCCACCAGGGCATGCGCGAGCGCGTCGCCGCGGTCGGCGGCACTCTCGTCCTGGCCAACCGGCCGCGCGGCGGATACCTGGTGCGCGCCCGGGTGCCGCTCGCCGGCGCCTCCGCGCCGAGCACACCCGACGGGCTTCTGCCGATGACCGAGCAGGCTGCCGAATGAGCGCGCTGATCCGGGTGCTCCTCGTCGACGATCAGGCTCTGGTGCGTGCCGGGTTCCGCATCATCCTGGAGTCCGAGCCGGGCATCGTGGTCGTCGGCGAGGCCGCGGACGGGGCCGCCGCGATCAGCCAGGCCGCCGCCCTGCAACCCGACGTGGTCTGCATGGATGTGCAGATGCCGGGCATGGACGGTCTCACCGCCACCCGCACGATCGTCGCGGACCCGGCCAGCCGCGCCGCAGTGCTGGTGCTCACCACCTTCGACCGGGAGGACTACCTGTTCTCCGCCCTGCAGCACGGTGCCAGCGGGTTCCTCCTCAAGAACGCCACCCCCGAGGCGCTCGTAGAGGCCGTGCAGGTGCTCGCCCGCGGTGATGCGTTGCTCTCGCCCGAGATCACCCGGCGGGTCATCGAACGCTTCGCCCGCGGCGCGCTGCCGTCGTCTGCGCCAACCGGTGCGCCGGATGGCGCGCGGGCGCTCCTGCCGGAGCCCGCCGAGGTGGGCGAGCTCACCGACCGGGAGCGGGAAGTCTTCGAGCTGATCGCCCTGGGCCTCGCCAACGCCGAGATCGCCGCGCGGCTGTACCTCGGTGAAGCCACGGTGAAGACGCACGTGTCGAAGGTGTTGCAGAAACTCGGACTGCGCGACCGCATCCAGGCCGTTGTGTACGCGTACGAACACGGCATCGTCGTGCCGGGGGCGGCGCAGCAGCGCTGACCACGATTGTGATGGCGCTTGGCGCACGGTTGTCAGGGCGCGCCCCTCCTCCACAGGCGAGTCTCCAAGTACCTTTCCACAGCTTTCTTTCCGGGCCGGGGAGTGTCGGTGGTGGGTGATTCACTGTCCCTATGGCCACCTCAGATGCCACACCGAAAGAGCCCCGGGGCGTCGCTCTCGACCCGACGGTCGACCCGGTTGCGGCGGCGATCAACGCGGTGATCGACCCGCTGATCGCCAACGAGAAGGTCATCGCTGCCGGCTACGCGGAACGCACCCGGCTGCTGGCCGAGCTGGACCGGCTCGGCCACGACCCGCGGATCATCGCGGGCCTGTGCGGAGACCCGGTCGAGTCCGGCCGGAACGACCCCGACACCGGCGCTCACGGCCCGGCCTGGGACGACGAGGAACTGGCCCGCCGGTGCATGGCCGCCGAGGCTGCGGGGGCGTTGCGGTTGAAGGCGAGCACGGCGGGGATGATGGTGTTCAACGCCGTCCGCCTCACCGACCAGCTGCCCCAGTTCCACCAGGCGCTTCGCCGGGGCAGTATCACCTGGGGTCACGCGGTGAAGATGCTCGATCTCACCGACGGGGTGCCCGAAGAGATCCTGCCCGCGTTCGAAGCGAAGGTGCTGCCCGCAGCGGAGAAACTCACCTCCACCCAGTTCGTCCGGGTCGCCGGCCGAATCCTGGAGCGGATGCACCCGGTGCCCTTGCAGACCCGCGCCGACGCCGGCTTCATCACACGCCGGGTGGTGTTGCGGCCCGACGCCGACGGAATGGCGTGGCTGAACGCCTACCTCAAAGCCGAAGACGCCCAGGCGATCTACGACCGGCTCAGCCGCATCGCCGCCACCCTCGACACCGACGCGAGCGCCGAGGCCTCGACACCCGGCGCAGACCCGGCCGGCACCGGCGAGCCCCGCACCAAGGATCAGCGCCGCGCGGACGCGTACCGCGACCTGCTCCGCGACGGCGTCGGACCCGCCGGGCTCGGCCACGGCATCCGCGGCACCGTGCACGTCACCGTGCCCGCACTGACCCTGCTGGGCCGCAGCGACGAACCCGCCATCCTCGAGGGCTACGGCCCGATCGACCCCGAGGCCGCCCGCCGGATCGCCGGCACCGCGACCAGCTGGAGTCGCATCCTCACCCACCCCGAAACCGGCTGCCGACTCAGCATGGGCCGCGAGCAATACGCCCCACCGGCGGACATGCGCCGCTACCTCGACGCCCGCGACCGAACCTGCCAAGGCATCGGCTGCACCCGCCGCGCCACGCTCAGCGAAATCGACCACACCCGGCCCTGGAACACCGGCGGACCCACCGACGTGGATAACCTCGTGAAACTTTGTAAATCATGCCACCGCCTCAAACACCAGTCCAGCTTCACCACCAACCAAGGCCCCGGCGGCGCCCTCACCTGGACCACCCCCGCCGGCAGAAAATACGCCTCCGCCCCCGCCAACACCGACCCGGCCACCTACGACCCAGCCACCTACGACCAAGCCACCCTCTGCACCGCCGCCAACGACCCGGCCACCCTGAACCCCACCGCCCACGACAGCCCGCCACCCAAGCCGATCAACTCAGCGCCCTCCGCACCGCAGCAAGGCAGCACCGACACCCCTCCCCCGTTCTGACCGATCCTGTCGACGATTCGTCGGCGTTCCCAGCAGGTATCCCGGTTAGGGTCGGAGGAAGAGCCCGGCACCTGGGAACGGCGCCGGAGCCCTCCGTCGCAAAGGAGCAGCCATGGTGCGCACACCCCCGCCAGTCGTCGTCGGTGTCACGCCAGGTCAGCCTGATGCCGTGGTCCTGGCCGCATCGGAATTCGCCGCCCAGTTCGACGCCGAGCTCATCTGCGCATCGGTGGATCCCAGCCGCTACAGGCTGGAAGAACGGCCCGACGGCAGCATGACCAGCGCGTCGTTCGACCCGGACGCCCTCGAAACGGCCGAGGCCGAGTTCGATCCCGGCCTGCGGGCGCAAATCGAACGCGTCCTGCACGGCAGACCCGTGGTCTGGTCCACCAGAGCCCTCGCCGGCGAACCCGCCAAGGCCCTCGGGAACCTCGCCCGCACAGTGCGCGCCCTCATGATCATCGTCGGCTCCCGCGAACCGTCCGTGCGGCACACCCTGCGCACGTTCTTCATCGGGTCAGTGGCCGTGCGCCTGGCCCACGGGCAACAACGACCGGTGGTCATCATCCCGCTCAACCCGATGCCTTTCGGAACCGAATTACCCTGGAACGAGGAGTAGACCGGCGGATGCCTCACTCGGTGGCTGCCTCACCCTCTGGGCGGAGGCATCCGCTCACCCCGCAGGCGGATGCGGCACCGGCGCCGCATGCCTAGCGTGGACATTACGCACAGAAGGGGCAGACATGCTCGAGATCAGGGACATCAACAAGCACTACGGCACCCATCAGGTACTCACCAACGTGAGCTTCAACGTGGGTGCCGGCCGCATGACCGGTTTCGTCGGGGCCAACGGCGCCGGCAAGACCACCTCGATGCGGATCATTCTGGGCGTGCTCTCGCCCGGCTCCGGCAGCGTGCTGCTCGACGGCAGCCCGCTCAGCGACGGCGATCGCCGCCGGTTCGGGTATATGCCGGAGGAACGGGGCCTCTACCCCAAGATGAAGGTCGCCGAACAGCTGGTCTACCTGGCCCGACTGCACGGCCTGACCACCAGCGCCGCCAAGCGCAACGCGAACGAGCTGCTCGAGCGCCTCGGCCTGGGCGAGCGCGCCAACGACCTCGTCGAGGCGCTGTCGCTGGGCAACCAGCAGCGCGCTCAGATCGCGGCGGCGCTCGTGCACGACCCCGAATTCCTGGTGCTCGACGAACCGTTCTCCGGCCTTGACCCCATCGCCGTCGAGGTCGTGCTCACGGTTCTCAAAGAGCGCGCCGCCGCCGGCGCCCCCGTGCTGTTCTCCTCGCACCAGCTCGACCTGGTCGAACGGCTCTGCGACGACCTCGTGATCATCGCCGCCGGCGAAATCCGCGCCAATGGGTCCCGCGAGCGTCTGCGCGACCAGTTCAGCACCCCCAGGTTCGAGATCCACACGGATGCCGACGCCGGCTGGATCCGCGGCATGACCGGCATCACCGTGATCGACTTCGACGGCGGCGAGGCCGTCTTCGAAGCCGAGTCCGACGCCGCCAGCCAGCTGGTTCTCCGCGAGGCCCTCACCCGCGGCGCCGTGCATTCCTTCGGCCACCTCAGGCCCTCACTCGCCACCATCTTCAAGGAGGTCGTGCAATGAGCACCGAAACAACGCCGGGCACTCACACCGGGTCCCCGCCCGCCTCGACCAGGGCCGCCCACACCGCGCCCAACTTCTGGGCCAGCGTCTGGCTGGTCGCCACCCGGGAGATCGTCTCGCGCCTGCGCAGCAAGGCGTTTCTCATCTCTACCGGCATACTGCTGCTGATTGCGGTCGGCTCCGTCGTCGCCGGCGGCCTGATGAGCGCCAACCCGTCCACAACCCAGGTCGCCGTGGTCGGGTCGGCCGGCTCCGTCGTCGGCGAGTCCGCCGGTCTCACCATGGTCTCCGCCGACAACGTCGCGGCCGCCGAAGAGCTCGTGCGCGACGGCACCGTCGAAGCCGCCGTGGTTCCCAGCGACTCGCTGCTCGGCGTCAGTGTGATCGCCCTGGACTCGCCGCCGAGCGCGGTCATGAACGCGCTCAGCGTCGCCCCCACCGTCGAGCTGCTCGAGCCGGCCGAACAGGGCGGATTCCTCGTCTACATCGTGGCGCTCGGATTCGGCCTGGTGTTCTTCATGTCGGCACTCACCTTCGGTTCCACCATTGCGCAGAGCGTCGTCGAGGAGAAGCAGACCCGGGTAGTGGAGATTCTGATGTCCGCCATTCCGGTGCGTGCCCTCCTGGCTGGCAAGGTGGTGGGCAACTCCATCATGGCGCTGGGCCAAATCGTTGCTATCACACTCCTGGTGGGCATCGGCATGGCCGTCACCGGTCAACGGGTTCTGCTGGCCGATCTGGGGCCGGCGATCGGGTGGTTCGCGGTGTTCTTCGCCTTCGGCTTCGTGATGATCGCGGCCCTGTTCGCCGCGACGGCGTCGATGGTGTCCCGTCAGGAAGACGTCGGCTCCACCACGGCACCCGTGACCTACCTGGTGATGATCCCCTACTTCCTGGTGGTTTTCTTCAACGACAACCCGGTTGTGATGGCCATCATGTCCTACGTGCCGTTCTCGGCTCCGGTGGGCATGCCGGTGCGCGTCTTCCTGGGCTCGGCCGAGTGGTGGGAGCCGGTGCTGGCCCTGGTCATCCTCGCGGTGACCACCGCCGGGGTGATCGTTCTCGGCTCGCGCATCTACCGCAACTCGCTGCTGAGAATGGGCGGCCGCGTCACCATCAAGCAGGCCTTGCGCGGCTGATCGACCCGCGCGAGCGGATCCGGTCCTGACCCGGGGTGCCCACACACTATCCGTGCGGCATCCCGGGGCAGACGCACAGATTCGCTACAGCGGTTTACGCCAAGATGGAGGGGTGACCTCCCTCCATGACCTGCTTTCCCGCGGCTTCGCATCCGACAACTACTCCGGCATTCACCCGGAGATCCTCGACGCCATCGTGCGAGCCAATGGCGCCCACCAGATCGCCTACGGCGACGACGTCTACACCGCGGAACTGCAGCGGGTTTTCGCGCGGCACTTCGGTGAGGGGGTTCAGGCGTACCCGGTGTTCAACGGCACCGGCGCCAACGTCACCGGCCTGCAATCGATGTTGCCGCGCTGGGGAGCGGTGGTCTGCGCGAGCACCGCGCACATCAACACCGATGAGGGCGGCGCCCCAGAGCGGGTCGGCGGGCTCAAGCTGCTGCCGGTCGAGACCCCCGACGGTAAGCTCACCCCGGCCCTGATCGACCAGGAGGCCTGGGGGTGGGGCGACGAGCACCGCGCCCAGCCGCTGGTCGTGTCGATCACCCAGACCACCGAGCTGGGCACCCTGTACACCCCGGCCGAGGTGCGCGCCATCGCCGACCACGCGCACGCCAAGGGCATGCTGCTGCACATGGACGGCGCCCGCATCTCCAACGCCGCAGCCGCCCTGGGAGTACCGTTCCGCGAGTTCACCAGCGACGCCGGCGTCGACATGCTCAGCTTCGGCGGCACCAAGAACGGCATGATGCTGGGTGAGTGCATCGTGGTACTGAACCCCGACGCATCCACCGGCCTGAAGTACCTGCGCAAGATCAACATGCAACTCTCGTCGAAGATGCGGTTCATTTCGGCGCAGCTGATCGCCCTGCTCGACGGCGACCTGTGGCTGCGCAACGCCGATCACGCCAACGCCATGGCCGCGCGTCTGCGCGGCGCACTCGAAGAGGGCTTGGCGGATGGTTCGGTGACCGGACTCTCGTTCAGCCAGCCCACCCAGGCCAACGCCATCTTCGCCGTGCTGCCCGCCGGCGTCGCCGACAAGGTGCGCGAGTTCTACAGGTTCTACGACTGGAACCCGGCCACCGGCGAGGTGCGCTGGATGTGCGGCTTCGACACGACCACCGACGACGTCGACGACTTCGTCGCCGCCCTGAAGAAGGAACTGGTCAGCGCATGAACGTCTTCACGACCAAGCCCTGGTTGAGCTCCTACGCCGCTGGCGTGCCCAACACCATCGCGGACCCGACCGAGACCCTCGTCGACATGATCGAGGGCTCCACCCGTCGGTTCGGCGCCTTGGTGGCGTTGGACTTCTTCGGCGGCACCATGACCTACGGCCAGCTGGGCGAGGAGATCTCCCGGGTGGCCAACGGCCTGCGCCGCCTGGGCGTCAAGCCCGGTGACCGGGTCGCCCTGGTGCTGCCGAACTGCCCGCAGCACATCGTGGCGTTCTACGCGGTGCTGCGCCTCGGCGCGATCGTCGTGGAGCACAACCCGCTGTACACCGAACGGGAACTCCGCCACCAGTTCGAAGACCACGGCGCGAGCGTCGCCATCGTCTGGGACAAGGTCTACTCCATGGTGCGTGACTTCCCGCGCGATATGGGCCTGCACACTGTCGTTGCCGTCGACGTCACCCGGTCGATGCCGTTAGCCACCCGGTTGGCGCTGCGGCTGCCGATCTCCAAGTCCCGCACCGCCAGGGCCGCCCTCACCGTGGCCCAGCCGCTCAAGGAAGCCATCGAGTGGAGCGCCCTGGTGGGCTCCCGCCGGCTGCGCACCGCGCATCCGCGCCCGCTGCTCGGCGACACCGCGGTGCTGCAGTACACCAGCGGCACCACCGGCTCGCCCAAGGGAGCCATCCTCACCCACTTCAACCTGCAGGCCAACGCCCAGCAGAGCGAGGCCTGGGTGCCCGGCCTCGAGCGCGGCAATGAGGTGTTCTACGGCGTCCTGCCGATGTTCCACGCCTACGGCCTCACCCTCTGCCTCACCGTCGCAATGTCGATCGGTGCCCGCCTGGTGCTGTTCCCCAAGTTCGACGAGGGCCTGGTGCTCAACGCCGTCAAGCGCACCCCACCCACGTTCCTGCCCGCGGTCCCGCCCATCTACGACAGGCTCGTCACCGCCGCCGCCAGGAAGAACATCAGCCTGCGCGGCACCAAATACGCCATCTCCGGGGCGATGAGCCTGCCCCTGACCACCGTTGAGCTGTGGGAGAGGGCCACCGGGGGCCTGCTCGTGGAGGGCTACGGTATGACCGAATGCTCCCCCATCGCGGTGGGCAACCCGATGGGCCCGAGCCGCCGACCCGGCACCGTGGGGGTGCCGTTCCCCAGCACCGAGATCCGGGTGGTCGACCCGGCGGACCCGTCGGTCGACCGAGGCTTCGACGAGGAGGGCGAACTGCTCATCCGCGGACCGCAGGTCTTCTCCGGTTACTGGGATCGCCCCACCGAGACCGCCCAGACACTGCTCCCGGACGGCTGGCTGCGCACCGGCGACATCGTCACGGTGTCGCCGGATGGCTTCGTCACCATCGTGGACCGCATCAAGGAACTGATCATCACCGGCGGGTTCAACGTGTCGCCGTCGGAGGTGGAGGCGGCCCTGCTGTCGCACCCCGACGTGGCCGATGCCGCCGTTGTCGGCCTCAAGAGTGAGCACGGCGGCGAGGATGTCGTGGCCGCTGTGGTGCTCATCGCCGGCGCCACCCTGGACGTGGCCGGGCTCCGGGAGTACTGCCGCACCCGCATCTCCGCGTACAAGGTGCCCCGCAAGATCGTCGAGGTCGACGACCTGCCCCGCTCGCTGATCGGCAAGGTCTTGCGCCGCAAAGTGCGCGACAACCTCGAACCGGCCGTCTGAGCAGCACCCCCGCCTCAAATATGTGGATGCATGGAATATCTCGGCGCGCTCTGCGTTGACCCGACTGGGACGATGATGCCCCGCCCCGATATCGGAATCACGCACGAGAGAAAGCCGGGCATCATGACCCTCATCACAGACACCCACAGCCGCGCCGCCGACACCACGGCACCGATCCTGCCGGCGATGGCCGAGCGTTGGAGCCCCCGCGGCTTCGATCCGACCGCCGTCATCGACGAGGACACTCTCACCACCGTGCTCGAGGCCGCCCGCTGGGCTCCGTCCGGCAACAACAACCAGCCGGCCCGCTTCATCGTGGCCCGACGCGGTTCGGAGAGCTTCCGCAAGATCCACTCCAACCTGATGGGCTTCAACCAGGCCTGGGCCGACAAGGCGTCGGTGCTGATCCTCAACATCGCCGAGGGTGACAACCCCTGGGCCCAGTACGACCTGGGCCAGGCCGTCGCGCACCTCACCATCCAAGCGCAGCACGAGGGCCTCGCCACCCACCAGCTCGGCGGCATCGACCGCAAGGCCCTGGCCGACGCGTTCCGCCTCAAGGCCAACCAGGATGCCGTCACCGTGACCGTGCTCGGTGTGCTCGGCGATGCCGCCGACCTCACCCCGGAGCTGCTCGAGCGCGAGATCGCCCCGCGCACCCGCAAGCCGCTCACCGAGGTCCTGCTCGTCAACGACTGAGCATCCCAGGTGTCGCACAAACGCCCCCTCGCTTCGAGCGAGGGGGCGTTCGTCATGTGAGGGGTGCGGGCTACGGGCGCAGCAGCACCTTGATGGCGCGGCGTTCGTCCATGGCGGCGTACGCTTCGGCCACCTCGGTGAGAGGCAGCTGCAGGTCGAACACCCGGCCGGGGTTGATCGCCCCGCTGAGCACCTCGGGCAGCAGCTCCTCCACATAGGCGCGCACGGAGGCGACGCCGCCGTTGACGCCGACGTTCCGGCCGAACAGGGCCTTGATCGGCAGTTCGGCGCCGCCGTTCGGCACGCCGACGTAGCCGACCATGCCGCCGGGGCGAGCCGAGCGGATCGCCTGGTCCATCGACTCCTCGGTGCCGACGCACTCGAGCACGCAGTCCGCGCCGACGCCGTCGAACATCTCGTGGATGCGCTCAACGCCCGCATCGCCGCGCTCCTCCACGATGTCGGTGGCGCCGAACTCGCGGGCCACGGCCTGCCGGTCCGCGTGCCTGGACATGGCCACGATGCGGGAGGCGCCGAGCCGCTTGGCGGCGATGATCGCGCAGAGGCCCACGGCCCCGTCGCCGACCACCACGACGGTGCTGCCGGTGGTGACGCCGGCCGAGACGGCGGCGTGGTGGCCGGTTCCCATCACATCGGCCAGAGTGAGGAGGCCCGGAACCTGGGCATCCGTGGGCTGCACAGGGGTGGCGACGAGGGAGCCGTCGGCGTGCGGAACCCGCACGCGCTCGCCCTGGGCGCCGTCGGCGAAGCCGCCGAGGCTGTCGTCGGAGCCCCACCAGCCGCCGTTCAGGCAGGAGGTGCTGACGCCGTTCTGACAGTTGACGCAGGTGTTGTCGCAGTCGTAGAACGGGGCGATGACGAAGTCGCCCACCTTGATGGTCTGCACGTCGGGGCCGATTTCGTCGACGATGCCGACGAACTCGTGGCCGATCCGGTGCGGTTCGTCGGTGGGGGTCACGCCGCGGTAGGGCCAGAGGTCTGAGCCGCAGACGCAGGCCGCGACGACCCGCACGATGGCGTCACCGCCGGTGGAGAGGACGGGGTTGGGTACTTCATCGAGTCGGATATCCCGCTCGCCGTAAATTACTGTTGCACGCATCCCAAAAGCCTACGCCGTTCCTCCGACTGTGAGCGTTGCCCCCAAAATTCGCGGGACCTCGCCGTGCTCACAGCCCAGCGGCACCCCGGCGTGGTGGGCACCACGTCACCCCGCTGGTGCAGGAACACGGCCGGCAGCCACGCCGCCCGGTGACGGATGTGCGGGCCCAGCCGCCCGACGTCAGCAAAAAAGGACAAAGTCACTTCACAAGGACGTTTTCGGGGATCCCCTCCTTTTTTGCGCACTATTTCCTGTTTTGCGCGGGCCGACATCCCCATGGCGACGTGGACCGGGCGCTGACCTCGTCG
Source organism: Cryobacterium sp. SO1 (assembly GCF_004210215.2). Lineage (NCBI taxonomy): Bacteria > Bacillati > Actinomycetota > Actinomycetes > Micrococcales > Microbacteriaceae > Cryobacterium > Cryobacterium sp. SO1. The sequence continues at coordinate 3,817,383 of NZ_CP067394.1, forward strand.
CGAACGCGCAGGGGCAGCCGCACCGTCACCGTGGTGCCCTCACCCAGCGCGCTGGTGAGCTCGACGGTGCCGGAATGCGCCTTCACGAAGGACCGCACGATGCCCAGGCCCAGGCCCATCCCCGGGATGGCCAGTTCGGTGGAGTTGCGGGCGCGGAAGAACCTGTCGAAGACCTGACGTTGATCTTCGGCGCTGAGTCCGATGCCGTCGTCGGAGACCCGCAGCACCGCATCCGTACCATCGTGGTCGACGCTGAGGGTGACCGTGCCCTGCTCACGGGAGAACTTGATGGCGTTGGCGAGCAGGTTGTCGATGACCTGTTCGATCGCGACCGGGTCGATGTCGGCGCGCACGACCGCGTCGTCGCAGGCGCTGATGGTGATGCCGGCGGCCTGCGCGCGCGGCCGGGCGGTGTCCAGGCTCGCGCGCAGAATCTGGCCGAGGTCGGAGTCCACCCGGCGGATCGGCGGCTGGCCGTCGGTGGCGCTGAGCAGTTGGGCGATCACCGACAGGAGGCGCTCGGCGTTGCGCTCGATCACGCGGATCTCCATGGTGATGCCGAGCTCCTCGGCGTCGATCAGGCCGAGGTAGCCGATGATCGAGGTCAGCGGGGTGCGCAGCTCGTGCGACACCGTGGCCAGGAAGTCGTCCCGCACCGCGATGGCCTCCACCAGCGGGGTGACGTCGGTGGCCACCACGACGGTGCCCAGCGGATACCCGGACTCCCGTTCGACCACGCGGGACGAGGCGATGATGGCGCTCTGGTCGTCATCGCCGCCGACCCAGTACACCCGCCCGGCGACGAGGTCGCCGCGCATGGCCCTCGCGGCGATCTGATCGTCCAGGGCGACCAGGGTGGTGCGGTCCACGTCGAACACGAGCGACGCATCCCGGCCGTACGAGCCTGTGGCCGAGTCGGTGCGCACGGCCAGCGCGCGGGCGGCCGCGTTGCTGAGGATCACCTCGCCCTGCGGGTTGTACAGCTCGATGCCGGCATCCACGGTCTCCATCACCGCTTCGAAGGTGGCCTGCCGGTCGGTGCTCTCCAGCAGCGCCGCGCGGAGCTCGGCGGACACCATTACCAGTTCGCGTTGCTGCGCGCGCAGGGCGTTGGCGGCGACGCGGGCGGTGATGGCGATGAATCCGGTGAAGATGGGCAGCAACAGCACCGAGCCCCAGCCGACGGCGTCGGCGGGCCAGGCGCCGGCCTGAACCAGCGGGAAGGCGCTCACGAAGAGCGCGCCGATCAGGGCCAGGCCGAGCGCCCACCAGGCGAAGCCGTAGGCCAGCCAGAGCACGGGCAGCACGATGAGCATCCCCACGGCGGGGAAGATGTCGCGCACCCCGTCACGAAGGAACGCGACCACCACGACGTCGAGCAGCGGAACGACGACCAGCCACTGGTGCCCGTGCTGTCGCCAAGGCACGAACATGCCCACCAGGGTGGCGACGACAGCCAGGCCGAGACCCACCTGGAAGCCGGTCTCGAATAGAGTGTCCGGCGCCCCGGCGAGCACGAAGCCCAGCAGCACCGACACCCCGGCCAGGAACGGTATCTGGGAGTACGGGAACTCCCGGATACTCCGCGGACGGACCGGCGCGGGTCCCTCGCGTAGCTGCATCACTCGACGATCCTCACGTTCTGTGAGGCGTCACAGGCTCAGTTGCCGGCCCTCCCCTGAATTCAAGCAGGTCCGCACCACAATGGCCCCCATTGCGGGCACCTGTCGCACCATGGGGTCAGGCGTGCCCGATGGGGGTGGCCGAGACGGTCAGCGTGTCGCCGTGCTCGTCGAGGTCCACCAGAACCGTTTCGCCGTCACGGATGGTGCCGCCGAGCAGCGCCGTGGCCAATTTGTCGTCGATCTCGGTCTGCATCAGCCGCCGCAACGGCCGGGCCCCGTAGATCGGGTCGTAGCCGCGCTCGGCGAGCCAGGCGCGGGCATCCGGGGTCACCGCCAGTTCGAGCCGGCGTTCGCCCAGGCGGCGTTGCAGCCGGTCCACGTAGAGCTCCACAATCTGCGCGAGGTCGTCGGTGGAGAGCGCGGAGAACACCACGATGTCGTCGAGCCGGTTGACGAACTCGGGTTTGAACGCCTGTCGCACCATCAGCTGCACGGCCTGCTCCTTCTCCTCCCAGCTGAGGGTGGGGTCGACCAGGTACTGCGAGCCGAGGTTGGAGGTGAGCACCAGGATGGTGTTGCGGAAGTCGACCGTGCGGCCCTGGCCGTCGGTGAGCCGGCCGTCGTCGAGCACCTGCAGCAGCACGTCGAACACCTCGGGGTGCGCCTTCTCCACCTCGTCGAAGAGGATCACCGAATAGGGCCGGCGGCGCACGGCCTCGGTGAGCTGGCCGCCCTGCTCGTAGCCGATGTAGCCGGGAGGCGCGCCGACGAGGCGGGAGACGGAGAATTTCTCGCCGTACTCGCTCATGTCGATGCGCACCATGGCCTTCTCGTCGTCGAAGAGGAACTCGGCCAGCGCCTTGGCCAGCTCGGTCTTGCCCACGCCCGTGGGGCCGAGGAACAGGAACGAGCCGGTGGGCCGGTCGGGGTCGGAGATGCCCGCGCGCGAGCGGCGCACGGCGTCGGCCACGGCACGCACGGCCCGCTTCTGGCCGATCAGACGGTGGCCGAGCTCCCTCTCGAGGCCCAGCAGCTTCTCGGTCTCCCCCTGCAGCAGCCGGCCTACCGGGATGCCGGTCCACGCGGCCACGACGGCGGCGATGTCCTCGGCGGTGACCTGGTCGTTCACCATCCGGGGGCCCTCCTGCTCGGTCTGCTCGGCCTCGGCGAGTTCCCGTTCGATCACGGGGATGTCGCCGTAGAGCAGCCGGGAGGCCTTCTCCAGGTCGCCGCGTCGCTCGGCCACCTCGGCCTGGCTGCGGGCGCTGTCCAGGCGCTTGCGCAGGTCGCCGACCCGGTTCAGCGAGGACCGTTCCTTGTCCCAGCGGGCCTGCAGCTCACCGAGTTTCTCCTGGCGTTCGGAGAGGTCGGCGCGAAGTTTCTCCAGCCGCGCCTTGGAGGCGTCGTCCTTCTCCTTCTTCAGGGCCAGTTCCTCGAGCTTGAGCCGGTCCACGCTGCGGCGCAGCTCGTCGATCTCCACCGGTGAGGAGTCGATCTCCATCCGCAGCCGGCTGGCGGCCTCGTCGATGAGGTCGATGGCCTTGTCGGGCAGTTGCCGGGCGGTGATGTACCGGTTCGACAGCGCGGCGGCGGCCACGAGCGCGGCATCCGCGATGGAGACCTTGTGGTGCGCCTCGTAGCGCTCCTTGAGCCCACGGAGGATGGCGACGGTGTCCTCGACGCTGGGTTCGTCCACGAGCACGGGCTGGAAGCGGCGCTCGAGCGCGGCATCCTTCTCGATGAACTCGCGGTACTCGTTGAGGGTGGTGGCGCCGATCAGGCGCAGCTCGCCGCGGGCGAGCATGGGCTTGAGCATGTTGGATGCGGCGACGGACCCTTCGCCGCCGCCGGCGCCCATCAGGGTGTGCAGTTCGTCGACGAAGGTGATGATCTGGCCGTCGGCGTCGTTGATCTCCTTGAGCACGGCCTTGAGGCGCTCCTCGAACTCGCCGCGGTACTTGGCGCCGGCCACGAGGGCGGCCAGGTCGAGTGCCACGAGTTGCTTGTCCTTGAGTGAGTCGGCCACGTCGCCGGCCACGATGCGCTGGGCCAGACCCTCCACCACGGCGGTCTTGCCCACGCCGGGTTCGCCGATGAGCACCGGGTTGTTCTTGGTGCGGCGGGTGAGCACCTGGCTGATCCGGCGGATCTCGGCGTCACGCCCGATCACGGGGTCGAGTTTGCCGCTCTTGGCGATCTCGGTGAGGTTCACGCCGTACTGTTCCAGCGCGGTCTTCTGCTTCTCGTCGGTTCCGGGGGCGCCCTGCATGTTGGCCATGTACACACATCCTTCGCGATACTTGAGTGGACTCGACTCAAGTTTAGACCGCGGGCGGCGGATGCGCTACCGCGGCCGCCTGCCCGCAGCCGCGTCGATCCCCGCTCCGGGCTGCCTATGCGATCCCCCACGTGGTTTATGGGAGAAAGTGACTTCACTAGGACGGGATCGGCCCGAGCGTCCTCTTTTCCGACCGATCTCCTGACACACGTGAGTCGCTGACCAGCGCTCCCCCGCTGGCGTGGAGAGCGAGGAAGTCCCGCACGTCGCCGGCCTCGGCCGCGTCAATGCCGTGGGCGAGTCCCTGGTAGACCCGTTCGACCCGGCTGGAGTGCTCCCGCAGGTACGCCGTCGTCCGTGCAATCGCGGATTCGCGCCCGTGGCGTCGGCGGCCCAGGTGGGCGAGCGGATGTCGGCGAGCAGGGCGCTCATCGGGCGATCAGTTCGTCGGTGGAGAGGTCGGGCAGCGAGACGGTGACCTGGGTGCCCCACGGATCGGCGACCGAGACCGAGCGCCCGTCACCGGCGAACGGAATCGACCGGGCCGTCAGGCGCGCGGTGAGGGCCTGCAGGTCCGCGGCCGCGGGCACGGTGACGGCCACGTCGCCGAGGCCGAGGCTCGCCGCGCGGGGGCCGGAACCGCGGCTGTTCCAGGTGTTCATGGCGATGTGGTGGTGGTAGCCGCCGGCCGAGGCGAAGAGCGCGCCAGGGTAGCCGCCCTGGGTGGCCGCGAATCCGAGTGCGTCGACGTAGAACGCGCGAGCGGTCGGGATGTCACCAACCTGGAGGTGCACGTGCCCGACCACGCCGGGAAGGGCAGCGCCGGCATCCAGCAGCACCCGGTCGAGGTGGCTCTGCAGGTAGGCATTGGGATCGAGGTACTCCGTGGCCATCCGGATCTGCTCACCGTCGTGGATCCAAGTGCTGCGGTCACGGTCGGTGTACAGCTCGACGCCGTTGCCCTCCGGGTCGGTGAAGTAGAACGCCTCGCTCACGAGGTGGTCGCTGGAGCCGATGAAGTGGCTGCGCGGGTCCTGCGCGGCGCGGTAGACCGTGGCCGCGAGGCTACCGGGAGTCTCGAAGAGGAACGCGGTGTGGAACAGGCCGGCCTGGCGCGGGTCGACGCCGGGCAGGTCGGGGGTGTGAATCAGCCGCACGAGCGGTGTATTGCCGCGGCCGAGCACGCGGTGCACCTCACGGGCGCGGCTCTGCTCCTCGAGCGGCTCCATCGCGAACGCGCCGGAGTAATAGTCCGACATGGCCTCGAGGTCTCCGACCCGCAGCGTCACGGCGCCCATCGACGTGTCGGCATTGAGGATCTGCTCGTTCAGGTCGACGCTCATGGCTTGGCTCCCGGTCGTGATGGCTGGTCCATTGCTTGCATCTACAACTATACAGCAATTACTTGTAGCTGCAACCAATGTGCTTGGCACAGCCCGCGAAGGCGGCCGTGTGGGGGCTATTTTGCGTCGATAGGGAGCAGGATACCGGCGTCGACGCTGAAGTCGAGGCGGTCGAGCACCACGGTTTGCGCGTCGCCATGGCCGTAGACCTCGGTCAGCTGTTCAAGGCTGATCATCGGGGCTCTATCCCTGAACAGGCACTCCGACGCGGTAGTTCGCGCCGCGGTGCTCGTCGGGCAGGCGGTCGCCGCGGCCGTGCAGCTTCTGCCGCAGGGTGCCCTCGGCATACTCGGTGGGGTACACGCCGCGCTTCTGCAGCTCGGGCACCACCCAGGTGACCACGTCTTCGAAGGTGCCGGGCGTGATGGCGTAGGCGAGGTTGAACCCGTCCACGTCGGTCTCGGCGGCCCATTCCTCGAGCTGGTCGGCGATCTCCACACCGGAGCCCACGATGAACGGGCCGAGTCCGCCGATCGCGCCGGCGCGGGCGATGTCGCCCACGGTCCATTCCGTGCCGTCGTGGTTCGCGGCCTGGAAATTGGCCACGGTGGACTGGATGGCGTTGCTCTTGACGTTGCCGATCGGCTCGTCCAGCGCGTAGCCGGACAGGTCCACGCCCATCCAGCCGGACATGAAGACCAGGGCGCCCTCTTCGCTGGCGTAGCTGAGGTAGTCGAGGTACTTGGCCGCAGCCTTCTCGCTGGTCTCGTCGGTGATGATCGTGAGCAGCGTGTAGATCTTGGCGCTGTAGCGGTCCCGGCCGGCAGCCTCGAGGGCGTCGCGCAGCTTGGTGACGGTGTCCTTGAGCACGTGCTTGGTCGACGCGGCCACGAAGATCGCCTCGGCGTTGCCGGCCGCGAACGCGATACCGCGGCTGGACGCGCCGGCCTGGTAGATCACGGGCGAGCGCTGCGGGCTGGGCTCGGAGAGGTGGATGCCGGGCACCTGGAAGTGCTTGCCGGAGTGGCCGATGGAGTGCACTTTGCTCGGGTCGGTGAAGACGCCGGTCTCGGTGTCGCGCACGACGGCGTCGTCCTCCCAGGAGCCCTCCCACAGCTTGTAGAGCACCTCGAGGTACTCGTCGGCATAGTCGTAGCGGTCGTCGTGCTCGAGCTGGTCGTCCTGGCCCATGTTGCGGGCGGCGGAGGGCAGGTAGCCGGTGACGACGTTCCAGCCGACCCGGCCCTTGGTGAGGTGGTCGAGCGTGGACATGCGGCGCGCGAACGGGTACGGGTGCTCGTACGCGGTGCCGGCCGTGACGCCGAAACCGAGGTGCTCTGTGACATATGCCATTGCGGGAATGACCAGGAGCGGGTCAGCGACGGGGATCTGGGCGCCGTTGCGGATCGCCGCCTCGTTGGTGTCGCCATAGACGTCGTAGGTACCGAGAACATCGGCGAGGAAGATGCCGTCGAAACGGCCCTTCTCGAGCAGCTTGGCCAGCTCGGTCCAGTAGGCAAGGTCGGTGTAGCTCTGCGACCGGTCGTCGGGGTGGCGCCAGAGGCCGGAGGACTGGTGGGCGACACAGTTCATGTCGAAGGCGTTGAAGCGAATCTGTCTGGGCATGGACCTATGCTCACCTTTTCGCGGGCCCGGCACACCCCCGCACGAAACACTGCGTCACAGTCGCGTACGGCGCAGCATCTTCGAGGCCTGCGGCCGAGCGGATGCGGACATGCAAGATCCTGCAACCGGCGGGCGGCCACGGCCGGCCTCGGCGTCGGCAGCGCCGTCACGCCCAGGGGTGCCTTTTCTCCCGGCCAGGTGCCATACTGGCCGAGAAACGGCGCTCCGTCCAGACGCGGGCGCCAGGCACGACCACTCATCGAAGAGGAGTCCCGTGAGCACCCCGATACTGTCCAATTTCATCAACGGCCAATTTGTGACACCGCTGGGCGTCGGGCTGCTGGATATCGTCGATCCGAGCACGGGGAACATCGTGGCGCGCGCTCCGATCTCCACCGCAGAGGACGTCGACGTCGCCATGCGCGCCGCGAAGGCCGCCTTCCCGGTCTGGAGCCGGCGCACCCCCGGGGAACGCCAGCGGGCCCTGCTGCTGCTCGCCGACGCCGTCGAGGCCAACAGTGAGCGCCTGGTTGAGGCCCAGCACCGCAACACCGGCCAGCCGCGCGCCACGATCGCCGCCGACGAGGTGGCCGCCGGCGCCGACCAGCTGCGCTTCTTCGCCGGCGCCGCCCGGCTGCTCGACGGCAAGTCGGCCGGCGAGTACCTCGAGGGGATGACCTCCTGGGTGCGCCGGGAGCCGATCGGCGTGGTCGGCCAGGTCACACCGTGGAACTTCCCGTTCCTGATGGCGATCTGGAAAATCGGCCCGGCCCTGGCCGTGGGCAACACCCTGGTGCTCAAGCCCAGCGACACCACCCCGGAATCGACCCTGGAACTCGCCCGGATCAGCCAGGGCATCCTGCCGGACGGTGTGATGAACATCGTGCTCGGCGACGCCACCACCGGCGCGTTCATCGTGGAGCACCCGCTACCGGGACTGGTGTCGATCACCGGCAGCGTCCGCGCCGGCATGGCCGTGGCCTCCGGTGCCGCACACACCCTCAAGCGCGCCCACCTCGAACTCGGCGGCAAGGCCCCCGCGGTGGTCTTCGGCGACGTCGACGTGGCCAAGGTCGCCTCGGCCATCGCCGACTTCTCGTTCTACAACGCCGGGCAGGACTGCACCGCCATCACCCGGGTGCTCGTGCACGAATCGATCCACGACGAATTCGTGTCGGCGTTCACGGCCGAGGCGGAGCTGCGCACCACGGGGTCGGCCGACGACACCGAGAACTATTTCGGCCCGCTCAACAATGTGCGGCACTTCACCGACGTTCTCGAGAAGGTTGAGGGCCTGCCGGCGCATGCGGTGGTCAGCACCGGCGGCCACCAGGTGGGCGAGGCCGGCTTCTTCTTCGAGCCCACCGTGGTCACCCAGGTGCGTCAAACGGATGCGATCGTGCAGGACGAGACGTTCGGCCCGGTGATCACCGTGCAGAGTTTCGGCACCGAGGAGGAGGCCGTCTCCATGGCCAACGACGTGCGTTACGCCCTGGCCTCGAGCGTCTGGACCCGGGATCACGCCCGCGCCCTCAGGGTGTCCAGGGACCTGGACTTCGGGGCCGTCTGGATCAACACGCACATCCTGCTCACCGCCGAGATGCCGCACGGCGGCTTCAAGTATTCCGGCTACGGCAAGGACCTCTCCATGTACGGCGTCGAGGACTACACGCGCATCAAGCACGTGATGAGCTCGCTCGAATAGCTCGCTCACATCGACAGAACGGGAACCCGATGACCTTTCATCCCCTCGACCCCCTGACCGGCCCCGAATTCACCCAGGCGGCGGCCGTGCTCGCCCGCGAGCACGGCGTTGGTGAGGGGTGGCGGTTCGCCTCGATCGAACTGGTCGAGCCGGCCAAGGCCGCCCTGGCCGAATTCGAGTCGACCGGGGTGGCCCCCGAGCGCCGCGCCCGTCTGGTGGTGCTGCACCGCGCCGAGAACCGCACCTGGGTGGCCGTGGTCTCCCTGGACACCGACACTCTGCTCGAGTGGGGGCAGGTGGCGGGTGTGCAGGCGAACTTCACCGTGGACGAGTGGGAGGAAGCCGACGCCGCGCTGCGGGCGCATCCGGAGGTCATCGAGGCGCTGGCCAAGCGCGGCATCACCGACCTCGACAACGTGTTCATCGACACCTGGACCTACGGCGACGCCGTGATCCCCGACGTCTACCGGGGGCTCCGCCTGGGGTGGGCGGATGTGTGGGTGCGCGCCCAGGCCGGAGCCAACCCCTATGCGGGGCCGGTGAGCGGGCTGCACTTCGTGATCGACGTGAACACCATGAACCTGCTCGAAATCGAGGACAGCTTCACCGTCGACCCGCCGAACGGGATGGGCGAGTACGTTCCGCACCTGGTGCCGGAGCGCATCCGCACCGCCAGCACCCGACCGCCGTTGAAGCCGCTGGACATCGTGCAGCCGGAGGGCCCGAGCTTCAGTGTCGACGGCAACCGGGTGCAATGGCAGAACTGGTCACTGCGGGTGGGCTTCAACTACCGCGAGGGCATGACGCTGCACCGGGTGACCTACACGGATGCCGGCCGGGAGCGCCCGATCGCCAACCGGCTGTCGTTCGCCGAGATGGTGGTGCCCTACCGCGACCCGAGCGTCGACCACTTCCGCCGCACCGCGTTCGACATCGGCGAGTGGGGCCTGGGCTTCATGACCACCTCGCTGGAGCTCGGCTGCGACTGCCTGGGCGAGATCCGCTACCTCGACGCGGTGCTGCACAACAGCGCCGGCGAGCCGTACACGATCCCCAACGCGTTCTGCATCCACGAGGAGGACAACGCCGTGCTCTGGAAGCACGTCGACCACGACGGCGGCGCCGAGGTTCGGCGGATGCGCCGGCTGGTGGTGTCGTTCCACGTGACCGTGGCCAACTACGAATACCTCGTCTACTGGCGGTTCTACCAGGACGGCAACATCGAATGCGAGGTGCGCGCCACCGGCATCATGGTGGTCACCCGCCTCGACCCCGGCCAGCCGCACCCCAACGGCACCCTGGTCGACGAGCGCACCTACGCGCCGTTCCACCAGCACTTCATCGTGGCCCGGATGGACCTCGACATCGACGGCCCGGCCAACACCGTGTACCGCAGTGAGACCCGAATCGAACCGATCGACGCGGCGAACCCGCTCGGGCTGGCGATCACGCAGCAGAACACCCCGATCGAGACCGAAGGCTTCGATGACTTCGACTGGAACACCCAGCGGGCGTGGAAGGTGGTCAACGAACAGACCAGGAACGGTCTCGGCACCCCGGTGTCGTACAAGCTCGTGCCTGGCGGCGCCATCCCGTCGTTCTTCTCGCCCACCGCGCCCGCGCTGCAGCGTGCCCAGGTGATCGGCCACACCGTGTGGGTCACCCCCAACGACGATTCCCAGCGCTGGCCGTGCGGCGAGTTCGTGAACCAGAGCGGCGTCGACCACGGCCTGCCCGAGTGGATCACGGCCGGCCGCAACGTACGTGACACCGACCTGGTGCTCTGGTACACCTTCGGCATCCACCACATCACCCGGCCGGAGGAATGGCCGGTGATGTCGGCCGACATCGTGTCGTTCTGGCTCAAGCCGGTGGGCTTTTTCGACCGCAACCCGTCGCTCGATGTGGAGCCGAGCGCCCTGCACTGCGCCCCCGGCATGGACCATGCCGGACACGACCACGAGCCGGATGCCGCCGGCACGGAACCGAGGAGAACAGCGTGACCCGAGTAGCGAACTACGTGGTGGCCTACGAAGCCACCGCCCAGGGCCGCGAGGCCCTCGAGCTGGGCATCGCAATGGCCAGGATCACGGCGGCCGAACTGCGCATCTGCCTGGTGCTGCAGCGCCTCACCGCCGCTCCCGCGAAGATCCACGCCGCCAGCGGCGACTTCGAGGTTCTCCTGGCGGACCAGGCCAAGAAGTGGCTCGACCAGGCCGCCGGCTGGGTACCGGCTGACATCACGGCCACGACGCACATGCTCTGGGCCGACTCCACCTCTGAGGGATTGATCCAGGCCGCCGCGGACCTCGACTCCGACCGGATCGTGGTGGGCGCCGCCCGTGGTGGTCTGTTCAACAGGTTCACCATCGGCAGCGTCGCCAATGCGCTGCTGCACGCCTCGCCGGTGCCCGTGGCGCTCGCGCCACACGGCTACCACGCCCCCGCCCAGTTGACCCGCATCACCTGCGCCATCGGCACCCGGCCGGGCTGGGAGACCCTGCTCGACTCCCTGGTTGCGTTCACCGACGGCCTGGGCATTGAACTGCGCTTCGTGACCCTGGTGGAGGTCGACGCGGCCAGGGAGAAGCACTCGCCGACCGCCGCCGGCAGCACCGCCCACCTCGACGCCGTGCTCGCCTACTACGAGCGGCACTCGACCAGCCACGGCATCATCACCACGGAGGTCGGCACCGGCAAGAGCGTCGAGGACGCCGTCGAGGCGCTCGACTGGCGCCCGGACGAACTCGCCTTCGTCGGCTCCAGCCGGTTGGCCGCGCCGCGCACGATCTTCCTCGGCATCACCGCGCACCGGATGCTGCACGCCCTGCCGGTTCCCCTCATCGTGGTTCCGACCTCCCCCGCCCGCAGCTAACCCGCCGATTTCGACGCGCAGCCGATCCGATCAAAGGACAGGTCCATGGCACAGTCATCCGCATCCGGCGCCACGCCGGACACCACATCGACCAGCGCGGGCGGGCTTTCCGCAAAGGGACTGAGCGCCGGTTCGGTCGGTCTGCTCGGCGCCACCGTGATCGGTATTTCCTGCATCGCCCCGGCCTACACCCTCACGGCCTCGCTCGGCCCCACCGTCGCCGCTGTAGGCACCCAGATGCCGGGCATTTTCCTGGTCGGGTTCATCCCGATGCTGCTCGTGGCGCTCGGCTACCGCGAACTCAACAACGCCATGCCCGATGCCGGCACCTCGTTCACCTGGGCGACCCGGGCGTTCGGGCCGTGGCTGGGCTGGATGGGCGGCTGGGGTCTGATCGTTGCCACGGTGGTGGTGTTGTCCAATCTCGCCGGGGTGGCGGTGGACTTCTTCTACCTGATGCTCGCGCAGCTGTTCGACAACCCCTCCCTGGCCGACCTGGCCGGCAACGCCTGGATCAACATCTTCACCTGTCTGGTCTTCATGGTTCTCGCCTGTTACGTGTCCTACCGGGGCATGGAGGCCACCAAGATGGTGCAGTACGTGCTCGTGGCGTTCCAACTGCTCGTTTTGGTCTGGTTCAGCGTTGCGGCGCTCGTGCATTTCTCCGACGGCACCGCGTTCGACGCGCTGGGCTTCAGCGCCAGCTGGTTCAACCCGTTCCTGACCCCGTCGTTCTCGGCGTTCGCCGCCGGGGTGTCGCTGTCGATCTTCATCTACTGGGGCTGGGACGTCACCCTCACCATGAACGAGGAGACCAAGGACCCTGAGCGCACACCGGGCCGGGCGGCCACCCTCACGGTGGGACTCATCTTCGTGCTGTACATCCTGGTCGCGGTCTCGGCGCTGATGTTCTCCGGGGTCGGCACCGGCGAGTTCGGCCTGGGGAACGAAGATATCCAGGGCAACGTCTTCGCCGCGCTGGCGGGGCCGGTGATGGGCCCGTTCGCGATCCTGATGTCGCTGGCCGTGCTGTCCAGCTCGGCCGCGTCGCTGCAGTCCACCTTCGTGGGGCCGGCGCGCACGATGCTCTCGATGGGTCACTACCGGGCCTTCCCCAAGCGGTTCGCCGCGATCAGCCCGCGGTTCAAGTCGCCCGGCTTCGCCACCGTGATCGCCGGCGTGGTGGCCTGGGGCTTCTACGCGGTGATGCGGGTGCTGAGCACCGATGTGCTCACCGACACCATCCTCACCCTGGGCATCATGATCTGCTTCTACTACGGCGTCACCGCGTTCGCCTGCGTCTGGTTCTTCCGCCGGGAGGCGTTCTCCAGCACCCGGGCGTTCCTGCTCAAGCTGCTGGCGCCGCTTCTGGGCGGCATCATCCTCGCGGTGATCTTCGCCACCACCCTGATCGACAGCACCAACCCCGACTACGGCAGCGGCTCGGAGATCGGCGGGGTCGGCCTGGTGTTCATCCTCGCGATGGTGCTCTTCCTCACCGGCATCGTGCTGATGCTCATCATGCGCAGGGTCGACCCGGCGTTCTTCCAGGGCAAGACACTCACCAAGGGCACCTCGCGCGACCAGTAGCCCTCAGCCGAGCTTCTCGGTCAGGCGTGCCAGCACCGCGCGCTGGGCAGGGTTGAGCGTGTCGGCCTGATAAGCGTCGAGGAGGGCGGTGGCCGCCGCCTCGTCGAGGAAGGCGAAGCCGGGGGCGGCACTGAGTTCCGTGGTGAGCGGAGCAAAGAAGCCGTCGAAATCGGTGACGAGGCCTTCGATCACCGGCTCGGTCGCATCCGCGGGCAACAGATCGAATCGGGTGGCGAGCCGGGCGGTATCGTCCTGGAGGTGGGTTTCGGAGACGCGGTCGTAGACCTCGACCAGCCGATCCATGCCCGGCTCCCCCACCAGGTGAGCGAGCAGGAGCACCTGGTCCCGGTCCATCCTGGTCATCGCCGGCGACACTCCCAACCCGGCGAACATCGCCATGGCCCTGGCCAGTCGGGGCGGGAAATCGGCGGCGCCCCCGTTGTCCCTGATCAACCGGATGAGGGTTTTCTGAGCCTGCAGCCTCCCGATCTGAGCGTCGACGTCGGTCTCGAGTTGGCTGAGCATCGAGGCCTGGTCGGCCGGATCGGCCTCGAACATGGCGGGCATCTGGTCGAGGGGGATGCCGAGCGCGGCCAGCCGTTTGATCCGCAGCAGGCGCACCAGATCGTGCACCGTGTAGTCGCGGTAGCCGTTCCGGGTACGCGGCGGCTCCGGAAGCACGCCGACCTGGTGGTAGTGGCGCAGGGCGCGCACGCTCACCTGGGCGAGCGTGGCGAGGTCATGGCTTTTCATCGACCAGGGTTTCTTCCTTCTGGGGTGCGGGTGCGGGCTCGGGTGGCGTTGCCTCCAGGGTACGCAGCGCGGGCGCGATCAGGGCGAGAATGGCGGCCACCAGCCACACCGCGGCCACGCCGATGCCGGCCGCGCGCAGGCCGAACTGCTCACCGGCCAGGGCAACCGCCACCATGCCGAGCGGGGCGGCGATCATCATCAGAGAGTTCTGGGTACCCATGATGCGGCCGCGCATCTGCTCGGGGATGCCCTCGAGCATCAGCACCCCGATCAGGCTGGAGAACAGCCCAGACGACAGCCCGAACAGGAACGCGCCGCCGAAGAGCACCGGCAGCACCGGCAACACGGCGACGACGCCGATGCCGGCCACCGTGCCGACCAGCCCCACGACGAACCAGCCGCGGCGCCTGCCCCTGGCGCCGAAGACGGCGTAGAGGCTGCCGCCCACGATGGTGCCCGCGGCGATGGCCGTGAGCACGAAGCCGAGCAGTCCCGGCTTGTTGATGAAGGCGAAGTGCGCGGGCAGCAGCATGCCCTGTAGCGCGGTCAGCACGGCGACCATCGCCAGGCTGAGCAGTGTGACCGCCCGCAGGGCGCGGTTGCTCTGGAACAGCACCCGCCACCCGGCCAGCAGCTGCGCCCAGACCGACAGCCCGGCGAGGGGATTCTGGTCGCGCCGCTGCGGGGACGGTAGCTGCGCGCCGACGCCGCGCGGAATGAGCAGTGTCAGCAGTGCGGCCGCCAGGGAGGTGGCGGCGGTGATCCAGAGCACCGTCGACCCCTCGAAGAGCACCATCAGGGTGCCGGCGGCGGCAGGCCCGACGATGATCACCAGGGCGGCCAGGCTTTCGCGCAGGCCGATGAGCCTCTCGGCCGTGAGGGTGGAGTGGCGCAGGATCGCCGGGAGCATCGCCTCCCTCGCCGTCATGCCGGGCACGTCGCCGAACGCGCCCAGGATGCCGAACAGGATGAACCAGCCCAGGTCGAGCCCGGTGATCAGGTCCACGATCGGCAGGGCGGCGATGGATGCTGCCGAGATCAGGTCGGCCACGACCGAGGAGGTGCGCCGGTTGACTCTGTCTATCACGACGCCCGCGAACAGGCCGGCCAGGAAGGCCGGAAGAGCGGTCGCGGCCACCAGGACGCCCGTGGACAGCAGACTGCCGGTGAGCTGGAGCACGATCCGGGGGAACACGACGGCGGCGATCGAGTTGCCCAGCAGGGACAGGGTGTACGACGCAAGGTACAGCACGGGAACGGGTCTCATGGTGCCAGTCAAAACTATGACGCTACGAAGGGGTCAAGCCCGGTTCCATCCGCCCCCCCCCTGAACGCACTCTCAGGCGCCGGCGCCTCGAAGACAGCTCCTGGTTGTTTGCCTTTCACCTTGAATTCGTACACTCCCCAGTGATCCGTCCCGTGCGGGTGCGCTCCGGGCTCCAACAACTTGTGTCTGTCGAAAGTGGTGTGTGCGATGTCGTATTTCGTCGAGCTGGTCGATCACCGCCTGACCAGGCTGCTCACCCCGGCCAGACGGGATTGGCTGCGAAGCCCCCGCACGCTGTTGCTGGGCTTCCTCGGGTTGCACGTGCTCTTCCTGTTCGCGCTGCTGCCCACCATCCTCACCGGCAGGGTGCTGGGCGACCTGCCGCTCTATCGGGTCTGGGCCGAGCAGGCCCTGGTGAACAACGTGTGGCAGGGCATCGACGTTGAGTGGGTGTACCCCATCGGCGCGATCGTGCCGATCGTGCTGGCGGATGCCGCCGGCCCGCTGCTCTACCAACTGCTCTGGTTCGTGCTGACCATGGCGCTGAACGGCGCGGCCATCGGCATCCTCACCGATTGGGGTCGCGATCGGGCCGGCTACCGGGCGGCCTGGTTCTGGTTGGCGTTCAGCCTGGTGCTCAGCCCGGTGGGGCTGCTGCGCCTCGAGGGTCTCAGCGCCCCGTTGGTGATCATGGGGCTGGTGCTCGTGGCCCGCCGACCCATCGTGGCCGCTGCCCTGCTGACCGCGGCGACCTGGATCAAGGTCTGGCCGGCCGCGGTGATGCTCGCCGTCGTGGCGGCCAGTCGCCGCCGGGTGAGCGTGCTGATCACCGGCGGACTGATCACGGCCGGCATCGCCGCCGCCGTCTGGGCCGCGGGCGGCTTGCGCTTTCTCACCGGCTTCGTCACCATGCAGTCCGACCGGGCCCTGCAGCTCGAGGCGCCGGTGACCACCCCGTGGGTGTGGCTGGCCGCGATGGGCCAGTATGGCACCACGGTTTACCAGAACCACGCCATCGCCACCCGCGAAGTGAGCGGGCCGGGCGCCGCGTTCGCGGCCGCCGCGATGACACCGCTGATGTTCCTGGTCATCTCGGGCATCTTCGTGCTGCTCCTGGTGGCGCTGCGGCGCAGCCGTGACCACGCCCAGTTGGTGCTGATGGGGGCGGTGGCGCTGGTCACCACGTTCGTGGTGCTCAACAAGGTGGGCTCCCCGCAGTACATGCTCTGGATCGCCCCGGTCGTTGCCGTCGGAGTGGCCCACGATTGGACGCGCTGGCGGGCTCCGGCGTACCTCACCCTCGTGATCGGCGGCTTGACCACGCTGATCTTCCCGATCTTCTACCTGCCGCTGGTGCACGGGGATGCCGGTGCGATCCTGGTGCTCACTCTGCGGAACGCTCTGCTCCTGGTGCTGCTCGGCTGGTCGGTGCTGGCCCTCTGGCGGGCGGCGTTCGCGAGCTCCCCGGCATCCGTTTCGGTGCGGCAGCGCGCCGGTTCACGCGGCCTGGCGGCCAACTGACGGCACCCGTTTGCGGGGCGGACCGACCGCACACGGCAGAATGGGGAGGTGACTGCTACAACGACCTTCGCCCTCGTCCGCCACGGCCAGACCGATTGGAACGCCGCCGGGCGCATCCAGGGGGCCACCGATGTGCCCCTGAACGACGTGGGTCGCGGCCAGGCCACCGAGGCCGTGGAGCCGCTCTCACAGTTCGAATGGGACTTCGTTGTGGCGTCCCCGCTCTCCCGGGCGGCCGAGACGGCCGACATCATCGCGGTGGACCTCGGCCTGGAGGTCACCCGCCACCTGCCCGGTCTGGTCGAGCGCAACTACGGACCGGCCGAGGGGCTCTCCGCCGGAGCGAAGCTCGACGCGCTGCGGATCGAGGGCAGCTACGGCACCTTCCGCGGCGCCGAGCCCGAGCTCAGCGTGTCCGACCGCGGCCTGGGCGCACTCCGCCTGCTCGCCGAGGACTACCCGGGCGCCCGCATCATCGTCGTGTGCCACGGCACCCTCATCCGCCTGAGCCTGATGGCCGCCCTGGAGCGAGACATCCCGCCGATTCTGAACGCCGGCATGTCGGTGGTGCAGTTCAGCCCCGAGGCCGGCTGGACCGCCTCGGTCATCAACAACGAGGTCCTTGTGGACGACGCCCTGGACGCGGTCGCCGCCCTGTAGCCGCCCGGCGCCTGGCGCTTGGCCCTTGGCGCCGTAACCGCGAACCCGTCGGTCGAGCCATCTCGTGGGCAAGCCATCTCGTCAGTCCAGCCATCTCGTTGGTCGAGTTTGTCGACGCCGTGCTGAGCGTGTCGAAGTAGACCCCGGGAGCCGACCTTGCAACTCGCAGAAATCTCTGAAACTGCCCTGTGCAAAACTTGACATTTCTTCACATTTGTCTGTGATTCGTGAGAGAATGGGGTTATGGACGACGAGCTACTTGGCTCCACCGCACCGACGGAAACTCCTCCCGCCGGCCCGAATCTCCACGACTGGAACACCGCTCTGGCCGCTCCGGCGCCGGATCTCACTGGGCTGGATAGCACTGGGCTGGATAGCACTGGGCTGGATGCCACTGGGCTGGATGTCACTGTCCGAGACGCCGCCAGCCTAGGCGGCAGCACCGACATGGGGGTCGGTAGTGCGGGTCGCACGCGAGCCCGGAGTTCCCGCGGAACCCACCCCGGTCAGTCGCGGAGTGGCCCGAGCGTGGGGCAGCCCGTGTGGCGGGATCCGGCCGAACTTCCCGGGGTGCTGCGCGCGTATGCCGGGGTATTCGGTGACAAACTCCGGGTCCTCGAAGACGCCGCGGGGATGGTGCAGGCCGTGCTGGCGTCGATCGACCTGGACGCTCTCAGCGACGCGGAGGTGGTGGCGTTCACCCAGATGGTCGAACACGCCGGGCGTCCCGTGGACGCGGCGCGGATCGGTGCGGCGACCGTGGTCGGCTACCGGTCCCGGCCCGGGCTGGGCCGGGACTCGATGGCCTGGCGGTTGGGCGCGTCACACCAAAACGACCTGCTCACCCGACTGACCCTCGCGTCACGGCAGGAGATGAAACGGCGCCTGGCGTTGGGCGAGAAGGTCGCCCCGAGAGTTCTGGGCGGTCAGGTCCTCGAGCCGGAGTTCCCCGCGGTCGCCGCCGCGCTCAATGCCGGCGAACTCGGGGTAGATGCAGCGGAGGCCATCGTGAAAGGGCTGACCGACTACAAAGTGCACGGCCGCTTCGACGCCGACCAAGCCGACGTCGAATCCGCCGAGATCACCCTCGTCGAACGGGCCACCGGGTCGGTCTTCGACCGCATCCCCGGCCCTGGCGACCCGAAAACCGGGACGGACTCAGGCCCGGACACCGATACAGGCACCGGCACAGGCACCGGCACAGGCACAGGCACAGGCACCGACGCTGAGTCCGGCGCTGACGGTTACCGCACCGGGTTCACCGGTCCGATCCGCCGGCTCCGTGACTCCGACGGGTTCACCTACCCGGCCGATGACCTCCGACCCCTGGCCGTGCGGATGCAAGCGCTGCTCAACCCCGACGGGCTCGCCCCGAACGAGACCACCCTCGAAGCCAGATCGACCCTCTCGTTCGGTGAGCTCACCCGGGGCCTCCACCCGCTCCGCGGTGGCGTGACGCCGGAGTTGAAGGGTGTGATCCAGAACCTGTTCAACACCTTCCAATCCGCCCGCTCCGCACCCGCCTTCCCCTCCGCCGAGGAACAACGGCGCATCGAGGCCGGAGAGTTGGTGCCGGGCGAGCTGATCGACGAACGCACCGGCGGCGAAAAGCGCGCCGACATCCTCCGCGGCATCCTGGTCCAGGTCGCCCAAGACCCCCGCACCCCCACCATGGGCGGCATGCCACCCACCGTGATGGTGCACGTGAACGCGGCCGACCTGCTCAAGCAGGCCGGGGTGGGCTGGATCGACGGGGTCGACGGGCCGATCTCGATGAGAACCATCACCCAGATGATCGACAACGGCGGCTTCCAACCCATCTTCTTCGGCAGCACCGGCGCCGTCCTCGGCCTGGGCAGCAAGGCCCGCTGTTTCAGCCCGATGCAACGCAAAATGATCACCGCCAGAGACGGCGGCTGCATCATCCCGGGCTGCGACTGCCCACCCCAATGGACCGAAGTGCACCACGTCACCCCCTGGCAAACCGGCGGCAAAACCACCGTGTCCAACGGGGTGCTGCTCTGCTGGTACCACCACCACACCATCACCACCGCCGGATGGAAGATCCGGATGGTCGCCGGGCTACCCCAGGTGCAAGCACCACCCTGGATCGACCCGACCGGGAAATGGCGCACACCCGAAAAACACCGCGCCCACGACCCCGAAACCCGACGGCACAACGAGTAGACCCGGCCATGCAGACGCCCAGCCACGCCGCGCACGTGCGTTACCCCGAAAAGGCAGGGCTAGCGGCGGGTGGACACCGTCACGGTGAACTTCGTGTTCCGGCCCACCTGGCGGGTCGGGCCGACGATGCGGGTGAGCGCGGGGCGGTAGCCGAGGTGGGTGTTCCACACCGTCCACAGCTCGCCCCCGGGACGCAGAACCCTGGCCGCATCCTCGAAGAGTTTCAGGGCGATGCCGGCATGCACCGAGGAGCCGATGTGGAACGGCGGGTTCAGCATGATCAGTTCGGCGGAGGCATCCGGTTGTGCGCTCAGGGCGTCGTCGCGGAGGACCTGCACCCGGTCCGCCACGGCGTTGGCCGTCATGGTGGCCGAGGCCGAGGCGACGGCCGCAGCGGATTGGTCAGTCGCCAGCAGCTGCAGACCCGGGCGGCGCCGGGCGAGGGCGGCGGCGAGGACGCCGGTACCGCAACCGAGGTCGATCGCGGTGCTGGCATCGGGCTTCATCCGGCCCTGGAACTCGAGAAGGTAGCGGGTGCCGATGTCGATGGTGGTACCGGCGAAGGCGGCGCCGTGGGCGCAGACCGTGAGGCCCAGGTCGGGGTGCTCGACCGTGCGCGGCCAGGGAGAGCCCCCAGAGACGTTCGGCCGCGTGGCGATCAGGACCCGCGACTTCTGGCGCGCCGGGGTCACATTCAGGTCGCCGAAGTGCCGGCGCAGCACCTCGTTCATGGCCACGCTCATGTGCTTGACCCGGCCACCGGCGACCACGGTCACGTCGGAGGCGGCGAAGCGGGCGATGGCGCCGGCCAGTTCGTCGAGCGCGGCCAGGCTGCGCGGCAGCTGCATGAGCACCAGGCGGGCCCCGGCGAACAGATCGGCGTCGAGCGGCAGGTGCCGGTACGCCCCGGCCAACCCGGCGACAGTGCTCTCAAGATCGGCCGCGTTGTGATCGAGGGCACGCTCGCCGGAGAGCGCATCCTGGAAGACGCGAACATCCGGCCGACCGCTCAGCTGCGCCGCCGCCGCGAGCGTCAGGGCGCCGTAATGGTCTTCGAGCACCACGACCTCGCCGGGACCGGCCTCGGCCAGCCAGACCGCTGCTTCATCCAGGATCAGCCGGTCGCTCGCGTCGACGGCGAAGAGATTGGTCGCCTCAACGTCGGGCCAGCGGCGCAGACGCTCGAACGGAAACTCAGGCATCCGCTCAGAATAGCCGCCCGGCGAATCGGCTCGGGGAGGCCGGCGTGACGTGGGACAATAAGAGACCCCTTCACCCAACCGTCTCGGACACCGCACCTCATGGCCCACAACCTCAGCGATCTGCAGATCGCGCGCCTCGTCGGGCCACAGGCGTACTCGCGCGGGGTGCGCTACGCCAAGGAGGGCCGGGTCGAAGACCAGGTCTGGCAGCTGGGCGGCAGCCGCCTGCTCGGCACCGTCGGTGGCACCCAGGCCCGGCCCTACGACGTCATCGTGACCTTCCAGCAGGATTCCTACGGCACCGTGGTGCGCGCATCCGGCACCTGCAGTTGCCCGATGCGCCTGAACTGCAAGCAC
Source organism: Cryobacterium sp. SO1 (assembly GCF_004210215.2). Lineage (NCBI taxonomy): Bacteria > Bacillati > Actinomycetota > Actinomycetes > Micrococcales > Microbacteriaceae > Cryobacterium > Cryobacterium sp. SO1. The sequence continues at coordinate 3,838,372 of NZ_CP067394.1, forward strand.
GTCGTCGCCCTGCTGCTGTCCAGCCGGTCCACGGCTGCCGACCTCGCCCGCTCGCCGCGTGCGGCGGATTCCCAGCAATCCCGCACGCCTGCCCCCGCCACCTGGCAGAGCGCACTCGCTCCGCTCACCAGAGCGCCGGAAGCCGAGCCCACCACGGGCACCGCCCTGGCCCTGCAGTTCGAGTTGCTTCCGCCGCCACGCGCCGCCCGCCTGCCCACCCCCGCCGTGTCGCTGGCCCGCCTGGGCGTGCGTCCGATGGTGCGCGGCAAGAAGGGCAAGTGGATCCGGGGCAACCTCACCTGGGACAGCCTCTCCTACTCCCGCGGCATGCTCAACCGGGCCCAGCTGCGAGTGCTCTCCGCCATCTTCGAGCTCTACTCCTCCGGCCAGCGCTACCACGTGACCACCGACCCGTGGATGCACCTGGACGGCTTTGCCAACCGCGCCCTCTGGGGCCTGCTCGGCGAGGCCCGCGAGGCCGGCATCCCGTTCATCAGCACCACCCCGGGCCAGGACCCGGTGACGGTCCTGGACGAACCCGCCGACCTGTCCCTCGACATCCGCCGCGATCACGGTGGCCTCACCCTCTCCCCCCTCGTCTCCCTCGACGGCCGGGTACTCGACCGCAGCGCCCTGGGCTACATCGGGGACCCTGCGCACGGCCTGTTCACCTGGACGACCAGCAGCACCGAGGTGCGCCTCACCCTCGCCCCGCTCGCCCGCCAGCTCGGCCGCGACCTGCGGATACTCGCCTCGGCGCACACCCCGATCACGGTTCCGCCCGACGAGGAGAACGTCTTCCTCGCCGATTTCTACCCGTTCCTGCGCGGCCAACTCTCGCTGACCAGCACCGACGAGTCGTTCGAGCTGCCCGACACCGCACGGCCGGTCCTGGCCCTCTCGATCAGCGCCCAGGCGGATGCCCGCATCAGCCTGCACTGGGATTGGCAGTACACCGGCGGTGCCGGCAGCACCGGCGAACCGGCCATCGCGCCGCTCTACGGTCCGGCCACCGAAGACGCCCCGGCCGGCTATCGGGACACGGCCGACGAGGCCCGCATCCTGCATGCCGCGAGCGGCATATTCGCTGGATTCCCCGCCCACCTGCCGGCGCTGTTCGCCGCGGAGCTGACCGGGTCCACCAGCGTCGCCGATTCCCCGGGCATCCTGCGCGCGGACGCCACGCTCGACGGCGCCCGCATGATCGAGTTCCTGGAGAACGTGCTGCCGGCGCTCGAGGCGGCGGACGACCTGTTGGTGCAGTTCGTCGGTGATGCCCCGGAGTACCGTGAGGCTGCCGAGCCGCCCACCCTCACCTTCGCGACCTCGGCACGGGCCGAGAGCCGGGATTGGTTCGACCTCTCGGTGCGGGTCACCGTCGACGGCGAGGATGTGCCCTTCGACGAGGTCTTCCGCGCCCTGGCCACGGGCCAGGAACTGATGATCCTGCAGGACGGCACCTACTTCAGCCTGGATCGGCCCGAACTGCAGCAGCTGCGCCACCTGATCGAGGAGGCCCGCGGCCTACAGGACTCCCCGAACGATTCCCTGCGCATCAACCGGGCCCAGTCCGACCTCTGGGAAGAATTGCAGGATCTCGGAAGTGCTGAAGCCGAAGCCGCGGCCTGGCGGGACACCCTCGCCGGTCTGGCCGAGGGCGCCGAGATCGCCCACCGAGAGCTGCCCGCCGGCGTCCACGCGTCGCTCCGGCCGTATCAGCAGACCGGGTTCGACTGGCTGGGCTTCCTCTACGACACCGGCCTGGGCGGCGTCCTCGCCGACGACATGGGACTCGGCAAGACCCTGCAGGCCATCGCCCTCATCGTCGACGCCCGCGCCCGGCAGGCCGAGCGCCGGCCGTTCCTGGTCGTCGCCCCCACCAGCGTGGTGCACAACTGGGCCACCGAGTGTGCCAGATTCGCCCCCGACCTCTCGGTCGCCGCCATCACCGAGACCACCGCCAAGCGCGGCGCCTCGCTGGCCGAGGCCGTGACCACGGCGGATGTCGTGATCACCTCGTACACCCTGTTCCGGCTGGACTTCGACGAGTACGACGCCGTCAGCTGGGCCGGGCTGCTGCTCGACGAGGCGCAGTTCGTGAAGAACCACAAGTCCAGGGCGCACCAGTGCGCCAAGCGCTTGCAGGCGCCATTCAAGCTCGCCATCACCGGCACCCCGCTGGAGAACAACCTGATGGAACTGTGGTCGTTGCTCTCGATCACCGCTCCGGGCCTGTTCCCCAGTGCCGCCCGCTTCTCCGACTACTACCAGCGCCCCATCGAGACCCAGGCCGACGGTGACAGGCTCGGCCAGCTGCGCCGCCGCATCCGCCCGTTCATGCTGCGCCGTACCAAGGACCAGGTGGCCAGCGACCTGCCCGCCAAGCAGGAGCAGGTGCTCGAACTCGAGCTGCACCCCCGGCACCGCCGGGTGTACCAGATGCACCTGCAGCGGGAGCGTCAAAAGGTGCTCGGGCTGCTCGGCGACCTCAACCAGAACCGGTTCGAGATCTTCAGGTCCATCACCATGCTGCGCCAGCTCAGCTTGGATGCCAGCCTGTACGACGACAAGTACGCCGACATCCCCTCGAGCAAGCTGGATGTGCTCATGGAGCTGCTCGAAGACGTCGTCGCCGAGGGCCACCGCACCCTGATCTTCAGCCAGTTCACCGGCTACCTCGCCAAGGTGCGGGCGCGTCTCGACGGCGCCGGCGTGAGCTACTCCTACCTCGACGGCCGCACCCGCAACCGGGCGGCGGCCATCGACGGGTTCAAGAACGGTGACACCTCGGTGTTCCTGATCAGCCTCAAGGCCGGCGGGTTCGGCCTCAACCTCACCGAGGCCGACTACTGCATCCTGCTCGACCCCTGGTGGAACCCGGCGGCCGAGGCCCAAGCCGTCGACCGGGCCCACCGGATCGGGCAGACCAAGAACGTGATGGTCTACCGTCTCGTGGCCACCGACACCATCGAGGAGAAGGTGATGGCCCTCAAGGCGGTCAAGGCCAAACTCTTCGACAGCGTCATGACCGATGGCGGCGCCCAGGGAACCGGCCAGGGGCTCACCGCCTCCGACATCCGCGAACTGCTCGAGTAGCCCGGGTGACCGACCTTTCCGCAGACCCGGTGGCCGACCGGACTGTTGAGGCGCGTGAACGCATGAAGCAGGCCGCGCAGCGCGCCCATCGCAACCGGTCGGTGCGGGCCTCCGCCCGGAGCGGACTGCTCGCCAACGGCCTGGTGCACGCGCTGATCGGCGGCATCGGGCTGCGCATCGCGAACGGCCAGCCGGGCGAGGCCGACCAGCTCGGCGCGCTGAGCGCCATCGCCAACGGCCCCGGCGGTCTCGCCGTGCTCTGGCTGTCCACGGTGTCACTCTGGGGCCTGGCGCTCTGGCAGGGCACCAACGCCGCGTTCAGCGTGGCACCGAACCGGCGCATCCTGGTGTTCCGCCGTGCGCTCAATGTGGGCAAGGCCCTCGGCTTCGCGCTGCTCGGCCTGGTCACCTTCGCGGTGGCGCTCGGTGCACGATCCGGGGGCAGCGAGGTCGTGCGGGATGCCGATGCCGCCGTTGTCGAGAGCCCGGCGGGCCTGTTCCTGTTGCTGGTCGTCGGCACCACGGTGGGCATCATCGGCGGTGGCCTGGTCTGGCGTGGACTGCGGCGCAACTTCCGCGAGGAGCTGCGCTACCTCTGGGGTCCCACCAAGGTCGTGGTGCTCACCCTCGGCGTCTTCGGCCATGTGGCCAAGGGCCTCGCCTTCCTGGTCACGGGTTCCCTGCTGGTCGCCGCGGCCGTATTCGCCGACTCACGCTGGGTGGGCGGCCTCGACGCCGGGCTACGCTACCTGCTCACGCTGCAATCCGGCCCGGTGCTGCTGAACGTCGTGGCCGCCGGCCTCATCGCCTTCGGCCTTTACCTGGTGGCCCGGGCGGCGTTCCTGCGGCACTGACGGGTCGGCTCGGCCCAGGAGCGGCTAACTGGTCCCCGTGCGGACAAGTGCGCCCGGCGTACCGGGCGCAATTGTCCGCTTCGGTACCAGTTGGGCGACCGGTCAGGCTGGGAGTTGGATCGGGTTCCAGTGCAACCAGTTCGCCCTCGGCGAGACCGGCAGCGCCGAGAAGATCAGCGAGTTCTGCTCCACCACTTACGGCGTCACCTTCCCGCTGATGCAGAAGACGAAAGTGAACGGTGGCTCGCAGCATCCGCTCTACGCCGAGCTCACCCAGACGCCGGATAGCGCGGGCAAGGCCGGCAAGGTGAAGTGGAACTTCGAGAAGTTCGTGATCTCGCCCTCCGGCGCCATCTCCCGCTTCCGCCCGACCACGCTCCCCGACTCCCCCGAGGCCATCGCGGCGATCGAGTCCGGCCTGGCCGAGCTGAAGCCCGCCGCGTAACGCTCTCCGGACTCAACTGGTCCCCGACCGGACACGCGCTACCAGCCCACCTCCACGCCGGGGATCGAGGTGATCTCGATATCGAACCCCGGATACAGTTCGGGTCGAATGCGGTCCTCCAGCCGCTTGATGGCCGCGGCATCCAGCGAGGTGGAGTCGGTGCCGGCTTCCGAGCCGGGGTAGAGCTCGACCTCGAGGGTGACCGTGAAGACATTCGCAGCGGCCATGAAGCTCTGTTTCCCGACCGCATCCTTGATGATCGCGCTCACCCTCTCGAGCTGGGGTTGGATGTTAACCTCGGTGAAGCCGACGTTCTCGTGCAGGTCATAGGGGCGACCGGCGGCGTCCACGATCGCCAGCGCCTCCGGGGGCGCCGTGCCCATGAAGCTGATGCCGAAGCCCTCATCGGTGATGTAGCCATAGGCGTAGTCGTCGGGAAACGTCGTGCGCACCGCGTCGACGGCACTGCCCCACGGGCCCTCCCGCTCGCCGATCTCCATTTCATGCTCCACCGAATAGTCCCCCGCCCAGGCATCGCGGGGAGGAGGCTCGGGGACCGGGGTGGCGGAAATCACCGGCGCGGCCGACGAGCCGGGCACCGGAACGTCAGCGGGGTCAGCTTCGGCCGAGGCCAAGAGCGATGGCACGGCGGCCCCGGCGGCACCCACCACTCCCAGCACGACCGCCGCCGTGATCATCAGGCGTATCCGTGTCATGCCTGCCATGCCGGCTCCCGTCGTCTGCCGCCGACGCTACCCCACAATCGCGGAACGCCGCTGGCCCCGGTTCGCTCCTGCGCCGGTGGACCGAAGTGCTCCCGCTTCGGACGATTGCACCCGGCGCACCGGGTGCAGAAGTCCGCATGGGGAACAGTTGCGTCAGAACAGGGCGACGGACCGGCTCGACCTGCGCGAGCGGCGGGTCAGCCGGCGAAGGCCAGCAGGGCGCCGGCGTAGGTGGCGCCCACGGTCGTGACCACGGTCGTGACCTGCGTCGTGACCTGCGTCGTGACCTGCGTCGTGACCTCGGTCGTGAGCTCGGTCGCGACCCGGATGGCGGCCACGGTGGGGCCGGCCGGGGCGACGTCGTAGCTGATCACCGGCTGGGCGTCGACGGGATCGCCCGCAGCCCAGGCCGGCCAGGCGGGGTCTCCCCCGGCGATGAACTTCACCGCGGCGCCGTGCACCTCGTCGGCCAGGCGCTGCGACGGCGCCGGGCCGGTCAGGACCTCAACCCGTGGGGCGTCGAGCGCGTCGAAGAAGAACGGCAGGTCGAGGCAGTGCAGCGCCCCGCCGAGCGTGGGCGAGCGCCAGGCGAACGCCCACAGCCAGGTGGGCGCGGCATCCGCTGCCCGGCCCACGGCGACACCGACCGAGGCGGCAACGCCCAGCGCGACGGATGCGGCGGCGGCCCGGTCGACCGCGACCGCGGCCCGGGCCTCGGCGACCTGCAGCATCACGCCGCGGATGGCGCGGTCCGAGGCGAACTGGCCGAGGACATCGGCGGTGCCGCGCTGGTCGTGCGCCACGGCGTACGCGCGCGCAGCGGGACCGGCGACGCCCAACCGGACCAGCATCTCGGCGGCGTCTTCACCGGCGAGCTCGTCGGTGAGATCGTTCATGGCGAAGTTGAACTCGTGGTCGGTGCTGCCGAGCATCAACGGTTTGTCGGCGCCGATGCCCGCCAGAACGGCGTCGAGAGTGGCCAGCGGGATCAGGGAGCCGTCGACGACGGGGCCGAACGGCAACCCGCCCATGAGGGTGTTCGCGATCTCGCCCAGCGGCCCGGCGGGGCTGCCGGCGGGCAGCGCCGTGGCCCGCGGCTGCTCGGCCAGGATCTGCTCCTCGGTGAGCGCGCCGAGGCCGGCCCGGGTGGGCGCCACCCCGGCCAGCCCGGCGAGGCGGCGACCGGTCTGCTCGGCCTGGGCCGGCGTGAGGTGGGTGGCCACCCCGGAGATCACGATGGCCCGCGCGAACAACGGATGCGCGCGCGGCATCGACAGCAGGGTGAGTACGGCCCCGCCACCGGCGGACTGGCCGGCGATGGTGACCCGGGCCGGGTCACCGCCGAAGAAACGGATGTTGCGCTGCACCCACTCGAGCGCCAGCAGCCAGTCGAGCACGCCCCGGTTCAGCGGCGCGTCCTCGATCCAGCCGAAGCCGTCAAAGCCGAGCCGGTAGGACACGTTCACCGTGACCACGCCGTGCCCGTTGAAGCCAGAGCCGTCGTACCAGGGGCTGGCCGCGGAGCCTGAGGTGTAGCCGCCGCCGTGGATGTAGACCAGCACGGGCAGGCCCTGCCCGGCTGGCACCTCCACGGGATCGGGCGTGAACACGCTCACGTTCAGCGTCGAATCGCCGGGGAAGCTGGGTTCGGGCACGAGGGTGGTGTCGCCGCCGTCGATGCGCTGCGGGGTGGCGCCGGGACTGCCGGCATCCAGCACGCCTTGCCACGGCGGATGAAGCACGGGAACGGCGAACCGCAGCTCACCCACCGGCGGGGCCGCGTAGGGAATGCCGAGGAAGGCCGCGGAGCCGGATCGCCGACGGCCGCGGACGACCCCGGCTGTGGTGCTGACGTCGACGGTGTCCATCGGTGGCCTTCCTGGAGAGTGCGGTACGCCGCGCTGGTGCGCTGGGCTATTTGGGCGCGGAGGCGACCAGAGTACCCGAGCCGGTCGCTTCCAGAAGCGAGCAGAATGGATGCGCCACGCCGCGGTGAGCACCTCACCGGGCTCGGCATCACCGCGGGAGGAGCACACGCATGGGCATTCTGATCTGCACGGGCATCACCTCACTCGACGGCTACGTGGCCGACGAGTCGGGCAACTTTGACTGGAGCGTGCCCAGCGAGGAGGTGCACACCTTCGTCAACGACCTGGAGCGGTCGGTGGGCACCTACCTCTACGGCCGGCGGCTGTACGAGGTGATGGTGGCGTGGGAGACCATGCACCTGCACGACGATAACCAGCCCGCGGTAATGCGCGACTACACCGCGATCTGGCAGGCCGCCGACAAGATCGTCTACTCCAGCACCCTCACCGAGGCGCCCAGCCGGCGCACCCGCATCGTGCGCGCCTTCGACCCTGAGGCGGTGCGGGAGCTTAAGCGCACCGCATCCGGCAACCTGTCGGTGGGCGGCCCGAACCTGGCCGTGCAGGCTTTCACGGCCGGGCTTGTCGACGAGGTGCAGCTGTTCGTGTCGCCCGTGGTGGTGGGCGGTGGCACGAGGTTCCTGCCCGACCATCTGTCGCTGTCACTCGAGTTGAAGGACGAGTACGCCTTCCGCAACGGCGTGGTGTACCTCGGCTACCGGGTGCGCCGGTAGCGCCGGGCGCTATCCTGGGGCTCCCGCCGGAGCCCCGGTGCCGCGCAGAGAATCGACCCGCAGAGCACCGACACACACAGCACCGACACACACAGCACCGCCCCGCACACCACCGCCCGCAGACCACCGACAGGACCAGCCGATGACGCCTGACCGTTCGTTCCCCGCCACCACCCGCGCCCTCGTGATCGGGGAGGCCCTGATCGACATCGTGCGCCATGCCGGCGCCGAGCCGGTCAGCCACGCCGGCGGCAGCCCGATGAACGTGGCCTATGGGCTCGGCCGGTTGGGCGTGCCCACCACCCTGGTCACCCAGATCGGAGCCGACCCGTACGGCGAGATCATCGCCAGGCACCTGCGCGCGGCAGACGTGGACCTGCTGCCGGGGTCGGTCACGCCCGGCGCCACCTCGAGCGCCACCGCCATCCTGGATGCGACCGGAGCCGCCAGCTACAACTTCGACCTGCGCTGGGAGCTGCCTCCGGTGGTACTACCCGCCCCGTGCACCCTGATCCACACCGGGTCGATCGCCGCGATCCTGCAGCCGGGCGGGCAGGCCGTGCTGAACGCGTTCACCAGCGCCCCGGCCGGCACCCTGCTCAGCTACGATCCCAACGTGCGACCGGGCATCATGGGCCACCGTGACGACGTGGTGCGGGCCGTCGAAGACCTCTCCAGAGCCGCGCACGTGGTGAAGATGAGCGACGAGGATGCCGCCTGGCTCTACCCGGGACGGAGCCTCGACCAGGTCCTGCGGGAGTACGTTGCGGCCGGGGTGGCGCTGGTCGCCATCACCCGGGGCGGCGACGGCGCCCTGTTAAGGGCCGGCGGGGTCACGACCGAGCTGACGGCGCAGCCGGTGACGGTGGTCGACACCATCGGGGCGGGCGACTCGTTCATGTCGGGCCTGCTCTACGCGATCCTCGCCAGCCAGGCCACCGAGGCCGTGCTGCACAACACCGTCGGCGCCGACGACCTGAACCGGGTGGGCCAGACCGCACTGGCGAGCGCCGCGCTCACGGTGTCCCGAGCGGGCGCAAACCCGCCCACAATGGCGGAGCTGTTCCCGGGCTGACTCAGAAGGGGTTCGGCAAGTCAATCCCCTTGAACACGGCACCCTCTCTGGTTTTACTGTGCGTACGTTGTCCCCATTGAGTGGGTCTCTGGCAGCGGGTTATAGGAAGTCTGGTGCGACATGGTGGTCACAACAACCGATACGGCCGTGCAGGTCTCGGTGGAACTCACTCCCGCGGACGGAGTGGTGATCGAGGGAAATTCGCTGGGGGTCACCATCCGGATCAGGGCACTCCGACCCGCGTCGATCGAGCACGCCGAGCTGACGCTGATCCGCAAGGTGAACTACACCTACGGTCGGGGCAACATCTACGGCGGTGTCTTCCCCGCCCGGGAACGCAGCACCGAACTGATCTCCGCGGTCACCGTGCCGGCGCCGGGCGCGATTCCGGCCGGTGAGAGCCGGGTGCTGTCGGGCAGCCTGAGCATCCCCAGCGACGGCCCGGCATCGGTGCGCGGCGACCTGATCGACGTGGGCTGGTCGGTCCGCTGCGTCCTGCGGGCCGCCGGCGGCCAGATCATCAAGCGCGAACGCCTGATCGACGTGCAGTCCTGGGGCCAGACCAGCGCCACCGATATCGGCCATCCCCCGGTGGGCGAACACCTCGGCCAGGTCGCGCTGGAGTTCATCGCGCTGTCCTCCCGGGTGCTGGAACCCGGTACCCCGCTCACCGGCATCCTGCGGGTGCGCCCTCGCGAGGAGGTCACGACCAGGGGCGTGCGCGTGCAACTGGTGCGCTGCGAGGAGGTCTGGGGCGGACCCGGCCAGGTCGCCGACCCGGATGCGAGCGAGTCGGAGGGCTACCGGCATTCGGAGGCCGTGACGGCCGCCGTGACGCTCGGACCGGCCGGCCTGCTCACACCCGGTAACGTCGTCGATCTGCCCTTCACCGTCGAGACGCCCGCCGGCCTGCCCGCCCCGTCGCTGTCCATCGGCAACCTGCACGTGCGCTGGGAGATTCGGGCGATCGTCGACCTGCCCCTGCGCCTTGACCCCCGGCTGTCGCTCGACCTGCTCGCGGTCACGGCCAGCCGGCAGCCGAGCGAACCCGGGCGACGCGGGGACCTCGACACGCAGTGAGAAGCCGGATTGAGAAGGTGGAGTGCTGGATAGCATCCGGTTCTCCTGTTGGACAGTGGCCGCCAGGCGTAGCAGCCTGAGGGTATGGAATACACACACCTCGGCCGCTCCGGCCTGTCAGTCTCGCGCCTGTGCCTCGGCACCATGAACTTCGGGCCGGAGGCCGACGAGCCCACCTCGTTTTCCATCATGGACGCCGCCCGCGGGGCCGGCATCAACTTCTTCGACACCGCCAACGTCTACGGCTCCAAGCTGGGGCGCGGCGCCACCGAGAGCATCTTGGGCCGCTGGTTCGCGCAGGGCGGCGAGCGCCGCGAGGACACCGTGCTGGCCACCAAGGTCTACGGCACCATGTCCGACCGCCCCAACGACGGCAAGCTGAGCGCGCTGAACATCCGTCGTTCGCTCGACGAGAGCCTGAAGCGCCTGCAGACCGACCACATCGACCTGTTCCAGTTTCACCACGTGGACCGGGACACCCCGTGGGACGAGATCTGGCAGGCCATGGAGACAGCGGTCACGCAGGGGAAGATCCTCTACGCCGGCAGCAGCAACTTCGCCGGCTGGCACATCGCCACGGCCCAGGCCGAGGCCCGCACGCGCGGCTTCACCGGGCTGGTGAGCGAGCAGTCGCTGTACAACCTGCTCAAGCGCGACATCGAACGTGAGGTCATTCCGGCGGCGCAGGCCAACGGGATGGGCATCCTGCCCTGGTCGCCGCTGGAGGGCGGCCTGCTCGGCGGTGTGCTGCGCAAGGAGCAGGACGGCAGCCGCCGGGTCTCCGGGGCGAACGCGGAGAAGCTCGAGAAGAACCGGGTGGCCATCGGCGCGTATGAGGACTTCGCCGCCGAACTCGGGACCGAGCCGGGTGACCTGGGTCTGGCCTGGCTGATGCACCAGAAGGCGGTGACCGCGCCCATCATCGGCCCGCGCACCCTGGACCAGCTTGACGCCGGCCTCCGCGCCGTCGCCGTCACGCTCGACGACGCCGCGCTGAGGCGGCTCGACGAGATCTTCCCCGGCTACAAGACCGCGCCGGAAGACTACGCCTGGTGAGCCACGCACTGAACGTTCTCTTCATCGGCGGCAGCGGCGTCATCAGCGCCGCCGCCGCGGAGCTGGCCGTGGCCCGGGGGCACCGTCTCACCGTGCTCAACCGTGGCCAGTCCGACCTGCGGGCCGTGCCCGACGCCGCCGAACTGCTCACCGCGGACGTGCGGGATGCCGCCGCGGTGCGGGCCGCCCTCGGCGAGCGCCACTTCGACGTGGTCGTGGACTTCGTGGCGTTCACGCCCGAGCACGTGCGGGCCGATATCGCCCAGTTCGCCGGTCGTACCGGCCAGTACCTGTTCATCAGCTCGGCCTCGGCGTACCAGAAGCCGCCGGCCGCGCTGCCGATCCGGGAGTCGACACCACTGCACAACCCGTTCTGGCAGTACTCCCGCGACAAGATCGCCTGCGAAGACGTTCTGATGGAGGCCTACCGCGAGCAGGGCTTCCCGGTCACGATCATCCGCCCCTCGCACACCTACGACCGCACCCAGATCGCGCTGCTGAACGGCTGGACCGACATCCACCGGATGCGCACCGGCCAGCCGGTGGTGGTGCACGGCGACGGCACCTCGCTGTGGACGCTCACGCACAGCACTGACTTGGCCAAGGCCCTGGTCGGCCTGTTCGGCCGCTCGCAGGCCGTGGGCGACAGCTTCACGATCACCTCGGACGAGTACCTGCCGTGGGATGCCATCTACGCGGAGTACGCCCGCGCCGCCGGCGCCCCCGCGCCCGAGATCGTGCACGTGGCCAGCGACACCCTGGCCGCCGAGAACCCGGCGTGGAGCGGCGGGCTGCTCGGCGACCGGTCGCACTCGGTGATCTTCGACAACACCAAGGTGAAAGCGCTCGTGCCCGACTTCGTCTGCACCACCCCCGTCGCGCTCGGCTTCCGTGAGGCGATCGCCTGGTACGACGCGCATCCGGAGCAGCAGGTCGTGGATGCGGCGTTGAACGCCACCCTGGACCGGCTCGTCAGCGCCCACTCCACCCTTTCCTGACCCCAGATTGGACACCCCATGAAGACCCGACTCATCGGCGACCGCACCGTCAGCTCCATCGGCCTGGGCGGCATGCCCATGTCGATCGAGGGCCGGCCCGACGAAGCCCGCTCCATCGCCACCATCCACGCCGCCCTGGAGGTGGGGGTGACCCTGTTCGACACGGCGGATGCGTATCACCTGCACGCCGACGAGGTGGGGCACAACGAGTCCCTCATCGCGAAGGCCATCGCGTCCTGGGGCGGCGACACCGCGCAGGTGGTCGTGGCCACCAAGGGCGGACACCTGCGCCCCGGCGACGGCAGCTGGTACGTCGACGGCCGCCCCGAGTACCTCAAACGGGCCGCGCTCGCGTCGCTGAAGCGGCTCGGCGGCGACGCGATCGACCTGTACCACCACCACCGGCCCGACCCCCAGGTGCCCTACGCCGACTCCATCGGCGCTATCCGGGACCTGCTCGACGAGGGCGTCATCCGCCTGGCCGGCATCTCCAACGCCACCCCCGAGCAGATCCGCGAGGCCTACGAGATTCTCGGCGGCCGGCTCGCCAGCGTGCAGAACCAGTACTCGCCGGCGTTCCGCAGCAGCCAGCCCGAGCTGGACCTGTGCACCGAACTCGGCGTTGCGTTCCTGTCCTGGAGCCCGCTGGGCGGCATCAAGTCCGCCGCCGAGCTGGGCACCAGGTCCGCCCCGTTCCAGCGGGTGGCGGATGCGCACGGCGTGAGCCCGCAGGTCGTCACGCTGGCTTGGCACCTGGCCGCGTCGCCGCGGGTGATCCCCATCCCGGGGGCGAGCCGGCCGGAGAGCATCCGTGATTCGGTGCGGGCGGCGGAGCTGACGTTGTCGGCGGAGGAACTCGCCGCGCTCTCCGAAACCGTGACCGTATGACGGCCATCGTGCACCTCGACCTGCGCCTGGACCCGGCCAGGCTCGACATCGTCCCGGCTCTCCTCAATGAGGTGCTCGCCGCGACCCACGCGTGGCCGGGCAACGAGGGACTCGAGGTCATCATCGACGACGCCGACCCCGCCCATGTGATCGTCGTCGAGCGGTGGGCCACCGCCGCCGACCACGACGCGTACGCCGCCTGGCGGAACACTCCCGAGGGTGTCAGCCGGCTGGGCGAAGTGCTCGCTGCCCCGGGGGTGAAGTCCGTCTTCTCCGGGCGTATCCCGCTGGACTTCTAGGCCGTTCAGCTGCCGGGCGGTCAGGCCGCCGTGCCGATGGCGTCTGCCGGCAGGCCGGTCGCGAGCGCTTCGGAGGCCGCCTGTGCGGCGGCGACGTCCTCGAGCAGCTGCGCGAGGAACGCCGACGCGGCCGGGCTCGGCTCGTCGGCGACCGCCACGGCCACCGCCCACTCGGGCACGCTCGGCGGCAGCGGCACCGCCACCAGATCGTCGGGGCGTTTCTGCGCGAAGCTGGTGGGCACGATCGCCACGCCCAAGTTGTAGCCCACCAGGTCAAGCAGCGGATGCACGTCGTTGACCTCCATGGCCGCCCGGTACTCGAAGCCGGCCGCCGCGAATGCCCGCCGGGCGAGCATGTGAGCGCCCCAGCCGGCCTGGAAGCCGATCAGCTCCTCGGCGCGCAGGGTCTCCAGGTCGGCCTCGGCCAGGGCCGCGACCGGGTGGTCCGGGTGGCAGAGCACCACCATCTTCTGGCTGCTCAGCGGGTGCAGCCGCACCCCGGGCGGGGTGTCCCCGGTCACCACGACGAGGGCCACATCGGTGGTGCCGCTGGCCACACCCTCGATCAGGTCCACGGAGCCCAGTTGGCGCAGCCGCACCTCCACGCCCTGGTTGGCGGTGCGGAAGCGGGCCAGCTCGGCGGGCAGGTCCACGGAGCCCAGGCACGGCTCGGCGCCCACGGTGAGGCGTCCGCGCATGAGCCCGCGGACCGCGGCGACCGCGTTCTGGGCCGCCGCGGCGCTGGCCAGGGTGCGCAGCGCATCCGTCAGCAGGGCCTGGCCGGCGGCCGTGAGCTCGACCCGGCGGGTGCTGCGGATGAACAGGGAGGTGCCCAGCTCGATCTCGAGTGCCCGAATGGAGGCGGACAGACCCGACTGGGAGATGTGCAGCAGCTCGGCCGCCCGGGTGAAGTGCCGCTCGTCGGCGACGGTCACAAAATGCTCAAGCTGGCGCAGTTCCATTGTGCAAGCGTAGGCGCAACAGGTCCGCGAACCGTGAGAAAAGCACCCGAAAACGCCTCGGGAAGGTGCTTAACTCACGGCTCGCGGAGGCTGGCGACACGCTCAGTACTCGATGCGGCCGGCACGGTTGTGAAACTGACCGGTCGGCCCGGTCGGGCCCAGCAGGGCGAGCGCCACCGTCGCATCCGTGCCCTCGGTCACGGTTTGGTGGCCCCCGTGGTTGTTGAAGTCCGTGGCGGTGTACCCGGGGTCGCTCGCGTTGACGCGGAACGACGGCAGGTTCTTCGCGTACTGCACGGTGAGCGCGATCACGGCAGCCTTCGACGCCGCGTACGGGATGGCGGGCACCGGGAACTCGTCGTGTCCCTCGGTGCTGAGAAAACGCGGCCACCCGACTCCCGACGCGACGTTGACGATCACCGGATGCGCCGACCGGCGCAGCACCGGGAGCGCGGCCTGGGTGACGCGCACCAGCCCCAGCACATTTGTGTCGAGCACGTCGGCCATCTTCTGGGTCGAGAGGTCATCAACGCCGAAGGAGGTGCCGAGGATGCCGGCGTTGTTGACCAGCACGTCGAGGGCGGGCAGGGAGGCGAACGCGGCGTCGATGCTCGCCTGGTCGGTGACGTCCAGCTGCACGGGGTAGGCACCCGCCTCGCGGGCGGCCTGGCCGTTCGCGAGGTCGCGCATGCCGGCATAGACGGTGTGGCCGGCCTCGATGAGGCGGCGGGCGGTTTCGAGTCCGAGGCTCTTGTTGGCCCCGGTGATGAGTGTGAGTGTCATAGATCCATGCTGCGGCCCGCGCCGGGTTCCACCCAGGCATCGCTCGACGGTGGGATTGCCAGTACCACGCTGAATTGTGCGGTCGCGGGCAGAATGGGGCCATGAGTGAATTCGCCAGCGTGCTTCGAGCGTGGCGGGACCGAGTGCGCCCAGCGGATGTCGGGTTGCCGGCCGGCGCGGGGCGCCGAACCACCGGGCTCCGCCGGGAGGAGCTCGCCGCCCTCGCCGGCGTAAGCGTGGACTACATCGTGCGTCTCGAGCAGGGCCGAGCGGTGAATCCGTCCCCCCAGATGCTGGGCGCCCTGGCTCTCGCCCTGCGGGTGACCCCGGCCGAGCGTGACCACCTCTACAGGGTCGCCGGCGTCGCCCCGCCGGCCCGAGGAATGGTGCCTCAGCACGTGACCCCGGGCGTGCAGCGGATCATCGACAGGCTCGGGGACGTGCCGATGGCCGTCTTCACCGCGTCCCACGACATCCTGCTGTGGAATCCGCTCTGGGCTGCCCTGACCGGCGACCCGTCGCGCTACATCGGAATCGAACGCAATCTGGTCTGGGGTCATTTCATGTGGGGACATGAGGGGGTCGAATTCGACGCCGAGCACGAGGAGGATTTCGCCAGCGATCTCGCTGCGGACCTGCGCATGGCCGTTGGCCGGTACCCGCACGACGGCGCACTGGCTCAGCTCGTGGCCCGGATGCGCTCTGCGTCACCCGACTTCGAACGCCGCTGGGGTGAGGCGCGCGTCGCCGAGCACCGCTCGAGCCGGAAGAGCATCACCAGCACAGCGGTCGGGACCATCACCGTCGATTGCGATGTGCTGACGGTGCCCGGCGGTGACCTGCGGATCGTGGTCTATTCGGTCGTACCCGGCAGCACCGACGAGCAGAAACTCGATCTGTTGCGCGTGGCGGGCCTGCAGTCGCTGATGCCAGCGCACCGCGAACCGTGAGAAAAGCACTCAAAAACGCCCCGGGAAGGTGCTGAGCTCACAGTTCGCGGGGCTACTTGTCGAGGGGGCGCCAGATCACGATCTGGTTGGAGCGGCGGGTGCGGGTGCCGGCGCGCATCGAGATGACGTCACCGGCCGAGCCGGCCGCGAAGACGCGCCGGCCCGGACGGTTGAGCAGCTCGTCGGCCAGGGCCGCTTCCAGGTCCCCCACCCGGCTTTCCAGCGCCCGCACGGTGTCTTCCAGCGCGAGAATGCGACGGATGCCTTCCAGGCTCACCCCTTCGGCGCCCAGGTCCGCGATCTCCCGCAGCCGGGCCACGTCGCGCATCGAATAGCGACGCGAACGGCCCGGCGTGCGCCCGGGACTCACGAGCCCCAACCGGTCGTACTGCCGCAGGGTCTGCGGGTGCATCCCCGCCAACTCCGCGGCAGTACTGATCACGAAGACGCGGGTGTTCTCATCCATGGTTGAGCTCAGCCCTTGGCCCTGGCGAGGAGTTCGTCGCGCGGGTTCTCCTTGGGCAGCGCCTCGTTGAACGCGAGCAACTTCTCCTCGGCGTCTTTCGACAGGTGTGACGGCACGGCCACCTGAACCTCGGCGAGCAGGTCGCCGGTGCCCTTCGGGGTGACCACGCCGCGGCCCTTGACCCGCAGCACCCGCCCGCTGGGGGTACCGGGGGCAACCCGCAGCTTCACCGGGGGCCCACCCAGGGTGGGCACCTCGATGGTCGCGCCGAGCGCGGCCTCGGCGAAGGTCACCGGCACGTTCACGCGCAGGTTGAGACCATCACGTTCGAAGACCGGATGCTTGCGCACGGTCACGGTGAGCACGATGTCGCCATGCTCGCCGCCATCCGGGCTGGGTTGCCCCTGCCCGCGCAGCTTGATCTTCTGACCGTCGGCGACGCCCGCGGGAATCTTGACCTTGATCGGCCGACCCTCCTGCGTCTGCAGGGTGATCTGATCGCCGTGGGTGGCGGTGATGAAGTCGACCGTGGTCGACGCGATCACGTCGCGCCCCCTGGTCGGCCCGCCGGCGCCCCGGAAGCCGCCGGTGGAGGTGCCGAACCGGCCACCGCCGCCTTGAGCCCCGCGGCCGAACATGCCGCCGAGGATGTCGTCGAAGCCGGCCTGCTCGTAGGAGTAGCCCTGTTGCCGGGCTCCCCCGCCGAACATGCCGCCGAAGACGTCGTCGAAGCCGCCCTGCTGGCCGCCCTGGCCGGGGGCGGTGAAGCGAGCTCCACCGCCCATGGCGCGCACGGCGTCGTACTCCTTGCGCTGTTCGGGGTCACCGATGACCGAGTGGGCCTCGCTGATCTCCTTGAACTTCGCCTCCGCCGCAGGGTTACCCGGATTGGAATCCGGGTGGTACTTGCGGGCGAGCTTGCGATACGCCTTCTTCAGTTCGGCCGCCGAGACGTCTTTTGACACCCCGAGAACCTTGTAGAAGTCCTTGTCGAACCAGTCCTGGCTAGCCATCGCTCGGTACCTGCACGACGACCTTGGCTACCCGCAACAGCGAGGATCCGAGGTAGTAGCCGGTCTCGACGACGTCGCCGACGGTTTCCACGTCGATGTCAGGAGTGGGCATCTGGAAGATGGCCTCGTGCACGGTGGGGTCGAACACGTCGCCGACCGAGCCGTACGGCTTGAGGCCGATGCGCTCGGTGCTGGCGCGCAGCTTCGCGGCGATGGTCGCGAAGGCGGTGTCGCCCTCGAGGTCGCCGTGCTTCTCGGCCCGGTAGAGGTCGTCGAGCACCGGAAGCAGCACCTTGACGACCTCGCCGGTCACGCGCTCGCGCTCGATCTCCCGGTTGGCCTCGGTGCGCTTACGGTAGTTGGCGTACTCGGCGGTGACCCGCTTGAGGTCTGCCAAATGCTCGCTGGAGGGGTCTGAGGCCTCGAGGTCGGCCGCGTCCAGGATGTCCTGCACGGTCAACTCGTCTTCCTCGATGCCCTCGGCAGAGGCGGCGTCGGTGGCCTCCGCGTCAACGAACTCGGCCGGGGCGGCCGGGTCCGCCCCGGCCGCCGCGGGGGCACCCGATTCGGGTGCTCCCGCAGCAGCAGCGGCGTCTTCAGGACGGTTTTTGTCCGGACGGTTGGCGTCTGTCATTACTTCTTCGCTTCGTCCTCGTCGTCGACAACCTCGGCGTCGACAACGTCTTCGTCGGAGTTGGCCGACTCGGCGGTGGGCTCGGTGGGCTCGGACGCGCCGGCCGCGGCATCCGCCTGGCTGGAGGCGTAGATGGCCTCGCCGAGCTTGCCCTGGCTTTCGGTGAGCTTGTCGAATGCGGTCTTGACCGCGTCGTCGTCGTCGCCGGCGAGGGCGGACTTGAGGGCGTCGACGTCACCCTGAACCTCGGACTTGACCTCCTCGGGGAGCTTCTCGTCATTCTCCTTGATCAGTTTCTCGATCGAGTAGGCGAGCTGCTCTGCACCGTTGCGGGTCTCTGCGGCCTCGCGGCGGCGCTTGTCCTCTGCGGCGTGCTCTTCACCCTCGCGCACCATGCGCTCGATGTCTTCCTTGCCCAGCGCGGTGCCGCCGGTGATGGTCATCGACTGCTCCTTACCGGTGCCCTTGTCCTTGGCGGACACGTGCACGATGCCGTTGGCGTCGAGGTCGAAGGTGACCTCCACCTGCGGGATGCCGCGCGGCGCCGGTGCGATGCCGGTGAGCTCGAAGGTGCCCAGGTTCTTGTTGTCGCGGGTGAACTCGCGCTCGCCCTGAAAGACCTGGATGGCCACGGACGGCTGGTTGTCGTCGGCGGTAGTGAACGTCTCGCTGCGCTTGGTGGGGATGGCCGTGTTGCGCTCGATGAGGCGCGTCATGATGCCGCCCTTGGTCTCGATGCCGAGGCTCAGCGGGGTGACGTCGATGAGCAGAACGTCCTTGCGCTCGCCCTTCAGCACGCCGGCCTGGAGTGCGGCGCCGACGGCGACGACCTCGTCCGGGTTGACGCCCTTGTTCGGGTCCTTGCCACCGGTCTCGGCCTTGACGAGCTCGTAGACGGCGGGCATGCGGGTGGAGCCACCGACGAGAACGACGTGCGCGATGTCCTCGACCTTGACGCCGGCTTCACGGATGACGTCCTGGAAGGGCTTCTTGGTGCGGTCGAGCAGGTCTTCGGTCATCTTCTCGAACTGGGCGCGGGTGAGCGTTTCGTCGAGGTTGGCCGGGCCGTTCTCCGTGAGGGAGAGGTAGGGCAGCTGGATGCTGGTGGACATGCTCGAGGAGAGTTCCTTCTTGGCCTGCTCCGCGGCTTCCTTGAGGCGCTGCTTGGCGATCTTGTCCTTGGAGACGTCGACGCCGGTGGAGTCCTTGAAGCGCTTGATCAGGTGATCGACGATGCGCTGATCCCAGTCGTCGCCGCCGAGGCGGTTGTCGCCGGCGGTCGAACGCACCTGGATGGTGCTGAAGTCGTCGTCCTTGCCCACCTCGAGGAGGGAGACGTCGAAGGTTCCGCCACCGAGGTCGAAGACCAGGATGAGCTCGTCCTCCTTGCCACGGTCCAGGCCATAGGCCAGGGCTGCCGCGGTGGGCTCGTTGATGATGCGCAGCACGTTGAGGCCGGCGATCTCACCGGCTTCCTTCGTGGCCTGGCGCTCGGCGTCGTTGAAGTACGCGGGAACGGTGATGACGGCATCCGTCACCTTGTCGCCCAGGTACTGCTCGGCGTCGCGCTTGAGCTTGGCGAGGATACGAGCGGAGATCTCCTGCGGGGTGTACTTCTTGTCGTCGATGCCGACGGTCCAGTTCGTGCCGACGTGGCGCTTGACCGACGAGATGGTGCGGTCCACGTTGGTGACGGCCTGACGCTTGGCGGTCTCGCCGACGAGTACTTCGCCGTCCTTGGTGAATGCCACGACGGAAGGCGTGGTGCGGAAGCCTTCAGCGTTTGCGATAACGGTGGGTTCTCCACCCTCGAGAACGGCCACCACCGAGTTGGTGGTTCCGAGGTCAATGCCGACTGCACGAGCCATGTGAGAGTATCTCCTTCAAAGTGTGGGTTCAAGACCTATTTCTAAGACTTGAGTGTTGCTGGCTCAAGTGTGGCACCGCCCGAAAACCGAGTCAAGCTGAGGCCGGCAAAGTTGAGCCGCGGAGGCTCAACTCTCAGCATTCTCCCAAGTAAGGGGGAGGACAAGATGGTGGGACAATAACGTGTGCCGCCCTCTCCGTCCCCCTCCTCCGATCCCTCCGCGGACTCCGTGCGCCGGCGGGCGGTGCTGGCGAAGCTGCCCCGGATCTCCAGGCTGGACGGCTCGGCCATCCGGGTGCTGCTCGTCGACGACGAAGACACCCTCACCAACCTGGTCAGCCTGGCGCTGAGTTACGAGGGCTGGATGGTCGACGTGGCTCACACCGGGCAGGCGGCCCTGCAGTCTTACCGGGACAACCGGCCGGACGTGGTGATCCTCGACATCATGCTGCCGGACACCGACGGCCTGAGCGTGCTGCGGCACCTGCGTTCGGCAGGCTCCACCACGCCGACCCTGTTCCTCACCGCCAGGGACTCCGTGGACGACCGCATCATCGGACTGACCGTAGGCGGTGACGACTACATGACCAAGCCGTTCAGCCTGGAGGAACTGGTGGCCAGGCTGCGCGGGCTGCTCCGCCGCGCCGTGCGGGCCGTGCCCGACGAGCAGGTCGCGCTGATGGTGGGCAACCTGACCCTGGATGAAACCAGCTACCAGGTGCGTCGCGGCGAGACCGACATCATGCTCACCACCACCGAGTTCGACCTGTTGCGCTTCTTCATGCGCAACCCCATGCGGGTGCTCAGCCGGGCCCAGATCCTCGACGAGGTCTGGAATTACGACTGTGCCGGCCGGGCCAGCATCGTGGACCTCTATGTGTCGTACCTGCGCAAGAAGATCGACGCCGAGCGCACGCCGATGCTGCACACCGTGCGCGGCGTCGGCTACATGCTGCGGCCCGCGGAGTGAGCACGGTCGGGTCGGCGGCGCCCGAGCGCGGCCCGGCGCCCTGGACGCTCCGCCGCCGCCTGGTGGTGGGAATCGCCGGCGTCGTGGCCGCCGTGCTTCTCGGCACGGGCCTCTTGAGCATCGTCGTGCTGAGCACTTCAACGAACACCGTGGCCGACACCCAGCTCACCGCCTCGTTGTCGGCGTTGAGCCGGTCGGTCGACAAGTACCGCGGACCCTCCACCGCCGGCGGTCGCGAGCACGTGCACGACCACAGCGTCGACGGCTCGGTCAAGAGCTTCGTCGACTTCGTCGGGCACGGCCGCGGCACCGTGATTGCGGTCGTGTCCGATGGCACGGTCGCCGACTCCGCCCTGTTCTCGGATACCGGTGCCGTCGCGCTGACCACCGAGGTGACCCGGGCGATCGAGCTGGTGGCCGCCGACCCCGACGTCACCGAGGCCAATCACAGCCTGGACCTGGGCGAGCTCGGGACCTACCGGGTCGCCACGGTCGTCAACGACGGCGAGCTGCTGGTGGCCGGTGTGCCGCTTGAGGCCGCCGAAATGGCGCTGCTGCGCCAGGGCCTGGGCATTGCGATCTTCGCAGTGCTGGCGCTGGCCGGCACCGTGGTGGGCACGATCCTGGTGGTGCGCCTGGCACTTCGCCCGCTGGCCCGCGTGGTCGACACGGCCGTGGAGGTGACCGCGCTGCCGCTGGACGTGGGCGACCACGGCATCTCCACCCGCGTCGCGGCCGCCGACACCGACCCGCGCACCGAAGCGGGCATGGTGGGCGAAGCCCTCAACCAGCTGCTCGACCACGTCGACACGGCGCTCAGCGTGCGGGCCGCGACCGACCGGCGTATGCGCCGGTTCGTGACGGATGCCTCCCACGAGTTGCGCACGCCGCTGGCGGCCATCCAGGGGTACGCCGAACTGACCCGCCAGGACAGTGCCGAGCTGCCCGAGATCACCGAGTACTCGCTGGCCCGCATCGAATCCGAGGCCAGGAGGATGAGCTCGTTGGTGAGCGACCTGCTGCTGCTCGCCCGCCTCGACGAGGGCCAGGACCTGCACGTTGAAGACGTGGACCTCGCCGACCTGCTGCTGACCGCGGTGAACGACGCCAGGGTCTCGGCGCCGCTGCACACCTGGCTCGCGGACGTACCGGACAGCGCTGTGGTCGTGCGCGGCGACCGGGAGCGGCTGCACCAGCTGGTGGCGAACCTGCTCTCCAACGCCCGGGTGCACACCCCGCCCGCCAGTACCGTGTCCACCCGGCTCCGGGTGGGCGCACCGGGCATGCCCCTGCAGCTGAGCGTGCAGGATGACGGGCCGGGCATCACCGACGCCCTGCTAGCGGTGGTCTTCGAGCGATTCGCCCGCGGCGACGCCTCCAGGGCCCAGGGCTCAGGCGGCACCCGCAGCACCGGCCTCGGCCTGGCCATCGCCCTGTCGATCGCCGAGGCGCACGGCGGCACCATCCGGGCCTACTCCGCCCCCACCGGCACCGCCCCCGCCGGCACCGCCCCCGTCGGCACAACCCCCGCCGGCACCACCTTCACGGTCACCCTGCCCACCCCCGCCCCTCATCCCTCATCCCCTCCCTCCCCCTCCCGCGAACTGTGAGGTAAGCCCCGAAAAGCGCGGGATTCTGGGGCTTAAGTCACAGTTCGCGTAGCGTTTGGGGCATGCCCCGCCTGGTTGTAGTGCTCCCGGTCGAGCCGTTGCGGGTGGGTGAGCGCTTCACTGTGGCCGAGTGGCCCCTGCACGTGACGGTGCTGCCCCCGTTTCTCACGGATGCCGCCCCCGGCGACATCATCCACGCCATCCGCGCCGCCGTTCTCGGCCGGGAATCCCTCACCGTCGTCGCCGGCGAAGACGCGCTGTTCGGCCGGCGGCACAACATCCCCGTCACGCTGATGCTGCCGCACGACGGTCTCACCGGGCTGCACCGCACCCTCGTCGCGGCCCTCCGCCCGTTCGCCGCCGAGCCCGACGAGCGCGCGTGCACCGGCAGCGGCTTCCGCGCCCACGTCACCCACAAACCGCCGGCCCGCCTCCACCCCGGCGCCCACGTCACCCTCACCCAGCTCGCCCTCGTGGACATGCTCCCCCGGGCGCACACCTCCGGCCGCACGGTCCTCGCCACCCACGCCTTCTCCGCCCCGCGAACTGTGAGCTAAGCCCCGAAAAACCCGGGTTTTCGGTGCTTAAGTCACGGTTCGCGGAACGGTAATTTGGGGGAATGGAAATACGGGAGGCCCGCGAGGGCGACTGGTCCCAGATCTGGCCGTTCTTGCGGGACGTCGTGGCGGCGGGCGAGACCTACTGCTGGCCACGCGACACCTCCGAGGAGGCCGCGAAGGCCTGGTGGATGGCCAAGCCTGGCGGCCGGGTCTTCGTGGCCGACGACGCCGGACGGGTGCTCGGCACCGCCGAGCTACACCCCAACCAGCCGGCGGCCGGCGGCCACGTGTGCAACGCCGGATTCATGGTGGCCCAGCAGGCCGCCGGCCGCGGCATCGGCTGGGCCCTGGCCGACCATGTTCTCCAGGAGGCCCGGAACGCCGGCTTCCGCGCCATGCAGTTCAACGCCGTCGTCGAGACCAACCACAACGCCGTGAGCCTCTGGCAGTCGCTGGGCTTCAGCGTCCTCACCACGGTTCCCGGCGCCTTCCGGCACCCGGTGCATGGCTTCGTGGGGCTGCACGTCATGCACCGGTCCCTCAAGGCGGAGACGCACGGCGCCTAACATCCGACGCCCATTGTTCACCGCCCGGCCGTAGGGTGAACGCATGACCGAGACACTCGACGGCAAGGGAGCCACCCACACCGGCTCAGCGCCGACTCCCACCCGCGGCGCCGTGCTGGCCTGGAGCCTGTGGGACTGGGGCTCGGCCGCGTTCAACGCCGTGGTCACCACCTTCGTCTTCGCGGTGTACCTCACCGGGTCGTCGTTCGGTGACGAGGACGCCGTGGCCGCCCAACTGGGCTGGGCGCTCGCGATCGCCGGGTTGATCATCGCCGTGCTCGCACCGGTCACCGGCGCCCGTTCCGACTCCTCCGGCCGGCGCAAATTCTGGCTGGGAGTGAATACCTGCATCGTCGTGGCGCTCACCGCCGGCATGTTCTTCGTGCTGCCGAGCCCCGAATACCTGCTGCTCGGCCTGGTGCTGCTGGCCGCCGGCAACGTGTTCTTCGAACTCGCCGGGGTGAGCTACAACGCCATGCTCGCCCAGGTGTCCACGCCGCGCACCATCGGCAAAGTCAGTGGCTTCGGCTGGGGGATGGGCTACATCGGCGGCATCGTGCTGTTGCTGATCGTGTACTTCGGCTTCATCAGCCCCGAGGTGGGCCTGTTCGGCGTCACCAGCGAGAACGGCCTGGCGGTGCGGGTGACCATGCTCATCGCCGCCGCCTGGTTCGGCCTGTTCGCACTGCCGCTGCTGCTGCGGGTGCCCGAGTACCGGGCGCCGGATGCCGCGGCGCGCGCCAAGGTGGGCTTCTTCCAGTCCTACGTCGAGCTCGGCCGCGACGTGGCCAGGCTCTGGAAGACGAACCGCCAGGTGGTCTACTTCCTCGTCGCCAGCGCCATCTTCCGCGACGGCCTGGCCGGCGTGTTCACCTTCGGCGGCGTGCTCGCGGCC
The DNA here is from genome assembly GCF_004210215.2 of Cryobacterium sp. SO1. Lineage (NCBI taxonomy): Bacteria > Bacillati > Actinomycetota > Actinomycetes > Micrococcales > Microbacteriaceae > Cryobacterium > Cryobacterium sp. SO1. Next base: position 3,862,766 of record NZ_CP067394.1, read on the forward strand.
TCGGTCTTCGGCTTCTCTCCCGGCGAGGTGATCATCTTCGCCATCGCCGCGAACGTGGTCGCCGGCATCGCCACCATCAGCGTGGGCGTGCTCGACGACAGGCTGGGTGCCAAACCCGTCATCGTCACCGCCCTGGTGGGCCTCATCATCAGCGGCAGCCTGGTGTTCCTGCTGCACGACGGCGGCCAGATCGTGTTCTGGACCGCCGGCCTGGCGCTGTGCCTGTTCGTCGGCCCGGCGCAATCGGCCAGCCGCACCTTCCTGGCCCGGATCATCCCGGCCGGCCGTGAGGGCGAGGTCTTCGGCCTGTACGCCACCACCGGTCGCGCCGCGAGCTTCCTGGCGCCCACGGCGTTCGCGCTGATGGTGACGTTCTTCGGCGCAACCTACTGGGGCATCCTGGGCATCGTGCTGGTACTTGTCATCGGCCTGCTCCTGCTGCTACCGGTGAAGGCCAGGCAGAACCAGATGGGCTGAGCCGGGCTCGGTCAAGTGGGCGGCGGATGCGTTCCGGCCGCCGGTCCCCAAACGAACACGGTGGACACGGCACAAATTGCATACACCGGCGACGACGACCGGCCCGGCTAGAGGTCGAGATCGTCAGCGGCGAGCCACGGCACCGGCACCGGCACCGACGGGTCGATGATCGCGCTCGGGTCCACCACGTGGGTCTCCAACACCAGACTGAGGCCCGGCGACACGAGCACCTGAACGCTCACCTCGCCGACGACGGGCAGGTCGACCATGCCGCCGCCCTGACGCACGGCGGCCGTGAGAGTGGCCGCGAGCTCTGCGATATCGCACGAGGAACGCAGACGAAACAGGCGCTCGCCGAGTGTGAGGGTATGCGCCTGCATGAAGCCTCCCTCGGTCGCCCCTCGGGCGAGGGTTAGAGTCCGTACGTGTATACACGTTGACGGGACACCGTCATTGTCTGAAAACCTCCAGCTTTCACCCCGCCGCAGCGGGCACACTGGACCGATGACAACCACACTGCTCCAGAAAGCCGAATTCCTCAACGCCCTGCACGTGCCAGGCACACCGCTCATCGTCACCAATGTGTGGGACGCGATCACCGCGAAGATCGTCGCAGAAGCGCCCGGCGTGAAGGCGCTGGCCAGCGCGTCGCACTCGGTCTCCAACGTGCGCGGCCTGCAGGACGGCGAAGGACTCAGCGTCGACGAGGCCATCATCGCCGCCCGGATCATCACCGGCGCCACCGACCTGCCTGTCTCGATCGACTACGAAAAGGGCTACGCCGCGGATGCCGCGGGGGTGGCCCGGAACGTCCGCCGCCTGATCGAGGAGGCCGGGGCAGCCGGCATCAACCTTGAAGACTCGGTGGGCGCCGCGAAGGCCCCGCAGTTCGACATCCCGACCGCGGCCGCCCGGGTTGCCGCGGCGCGTGAGGGCGCTCAGGCGGCGGGGGTGCCTCTGGTGATCAACGCCCGCGTCGACACCCTCGCCGGTGGCGGCGACTGGGCCGAGGCCGTCGAGCGCGCAAACACCTATCTCGACGCCGGTGCCGACGTGATCTTCTTCCTCGGCCTTTCCGACGAAGACAAAGTCAAGCGCGCCCTCGACGAGGTGAACGGTCGCATCTCCGTGATCGGGCACCCCGGCGCCGTGCCGCTGAGCCGACTGGCCGAACTCGGCGTCTCCAGGGTGAGCTTCGGCCCCGGCACCCTCGGCCTCGCGCTGGCCGCCCTGCAGCGTGCGGCGACCACCCTCACCGGCCTGGGCGACTACCCGGAGGACCTCGGCTTCCCGTTCGAGCTCTAGACCCGTTCCGCCGCCGCCCGTTCCGCCCAACGGGCGGAAGTGACAGGACGCCCATCGGCAATCTCGGGTGGCTAGGGTGAGGCATGCCCACCTTCGCCAGCCACGACGGCACCGCCCTGCACTACGACCTGCTCGGCCAAACGGCGCCGGGCGCGGCTGACCGCCCGCCGGTGATCGTGCTGGCCGGCGGGCCGGCGCGGCATCCGGTCTACCTGGGCGATCTGGCCGGGCTCAGCAACGCGCGCACCCTGGTGGTGCTGCACCAGCGGGGCGTGGGCGACTCGCCGCCGTCGCCGACCGCGGCCGCCGCGACCTGGCCCGAACTCGCCGACGACGTGGAGGCCCTCCGCCGCCACCTGGCTCTGCCGGCGATCGAGCTGCTCGGCCACTCGGCCGGCACCCGGGTGGCGCTCTCCTACGCCGCTCGGTACCCGCAGCACCTGACCAGTCTGTGCCTCATCACCCCGCCGGTGCAGTGGATCCGTTCCAGCCCCGACGACAGTCCAGGCATCATCGCCGCCCACCGGGACGAGCCCTGGTACGCCGACTACGTGGCGCACCGACTGGCGGCGACGGCCGCGAAGAGCGCCTCAGCCCTCAACCACCTCTTCCCCTATCTGGCCCCGATCGCCTGGGCACGGTGGACGCCGGCCGCCCGGCAGCACGAGGCGACGGGCGCCTGGCATCCCGCCGCGCAAGACCGCTTCTTCGCGGATGCCGACACCACCGGCATCGTCGACGGCCTGGCGCAGGTGCACTGCCCGGTGCTGATCATCGCGGGCGCCGCGGACGGGCTCACCGGGCACGCCCCGGTGCTGGCGCTGGCCGGGCTGTTCGCCGACGGCCGGGCCGTGAGCATCGCCGACGCCGGGCACTACCCGTGGGTGGAGCAGCCCGCCGCGTTCACGGCGGCCCTGGCCGGCTTCTACCCCGCGGCCGCAGCGGCTGCTTAACTCGGGGCGAGGATCTCCTTGGCGAACCCCGCGGAACGCTCCCGCAGCATGGTCATCCGCTCCTCGCGCGCGGCGTCGACATCGAAGCCGATGTAGGCCATGGACGGCAGCTTCCGCACGTTGACCGAGCATTGGAACTCAGCGCAGATCCAGATGGCGACGGTGTCGCCGTTGCGACCGGCCGCACCGGCCCGCTGCGCGCTGAAGAGCACCACGTCGTTGGGCAGCTTCACATCGCGGCACCACGAGCACTGGGCGCGGCGCGGCGGAGACGCATCCGCCTGGCGAAGAACCAGGCCAACCGGCTCGCCGTCGACGGGCACAACCACGTAGGAGCGGCGCTTCATCTTGGGGTCCACCCAGCCGAGGTAGTCCAGCTGGGCCCAGTCGGTCGTGTCGAGGCCGGCCGGCAGGGTGATGTCGGACACGACCTTGCGGGAGGCGTTCACGAAGGTGGTCTTGATGATGGAGGTGTTGAGGGGAAGCATGTGGGGTCTCAATCGGTGGTGGGGTCTGGATGCTGCGGGTGGGCCCTGGGCCAGTTCCGCAGCGACGTGTCGATGGCGTCGAGCACTCTGCTCCAGCTGGCGGCCGCGGAGGGTTCGGAGTGGTCGAAGCCGCCGCCGGACTCGAGCGCGACGAAGCCGTTGATGGCGCTGCCGAGCAGCCGCACCGCGTGGACCTCGTCGTTCGGGCAGAGGCCGTAGCCGCTCACGATCGCCCGGGCTGCCCGGGCGATGACCCGGCCCGCGCCGCCGTCGGCGGCCGCCGCCGAAACACGCCGCTGCGCCGCCTGCCACCGGCCGGGGTGGGCGGTGGCGAAGTCGCGGTGGGTGTCGGCGAAGGCGAACAGCGCCTCTCGACCGGCTTTGCCGGGCAGCGCCTCGGCCAGGTCATCGGCCAGTTCCTGTAGCGCGAGGGCGGCGGTGAGGTCGAGCAGGCCGTCGAGCCCGGTGATGTGTGAGTAGATACTGGCCGGGCGCACGTCGAATCGGCGGGCTAGGGCCGACACCGTCACGGCCGGCAGGCCGGCCTCGTCGGCGAGGTCGGCCGCGGCCTGCACCAGCTTGGCCTCGGTCACTCCTGGGCGCTTCACGAACACTCCTATGGTTTGTAGTCAATAAACTACACACTATAGGAAAAACGTCAGGCCGGCGCGTCTGGATCCGGCAGCAGGACGAATTCCGCCCGGCCGGACGCCACCCCGTTCACCTGCACCACGAGGGCGTGCACGCCCGGGTGGTAGCGCCGGGTGGTGATCGTGCGGAACGAGTGTGACCGGGTGAGCTGCACGGCCTCGCCGGGTGCCAGGGTCACCGTGGTGAGCTTGAAGGTCTTGCCGGTGAGGCTGCCGTTGGCCTTCTGGTGGTGCATCACGTAGTCCACGGCCAGCCGGGCCGGCTCGGCGCCGGTGTTGTGAATGTCCACGGTGAAGCCGATCGTGCCGCCGAAGACGAGCGTGTCGGCGTCGAGCACCGGGCCCGCCACGTGCACCTCGGCCGGGTGGAAGCCCAGCTGCGCCAGCGCCTGCGGGTTGCCCTTCTTGACCAGGGTGCGGAGGGCATGCCGCACCAGCCGGGCGGTGTTCTCGTCGGGCGCTTCCAGCCAGGCGGCGGTGGTGGCGGTGACCAGCTCGGGCTGGTGACGGCTGAGGTCGTTGAGGTGGTTGGCCACCGAGCGGCGCACCACCTCGTTCTCGTCGCGGTAGAGCGCGTGCAGCACGGGCAGGGTCAGGCTGGGCTCGGCCAGGATCGCGGGCACCCGGATCGCCCAGGGCAGGAACGGCCGGGTGCCCTCTGAGGCAAGTCGGCGCACATCAGGGTCGGGCGAACCGGTCCATCCGAGCACGATCGGCAGGGCCCGGGCGAGGTTGTGGGCAAGCAGCAGCCGGATGGCGAACTCCGAGGTGAGCCGCGGCGTGAGTTCGGCGAGCATCCGCAGACCGTCATCGAACGCGGCGTCGGTGCCGGCGTCGATGGCCTTGACCGCTATCGCGCCGGTGACCGGCCAGATCAGCCAGCCGCCAAACGGCAGGGCGCCCGCCGCGGCGGTGCGGATGGTGGCCGCGAACGAGTCGTAGTCGCCGGGCAGGTCGGCCAGCAGGGCGTCCCGCAGCAGGTCGCTCCGCTCCCGCAGCGACAGCGGGCCGAGCGCATCGGCGGCGCCGGGCAGGGCAGCGAGCGGGGCCTCCGGCGCGGCGGCCTGGATCGCCGCGGCGAGCGCGCGGGCGGTGGCTACTCCGATGAGTTCGTCGGCGAAGGGCATGGGACTCCAGATACTCGGCGGCGCGGTTCTCTCCAGCGTGGCACACCGGCTGACCGGCACCGGCGGTGCTTGCCAGCGGCCGGTCAGTTTCGGCGGAGTTTTTCACGACTCGCCGTGTTTTCGGGCCGCGCAGGCGGTGTTTCCCGAAAAACTCCGCTTTTACGCTCCGGCGCTCGAGCGCCGCGGCCGGGCGCGATGACCAGTCCGATCGCGCCGGCTCCGAGCAGGAGCCCCGCGAGGGTGGCGGGCGTGAACGGGTCGACGAACAGCCGCGTGCCGGCAGCGTCGACCGTATCCTCGCGGTGTTCGACATCTGGGCCCGATGGGGCAGTGACCAATTCACCGACCAAAAGGTCTCGACGACGTCGCTCACCGCGCCAGCCGGCGCAACCCATTCGGCCGAAAACCTGGACGGGTTCGACGGGAAGAGCACGCCTGAGCGCTCGGCTGCATCGATCCTGCGGGTCATGTCGTTCATCGTGGCGCGATTCTGCAATACCGGGCGGGCTCGGGAGAGAAACGTTGAGCAGGTAGAAGTGTCACTCCCGACTGCAGATTGGAACGAGCATGATCACTCTCATCGACATCAATTGGTGGGCCGTGCTGCTCGCCGCGTTCGGATACTACCTACTCGGGGCACTGTGGTTCACCCCGCTCTTCGGCCGCGTCTGGGACCGTTCCATCGGCTACGACAGATCGGCCGACACCGGCCGGTTCCCACCCGCCTATTACGTGGTTCCCCTGATCGGCGCGGCGATCGGCACCCTCGTCGTCGCCGTCTTCACGGCACTGATCGAACCGGACGCCGTGGTGGGTTCAGCCGCGGTCGGGCTGGGGATCGGCGTGGCGATAGCCGGCGCCACCCTCACGAACGCGCTGACGCCGCACACCCCCAGGCCCTACCTCTTCGCCGCGATCACGGCGGGCTATCACCTCGTCGGCTGCACTCTCGTGGGAGTGATCCTCGGCGCGTTCGCCGGCTAGCTGCGCACGGCGCCCGCTTATTGGGAGAAAGTGAGTTTTCTAGGACGCAATTGCCGAAAGCATCCTTGCAATCTCACTTTCTCCTCTTTCGCGTGCGAGCCCGGGTCAGTCGAGCGTGGCCAGCTGCTGCCCCGCGGCGAGGAAGTCCCCGGGCACACAGAGGTGGCGCAAAGTGCCCGGACCGGTGGCCACGATGGTGGTCTCCATCTTCATGGCCTCCATCACCACCACAGGGTCTCCCTCGGCGACCTCGGAGCCGTCGCCGATCAGCCAGGTGATCAGCGTGCCGGCCATCGGGGCCACCAGCCCGGCAACGGATGCCGCGGGGGCCGCGGGGGTTCTGGCGCTCGCGAGCGCGGCGACCGGGAGGGCGGCCGGGGTCGAGCCGGCGGGCATCCGCAGGGTGTGCCGGCGGCCGTCGATCTCGATCCAGCTGCTGGTGACGCCGGGCTCGACCGGTTCGGGCCGGAGTGTGTCGGCCGGGATCCGCTCGGCGAAGACCGTCTCGATCCACTGGGTGTGCACCTTGAGGGCCTCCCCGGTGAAGTCGTCGTCGCGGAGCACCGCCCGGTGGAACGGGAGCACCGAGGCGACGCCCTCGAGCACGAACTCGTCCAGGGCGCGGCGGGCGCGGCGGATGGCGATCTCGCGGGTGGGCCCGGTGACGATGAGCTTGGCCATCATGGAGTCGAAGCGGCCGGAGACCAGCGTGCCGGTTTCCACCCCGGAGTCGACGCGGATGCCGGGCCCGGTGGGAGGTTCGAACCGGGTGAGCAGGCCAGGGGTGGGCAGGAAGCCGCGCGCGGCATCCTCGGCGTTGATGCGGAACTCGATCGAGTGCCCGGTGGGCGCCGGAGTGGCCTGCACCGACAGCGGCAGGCCCTCGGCGATACGCAACTGTTCGGCGACGATGTCGACACCGGTGGTCTCCTCGGTGACCGGGTGTTCCACCTGCAAGCGGGTGTTCACCTCGAGGAACGAGATGGTGCCGTCGACGCTGAGCAAGTACTCCACGGTGGCGACGCCCCGGTAGTGCGCGGCGGCGCAGATGGCGGCGGCCGAGCCGTGCAGGCGGTCCCGCTGCTCGTCGGTGAGGAAGGGCGCGGGGGCCTCCTCGACGAGCTTCTGGTTGCGGCGCTGCAGCGAGCAGTCCCGGGTGCCCAGCACCACCACGTTGCCGTGGCTGTCGCTGAGCACCTGCACCTCCACGTGCCGGGGCGCGTCGAGGAACTGTTCGACGAAGCATTCGCCGCGGCCGAACGCGGTGACGGCCTCACGCACGGCGGCGTCGAACTGCTCGGCCACCTCGTCGAGGCTGCGGGCCACGCGCATGCCGCGGCCGCCGCCGCCGAATGCCGCCTTGATCACGATGGGCAGACCGTGCTCCTCGGCGAACGCCACGGCCTCGGCCGCGGTGGCCACCGGGTCGGGGGTGCCGGCCACGAGGGGTGCGCCCACGCTGGCGGCCAGCCGGCGGGCGGCGATCTTGTCGCCGAGCAGGTCGATGGCCTCGGGGCTCGGGCCGATCCAGGTGAGATCGGCCTCGATCACCCGACGGGCGAAGACCGCGCTCTCGGAGAGGAATCCGTAACCGGGGTGCACGGCGTCGGCGCCGCTCCTGGCAGCACGGGCGATGAGCTTCTCGGCGTCGAGGTAGGTCGCCGCCGGGCTGTCGCCGTTCAGGCCCCAGGCCTCGTCGGCGAGGCGCACGTGCAGCGCGTCCGCGTCGCTGTCGGCGTAGACGGCCACGGTGGCCAGGCCCCGGTCGGCGCAGGCGCGGATGATGCGCACGGCGATTTCGCCGCGGTTGGCGATCAGGACTTTCTTCATGGTGTGACCTCGGGGGTGTCTGCGGAGTACTCGTCGAATGGACCGATGGGGGTGAACCGGATGCGCGCGCCCGGCGGAAGCTGCCCGGCGAGCGGCAGGTGGTGGGTGGCGACCGACCCGATCACGGGGTACCCGCCGGTGAGCGGATGGTCGGCGAGGAACAGCACGGGCTGCCCGTTCGGCGGGATCTGGATGGCGCCGGACACGGTGCCCTCGCTGGGCAGCTCGGCGTCGACGACGCGGGTGAGCGACTCGCCGTCCAGGCGGAGGCCCACCCGGTTGGAGCGGGAGCTGACCAGCCAGCTCTGCCCGGTGAGAGCGCCGATGGCGTCGCCGGAGAACCAGTCGGTGCGGGGGCCCAGCACGACGTCGAGCACCACCTCGGCAGGTGCGTTGCCGGGCACGGTGCCGAGCGCGCTGCCGACCGGGTCGGCCGTGCCGCCTTCGGGCAGGGCGACCGCGGCGAGGCCGCGCGCGGCAGTGCCGACGGGGAGGACCGTTCCGGCCGTGACCGGCGCCGGGCCGAGCCCGGCCAGGACGTCGGTGGAGAGACTGCCGAGCACGGGCTCGAGGGCGAAGCCGCCGCGCACGGCGAGGTAGCTGCGCAGCCCGGCGGCCGGGCGGCCCACGACGAGTTCCTCGCCCGCACCGAGGGCGAACGGGGCGCCGAACGGGGCGGTGCGGGTGCGGGTCTCGGCGCCGGAATCCGTGGCGGCAGCGCGCTCGTCGGCAGCGTCGCTCCCGGCGCCGGCGGGCAGAACAGTGCGGATGCTCAGCGGCACGGGCGCCCCGGTGACGGCGAGTACCTGTTCACCGCGCGCCCGGAGCCGGAGCCCGCCGAAGGTCGTCTCGAGGGTGGCCGCCCCGCTGTCGTTGCCGACCAGCCGGTTGGCCGTGCGCAGCGACACCGGGTCGAGGGCGCCGGAGCTGGAGACGCCCATGCTCGCGTAGCCGGGCCGGCCGAGGTCCTGCAGCAGGGTGAGCATACCGGGGTCGAGGATCTCGAGAGCGTGCCCGGCCTCGGCCGCAGCCGGGGAGGTGTGGGTTGGCGCGGCCGAAGCCAAGTCACCAACGGCGGTCTCGCCGGAGACCGTCACGCGGGCCCGCCCGCCACCGGCCACGTCCACGAAGCGCACCCGGTCGCCGGGCAACAGCAGGGCGGGGCGCTCGCGCGACAGGTCCCACATCCGGGCCTCGGTGGTGCCGATGAGCTGCCAGCCGCCCGGGCTTTCGCGCGGGTAGACGCCGCTGAAGGTGCCGGCGAGGGCCACCGATCCGGCGGGGATGCGGGTGCGGGGTGAGCCGCGGCGCGGCACGTCCAGGGCCGGGTGGCCGCCGGAGAGGTAGGCGAAGCCTGGGGCGAACCCGGTGAACCCCACGGCGTAGTCCGCCGCCGTGTGTAGCCGCACCACCTCGGCGGCGCCGATTCCGAGCAGCCCGGCGACCTCGTCGAGGTCTTCTCCGTCGTAGGTCACCGGGAGCCCGATGAGCGAGCCCTCGCCCGCGACCCGGCCGCCCAGGTCGCGGGAGCGCACGGCCCGCACGATCTGCGCCGGGCTCACGGCGCTCGGCCGGTAGAACACCAGCAGGGTGCGGGCGCCCGGGATGAGCTCGCCGGTGCCGAGCACCGGATCGCTGCTGAGCGAGTCGAACAGCGCCAGGGTCGTGGGCAGGTCGTCCAGCTCGATCAGCAGCGCGTCGTCGCGCACGGGGAGGAACCGCATGGTGCCGCTCACCCTAGGAGGCTCGCCCGGCGCCCGACCGTGGGGCGAACGCGGTGATGTTGATGGCTGCCGCGGTGAGGGCGGCACGCACCTGCCGGGCCAGCTCGGTGGCGCCCGGGCTGTCGCCGTGCACGCAGATCGAGTCCGCCGCCACGGTGATGGTGCTGCCGTCGATGGCGGTGAGGGTGCCCTCGGTGGCCAGCTGCACCATGCGCGCGGCCACCAGCTCGGCGTCGTGCAGCACCGAGCCGGGCTCCTTCCGCGACACCAGGGTGCCGGCCGGGGTGTAGGCCCGGTCGGCGAAGGCCTCGGTCACGCTGCGGAGGCCCGCCTTCTCCGCCGCCCGCAGCACCTCAGAGCCGGGCAGCCCCAGGATGGCCAGGGCCGGGTCGATCTCACGGATCGCCGTCACCACATCCTGGGCCTGACGCGCGTCGTGCACGATCGTGTTGTAGAGGGCGCCGTGGGGCTTCACGTAGGTGACCGTGGTGCCGGCCGCCCGGGCGATGCCCTGCAGCGCGCCGATCTGGTAGATCACGTCGGAGATCAGCTCGGCGCTGGAGACGTCCATGTTGCGCCGGCCGAAGCCGGCCAGGTCGCGGTAGCCCACGTGCGCGCCGATCGACACCCCGGCGTCCCGGGCGCCGAGGACGGTCTTGCGGATCCCCTGCGGGTCGCCGGCGTGGAAGCCGCAGGCGATGTTGGCGCTGGTGACGATGCCGAGCATCTCCAGGTCGTCGCCGAGGCTCCAGCGGCCGAAGCCTTCGCCGAGGTCGCTGTTGAGGTCGATGATGCTCATGAGGTGCCCTTTTCGGTTAGACGGCCAGCAGCGAGAAGATCGGGCCGACCGCCATCACGGCCATGTACCAGGTGACCAGCGTGGCCAGGGTGCCGATGATCAGCAGCCACTTCGGGTAGCGGTAACCGTTCATCAGGTCGCCGCGGAACCAGCCGATGTACATGAAGATGGTGAGGCCGATCGGCAGGATCAGGCCGTTGAACCCGCCGACGAACACCATCAGGGTGGCCGGGGCGGTGCCGATCAGCAGGTAGACCGCGAGGGAGACGACGATGAAGACGATCGTGGCGAAGTCGGCGGCCCGGCCGACGATCTTCTGGGAGAACACCGGCAGGAACGACACCGAGGTGTACGCGGCGCCGATGATGCTGGTGATCGCGGCGATCCAGAAGATCGCGCCGAAGATCCGCAGGCCCGCTTCGCCGGCTGCGGCCTGGAACGCCTGGGCTGCCGGGTTGGCCGCGGCACCGGAGGTGTCGATGACCACGCCGCCGGCGACCACGCCGAGGATCGCCAGGAACAGCACGTAGCGCATGATGCCGGTGACCAGGATGCCGTTGAAGGCCGCGCGGGAGACCTCCTTGACGTGCTCCACCCCGGCGGTGCCGCTGGCGAGCAGACGGTGGGCGCCGGCGTAGGTGATGTAGCCGCCGACGGTGCCGCCCACGATGGTGGTGATGGTGGCGAAGTTGATCTCGTCGGGCAGCACGGTCTGGCGCAGCGCATCCCCGATGGGCGGCTGGGAGATGAACGCCACGATCACGGTGAGCAGGATCATGACGAGCCCGGCGATGACCACGACCCGGTCGACGACAGCGCCGGCCCGCTTGGCCAGGAAGATCGCGATGGCGAACAGGGCGCTGAGCAGCCCGCCGATCTTCGCGTCGAGTCCGGTGAGCACGTTCAGGCCCAGACCCGCACCGGCGATGTTGCCGATGTTGAAGACCAGTCCGCCGAGGATCACGAGGAACGCGAGCACGAAGCCGCTGCCCGGGATCGCGAGGTTGGCCAGCTCGGGGGCGCGCTTGCCGCTGACCGTGATCATGCGCCAGACGTTCAGCTGCACGGCGAAGTCGATCAGGATCGAGGCCAGGATGCCGAACGCGAACGCGGCGCCCATCTGCGCGGTGAAGGTGGCGGTCTGGGTGATGAAGCCGGGGCCGATGGCCGAGGTGGCCATCAGGAACAGGGCCCCGATCAGGGCGGTGCGGCGGCTCTTGGCGACGCTGCGGATGCCGGCCTTTTCGGTGGGTTCCGCGGATGCGGTGGTCTGGGTGGGGTCGGTCACGGGCACATCCGTTTCGTCGGGGGGAAGGATCCTGCGGGTGTATTGCTACTCGCGGGGATCGGAACCCCACGCAACGAGCCTAAGCGCGTGAACGACAGGTTAGCGATTGTTGAACAATCAATCGAGTAAATAGTGTGTTTCAGTCATGTTTCGGTGAACGGAGGCCAGAGCATCGCTGCCGGGGCCTGGGCCGGTTTGGGTAGAGTGTCGTCGTGGCTCAACTCGATGATGCGGAAGACAGCAACTCGCGCGCCGACCAGGCCGCCGAGAGGCTGCGCCGCCTGCTCATCGCCGGGGACCTGGTGCCCGGCCAACGCCTGTCCGAAACCGCCGTCAGCGAGCGGCTCGGCGTCTCCCGCAATACCCTGCGCGAAGCTTTTCGCATGCTCACCCACGAGCGCCTCCTCGTACACAAGCCGCACGCCGGTGTGTTCGTGGCGGTGCCGTCGCTCGCGTCGATCATCGACATCTACCGGGTGCGCCGAATGATCGAGTGCCAGGCGCTGCGCTCCTCCCCCGCCCGGCACCCCGCGAGTCGCCGGATGCGCGCCGCCGTGGAGTCAGCCCAGGCCAGCCGCGAGGCCGACGACTGGCTCGCCGTGGGCACGGCGAACATGGAGTTCCATTCCGCGATCGTGGCCCTGGCCGACAGCGACCACCTCGACCGGCTGTACGCCAACATCTCCGCCGAGCTGCGCCTGGCCTTCGGGCTGCTCGACGACCCGGACTACCTGCACCGGCCGTATGTGGACCGCAACACGGCCGTGCTCAAGCTCTACCTGGCGGGCGAGGCGGCGCAGGCCGCAGCCGTTCTGGAGGATTACCTGCTGCTCTCCGAGCGCACGATCGTGGCCGCCTACGCCCGGCAGCTTCCGGCCTGAGCCCGCGCTGCGGCCCCTCTTGCGCGCGGGCTGCACGCTAGTAGCGTGGCAGCAGGTATAGCCGCCACGGGACGGGAACGAGAATGGACACTTTCCGGGAACTCCACCACGCCGATGCGCCCTTGCTGCTGCCCAATGCCTGGGATGTCGGCTCCGCCCTGGCCTACGTGGCGGCAGGTTTTCCCGCGATCGGCACCACCAGCTTCGGTCTGGCCGCCGCCGCCGGCCTGCCCGACGGCGGTGGCTCCACCCGGGCGGCAACCGCGGCCCTCGCGGCGCTCCTGTGTCGCCTTCCCGTGCACATCACCGCCGACATCGAGGACGGTTACTCCGACGACCCGGCCGAGGTCGCGGACGTCGTGGCCGAGCTGGCCGCCCTCGGTGTGGTCGGGGTCAATTTGGAGGACAGCAGGGACGGGCACCTGGTGGATCCGACGGTGCTTGCCGCCAAGGTCGCCGCGATCAAGCGACACAGCCCGGATGTCTTCGTGAACGCCCGGGTGGACAACTTCTGGTTCGACGAGGAGGCCACGGTGCAGGCCGTTTTGCTCCGCGCCCTCGCCTACGCCGACGCCGGGACCGACGGGGTCTTCGTCCCCGGAGTGACGGACCCGGTGGACATCCGGAGCATCACCGCCGGCATCGGCCTGCCGGTCAACGTGCTGGCGCACCCCACTTTGACGGTGGCGGAGCTGGGCGCCCTGGGCATCCGCCGCGTGAGTTCGGGGTCGCTGCCGTACCGTGCAGCCGTCGATGCGGCGGTGAACGTCGCCACCCTGCTCCGCGACAACAAGCGGACGCCGCCCGCGACGTCCTACTGGGAGATGCAGGCCCACCTCGAGGGCTTCAGCGAGTAACGGCGTCACACCGAATTGGGACGAGGATCATCACCGACGGACCGCGGGGATGCCCACCGTGGGTGCACACGCAAAACCGGCCGGCCCCACGGGGCCGGCCGGTTTCGTTGTGAGAAGGGTCCGCTACTTGGTGAGTGCTACCAGGTCGGGGTTCTCGGCGTACGCCTCGGCGGCGTTGTCCGCGGTCACGATGACCGGCGTGAGCAGGTCGGCCGGGACGACCTTGTTGCCGTTGTCGTACGACTCGGTGTCGTTGACTGTGGGCTCGTCACCGGCCTGCAGTGCGGTGGCCATGGCGATGGCTTCCTTGACCAGCGCGCGGGTGTCCTTGTAGATGGTCGAGTACTGCTCGCCGGACATGATCAGCGGGATGGACGCCGCTTCGGAGTCCTGACCGGTCACGACGGGCAGGACGGCCTGACCGGCATCCTTCACCGAGGTGATGATGGCGCGGGCGAGGGTGTCGTTCGGCGACAGGACGCCGTCGACGGCCTCGGCCTGATAGGTACCCTGCATGAGGGTGTCCATGCGGCGCTGGGCGTTCTCCGGCTTCCAGCCATCGGTTGCCGTCTGGGCGATGTCGGTCTGGCCGGAGACGACCTTCAGGGTGCCATCGTCGATCTTCGGCTGCAGCACGTCCATGGCGCCGTCGAAGAAGACCGCGGAGTTCGAGTCGTCGGCGGAGCCGGAGAAGAGCTCCACGTTGTAGGCGGTCTTGTCCGGGAACTTCGCCGCCATGCCGTCGAGGAGGGCCTGACCCTGGAGCTGGCCGACCTTGAAGTTGTCGAACGCGACGTAATAGTCCACGTCGTCGGTGTTCAGGATGAGACGGTCGTACGCGATGACGATCGCGCCGGCTGCCTTGGCCTCTGCCACCTGGGTGCCGAGCTGCGCGCCGTCCTTGGCGCCGACGATGATGACCTTGGCACCGTTGGTGACCATGGTCGAGATCTGCTGCTGCTGGTCGGCGACAGCGTTGCTGGCACCGGCGTACTGCACGTCGCCTTCGAATCCGGCGTCGGCGAGCCCTTCCTCGAACAGGCTGCCGGCCAGAACCCAGTTCTCACTGGTCTTGTCCGGGAGGGCGACACCGATGAGCGAACCGGCGTCGAAGCCGCTGGTGGTTTCCTCGGTCCCGGTCTCGGCACCGCGACCGGTGTCGGAGGAACAGCCGGTGAGGCCGAGCGCCGCGACTGCCATGATGGCTGTCGTGGCGAAAAGGATCTTCTTCATTGGGATCTCTTTCTTTTCTGTATGTGGTGCTGTGAGTGGTGCTGAAGGGTGGTGCTGAAGGGTAGTGCTGTGGGTAGTGCTGGTCGCCCGCTGAGCGGCTGAGCGCGGCGGGGATCAGCGTGGAAGCTAATTCTTGAGGTCGGCCGGCACCACAGTGTCGGGGGTTCCGCCACCCGGGGTGACCTGGCTGGATGTGGGCTCCTCGGCCAGCTTCTGGCCGCCCCGACCACCCTGGTTACGCGTCATCAGTCCGATGATCGACGGGCGTCCCTGCGACTTGTTGAAGACGTCGACGCCCACGGCGATCAGGAGAACGAGGCCCTTGATGATCTGCACGAGGTCGGACGAGATGCCCTTGAGCGCCAGTCCGTTCGACAGCACAGCCATCACCAGTCCACCGATGATGGAGCCGGCGACGGTGCCGATGCCGCCCGAGACCGCCGCACCGCCGATGAACACGGCCGCGATCGCGTCGAGCTCCCAGCCGGTGCCGTCGAACGGGCCGGAAGCCTGGGAACGAGCGACGAAGATCATGCCGGCAAGCGCGGCCAGCACCGACATGTTCATCATCACGAAGAAGTTGACCCGCCTCGAGTTGACGCCTGACAGCTCGGCAGCGTGCTTGTTGCCGCCGACAGCGTAGATGTGCCGGCCGATGGTGGTGCGGTTCGTGAGGAACGAGTACGCCACGACGAGAACGGCGAGGATGATGCCGGAGACCGGGAAGCTGGTACCGACGCGGCCGGTGGCGAACAGGAAGGCCGCCACCAGGACCACCCCGCCGAGAATGACGATGCGGGCGATGCTGATCCAGGCCGGCGCGGAGGCCGCTCCCATCACCGCGCGGGTGCGGCGTCCGCGCACCTCGAGGCCGATGAGGATCAGCACGACAACGATTCCCAGGAGCATGGTGAGGTTGTTCACGCCCAGGTTGGGGCCGAATTCGGGCAGGTAGCCCTTGCCGATGACCTGGAACCCTGCGTCGACCGGCACGGTGGCCGAGTCGCCGATGAACTGGTTGCCGCCGCGCCAGATGAGCATGCCGGCCAGCGTCACGATGAACGCCGGAACGCCGATATAGGCCACCCAGAACCCCTGCCAGGCGCCGATGAGGCCACCCACAACAAGTCCGAGGATGATGGCTGCCCACCACGGAAAGTTCCAGTCCTTCATGGCCAGAGCAACGATGATGCCGGTGAACGCCGCGACCGAACCGACCGAGAGGTCGATGTGGCCGGCGATGATCACCATCACCATGCCGATCGCCAGAATCAGGATGTAGGAGTACTGCTGCACGATGTTGATGATGTTGCCGGGCTGGAGGGTCTTACCGCCCGTCCAGACCTGGAAGATGATGATGATCGCGACGAGGGCGCCGAGGATGCCGAACTGCTTGAGCGACCCACCGCCGCCGAACAGACTCTTCAGGTCACGGATGTCGAATCCGCTGCGCTTGTCAGTATCGGGTGCGCTCATTACGCGACTGCTTTCTGTGAGGAGGAGGTCATGCTCCGCATAAGGGTTTCGGGATCGGCCTGGGCGACCGGGAGTTCGTTGGTGATCTTGCCTTCGAAAATCGTGTAGATGCGGTCAGAGACACCGAGGAGCTCAGGCAGCTCTGACGAGATCATGATGATGCCCGTGCCCCGTGCGGCGAGGTCGCGGATGATCTGGTACACCTCGGCCTTGGCACCCACATCGATGCCGCGCGTCGGTTCGTCCAGGATCAGCAGGTCGGGATCGGTGAACATCCACTTGGCCAGCACAACCTTCTGCTGGTTGCCGCCGGAGAGCTTGGTCACCCCCTCCTCAACGGTGGGCGTCTTGATGCGCAGGCTCTTGCGGTACTGCTCGGAGACCTGCGCCTCCTCGAGTTCGTTCACGACGACGCCGCGAGAGATCTTGCTGAGCTTGGCCGAGACGATGGACCGCTTGATGGTGTCGAGCAGGTTGAGGCCCAGGGACTTGCGGTCTTCGCTGACGTAGGCGATCCCGTGCCCGATCGCCTCGGCGACGGTACGCAGCTTGATCTCTTCGCCGTCCTTGAACACCTGGCCGGAGATGAACTTGCCGTACGAACGGCCGAACAGGCTCATCGCGAGCTCGGTGCGCCCGGCGCCCATGAGGCCGGCGAACCCCACGACCTCACCGCGACGAACGGTGAAGCTCGAGTTCTTCACCACCTGGCGCTCGGCGGTGAGGGGGTGCTGCACAGTCCAGTCGCGCACCTCGAAGAAGACCTCGCCGATCTTGGCGGTGTGTTCGGGGAACCGATTGCCCAGCGTGCGCCCGACCATGCCGCGGATGATGCGGTCTTCGTCGACTCCGTCCGCCACCACGTCGAGAGTTTCGATGGACTTGCCATCGCGGATGATGGTGATCTGGTCGGCGATCTGCTCGATCTCGTTGAGCTTGTGGGAGATCATGATCGACGAGATGCCCTTGCCCTTGAGGCCGCGGATCAGGTCGAGCAGGTGCTGCGAGTCGCTCTCGTTGAGGGCGGCGGTGGGCTCGTCCAGAATGAGCAGCTTCACGTTCTTGTTCAGCGCCTTGGCGATCTCCACCAGCTGCTGCTTGCCGACACCGATGTTCTTCACCTGGGTGTCCGGGTCGTCGTCGAGCCCGACGCGGGCGAGCAGCTCGACTGCCCGGCGCTGGGCGTCGACCCAGTTGATGATGCCCCGGCGGCCGGGCTCGTTGCCGAGGAAGATGTTCTCGGTGATCGAGAGCTCGGGGATGAGCGCGAGTTCCTGGTGGATGATGACAATGCCGGCGGCCTCGCTCTGCTTGATGTCACGGAAGCGCACCACCTGGCCTTCGTAGACGATGTCGCCGTCGTAGGTGCCGAAGGGGTACACGCCGGACAGCACCTTCATCAGCGTGGACTTGCCGGCCCCGTTCTCGCCGCAGATCGCGTGGATCTCTTCGGCCCGCACGGTGAGTGACACCTTGTCGAGGGCTTTGACACCCGGGAACTCCTTGGTGATGGACCGCATCTCCAGGATGGTGGGGTGAGCGCTGTGAGCCGTCTCCACGTCTGACCTCCTCGTCTGATCAGGCCCTGTCGAGCGGCCCTGATCTGAACGCTAGACCCGGCGCAGGGTTGTCGTCAACTTGTTAACGCAGGGAATTGGCAACGATCAGCTAACGGTGGGTTTTATCCCCGCCTGTTGCAGCACAAGAGCCGCGCCACCGAGCGCTTCGGCCCGCTCCCCCAACGACGACATCACCAGGTCGGTGGTCTCCATGATCATCGGCACTGCATAGCGCTGGAGCGCGCTGCGGATCGGGCCGAGCAGCATTTCGCCCAGCCCGGTCAGCGGGCCGCCGACGATGATCGTGTGCGGGTTGATGAGGTTGGTGATCGCAGCGATAGATCGACCCACGGCAAGGCCGGCCTCTTCGACCACACGGATGGCGCGTTCGTCACCCTCGAGTGCCAACCGCACGATGTCCCTCGTTCGCACCGGGCGGGCGAGGGTGCGCGAGAGCAGTTCGATCATGATGGTGGTGGAGGCCACGGTCTCAAGGCATCCGCGGTTGCCACAGCGGCACAACAGCCCGTGCTCGTAAATGGGTGTGTGACCGATCTCCCCGGACAGACCGATATTCCCGGCATACGGAACGCCGTTCAGAATCAACCCGGCGCCGATTCCGGTACCCACCTTGACGAACACGACAGTAGGGGTGCCTGCATGCGATCCCCAGGTGACCTCGGCGAGCACGCCCAGGTTCGCGTCGTTCTCCAGATACACCGGCACCTCGAGGATCTCCTCGAGCATGCCGACGGTGACGCCCACCCACTCGGGCAGAATGGCGCCGTCGAGCACGGTGCCGGTGCGCCGGTCGATCGGACCGGGCACTCCGACGCCGACGCCGAGCACCGACGCGCGCTGCACCCTGGCGTGGTTCAGGGTCGAGGTGAGCAGGTTGGCCGCGATGTCCAGCGCCTCGGCGGCCGTGTACCCGACGGGGATCTCGACCTCCTTCTCTGCGATCACCCGGTAGTCGAGCGTGGCCACAATGATGCGCACGTGACGGCGGCCGAAGTCCATGCCCACCGACACCGCGCCATCGGTAGAAGACAGGCTCACCAGCCGGGCTCGCCGGCCGGAACTCAAGGTCGGTGATGTCGCGACCAGACCGAGATCAACGAGGACCTTCACAATGTTCGAGACAGTCGCGGCAGAAAGCCCGGTGGCACGGGCAATTTCAGCCTGCGTCGTTGGTCCGCCGGAGACCGTGGAAAGGATTCGCTGCTGGTTCGAGAGCCGTAGGGCGCTTTGCGACCCTGGATTGCTTCGTTGGCGCACCGGCATGTATACAAGAGTGCAGCATTTCACTGGTGCCGTCAACAAGTGAACACATTAGAGCGGCCCAGCGAAAGGCTCAGCTGGCGATCGCCGGGATGATGGCGCCCGAGAAAACCTGCCAGGCCAGTGCCGTTTTGGCCACGAGGCTCAGCGTGATGTAGGTGCGTTCGCCCTGCAGGTAGCTCTTCCACTTGCCCACCTGCTTGTACTGCAGCCACTGGTTGATGGCGAAGGTGTTGAAGAACACGAACAACGAGATGACGATGCCGACCACGAAGCCGGGGGCCGCAACGTCGCTGGCGCTGCCGGGCCGCAGGAAGTAGATGAGGATCAAGATCCACGGGACGATGCCGACCATGGAACCGAAGATGAAGGGCAGCATCCCACCCGTCCCCGGCTGCTCGTACTTCTCCTGCAGCGCTCCGAACATGATCATGGCCGCGTTGACCGCAAAGACGGCGAACAGCGCTCCGATGTCGGTGACGCCGTTGATCGCCAGGATCAGCCAGATCATGATCGATGAACTCAGGGAGTACTCGACCCACCGAAAGTAGTTGTGATTGCTCAGGAGCCCGGTCTTGTACCGGTTGAAGAACCAGGGACTCGAGATCAGAAAGTGGAAGAAGGCGCTCAGCGCGAGGAAGGCGACCACACCGACACCGATGTTCACCTCGAAGAGCGTGACCCGTTCCGGCGGGATCGGGACTCCGGGCGGGCCGGCCAGGTAGTCCGCGGTGACGGCGAACAGAACCTGCGAACTGAGCATCGTGAGGATCACCGCGAACAGGACGGCCTGAACCAGGTGCAGGCTCCCGGCGACGACGTTGTAGATGCGCAGCCGATCGATCTGCTGGTCCGGTGTGTAATCCCGCTTGGCCATGGGTCAACTCCTTTGCGTCCCGTGGGCGTCACGCGCCCGTGTGGTCATCTTGGCACTTCCCGGGGCATTCGGGGCTGCTGGGCGGCCTGACGCTGAGGCTGGCCATCTCGTCCGGTGTCGCCCAGAGCACGGTCTGACCCGAGGCAAGGGACTTCTGCACGTCGATGATGCGCTGGTTGCTGCTGCCGCGGAACTGCAGACGCAGGTCTTTCAGGGCCTCGTCGAACGGGCCGTCAACGAGCACGTCGACCAAGCCGAGCAGCTCCAGCTTGTCGGGGCTGTCCAGCAGCAGCTCCTCGAAGACGTAACCGGTCCACGACCAGATGTCCCTCTTCGCGCCGAACTCCGCGCGCACCCGGCGGGCCAGCGGCAGGCACACCCCGGTGTTGAGGAACGGTTCGCCGCCGAGCAGGGTGAGCCCCTGCACATACGGCTGCCCCAGGTCGGCGACAATCCGGTCCTCGAGCTCGGCGGTGTACGGGGTGCCGAACCGGAAGTTCCAGGTCGCCCGGTTGAAGCAGCCCTCGCAGGCGAACAGGCATCCGCTCACATAGAGGCTGCAGCGCACCCCCTCACCGTCGACGAACATGAACGGCTTGTAGTCGCCGACGAAGCCCTGGCTGAGCTTGTCGGCGAGCCACTCCCCGGGCTGCGGATGACGCATCCTAGAGCGAGCCGCTCAAGCCGGTGGCGCCGGCCATGTGCTTGACCCTGGAGACGATCTCCTGGTGGCGGCCGTGCACCATCGGGCGGGCCTGCGGGTTGCCGAGGTAGCCGCAGGTGCGCTTGACCACGTCACAGCTGGCCGGGTCATCGTTGCCGCAGTCCGGGCACGCAAAACCGCGCTCGGTGGGGGTGAAGTCGCCGGCGAAGTCGCATTTGTAGCAGCGGTCGATGGGGGTGTTGGTGCCGAGGTACCCCACCCGGTCGTAGGCGTAGTCCCAGACGGCCTCAAGCGCCTTGGGGTTCTGCTGCAGCACCGGGTACTCGCAGTAGTGGATGAAGCCGCCGGAGGAGAACACCGGGTAGTCCTTCTCGAAGTCGAGCTTCTCGAACGGGGTGGGGTTCTTGCGCACGTCGTAGTGGAAGCTGTTGGTGTAGTACTCCTTGTCGGTGATGTTCTCCACCGAGCCGAACTTGGCCTTGTCGAGGCGGGAGAACCGGTCGGTCAGGCTCTCGCTCGGGGTGGAGTAGACGCTGAACTGGTAGCCGTACTCTGCGGTCCACGCCTTGGTGTGCGCGTCGAGGGATTTGAGGATGTCGAGCGTGAACGCCTTGGCCTCGGCGTCGCCCTCCCAGTCGCCGCCGAAGAACGCGGCGGCCACCTCGTAGAGGCCGATGTAGCCCAGCGACACCGTGGAGCGGCCGTCTCTGAAGAGGGTGTCGACCGAGTCGGTGCGGGCCAACTGCCGGCCGAATGCGCCGTAGACGTAGAGGATCGGGGCGTTCGCGGGGGTCGCCTGTTTGCACCGTTCGATGCGGTAGACCAGGGCGTCGCGGGTGATTGCCAGGCGATCCTCGAGGATGCTCCAGAACTTGGCCTGGTCGCCGGCGGCCTCCAGCGCGATGCGCGGCAGGTTCACCGTCACCACACCCAGGTTCATCCGGCCCTCGGAGACGTCGTTGCCGTCGGCGTCTCTCCAGCCCTGCAGGAACGAGCGGCAGCCCATCGGCACCTTGAAGCTGCCGGTGATCTCGACAAGCTTGTCGTAGCTGAGCACATCCGGGTACATCCGCTTGGTCGAGCACTCCAGCGCGAGCCGCTTGATGTCGTAGTTCGGGTCGCCTTCGGCGAGGTTGAGGCCGCGCTTGAGGGTGAAGATCAGCTTGGGGAAGATCGCGGTGCGCTTCTCGCTGCCGAGCCCGTCGATGCGGATCTGCAGGATCGCCCGCTGGATCTCCCGCTCGAACCAGTCGGTGCCCAGGCCGAAGCCGAGCGAGACGAACGGGGTCTGCCCGTTGGAGGTGAACAGGGTGTTGATCTCGTATTCGAGGCTCTGCATCGCGTCGTAGATGTCCTTGCGGGTCTTCTCCTCCGCGTAGGAGTTGTGCTGGGTCTCGTCGGCGATCCACTTCTGGGCGTCGGCGAGGTGTTTGGCGAAGTTGGCCCTGGCGTAGGGGGCCAGGAGTTCGTCGGTGCGGTTGGCGGAGCATCCGCCGTACTGGCTGGATGCCACATTGGCGATGATCTGCGAGATCTGCGCGGTGGCGGTCTGGATGGAGCGGGGCGGCTCCACGTCGGCGTTGCCGATGCGGAAACCGCGACTGAGCATGCCCGTGAAGTCGATCAGGCAGCAGTTGGTCATCGGCGCGTAGGGGCTGTAGTCCAGGTCGTGAAAGTGGATGTCGCCCTTCTGGTGGGCGTTGGACACGTGCGGCGGGAGCATCTTGTGGCCGATGGCCTTGCCCACGGCTCCGGCGGTGAGGTCACGCTGGGTGTTGAAGACGTCGCTGTCTTTGTTGGCGTTCTCATTCACCACGCTCGAGTCGCGGCTGAGCAGGTTGATGATCGAGTGGTTGATGTCGGTGGACTTGCTGCGGGCGAAGTCGCGCTGGGTGCGGTAGCCGATGTACTTCTCGGCGAGGTCGTATTCGTGGTTTTCCAGCAGCGCGTGCTCCACGATGTTCTGCACCTCGTAGATCTTGATGTCGGTGGTGAAGCGGCCCGCTATCTCCCGGTTGACCGCGACGACGATGTCGGCGATCACCCGGTGCACCAGCGGCGTCATGTCGCGGTGGATCTCCACCGCCGCCTTCACCAGGGCCTCGTAAACCTTGGTGTCGTCGAAGTCCACCCGGCGGCCGTCGCGTTTGACGACCCGGATGGTCTTGGGCGCCGGCGCCGGCCTGGTCTGGTCGACGACGACGTCGTGGGTGGCGGGGATCCGGGCCGGGGCGCTGATGGATGAATTCACGCTCTCAGCATAGGGACGGCGCCGTCGCAAAATCACTATATTTGGGTGCCTTTGGTCCCTAGTGCCGCTACATGTAGTGGTTGAGGTCAGCGTGAGGCCTAAATCACGCCACGGGATCAGGCGCCGAATCCGGATGCACATGTGTGCATTTGCCGTGTCTCGGCGTGTTGCCTGGAGTGCGGGACTGTCGTCGGCGGAGGCCGCCCTCCGCCTGCACGAGGTCGGAACGAACTGACGTTCGCCAGGCGCACTCCGTGGTGGCGGATGCTGCTGCGCCAGTTCGCCAGTCCCCTGATCGGGATCTTGCTGATCGTCACGATCGTCACGCTTGTCCAACGACACCACACTGTCGGCCGAGGAAGACGACGAGTACTCCGGTGACGCCGGTCAGCCGATGACGGGCTGCTCCTCGGGATACCTGTAGAGCAGGTTGCGTCGGCGCAGCGCCAACGCTGACGCCAACCCGATCGGACCGATCCGGCCGGCGAACATCAGGGCGGCGAGGATGTACTTCCCCGCCGGCGGCAACTCGGCGCTGAGCCCCACGCTCAACCCGCAGGTGGCGAAGGCTGAGATCACCTCGAAGAGAATGTGATCGAGCGATGCGTCGCTGACCAGCATGAGCAGCCCACTGGCGCCGAGCACCAGCGTTGCCCCGAAGAAGGTCACGCTGATTGCCACCCGCATGGTTTGCTCGGGGATGGTGCGCCCGAAAACCATCAGGTTCTTGTCACCCTTTGCCTCGGCGATGATCGCCAGGAACAGCAGCGCGATAGTGGTGACCTTGATCCCACCCGCGGTTGACGCCGACCCACCGCCGACGAACATCAACGCGTCTGTCGCCAGAAGGGTCGCCGAGGTGGACGCGGCGGGATCGACGAGGGAGAACCCGCCCGAACGCATCATGGTCGAAGCAAAAATGGACTGCATCACCCGCTCCCCCACCGTGAGGTCACCGATCGTCGCGCTGTTGGACCATTCCAGTGCGCCCCACAGTGCAGCGCCGACAACCAACAGGATGCCCGTCGTCGTCAGGGTGAGCTTCGTGTGCAGGTTCCACTTGCGCCAATGGGCCTTGGCGATCATCAGCACCAGGAACACCGGGAACCCGAAACTTCCGACAAGTACCCCGACCATGATGGGCACGAGGATCCACGGGTCGTTCTCGAACCCGGAAAGACCCGTGGCATGAGCGGTAAAGCCGGCATTGTTGAACGACGAGACGGCATAGAAGACGCCGTGCCAGAGGCCGCCGCTCCAGGACTGCTCCACCACTATGAACCGTGGCACCAAGAATACGGCCAGCGCCAGCTCCAGAGTCAGGGTTGTCAGGATCACCACTCGCAGCAGCGATTGCACCTCACCGAGCTTGGTGGTTCCCACCCCTTGGCGCGCGAGGATACGTCCCTTCAATCCGAGCTTTCGGGTCACTGCTCGAGATAGGAGCAAGGCGATCGTGACGATGCCCAAACCACCGATCTGAATGGCCAGCAGGATCACGATCTGGCCGAAGAGCGACCAGTGCTCGGCCGTATTGACCGTTACGAGACCCGTCACCGTCATGGCCGAAACCGCGGTGAAGAGAGTGTCGTGAAACGCCGTAGCCCGACCATCCGCAGCCGCCACCGGAAGGCTGAGCAAGGTCGTGAAAAGCAGCACCACGAAGAGGAACACGATCAGCGCCAGCAACGCTGAGAAATCGTGCACGACCAGATTCGACAACCCGGTCGTCGTGCGCTGCTGCCCTTTCGTCTTCCGCCCGAACGGGCCGCCTGTCACCGCCACGGCCGGCCTCCGTGTTGGGAACAGCTGTGGAACATAATCGCGGGGTCGACAGCGCTCTTCGACATGTCTGGCCACCTCCGATCTCACGGGTTTCGGTCGTGCAACTGTACAGTCCGGGCGCACGGTCGCGGTCGGACCGACCCGGATCGCTAGTGGCCGCCGCCGAGATTGCCCGCCAGCCGGGCGTGGATGTCGGTGCTGGCCTCGTTTAGGCCCACGATCACGGCGCGCTTGCCGTGCCGTTTGTACTTGTTGGTGATCGAATCCAGCGCCGCCACCGTGGAGGCATCCCAGATGTGCGAGGCAGACATATCGATGACCACCCGCTCGGGGTCGTCGGCGTACTCGAACTGGTTCGTCAGGTCGTTGCTCGAGGCGAAGAATAGCGCCCCGGTCACGGTGTACCGGGCGGTGGGCACCGTCTCGTCCAGGTCGAGGGTGCGCTCCACGTTCACCAGGTGCGCCACCCTGCGAGCGAACGCCACCATGGCCACGAGCACACCCACGATCACGCCGATGGCGAGATTGTGGCTGATGACGACCGCCACGACGGTGGAAAGCATGACAGTGGTCTCGCTCTTCGGCATCCGCTTGAGGGTCGCCGGGCGAATGCTGTGCCAGTCGAAGGTGAGCACCGACACGATGATCATCACGGCCACGAGTGCGGCCATGGGGATGATCGCCACGAGATCGCCCAGGGCGACGACGAGGACCAACAGGAAGACGCCGGGGAGGAAGGTGGAGATGCGGGTGCGGGCGCCGGAGGCCTTGACGTTGATCATGGTCTGGCCGATCATGGCGCAGCCGCCCATGCCGCCGAAGATGCCGGAGAGCATGTTGGCCGCTCCCTGGCCCCAGGTCTCTCGGGTCTTGTTGGAGTGGGTGTCGGTGACGTCGTCGACGAGTTTGGCGGTCATCAGTGATTCGAGGATTCCCACCATCGCCATCGCGAACGCGTAGGGCGCGATGATCGAGAGGGTGTCCCAGTTCAGCGGAACGTTCGGGATGAACAGTTCGGGCAGGCTCTTGGGCAGTTCGCCCTGGTCACCCACGGTGGGAACGTTGATCGCGATGGTGACGGTGGCGATGGTGAGCAACACGATGGCCACGAGCGGCGCCGGCACGATCTTGGTGAACCGGGGCATCACGACCATGATGATGATGCCGATGGCCACGAGCGGGTAGACCATGAACGGCACCCCGAGCAGCTGCGGCAGCTGAGCGATGAAGATCAGGATCGCCAACGAGTTGACGAAGCCGACCATGACACTGCGTGGGATGAACCGCATCAGCTTGGCTACGCCGAGTGCTCCGAGGACCACCTGCAGCAGTCCAGCCAGGATGACCGTGGCAATGAAGTAGTCCATGCCGTACTCCCGGGCCACGGGGGCGATCACCAGAGCGATGGCGCCGGTGGCGGCGGTGATCATGGCGGGGCGGCCACCGAGGAACGCGATGGACACGGCCATCACGAACGAGGAGAACAGGCCCACCCGAGGGTCGACGCCGGCGATGATCGAGAACGAGATGGCCTCGGGGATGAGTGCCATCGCCACCACGAGGCCGGCGAGCACCTCCCGGGTGAGGATGCGCGGGGTGCGAAGCGCTGTCAGGACCGAGGGGTCAGCCTTGTAGCGATCGGGGGTGGGCGATTTTTCGATGAGAGCCATGGGGGCCTCCAGCGACAGGGCTCGCTGAGGCGAGCCGGGACGGGATAGGAAGATTGGGGCGCACAGGGTGCACAGCCGTCCGCCAGAGCGGCGAGGATGGAGGGGCTGGTAGTTCTGTCAGCCAACATTTTCAACTCTACCCTAACGTAAGGGTAGGTTTAAGCCAGAGCGAACGAGGGACTCGAGCATGCCAACGGATGACGCACCAGCCACGATGCACATCGGCGAGCTGGCCGACCGTACCGGACTCTCGCTGCGCACAATCCGGCACTACGACGAGGTGGGGCTGCTCAAACCCTCCGGCCGCACCGATGGTGGCTTCCGGCTTTACACCGCGGTGGACCTGGACCGCCTCATCCTCATCCGCCGAATGAAGCCGCTCGGCTTCTCGCTGGAGGAGATGATGGCCTTGCTGAGGACCATCGACACGCTCGATGCCGGGGACGCATCGGGCAGGGACGGCGTGCTCGCCGACCTGGCGTCATTCGTTTCCCAGGCCGAGGAACGTCGGCGGAAGCTGGCCGAGCAGCTCGCCATGGCCGACGAGTTCCTCGACCTCCTGCGCCGGCGCGGCCGCGCCGTGTGATACCCGCCGAACGAGAGGAACCGCCCCATGCCCAACACCACCCCCGCCGTGATCGTCTTCGACGTCAATGAAACGCTCTCGGATCTCTCGGGCCTGAAGGCCCGGTTCGTGCAGGTCGGCGCACCCGCCCATCTGGCCACCGCGTGGTTCGCCGCGGTGCTGCGGGACGGTTTCGCCCTCGCCGTGGCGGGCGGCGCGGCCCCCTTCGCGGTGATCGGCTCCGAGCTTCTCCGCGAGGTGCTGCGCGACATTCCTCTCCAGCGAAGCACCACCGAGGCCGTGGAGCACATCATGGCCGGGTTCGGGCTGCTGGCACTGCACCCCGATGTACCCGAGGGCGTGCGCGCCCTGACCGGCACCGGGATGCGCCTGGTCACGCTGTCGAACGGGTCCGCCGAGGTGGCCAGGTCTCTGCTGGCCGCGGCCGAGCTCGAGAGCCACTTCGAGGCGCTGCTCAGCGTCGAGGAGGCCGGGGCGTGGAAGCCGATGCGGGCCGCGTACGACTACGCGGCAGAGGCGTGCGGCGTGCGGCCGGCCGAGCTGTTGCTCGTGGCGGTGCACCCGTGGGACATCCACGGTGCCGCGGAGGCCGGTCTGGCCACCGCTTGGCTGAACCGCGGCGGCGACACCTACCCGAGCTACTTCACGGCCCCCGACTACACGGTCACCCGCCTGGCGGAGCTGGCCACAGTGCTGGCGGATGCGCCGGACGCGGTTGCAGCATGGGACACCACGACAGACGCTCACGCGGACTCGACCCCGGACGACCCGGCCGACGGTCTCGTCGTGGTGACCGAGAGCGGAACGGGCGGCTACGCCCAGCAGATCACGGTGGGCCCGCACCGGCTCACCGCCGACGAGCCCCGGCCCATCGGCACCGACACCGGGCCGTCCCCGTACGACCTGGTGCTGGCCGGCCTCGGCGCCTGCACATCGATGACCGTGCGTATGTACGCGGAGCGCAAGAAGTGGCCGCTGGAAAAAGTCACCGTGACCCTCCGGCACCACCGGGTGCACGCCAAGGACTGCGCGGACTGTGAGACCGTGGTGGGGCAGATCGACCACATCGAACGGGTTCTCCGGTTCGAGGGAGACCTTGATGAGGAACAGCGTCGGCGGCTGGCCGAGATCGCCGACAAATGCCCCGTGCACCGCACGCTGCACTCGGAGATCGTCGTGCACACCACCGTGCAGGACGCGGCGCCCGCACGACCCTGAGTCGTTACGCGCGGGTGGACTCGAGTCGCCTCACGGTGTCGGTCAGTACCGATGCGACCGTGGGCGTGGCGGCGACGGCGGCGAGACGTTCGGCCAGTCCGAGCGCAGCCCTGACCACCAGCGGATGGTCCAGGCCGTACGTTTCCACGCCACCGAAGACATCTGCAATGAGGTCCTCCGGCGTGGGCCAGTGCAGCAGCACGCGCAGGCGTCCGGCGTCGTCCGTGAGGCCGGTGGCGGCCGGCTCGCGACTGAGCACAGGCACGAGTGCGGTGGCGGCCAGGTCCAGAGCGGTCACGGCCGTGTAGGGGTCGTTGGAGCCGGAGGCCAGTCCGCGCACCGCCACCTCGACCAACTGCTGCACGGCGAACCGCACGTCTTGATGCGGGGTGCGCGCGACCCCGAGGGTGAAGGCCGCGCGCACGGCATCCGCTACCTCGTCGGCGGGGTGGCCAGGTGACACGCGCACGAGGTCCTCGCCGGCAATTCTGTGCACACCCGGCATGGCGACGACATCGATGACGCAGTCGTGGGCCCGGGCGATCTCGCAGAGAGCGGCCAGGTCGATCCTCTCGACGTATCCGTGGGTCGCGGCCGGCACGGCCTGCGCCGTCAGTACGGGCGGTACTGCGGCCTGCACGCTCTGCGCCCCGGGGTGGGCGGGATAGATCAGGTCGACTGCGCGGGTGAGGTCGGCCTGCACCCGACGCTGCAGGGTGGTGATCTGCACCGAGTCGGCGATGTGGTGGATGAAGAACACCAGGACGGCCACATTGAGGATGCCCAACAAGACGGCGATGTTGGTCGAGATAACGGGCACGAAATCGTTGCCGCCGTCTTCGACGGTTCGCACGGAGCGGAGCACCACGAGAGCGTAGAGAAAGGTGGCGGTAAAGGAGGCCAACACGAGTTGGTTCGCTCGGTCGGCGAGAAAGTTACGCACCAGACGCGGCCCGTACGTCGATGACGTCGTGGCCAACACCGAGATGGTGATCGAGAACGATGTCGCGGCCACCGTCAGCATGGAGGTGCCGATGATCTCGAGGATTGCCCGGCCGCCGCTGGCGCTGAGCACGTCGAGGAAGAGAACCCGACCGTCCCCGTCCGCCAGCAAGATCCTGTCGAGGGCCACGAGGGCTTCGGCCAGCACGATCGCGGCGAGGCCGAGCACACCCGGCAGAAACCAGAAGGACTCCCGGCTGCGGAGCAAGAAGGAGCGCATCAGGGTCACGACTTTCTGTGCGGACGAATGAGGTCCGTTCAGGTTAGCCGAGCCCCCTGGCCGTCGCCGGGCTCAGTGCACGCGAACGGCCTCGTTGTGCTCCACGAGGTGCCAGGTGGCGCCCTCGTCGTCACTCACCCAGCCTTCCCAGGTGTAGCCGTCCTCGGTGATCGAGGTGAAGTTCCAGCGCACCGGGCGGCCGTCGGTGCCGGTGCCGTCCTGGCGCAGGCCGTTGCGGTACGGGGTGGCGACCAGGTGGCAGTATTCCCCGAGCGTGGGGGCGAAGTAGCTCACCCGCCAGGCGCCGGCCAGCTGGTCGTAGACGCGCACGGCCGTGGCCACGGTCTCGAAGCCCGACGGATGCGTGTCGCTGGCCACGACCTCCACGTCCTGCACCGCGCGCCCATCGAGGATGAACTGCACGATCCAGGTGAAGTCGCGTTCGGTCCACTCGCCCGTGGCCTCGTCGAGCCGGCTGCCGTGCGCGGCCCAGGTGCCCACAAGCTGGCCGAATCGGCGCATGCGTCCGGGGTACTCCGGGGTGGGACCGTCGGCGATCAGCGCCTCGGCAAAGCGGGACTCTGAGTCGGTCATGCCCCCGATTTTACTGCCCCCACGTAAACGCCACGTTCCACATCCCGCGAACTGTGACTTAAGCACCTAAAAACGCGCCCCAAATGGGCTTTTCTCTCAGTTCGCGAGGGGTTTAGGCGCCGAGGCTGCCGGCATCCGTTGCGGTCGTGTCGGTGCGGTGGAAGTTCAGGTGCGAGCGGGAGGCGGTGGGGCCGCGCTGGCCCTGGTAGCGGGAGCTGTAGGCGGCGGAGCCGTAGGGGTTCTCGGCCGAGGAGCTGAGCTGGAAGAAGCACAGCTGGCCGATCTTCATGCCCGGCCAGAGCTTGATCGGCAGGGTGGCGACGTTGCTCAGCTCCAGGGTGACGTGCCCGGTGAAGCCGGGGTCGATGAACCCGGCGGTGGAGTGGGTGAGCAGGCCCAGCCGGCCCAGCGAGCTCTTGCCCTCGAGCCGGGCGGCCACGTCATCGGGCAGGGTGACGGCCTCGAAGGTGGCGCCGAGCACGAATTCGCCCGGGTGCAGGATGAAGGGTTCGTCGCCCTTGGCCTCGATCAGCCGGGTGAGTTCGGGCTGGTCCTCGGCCGGGTCGATGAACGGATACTTGTGGTTGTCGAACAACCTGAAGAACCGGTCCAGCCGCACGTCGATGCTCGACGGCTGGATCATCTCCGGGTCGTAGGGCGTGAGCGCAATGCGCTCAGCGTCGATCTGGGCCTTGATGTCACGATCCGAGAGAAGCACGCTGCCAGCCTATCGGCGCAAGTCTTGATAGGCTGGCACGGTTCCATGCGGCTTCGGCGGCTTGGACGCGCGGATGTAGTTCGCGCGGATGTAGTTCAATGGTAGAACTTCAGCTTCCCAAGCTGATAGCGCGGGTTCGATTCCCGTCATCCGCTCCACTGCATAAGCCCCGGTCAGCCGGGGTTTTTGCATTTCGCTTGGTAGCGAATGCAATCGTGTTGGTCGATTTCGTGCCCTCCGCGTGCCCCTAGGTCCCGAAGACGGCGCTCGTCAGGCCGTTTTCGGAGGCCTGTTCATGCCAGTTCTCATGGCCGCGCTCATGCCGTCGGCGATGATCCTTCCGCGCTCCTCTGCCGCGTGCTGATACTTCATTGCAGCAGAGGAAGTTGAATGCCCAGCTCGGGCCATCAACTCGCGCACGGTGGCTCCACTCTGTGCGGCGAGGGTGAGCCCGCTGTGCCGGAGGTCGTGGAAGTGATACTGCCTCAGGTCGGTCGAATCACGGGACTTCTTGAAGGCGTGCTGGAGCTGTGCCCTCGTGAGGACCTTCCCGGTGGACCGTGTGAATAGTGGAGCTGCAGGCAGAGCCCGAGGGACCGACGCCAAGTACAGGATCATGGCCTCGACTGTAACAAGTGGCAGATCCACCGAACGGGTGTCCTCGGTCTTGGTCGGAGTGATGACCACCCCCGCCCGACGTGTCTGGACTGCCTGGCGAACGACCTTCAGGGTGCCCTTCTCCAGATCGAGATCTGAACGTCGGAGCGCAACGGCTTCACCGAGCCTGAGGTGCGCCCCAAAAGCCAGAGCGATGACTGGCTGCAGGTCGGCTGGATGGGACTCCAGAAGACGGGTGAAGTCCTCCATGGGCATGAATGGACGCTCTTCGGTGCGCACCATCCCAGCTCCGATGATCTGGCATGGGTTCGAGCCCACCATCCCGTCGGTCTTCGCCGTGTTCATCACGCCCTTCAGGAAGGCGTAGGCCTGGCGCTGCCGGGTCTTCCCGGATGCCACGCGCTCGCCACCGTCTGCACGAGGTCGCGCGGCACGCTCTGCAAGTTCCTTTCCGAGCGCTGTGTACCAGCCTCTGACCATTGCAGGAGTGATCTGACCCACTGCCCTCTTCCCGATGTTCGGGGCGATATGGCGAACCAGCAAGTCTTCGTAAAGCTCGGTCGTGCGGATAGCCAGCTTGCCTCGACTCCCGCCGTTTTCAATCCACTCCTGGGCATAGATGGCAAGGAGGCGCTCTCCTTTGCGGGGGTCGTGGTAGATGCCACGAGCCCGGTCGGACTGGACGTTGGCGATGTGCACATGTGCTTCCTTGGAGGTCTTGAACATGGTCGGGCCCGGCATCCGTGGGCCGCCGTCTTCTCTCGGGTATCGCGCCTGCCATCGTCCTGATTTGAGCTGGCGCACGGTCCCGAAGTTTGCTCGTGTCGTCTTGGGATTGTTCATGTCATTGCCCTCCATGCCTGTTATTCCTGATAGGTGGTACGCCTATCAGGTCGCGAGAACCAAGGCTTTCCCCAGCGAAGGCCAAATTCACTAAGAAGTTGCAGATTGACCCCGGGAGACCGATAGCTAAGCCCGTCAAGGTTGCCGAGGAAGCGGAGCCGTCGATGGGGTTACGCCGAGTGAGTCATCCGTCTCCGGCATAGCCCCTAGCGAAGGTGGACCCCACGTAACGAAGAAGTCGAATCCATGCCCTGCGAGTCGTTGTGAGAAGAATCAACAGCAGCAGTGGACCGAACCACCAGTGCGTCGCCACGTTCGTGACTAGTGCCTGATAGATCATGACCAGGCCGTCCCACCGTCCTTGCCACATCACCCCGCGAAGCTGAGACCAGTCGATCATCTCGCTCCTCCCTCCGTCGTGTGGACACCCAGGTCATCTGTACCATCCGCCTCGGACATTTGCTTTGTAGAGGCAGGGACCGCAGTTCGTTCGAAAGTGACCCGCCTCCAGATGCTGACCACGCCGAACCGGTCAAACTCGGGGCGCTCCCGAACGTCGTCGGTTTGTTGGAGACCGTTTCCAACGCGCTGGACCCCCGACCCTTGGAGGTCCACTCGCGCAGCCCATTGGTGCACTGCGTCTTCGGGAGACTCCCACAGGTGATCATGATGGATCTCGTCGACGAGTGTGATGCTCGCTCCGTCCGCAGTGATGTAGCCCTCTTCATAGCGCGCAACCCATTCGCTCATTGAGCCCTCCCTCTACGCAGGGTGCCAAAGCCTGTCCCTCTAAATGGCGACACTGGACAGATTGTGGACAGCCGGCCAGGCCGTCGACTTGTGGAGAAGGCTCCATGCCCGTTCGGGGGTACCGGGGCTACCAAGGTCGTCGTGAGCGACCGATACCTTGGCAGTACAGGCAATTTTGAAAGAGGCGCTACATGGTCGCGAGCATCCACGACATCCTTAATGAGCTGAGGTCCGTCTCTTACGACGAGCGTGACAAGGGTGACCGCTTTGAGCGGCTCATGCAGGCGTATCTCACGACGGAGCCGCAGTACGCGCAGCTTTACAGCGATGTCTGGATGTGGACGCAATACCCTCAGCGCGGTACCAGGAAGGACACCGGCATCGACCTGGTTGCTCGCGCTCTTGACACGGGCGAGCTGACAGCGATCCAGTGCAAATTCTTTGACCCGTCTACAACGGTCACCAAGCCAATGATCGACTCGTTCTTGGCTGCGTCTAGCAAGAACTTTGACGGCAAGCCGGAGTTCACCGCGCGAGTGGTGATCTCGACGAGTGACACCTGGGGCAGCAACGCTGAGGATGCGATCGAGAATCAGAATCCGCCAGTGCAACGCCTGCGCGTTCAAGATCTAGACGATTCATCCATCGACTGGGGACAGTTCTCTCTCAGCACGCCGGGGAGGCTAACGAAGAAGGCTACCAAGCAGCTGTTCCCTCACCAGGAGAAGGCAATCGCCAAGGTCGTGACCGGCTTCAAGTCGGCTGACCGAGGCAAGCTCATCATGGCCTGCGGCACGGGTAAGACCTTCACGAGCCTGAAGCTCGTCGAGCAGCTGGTTCCGCGCGGCGGCACTGTGCTGTTTCTAGTGCCGTCGATCTCGCTGCTGTCCCAGACTCTGAAGGAGTGGACAATCGAGTCCGCCATCCCGCTACGCTCTTTCGCGGTGTGCTCAGATGTCAGTGTCGGCAAGCGCAAGAACGACGAGGACATCCCTATCGCCGACCTCGCCTACCCAGCGACGACGAACACCACCAAGTTAGTGGAAAAGTTCTCCGAAGTATCCGAGAGCTTCGACGGGATCACCGTGATCTTCTCGACCTACCAATCCATCGACGTGGTCGCTCAGGCGCAGGGCAAAGGCATCCCCGATTTCGACCTCATCGTCTGCGACGAGGCCCATCGCACCACAGGCGTGACCCTCGCGGGTGAAGAAGAATCGACGTTCGTCCGCGTTCACAACCAGAGTTATATGAAAGGCAAGAAGCGGCTCTACATGACCGCCACTCCGCGCATCTACGCAGATGCAAGCCGGTCGAAGGCTGAAGAGGCTGGGGCCGTGCTTACCGACATGGACAGCCCTGAGTTCTATGGCGAAGAGTTCCACAGACTCGGCTTCGGTGAAGCAGTCTCCATGGGTCGCCTCACCGACTACAAGGTGCTCGTTCTCGCCGTTGACGAGTCCTACATCTCCACGCGCTTCCAGCGTCTCCTGGCCGACGAGAACAACGAGTTGACCCTCGACGACGCGGCGAAGATCGTGGGCTGTTGGAACGGTCTCTCAAAGCGTTCTCTCACGCCGGAAGAGTTCGCCCTCGACCCGGAGCCGATGAAGCGAGCAGTCGCCTTCGCGCGGAATATCACGGAATCGAAGAAGATCGCCAACCTGTTCGAGCGGGTGGTCGAGGCCGAGATCGACGCGCTTGATGAAGACTCCGACTCTCTTCTTAGCGTTGAGGTTCACCACGTTGACGGCACCTACAACGTCCTGAATCGAAACAAGGAACTCGACTGGCTCAAGCAGGACCCCGGGGCGGGCAATGCTCGCATCCTGACCAATGCCAAGGTCCTCTCTGAAGGCGTGGATGTCCCCGCCCTCGACGCGGTGATGTTTCTCAACCCCCGTGATTCCGTCGTCGATGTCGTCCAGTCGGTGGGCCGGGTGATGCGCAAGCTTGAAGGCAAGAAGTACGGGTACGTCATTCTGCCCATCGGGGTCCCTGCAGACATGGACCCCGCGACGGCTCTGAACGACAACAAGAAATACAAGGTCGTCTGGCAGGTGCTACAAGCTCTCCGCGCCCATGACGAACGCTTCGACGCGATGGTAAACAAGATTGACCTGACCAAGTCCACCCAGGGCAAGCTCTCCGTCATCGGCGTTGGAGGAGGCGGCAAGGGCGAAGACAAGGACAAAGAGGATATAAACAACGGGGCGGTCACCCTCGACTTCCCTGCCCTCGACCAATGGCGAGACGCCATCCTCGCCAAGATCGTTCAGAAAGTCGGCGAGCGCCGCTATTGGGAGAACTGGGCAAAGGACGTGGCCGGCATCGCATCTGACCACATGACCCGCATCAAAGCCTTGGTTGAAGGCTCAGACGCTGCCTTGCATGACGAGTTCGCCAGGTTCCTCAAGGGTCTGCAAGATAATCTAAATCCCTTCATCACGGAGCGCGATGCAATCGAGATGCTGTCCCAGCACCTCATCACCAAGCCTGTATTCGACGCCCTCTTTGAGAGCTATGCCTTCAGCGACCACAACCCCGTCTCGCAGGTCATGCAGCGAATGATCGACGCGCTGGAAGAACAGAACCTCGACAAGGAGACGGAAAAACTCAACAAGTTCTACGATTCCGTTCGCACCAGGGCTGCCGGAATCACGGATGCCTCGGCGAAGCAGCAGATCGTCAAGGAGCTGTACGAGAAGTTTTTCCAGACAGCGTTCTCAGGAACGAGCGACCGACTCGGCATCGTGTATACCCCGAACGAGATAGTCGACTTCATCATCCACTCCGTCGATGACGCCCTCAAGACTGAGTTCGGAGCCAGTCTCTCCGACAAGGGCGTCCACGTACTCGACCCGTTCACAGGCACGGGCACGTTCATCGTTCGTCTACTACAATCCGGCCTCATCAAACCCGAAGACCTCGCCTACAAGTACCGATACGAGCTACACGCTAACGAACTCGTGTTGCTTGCGTATTACGTCGCCGCGATCAATATCGAGGAGACTTACCACGACCTCGCCGGTGGCGAGTATGTCCCGTTCGAAGGAATCGTCCTCACCGACACCTTCCAGATGAACGAGGCCGACGACGAACTCGACAACCACGGCGTCTTCCCGGAGAACAACGAACGCGCCGAGGTCCAGAAAGCCCTGGATATTCGCGTCGTAGTGGGTAACCCTCCCTACTTTGGCAAGCAGCGATCTGAGAACGATCAGAACCAAAGTTTTAAGTATCCGGACCTTGATGAGAAGATCCGAACGACATATGCGGCTAGGTCGTCCGCTACCAACAAGATGGGGCTGTACGACTCTTACATCCGGGCGGTGAGATGGGCAACTGACCGCGTCGGGGAGCAAGGAATCGTCGCCTACGTTTCAAACGGCAGCTTCATTGAGACCAATTCGATGGACGGTATCCGCAAGTCGCTCCAGTCAGATTTCAGCTCCCTCTACGTATTCAACCTGCGCGGAAACCAGCGTGGTGATTGGCGTAAGGAGGGTGGGAAGGTCTTTGGCGAAGGCAGCCAATCGACAATCGCCATCTATCTCTTTATAAAGAATCCGGGACAGACCGGTGCCGGACGAATCTTCTACAAAGATATTGGAGAGGGCCTGAGCCGCGAGGACAAGCTCGAGACGATTCGTCGATTCGGAACCTATCGCGCTATTGAATGGTCAGAGATCTCACCGAACACGCAGGGCGACTGGATCGCCCAGCGAAGCACAACATTTGACACCTTCCCCGCCCTTGTGTCGACAAGCGACAAGACCCAGCCTGCATTTCTGAGGAATTACAGCATGGGCATTGGGACTTCTCGGGACGCTTGGGTATACAACTTCAGCAAGAAAGCTCTGCTCAAAAACGTTGAAGCGACGATGAATACGTTCAACGAGGAAGCGGAGAAGTGGTCGAACAGCGATCGCTCCGTCCAGGCGCAGGACTTTGTCGGGCGCGACCCTAGAAAGATAAGTTGGTCGTCGAGCCTCCTTCCCAAAGTTGCAAGAGGCCTACGGTTGGAGCTTCAGCCGTCCCGCGCAGTGATCGCAAGTTACCGTCCGTTTACGCGTGAGTGGCTCTATTTCGATCGAGATCTGAATCATCGGGTCGGCCGAATGCATGCAGCCTTCCCCTCCGAAGAGGTTGAGAACTGGGGTTTCTACATACCTGGCCTGGGAGCAACCAAACCGTTCTCGACGCTTGCGCTCGAATCACCGCCAGATCTGAATCTATGGGGTTCTGAAGGCGGTCAATTCTTCCCCCGCTACACGTTCGATGAGCGACCGAGCGAGGACGACTTACTGTCCGCACTTGACGAAGACGGACCGCGATATCGACCAATTGACAACGTCACCGACGAAATTCTGGCTGAATACCAGAAGAGCTTTGGACTCGAAGTCACGAAAGACGATGTCTTCTTCTACGTGTATGGCGTACTGCACAGCAAGAGTTATCGCGAGCAGTTCGCGAACGACCTGAAGAAAATGCTGCCGCGCATCCCGAAGGTCAGAGATTTCAGGGCGTTCAGCGATGCCGGACGCAAGCTCTCGGCACTGCACCTCAACTATGAGACGGTCGACCCGTATCCGCTCGACGAGCTGCGAAGCGTGAATGCAAGCTACCGCGTGGGGAAAATGAAGTACGCGAAGTCAGGACGCGCCGCAGATAAGACCACCGTCATTTACAACAGCGGCATCACCGTCTCGGGAATCCCCGAAGAGGCGCACGAGTATGTGCTCGGCTCACGTTCCGCAATTGACTGGATCATTGAGCGCTACGAGGTGAAGACCGACAAGGCGTCGGGGATCGTCAACGACCCTAACGACTGGGCCGAAGAGCAGGACAACCCTCGCTATATCCTCGACCTGCTTGCACGCATCGTCACCGTCAGTCTCGAGACAGTGAAGATCGTGAAGTCCCTTCCGCCCCTAGATCTGGTCGAGTAGGCGCGTTAGATGCTTCGTAGCTTCACCACCAGTGCGGCCTTTCGTGGACTTAATTCGAAACCCTTTGATCACGCTGGATCTGCTTGCTTGCTGGGCCGACGTACGGTCATCTACGGGCGCAATGGAAGCGGTAAGACCACATTTTCGGAAGTGCTACGCCTGGCGTCAAGCGGCGGTGATACCGAAGGTGTAACGACGACCGCGTCGATCCGCAGAGAAGGCTCGACAAGTACAGTTCAGATCGGCGATCGAGGATTCCCTTGGGCGCTCTTCGTCTACAACCGTTACTACGTTCAAGAGTCGCTTGGCCTTTTTTTGGACGGATCAGGCGAGTCACCGACCATTCTGAAGCTCGGCGCACCCAACGTCTCCGCTGCGCGCGATCTTGAGCGCGTGCGCTCATCCCTCACCACGCTAAAGCAGCGCCGGGAGGGTCTCACAATCATGAAACGGTCGCTCGCTGCCCAACGCGAGACGACTGAGAAGGAAGTGAAAAGTGAGGTCATCGCCGCACTCAGCGCGAGCGACCCGGCGTTCTACAATCCCACGAGGTTTCAGGTCACCTTGGCCAAGGCTCGTCTTCACAATTCTTCCGCAGTCTGTCTAAGTCCAAGCGAGCTTATGCAGGAAACTGAGATCGCCAAATCTCCGCTGTCGAATCGCGCTGCTTTACCGGAGGCTTGGCCGACTCTGGCAGAGAATCTCAAGGAGACAATCAACGACGAGTTGTTGGGCGTAACTGTGGAGTCGGAGTCGATTCCTCGCCTAGCGGCAAACACAACTCTCGCCGACTGGATCGAAGCCGGCGTGCAACTGCACAAGGCGGACGACGCTTGCATGTTCTGTCAGGACGGGACCGTTACAGTCGAAGCGTTGGGCGCGTATGCACGACACTTCAGCGAAGCCCTGGACGCCCTCCGGGAGCGCCTTAAGAATGCAGTCGTGTACCTCTCTGATATTCGCGATGCAATCAAAGCTTGGTTCCACGCTCTCCCCACTGCAGACTCGCTCCTCGTAAACCACCGAGGCGATATCCAGAATGAAGTGACAAGACTCCTGGAGCTCGGAACGGCGCTCCAAACACAGATTGAAACCGCCATCTCTCGTATCGAATCGAGGCTGGCCGACCCTCTCAAACCCCTCAGCACTGAACAACTTCTCACCGCCGATTTTCTGGAAGCTAACGCCACCGAGCTACTGCGGTTGATCAACGAGAACAATGCGGCATGCAGCAAACAAGCAGAGCGAAAGAAGCAAGCTCAGACTGCCGTAGAGAATCATTTCGGCGCAGCCCACGGAGTTGCATACAGGCGCTGCGAGAGTCGACTTGTGCTCTCGGATCGAGCGGCTTCAGCTCTCGACCGGCGCGAGAAGTCTCTCCAAACGCGAGCTGGCGTACTTGAGGAAGTCCAGGAAGACACGGGTCGTATGGCGAGCGAGATCGACGCAGATCTTCGGGAGCATTTCGGACACGGACATCTCAGAAT
The DNA here is from genome assembly GCF_004210215.2 of Cryobacterium sp. SO1. Classification (NCBI taxonomy): domain Bacteria; kingdom Bacillati; phylum Actinomycetota; class Actinomycetes; order Micrococcales; family Microbacteriaceae; genus Cryobacterium; species Cryobacterium sp. SO1. The sequence goes on from NZ_CP067394.1 coordinate 3,901,913, forward strand.
CTCAGTGTCCAAGGATAGGAAGGGCTACTTGGTCCAGAGAGGAAACAAAGGAGCGAAGCGGCTGAGCGAGGGCGAGCGAAACGCGATTGCATTCGCGTATTTCCTCCGGTCGCTTGAGAGCGAAGGCATCGATCCCGCACAGACGATCGTCGTAATTGATGATCCAGTGTCGAGCATGGACAAAGAGTCGCTCTTCGCAGGCTTTGCTCTCGCCGAGGAACGCACAGACCTGTTTGCCCAAGTCGTCGTGCTCACCCACGACTACGAGTACTTCCGTCTCCAACTCGGACAGCGCGCGAACGCCCGGAAAAGCTCAGAGAAGAAGATACGCGAAAACAACTCGAACGAGCGCGCGTTCCCAGCGGTCTCCATCCTGGAGATCCGCGCATCGGTGGACCCCACAAGTAACAGTCGCGTCAGCACGCTTCGAAAGATGCCTTCGAGCCTTCTGCAGCACCCTAGCGAGTACCACTATCTGTTTCTCAAAGTGGCTGAGGCCGTCCGAGACGGCGACCATGAAACGCTCCCACTCCTGGGCAACGCTGCCCGAAGGCTCCTCGAAGGTTTCATCTCGTTCCGGGCACCAAACGGAAGCAGCTTTCAAGAGAAAGTCGATTTGATCACGCGGGCGTCTTCAATCGACAGCGTCCTATCCCGCCGAGTAGTTAAATTCATGCATAGTCAGTCACACAGAGAAGAACCGCGCCCAACCTCTGCCCTGGACTTTCCTTCAGTAGAGGCAGAACTGAGGGCGGCGCTCGATTTCATGCGCCGCGCAGACGGCTCCCATTTTGAGGAGATGTGCAAGGCCGTCGGTGTCGGTCACACGCCCCTCCTAGCGGCACTGGGAACCGATATAGCGAAGCGCCCAGCGGCCTAGCCAACTCTGATCGATCGCTGTCGTACCGTCCCTCGGGGGCTCAGATGGCTGCAGCTTCCTTCTCGTCTCAGACCAGGAGATCACCGAGAATACAAGCAACCAGAGGAAGCATCCGTCGTCCGTTCGCTGCATATTCGTGGGCGAGGTCGAGCCGAGCGCCCTTGCGGTAGACGCGCCCCTCGATGCTCACGAGGGCCACAGGACTCTCATCGCGCAGAAGCGCCCAGAAGTGTGAATTCGGCTCCTGCCACAGGCCAATCTCCGGAGTGGATGGGAAGTCCTCACGCGCTCCAGGGAAGCCGTCGGTGAATCCATGCACCTCGGGATCGCCAGGCCACCATTCATCGCCGGAGGTGTCAATGAAGTCGTTTCTCGCGTCCCAGACATGCCGGTCATTCACCGTCATAGTGAGAAGTGTCGCGATGAATCGGTAGGCGAGGGCCCGCGGAGCGCTCTTCGCCTTCGTCGTTGTCGCTAACTGCGCGGCATGCTCAATACGCTTCACCATTTCGTGCGGATTCGGGGCGCTGAGGGCCTCCGCCCATGTTCCGATCCTGGTCATCTCCGGTGCGCCGTTGTGTCCGTCGAGGATCTGCACCTGAATCGTGCCCGCCCTGTTGAGCATGACGTGAGTCAAGGCCTTGCCATGCGGCAATGTGAAAGCCGCAAGAACGTCGTACTGGCCACCGCCTGGATGGCTCTCGTGCAGGATGAGTTCAGGATGCCGTCTGACCAGTTCGGCACCTACCCACCAGCTCTGGGCGAGAATGAAACGTTGAGCCGGTTGATTTTCTCTTCCTTGCCCTTCCCCTTCTTCTTCTTCTTCTTCCGAAGCGTCAGGGGCTACTTCTAGACTCTCAAAATCTTCTTTTGTTCCTTCTTTCTCACCATCAGGGATCAGAATCTTCTTCACTGGGTGAGCCACGGCGAAAAATAGGAACTGCACCTCCGCGAGTACCGTGGCCATTGGCTCGTCGGACTCAATCGCACGCCAGCTCGCTCCGTACGTGGACCCAAATTCAACTCTCTTCTGGACCCAATGGGGCCACAGCATATTTGCTGCTTCGGTCTCGGCTTGACCGCCCCCTTTTCGATGGCTCTCCATCTCGGCGGGGTAGAACGACACACCACCCTCGCTCCAGATCCCTACTGGAGCCTTGGTTGCGTGGTCATCTATCCAGGCATAGTGCACTGCGTACAACGTCATGAACGATCCCCCATCGCTTGTGTCCATAATTGCGCCCAGCCACGGATTGCGCCAGCAATTTCAACGCGGAGGTCGAATCTCGCTCGGCCCTATGAGGCCGTCGGATTTGCTGACAAGTATCGGTACACCGTTGCGGTGCCAACCCCGAGCATGTCGGCGATCTCCGCAACCGTGTGGCTGCCAGATTCATAGAGGGTCCTGGCGGTGTTGGTCTTCTTGACGTCCAGGACCTTGGGGCGACCGCCCACTCGTCCCTGCGCCCTTGCCGCCGCAAGGCCAGCGCGGGTGCGCTCGATGATGACATCTCGCTCCAACTGATTGAAGGCTGCGAGGACGGTGAGCATTGCCTGCCCCATCGGACCTGTCGTGTCGAGTCCCTCGGTGATACTGCGGAAGCCCACTCCGTTTGCTTTGAGCTGGTCGATCGTCTCGAGGACATTCTTCGTACTTCGTCCCAGGCGATCCAGCTTCCACACGACGAGTACGTCGCCCTCGCGCACGTATTCGAGCGCCTTGTCCAGCTCTGGACGTGAGGCGAGTGTTCCGCTTACGCCGTGGTCCCTGAAAACTTTCGTTATCCCCGCATCAGCGAAGGCCTTGTCCTGAAGCGCGAGGCTCTGATCCGCCGTGCTTACCCGTGCATATCCAACATCAACCATGGGACTCCTCCGGATTATCAATACTGGTCTATCATAACCCGTAGAGGCCGGTGAATAAAGAGATGAGTTTTGAGAGACTGATCCGCACGGTTTCCGCCCGTCTGAAGCCCCTCGACCTTGTCGCAGAGAAACGACCATTTCTGAGAAGAAATGAATCGAGCCCAGATGAGGGCATTTCCCATTCTGCTGGTCACCGTCGTATGCCGCCGACAGGAGCCAATAGCCTGTGCGTATGACATTCGATACCGTCTTCGCCGATGCAAGTGCGGGAGTTGCTGCGGCAGCCGCGATCTTCGTGGCCGCGAATTTCCGGCCCACTGTTCGGTGGACTCGTCGGCTCAATGCGGATTCAGCGATTGCCAGTCAACTACCTTCGGGTGCCGAGAAGACGGAGTTCGAAGCCTCGGCACTCCGCCAGGCTCAACGTCTGGTCAAATATCGGGCCAAGATGACCGGAACGAACTTTGCAGTGTCCAGCGTTGCACTCGGCGTGAGCGTGATCTGGCTGATATTCGTGGCCGTCCTGCTCGTACTCATAATTGGGGATGAGGGGAGCTTGTTTAACCTGATCAGAGGAGTGGAGGTGTGGTTCTACCTCGGGTTGATCGTTTCACTGGCCTATATCGTCTGGCAGTCATCTGGCCTGATCACTGGACGACTATCAAAGATGGATATTCAGACACCTGTCTCCGAGGACAGCCAACCAAGCTCTTGGTGGTTCCCGAGGTGTCGGCCACGGCATGTCCCTCGTACGGTGAATGTGCGTGTTAGAAACACGGCCTAGTGGCGAATCGAGTCAAATCTAATTGGCTTAGATCGGTCGCTACTCACTGCCCAGTTCAGCTCGCGCATGCAGAATGCGAGAAACATGCGCTGACCCTCGCCTGCAGGGTTATGACTGTTATGCAGGCTATGCGAAAAGCCGTTCGCGTCCCTCAAAGTATCGCGAGTGAGTCCTCTTGACGTTATCGAGTGATTCGCTGTTCAGGGACGCAATTTCGATGTCGAAATCGGTCCGCTCATGTTCAAGTTCCAGCCTCCGCAAAAGCGCCTGCTTGTGACCGTCCGGACCTTCAAATTCCTGAACACTCCAGTCTCGCGACTTTCTGTTGTAAATGACGAGATAGCCCGGCATGTCATTTCCCTATCTTGGCGTTGATCAAAGCTTCGCGAATATTGGAGAGGCCCAGGCGCACTTGTGACTCACGCGCTTCGTATTTCTGCTGTAGTTGATCCAATCTAGCCCGCTTTGCTTGGCTCTCCCTGTATGACTTGGTGCCCTTCCGCAGCAGAATCGGAAGTGTTTTTGGAGGGGTCTCTGCAATTTGCAGCTCAAGCTGCTGAATCGCTTGCGCTTCCTCTTCCAAATTGGCGATGTCACTCGTGGAGAGATTTTGTAGACCTTCAACGATTGCTTTCGGAACCGACTCTTCAGGCATTTCGCGATATCGAATCCCTCGACCGAATAGGTCTCCGGCCGCCTCGTACATATTCGCCCATTCGCCCTGCAAATGAGTGCGAATTTGCACTTCGACTGGGCCGCTCAGCATTAGCCAAAGGTGCACTGCTCGATAACCGCTGTGAGCATCATTGCGGAGGTCGTGTAAGCACGGTGGCTCCGGTTCGTGCCTGAACAGGCCGGCAATCGCATTCGCAACGGCGTCCTGCTCGCTGAGGGTCATCTCGGCTTCAAATCGCACGCCTGCCAGGTCCTGAATTGTGCCAAGAGACATTCGAGGGTGACGCACCAACTTCTCGCGCAGAGTGTCGATCGTTTTCGCTCTCGATGTGACCTCTGGTACGCGCGCACCCAGAAGAGGTGTCCAGTCGATCTCCTGAATCTTCTTCTGGACGCTTGAGTTCAGTTCGTTGTACCAGACGATGACTTCGTCGAAGGAAGGAACGTTCGCAGGGAGCGGTTCGCCGGACCGAATCGACTTCCCCAGTCTCTTGAGTTGGGTGTTTGACCAGGGACGTTGATCCATATTTCGAACCTATCGGGCCGAATCAGGCAGCAATGGCGATTCGGATGTCTGGCAAAGAACGTGCCGCAATCGACACATGACGCGCACGCGAATGGTCCCCCGAACGCGCAAGCCGCCTCGCCAGCACGTTCCCGAAGACGGTCGGCCTCATTGCGCACTAGTCGACCTGGAGCATGGGGCTGGTAACACTCGGCTGTGGGTGAGGTGGCAGCGCCGCGGGTCTGCGTCGTCTCCGAAGGGGAGGCACAATTCAGCGGATTCAGCGCGTCCAGCACCTAGACATCAAGCCCAACCGATCGTGTCTAAGTCGTAGACAGCGACACAACTTCTGCCTCCGTGTCTAGTGGTTGGACGGGCATGCATGTAGTGGATGTTTCGGCTACCGCGTCAAAGTCCAATCGAGGAGGGCATCAGTGGTCTCGCCCGCCCACGGCAGACTCCAGGTCGCCACATGTAATCAGCGGATTACACAAATCGTTGGCCTTCGGATTACATTCCTTTTTGAAAACGAGCAACAGCCCTGTTTGAATCCGCAGCCAGCACTCCGACTGCATCCTTCAGAATTCGATCACACCAACTCTGCGGGACGGAAGCTTCGGCTAACTCTTCCCACCGGGGCCACGGAAGGCACCGCCGGTGGCGCGCCAATTTCGGCGCTTCTTCTGTGCGAAGAACTTCGCGAACTCCAGCCAGAGATCGGCTGCATCCGCGTCGCCCTTCTGGTACTCCGCCAGGATCTCGGCGAGGGTCTGGTGCCCATCGCGCTTGGAGGCGGTCATGATGCCCTTCGTGGCGTATTTGACGCTGCCGCGTACGTCAGAGTGCACCTTGACGTCCTGACCCCGCAGGGACGCTCCTACGCCCTTCTGCCGGGCCGCTTCGCACCAGCGGATGGGCACGTCGATGAGCAGGAGCGCAACCTCTGCGTGGCGGCTCGTTTCCAGAAACAGCAACCAGTGCGTGTGAACGTGCCAACCGGCAGCAGAGTGTGTGATTTCCGTTTCGCGCATCCAGGCGCTCGTGCGCTTCGTGAGCCAGCGGTTGGAGAGAAACTGTGTCACGACCATACGCTGTGCCTCCCAGCCTTCGTCGAAGGTGCCAAAGCTCTCGGTTGTACTTGTCCAGGCGATGGCCTCGTTGTAGGTGAGCGCCAGCGGCTGGACACTGCGGCGGGTGCTTGCCGTGACGCGGCGAGCGCACCATGGACAGAACCTCCGCTTGCAAGGGTTACGTTTGCTGCAGTGCTTCATTGCTTCCATCTCGCTGTGCTCGAAGATGAACTGTTGAAGAGCTGCAGTGAGAGGGAGAACACTTTTAGGTCTGTCATTGAGATGGACAGAGAGTGAGGATCTATTGAACTGGACCCGATGCGTGCCGCCCTCTGGCGGTGGGATGACCATCGACAGAGCTAGACCGAGATTGCCGGTCGTCGACCCGCGTCAACGAAGGCATCGAGGTCCCGAGTGTCGAACCGTACGAGGTGGCCGAGCTTAACGAAGGGGATCCTGCGGTCTCGTACCAGGCGTCGAACGAAGTGGATGTTGACGTGCAGGTATTCAGCCGCCTCAGGGACGTCGCGGAGCCTCGGATTCTGCGGAGAAGAAGTTGGTTTCATATCAAGTGCTACGCCGCTGAAGCTTGATCGACCACCGTGACTACGAGCGGTTGTGTCCAGCATTCAAAATGCCCACGACAAAGCCCCCACGACACAATCCCGAGTCGCCCGCACGTAGGTCCAAAGCACTAACTGCTAGGTCAATTGCCGTCCGACCCGACAGAATAGAAATGAGAGCAGGGGGGCGCTCATGGATTTCGATTACTACGTCAAAGAGGACATCGGCAGGCTATTTCGGTGGGCTCCAGCAACCAATCGCCAGGAGCGGTGGGACGACAGCACCAGCACATGGATAAATGTCGCTCCCCACCTCGCTGACGATATCTTTTCCGGTCGGGTAGATCTAGACGAGATCACTGCCCACAAGGCAAAGCAGGACTATCCGAGAGCATTCGGCGAACATCTATTCCTCACCGTAGACATGATGAATAGGATCCAGGTCGCCATCGCGCAGAAGACCACTGTCGAGGAGTTCATCGCCGACTACCCGGTCCCCAAGGCCGAACAGGCCGCAGTAGAGAAGTTCTACGCTGACCTCCACAAAGAAATATCGGAGCGCAAGCTGGCCCCCGGTCAGTTCTGGGACGTCTCCTCCGAGTGGAGCTGATTTAGGAGCTGAAAGCGGTCACTCTCGCCACCCACCCAGGACTGCCCCTTGAGGAGCGGCTCATCTCCCAAGCTGGCTCAAAGACGACGATCACGAAGGTGAAGACACTATGGCCCAGCAAGTGAGTCTGGAAGGCTTCTACGCGGCCTTCCCCGCCCGTGCCGCGTATGTCCTCCCTGAGGGAAAGGAGCACTTCGAGGTCGTGCACTTCGAGGTCAAGGACGAGCCGGTTATCGGCCTGCTCGGCTGGGCACTTCCCAACAAGGACATCGTTCTCATCCCCACTGCCATCGAGATCCGGGACGATGGCTGGGTCCTCACGACCCACGAGAGGCGGTACCTCTTGAAGCCAATGGATCAGGCCAAGGCCACGGCCATAGAAATCGCGATGGAGGACTTCTGATGCTGTACCTAATTCAGAAAACAATGGTCGGAGAGCCGGTCGGCATCCACAGCGAGGGCGGCCAGAGCTACTTCTGGCCTGGCCGCGACCAGCAGGCCGGGCTCGGCAGGGCCATTGCGGGCACCAAGGGAACCAAGGTCCCCTGGGACGTCTTCGTGGACCACAAGTCGGGAGCGGTGAACCACCAGATGTTCTGGGGCGCGGCTGACTCCGACACAGATCTTCAGTCCACTCTGAACCAAGCGCGCGACAAGTACTTCGCTAACCACAGCTAAATCCCGTGCCCTTCGCGCGCCCCTAAGGGCGCTAAATAGGGGCACACAGCGCTAAACCGCGCTCAATACGAACCCTCAGCTTCGTTGCAAACACGCGGAACTTAGGGCATCCTGACAGAGCTTGGATCTAATTCCCAAGCTGATAGCGCGGGTTCGATTCCCGTCATCCGCTCCACAAAGCTTCATAACGCCCCTGCTCATTGCCGGACGCCCGTTGTGGCGGCCTGCTGGACGCGAGCGACCAGGCGGCTGTTGTGAGCGGCGCGATCAAATCCTGGGGTCTCATACGTCCCGTTCCGGATGTCACGGGCCAGGCTGGCGTACACCTCGCCGACGTTGATCGACGCGCCGTTCCAGATCGCTGCCGCCGTTGGACCGGTGCCGTTCGCAACCGGCGCATCGGGCGCGGCGAAATCCACGCTCGACGTCAATGTCAGGTCACCGACCTGCACGCCCGCCGGGTGGTTGCCGGTCAACCTCAGCCACCCTTCCGCGCCACGCACCTGCAGGTCGAAAACGGCGTCCGGCACCGGGACGCCGGCCAGGATCTGGATGTTGACCGGCGCCCCGGAGACCGTCTTGACGATCGCGTCCAAGTGATCGGGCACCTCGCGAACAGTGGTCTCGCCGGTGTCCGCAAGCGTGACCTCCGGCCAGAGGAGTTCCGTGCGCGCATCAATGTCGGTGATGTCACCGAGCACGGTCTCGACGATCTGCAGGACGTGCCCGACAGCAATCTGCATGAAGCCGGCGCCCGCCGCGGCCTTGTCGAAGTACTCGTACGCGCTCATCGACTCCGGACCGTTGCCGAAAGTCGTGCCTGTGACCCGTGCCGAGAGCACCTGGCCGAGACCTCCCCCGGCGATGATCTCTGCCGCGCGACGCACGGAAGGATTGAGCGCGCCCTGCAGGCCGATCGCGGTGTGCAGGGATCCTGCGGCGGCCGCCATCTCCTCAGCTTCCTCGAGTGTTGCACCCAGCGGGGACTCCGAGTACACGGCCTTGCCCGCCGCGAGAGCGGCAAGAACAAGGTCGCGATGGGCGGGAACCTTCACCGCGACGGTGATCACGTCGATCGAGGGATCGGCGATCATTTCCAGCGGGTCGGAGAACCAGCGCTCGGCGCCGAAAGCCTCGGCCGCGGCTCGGGCACTCTCCTCGTGGCGCGTTGCCACCGCCGCCAGGATGAGGTCAGGTTGCGCGGCCAGCGCGGGGATGTGAGAGGCGGATGCCCAGCTCGCCTTGGTATCTGCACCGATGATGCCGACCCTAATCTGCTGTCCTGTCATGATGTTCAGTTCCATTCCTGTGGTGTGTTTGGTGTGGTGTGTGTCGGGCGTGACGGTCAGCGGTTGACGGTCATCATGTCGCTCTCCTGGTGGCGCTGACCGGAGGGAGCCGGTACAGCGTCCAGTCGGGCGAGCTGCTCCACGGTCAGGTGCACATCGACCGCTGCCGTGTTCTCGTCGACCCGCGGGATCTTGGTCGTGCCCGGGATGGGGGCAATGTCCTCGCCCTGGGCGAGCAACCAGGCCAGGGCGACCTGTGCCGGGGTTGCGCCGACCTCCGCGGCAATCGCCTGCACCTCGTCAGCGATGTGCAGATTGCGTTCCAGGTTGCCGCAGATGAAGCGCGGATTGGTGCGTCGCCAGTCGTTGTCGTCCAGGCCGTCGAGCGAACGGATGTGACCGGTGAGGAATCCGTGTCCGAGCGGGGCGTAGGGCACCAGGCCGATCCCGAGCTCGCGAAGCACGGGGAGAACCTCGGCCTCCGGATCACGCGTCCACAGCGAGTATTCGGACTGGACCGCAGCCAACGGGTGCACAGCATGGGCGCGGCGGATCGTCGTGGCGCTCGGCTCGCTCAGTCCGATGTGCAGGACCTTTCCGGCGGTGACCAGCTCGGCGAGCGCCCCGATGGTCTCCTCGATGGGGGTGTCCGGGTCCACCCGGTGCTGGTAGTACAAATCGATGTGGTCTGTTCCGAGTCGCTTCAGCGATCCCTCAACCGCCAGGCGGATGTTGGCCGGTGTGCTGTTGAGTCCGGAGTGACCGGCGTGTGACACAGTCCCGAATTTGGTGGCGAGGACGACCTGGTCACGGCGATCCCGGATCGCCCGACCGACCAGTTCCTCGTTGAGGAACGGGCCGTACGCCTCGGCGGTGTCGATGTGGGTGACCCCGAGGTCGAGGGCGCGATGGATCGTGCGGATCGAGCTGGCGTCCCCCTGTCTGGCGCCGGTATAGAACGCGGACATCCCCATGGCCCCGAAGCCGATGCGTGAGACCCGGAGATTGCCTAGCTTGCTGGTGTTCATATCTCTTCCGGTCCTGGTGGGGCGCCTGTCTGCGAGCGTCTCGTCTGAGCCGCCCCAACTTGATGCATCAACAACCACCATATATGAACTTGATGCGTCAATAACGTTGTGTAGGGTGGTGGAATGGACGAACTGGGGACGAGATGGCTGCGCGCCGATGAACGGGAGGCCTGGCTCGCCAACTCCGCGTTGATGATCAGCCTGCCGGCGGCGCTCGATGCACGGATGCAGCGCGAGTCCGGAATGACGTTCTTCGAATACATGGTCCTCTCCGTCCTGTCCGAGGAGCCCGACCGGACAATGCAGTTGAGCCACCTGGCCGCCCGGACAGCGTCATCGCTGTCGAGGTTGTCTCACGTGGTCGGCCGGCTGGAGAAGCGCGAGCTGATGTCCCGCGCTCGTATCCCCGGTGCGGGCAGGCGCACCAGCGCAACCCTGACCGATGCCGGCCTCGCGGAAGTCGTGGCCGCCGCTCCCGGGCATGTCGCAGCGGTGCGTGAATATCTGATCGACCGGCTCGAGCCTGACGAGCTGGCAGTCCTGCGCCGCATCGGGAGCGCGGTCGATGCCGCCATCAGCGGTCGGTGACTTCTGAGCCGGTAGTGGCGCTCTCGTGACCCCGGCCCGGGAGATCCGCGATCACTCGGTGCGGAGCTCGTCCGGCGCGGGGAAGGGCAGCCGGTAGCGGTCGCTGTTGGCCCCCACCGCAGACGCGGCACCGTACTCGTCGGCCACGACGGTGATCCCGTCGCCGCTCGCTTCGCTGATGCGCACGGGTCGTTCGGTGCCGTCCGGCAGCCGCAGCAGGTACCGATCGGCGAGAAAGCCGATCCCCAGGTCCTCCAGAATCTCCTCGGCCGCCACCCAGTCGACCGGCTCCGCAGTCACCCAACGACCCAGGCGATCCACCGGGCGGAAGCCGTCGCCCTCTGGCACGATCCAGCCCACCGGCTCGCGATCCTCGCGGCGGTGTTCGATCCAGTGCTCAGGCAACATGATCCCCGACGCTATCAGGCGACCCAGCGCTAACCGGCGGCGTTCGGCAGCTGCTCGGGGCAGTCCCCGCCCGGCTCCGTTGCAAATTCGAAGTGCCACATCTCGTTAGCGTAGATCTGACAGAGCCCGTAGTCGGCGCCGTGCTGGCTCAGCCAGCTGTCCGCATCCGTTCGCCCGATCACCGCGCAGAATCTCCTGAGCACCGGCCAGTGCGTGATCAACCTGCCGGCCAGCCATCAGGTCGACGTCGTCTACCGGATGGCCCTGACCACCGGTCGTTTTCCGGTCCCGGCCGACAACGCGGCCGTGGGCTATCGGCACGAGGCCGACAAAATGGGCCGCGCCGAGCTGCACTCGCGCCCCGGCGACACCGTCCGGGCGCTGGCGACACGTTCGTCTTCAAGGCCCGGCTAACCCGGGTGCACGTGCACGAGTCGATCCGGCTTTGCAGCACGAAGAACCGGATCGATCCCGACCTGTGGCGGCCGCTGATCATGAACTTCCAGCGCTACTACGGACTCGGCGAGGAGCTCAATCCCCTCCCGGCTCTCGCAGGTCGATGAGGAGTGGTACCGGAAGCGCCGTCAGCCGTTCCAGTCGCTGAGGAACAGGGCGTCACGGGCGTACCCCTCGGCTTCGTCCAGCAGATGTGGTTTGCCCAGCTCCACGGCTTTCAGCCTCGACATGTCGGCCAGGTCGTGCAGGCGGATGATCGCGACCCGCAGCACATCCGCCCAGGTCGCATCCGACCCGTAGGCGTCGAGGATCAGCTGGGTGCGCCGGCGGGCGTGCTCCATCCCGGGCGCGTCCGGCGGAGTCGAGCCGGTGAGCGGCACCGCCCGGGTGGCGAAGTAGGCGAGGTCCCAGAGGCGCGGTCCGGGTGAGCACATGTCGAAATCGATCGCGCCGATGAGATGGCCGTCGGTGAACGCGAGGTTGTGCGGGGCGAAGTCGTTGTGGCAGATCACCTCGCTGGGCACCTTCGTGCGCGACTGCCAGATCCGGTCGTCCAGGGCGAAGCCGATGCTGGCGTCGTGCAGTTGGCGCAGGAACTGGCCGCCCTCGGTGAGCAGACGCTCCGCCCACACCCACTCGGGCAGCGGGTACACCGGCACGTGCCCGTCGATGAAGGTCAACCGCTCGCGGTCGCCTTCCACGCCGAGCGGTCGCGGTGCCCAGGTCACACCGGCCAGGGCGAGGTAGTCCAGGTAGGCGTGCACGGTGGGGGTCCAGGGGCCGGCGGTGCGCAGGACGGTGTCGCCATCCCGGCTCACCTCGTTCATGTTGCCGCCGGCCAGGATGCTGGTCGGGCGCTCCGCATTCATCCACTCCGCATTCATCCGCTCAGGCTACGCGACAGGTCGCCGGCCCGCACGACAGCAGACCCGAGCACCGGGTTATAAGGAAAAAGTGAGATTACAAGGACGGGTTCGGCCACAGGTTCCTTATTTGCGGCCGTTCTCCTCATAAACGTGCGCCGCTCGGCCTGCAGAATTGGCAGAAGAGGCAGATTCCCCGGTTGGGGGGCCGGTCGTGGGGCAGAATGGGCCAACGAGTACCTGCGAGCGGAGAACAGCATGAGCAACGACACCCAGGACGAACCGGTTCAGGACCAGCACAGCACGACCGAGAACGACAAGGTGGCGGGCATCCTGCTGCAGCAGGAAGCCGACCTGGCCGGCCACGACGAGGCGCAGGTATTGGCCGCGTTGCGCCAGCGTTTCGCGGATGGCGGGCACGAGGTCGCTGACGATGTCGTTGCGGAGCACGCCAGGCGCATCGCCGGCATGGAGGCGAACAGGTTCTCCCAGAAGTAACCCCGAAGAAGTAACCCCAGAGAAGCAACCCTAGGGAAGCAGCACGTCGAGCGCAGGGTGCAGATGCTTCGTGCCCACCGCCACCGCGGCCTGGGAGGCGGCGGCGGCGAGTGCGTCCGCGGTGGATGCGCCGGCCAGGGTGGCGTTGAGGAACCCCGCGAAGAACGCGTCGCCGGCCCCGTTGGTGTCCCGAACCTGCACCGGCACGGCGCACACCCGGTGCTGACCGTCGGCGTCGACGGCCACAGCTCCGTCGGCGCCGAGGGTGCAGATCACGGCCGTGGCGCCGGCGTCCACCCGGGCGCGCATGAAGGCCGCCGGGTCGCTCATGCCGTCGCCGTTCATGAAGATGTAGTCGGCCGACTGGATGAAGGGCTGGTGGAATTCCGCCTGGCCGTCGTAGTCGTGGATATCGGTCCAGATCGGCACGCCCGTCGCCGCCGCCGCCGGCAGGAGTGCCCGGGAGGTTTCCGAGAGGTCCATCACCAGGGCCGCGGCACCACGGGTCAACGTCGTGAACGCGGCCGCATCCGGGTCGATGAACGTAGGCACCGAGAGATAGACGGACACCCGCTCCCCCGCCCGGGTCATCAGGTTCAGGTGCCGTTCGCCGGCGCCCGGCACCACAGGCGCGCTCACCCGGATGCCCGTCGCCTCCAAGACGGCGCGCACCCGGCCGGATGCGGGGTCGTCGCCGAGCACGGTCTGGCAGGCGACCGTGCGGCCGAGCCCGGTCAGGTGCAGCGCCTTGCCGGCGGACGTGCCGCCGACGGTCTCGAAATCCTCCAGGGCGAATGTCACGTGCGGGCGCGGTTCCGGCAGCTGATCGAGATAGACCAGGGTGTTCCAGGACACCGGTCCGCACACTACGACGTGGGCCGTGTCCTGCGCGTTCTCGGGCTCTGCTCTGATCATCCGCTCAGGCTACAAGACGGCCGCCGGGGCTACGACCGGGGTTACGGGCGCGCGGTCAGCCCTCCCGGCCGAAGAGCCGACCGAGGTCGCCCAGCCCCGGGATCTCGAAGTTCGAGGCCAGGTCGGAGAGTGCGGGCGCTTCGACGTTCGAACCGAGCTCGCTCAACTGGTCACCCGCCGCGCCGGCGTAGTCCTCGGCACCCGCACTGAGGTCACCCAGGCCGCCGGCCAGGTTCTCGAAGTCCACGCCGAGCCCGGCGGCCTGGTCGAGGATCGGTGCGGCCGCACTGCTGAGCACGGCGCCACCGGCCACGGCGGCGAGCAACCCGCCGGCCGCTCCCAGTCCGGCGCCTGCGACCGCGCCGACCCCGACACCGGCGAGGGCGCCGGCCGCTCCGCGCCCGTTGGACTTGGCGAACAGCCCGCGCAGAAAACCGGGGTTGTGGGCCTCGCCGCGGGCGGCGGCGCGCGCGAGGTCGCCGGGCGCGGCGGATGCCGGGTGTTCGCTGGCCGGCAGCCCCGCGCGCAGATCGGCGTTGACTTGGTCACGCTGCGCGGGAGTCAGCCGGGCGAAGGCATCCCGGTGCACCTGCTCCAGCTGCTCGGGCTGCGCGGTCTTGAGAAGGTAGTCGTACCGGGCGATAGCCGCCGCGTCGTCAGGGTCGGCGGGGCGCGCTGACGCGGCCGGCTGGGCTGGTGCCGGGCTCTGCCGGGCAGCGGATGCCGGCTGCGGGGCCCGCGTGGGCTGGGCAGGCTGGGTGGGCTGCGCGGCGGCAGGTCGAGAGTCTCCAGTGACCTTGTCGGCAGCGCCGCGCACGACATCGCGCCAGTCCGCGTTGCCGGAGCCGGTGGTCGATGAGCGCCCCGATCTGTCGAGGGCTCGTGATGCCATGTTCAGAATGCGCTGGAAATTGCTCACTAGAGGCCCTTCTGGGTTGCTGGGACCCTAGTTTTGCCGATGCCCCTGAGCAAACCCTCCTAGCCGACCGCTCAGCCGCATTGGCGCCTAACACCTCACCGGGTTTTTGTCAGCCCCCTGGATTCGGTCCGATGCCGCCGTAGTGTGCCCAGTGCATGCCCTCGTTCGGTCCCGCACGGTGTGGAAAGACGTCTTGGAAAGGACTCGCGCCCATGAGAGCCAACGTCATCCTGTTCTGGATTCTCGCCGGTTTCTTCTTCGTGGCGACCGCCGGCTACACGGTGTGGAGCGTGATCTTCAGTTCACAGCGGCTCGCGCCGTCATCCAGCAGCGGCCCGGGCACGCCGATCGAGTGGGTGGGCACGATCACTCTGGGTCTCTGCGGTGTCCTGGCCGCGTTCATCGCGTTCTACCTCGGCCGGGTTCGCAACGCCCAGGGCGGGGAGCTTCCCGAAGACAACGTCAACGCCAACATCGACGACGGCGACCCTGAGTCCGGGTTCTTCAGCCCGTTCAGCTGGTGGCCCATCCTCGTCGCCGCCTCGCTTGGCCTCATCTTCCTCGGCCTCGCGGTGGGCTTCTGGGTGTCAATCATCGGCGTGGGATTGGGAGTGGTGACCCTGGTCGGCTGGACCTTCGAGTACTACCGCGGCTACTTCGCGCGCTAGCTGTACTGCTAGTACGTGGCCGGCCTCCACTACGCACGCACCGATTTACGCTCGTAGATGACCATTGACCAGGCGTAGCCGATGATCGTGATCACCACGCACCAGCCCAGTGCGAGAAGTGCGTTCCAGCCGATCGGGGTGCCGAGCAGCAGCCCGCGCAGGGTCTCGACCATGGGCGTGAACGGTTGGTACCCGGCGAAGAGCGCCAGACCGGCCGGCATCGACTCGGTCGGCACGAATCCGCTGCCCAGGAACGGCAACAGCACCAGCAGGAGGGGCAGGTTGCTGGCCGTCTCCACCGACTTGGCCTGCATCCCCATGCCTACGGCGAGCCAGGTGACGGAGAACGCGATCAGCGCGATCATGCCTAAGGCGGCGAGCCACTCCAGTGGGGTGGCGGTGGGCCGGAAGCCGATCAGCACACCCACGGCGAGCACCAGCGCCACGGCGATGATCGCCTGGATGGTGTTGCCGAGCACGTGCCCGGCGAGCACGGCCGCGCGGGAGATCGCCATGGTACGAAACCTCGCGGTGATGCCCTCGGTCATGTCCATCGAGACCGTGGTGGCGGTACCGCCGGCTGTGCCGGCGATGGTGATCGCCAGGATGCCCGGCATCACGTAGGCGAGGTACGCCTGGCGGCCACCGGCCGGGTCCACGCCCGGCAGGCCGGCGCCGAGCGTGCCGCCGAAGACGAACACGAACATCAGCAGGATCACCACCGGCCCCACGATGGTGAACACGGACAGGCCCGGGTACCGGATCATGTGCAGCAGGTTGCGCCGCAGCATGGTGATCGCATCGGCGACGACGTAGGACTGACGGGGGCCCTGCGCGGTGGGGCGCGGGGCCGTGATGGTGGTCATGACTCACGTTCCTTTCTGTCGGCCCGGCCGGGCACGGTCTTCGCGCCGGTCAGCGCGAAGAACGCGTCGTCGAGGTCGGGGGTGTGGATGCTGAGGTCGTCGACCTCGAGGTGGGCCGCGTCGAGCCGGTCCAGCACTGCGCGCAGTGCGCCGACGCCGCCGGCGCTGGGCACGGTGAGCGTGAGCCCGGTGTCGTCAGCCTCTGACCTCTCGAGCAGGCGGGCGGCGGTGTCGAGCGCCGCGGCATCCGCGAATCGAAGCCGGATGTGCCCGCCGGGGACGAGTCTTTTGAGCTCGTCCGGCGTGCCGTCGGCGACGATGCGACCGCCGTCGAGCACCGCGATGTGGTCGGCGAGCTGGTCGGCCTCCTCGAGGTGCTGGGTGGTGAGCAGCACCGTGGTGCCCTCAGCCACCAGGTCGCGCACTATGTCCCACATCGTGTGCCGGCTGCGCGGGTCGAGGCCCGTGGTGGGTTCGTCGAGGAAGATCACGCTCGGTGCGGCCACCAGGGTCATCGCCAGGTCGAGGCGACGGCGCATGCCACCGGAGTAGGTGACGAGCGGCTTGCGGGCGGCCTCGACGAGGTCGAACTGCTCGAGCAACTCGGCCACCCGGGCCGCGCCGCGTTTTGCGCCGAGGTGGCGGAGCCGAGCCATCAGCAGCAGGTTCTCCTCCCCGGTGAGCAGGCCGTCGACAGCGGAGAACTGCCCGGTGAGGCCGATCGCGGCCCGCACACCATCCGGGTCACGCACCACGTCGCATCCCGCCACGATGAGGGAGCCGGCGTCCGGCCGCACCAGGGTGGAGAGGATGTGCACGGTCGTGGTCTTGCCGGCGCCGTTGGGGCCGAGCAGTGCGGTGACGGTGCCGGCAGCGACGGTGAGGTCGACGTTGTCGAGCACGATCTTGCTGCCGTAGTGCTTTCGCAGTCCGTGGACGGCGATCGCGGTGGTGGTCATGGTGTCATTCCCCTCGTTTCGGTTTGTGCACGGTGGATACCGATGTCGCCGAACGCGGTGCGGGCACGCACCGCGACGGTCTGTTCGGACGGGTCCGGGGCGCTGTCGCCGGCGAGTTCGTTGCGCAGTCGTCCGTTTTTGGCGGCCAGGTCGAGCCAGGCCGGAACGCCCGCACGCACGCCGATGCGGATCTGGCCGAAGCCGCTCTCCACCTGCACCGAGCCGCTCGAGATCTCCCCCAGCTGGATGCTGCCGTACGCCGTCTTCGCCGATACCGCGGCGAGCGCCCGGGCGATCTCGAGGTCGCCGTAGGAGAGTTTCGCGTCGAGGTCGCCGCCGGCCTGGCCGACCGTGATGCTGCCGTGTGATGCCTTGAGGCTGGCGTCGCCCGTGACGGTGCCGATGCGGATCTGACCGTGGTCGGCGGTGATCTCGATGTCGCCCTCCGCGGCACCGAGGGTGGCGTTGCCGTTACCGGCGCGCAGCCAGAGGTCGCCCGTGCTGTCGATCTCGGCCGCGCCATTCGAGCATTTGACGCGGGTGGCGCCGAGACGTCCGGTCGCGCGCACATTGCCCGAGGAGATCTCGGCCGTGAGCCGCGATCTTGTCGGCAACTCGATGAGCATGTCCACCGACTCGCTGGGGCCGATGATGCTGAAGCGTGGCTTCGGAGCGGTGATCGTGAGCCGCTGACCGTCGAACTCCACGGTGGTCTCCTCAGCCCCGCGACGGTCGACCGCCTTGGCCGGGCTGGTGGGTGACACCGTCACGACGGTGTCTGTTCGCTCGCTGGCAATGACCTCGATCGCGCCGACAGGCAGGTGGATGGCGACATCGATGGGGGTGGGGGTTGAATAGGTGGGCATGCTGATGCGTCCCTCTCTGAGCTATGCGTTTGGGTACAACGGACCGACTCCGCTGGTGCGCGGAGCTGGTGGTATCGGCCTGCTGGGCGGGTTAGCGCGCCCAGCCGGCGAAGTTGTCGCCGGTGCGCAGGGTGCGCTGCGCGGTGCGGCGTTGTTTGGGTTGCAGGGCGGCCGCGGTCGCGCGCACCAACCAGGTGTTGACCGACAGGCCGTCTGCCGCGGCGGCTTCGTCGACGCGTGCCTTGAGGGCATCCGGCAGGCGAAGCGTCGTGCGCGAGGTGCTCACCTCGTCGAGTTCGACGGATGCGGCGGCCCGCTCATCGGTCTCCGGCTCGATGTGCGGCGCCGTGACGACGAATTCGATCTCGCGGCCGCGCAGTCTCAGGTCGACCGAGCCGGGGGCGAGTTCGCGGGTGATCTCCCCGACCGCGGCCGACAGCACGTCCAGGAGCACGAGCCGTGCAGCGGCATCCAGTCCGGCGGCGAGACGCTCGGCGACGGCGCGAGTGTCTTCAGCGCCATACTCTGCGGCATCCACCAGCTGGCGCTGGAGGTCGTTGACGTACGGTCCAAGTTCCATGCCACCATCATGACACCACAGTGGTGTCATGTCAACACCCGGTGGTGTCATCGTGGAGGTCAGGCGTCGACGGCGCGTGTCCAGTCGCTCTCGCCCCGGTGCCACACCTGGGCGGTGGCGGGGGCATGGTCCACGTCGGTGAGCCAATAGGTCTGGTCGGGGTCCCAGCCGGCCAGCACCGTGGCGAAGTCGTCAGCCACCTGGATGGCGCGTCCGGCGGTAGCCAGATAGCCGGCGACCGTGAGGTGCACAGCGTCGACGTCCTGCGCCACTGCCGCCCAGTCGGGCATGACCCAGAGCCCGATACGGCCGGTTGTCTGGTACCAGACCTGACGGCGTGCGGCCGTGACGCGGACCGGGTAGCGCCGGCACAGGTACGCCCAGTCGTCGGGGCCATCGATCTCGTAGACGCGTGCATCACGCGGCAGGTTGATCCGATGGACCGTGGCTGCATCCCAGCCCAGGGCGTCTTCGACCAGGGCGAGTCCCACAGGCCCCCCGCCGGCCAGGGCGCGGGTTGTGCGGGTGAGGGCAGACGGCGGTTTGGACCACCACGGGCCGCTGAACGACGCGCGCGGGTCGGCCGGCCAGTCGCGCTCGGCAAGCTCCCCCTCCTCGGCCCGGCCGACGCGGGAGAGTTCCAGGATCTCGGCGGCCGCGCGCACCGGTTCGCCGTCGACCGTGGTGCCGGCGAACTCGACGGCCCACTGCGCAGTGTCGCCAGCCGGGTCGCCAGCCGGGTCGCCAGCCGGGTCGCCGACCGGGGTGGTCCACCAGGAGGCGTGCGGCGACCCGGCGAGGAGGTGCGCCACGCGAGCCAGGGCCGCACGCATGTCCGGCGCCGCGGCGAGGACATCCTCACCGTCGGGCGGCTCCCAGTAGCGGGCGTTACCCACGGCCGCGGCGAGCGCCGGCATCAGGGTAGGGCCGTCCGGCTCGGTGAGCGGAGCGTCCGCCAGCAGCCGCGCCACGTCGCCGGGGGCAGGAGGCTTGGACCCGTGATCGGCGTCGCGATCACTGCCGTCGGTGCCGACCCCAAAGAGCACTCGAGAGACTCCCCGGCCCGGGTCGAGATTGTGGGCGGCGTAGAAGATCGCGCTGCTCAGCCGCTCATCGTCGTTCTGAGACCAGGTCCGCGCCCACTCCAGGCACAATCGGCGCCCACGCGGGCCGGCGAGCAACACTGCGGGAGCGAGCACTGCGGGAGCGACGGTCATACGTCACCCTATCGGCACCCGATCAGGATCGGGCCGTCTCCTCTACCGCGGCGACGGCCGCCGCGACGCCGGCATTCCACGGCGTGCCGTGGCCGGGCAGCACCCAGGTGGCCCCCGTGGGCAGGAGCGCCCGCAGCGATGCGATCGCCTGGTCCGGCTCATCCGTGAACGGCGCCGGCTGGGGCCCCATCGTGCCGGTGAGCACGTGCCGGGTGGTGAGGCCGTCGCCCACGAAGACCGCATCGGCGATCGGCACGTGGATGGCGATGCTGCCCGCCGAGTGGCCGGGCAGGCCGATGATGCGGGGCGCCCCGGGCAGGTCGAGGGTCTCCCCGTCGTGCGCGTCCACGGTCTCGGTCAGGTAGGTGGTGCGCATCCCGCCCTTGCGCAGCGAATAGGCCGCGAAACCCAGGGTGGCCCCCAGCTTCATCGACTGGCGGGCGGTCGCCGGCTTGGCGCCGCCCTTGGCACGGTCCGCGTCGCCGGGGTGCACGTAGACCGGCACCCCGTGATCGCGCCGCAGTCTCTCGGCGAAGCCGAGGTGATCACTGTCGCCGTGCGTGAGAATGACACCCTTCACATCGGCGAGGGTGCGGCCCATGCTGACGAGTTCGGCCAGAAGTTCACGCCACAGGCCGGCGAGGCCGGCATCGATCACGGTCACCCCCTCGGGAGTGTCAATGAGATAGACGGCCACGATGTCGTTGCCGATGCGATGGAGGTGAGGACCTAGTTTCATGATGGCTATGCTACATAGCCATCATGGCTACCGTCAATAGCTATACTTCAGATATGCCCACGCCAGACCGCACCTCTCTTGACGCCATCGTGCTCGCGGCACGCGACCTGCTCGAGCAGGACGGGCTGGCCGGCATCACCATGCAGGCCGTCGCCCACCGGGTGGGCGTGCGCGCACCCTCCCTGTACAAAAGAGTGCAGAGCCGCAACCGGCTGATCCAGCTGGTGGCCGAGACCACGCTGACCGAACTCACCGAGCGGTTGGCCATCGCCACGACCGCTGCGCAGCTCGCCAACCTGCTGCGCGCGTTCGGCCGGCAGCAGCCCGCCGCGTTCCAGCTGGTCATGACTCCCGAGGCCGGCACCCCGGTTGCCGACCGGTCCTTCCGGGTGGCCCTGAGCGCGCCCCTCCTTCGGGTCGCCCGCGACCTCGCCGGCGAGGAGCACGCCCTCGAGGCCGCCCGCACGCTGACGGCGTGGGCCGCAGGCTTCATCACGCTGGAACTGAACGGCGGCTTTCAGCTCGGCGGCGACATCGATCGGGCCTGGGACTTCGGAGTGGAACGAATCGTTCAGGCGATCACGACAGCGCCCGCCCCCACCCAGGCCCCCGGCGAGATAAGCCAGGTTGAGGCGACGGGCGGCTAAGCCGACCGCCGGATGAGGCGCGGCACCACGATCCACAGCATGACGACAGCGATGAGAATCAGCACCCCGAAGACCAGACCCCACACCCGGCCGAGCACCACGTCGAAAATGAGCAGACCGATGCCGGCGACGGTGATCGCCACGCCGGCCAGGGTGGCCTGCACGAAATAGTCGGTGTAGCGCACGATGCGGCCCTTGGCGTGCTGCCGGAACAGCACCCGGTGCAGGCTCACCGGCGCCAGTCCCACCAGGGTCGTGAGCACCGAGGTGACCACCAGAACCAGGTAGCTGTTGCGCTGAAAGTCATCGAGCTCCTCGAACCGGGATTGGAAGACAGCGGCCAACAGAAAGCCGGTCAGAATCTGGGTGCCGGTTTGGATCACCCGGAGCTCCTGCAGCAGCTCGTTCCAGTTGCGGTCCAGCCGCTCCTCCGGAGTCTCCACGCGGTCGCCGCGAGGCGCACCTGGAGGGTCGGCAATCGGCGATGCGTGGGACATGGCGGGAACCCTTCGTGACATGAGCCGGCGGCGCGGGCAGCCGCGGGTCGAACACCACGACAGTAGCGCCGGGCATCCGTTGTCGCAGCGGGTCAGGCTGGTCGTCGCGTGCCCACCAGGACTAACGTTGGGTTGGGTAGGGATTGCACAGAAACACCTGCCCGCCAGGAAATGACCAGTGACACAGCAGGGGGTGCTGATGATTGAGGTCTCGGTAACACCGCCGACGTCGGGCGGGTTGGCCTCGCCGTTCGTCGAGTTGCTGCCCATCACCGGTGCGGCCATTTCGGTCTTCGATCAGGGCCGCCGAGCCTCGCTGATTCACGCCACCGACGCCACCGCCGCCCGGTTGGAAGAGATGCAATTCGACCTGGGCGAGGGTCCCTCATTCGATGCCTTCAGGACCGCGACACTCGTGTCGGCTCCCGATCTCGTGGCCACGGAGCAGTGGCCGGCGTTCCTGCGGAGCGCCGCCGAATTGACCGTCGGCGCGATTTTCACTTTCCCCCTAATGCTGGGAGCCGCGTGCACCGGAACGGTCACGTGCTACCGCAGCACACCCGGAATCCTCGGTGAGCGCTCCGCCGAGATCGGCGCGTCGCTCTGTCGCGCCGTCGCCGGGCCCGCCTTCCGCCGCGCTATCCTCCTGGCCGAGCACGAGTCTCCCGACCACGAGGAGCCGATCGAATCGCGCAGAGAAATCCACCAGGCCACCGGAATGGTGCTGGGCCAGCTGGAGGTCAGCGCCACGGATGCGTTCTCACGAATTCGGGCCTACGCTTTTTCCAGCGGATACACCGTCCAAGAGATTGCCCACGCCGTCGTCAGCCGACGACTCAATTTCGCAGAACTTCCAGAGTAGGCAGATATGCACGACATTGAACACGCGGCTGACAGCCCCCGTGAAGAGAGAATCAACGACGCCTTTGTGCGCGTGGCCGGCACTTTGGTCGAAAACTACGATGTCGTCGACCTACTGTCGACCCTCGTTCACACGTGCACCGAGCTGCTCTCGGTACAGTCCGGCGGCATCCTCCTGGCCGACGGCGCCGGCGCCCTCGAGCTGGTGGCCTCGACCAGCGAAGAGGCCGAAACCGTGGAGGTCATGATCGTCGCCGCCGGGGCCGGCCCGTGCATCGACTGCTACGCCACAGGTTCGGTGGTGAGCATTCCCGACATCGCCACAGACTCCGACCGGTGGCCGCGGTTTCGCCGAACGGCGCTTGACCAGGGTTTTCGGGCCGCCCACGCCACCCCGCTCCGGCTGCACGGTGAGGTCATCGGCGCGATGAACCTGCTCAGCACGGTGCCTGGCGTGCTCAGTGCGCGCGACGCCCAGCTCGCCCAGGCACTGGCGGATGTCGCGACCGTCGGCATCCTGCACGAACGCAGTTTTCGTCAGCCCGAGGTCGTGGCTGCCCAGCTACACCTCGCGCTGGACACCCGGATCCTGGTGGAGCAGGCCAAGGGGGTGCTCGCCCAAATGCGCACGTGCACCATGACCGAGGCCTTCACGGCTCTGCGCGACTACGCCCGGGTGCACGAGATCACCCTGCGAGCCGCGGCCGAAGGCGTGGTGAACCGCAGCATTTCGGCGCAGGCCCTGGTCAGCCAGAACGGCTAGCGTTCCGGTCAGTCGGGCTCAGCCTTGCCTTCCGGCGCCGCGGATGGCCGGTGCGGCTCGCCGACGATGCGCAGCACCACGGCACCGCGCTTGTGGCCGGCGTCGACGAATCGATGGGCCGCCACGATCTCGGCAAGGTCGTAGCTCCGGTCGATCACGGGCCGGAGCCGGTCGGAGTCCGCGAGGCTCACGAGGTACTCCAAGTCGTCGGCGCGATACTCCACACCGCTGGCGCTCAGGAGCTTGCCGCTTCGGCGGGTGCGGGACTTCGCGCGAAGGATGCCGTCGAGGTCGGTGATGATCGCCAGCAGGGCGCCGCCGGGGGCGATCAGGCGTTGTACCCGGTCGAACGACGCGTTGCCGACGCAGTCGATGATCACGTCGTAGGTGGCGATTCCGGCAGGGTCCGCAGCGAAGTCCTCGGTGGCATAGTCGATCACCCGGCTGGCGCCGAGCGCGGTGACCAGTTCGGCGTTCCGGGCCGCACAGACCGCGGTCACCTGTGCGCCGAGGGCCGCAGCCAGTTGCACCGCAGCCGTGCCGACGGCTCCGGATGCGCCGTTGACCAGCACCCGTGCGCCGGGCCGGATGTCGACGCGGTTCAGGTAGGCCCGCGCCGTGATGCCGCCGAAAACGAGGGCAACAGCCTCGTCGAACGCCATCCCGGCGGGCTTGGCCGCGATCGCTCGGTCCTGGCCGATCAGGGCGTATTCGGCGTGGCCTCCAAACGCGCCGCCGAGCATCGCGATGACCTCGTCGCCGGGGTTGAACCGGGTGACCCTCTCCCCCACAGCCTCGACGACCCCAGCGGCATCCATGCCGAGCACCCGGTGGCGCGGCCGGAAGAACCCCAGTCCGACCTTGGCCAGCAGGCCGAGCCCCGTGGGCACCTCTCGGGACCGGGCGCGGTGGTCGGCGGCGCTCACGGTGCTGGCGACGACCTTGATGAGCAGGTCAGTCGGCCCGGGCGTTGGTGTGGGAATCTCGGCGAGCTCGACGACATCCGGCGCGCCGAACCGCCGATACACGGCGGCCCTCATGAGGCCACCTCCGCCCCTGCGGCGTCGACGCTGCGGCGCGGCATCCGTTCGAGTGCGGCGGTATTGAAGCCCTTGAAAATGAGCCAGAGGGCCAGCGAAATCTCCCAGACGAACACGGGCAGTGCAACAACCAGCCCGATTGCGGAAAACTGGCCGTACAGGCCGAAGATGACGGCCACGGTGGACAGGGTGATGACCGCCCCTCCCGCCAGGCCGAGCACCGCGATGCCGCGGGGCACCAGGCGGGAGGTGTACATCAGAGACGCCAGCAGGATCGAACCGATGCCCAGGGCCAAGCCCGGTCCGAACAGCAGAGTGCCGTCCTGCAGCGCCAGCAACGCGTCGGCGACGGTCTCGAGAGCACCCGGTTCGGCGTGGGGCTGCTGCCGCAGCATCAGCACGGTGAGCAGGCTGAGGGTGCCCAGCGTTATGATCGCCGCCTCGAGGATGCGCGCGGTCACGTAGGCCAGCGCCACCGCGCGGTTGTGCCGGGCGAGCACGGGGTAGGCCGCCACGGCGGTGCCAACGACCGCGATCACGAGCAGCACCTCGAACAGCACCCCGGTGTAGACGAGAGGGTCCCGGCCGGAGCCGAGGACGTACCCGGGGATGGTCAGTACCGGGGCGTAGAGCAGGCGGGCGGCGATCGCGCCGATCTCAGTGAGGAGAAAGAACACGCCGATGAGGATCGCGGCTCTGCGGGTGGCGGTCATGGTGGACTCCTTGGTCAAGGCGATAGGTGTACGGCGTACACCTCGGCGTGCTCGACTCTAAGGTGTACGCTGTACTCCTGTCAATGGGCGAGTCCGATCTCGCCGCAAAGGAACCTCCATGGCTCAACTTCTGGTCGCCCCGCGGGCGCGTCTCAACCGTGATCGCGTGCTGCAGGCCGCCGTGGAGCTGGCCGATCGGACCGGCATCGACGCACTGAGCATGCGCCGGCTGGCCGAGGAGCTCGGCGTGGTGCCGATGGCGCTGTACAAGCACGTGGCGAACAAGGACGAGCTGCTTGATGGGATGGTCGACGTGATCGTCGCCGAGATCGACCCGCCCGACGTCGCCCTCGGCTGGAAGGCCGCGGTGCGCCTGCGGGTGCTCTCGGCCCGGCAGATGCTGCTGCGGCATCCGTGGGCCCGGTCGGTGCTCGAATCGCGCACCCGCCAGACGCCGACCGTGCTGGATTACCTGGAGTCCACGATCGGGATCTTTCTGGCCGGCGGGTTCTCGGCAGACCTCACACACCACGTGATGCACGCGCTGGGAAGCCGCATGTGGGGATTCACCCAGGAGCTCTTCGACACATCGGCCGGGCCGCACCAGCCGCCTGCCGATCCCGACGCGCAGGCGGCGCAACTGCAGGCGATGGCCGGGCGATACCCGCACATTCTGCGGATCAGCGGCGTGGCCAGGCACGACAACTCGGTCGTGGCGCGCGGCTGCGACGACAGATTCGAGTTCGAGTTCGCCCTCGACCTACTCCTGGACGGCTGTGAGCGACTCCGGGACGCCGACTGGTCGTCCACCGCCAGCCCGACCGACCGCACTGGAGGAACACCTGGCTGATGGCCCGATACCGTTCGAAGTGCATGAGTCGGGGGCACTGTTCCACGGCACCAAGGCCGAACTGGCGGTCGGTGACGTGGCTGGTGCCCGGCGCGAATCGAACTTCGCCGCCGGCCGCAGCTACATCGTGGAGCCGTTCGGTACGACTGACCGGCCGCAGCCATCCGTGCGCCGATGATCACGCCCAGTCTGGATCCGGCGTGGCCGATGTGGCAGGATGCCGCCGTGACCACTCAACCCGAACGCCGGATGCTCCTTGACTCCGCCTCGCTCTATTTCCGCGCGTACTTCGGGGTGCCAGACACCGTGCGGGCGCCGAACGGCGAGCCCGTCAACGCCGTGCGCGGGCTGCTCGACATGATCGCCCGGCTCACCACCGAGTTCCAGCCCACCGAGATCGTGGCCTGCTGGGACGACGACTGGCGCCCGCAGTGGCGGGTCGACCTCATCCCCACCTACAAGACCCACCGGGTGGCGGCTGTGCCCGCGACGGATGCCGGGCCTGTTGCGGATGCCGACCCGTCGATCGAGGTCGTGCCCGACCTGCTCAGCCCGCAGGTGCCGATCATCCGCGAGGTGCTCACCGCACTCGGCATCCCCATTGTCGGCGCCGCCCACCACGAGGCCGACGACGTGATCGGCACCCTCGCCTCGCACGCCGACATCCCCGTGGACGTGATCACCGGCGACCGCGACCTGTTCCAGCTCGTCGACGACTCCCGCGACGTGCGGGTGGTCTACACCGGGCGCGGCATGGCCCGGCTGGAGATCCTCACCGATGCGTCGCTCACGGCCAAGACCGGGGTCACCCCTCTGCAGTACGCGGACTTCGCCGCGATGCGCGGCGACGCCTCCGACGGCCTGCCCGGGGTAGCCGGGGTGGGTGAGAAGACCGCGGCGACCCTGCTGGCCGAGTTCGGCGACCTGAACGGCATCGTCGCGGCCGCCGCCGACCCCGAGGTGAAGCTGAGCGCGTCCGTGCGGGCGAAGATCCTCGCCGCGGCGGACTACCTGGTCGTGGCTCCGGCGGTGGTGAACGTGGTGCGCAACCTGGAGCTGCCGGCCTTCGACGCCCGCATCCGCCTGAGCACGCCCGAGCAGGTCGACAAGCTGGAGGAGCTGAGCACCCAGTGGGGTCTCAGCACCTCGATGAAGCGCGCCCGCGAAGCCCTCGCCGCCCGCGCCTGACGCGTCCCCTTCCCCCTCGCTCCCACCTCGCGAACCGTGAGTTAAGCACCGCACTTTCGCGATTTTGGGTGCTTTTCTCACGGTTCGCGGATGGGTCGGGTGGGGTGTGGGGGCGTGCGGGGGCAGTGTCGGTGGTAGGTGAGACGATCTCATTATGAGTAACCCCGACCAGGCACTACCGCCCGCTCCGGATGATGACCACTACTCTCCGGGGTCCGCTCCACCTGGCAACACCCCCGCCCCCGCCGACCCGACGCAAGCTGGGTCGGCGGAGTCCCCCGCAGCTGAACCGGCACTCGAGCCGGCCGGACTCGAGTCCACCGCGGCCGGGCCGACACCGGCAGGGCACGCACCGGCAGGGCGTGAGGCTTATGTCCCCAATCCGACCTTGGATGAGCGGGTCTGTTCGGAGCTGGCTCGCCGCACCGAGCTGATCGCGGCCGAGGCCCGGGCCATCGCCCACGCGCAGGCCCGGCAGGCCGAGTTCCTCGTCGAGCTGCAGAGCTGGAGCGAGGACCCGCAGGTGTCCTCCCGGCTGCACGGCAACCCGGAGAGCATCCGGTTGGCCGACGTGAACGCGGCCAGCATGACCGAGGATCAGGCCCGCGCGGCCTTCTATGGCCGGTGGGAGGACCGGGACGTGGCCCGGCGCACGATCGTGAGTGAGACCGCCTGCCTGCTACGGATGGCCGAACGCACGGTGGAACACCTGATGGAGCAGTCACTCTGGCTCCTGTCGGCCCCGGCAACCTTCCACGCCCTCTCCAACGGCGAGATCAGCTACCGGCACGCCACCGTGCTCATCGACCAGATGCGCACCCTGCCCGTGGAGGACCAGGAGGCCTTCGAGGACAAGGTACTGCCAGACGCGAAACGACTCCCGGTCAGCCGGTTCACGGACAGGGCCCGCCGGCTGCGGGAGCGGTTGCACCCGGAGTCCATCGTGATCCGCACCACCAACGCCCTGGCCGAGAGGCACACCCGGTGGGAGGCAGCCCCGGATGGGATGGGCTGGTTGCACTGGTACGGCACCGCCCACGACACCAAAGCCGCCTACACCCGGATCAACACGATGGCGGCGAGTCTGAAGAAACTCGGCGACCCCACCCGGGCCGGCGACGCGGCCGGGGAAGCCGTCGGGTTGGGAAGCGGGCAGGCAGGCGCGGACGCCAGCGCGGGGACAGGCACGGAGGCGGACGCGAGCGCAGGGAACGGCACGACGGCGAACGCGGGGACCGGCGCGACGGCAGATGCGGCAGCTGATGCGGAGGAGACGAAACGCACCCTGGACCAGCTCCGCGCCGACATCACCCGGGCCCTCCTGCTGGACGGCATCACCCCCGACGGGATGGGCGCCGGGATCCGCGGCACGGTGATGATCACCGTGCCCGTGCTCACCCTGCTCGGCCTGGACGAGGAACCCGCCACCCTCGAAGGCTACGGCCCGATCTCCCCCGAAATCGCCCGACAGATCGCCGGACACGCCCCCAGCTTCACCCGACTACTCACCCACCCCGAAACCGGAGTCGTGCTCTCCCTGGGCAAAACCCAACACAAGAACACCAAAGCCATGAAGAAATGGCTGAGGGTGCGAGACGAAACCTGCCGATTCCCCGGCTGCTCCCGGCCCGCGGTCACCAGCGACATCGACCACACCCACGACTGGGCCGACGGCGGCACCACCGACTGCGACAACCTCGCCCATCTCTGCGAACCCCACCACCGCCTCAAACACCTCACCCACTGGCGGGTCACTCAGGAACCCGGCGGGATCCTGCTCTGGACCTCACCCGGGCAAACGCAGCTACCGCACCGACCCCGCCAACCCCATGGGACCACCCCGGCCGCAACTCCCGGTGGTGGGGCCGAAAACCCGGAAACGCCCCCCGGAGGATAGCTACCTGATGCCTCCGCGGCACCGGCCAACCCGGACACCGACACCACCGGTCCCCGAAAACCCGCCGTTCTAAGCGTTCGCCGGGTGGTCCGAGACGCGGTTCCGTACACTCGGATGCATGTCCCCGATGAACGCAGAATACGAGATCCGTCGGTTTGAGCCGGCAGCCCCCGGCGAGCCCGGATATCCCGAAGCGGTGGCCTGGGATAGCGCGGTCTCCTTCGGGTTCCACGAGGAGCGCAGCACCGACGAGCGCGTTCAGGAGTCCATCAACAGGAGCCGTGTGGACGGCGCCGTCTTCACGGGCGCCTACCAAACCGGGCAGCCGGCCCCGCACTCGCTGGGCAGCGAGGTGCCGGTGGCCACGTTCGGGTCTCAGCAGAGCACGCTCAACATCGGCTTCGGTAGGTTGCTGGATGCGCACCTGATCACCGGCGTGACGGTGCGCACCTCACACCGGCGGCGCGGTCTGCTGCGCCGCATGATGACGGAGGACCTCGCCTTGGCCAAGGGCACCGGCATCGCAATCGCGGCCCTCACCGCGTCGGAGGCGTCGATCTACGGTCGATTCGGTTTCGGCATGGCCACCGCCGAGCAAAGCATCACGGTGGATACCGGTGCCAAGTTCCGGCTGGAGCATGTGCGGGCGGGAACCGTGGAGGTCGTCGACCCCAAGGTTCTTCTCGAGCTGGCACCGCAGGTCTTCGCTCGGGTTCACGGCGAACAGCCGGGGTCCATCGGCCGGCAGGAGTTCTACCGCCAGGTGGCCGCCGGGGTGACAAGCCGCGAGGGCGGCCCCGACGCCAAGGTGAAGGCGGCGCTGCACTACGCGCCCGACGGCACGCCCGACGGCACAGTCGACGGCACAGTCGACGGCACAGTCGACGGCTACGTCTCCTACCGATTCGGCGGCTGGGACAAGACACCCGCAACCATGGAGATCATTGACCTGGTGGCCGCTACCCCGGCGGCCTACTTGGAACTCTGGCAGTATCTGGCGGCCATCGACCTGGTGGAACGCATCACCTGGAACGAGGCGCCGGTGGACAACCCGCTCACCTGGGCACTGACCGACCCACGTTGCGTCGCGGCGTCGAACCCGCGAGACCTGCTCTGGTTGCGCATCCTGGATGTGCGCCAGGCACTCGAAGCACGCCACTTCGCCGCCGAGGGCACGCTGGTCCTCAAGGTCACCGACGGCCTGAGTCTCACCGCGGGCACCTTCGCGCTCGAGGTGCAGGGCGGCACGGCGCGCGTCACCGCATCCACCGAGGCGCCCGACCTGGAACTGGACATCGCCGCGCTCTCCTCCATCTACCTGGGCGCGGTGAATCCTGTGTCACTGGCGGCGGCGAACAAGGTGCGCGAACACACCGCGGGTGCCGCGTTCCTGGCCGCCAGGCTCTTCGCCGTGGAGCGGCCCGCCCACTGCCTCACGCACTTCTAGCCGGCGGCGCCCGGGTGCTCCCGGGCGACCGTGGCGCGCAGGGCCGGTGCCACCTCGGCGGCGAAGCGCTCAATCACCGCAGGCTCGTCGCCCAGCACGATGAACGTGCCCACGCCATCCTGCAGAACGTAGGGCAGCAGGTCGTCGACCCACTGACTGCTCGGCCCCGTGAGAAACCCGCCGCCGGCCGGGCTGAACGTGCCGCTGATGTTCACCAGCCGCCGGATCGCCCGGGGATCGCGCCCGGCGTCGACGGCAGCCTGGTCGATGATGGCGCTGGCCCGCCGGAGATCGCCGGGCTCCATACGCGCAAGCGACGGCAGCCATCCGTCAGCCTTCCGGCCGGTGAGGCGCAGCATCCGCGGTTTGTAGGCGCCGAGCAGAATTGGGACGTCGTGCGCCGGGGCGGGCCCGCGCTTGGCGCCGTCGAGCCGGTAGAACTCGCCGCCCACGTGCAGCGCCGACCGGTCGTCGACGTTCCAGATAGCACGGATGACGTCGATCGACTCGCTGAGCGCGTCAACGCTCTGCCCGGCGGCGAGGGTGCGGCCGCCCATGGCGCCGATGGCGTCCCAGAAGCCGCCGGCGCCCAGGCCAAGCTCGAACCGGCCGCGGGAGAGCAGGTCGAGGCTCGCGGCCGCGCGGGCGAGCACCGCCGGTGGGCGCATCGGCAGGTTGAGCACATTGCCCGACAGGTGGATGCGGTCGGTGCGGGCGGCGACCCAGCTCAGCAGGGTCCAGGTGTCCAGGAACCTGGGTTGGTACGGGTGGTCCTGGAAGGTGACGAGGTCGTAGCCGAGGCGCTCGCTCAACTCGGCCAGCCGCACCGGCGTCTCCGGGTCGGCGTTACTGGGCGTGAGGAAGGTGCCGAACTGCAGCGGGTGCCCGTAGAACATGAGTGTCCGTTCGGTTTTGCGGAGCTGATCAGGCCTGCCGGTCGAGCAGCACGTAGGTGTAGGCCGCGATGGTTGCGGCGTCCACGATATCGCTGGACCGGATCATCCGCCGGAAATCCTCTTCGCTGAACCAACGGTGCACCATGTCCTGCTCGGTGACCTCCCGCTCCGGCGGCCCGGGCGTCAGGTCGGTGGCCAGGTACAGATCGCAGCCCTGGCTGCTGTGCCCGTAGGCGCTGTAGAAATGCGCCAGGTGCCGCACGTCGCCGGCGCGCATCCCGGTCTCTTCCTGCAGTTCGGCGCGGGCCAGGTCTTCCTGGCTGCCGTCGTTCGCACCGGGCCAGGAGCCCTGCGGAAACTCCCACGCGCGCCGCCCCACGGTGTACCGGAATTGTTGGACCAGCCAGAACCCGCCGTCGACAAACGGCACGACGATGGCGAAGTCGGGCTTGTCGATGACACCGTAGATGCCCGTCGAGCCGTCCGGCCGGCGCACCACGTCCTCCCGCACGGTCATCCAAGCGTTGCTGTATACCTCACGGGTTGACACGGCCTTAGTCATGGGCACCGCCTCTCGCACCCATACAACCATGCCCGTCTGTCGGGCTAGTCGATACGGAGCCCGTAGCTGAGGATGGTGTTGCCTTTGCTGGTCACGCTGGATTTCTGCAGGACCAGTTTGGTGACGGGATCGCTGGGCTCGAAGAGATGCCGGCCCTGCCCCGCCACCACCGGATGCATCATCAGGGTCAACGAGTCCAGCAGGCCGGCGAACAACAGCTGCCGCACCAACGAGATGCTGGCCATGACACTGATCTCGCCGCCCTCAGACTGCTTGAGCGCGGTGACGAAGTCCTCCAGCGGCGCATCCATCAGCTGGGAATTCTGCCAGTCGAGATCCCCGGTGAGGGTGCGGGAGGCGACGAACTTCGGAATCGGGTTGATGAATCCGCCGAACGGGTCGTCAGCGGCGGCATTCGGCCAGTACTCGGCCCACTCCTGGTAGCCCGCCCGGCCGAGAAGTACCGTGTCGACGCGACTCATCATCGCGCCCATCTCCTCGCTCATCTCGGCATCGAAGCTGTCGAACTGCCAGAGGTTCGGCGACTCCACGACCCCGTCGACGGAGTAGAAGAGGCCCGCAGTGAGTGTGCGCATATCGGATTCTCCACAATCTGAGACGTCCCCCGCCTCGCGGTCAAGCCTGTCTCGCTGGTTTGAGCTGAATATCTCGCTGGTTGAGCTTGTCGAAACCTAGTGACCTGACCTTCGAACGACACCGATCACACCCCCACATTCGCACCACTCGGGTGCCGACGGCAAGAAGTTCCTCCGAGGATCCGTGGACGCTGTGGTGGCTGCATGTGACCGGCCGCGACCTGCCGGAGTTCCTCACCGCCGACGGCATGACCGCGGATGCCCCGATCCGCACCCCGTCGGACGTGTACCGGGTGGTGGCGTTGATCGCCGCGGTGCTGCAGTCGATGGAGCGCGACACCACCACCACGAGCCTGCTCGCTGCCCCGCGCTGCAATACCAAACCCCGCTACGGATGGCCCGCTCGCCGCCGCCTGACGCGTGGCTGAATGCCGAGAAGCCAGCTGAGGCCAGTTGCGAGCTGCTCAACTGGCCGAAAGTGCCATCTCGGGGCCTGGCCCTGCCGCGAGATGACAGTTGAGGCGCGTTCGGCGCACTCAGAGGACCTCAAGTGGCAACTCGCCGCCAGGGCAGCGCATCCGCTGGTACCGGCGCGCGCCCGTCGACGCTGCCGGCGGGCCCTTCGGCCCCACGCCGCGGCAGTTCGCCTTGTGTCCACAGAGGATGATTCGGGAAGGCGGCCCTCGTTGGAGGGTGGTCACGCCGCATGTTCGGTGCGGCGTCGTCTAGACAGTTCTAGGAGTTCCCATGTCCGTACGATTCCGGCTCTTTTCCTCAGCCCTCGCCGTGGCCGCCGTCACCCTTGCCGGTTGCGCCCAAGCCGCCCCGGAGCCGACCGCGACACCGGCGGCGGAGCCGGCCCACTGGTCGTACGACGGCGACACCGGCCCCGTGTCGTGGGGCGACGTGGACGCCAGTTTCGAGACCTGCGCCGTAGGCACCGACCAGTCACCGATCGACCTGCCGGCCACAGTGCCCGCGCCGACGACCAGCATCCGGTTGAGCGCGGAGAACGCGGAGGGTGACGTCTTCGACACCGGGCACGCGGTGGAGTTCGAGGCCGACGGGGAGGGCGAAACCCTCACCTTCGGCGGCGACGAGTACAGCCTGCAGCAGATGCACGCACACGTGCCGTCGGAGCACACCGTGAACGGCCAGCCGGCCGCGGCCGAGCTGCACCTGGTGAACACGGATGCCGACGGCAAGCTGCTGGTTCTCGGCGTCCTGGTGGCCGAGGGCGACGCATCCGGCGCGCTGGCGCCGTTCATCGAGGAGACGACTCATGTCACGGATGAAGAAGTCGTGACGCTGGATGTCTCGGCCGTGCTGCCGGCGTCGCTGGAGAACTACGAGTACTCGGGCAGCCTCACCACGCCGCCGTGCACCGAGGACGTGCAGT
Source organism: Cryobacterium sp. SO1 (assembly GCF_004210215.2). Taxonomy (NCBI): domain Bacteria; kingdom Bacillati; phylum Actinomycetota; class Actinomycetes; order Micrococcales; family Microbacteriaceae; genus Cryobacterium; species Cryobacterium sp. SO1. The sequence continues at coordinate 3,935,759 of NZ_CP067394.1, forward strand.
GGGTAGTGCTGAGTACGCCGATTTCGATGTCGGCGGGGCAGATCGGCACCCTCGAGGGCGTGCACAACCACAACGCGCGGCCGACGCAGCCGCTCGGAGATCGCGTGGTTGTGGGTGGGACCGGGGAGCTGGGGTAACGCGCCCGCATGAGCGCGCGGCCAGCTAAGGGAGGTGCGGTGATTGTGCGAGTCGCGGAGTCTGCTTCGGCAGGCTCAGTGCGATGTCGACAAGCTCGACCAGCGGGCGGGTTCCGTTGGGCTGACGAGCTCTAGGCGTCAGTCGGGAGTGTGCTCCCCGATCGCCTGGTCGAGGATCTCGAGACCCCATGCGATCTCGGCCTCGGTGCTCGTGAGGGGCGGCGCGATGCGGAAGGTGCCGCCGATGCCGGGCAACTGCACGATGTTCATGTGCAGGCCCAACTCGAGGCACCGGCGAGTGATCGCGGCGCCCAACTCGTCTGAGCCCTCCTTGGTGTCCCGATCGAGCACGAGCTCCACACCCTGCAACAGGCCACGGCCGCGCACATCCCCGACCACGGCGTGCCGGTCCTGGATCGACAGCAGGCCGGCGCGGAGCAGCGCACCGAGCTCGGCGGCGCGCACATCAAGCTGGTCGCGCTGCAGAACGTCGAGCACGGTGTTGCCCACGGCGGCGACCAGGGGGTCGGAGACGTGGGTGGTGAAGAAGAGGAAACCACGGTCGGCGGCGGCCTGTTCGATCTCGGCCGTGGTGATGACCGCGGCCAGCGGCAGGCCGGCGCCCAGGGTCTTGGAGAGGGTGAGGATGTCGGGCACCACACCGTCGCGCTCGAAGGCGTACCAGGTGCCCGTGCGGCAGAGTCCGGTCTGGGCTTCGTCCAGGATGAGAAGCATCCCGCGCTCCTGGCACTTCTGCTTGAGCGCCGCGAGGTAGCCGAGCGGCGGTTCGATGATGCCACCGGAGCTGAGGATCGGCTCGACGATGCAGGCGGCCAGGCTACCGGTGGACTGTGCGTCGACCAGCGCGAAGGCCACGTCTAGTTGGCGGCGCCAGTCGAGCCGGCCTTCGGCATCCACAAAATCGGGCCGGTACTCGTAGGGCACGGGGATGGCGATGTTGCCGGGTGCCGCCGGCCCGTAGCCCTGTCGGCCCGAACTGTAGGTGGCGCCGGCCGCGCCCAGGGTCATGCCGTGCCAGGAGCGTGCGAACGAGACGATCTCGTGCTTGCCGGTGACGAGTTTGGCCATCCGGATGGCCGCCTCGTTCGACTCCGCCCCGGTGGTGAGCAGCAGGGTCTTGGTCAGCGGATGCGGCAGGGTCTCGGCCAGCCGCCGGGACAGCTCCACGACCGGCCGGGAGAGCATGCCGCTGTAGAGGTGGTCGAGGTTGGCGATCTGGCGCTGCACCGTGGCCACGATCTCCGGATGCGAGTGGCCGAGAATGGAACTCATCTGTCCGGAGGTGAAGTCCAGGATCTGGCGGCCGGCCTCGGTGTAGACGAAGCTCCCTCGCGCGCAATCGATGATCTCCGGCACAAACGGGCTGCCGTAGCGCACCACGTGCCGGTCGACATCCGCCCAGAACGCGGTATCGGATGTGGCGGCGGGGGTGATCGTCCTCGAAGACATGGGTAGACGGTAACGACGAGGCCCTGTGCATGTCTAGACCAGCTTCTCCACCATGCTGTTCGGTCTGGCCGAACAGTAGACTCGGGCCATGACCCTGAATCCATGGCGGCTGCGGCTCCTCGACGTGTTCGCGCGGGTGGGCACCGTGCGGGCGGTGGCGGCCGAGCTGATGCTGAGCCCGTCGACGGTGTCGCAGCAGCTGTCGGCGCTGGAGGCCGAGACCGGAGTGGTCCTGTTCGACCGGGTGGGCCGTACCCTCACGCTCACGGCCACCGGAGTGCTGTTGGTGGAGCGGGCGCGAGAGCTGCGCGACCACATGGACGCCATCGAAGCGGAAATCGCCGAGATCAGCACCGAGCCCGCCGGGTACCTGCGGGTGGGCGGCTTCGCCAGCTCGATGGCGCCGATCCTGATCCGGGCGGCGAAGGAGCTGGCCCGCACACACCCCCGGCTCACGTTGGAACTGCTCGAGATCGAACCACGCGCGGCCACCACGGCGCTGGACCAGGGCCGGTGCGACCTCGTCGTGACCGTCGACGAGGCAGACGGCACACTGCTGAGCCCCACCATCACGGTGATCCCGCTGGCCACCGACCCGCTGATGGCCGTTGCCGCGGCCGGCCATCCCCTGGGCGAGCTCCACAGCGTGTCGCTGGCCGATCTGGCCACCGAGCGGTGGGCGCTGGACGAGCCGGGCACATACCTGGGCGAACTTGTTCCCCGGAACTGCCGACTGGCAGGATTCGAACCCGTCGTGGCCGGCCGGTTCTCGAGCTACCGGGTACTTCTGGACCACGTGGCCGCGGGCCTGTCGGTGGCCGTACTCCCCGAGCTCGCGGTGGACCCGCGCGCGGGCATCGTGGCCCGCCCGGTGCTTGGTCTGGCCCACCGGCAGATCGTGGCGGCGGTGCGCACCGGCAGCGCCCGACGGCTCGCCATCGGCACGGTGATCGCGGCGCTGCAGCGGGCCTCCGCCGGCCCGGGTGTTGCCAGGCCGCACCGCGATGGCACAAAGCCGGTGCGGGCGGTGCGGCGCCGGGCCGCCGGGTCCGGGTCACTGGAGGTCTGACCCATGCTGCTCCCGATCACACCGCCCACACCGGCGACTCAGACGCGGACGGGCTTCTCGTCGACGGAGCCCTCAACCTCGGCGAAAGCGGGGTCATCGTCGAAGGACTTGATGCGGGCGACCCTGAAGATGATCAACGCGTAGACGGCCTTGGCCAGAATGTCGGCGATCGAGTAGCCGACCTGCTTGAAGACCCAGGCATCCGCGCCCTCGATGTTCAGCATCGGCAGCAGGTAGGCGATCGGGTAGACGCCCCAGCTCAACAGCAGCAACCAGCGCAGCTGGCTGAGGATTCTGCGCACTCCCACGGGCTGCTTGTTCAGCGACTTCGTGAGCTGCACGAACAGGACGTAAAGGATGTAGGCGAACGGGATGGTGGAGAGCAGCCCGAACAGGCCGCGGATGCCGTTGTCGCCGCTGATCTCACCGGGGTAGCCGAGGAGGATCATGAGCGCGGCGGCGGGAACGAGCCGCATCAGCAGGCCACGCTGCACCGACCGGGCCAGGGCGAGGACGGCGATGAGCTCCACCAGCAGCAGCGGCACCGTGAGCAACCAGTCCACGTACCGGTAGCCCTCGTTGAACCCGGCTCCGGCAGCCTGTGTGTAGTCGCCCTGACCACCGGCGGCCTCGGTCACGAAGGCTTCCCTGAACGAGTCGAAGATGCGGAAGTAGTGGTACGCGGCGATACCGCAGACAATGATCGCCACGGTGATCGCCTGCCGGTACCGCGGCAGGATGCGCGGCAGCGCGATGAGCAGGAACACCGCCGTGAACAGCTGCGCGGCGATCACCAGCGACAGGGAATTGTAAACAGTGTCGTACTGGCCGGGCGAGAGGATGTCGGGAATCATGAGGTACTCCATCCGTGTTTGACGGTGCGGTTTGACGATGCCTGATGTCGCTTAGTAAATAAGTTGCTTAGTCATTAAACTACATTATCAGCTAGTTTGGGAAGTACTCGGTAGAATAATTTCTATCCATCGTGAGTGAATCACCTCGCTCCGACCCGGCCGGAGATGCCATGACCTCATCCGCACCGCTCGCGCACACCCTAACAGGCTTTCCGGCCGCCGCAACGGCGTTCGTCAGCGCCCTCGACGCTAACCGGCAGCGCATCGCCGAGGATGCCGGCGTGAGCGCCACCGAACTACGCGCGCTCTTCATGGTGTCCAGGTCGGTGAGCATCACGCCCAAGGAGCTGGCCGAGTATCTGGGCATGACCACCGGGGCGATCACGGCCATCGCCCGCCGGCTGGTGGAGGCCGCTCTGCTGCACCGGGTGGACCATCCCGGCGACCGCCGCAGCCTCTACCTGGAGCTCACCCCGCACGGGCACGACGTGATGGGCGGCCTCCACCACGACTTCTCCGAGATGCTCGCCGCGTCCACTGCAAGCCTGAATGCCGATCAACTAACCGCTTTCACCGACGCGTTGACCTCGGTCGCCGCCGAGGTACGCACCCGGTTGGCCCGGTCCTGACCACACGCTGCACCCGGTGCGCGCCCCCCGGCATCCGCGCCGTCGGCAGTCTGCCCCATACTTGGATAGATGGGCACGCGCCCGCCACGATCCACGGAGATGAAACCGGTGTCAGACCCCAGCCTTCGCCTGCCCAACACGCAGTTCTGCGCTGTGCTCAACCTGGGTCTACTTCCCCTGGTCGCGCCACCCCTGCCGCCGCGCTTCGCGCACCCGGTGCTGGATGCCCAGTGGCTGGACGACGGCGCCGCGGTCTACATCGGCTTCGAAGAGGGTGAGCTGCACTTCGACGTGACCGAGCGCGGCATGGAGCACCACTTCCACAACGCCGACGGCGTCGACAGCGACATCAGCCCGTGGCCGCGCGCCGACACTCAAGCCCTGCTGGCCTGGTCGGTGCCGTTCGTGAACCATGTCAGCGCGCTGCTTGAAGAGCTCACCATGGACGCCGCCGAGGCGGCCGAGTGGGCTGCGCTGGGCCTCACCGTCTACGCCACCAGCCCGGACGAACCGACCCAGCTGGAGGTCGTGAACCTCGAACTCGAGGGCGAACAGCTGATGCTGCCATGGCTCGGCGCCGGCCATGTGGGCCACGACCACATCGACGGCCCCAACCACCGCATCGCGCTGCTCTGGAACGCCGAGCACGAGGAGCCCGACCTACCCCTCGCCTCGGCCTGGACCGACCCCGCCAACGGGGAGCCGGCCGTGCTCGCCCGGCCCGGTGTGGACTGGGACGCCGTTGGCCTGCCCGAGGCCGAGGTGCTCGAGTGGCTGGAGGGTCTCTACCTCAACCACCACCTGCTGGCCGACCCCGAGGAGCTCATCCTGCGCGCCGGGCTGGAGCGCATCGCGGGCATCCGCTAGCCGCAGCACATTCTCATCAACCCGTTTCGCCCGATCGACAGGGAGTCCCCATGACGAACCGACGCAACCCGCCCGCATCCAAAGCACGCACAGCGGGCCGGATCGCGCTCGGCGCGATTCTTGTCGTGGCCGGCACGAGTCACCTGACCTTTGCGCGGGATGACTTTCGCGCCCAGGTGCCGGAGTTCGTGCCACTCAAGGAAGACACCACGGTGCTGCTTTCCGGCGTGGCCGAGATCTCGCTCGGCAGCGCACTGCTGTTCGCCCCGACCAGCCTGCGCGGCAAGGTCGGGCTGCTCGCCGCCACCTTCTTCACCGCGATCTTTCCGGGCAACATCGCCCAGGCCGTGCACCACAAGGATGCGTTCGGGCTGGACACCGACGCCAAGCGGATCGGCCGGCTGTTCGGCCAGCCGCTGCTCATCGCCTGGGCACTCTGGTCGACGGCGGCGCTGGTGCGGCGCGTGAAGTAGCCGCTACGCCGTCACCGCGCCCTGGCGGGCACGGCTCCAGGTGACCAGGGGGCGTAGCAGCGAGATCAGCTGGCGGCCCGAGGGAGTCAGGTTGTAGCTGATCGACACCGGCGTGGTGGGCTGTACAGTGCGCTCGATGAGGCCCTCCTGCTGCAGCTCCTTGAGCCGGGCGGCGAGCAACCGGTCGGAGATGCCCTCCACGAGGGTGCGGTAGTCGGAGAACCGGCGAGCGCCGCGGGCACTAGCCATGAGGATCGCGGCGCTCCACTTGCGGCCGGCCAGCTCCACGGAGATCTGGAACCGGCGGCATTCTTCCTCGTCGAGGGCGAAGGTGGACTCGCTCATGCCCTGTCCAACGGGTTCGTTCACCGAGCACCTCACTAACTATTGATTAGCAGCTTACCACTGGTTGGCGCTAAGCGGCAGGGTCTGCCATCGTGGGATACCGGCGTTCGCACTCGGGCGCCGACGTTCCTGCAGAAAGGCCCCCATGGTCACCACGATCGGCATTCTCGGAGCGGGCCGCGTCGGCTCCGCCATCGCCCGCACCGCTCTCAGGGCAGGCTACGCCGTGCACATCGCCGGCTCCGGCCCGGCCGCCGATATCCAGCTGATCGTCGACATCGTCACCCCCGGCGCCGTGGCCATGAACGCCGCCGAGGTGGCCGCCAGCGCCGACCTGGTGGTGCTCGCCGTGCCGATGCACAAGTTCCGCTCGGTCGACCCGACCACCCTGGCCGGCCGCCTTGTGCTCGACACCATGAACTATTGGCAGCCCATCGACGGCCGGCTCGACGAGTTCGCCGGCGACCCGCGCGGCAGCAGCGAGGTCGTTGCCGAGCACTTCGGCGGCGCCCGGCTGGTGAAGACGCTCAATCACATCGGCTACCACGACCTGGAGACCGACGCCCGGCCCGCCGGTGCCGACGACCGGCATGCGCTGGCCATCGCCGGCGACGCGGACGCCGCATCCGTTGTGGCCGAGGTCATCGAGCGCTTCGGCTTCGACGCCGTCTACGCCGGACCGCTCGAGGCCGGCGTGGCGTTCGAACCGGGTTCGCCGGTCTTCGGCGGCCGGCACACCGCGGCGGAGCTCAGGGCCGAGCTGGAGCTGCCCGCGTTGGACACCGAAGCGGCATAGCCGCGCGCTCCCGCGCCCACGCGCCCGGCGGAACTGGTCCCCGTGCGGACAATTGCACCCGGCACACCGGGGCCACTTGTCCGCTTCGGGCGCAGTTACGCGGGCATCCGCTCGCACCCCGCTCGTAGGGCACGCGAGCTGTGAGTTGAGCCCCGAAAAACTCGCGGATCCTGGTGCTTTTCTCACAGTTCGATACGGTAGGCCGCATGACCGATGCGGCGCTGATCGGTGCGGTGAGCGCGCCCGACCTGCAGGTGATGACCTACAACATCCGCCGCCGGGTGCCCACCCTGAGGCCGGGCAGCCCCGACCGGTGGGATGCCCGCAAACTGCTGGTGAAACGGCTTCTCGCGGCTGAGCAGCCGACGGTGCTCGGCGCGCAGGAGGCGCTGGTCGACCAGGTGGATTTTGTGGCCGACGCGCTCGGCCCGCAGTACCGGTGGGTGGGCCGAGGCCGGCATGCCGCCGGGCACGATGAGCACAACCCGATCTTCTACGACAGCCGGCGCCTGCAGCTGACCGCGTGGCAACAGCGGGCGCTCTCGGCAACGCCCCACGCGCACGGGTCGCGCTCGTGGGGCAATCTCACCCGGCGGGTGGTGGTGTCCGCCGACTTCACTGATCTCAGCACCGGCAACCGTCTGCTGGCCTTCAACACCCACTTCGACCACCTCTCCTGGCGCTCCCGGCTCACCTCGGCGGAGTTCATCCTGGCCCTGGTGAACAGCGCCCACGCCGCCGAACCTGACGCCGCGATCGTGGTGACCGGCGACCTGAACGCCACCGTGGAATCCGCCGTGTACCGGCGGCTGACGGGGGACGGCGCGCTCCGGGACTCCTGGGTGGTGGCCGCCGAACGCCTGACCCCGCAGTGGGGCACCTTCTCGGGGTACCGACCCCAGCGGCGCGGCGGGGCTCGCATCGACTACGTACTGGTGGGGCCGTGCGTCGAGGTGGCGAGCACGGGCATCAACGCGGCCAGGTTCGACGGACGCTCGGCGTCCGACCACGAACCGGTGCAAGCGGTGCTGCGCCAATCGGTACTGCGCCGATCGGTGCTGCGCCCGGAACACCCCTCCGCCGGCGACCGATCCGACTAGTGTGCTGGCCATGATCCACACATTGCTGCGCCGGCCGTCCGGCGTCGCGGAAGGCACGGCCGACGCACTGCGGGCGCTGGCCGTGGTCGGCATCGTCGTCGCCGGCATCGGCTGGGGCCCCATGTCGGGACTGAGCCTGGCGGTGGTGGCTGGGGCGACGTTACTCCCCCGGATGCTGGAGCTCCGGCCGGGCGTTGACATCGCCTTCGGCGCCGTGGTGCTCGTGGCGGTCTGGAGCAGCGTGCTGGGGATCTACATCACCACCCGCTGGTGGGACCTGCCGGTGCACTTCCTCACCAACGGGCTGTGCGCCGCGCTGTTCTACGTCGTTCTTGTGCAGTTCGGCATTCTGGCCGACGCGGGCACGCTGCCCCGGCCCCTGCTGTCGGCCGCTGTGGTGACCACGGCGCTGGGCTTGGCACTCGGCGTGCTCTGGGAGGTGTTCGAGTGGGTCGGGCACACCTTCCTCGATCCAGAGATTTTTGTCGGCTACAACGACTCGATCGGAGACCTGGTCTGGGGCGGCGCCGGGGCGCTGCTCGCGGGGTGCAGCATGACGTATTTCAGGGGGCCGGCGGCAAGAAATGGCGCACTGGACCGTGAGTCTCCCGCCGCGTGAGGGCGCGCTCACACCAGATCGCCGTCGGGTGCACTCCGGATTGTCGACACGGAACACATCGCGGACTGGCGTCAAGCGTCATTATCTGCTAGATATCTCTACTAGATAGAAAGTGAGACGTTGTGGCACCCTCAGACCAAACCCAGATGGCCGTCCTCGGCGGCCTCAGCATCGCCCCGATGACGGGCTACGCCCTGCGGGAGCAGATCCGGGATGCCCTCGGGCAGTTCTGGGCGGAGAGCTTCGGGCAGATCTACCCGGCCCTGGCGGCGCTCGAACGCGACGGGCTGATCGAGCGCCAAGCTGCCCTCCGGGCCGGCTCCTCCACGTTCGCCATCACCCCGCAGGGCAGTGCGCGCCTGCGCGACCTCCTGGCCGAGGCGCCGCACCCGGTGAAGCCGCGGAACGGCGTCTTGCTGCGACTGTTCTTCGGGCGCCAACTGGGCGAGGAGGCCTGCCGGCGGCTCGTGATGGACACGCGGGCCAAGGCCGAGGCCGACCTCACCAGGCTGCGGGACATCCGCGCCGAACTGCAGGCCGACCCCGGCCCGGATGCACCGTACATCCTGCTCACCGTGCTGGCCGGTGAGCACGCCGCACGCGCTTCGCTCGCCTGGGCGGATGAAGCGCTGGACGTTCTCGACGGCATCGCCGGCTCGAGCGCGGTGTCGCGATGAGCGCCGGTCTCGTGGCGGGCGCCGCCGTGACCTTCTGCGTGCTGATGGTCGCACTGATCATCTTCCAGGCCGCCCTCATCGCCGGAGCTCCGCTGGGGCACTTCGCCTGGGGCGGGCAAGACCGGGTGCTACCCATCCGCAAGCGCCTGGGCAGCGCCACCTCGATCGGCCTGTACCTGATCTTCGCGGTACTCATTCTGCAGCGGGCCGGGCTGGCCGAGGTCATCCCGTGGCCCGCGGTCGTCAGCATCGCGACCTGGGTCCTGGCCGGCTATTTCCTGCTGGGCATCGTCCTGAACGCGGCCTCCCGGTCACGGCCGGAGCGGTGGACCATGGCGCCGCTGTGCGTCGTCTTGGCAGGCCTGACGGGTCTTATCGCCCTGAGCTGACTGCATGCCGGGGTCAGGTTATCTGCAGTACGGTGAGTGAACCTGCGATCAGGAATCCCACCGGCGAGGTTCCAGACCAGCACCGTCGAAAGGTGACCGCATGACCGGGTGGGCAGTTGTCGTCCCCCTCGCCCCGCGCCTGCAGCCCGGCCGCTTCCTGGTTCCCGATGTGGCCCGCGGTGTGGCCATCATCGCGATGCTGGTGGCGCACGCGGGCCCGATCATGGCGGAGCAACCGGCCGCCACCCTGTTCCTGCAGGGGCAGCTCAATGACGTGGCCTCTCCCCTGTTCGCCACCACCATGGGCGCGGCCGCGGCGATCGTGTTGGCCAAGGCGGGCACCGCGGCCGCCCAGCGCACGGTGATCGTGCAGAACGTCATCCGGGGCGCCATCCTGGTGCTGCTCGGGTTGCTCCTGGCCACCTGGGGCAGTTGGATCGCGATCGTGCTGTCGTTCCTGGGGATCGTGCTCGCCATCGGCACGCCACTGGTGCTGCTCGGCACCCGAGCGCTGGTCGCCGTGTTGGCGGCGGTCCTGGTTGTCGGCGCCCCGCTCAACGCGCTGATGCTGGCCGCCACCGGCCCGCTGATCACGGTGGGTGAGCGCACCCCGGCGAGCTTCCTGCTCGAGTGGCTGTTCCTCAGCCCGCACTACCGGGTGACCAACCTGCTGCCGTGGTTCCTATTCGGGGCGCTACTGTTCCGCATCCGCTTCGGTGGCCGCCGCGCCGGCTGGATCCTGCTCGCGCTCTCGGTGCCGGCCTGGTGGCTCGGTCCGCTGTGGCGCGGCGCCACCGGCGAGGAGTTCAGCCCGTCGGGAAGCTACCTCGACACCCTGCACGACGCCGGACTGGTGCTCGGGGTGCTAGGTGTGATCATGCTGCTCGCGTCGCTCGGCGGCCGGCGAACCGCCGCGGCCGTGCGGACGGTATTCCTGCCCTTCGAGGCGATCGGCTCCATTTCACTGTCGCTGTACGTATTCCAGGTGGCTGTGGTCGGGTGGATGTCGGCCAATGGGATCCACTTCGGCAGCACCGACCCGGTCGCCTGGGTCGTGCTCGTGATCGGCGTGCCGATCCTGGGGATCCTCTGGTGGCGGTTCGTGGGCAAGGGACCGATCGAGTGGCTGATCGGGGTGCTCTCGGGCCGGTACCGGTACCGGCTCCGCCGGCCGGTGCGGACCGGTTCCGAACCCTAGCGCCTCGCGCAGGGAGCTAGGTCGCGGCCTGGTGCAAGGGCTCCAGCGCCGAGTCGAGGGCCGCTTCGAGCGGCCAGGCCGAACGCATCGGCTGGCTGAGCACGAGCCCGCCCTGGATAGCGGCGAGGATCACGACGGCAATGCGTTGGGGATCGACCGCCCGGTCGATCTGGCCGGCGACCTGCATCTTCGCCACACCCGCGGCCAGCAGGTCCCGCCACTCGGCCATGCTGGCGCCGAGGAAGGCCTCGAGGTCGGGATCGGTCATGGCGCCCTGGGTGGCCAGCGACCCGATCGGGCAGGCCCAGCGACCCAAACCCAGGTAGTACTCCACCAGGGCTCCGCGCCACTGGTTCCAGGACTCCCAGGTGCTCAGGTCATGGATGAACGGCTCCTGGGCCTCGAGGAGCTGCTGGCCCTCCCAGGTCGCGACCTCGCGCACCAGCTCGGTCTTGCCGCCGGGAAAGTAGTGGAAGAGCTGGCTCTTGCTGGTGAGCGTGGCCGCTCGCACCGTGTCGAGGGTGGTGCCGCCGATCCCGGCGGCGAGGATCTGCTCACCGGTGGCCTCGATGATCCGCTGCCGGGTGGCCCGGCCCCGGGCGGTGATCTTCTTGTCCTCCATCCTCTGATCGTAGCCCACTGGACCGTTTGGTCCACGTTGTGGTAGGAATGGACCATGAAGTCCAATAGCGAAGAACTCCAGTCCCTCTCCCCCGATACCCGCCTGGCGGGACGCACCGCCGTCGTCACCGGCTCCACCAGCGGAATCGGCGAAGCCATCGCCCGCGTGCTCGCCGCTTCCGGTGCCGAGGTGGTGGTGAGCGGCCGGGATGCCGGCCGCGCCCAGGCCGTCGTCAACACGATCATCGCCGCCGGCGGCCGCGCACATGCCGTGGTCGGCGACCTCGGCGGCACCTACGCCGACATTCGCAGCTTCGCCGCCGAGGCGACCGCCGCGCTCGGCGGGCAGGTCGATATCCTCGTCAACAACGCGGGCATCTACCCCGCCACGGCCACCGCGGCGTTGGCGGATGCCGACCTCGAAGCGGTTCTGGCCACCAACATCCGCGCTCCGCACGTGCTTGTCGCCGAACTCGCGCCGGCGATGGCGGAACGTGGCAGCGGCAGGGTCGTGAACGTCGGCTCGTGGATGTCGCGGGTGGGTGTGCCCTTCGGCGCTGTCTACACGGCGTCGAAGGCCGCGGTCGAGCAGATGACCCGCACCTGGTCCGCCGAGTTCGGGCCCAGCGGTGTGAACGTGAACACCGTGGCACCCGGGGCAACCAACACGCCGGGCAACGCCGACAGCGCCGCGGTGCTCGAGGCGATGACCGCCGGCACCCCGGCGGGCCGGCCGGTGCGCCCCGTCGACATCGCCTTCGCGGTGCGCTACCTGGTCTCCGACGACGCGACGTTTGTGCACGGCACCGTGCTCGATGTCGACGGCGGCATCGTCAACACCCGGCTCGGCTGAGGCCCGCGATGACCGACGCTGCTTTTCAGGGCGCTGTATCCTTCGGGGCCGAGTCCACCGCGCTCGAAGTGGTGGAGGGGATCGACCTGCACGGCCGGTCCGCCCTCGTCACCGGTGCAAGCTCCGGCATCGGGGTGGAGACCGCCCGGGCGCTGGCCGAAGCCGGCGCGAGCGTCACGCTCGCCGTCCGGGACCTCGCGGCTGGCGCCCGCACGGCCGCGGACATCCGTGCGAGCACCGGTAACGACGCGGTACGGGTGGCCCACCTCGACCTGGCCGACCTCGAGTCGGTGCGGGCTCTGGCCGCCGGCTGGTCCGGGCCTCTGCACATCCTGGTGAACAATGCGGGGATCATGCACACCCCCGAGCTACGCACTCCGGCCGGCTGGGAGATGCAGTTCGCCGTGAACCACCTGGGCCATTTCGCGCTCGCCACGGCGCTGCATCCCGCGCTGGCCGCCGCCGGCGGCGCCAGGATCGTGGCGGTGAGTTCGAGTGGGCACGGGTCAAGCGGCATCCGGTTCGACGATTTGTTCTTTGAGCGGGATGCCTACGACTCGGGCCTCGCTTACGGCCAGTCGAAGACCGCGAACGTGCTGTTCGCCCTCGACGCCACGCGGCGGTGGGCGGACGACGGCATCACCGCGGCCGCCCTGATGCCCGGCGGCATCTGGACGAACCTGCAGCGGCACTGGGATCCAGAGATGCTGGCCGGGATGAAGCGCCGGTACCCGGGGAAGAGCCCGGAGCAGGGCGCCGCGACGTCGGTGTTCGTGGCCACCCGGGCGACACTCGGCGTGGGGACGCCGGGCTACTACGAGGACTGCCACCCCGCAGCCGTGGTGCCGGGCATCGTCGACGGCATCCACGGGGTGCTGCCGCACGCACTCGACCCGGATGCCGCCCACCGGCTGTGGGACGTGTCCGCCGGGCTGGTCGAGTCGGTCTGACCTCTCGCCGCGTTGCCCCGGTTCGGACGACTTGCCCCGGAGCACGGGAGCAACTCGTCCGCAGGTGGGCAACTCGGTGCGTTCGGCGGCATACTGGCGGCAACACCCGCCCCCGCCGCACCTCGGAAGGACCCCGTGAGCTTCTGGATCTGTGCCACCTGCGGCGTCGAGCATGCCGAGGACTCCGGCGCCTGCGCCATCTGCGCCGATGAACGACAGGGGGTGCCGGCCACCGGCCAGCGCTGGAGCACGCTCTACGACCTGCACGAGGCCGGCGTCCGGGCCGACCTCCGCGAGCTGGAACCCGCTCTGTTCGGCATCGAGAGCACCCCGCACGTGGGCATCGGTCAGCAGGCCAAGCTGCTCTACACCCCCACGGGGAGCGTGCTCTGGGATCCGATCGGGTTTGTGGACAACGACATCGCCAGCCAGGTACTCGCGCACGGCCCGGTGCGCGCGATCGTGGCCAGCCATCCGCACATGTTCGGCGTACAGGTGGAGTGGAGCCGGGCGCTCGGCGGGGTGCCCGTGCTGGTGGCCGAAGCCGACCTGGCCTGGGTTGCCAGGCCCGACCCGGTGATCGAACCCTGGTCGACCGAGGTGCACCTGCTGCCCGGCGTCACCCTGGTGCAGGTGGGCGGGCATTTTCCCGGCAGCGGGGTGATCCACTGGGCGGCCGGAGCCAGGGGGCGCGGCGTGCTGCTCAGCGGCGACACCGTGTTCGCCAACCCCGATCGCACCTCGGTGAGCTTCATGCGCAGCTACCCCAACCGGCTGCCGCTATCGGGCCCGGTGGTGGAGCGCGTAGCCCGCAGCCTGGAGAGATTCGACTTCGACAGGCTTTACGGCAACTTCGACACCGTGATCCAGACGGATGCCCGCGCCATCGTGCGCCGATCGGCCGACAGGCACTGGGGCTGGGTGCGCGGCGATTTCGACCACCTCACCTGAGGTGTCCTGCGCTCCGTTCAGGTGGGGCGCCGGTCAGGTGGGGCGCCGGTCAGGTGGGGCGCCGGTCAGGTGGGGCTCGGGCTGCGCTCTGGCGGTTCGGGCAGGATACGCAGGCCGGCCGGGGTGTTCGCCAGCTGTACGAGATCGTCAAGCCAGGCCCGGTTGAGCGTGGCCTCGCGCTTGCCGGAGAACTCGAAGTCGAGCGGCACCGCGGGGTTCAACCAGATGGAACTGTGGCCGCTGCCGGACTCCTTCGACCTCTCCCACGAGAACGCGAAACTCTCGCCCCGGCGCAGCTTGGCCACGATCACGACCTTGAGGTGCGCCAGCGTGCGATCATCGATTTCCACCGAGATCGCCGGCGACCCGTAGATGAACTTGCCCATCGCATTCCTCGTTTCGGCTGGAGGCCCGCAGGAGCATCCGAGTACCGGTGCGGCCCGGTGTCTCACCACGGAGTGTAGGCCGAGGCGGTCCGGCTGGCTAGAACGTGCAGCCGGCCGGAACACTCGCTGGGCTACCGGCGCCCGTCGCTACCCTGGTCGATCTCCTCGACGGCCTCGTTGAAGTCGGCGTCGTGCAGCTCGGCCTCGGCTTCGGTCTGGGCCGAAGACTCCTCCACCGCGAGGACGCGGGCGGGCGGGAAGACCGGCAACGGAAACAGCTCGATCTCCCCCGCGAGGCTCTCTTCGGCCACATCCGCCACATCGAGCTCGGTGGCCGGGCCGAGCACCAGGGTGTGCGTGCGGGTGCTGCCGTCGGATTCGAGTACCTTGATGTCGACCGCGATGCTCTCCTCTCCCCTGGAGTGCGCGGTGACGTAGCCGAGCAGGGCCTCCGCGACGTGGTCGCCGGTGAGGATGGTGCCGCCGGCGTAGGTGATGAGCTTCATGCCACCAACGATAACCGCGCGGCGGAGTCTTGGGAATGACCTGGGACCCGCCCGGCTACCCGGCGAGCGCCTGCACCGCGGCCGATCCCTCCGGCAGCACGATGTCGAGCGTGGTCGTGCCCAGCCGCAGGGCAACGACGGATGCGCCCAGGTAGTCGGGGTGCGGGCGCAGGTTGATCTCCTCGATCGCTGCCAGCGGAATCGTCGTGTGGGAGCGCGATAGGTCGGGGGCGCTGCCGCGGAGCAGCCAGGTCTTGCGGCCGATGATGTGCAGCTCGCGTTCGGTGCGGCAGAGCACCGCTCCCTGCAGGGTCATCGGATAGAACTCGTGCACGGCGCGGCTGATCCGGCCGCCACGCGGTGGCAGCACCGTGCGGCCATGGGCGGCGAGCAGGCTCGCCCCCAACTCGTGGCGCATCAGGTCGAAGTACGAGGTGACCAGGCCCACATCCTCCTTGCCCAGGTCGAGCAGATCCAGGTCCGCTGGCGGGTCATCGGGCGCAGGGAGAGGCAGCGCTGGGGTGCGTCGCATCGCTGCCAGGGAGAGTTCGCTCAACACGTCGACAAGGTGGGTGATCACGTCCTCGGACGACCCGTTGTACGGCACCGTCAAGGTGTCCCCGGTGCCGGCCAGGATGTCCAGGCGGCCGTCGACCAGGTCGACGGTGTCGGTCAGGGCCACGATGTCGGCGTAGCCGAACACGCTCCTGGTGTAGCCGGCGTCTGCCCGGCTCAGCACGATGAGCGCCTCCGGCGCCACCACGATGAGGTGGTCGTAGAGGTCCATGGTCGGCTGCGCGTCTCGACGGCTGATGTTGCGGGGCACCTTGAGAACCAGTCGGCTGGTCGTGAAATCCAGTGGATAGTCCCGGTACAGGCCGGGGACCTCGGTGGCGTCGTGCACCCGGTCTACCCAGGGGCCGAACGCGTCGAACTCCGCCGACCGGCTCATATCCGTCGCACTCACTGGCTGCCCTCTGCGAGAGCGCTCCGGTGCGCGCCCGCCCACGGCCCCTGTGCCGCTAGTGCTCAGGCTAGACCGTGGGACCGACACGGGCCGACCGGCGGGAGCGGCGCGCCATCCGAACGGAGCCCCGACGAAGCCATCTTCGATACTCCTAGCACGATCGGGCACGCTCCCGGTCGCGCCGCGCCGAAGCCCTCCGGACCGATTGCACAGCACTGTCCCCAGGATATCCACAGCACAATCCACAGCCCGTGAGCAGTCAGGGCGGGAGTTTCCACACCCTGTGCACAGGCTTATCCACAGGCGCGCACACGAATGCAAATACGAACCTGTACAGCTCCACAGCGGCATCGACCTGGAGCGTCGATCGGATGCGGGCTACACTCCCGGCATGCAGAGCCAACGCTATGAGATCGCTGTCCACGCACCCGTCGAGGTGGTGTGGGAGACGATGCTGGACGATACGACCTACCGCCTCTGGGCGAGCACGTTCCAGCCCGGCTCCTACTTCGAGGGCTCCTGGTTGCCGGGCAGCGAGATCCTCTTCCTGGGTGACAACGAAGACGGCACGGCGAGCGGCATGGTGGGGGTGATCGCCGAACACCGCCCACACGAGTTCGTCTCGATCGAATACCGCGGGCAGATCGTGAACGGGATCGAGGACACCACGAGCGACGACGCCCGTGCCGTGGCCGGTACTCACGAGAAGTACACCTTCACCGAGGCCGACGGGGTCACCACCGTCGTGGTGGACATCGATGTGGACAACCGCTACGCCGACATGTTCGCCGAGATGTGGCCCCGAGCCCTGATCGCACTGCGGGAACTCTCCGAGACCGAGGCGCACACACACGGGCAGCATTCGGCCGCCCGAATGGACTGAGCCGGTGCGGTGGTCGGGCGCCATTCGTTGCCAAGACCATGGCGGTGTGTTTAGGTGAGCCCATGAGGCCCAGTTCCCGGATCGCCGACGAGCCGAGTGCAGAGACCATCCGCCCGGGCTCGGGCCGGTTCGGCGCGCGCCGCGAACGCATCCGCCTGCGCGCCCGCGCCACACCGGCCACATCGAACTGACCGGCCATGGCACTGCCGGTCCTGACCACCAAACTGTTCGTTCCGGCCGTCCGATCCCACGCCGTGTCCCGCCCGCGGCTCATCGACAAGCTGCACGACGGGCGCCGCGCCGGCCGCAAGCTGACGCTGGTGTCGGCCCCGGCCGGGTTCGGCAAGACCTCGGTGCTCAGTGAGTGGATCGCCGACGCCCGGCGGCGGGATCCCCTGCTGCGGGTCGCCTGGATCTCACTCGACGCGGCCGACAACGACCCGGCCCGGTTCCTCGGATACCTGGTCAGCGCCCTGCAGGCAGCCGATCCCGCGCTCGAGCCGGTCGCCGTGGCGGGCCAGCCGGGCTCGGTCGACCAGACCCTGACGGCCCTCATCAATGCCCTCGCCGAGGGCACCACCCCGATCATCCTGGTGATCGACGATTTCCAGGCCATCGAGGCGCAACCCGTCCGTGACGCCGTCTCGTTCTTGCTCGACCACCAGCCACCCACGCTGCACCTCGCCCTGGCCAGCCGGTCAGACCCGCTCCTCCCGGTGGCCCGGCTGCGCGCCGGCGGTGAGCTCACCGAGTTGCGGGCTGCCGACCTGCGCTTCACCCCGGGCGAGGCCGCCGGTTTCCTCCACGAGATGATGGGGCTGAACTTGTCCGCCGCGGATGTCGCGGTGCTCGAGGCCCGCACGGAGGGGTGGATCGCCGGGCTCCAGCTGGCCGCCCTGTCACTGCGGGAGCGTGACGACGCATCGGGCTTCATCGCGGGCTTCGCCGGCAGCAACCGGTTTGTCCTCGACTATCTCGTGGAGGAGGTGCTGCAGCGCCAACCCGCGACGGTGCGCGACTTCCTGCTGCGGACCTCCGTCCTGGACGGGCTGAACGGTGCGCTCTGCGACGCCGTCACCGGGCTCACCGGCGGCAGCGAGATGCTGGCCGCCCTGGAGCGTGACAACCTGTTCGTGGTTCCGCTGGACGACCGGCGGCAGTGGTACCGCTACCACCACCTGTTCGCCGATGTGCTTCGGGCCCGGCTGGCCGGCCAGGACCCCGGCCTGCACGTTCTGCACACTCGCGCGAGCGAGTGGTACGAACGCAACGACCTCATCGAGGACGCCGTGAGACACGCTCTGGCGGCCGACGACGTCGAGCGGGCGGCCCGGCTGATCGAGCTCGCCGTTCCGGCCGTGCGGCTGAGCCGGCACGACGCCACCCTGCTGCGCTGGCTGGCGCTGTTGCCGGCACCCGTCATCCGTCGCCGGCCGGTTCTGGGCGTCTATCGCGCGTGGTCGTCGCTCGTCGCCGGCGATGTGGAGGCCGTTGAACCACAGCTGGCCGCCGCGGAAAGCTCCCTGGCCACCCGGGATGCCGCGGGGCGGCCGGCGCACGACTCGGCGCCGAGCGAAGAACTGCGCACCCTGCCCGTGACGATCGCCGTGTACCGGGCCGCGGTGGCGCAGGCCCGCGGAGACCTGGCCGGCATGAGAACCCACGCGCAACGGGCCCTGGACCTCACCGAACCCGGCGACCATCTGGGCCGGGGTGCGGCGGCGGGGTTCCTCGGGCTCGCCGCGTGGGCCACCGGCGACCTCGACGCCGGGGTGCGGGCGTTCGGCGAGGTCCGAACCAGCCTGCGGCGGGCCGGCAACCTGGCGGATGCGCTCAGCACGACCATCCCCACCGCCGACATGCTCCTGGGCCAGGGGCGACTGCGGGATGCCCAGCGGTCCTATGAGGACGCGCTCGGGGAGGCGCTCCGGCTGAGTGCCGCAGAGGGCACTCCCCCGCAGTCCACCGGCGACCTGGAGGTGGGGCTCAGCGACATCCTGCGGGAGCAGAACGACCTGCCCGCTGCCCTGGCCCACCTGGCCGCGAGCGAGGCGCTCGGCGAACAGGCGCATTCGCACGAGAACCGGTACCGCTGGTTCGTGTCGATGGCACACATCCGGCAGGCGCAGGGAGACCCCGAGGCCGCGCTCGAGCTGCTCGGCACGGCGGAGCGGCACTACCGGCGCGGGTTCCTGCCGGAACTGCACCCGATCCACGCGCAGACGGCCCGGGTGTGGATCAGCCAGGGACGCCTGGGCGAGGCCACCGCCTGGGCAAGGGCGCGGGGCCTGTCGAGCTCGGATGCCCCGACCTACCTGCGTGAATTCGAGCACCTCACCCTGGCCCGGCTGCTGATCGCCGGGCACCGGGCCGACCCCGGCGTCGGCCGGCACCGCGAGGCGCTGCACCTGCTGGGCCGGCTGCTCGCGACCGCCGAGACCGGGCGGCGCTGGGACAGCGTGATCGAGATCCAGCTGCTGCAGGCGCTCGCGCACGCGGCGAACGACAACATCGCCCGGGCGCTCGAGTCCCTGGAGCAGGCCCTCCGCCGGGCGGAGCCGGAGGGGTACTGCCGGCTGTTCCTCGACGAGGGTGAACCAATGGCGGCGCTGCTGAGGCACGCCGCCGCCGCGGGCATCGCTCCCGAGGCCGTCCGACGGTTGAGCGGCGCGCTCGTGCCGGGCGGCCTGCAGGCGGGTGGGAGCGAAGCACCGGTGGGCGAGCTCGCCGCCCCACTGAGCGAGCGCGAACGGCACGTGCTGCGGTTGTTGGCCAGCGAGCTGAGCGGCCCCGACATCGCCCGGGAGCTCTACATCTCGCTGAACACCCTGCGCACCCACACCCGGCACATCTTCGGCAAGCTCGAGGTGAACAGCCGCCCCGCGGCCGTGCGCCGGGCCGAGGCGCTGGGCCTGCTCAAGCTGTAGCCATCCGCCCGATCCACCGCACGGCCATCGGCACAGGCATCCGCACAGGCATCCGCACAATCTTCGGCGCAGCCATCCGCACAATCACCACGTCGATCACCATGCCGGGTGATGCCGCGTCACCAGGTGTCTCCGTAGATTCCAGTCATCCTCAGGTTGCCGCCTGGAGACAATCGACCTCACCCGTCAAGGAGAACCGCCATGAGTCCCACCCGTTCCGCATCCACCTCTTCGGCCCCGGCCCGTGCCACCGTCACCCCGGCCGGCCTCACCCGCGCCGCCGGCGCATCCGCCGCGCTGGCCGGACTGATCTACATCGTCATCCAGTTCATCCATCCCCGTGACGTCATCACCTCGATCACCACCCCGATGTGGCTGGTCGTGCACCTGCTCAGCCTGAGCATGGCCATCCTGGCGCTGATCGGGCTGGCGGGCCTGTACCTCAGCCAGGTGCGCCGGCTCGGGGTGCTCGGCCTGATCGGCTACCTCATGTTCAGCCTCTTCTTCATCCTGCAGTCGGCCTTCAACTTCGCCGAGGCCCTCATCGCGCCCCTGCTCACGGATGTCGCGCCCCAGTTCGCCACGGACTTCGTCGGCCTGTTCGGCCGCTACGCCAGCACGACCGATCTCGGCCCGCTGGCCCTGGTCGTGCCCGTCGGCAGCGCCCTCTACATCGTCGGCGCCCTGCTGTTCGGCATCGCGGTCCTCCGGGCCCGGGTCCTGTCCCGCGGGGCGAGCATCCTGCTCATCGTTGCTGCCGTGCTGACGCCCGTGGCCGGCCTGCTTCCGCACACCGTCGAACGGATGGCCGCGATTCCGATGGGTCTCGCGCTGATCTGGCTCGGCTACTCGTTGTGGTCGACCCAGCGCCGGGCGGCGCAGCAGCCCACCGACGGTGCCGAAGGTACCAACGGCATCACGGGCACCGAACGAGGCATCCGCCGTGCCGCCCAGACCCGCTGATCCGCACCGCTTCGAGATCCGCATCCAGGGGCAGCTGGATGCGGGCTGGAGCGACTGGTTCGACGGCTTCGAGCTGACCGCCGGCCGAGACGGAACCACCATCCTGACCGGCCCGGTCACCGACCAGGCCGCCCTGCACGGGATCCTGCGACGCATCGGCGACGTGGGACTCACCCTGCTCTCGGTCAATCCGACGCCGTCCCACCCCGAGGAGCTGGTCCCCGATGAACGACACACAGATCACTGAAACGCTCCGGACACCGCGCCCGCGCCCCACCTGGCCGGTGCCGGCCGGGCTGATCCTGCTCAGCCTCATCCCGGTCCTGGCCGGGGCCGCCCGGCTCGGCGAACTGACCGGCGGGGCCGTGCCGACCGTGCACAACGCCCGGTTCCTCGACTCCCCGGTTCCGGTGCTGGCGCATATTGTCGGCGCCACGGTCTTCAGCCTGGTCGGAGCGTTCCAGTTCGTGCCGGCCCTGCGCCGGGGCCGCGCCGGCTGGCACCGGGTCGCGGGCCGCATCCTCCTGCTCCCGGCCGGGCTGTTCGCTGCCCTCTCCGGCATGTGGATGGCCGCGTTCTACCCGCACCCGCCCGGCGACGGCCTGGTCATGTCGCTGCTCCGCCTGTTCTTCGGGGCCGCGATGGTGGCCAGCCTCGCCCTGGGCATCCGCGCGATCTCGCGCCGCGACCTCGTCGGCCACGGCAGCTGGATGACCCGGGCCTACGCGATCGCGGTGGCAGCCGGCACCCAGGCGCTCCTGCTCATCCCCGGCGCGATGCTTTTCGGGCCCGCCGACGAGCCCTCCCGGACGGTGATCATGGGCCTTGCCTGGCTGCTGAACCTGGCGGTGGCCGAAGAGATCATTCGGCGCCGCGTCCGGCAACGATCCAGGCAACCCGCACTACAGCGAACGGTTCGATGACGGCGGCCCCGTGGCCAGCGCCGAAAAGATCGGGGCGGCCTCGCCCGACCGGGTGCTGCCGTTCGCCGAGGTCGCCGGCATTGCCATGGAAACGGCCGCAGACGATGCGACTCTGGTCGACCTGCGCGGCTGCACTGTCCCGCCCCCGGCGCGGCCCAACTGTTCCCCAAACGGACTTGTGCGCCCGGTGCGCCGGGTGCAGAAGTCCGGAGCGGGAACAGTTGGGTGGGCGCGTGGTCGGCTATTCGCGCAGGCCGAAGCGGGTGTGGATGGGGGCACTCCAGCGCGGCGCCCACCAGAGGATGCGCTCGAGCGAGGTCATCACCGCGGGCACGAGCACGATCCGCACCAGCGTCGCATCCAGCAACACCGCCACCGCCAGGGCGGTGCCGATCTGCTTCATCTGCATCAGGTCGCCGGTGGCGAAGCCCGCGAAGACCAGCACGATGATCAACGCCGCCGAAGTGATGATGCGGCCAGAGCTCTGCAGGCCGGTCTCGATGGCCGTGCGGGTGCTCTCGCCGCGGTCGTGGTGTTCCTTGATCCGGGCGAGCAGGAACATCTCGTAGTCCATGGCCAGGCCGAAGCCGAAGGTGAGCACCAGGGTGAGCACGAGGGCGTCGACACCGGAGATGGTGTCGGGATCGAAGTTCAGCACCCCAGACAGATTGCCCTCCTGGAACCCCCACACCAGCACGCCGGCCGCCGCGCCCAGCGAGATGACACTGATGACCAGGGCGGTGAGCGGGATGATCACCGATCCGGTCATCAGGAACAGCAACACCAAGGTGGCCACGGCGATGATCAGCACCGCCCAGGGGGCACCGCTGGCCAGCGAGTCGAGGTAGTCCACGGCCTGCGCGTCCGCGCCGCCGACCCGGTTGTCGAAGGCCGGCCGGTCCGCCCGGATGTCCCGCACCACGTTGGCGCCCTGGTGCGTGTCCACGGTGACCCTGGACACCCAGTAGCCGTTGGTCTCCACCGGCGGCGCCACATCCGTCACCCCGGGCAGGGCGCCGACGTCGGCCGCCCAAGCCGCCGCCCCGGACTCGTCGGTGCTGGACACCAGCTGCACCCGTGGTGCAGTGGCCAGCGGGAACTCCTCGTTCAGAGTGGTGATGAAGTCGTACTGGCTCGACGACCGGGGGATGGCGTCGTCGGCGCTGTTGGCCACCGTCACCGACAGCACCGGGCTGCCGAGCAGCAGCAGCACGGCGGTACCGCCGAGCGCCACGAGCACCGGCGCCCGCTGCACGAGCCGGGCCAGCTTCGAGAAGACGCCTTCCTCCGGCGCGATGTCGCCGAACCGGGTGAGCCAGGCTCCCACGCCCGGGATGCGGGTGAGCACCCCGGGCTGCACCAGCCGTTCGCCGAGGTAGCCGAGCAGCGCCGGCACCAGGACGAGTGCGGTGAGGATGGCGATGAGCACCACGCAGACCGCACCGATGGCGATGGCGCGGATGATCGACGGTTCGAACACGAGCAGCCCCGCGGTGGCGATCGCGAAGGTGAGCCCGGAGTAGAGGACGGTGCGGCCGGCGGTGTTGACCGTGCTGCCCACGGCCTGGAGCATCAGTTCGTGACGGCTGTGCCGGTGGTGCGGCAGGGTGGCCAGTTCTGCGGTTTGCAGCGGCGGCACCTCCGCAAACGGCTCACCGTGCGGGCCCGGCGGGGCACCGGGGCCGCCTCCGCCCAGCCGCGCCCGGAATTCCTCCCGGAACCGGCTTACCATCAGCAGCCCGTAGTCGATCGAGAGACCGAGGCCGATCACGGTGATCACGTTCATCACGGTGATGCCGATGTCCATCACGAACGTGAACGCGAAGAGCATCCCGAGCGCGCCGATGATCGACGCGATGGCACCGACCAGCGGGATGCCGGCCGCGAGGAAGCCGCCGAAGATGATCAGCATGACCAGGAGCGCGATCGGCAGGGCGATCAGTTCGCCCTTCTGCAGGTCGGACTCGGCGACGGCGATCAATGACTCCACGATCAGGGGAGTGCCGCCGACCTCCACCTGGGCGTTCGGGTCGAGCTGGCCGATCTCGTCGGCGGCCACCTGCAGCCGGCGTTGAACGTAGGTGAGCAGCGGGTCCCTGACGGTGCCGTCGGTGGTCTCCATGGCCACGGTGAAGAGCATCCCCTCCCCGTCCGCGGAGAGCAGCGGCGCGGCCGCCGGGTTCGGGCTCCCGTCGGGCAGGGGTGGGATGACAAGCGGGTTGATAACCTGGCTGACCCCGTTGACCTGCTCCAGGCGGAGGGTGGCGGAGTCCAAAATCGCCGCGAGGTCGGGCGAGCCGAGATCGGTGGGGTGCACGAGCAGCGACAGGGACTCGGTCTGCTCGTTCTCCGGGCCCGCGATCAGGTCGGCGGCGGTCGACGCCTCGCCCTCTACCGACGGCCCCGCGCTGGAGAGCCGCTGGAAGAGGGTCTCGCCACCGACCCCGAGCAGCGCCGTGGCCACGCAGGCGCCGAGCGCCACCACCCAGCACAGCAGGGAGATCAGACGATGGCGGGCGACGTTCACACCCAGTTTTCGCAACATGGCCGTCCTCTACTCATGAACGCGCTCCTCGTGAACGCGCCACTCATGAACGCACTCCTGGTGAAGGCACGCCCACTGCACCGGATGCGCCCGCTCCCCGGTCGTTCCGCGGCCAAACTACTCCAGTGCGGGCGGACGGGACTACCCTGCAGGCATGACCAGTCACGGGGAACTGATTCCACTCGAGCAGTACTTCGTGGGCAGGGATCCGAGCGCGCGGGCGTTGTTCGACGCCGTGCGGTCGGTCATCCTGTCGATCGGCGAGACCGAAGTCCGCGTCACCACCAGTCAAATCGCTTTCCGCCGGCAGCGGTCGTTCGCGTGGACGTGGCTGCCGGGTCAGTACCTCCCCGGCGACGTCGCCCCGCTCGTGCTGTCGGTCGACCTGGACAGGTTTGACACGTCGGCACGGTGGAACGAGGTCGTGGAGCCCACCCTCAACCACTTCATGCACCACCTAGAACTGCACTCACCGGCGGACCTGGACCCCGGCGTGCTCGAGTGTCTGCGTGAAGCCTGGTCCAAGGCCGGCTGAGCCGCCGTTCGGGTCTAGTACGTCCGCGTCCCCGAGTTGGGCCGCACGCGGGCAACTCGGCGCAGACCGAGCAGATCGGTGCCCGGAGCACCGGTGAGCACCACATCGCCGGGCTCCAGGGTGAGCCAGCGGGTGACGTAGACCAGGGTCGCCGCGACCGACGACGGCAGGGTGAACGAGGCAGCTACTCGTTCGTCTGGGCGATGGCCGGCGCGAACAAGGCCTTCGACGACATGGACCACGTGTAGTCGGCGGAACTGAGGTAACCGCTCACCCCGTTTTCACCTGGGCGCACGAGTCGTCGGCGGCCGTGCGCCCGGTGAGGCCGTCCAGCCGCTCCGGGGCCGCCGTGGCCGGTAGTGTCGCCGTCGGCGGCGCCGTGGCATCCGGTTCGGCAGGTTCCGCGCCGGCCGGCACCTCTGCGGTCTCCGCGGGCGGCCAGAGCACCAGGGGTTCGTCGGTCCCTGCGGAGGGAGCCAACGAGAACGGCTCGTCGGCGGCGATTTTGGCGAACATAATGTCGGCAAGGTCCCGCGTGGGCACCACCCGGCCCGGGAAGTCCGGATCCTCCGTGCTGCCCGGGTACTGCACGAAGACCAGCCGGTCCAGGTCGATGTCCGCCAGCGCCAGGGCCATCGACACCATGGTGTCGGTGTGGGCGAGACTGGTGGAGAGGTGGATGTTGCCGGCCGCCGCGTTCGCCAGCGAGTACAGCCTGGGCAGGTCGGTGAAGGTGCCGTCACCGCGGACGGTGCGCATCAGCGAGGCCAGGTAGAGCTGCTGCGACGTGATCCGGGACAGGTCGCTGCCGTCGCCGACGCCGTGGCGGCTGCGCAGGAAGGCCAAGGCTGTGTCGCCGGCCACGATGCTGGTGCCGGCGGGCAGCGACAGGCCTGCCTGCGGATCGTCGACGGGCTCGGTCAGGCAGACCGGCACGCCGCCGACGGCATCGCTGAGCCGCACGACGGCGGCGAAGGATGCCAGCCCCGCGTACGGAATATCGAGCCCGGTGAGCTCCTCCACAGTATCGACCACGCAGGGCAGCCCGCCGCGCCCCATCGCCTCGTTGACCGGGGCAGCTTGCAGCGCGCCGTACACCTCGCCGGTGCCGGCGTCGGTGCACTCCGGATGCGCCACGATGAGGTCCCGGGGAATGCTCACGACCACGGCGTTCGTGTGGTCCGCCGACACGTGCACCAGAATGTTGACGTCGTTGAGGGTGGTCGCCCGCTCGCCGTACGCCGCCCCCTGGGACGCGTCGTTGTCCACACCGACGATAAGCAGGTTGAAGCCGTTCTCGTAGCTGCCGATCCCCGGCGGCGGGCCGTCGCCGATGCCGTCGCCGTCGCTGTTGATGTCGATCGAGTTGGCGGCCACCGTACTGCTGACCTGCCAGAGCGCGAACGCCGCCAGAGCGGTGGTGCTGACAAGAAGCACCGCGAGGCTCAGGGCCACAGTGCTCAGGATGCCCGTCACGGCGTGCGACCTCTTCAGTCGCCCGTGCCGGGCGCCGCCCGTCGTGTGCTGCACTTCGGTCACCGGTCCGGCCCATCCGCAGCACCCTCGGAGCGCTGCTCCAGACGGATTTCAACGCCGCGAGCTGCTGCGTCCGTCGGAGGGGAGCATAGTCTGGCCACTGCATCCCGGCCAGAGGTCGGCCCGGGGTGCCGATGGACCGACTCCCGGCAACGCGTGCACCGCCGGGTCGGTCAGACGGAGACGTCCCCGCGCCAGCCGCCGCTCTGGTTGGCCGGGTCCTCCACGAAAGTTCTGAACTGCTTGAGGTCCTTGCGGATCACGTGGTCGTCGACGCCGAACACGGCGCCGACCTTCTCCAGGAAGCCTTCGGCCTCCCAGTCCAGCTGCACGGTCACCCTCGACGTCGTGTCACTCAGGCGGTGGAACGTGACCACGCCGGCGTGCTTCTCGTCGCCGGAAATGCTCTTCCAGGCCACCCTTTCGTCGAGGTGCTGCTCGGTGATCTCTGCATCGAACTCACGTTCGGCTCCGCCGATCTTCACCTTCCAGTGGGTGTGCGTGTCGTCGATCTGACGGATGCTCTCGACGAAGTCGAGGAAGTGCGGGAAAGACTCGAACTGGGTCCACTGGTTGTACGCGGTGCGCACGGGAACGGCTACGTCGATCGTTTCGATTACCTGGGTCACGGGGTTCATCCTCTGTTCCTAGAAAAGCGTGCCCTGCTTCGCCGATCGCATCTGGCGGGCAGGTCACACCGGGTGGGCGGACTGGAGCGTGCGAGTCTCGTCTACCTATGACGCATCCAGGCGCCCATTCGTCACGGCGGCGGCCGGATTCCGGTGGATCCGACCGCCGGAGGCGAGTTACGCCTTGCCGACCGGACGGGTGGAATCCTTCGCGGTGGGCTGCCGGGGCTTCCGGTCCTCCGCGCTGACCATCCAGATGTACTGCTCCAGCTTGAGAATGAAGCCGTTCAAGATATCGGCGCTGGCCGGGTCTTCTTCATCGACAGCTTCGTGAACTTCCCGGATGTTGTCGACGGTTGCGGTCAGCAGAGCCGTCACCAGTCCCACGGTCTCGGTGGTGTCGACCTCGCCGGCGGGGAACTTGGGCAGATGCGTGGTCTTGGTGACCGTCTCGGTGCGCCCGTCGGGCAGGGCGTCCAGCGCACGCATCCGCTCGGCCAGCTCATCGGTGAAGATCCGGGCGTCGTCGATGATCTCGTCGAGTTGCAGGTGCAGGTCGCGGAAGTTCTTCCCCACCACGCTCCAGTGCGCCTGCTTGCCCTGGACGTGCAGCTCGATCAGGTCGACGAGGACCGACTGCAGGTTGCTGCCGAGCTCTGCGGATGCCTTCATGGGATTCCCTTCTTCACCAGCGGGAACGGAGGCGGCCGACGGTTCAGCCGGCGTCCCGCCTGTTTGAGACAGCACACTAGCAGCGTCCACCGACAAGATCGGGACTCAGCCTCTTCTCAGTTTCGCCGGCTGTCGGACGGATATCGTTTCCAATCTCTCGCACCCTCGTGCGAATTATTGAGAACGAAAGAGCATCATGACCGTCGCCGCGTCCCGTTCCCTGCCCTACCCGTTGGGTGCCGCCCTCGTCGACGAGGGCGTCGACATGGCGGTGTACTCCGAGACCGCCGACAGCGTCGAGTTCTGCGTTTTCGACGACGACGGCACCGAAACCCGCACGGCGCTCACCCAGCGCACCGGCCACGTCTTCCACGGCATCGTGCCCGGCGCCGCAGTGGGCACCCGGTACGGCCTCAGGGTGCACGGCCCGTGGGATCCCGCCAACGGACTGCGCCACAACCCGCACAAGCTGCTGCTCGACCCGCACGCCACCGCGGTGTCGGGAGACTACTCCTGGGGCCAGGAGGTTTTCGGCCACGACCAGCAGAATCCCGACGAGATGGACACGAGCGACTCCGCCGGACGCACGCCGCTCTGCGTGATCACCGACCCGGCCTTCGACTGGGACGACGACGCGGCACCGCTCACCCCGCTGGCCGAATCGGTGATCTACGAGGTGCACGTCAAGGGCTTCACCCAGACGCATCCGGACGTGCCCGAAGACATCCGCGGCAGCTATGCCGGCCTGGCCAGCCCGGCGGCAATCAAGCACTTAACCGACCTCGGCGCGACCGCGGTCGAACTCATCCCGGTGCAGCAGTTCGTGCAGGACAGCCACCTCGAGGAGAAGGGCCTGCGCAACTATTGGGGCTACAACACCATCGGTTTCTTCGCGCCCCACGGCGACTACGCCGCGGCCGGCGACACCGGCGCGCAGGTGAACGAATTCAAAGAAATGGTCAAGGCCCTGCACGCCGCCGGCCTCGAGGTCATCCTCGACGTGGTCTACAACCACACCGCCGAGGGCAACCACCTGGGCCCGACCCTGTCGTTCAAGGGTATCGACAACGAGGCGTATTACCGCCTGGTGGAGGGCGAGAAGGGAAACTACTTCGACACCACCGGCACCGGAAACAGCGTGAACGTGAGCCACCCGGCCGCGCTCGGCCTGATCATGGACTCGCTGCGCTACTGGGTCACCGAGATGCACGTCGACGGTTTCCGCTTCGACCTGGCCACGACCCTCACCCGGCAGGGCGGCGACGCCGACCTGCACAGCGCCTTCCTCACCCTCATCCAGCAGGACCCGGTGCTCGCGCCGGTGAAGATGATCGCCGAGCCCTGGGACACCGCCGGCTACCAGGTCGGCGGCTTCCCGGCCGACTGGTCCGAGTGGAACGGCAAATTCCGCGACGACGTGCGCGGCTTCTGGCACGGCAACGCCTCGCTGCTCAGCACCCTGTCAGAACGGGTGCTCGGTAGCCCCGACGTGTACGAGGCCGACCGCCGCTCGCCGCTGTCCAGCGTGAACTTCGTGACCGCGCACGACGGCTTCACCCTGGCCGACCTCACCATGTACGACGAGAAGCACAACGAGGCCAACGGCGAAGACAACAACGACGGTGAGAGCGACAACCAGTCCACCAACAACGGCGTCGAGGGTCCCACCGACGACAACGAGGTGAACGAACGCCGCGAGCGGATGCGCCGCAACCTCCTGGCCACCCTGCTGCTCTCCGCGGGCGTGCCGATGATCCTCGGCGGTGACGAACTCGGCCGCAGCCAGGGCGGCAACAACAACGCCTACTGCCAGGACGACGAGATCTCCTGGTTCGACTGGGCGAACGCCGACACCGACCTGCTGGCTTTCACCCGCACCCTGCTCGAGCTGCGCCGGGAGAACCCGGCGCTGCGGCCGGCCTGGTTCCGGCAGGCGCCGGGCCCCGACGCTGTGGACACCGTGCGGGTTCTCAGGGCGGATGCCGAGGAGTTCACCGACGCGGACTGGACCGACGACGACGCCCACGCGCTCACCTTCGTGCTCGAGCACGACGGCGCGGACGCCTGTGCACTGCTGCTGAACGCCGCCGCCAATGGGGTGGAGTTCACCGTTCCCGCGGCACCCAACGGGGAGTGGGAACTCGCCGCCTCGAGTGACCCGGCCCAGCAGGTGGCGGCTCCGGTGAGCACCCTGATCGTGCGGGACGGCTCATTCACGCTGCTGCGCTCGCCCGCCAAGGGCGCCTGAGCAGCGTCACTGCAGCCAGCCGTCTAAGAGCGGTATCACGGGTGGCATATAGAAAACTCTTAGGTTCTGTGCAGCGCATATGCAGCCCACAGGGCGTACGGTTACACCAGGAGTTCCCCCACTCCCATGATTGGCCCCGGTGCCAGCTCCCTTTCCCCCAAAGCGCGAGCGACACCGGGGCTTTTTCATGCCCGGCACGCCGCGGGCATAGTGCGTAACTCCTGCAATCCGGCCGGATGAGGGCGTATCGGCCGGTTCTGGCGTGTTCCAAGAATCCAGCAGGAGTTATGCACAACGGCCGGGCCGGATCGGGCGTGAGGCGGCCACGGGCCGCCGGATCGAGCCGGGCGTTAGGGGTTCGTTAGGAAACCGGTGGGGCGGTTCGGGTGGGTGTTTACTCGGTTCGTGCTCGTGCGGAGCACGGGTGCCGGCCGGCAGACCGGCGGCCAACGGATGGAGATAATCACATGCTCGACCTTGTCTACGTGCTCGGCGTGATCGCCGTGTTCGCGCTCATCGGCCTGGTGGCCTGGGGGGTGGCCAAGCTGTGATCGTGTTTGACATCATTGCGGCCGTGCTCGCCGTGGCCGCCATCGGCTACCTGGTCTTCGCCCTGGTGAAACCGG
Source organism: Cryobacterium sp. SO1 (assembly GCF_004210215.2). NCBI lineage: Bacteria > Bacillati > Actinomycetota > Actinomycetes > Micrococcales > Microbacteriaceae > Cryobacterium > Cryobacterium sp. SO1. Next base: position 3,966,103 of record NZ_CP067394.1, read on the forward strand.
AGCGGTTCTAGTGTCCGTGTGGCTGGGCATCCTGCAGGCCCTCACCCTTGTTGCCGTTCTTGCCGTCATCTACCGCCCGCTCGGCGACTACATGGCCACCGTCTACACCTCGCACAAGGACCTACGCATCGAGCGCGGCTTCTACCGGCTGATCGGGGTGGATGCCCGCAGCCAGCAGACCTGGTCGGCATACCTGCGCGGCGTGCTCGCCTTCTCGTTGATCGGGGTGCTGTTCGTCTACGCGATCCAGCGCGCCCAGGCGGTGCTGCCGTACTCGCTGGGTTTTGACGCCGTGCCGGAGGGGCTCTCGTTCAACACCGCGATCTCGTTCGTGACGAACACCAACTGGCAGTCGTACTCCCCCGATGTGACCCTGGGCTACACGGTGCAGCTGGCCGGCCTGGCGGTGCAGAACTTCGTCTCCTCGGCCGTGGGACTGGCCGTGGCGATCGCCCTGGTGCGCGGCCTGATGCTGCGCCGCTCCGGCACCATCGGCAACTTCTGGGTGGACCTGACCCGCGGGGTGCTGCGGCTGCTGCTGCCGCTGGCGGTGGTGGCCGCGATCGTGCTGCTGGCTGGCGGGGTGATCCAGAATTTCACCGGGTTCACCGATGGGACCACTCTGACCGGCGCCACCCAGTCGATCCCGGGAGGCCCGGTGGCCTCCCAGGAGGCGATCAAGGTGCTCGGCACCAACGGCGGCGGATTCTTCAACGCCAACTCGGCGCATCCGTTCGAAAACCCGAGCGGCTTCACCAACCTGTTCGAGATCGTGCTGATGCTGGCCATCCCGTTCAGCCTGCCGCGCACCTTCGGCATCATGGTGGGCGACAAACGCCAGGGCTACACGATCCTGGCCACCATGGCCACGATCTTCGTGATCTCGCTCACCGCGCTCACCCTGTTCGAACTGAACGGCGCCGGCGCCGCGCCCGGCCTGGCCGGTGGCGCGATGGAGGGCAAGGAGACCCGGTTCGGTATCCTCGGTTCCACCCTGTTCGCCACCTCGACCACCCTCACCTCCACCGGCGCGGTCAACTCGATGCACGACTCCTACACGGCGCTCGGCGGCATGATGCCGATGCTGAACATGATGCTCGGCGAGGTCGCGCCCGGCGGCACCGGCTCCGGCCTCTACGGCATGCTGATCCTCGCGGTGATCGCGGTGTTCGTGGCCGGCCTGCTGGTCGGCCGCACCCCGGAGTACCTGGGCAAGAAGATCGGCCCGCGCGAGATCAAACTGGCCAGCCTGTACATCCTGGTCACCCCCACCCTGGTGCTGGTCGGCACCGCGCTGTCCTTCGCTATTCCCGCCGTGCGGGCGGATGTCGAGGCCACCTCGATCTGGAATCCCGGCTTGCACGGGCTGTCCGAGGTGCTCTACGCGTTCACCTCCGCGGCCAACAACAACGGATCGGCGTTCGCCGGTCTCACCGCGAACACTCCGTGGTTCAACACCGCTCTGGGCGTGGCCATGCTGCTCGGCCGGTTCTTGCCGATGGTGTTCGTTCTGGCCCTGGCCGGCTCGTTCGCCGCGCAAGACCGGGTGCCGGCCACCGTGGGCACCCTGCCCACCAACCGGGTCCAGTTCGTGGGCCTGCTCCTCGGCGTGACGATTATCATCACCGCCCTCACCTATTTCCCCGTACTCGCGCTGGGTCCCCTGGCGGAAGGGCTGCAGTAAGCCATGACCACACTGTCGAACACCCACAAGCCGGTCGCCCCCGACCAGCACCCCGCACCCCACGCGTCGAAACCGACGAAGGCGATCAGCGCCGGCCAGCTCGTGGCCGCGCTGCCCGGCGCGGTGCGAAAGCTCGACCCGCGCCTGATGTGGCGTAACCCGGTGATGTTCATCGTCGAAATCGGCGCCGTGCTCACCACCGTGCTCGCGGTGGCCGAGCCGTTCCTCGGCGGACCCGGCGAATCCGGCGGCTCCGCCGTACCCGGTTCGTTCACGGTGGGGATCGCGGTGTGGCTCTGGCTCACGGTGATCTTCGCCAACCTGGCCGAGTCCGTGGCCGAGGGCCGCGGCAAGGCCCAGGCCGACAGCCTGCGGCAGACCCGCACCAGCACCAGCGCCACCCAGGTGCAGGGCTACAACCCCGACACCAACCCCGGCGCGGAGGGGGCGTCGGTGCAGACGATCTCCTCGGCCGACCTCACCCTCGGCGACGTCGTGATCCTCGTGGCCGGGGAGCTGGTCCCCGGCGACGGCGACATCGTCTGGGGCATCGCCTCGATCGACGAGTCCGCGATCACCGGCGAATCTGCCCCGGTGGTGCGGGAGTCCGGCGGCGACCGCAGCGCCGTCACCGGCGGCACCCGGGTGCTCTCGGACCGCATCGTGGTGCGCATCACGAGCAAACCGGGCGAGACCTTCGTGGACCGGATGATCGCCCTTGTCGAGGGCGCGGCGCGGCAGAAGACGCCCAACGAACTGGCGCTGAACATCCTGCTGGCCAGCCTGTCGATCGTGTTCCTGGTGGTGGTGCTCACCCTCAACCCGATCGCGAGCTACTCCGCCGCCACGGTGAGCCTGCCGGTGTTGATCGCGCTGCTGGTCTGCCTGATCCCCACCACCATCGGGGCGTTGCTCTCGGCGATCGGCATCGCCGGCATGGACCGGCTCGTGCAACGGAACGTGCTGGCCATGTCGGGCCGCGCGGTCGAGGCCGCCGGCGACGTCACCATCCTGCTGCTCGACAAGACCGGCACCATCACGTACGGCAACCGGCAGGCCCGCGAGTTCGCGCCGCTGACCGGCGTCACCGAGGCCGAGCTGGTGCGGGCCGCGGCGCTCTCCTCGCTGAGCGACCCCACCCCGGAGGGTAAATCCATCGTGGACCTGGCCGCCGAGCGGGGCTTCCACCGGCCGGACAGCCTGGCCGGTGACATCGTGCCGTTCACTGCGCAGACCCGCATGAGCGGCATCGACCTGGCCGACGGGGCTGGCGGCGCCGGCGGCGGGCAGATCCGCAAGGGTGCAGGCTCCGCCGTGCTGGCCTGGGTGGGCGAGGCCGGCCCGGTGCCTGAGGCTGTGCTGGCCGAGCTGACCGCAGAGGTGGAACGCATCTCCCGGTTGGGCGGCACCCCGCTCGTGGTCGCCACGGGCTCATCCCCAGGCACCACAGCATCCGGCGAGCGCACCGTGCTCGGCGTGGTCTACCTCAAGGACATCGTCAAGGAGGGCATCAAGGAACGCTTCGCCGAACTCCGCGCGATGGGCATCCGCACCATCATGGTCACCGGCGACAACGCCCTCACCGCCACCACGATCGCGGCCGAGGCCGGCGTGGACGACTTTCTCGCCGAGGCCACCCCGGAGGACAAGCTCGCGCTGATCCGCCGGGAGCAGGAGGGCGGCAACCTCGTGGCGATGACCGGCGACGGCACCAACGACGCGCCCGCCCTGGCCCAGGCCGACGTGGGGGTGGCGATGAACACCGGCACCTCCGCCGCGAAGGAGGCCGGCAACATGGTCGACCTCGACTCCGACCCCACCAAGCTGATCGACATCGTGCGGATCGGCAAGCAGTTGCTGATCACCCGCGGGGCACTCACCACCTTCTCGATCGCCAACGACCTCGCCAAGTACTTCGCGATCATCCCGGCCATGTTCGCCGGGGTGTTCCCGGGCCTGGCCGTGCTGAACATCATGCAGCTGAGCTCCCCCGCGTCGGCGATCCTGTCCGCGATCATCTTCAACGCCATCGTCATCGTGGTGCTGATTCCCCTGGCGCTGCGCGGAGTCACCTACCGCGCGGCGAGCGCGTCGAGCATCCTCGGCCGCAACCTGCTGATCTACGGGCTCGGCGGCGTGATCGCCCCGTTCGTGGGCATCAAACTCATCGACCTCGTCGTGTCGCTGCTGCCCGGGTTCTAGGCCATGCTCACCCCTCCCACACTCGACCAACCGAAACGGATCTCCCGATGAACGCCTTCAAACCTCGCACCGGCCCGCTCACCCGGCCCTACTGGGTGGCGATCAAGGCCATGCTCACCTTCACCGTGGTGCTCGGCCTGGCCTACCCGCTGACCATCACCCTGATCGGCCAGCTCGCCCTGCCCGCGCAGGCCAACGGTGCGCTGGTGCGCGCCGCCGACGGCACCGTCGTCGGCTCCGGCCTGATCGGGCAGTCCTTCACGGATGCCGACGGTGCGGCCCGGCCCGAATGGTTCCAGTCCCGCCCCTCCGCGGCCGGTGACGGCTACGACGGCGCCGCGTCCAGCGGCAGCAACTGGGGGCCGGAGAACCCCGACCTGATCCAGGCGATCGGCGACCGGCAGGCCGCCGTCGAAGAGCTCGACGGGGTGACGGCCGACGAGATCCCCGCGGAGGCCATCACCGCCTCGGCCTCTGGCCTCGATCCGCACATCAGCCCGGCTTATGCCCTGCTGCAGGTGCCCCGCGTGGCCGCGGCCCGCGACCTGCCCGAGGCCGAGGTCCGTGCCCTGGTGGGCGCCTCCGTTCGGGGCCCCGACCTCGGATATCTCGGCGAATCGACCGTGAATGTGCTCAACTTGAACCTCTCGCTCGCACAGCTCGAGTCGGAGCAGGGAAAGGGCTAACCTATGAAACGCGGTCGACTGCGCGTGCTGCTCGGCGCCGCCCCCGGCGTGGGCAAGACCTACAGCATGCTCGAAGAAGGCCGCCGGCTGCAGGGCGAGGGAAAAGACGTGGTCGTCGCCGTCGTGGAAACCCACGGTCGCGCGGCCACCGCGCTCATGGCCGAGGGCCTGGAGGTGGTGCCCCGCATGCTCGTGCGGCACCGCGGCGTCGAGCTGAGCGAACTCGACCTCGCCGCAGTGCTCGACCGCCGACCCGAGATCGCCCTGGTCGACGAGCTCGCGCACACCAACGCCCCCGGGTCGGTACACACCAAGCGCTACCAGGACGTTGAGGCACTGCTGGCGGCGGGCATCGACGTGATCTCGACCGTCAACATCCAGCACATCGAATCGCTGGGCGACGTCGTGCAGCAGATCACCGGGGTGCCGCAGCGAGAGACGCTGCCGGATGCGGTGCTGCGCGCGGCCGACCAGGTGGAGGTCGTCGACCTGGCCCCGCAGGCTCTGCGCGACCGGCTCGCGGAGGGCAACGTGTACCCGGCCACCCGTATCGACGCGGCTCTGTCGAACTATTTCCGGCTCGGCAACCTCACGGCGCTCCGGGAACTGGCGCTGCTCTGGCTGGCCGACGAGGTCGACACGGCGCTGAAGAGCTACCGGGCCGAGCACGGCATCTCGAACAAGTGGGAGGCCAGGGAGCGCGTGGTCGTGGCGCTCACCGGCGGGCCGGAGGGCGACACCCTCATTCGCCGGGGCGCTCGCATCGCGGCCCGTTCGGCCGGCGGCGAGCTGATCGCCGCGCATGTGATCAGCCAGGATGGCCTGGCCTCGCCGCATCCGGGCGCCCTTGCGGCTCAACGGGCGCTGGTGGAGGAGCTCGGCGGCAGCTATCACCAGGTGGTCGGTGATGACATCCCCCGGGCGCTGGTGGAGTTCGCCCGCGCGGCAAACGCCACCCAGCTGGTGATCGGCGTCAGCCGCCGCAACCGGGTCTCCGCGGCGCTGTCCGGTCCCGGCATCGGCAGCACCATTACCCGCGAATCCGGCGACATCGACGTGCACATCGTCACTCACTCGGCGGCCGGCGGCGGTGCTGCGCTGCCCAGGCTCGGCGGCTCGCTCACCGTGCGGCGCCGGCTGGCCGGTTTCGCCCTGGCACTGGCCGGCGGCCCGTTGCTCACCTGGCTGCTGGTCAGCTTCCGCAGCGAGGAGTCGATCACCAGTGACGTGCTCAGTTACCAGCTGCTCGTCGTGGTGGTCGCCCTCGTCGGCGGGCTCTGGCCGGCGCTGTTCGCGGCACTGTTGTCGGGTCTCACCCTGGACTTTTTCCTGGTGCAACCGCTCTACACGGTCACCGTGGCGGAGCCGCTGCACCTGTTCGCGCTCTCGCTCTACCTCGTCAACGCCCTGCTGGTGAGTTACGTCGTCGACCAGGCGGCCCGGCGCACGCGCACGGCCCGGCGGGCGGCGGCCGAGTCCGAGCTGCTGGCCACCGTGGCCGGCAGCGTGCTGCGCGGCGAGGATGCGTTGCAGGCGCTGGTCACCCGCACCCGCGAGGCATTCGGGCTCAACCGGGTGCGGCTGCTCGCCGACGGAGCGGTGCTCGTCGAGGCGGGCGGGGCGGATGCGAGCCCCGCGGCGGCCCCGGGGGTGCCGGGCGCGGCGGCGACCACGGTGCCCATCGGCACCCGGGCCAGCCTCGAGCTCGACGGACCCGACTTGGCCGCCTCCGAACGACGGCTGCTCAGCGTCATCGCCAGCCAGATCGAAGCCGCCCTCGAGCACCGGGATCTGGCTCAGACGGCCAGCGAGGTCGGTCCGCTCGCCGAGGCCGACCGGATGCGCAGCGCCCTGCTCGCCGCCGTCGGCCACGACCTCCGCCGGCCCTTGGCCGCCGCGACGACGGCCATCAGCGGGCTGCGGGCCACCGACATCACCCTCCCCGAAAGCGACCGCACCGAGCTGCTTGACACCGCCGGGGAAAGCCTGGACACCCTCGCCTCCCTGGTGACCAACCTGCTCGACGTGAGCCGGCTGCAGGCCGGGGCGCTGGCCGTGGCGCTGGGCCCCGTCGATCTCGCCGACGTGGTGCTGCCGGCCCTGGACGAGCTCGGCCTCGGCCCGGACACCGTGCAACTCGACCTGCCGGGCGATCTCGCGCCGGTGCTCGCCGACCCCGGTCTGCTGCAGCGCGCGGTGGTGAACCTGCTCAGCAACGCCATCCGGTTCTCACCGGCCGGCACACCCGCCCGGGTATCGGCCAGCCGCTTCGCCGACACCCTGCAGTTGCGCATCATGGACCAGGGGCCCGGCATCCCGGCCGGCCGGCGCGATGAGGTGTTCGTGCCGTTCCAACGGCTCGGCGACACCGACAACTCCACCGGTCTCGGTCTCGGCCTGGCCTTGTCGAAGGGATTCGTCGAGGGCATGGGCGGCAGCCTCGACGCCGACGACACCCCCGGCGGCGGGCTCACCATGGTGATCTCCTTGCCGGCCGCCGCCCCCACCGCACCCCCCGCCAGCGACGAGGTCACCGCATGAGAATCCTGATCGCCGACGACGACCCACAGATCCTCCGGGCGCTTCGCATCACCCTGGGCGCCCACGGCTACGAGATCGTCACCGCCCACGACGGCCCCGCCGCGCTGGCGGCGATCGTGGAATACCACCCCGACCTGGTGATGCTCGACCTCGGCATGCCCGCCCTCGACGGCCTCGCCGTGATCGACTCTGTGCGCGCCTGGAACAGCGTGCCGATCCTGGTGGTCAGCGGCCGCAGCGGAGCCTGGGACAAGGTGGAGGCCCTGGACCGCGGCGCCGACGACTACGTCACCAAGCCGTTCTCGATCGACGAACTGCTGGCGCGCATCCGTGCCCTCACCCGCCGGATGCCCACCAGCGGCGACGAACCCGTGGTCACCTTCGGCGACATCACCGTTGACCTGCCGGCCAAGACCATCGTGCGGGCCGCACCCGGCGGGCCGGAGCACGTGCGGCTGACCCCCACCGAGTGGCAGATCCTGGAGCTGCTGCTGCGCACGCCGGGCAAGCTGGTGAGCCGGCAGGCGCTGTACGCCGAGGTCTGGGGGCAGCACAAGATGACCGACACCGGCTACCTCCGCCTCTACCTGGCCCAGCTGCGCAAGAAGCTCGAGGCCGACCCGTCCCACCCGCGCTACCTGCTCACCGAGGCGGGCATGGGCTACCGTTACGCGCCCGATCCGCCACCCGCAGCGTGAGGCGAGCGGCCGCGCGATCTGCGGGTCAGGCGCCGTTACGCCGGTGGCGCGCCACCCGCATAACGGCGCCTTGCCCGCATACCGGCAGACAGGGTGCGCGTCGCGTCGAGAACGACGCGCTCCGGCGCCGTTGTGGCTTACGAGTCCCTCAGCAGGGGCCCGGTTCCTAGGATGGGAACACGCCCAACAACCACGGAGGTCACTATGTCTGCAATCGTCCCGCACCTGCCCGAACTGCCGTCCTCCGTCGAATTGGGGATGGGCCCCGGCGGCCTGGCCGTGGCGCGGGTGTTCGGCCCGGCCGGCTCCGCCGAGATCTACCTCCGCGGCGCGCACCTGAGTTCCTGGACGCCCACCGGCGGCACCCCGGTGATCTGGATGAGCGAGCAGAGCGAGTACGCACCGGGCGTGCCCCTGCGCGGTGGCGTGCCGATCTGTTTCCCCTGGTTCGCCGCACACCCCACGGACGCCACGGCCCCGTCACACGGATTCGCCCGCCTCGCCGACTGGCAGCTCGCCGAGGCTCGGGAGGCCGGCGACGACGTGGTGCTGGTGTTCCTGCTTACCGACACCGAGGCCACCCGCGCCTCGGCCTGGCCGCACCCGTTCGAGGCACGCTACACGGTCACCGTCGGGGCCCGGCTGTCGCTCTCCCTGCGGGTCACCAACCGGGGCAGCACGAAGTTGAGCTTCGAGGAGGCCCTGCACACCTACCTCGCGGTCGCCGACATCCGCCAGACCGAGGTCGCCGGCCTCGAGGGCGCCCCGTACACTGACCGCCTCACCGGCCCGCGCCCCGCCGAGAGCACCCCGGTGCGCTTCGACGCCGAGACCGACCGCATCTACCTGAACAGCCAGGCCACCACCACGGTGACGGATGCCGCCACCGGCCGGGTCATCACCGTCGCCAAGCAGGGCTCGGCCAGCACCGTGGTCTGGAACCCGTGGATCGACAAGGCCGCCGCCATGGCGGACTTCGGCGACACCGAGTACACCGGCATGGTGTGCGTGGAGACCTGCAACATCCGCGACAACACGATCACCCTGGCGCCCGGGGAAAGCCACGAGATCAGCGTAAGCTACTCCGTGGCCTGAGCAGGGCCGCGGATGCGGACCGGCAGGAATGCGGTCCGGCACGGATGCGGACCGGGAGGAATGCGGTCCGGCACGGATGCGGACCGGCAGGAATGCGGACTGCGGGGTAGGCGCCGCTGTGCGGGTGGCATGCCACCCGCCTAGCGGCGCCCACCCCGCACACCTCTGAAGAACACGCCGTAAACCCGGGGAATCAGCATCGTGAAGCCCGCGCCTCATGTGCTTGACGACGCGCGGGAGGCCAATAGGGTTGCAACTGCGTGGTTGGTGATTTTTGCACTGCGGCTTACGAAAAGCGGGGATGCGACAGTGGAACTTTTCGGGCGGGACAGAGAAGCTACTGCGCTAAAGCAGACCCTCGAGAGCGTTCTCAGTGCGGAAACCAGTGTCTTGTCTGTTCTGATTGAGGGCGAAGCTGGAGTGGGCAAGACGGCCTTGCTCTCGGCTGTCATTGAGAACGCGCGTCTGGTTGATTTTCAGGTTTTGCAGTGCACCGGAATCGATTTCGGGGCGGCGGCCGGGTTCACTGGTCTGCATGAGCTGCTGTATCCGATCCTTCCGATGATGGATGCGCTTCCACCGCGACAACGCGACGCGTTACGGTCGGTTTTCGCGGTGGACGAGGGCTTGTCGCCGGATCCATTCGTTGTTGCCATCGCTGCCCTGGGTTTGATTGAAGAAGCAGCAGCGGTGCAACCCGTTTTCCTGGCGGTGGAAGACGCTCCATGGCTGGACGTGGCCACAGCCCGGGTTCTGGCGTTCATTGCACCCCGTCTGCGGGGGAGCCGAGCTCTACTCGTCGCGACGGCGCGTTCGGCACCGATAAAAATCGGCTTGCCCACCGCTGACCAAATGCGCTCGCTGCGGCTTGCGTCAACGGTCGTACCCCTCGGTCCCATATTCGACCGGGATGCTGAGCTTCTTCTCGATTCTCTCGACCTATCCCTCTCGGCCGCTGAACGCCGCCGTGCGCTCGTGGCCGCCGCGGGAAATCCGCTCGCCCTCGAGGAGTTTGCCGCGGCCGCCGAGGTTCCTGTCGGTGACACAAACGGCAATCGAACTCTCAATGAAACGCTGCTTGTCTCGAGTCGCCTTGAGGCCGTCTTCCTCGCCACCCTGAAGGAGATGTCAGATCGAGGCCAGAAAGTACTGCTCGTCGCTGCCTCGGCTCCAGACATCAAATTCTCTGACATCCTTGCAGCGTCAAGCCTATTGGGATGCTCACTCGCGGACCTCGACGAGACGGAGAAAGTGAACATCCTGCACGTGTCATCGGGCCGAGTTTGTTTCAGACACCCGCTGCTTCGATCCGTTGTACTCAATGCTTCGTCCCTGGCCGAACGCCTCGAGGCGCACAAGGCCCTCGGGGCCACACTCCAGAGTGATGTCGGGGCTTGGCACAGGGCGTCAGCGTCTCTGAACCGTGACGAGACTGTGGCTGTGGAGCTCGACGTAGTCGCAGATCGTGCGGCCAACCGGGGTGCCCGACCCGACGCCGCCGTGATGCTTCGACGCGCCGCGATCCTTTCTCCGGACGGCGCCAAGGAGGTCGGACGATTGCTGAGATCGGCCGACTTCTTCCGCCAAGCGGGACTCACTCATGCAGCCAGCGCCACGTTGAAGGAGGCGGCCGTCTTGGTGACGGAACCGATGGCTCGAGCGCGTCTGTTCATTTTGCAGCAGCTGGTAGATCTGCCTGCCGACGGGTTGTCGGCTGACCATCAACTAGGTGGAGCACTGACCTTGGCCGCCGAGCTTGCCGGACCGCATGGAACGGCGAACGCTGCAGAACGCCGAATGGTGCTCACCGCGGCCGCGTTCGCAGCCGGTCCGTATCGAACCGAACCGGTCACACGGCAGAGAATTCGCGAAGGTATTGAAGCACTCGGGTTGTCACAGCACCCCACCGCGATGCTCTCCATCGCTGTCGTCGATCCCATGGCCCGCCCCGAAATACGACTCGCGCTCCCCGGCATAATGTCGGCATTAGGCGTCGATCCGTATGCCTCGATGGCGCTCGGGTACGCTGCCGACCATCAGCATGATCACGTTACTGCCCAGGCGGGTTTCAGCTCGGCCAGTGCTCGTTTCCACGCAATGCAGTCCCCGGCTGATGAAGCCACGGCGCTTGCTGGTCTCGCCACGAGCCGGATGTATCGTGGGCAACTGGACCAAGCACATGCTGACGCCGAAAAAGCCATCTCGATCAGCGCGGACCTATCCCTCGACCCCGTCGGCGCCGCGGGTCAGGCCGTGTCCGCGCTAATCCATACGTGGTCGGGTTGTGGCCCTGCCGCACGGCGGGCCATTCAGGCTACCCGGTTCCTCTCCAAGAACGATCTTGCCGCCGCCCGAGCGAAAGCCGACTGGGCGGCTGGCTTGCTCGCTTTGCTAGACGGCCGATATCGCGATGCATTGAAGGACCTTGAGGCGGCCCAGCTCTGGTCAAGCCTCGAGCCCTTGGTTGTTGCTGACGTGGCCGAGGCAGCCGCTGGTTGCGGGGAACCGGCCCTGGCACAGGAAGCCGTGCGGAGGGCCGCGCACATTGCGGATACGTTCGACGCGCCTCATCTGCGCATGCTTGCCCATCGCGGTCGAGCTCTTCTCACTCCGGGCATAGCAGCAGCACAGCACTTCGAAGCAGCTCTCGAAGCGGGCACTAACTGCCAAATGCCTCTTGAACTAGCCCGAACCCACCTTCTCTACGGAGAGTGGCTTCGCCGCGACCGAAGAATCGTGGACGCCCGGCCGCACCTCACGGCGGCGCGGCACGTTTTCGCAGCATCCGGCGCTCGCGCATTTTCGGATCGGGCTGCCGCCGAGCTCCGAGCGGCAGGAGACTCAACCTGGACTGATCGGGAGCCTGGTAGCGGAGCTTTCGATCTCACCGCGCAGGAATCACAGGTCGTTCGGTTGGCGGCAGCTGGGCTGTCCAATAAGCACATCGCGGATCAACTGTACATATCGCGCAGGACCGTGGACTCGCATCTTTACCGAGCGTATCCAAAGTTAGGAATCGCGAACCGGTCTCAGCTTCACGCAGCGCTCGCTCGCACCCGGTCCGGTGTCGACGAAGTCTCAAGCCAATAGGCGCAGCGTCGTCACATGCCTACGTGTCACACGACCAGCTATGGCGAAAAGGGGCTGCATCACGTCGTGGACCTCGAATTAAGTCAAATTACTGATGACCAGACGAAGGTCCGATGCAACGATTCATCTGAACCGTTTAGGGCCTCAAGTACCCGAGATCTCGTCGGAATCCCTGACCGCGCGTCAATTCGGATCACAACCAAATCGAGAGTGAGCAATCATGCAGACCATTCAAGAAATTCTCCTAGCCCTGGCCAACCTGTTCAGCATCATTGGTTCTTACGCGGCATAGCGCCCCTGAGCCGCACGATGCGGTTCGAGAATGCCACGACCGAATCGATCGTGAAACCGGCTCGCCACAACGTCGGAATGTCAACCTCCGCCTCATCGACTCGCGCAGACTCCGCCACGACTGAGCCCGCGCCCACGACTGTCGATAGGAGCACCACCGGCGGCCCGGGTCTCACCCGGGCCGCCACTTTTCATCTTTTGGATCGCTGCGAGCCGGGTCCTTGACCGGTATGCCCGAGTCTGGGACCAGCTCCAAGCACTCAGTCGCCGGCAGGAATTCGAGAATCCGCTGCACGTGCCCGTGCACGCATCCTGGCCGAGTGACGCTGAAATCTACTTCTCCCTCGTTCAACGAGGAGCTCAGGAGGCCAGTCGCTCGGCCGTTCCTGTGCCGGCGCCGGCCGGCGCCACACCGTCTTCTGACTGGCTGATCTCTGCCCACACCGCATCGAGGGACAGGCCGAGCACCTCGGCGATCGCCGCGATGGTCGGGAAGGCCGGGGTCGCGATGCGGCCCGATTCGATCTTGCGCAGGGTCTCCGGCGAGACGTCGGCCGCCAGGGCGGTGTGCAGCATCGAGCGCTCGCCCCTGGCGGAACGGAGGAGCGCGCCGAGGCGCGCGCCGCGCTCGAGCTCGGCGGGGGTGAGCGGCAACCTGACCATGACGATCAGTCTACCGGGATAATATGGCCGGTATAGTTATTGGTTCCACGAGAAGGGCACCGCATGATCGAGATCCTGAACCCCGCCGAGCTGGCCAAAGCGCGGATGTCCGGCGCCCTGGTCGCCGACATCCTGCAGAGCCTGAAGAGCCGCAGCACGGCGGGCACCAACCTCCTGGACATCGACCGGTGGGCCCAGGCCATGATCGCCCTGGCCGGCGCCGAGTCCTGTTACGTCGACTACGCGCCGTCCTTCGGGCGCGGCCCGTTCGGCCACTACATTTGCACCGCCGTGAACGACGCCGTGCTGCACGGGCTCCCGCACGACTACGCGCTGGCGGACGGTGACCTGCTCACTCTCGACCTCGCTGTCTCCCTCGATGGCATCGCGGCGGACTCGGCCATCAGCTTCGTCGTGGGTGACTCGGAGCCGGCGGAGAGCCTTGCACTGATCGACGCGACCGAACGTGCACTGGTCGCGGGGATCGCCGCCGCCGCACCCGGAGCCCGAATCGGCGATCTCTCCCATGCCATCGGCTCCGTCCTCAAAGAGGCCGGCTACCCGATCAACGTGGACTTCGGCGGTCACGGCATCGGCTCGACGATGCACCAGGACCCGCACGTGTCGAACACCGGCCGGCCCGGGCGGGGCTACCGGTTGCGCCCCGGGCTGCTGCTGGCCCTGGAGCCGTGGGTCATGGTCGGCACCGCCGAACTGATCACCGACGCCGACGGTTGGACCCTCCGCAGCGCGACGGGCAGCCGCACGGCGCACAGCGAGCACACCATCGCGATCACCGACGACGGCGCAGAGATCCTCACCCTGCCCACGCCGCGTGCCCAGACCACACACGGGTTGATCAGGGAACTCGGGTAAATTATCGACAGGTGAGCTGGGAAGTCTGGTCAGCACTCGCACGACCGACCCCCCACACCCTCTGGAGTGCCTTGACACACGACACCCCCCACCCGCTGACCCCCGACACGGTTCCCTCCCGCGGCAGCTACCGCGAGAAGCTCCGCATCGGCGCGATCCTCCGCAAGGAAACCGTCGGCGGCTTCCTGCTGGTCGCCGCCGCCGCGGTCGCCCTGATCTGGGCCAACTCGCCCGCGTCCGAGGCCTATTTCGCCCTACGCGACTTCCGGATCGGCTACGCACCGTGGCACCTGGAACTCAGTCTGGGCGCCTGGGCGGCCGACGGACTGCTGGCGATCTTCTTCTTCCTGGTCGGCCTTGAGCTCAAAAAGGAACTCGTGGACGGCGACCTGCGCTCCCCGTCCCGGGCCATCGTGCCCGTCGCCGCAGCGATGGGCGGCGTGGCCGTGCCCGCGTTGTTCTACGCCGGAGTCAACCTGGTCAGCCCGGAGACCCTGCGCGGCTGGGCCATCCCCACCGCCACCGACATCGCCTTCGCTGTGGCGGTGCTGGCCATCGTGGGCTCGCACCTGCCCAGCGCCCTGCGCCTCTTCCTGCTCACCCTGGCCGTGGTCGATGACCTGCTGGCCATCTCGATCATCGCCGTGTTCTACTCCGATGACGTGCAGTTCAGCCCGCTGCTGTTCGCGCTGATCCCGCTCGCGCTGTACACCGTCCTCGCCCAGAAGTACCGGCGCTTCTTCGCCGAGAAGGCCTGGGCCGCCTGGCTGATCCTGCTGCCGCTGGGCTTCGCCGTGTGGGCCCTCGTGCACGCCGGCGGCATCCACGCCACCGTGGCCGGGGTCCTGCTCGGCTTCGCCGTGCCGGTCATCCACCGCCGCGCCCGCCCCGACCGGCCCGCCGCGGAGGGACCAGGCCTGTCGGAGAACTTCGAGCACCGCTTCCGCCCGCTCTCGGCCGGCTTCGCCGTGCCGGTCTTCGCGTTCTTCTCCGCCGGCGTCACCGTGGGCGGCTGGGCCGGCCTGGTCGGCGCGCTCACCGACCCCGTGGCGATCGGAATCATCGTGGGACTGGTGCTCGGCAAGCCCGTGGGCATCGTGGGCACGACCTGGCTGCTGACCAGGCTCACCCCGGTGAAGCTCGACCCGGCGCTCCGCTGGATCGACCTGATCGGCGTGGCGATCCTCGCCGGCATCGGCTTCACGGTGTCGCTGCTCATCGCCGACCTGAGCTTCGGGGCCGGCGGGCTCGCCAACGACCACGCCAAGGTGGGCATCCTGGTCGCCTCCATCACCGCCGCCCTGCTCGCCTCGGTGATCCTCCGCGCCCGCAACCGCGTCTACCGCCGCATCGAGCAGGCCGACGCGGTGGATGCCGACGGCGACGGCATCCCCGACGTCTACCAGCAGCCGGCGCCCGGTCAGCCGTTGAGGGAGTACAGGCTGAGCGCGTTGCCGTCCGGATCGACGAAGTCGACGTAGTCCACAACGCCGGGCACGTGCTCCAGCGGGCCGAGCGTCAGGCCCAGCCCGGTGAGGCGGCGGTACTCGGCGGATGCGTCCGGAACGCCGAGCCGCAGGATCACCTGGGCCCCGGTGCGCCCGGGCGGTTCCTCGCTGAGTTGCAGGTCGATAGGCCCGAGCACGATTTCAATCACCCCCGGGGCGGGTTCCACCGCCGGCACGGTCAACTCGAACACCCGTCTGTACCAGGCCTCGGCGGCCGCCAGATCGCGGACGGGCAGGCCGATGGTTGCGCTCGTCACCTTCATGGCGCCCATCTCACCGCGTGAGCTCCGCGCACGCAAGAGCCCGCCGCCGCTTCGGCGGGGCGGGCTCAGGGCGAGCGACCGGAGACTATTCGTAGCGGAGCGACTCGATCGGGTCCTGCCGGGCGGCGCGCAGGGCCGGGATGGTGCCGGCCAGGAAGGCCAGGCCCATCACGGTGAGCACGATGGTGGCGAGCGCCGCCGGGTCGAAGGCCACCAGGGTGAGCCCGGGCAGGTCGGCCAGCAGGGTGTCGGCGAGCAGAGCGTTGGCGCCCAGGCCGGCCAGCATGCCGACACCCACACCGAGTGCGCTGCCCATCAGGCCGATGAACACGGCCTCCAGGCTGAACAGGCCGAAGATCTTGCCGCCGCCCAGGCCCATGGCCTTCATCAGGCCGATCTCCCTGGTGCGTTCCTGCACGCTCATCAGCAGGGTGTTCACGATGCCGAAACCGGCGGCCAGCAGGGCGATCACGGCGAACCCGTTGAGCACCAGCACGATGCCGTCGATGACGGCCTTGAACGCGCCGATGGCGTCCTCGACGGTGGTGCCGGTGTAGCCCAAATCGCCCAGCGACTCCTTCAGCGCGGTGAGGTCGGCATCCGTACCGGTGGGGTCGAACCGCACGATGGCCTGTGCGTAGCTGTCCTTGCCCGCGTCGGAGAGGCCGACGCTCTGGGTGTCGTAGAGGGTCTGGGTCAGTGTCTCGTTCGCGGTGAACGCCGTCGAACCCACCAGCCCCTCCTCGGCCACACCCATGATCGTGGCGGTGACCTGTGACTGCGTGCCTTGCACATCCGTCACGCCGAAGGTCAGCGTCTGGCCCACCGCGGCATCCGCATCGGCGAAGCCGAGGGCGTCGACGTAGGAGACCGGGATGGCGACCTCGTTGGTGCTGCTGGCCGCGGCGGGTTCGGCGCCGGCGGCAAGGTCGAGGGCCATGCCGGGGATGAAGCTGCCGACGGTGGCCTCGTAGGCCGTGCCGTCACCGACCTGCACGTAGTCGGGGCTGACCCGCAGCTGCGGTTCGACCGAGAGCACGCCGTCCACGTCCTCGATGGCGGTGAGGTCGGTGGAGGTGAGGGCCACGACCGTCGAACCCGGGCGACCCGTGGCGGCTGCGACGGCCCGGGCGTCCGGGTCGTATTCGACCGGGCCATCCGCGGCGTCTTCGGCAGCCCTGGTGACGGTGAGCACGTCGTCGGCGCCGATCGAGGCCACCGTCGTGTCGATGTACTGGTTGATGCCGGTGCCGACCCCGCTGGTGAGGGTGAGCGTGAAGGCGCCGATGAAGATGGCGAGCACCGTGAGCGTGGTGCGGGTCTTGCTGCGCAGGCTGTTCTTCACGGCCGAGCGCACGAGGTCGAAGACGTTCACGAGCGCACCTCTTCACCACTTGACGCTGCGGCCGGGGTTGCGGGCACCGCGTGCAGACTGTCGACGATGAGGCCGTCGCGGATGTACACGCGGCGGTCGCACCGGGCCGCGAGATCCTCGTCGTGGGTCACGATGATGAGGGTGATGCCGTTCTCCTTCTGCAGCGAGAACAGGATGTCCTCAACGACCTTGCCGGTGGCGGAGTCGAGGTTGCCGGTGGGTTCGTCGGCGAAGATGACGCTGGGGTTGTTCACCAGCGCCCGGGCGATCACCACCCGCTGCTTCTGCCCGCCCGAGAGGTCGATGGCTTTGTTCTTGGCCTTGTCGGCCAGCTCCAGCTGCTCCAGGGCTGCCATTCCGCGGCGTTTGCGCTCGGCACCGCCGATGCCGGCGATCTGCAGCGGCAGCGTCACGTTCTCCAGCACGCTCGTGTTGGGCGTGAGGAAGAACTGCTGGAAGACGAAACCGAAGGTCTCGTTGCGGGTCTGGTTGACGACCTTGCCGCTCAGCGCACTGGCGTCGCGACCACTGAGCTCCACGGCACCGGCGCTGGGGTTGTCCAGAAGCGCCAGCAGGTGCATGAGGGTGGACTTGCCCGACCCGCTCTTGCCGACGATGGCTATGGACTCGCCCTGCTGGACGTCGAGGGAGACGCCCTTGAGGGCGTCGAACCGGGTGGCGCCGCGGCCGTACGACTTGTGTATGTCGCGGGCTGCGAGAATTGGCACGGTCATGGGTGGGCTCTCCTGGTTGGTGCGCTGATGGGTGCTGCGCTGATGGGTGCTGCGGTGATGGGCACTGCGGTGATGGGTGCTGCGGTGATGGGTGCTGCGCTGATGGGCGCTGCGCGAGTAGGCGTGCCGGCCGGACCGACCCGGATCGGGCCGGCCCAACGGCACGACTCCAGTCTGCCCGGACCCGCCAAGCCCGGTCATCCTCCCGTTGTGGCAATCCGGCCGTACCACGAGGTGCACGGTCTCGCCGCGAGCCGGAGCCGGCCTACCACGAACGCAGTATGTGCGGCACCCGCGATGGTGGGCTGACGCGGCGCCGATCGGTTGACAGAATGGTGATCGAGCCCGATTCTTCGGGCGGGAGGACACCGTGCGGACCCAACGCGACCAGGCACCGACACGACGGCACCCCCGCTCCTCCGCTCGCACTGCGTCCGGGCACGCCGAGGCCGACCCGGCCGGCCGCGACTTCTCGCCGCTGTCCAGGCTGCCCGCCTGGCTTCGCCACGGCATCCTGCTGCTTGTCGTGCTCGGTCCCAGCTTCGCCCGCACCGACATCGGCGGCAACATCATCTCCAGCCCCGCGGCGTTCGGGTTTGCGCTGGTCTCGGCGGGCGCGGTACTGCTACGCCGGCGGGCGCCGCTGGTGGGCGCATCCGCGGCTGTCGTGGCGTGCGCGCTCGGCTTCGCAGTGGACGGGCCGGTCGTAACTTACCTCATTGCTGTGCTGATCGGGGTGTTCGCGGTGGCGCGCTGGCTGCCGCGACGCACCTCGCTGATCTTCTCCGGCGTCACCGTGCTGGTGATCGGCGCGGCCACCCTCGTGTTCCTCGACTCGACGTGGCACGACGCGCGCGCCATGCTGCAGCTGGCCGCGTTCGTCGGCTTCGCCACCGCCGCGGGAGACGCCAACCGGTCGCACGCGGCCTACATCCGCGGCATCACCGAGCGGGCTCGCCGGGCCGAGGAGACCAAGGAGGCCGAGGCGCTCCGTCGGGTGGCCGAGGAGCGCCTGCGCATCGCCCGCGACCTGCACGACCTGCTCGCCCACCAGATCGCCGTGATCAACCTGCACTCCAGCGTCGCCTCCCAGGCGCTGCCCGCCCGGCCCGACGACGCCGAGAAGTCGCTGGCGACCATCCGCGAGGCCGCCCGCACGGTGCTCGGTGAAATCGGCAGCCTTCTGTCGGTGCTGCGTGCCACGGATGCCGGCGGCACCGGCCTGACGACGGCGCCGGTGGCCGGGCTCGCCGACCTCGAGCCGCTGCTGATCGACTTCGAGCGGAGCGGGTTGCGGGTGGACCACCGGGTGGTCGGCACACCCCGGCCGCTGCCCGGCGCCGTCGACATGGTGGCGTATCGCGTGGTGCAGGAGGCGCTGACCAACGCGCACAAACACGGCGCCGACCGCTCCGCGCTGCTTCACCTGGACTACCAGCCGGCCGCCGTGGAGGTCACGGTGACCAACACCGTGGATCCGCCCGCGACCGCCATATCGTCAGCCGAGCCGTCGGCCGGTGCCGGGCACGGTCTGCTCGGCGCCCGGGAACGGGTCGGCTCGGTTGGCGGCCGGCTCAGCGCCGCCAGGGGGCCGGGCCCGGTGTTCAGGTTCACCGCCTGGCTGCCCACCGACACCGACCGTCCCCTCCCCGATCCGGCCGTGGATCTGCAACCGAATGGTGCCTCATGATCTCCGTAGTCCTCGCCGACGACCAGTCCCTGATCCGCACCGCCGTGGCCGAGCTGGTCTCGCACGAGGAGGGATTCCGCGTGGCCGGCCAGGCCGGCAACGGTCGTGAGGCCGTGCAGGTGGTGCGCGAGACGCGGCCGGACATCGTGCTGATGGACATCCGGATGCCGGTGATGGACGGCATCCAGGCGACCGCGGCGATCTGCGCCGACCCGGCGCTGGCGGCGACCCGCATCATCGTGCTCACCACGTTCGAGGAGGACGAGTACGTGCTGCAGGCGCTGCGAGCCGGCGCCAGCGGGTTCGTCGGCAAGGGCACCGAGGCGCAGGACCTGATGAACGCCATCCGCATCGTGCACGGCGGCGACGCCCTGCTCTCGCCGCGCGCCACCAGGGCCCTGATCGACCGCTACACCGCACCCGCCGTGCCTGCCACGCTCGAGGCTCCCGCCGCCCTGGCGCTGCTCACCGAGCGGGAGCTGGAGATCCTGCTGCTCGTGGGCCGCGGCCACGGTAACGGCGCCATCGCCGACGAGTTGGTGATCTCCCCGCACACCGCCAAGACCCACGTGAACCGCATGATGACCAAGCTCGGCGCGCACGACCGCGCCCAGCTGGTGATCATCGCCTACGAATCGGGCCTGCTGGTGCCCGGCGCCCACCCCTGATCCCCTCCTACCCTTTCGTGACTCGCCCATTTTCGCTAGTCCAGCCGCCCCAGCACTAGCGAAAACGGGCGAGTCAGGCGAGTCAGGCGAGTCAGGCGAGGTGGCGAGGTGGCGAGGGGGCGACTCGCCCGAGTTTGCTAGTCCAGCCGGGCGCGCACTAGCGAAAACGGGCAAGTCAACCCACCCGAGGCGGTGACTCGCCCGAGTTTGCTAGTTCAGCCGGGCGCGCACTAGCGAGAATGGGCGAGTCAGGCGGAGCGGCGGAGCGGCGGAGCGGCGGAGCGCATTGCGCTCGGCAGCGGGGCGCCGCTCAGCGGTAGTGCTGCTCGCCGCGAGCAGCCTTGTCGATCACGTCGCGGATGCGCGCGGCCCGCACCGCGGGGGTCTTGATGGTGTTCAGGCGGAAGTAGATCCGGAACCGCTCGACCTTGGTGAGCCCGGCGACGAACGCGGCCGCGACCGGGTCGGCGTCCAGGGCCGCCTGCAGGTCGGAAGGCGCCACGGCATCCTTCTGCCGGTACGCAGCGTCCCAGCGGCCGTCGGCCTTGGCGCGTTCGACCTCGGCCAGCCCGGCCGGCTGCATCCGCCCCTCGACGATGAGGCGCGCCACGTGCTCCCGGTTGATCTGCGACCACGGGCTGTTCTTCCGCCGCGGCGAGAAACCGGTGAGCGTGTAGTCGTCGTCGAGCCGGCTGGTCTGCCCGTCGATCCAGCCGTAGCAGAGCGCCACGTCCAGGGCCTCCGACCAGGTCATCCCCGGCGCCGACGAGCTCTTCTTGCGCAGCTTCAGGCGCACGCCGCCGTCATCGGGCCGGCCGCGCAGATAGGTTTCCCAGTCCTCGACGCTCACGTCGAGAACGATCCGGTCCTGCATGCCCACCATGCGGCCATCTTACGGATGCCGCGGCGGGCGTCACGTTAGAGCCGCACCACGCTGATCCGGCTACGGGCACTTGCGAGCACGTTATAGACGGAGTACAACGCAACCGGCGCTCCAGAGGAGAGGTGCGCCGTGTGATCGGCGTGGTTCCACACCCATACCGTCGCGGTGTCGCTGTCGGCCGCGTCGCCGTACCCGAACAGGTTGACGCCGATCCAGCCATCGGATGTGGCGCGCACCACGAGACCGTCGGTCCACTTGCTGGGCGTGGCCTCGGCCACCCGCACGTGAATGGGCTGGGTCGTGTGACCGGCTCCGTGGTTGACGCAGCCCTCGCCTCCCGTGCTGTTGCACTGCAGGACGTGCAGCGGTTGCGTGATCATTGGGCCTCCTTCACCGTTGGGCTTCGTTGCCTCGAGTGTAGGTTCGCGATTTTGCCCTGTCACGGGCCGTCGTCACAGAACGCAACACTCTACGGCCGGGCCGCATCCGGCCGGGAACCCGGCACCAGGCGGGGCACCAGCCGCACCAGGACCACCATGCCCAGCAGCTCGACCAGGGTCTGCGTCACCACGGCCAGCGGCGCCAGGGCCAGGGAAGCCGGCAGTGCCAGGGCCAACGGCAGCACCACCAGCGAGTTGCGGGTTGCTCCGCTGAACACCAGGGCACGCGAGGCCGGCACGTCAAGGCGGGCCAGCCGGGCGGCGACCAGGCCGACCCCGACCATGATGGCCAGAAAGGCGATGTAGACCGGCACCACGGCCAGCAATGCGGCGGCCTGTGCACCCACCGCGGCGATCTGAGACCCGACGACCACGGCGAGGGTGACCATCATGAGCGGCACCATCGCCGCCTGCATGGACGTCTCGATGGAGCCGGCACTGCGGGCCCACCGGCGCCGCCGACTGCCGCACTGCACCGCGGCCGCGGCCGCCAGCGGCAGCACGATCAGCACCAGGAACGCCTCGACGAATGGGGCCACCTCGATCAACGCAGCGGCGTCCGGCCCCGCGAAGAGCCACAGGTACCCCGGCAGCAGCACGATCTGCAACAGCATCAGCAACGGTGTCGCGGCCAGCAGCTTGTCGCTGGCCCCACCGGCCAGGCCGGTGAACACGATCACGTAGTCCACGCACGGGGTGAGCAGCACCAGCAGCACCCCCAGCAGCAGGGCCCGGTCATCGGCGACGAACCGACTGAGGCCGAAGACCACCGCCGGTACGAGCACGAAGTTGACCGACAGCACGCTGCCCAGGAACCTCCGGTCGAGGAACGACCGCCCAACGGCCGCCAATGGGACGCCCAGGAAGGTGGCGAAGAGCAGCAACCCGAGCACCGGGGTGATGGTCAGCGAGAGGACGGGGGCGGCGGCGGGTGCCAGCCAGCCGACCAGCACGCCGAGCGCTATGGCCGCGAGGAACAGCGTCACCTGACGCTGCTGAATCCGCTGCACGAACCCCGCCATGCTCCCACTCTAAGGCGGGCGGAGGAGGCAGCGTTGCCCCGGCCCGACTGTCACCGCCGGTGTTTATAGTGATGGGATGAATACCGACGACAAGAACCACCCGAAGGTACCGGACGGCTCCACCGACCTCAGCAGCGCCGACGCCGCCCACACCGAGGAGCTCGCGGACGGGTCACAGAGCGACGGCAGCGCCTCCACCGGAGACGACACCGCCTCTGGTGGCGCGGCGGACTGATCCGCCCGCCGTCACCCGGCGCCAGTGAAGACATCGGCCGCAACACGGCCGCAGACGATCCGAAAACAGAACTGATAACACGCGCACCAGACCGCCGGCACCCCCGACTTCCACGACAACGGCCTGCAGTTCCCCGATTCGTTTGTCTTCGGTTCGGCGACCGCCGCGTACCAGATCGAAGGCGCCGTCGACGAAGACGGCCGCGGCCCCTCGATCTGGGACACCTTCTCGCACACGCCCGGCGCCGTGCAGAACGGCGATACCGTCGTCACGGTCGACGACCAGGGCCTGACCGAGGTGCACGACGACAACCCGGTGGACTATCTGCGTCGGCACGTCACCGCGGCGCACCGCGCCATCCAGAACGGCGTCGACCTGCGCGGCTACTTCGTCTGGTCGCTGAGGGACAACTTCGAGTGGGCCTACGGCTTCTCCCAACGATTCGGGATCGTGCGCGTCGACTACCAGACCCAGGAACGCACCCTCAAGGACAGTGCGCTCTGATACCGCACACTGATCAGTACGCGCCGGCTGCCCTAGGATCCCGGACCGGTCGTCGGGCTAGGCGTCCTTCGGGTTCCGGCGCAGGTGCACATCGGTGATGGTCACGTTCACGGCCACGATGTTCAGTTCGGTGTGGTGCAGCAGCGACGTCGTGATGGCGTCCCGCAGGCGCTGCGCGGTCTGCGGCATCCGCTCGCCCCAGAACACGCTCGCATCCACGTTCACGGTGACCGGACTGCCGGGGGTCGTCACGTCGCCCTCGAGCCGGCAGCGGCCGATGAAGGTGCCGGCGACGGAGTCACCGGCGGCCCGGATCAAGCCTCTGACGGCGCCTTCGGTCAGGCTCAGTTTGGCCTTGGGCGAGGAATGTGACACCGGGATCGAGCGCCCGGCCCTGGCCTCTCGGTGGATGTTGGTGAGGATCCCGGCGACCCAGCTGTCGTCCCGGTCGGGTTCGGCCGAGACGTCCTCGTCGAGGATGTCATGGGCCATCGACCGGAATCTGCTGAGCGCGTCGAAGGCGATCCGGTTTTCCGGTGCCCTGTTGAGGAAATCATCCGGCGGGGTCTCGCCGCGGTCGATGTAGTCGCTGAGCTGCTCGATGAGGTTGTTGTCGGCGTGGCCGTCGTGGGGGGATGTCATCGCCATTCCTCCATCTCCTGCATAAGCTTCTGCCTGGCCCGGGCCAGCAGGCCGCGAACCGTCGACGGAGGCAAGTCCAACTCCTCGGCTATTTCGGCGTAACTCTGCCCACCGATCTCCCGCAGCGTCCAACACTGACGCTGTGCTTCGCTCAGAGTACCGAGTGCACGTGTGAGCCGCTCGCGTTGTGACGCCGCTTCGGCCCGCTGATGAGGGGATTCGGACTCCGGCGCCGGCGCATCCCACTCGCCGAGAGGCTGGTCCTGCCGGCGGGCGCGGATGCGGTCGATCGCCTTGCGGCTGGTGATTCTCATCAGCCAAGCCTTGGTGGCGGCGGGGTCCTGCAGCTCGGGCAGCCGTTCCCAGGCCGTGATGAAGGTTTCCTGCACCACATCGTCTGAATCGCTGTTGGAGCCCAGAATCCGCGTCGCGTAGGCGCGCATCAGCGGCCCGTGGCGACGCACGAGCACCTCGAAGGCGCGCAGGTCCCCGTCCGCGGCGCGGGCGGCGAGTATCGCGTCTGTGGCGTCGCTGAGTGGCGAGCGCTCGTGTGACCCCGTGACTGGCACCGGAGACCTCTCTTTTCTCAAAACAATCTCGGGGCAAGTTGCCAGTGTTCGTGACGAACCATCCGTGAGATGCGTCTGAAGAGTATCAATGAGATTCGGCAAGAGAAAATCGCTCGCCAGCACCCTTCCGTGCAGCATAGTGACAATCTCACCATCCAGCTTTATTGTCACAACTGATCCGCGCCAGCGCGGCCGACGAGCACAGGAGCCCGCCTCATGAACAGTCTCATCCCCACCACCAGCCCCGGCATCGACAAAATCGTTTCGCCGAACGGCCTGCCGCGCGGCAGGACCGTCATCAACGATGCAGTCGTCGCGAAGATCGCCGGGCTCGCCCTGCGCGATGTGGCCGGGATCCATGCCGTCGGCGGCGGAGCCGCGCGCGCGTTGGGCGCCATCCGCGACGCTATGAACAGCACCGACCACAGCCAGGGCGTGAGTGTCGAGGTGGGAGAAAGCCAGATCGCCGTCGACCTGAGCATCGTCGCCGAATACCCGGCGCCGCTGCAGCAGGTCGCCGAGGATGCCCGCACCGCGATCATCGAAGCGATCGAGACTCTCGTGGGGCTGCAGGTGACCGCGGTCGACGTGACCATCACCGACGTGCACCTGACCGACGAGGCCGACGACACCGGCAAGGCCGACGCCCAGTGAGCGGCTCGATAGAGACACTCGCGACTCGAGGACGCACCCGCGTCACCGCCCGTGCCATGACCCGGGTAGTCTCGGCCGTGGCCGCGGAATCGCTCGGCGTGAAGCCCAGCCAGGTCTCCGTCGACCTGGCCGACGTCGGCGGCCGCCTCGACCTCACCGTGCGCACCCCCCTCCGGGTGCTTCCCCCCGACCAGGTCGGGACGGCACCGGCCGACGGCGCCGTCCTCGACCGGACCGAACGCGCGCAGCACGACATCCGGGGCACCGTGGCCACCCTCACCGGGGCGGACATCGCCGGGGTCACCGTGCGCCTGACCGGCGCCAAGATCCGCTGGCCCAAACGGGCGGACTGAACCGTCCGCCGCCCGCCACCGCTGCGCTCCGCACTTCAACAGAATGGTTAGCCATGACCCGCACCATCAGCACCTCCGCACCCGAGAGCGTGCCGGCGCGCCGCGCGGTTGCGGCGGTGCAGCTGGGTGACCCGGAAGGCCGTTCCACCCGGTCGACCCACAGGCAGCTGATACGGCCCGAGATCCGTTCCTCAGGCTCGGTCGTCGCCATCACCCTGGCCTCGGTGATCATCGCCGGATGCCTGTACAGCGGCACCGAACTGGTCCTCGAGCTGACCGGCCGACAACCGCTTCTCGCTGCTCCGAGTGCTGTCCTGCCCGTGGTGAGCCAGGTGAACCAGATCGCCCCGGCCATCCTGTTCACCGTCGGCGTGCTGGTAGCGATCCCCGGCCTGGTGCTCGTGCTGGTGGCTCTGCTGCCCGGTCGCCTGGCGCGGCATGAGGCCGGCTCAGACCGGGCCGCCGTGATCGTCGACGACGTGGATGTCCCGGTGTCCCGCCCCGGCACCGCGACGCAACCCATTCCGCAGGCGGGGGCCGCTCTCAACCGGTTCACCGCGGCCAAGGCCATCGCGGAGGCGATCGCCTACGACGCGCTACGCTCGCGAACGGCCGCTACCCGGGGCCCGGACACTCTGCTCGGCTCCAAGCAACCCTCACCGCAGGGCCGCCACCCCACAGCCAATCCGACCGTCCTGACCAACCCCACAGAGAAAGAGAGAACACTATGAGTGCATCAGACAAGGCCGACAACACCGCACAGGACCTCAAGGGCAAGGCGAAGGAAGCTCTGGGCAAGGTCACCAACGACGACTCCAAGGTCGCCGAGGGCCGGGCCGACCAGGCCGGCGCCAACGTCAAGCAGGCCGGCGAGAACATCAAGGACGCCTTCAAGAAGTAGGTCCCTGACCGGTCACCCAACCGGCGCCGCCGCATCCTCGGCGGCGCCGGTCGGACAGGCCGCGTAAGCCCGCATCCGAACCGTCGCCTCCACCGCGGTCCAGGGCACGTCGCTCCGGATGCTCGGCCGGCCGTCTACGACAGGGGCCGCGGCGGCGATCGCCGCCAGTCGCTGCGCCAGGGCCAACACGAATTCCGCGCCCGCGCTGGAATCGTTGACCATCACCACCACGGTCAGGCCGCTCTCCGGGTCGGAGAGCGTCGCCGACAGAAAGCCCGGGATCGCGCCGGCCCCGCCGCGCATCGGGCCCAGTTGTTCGGCCCCCAACCCGTACCGCCGCCACTCGGGCGCGTCGCCTTCCCGCACGCTCGTCCACTGCTGCGCGACCAGCTCCGGCGACAGCAGGCTGCCCGTGGCCAACGCCCGCGACCAGGTCCGCAGGTCCTCCAGCGTGGACACGGCCCCGCCGGCGACCCCGCTCATCGAGTTGGACAACCGTGTCACGTCGAGCGGACGCGTGCAGTCCGGGACGCCGTCGGCGTCGAGGGCAGCCGCCCAGCCGTTCGGGTGGGCACCGGGCAAGTCGACGTCCCGGGGGTCGGGATACGACGTGTCAGCCAGCCCCAGCGGTTCGAACAGGTACCGCCGGTAGAGCTCCGACCAGCTGTCACCGGTCGCCTCCTCCAACGCCATGCCGAGGAGCTGCACACCGGCGTCCGACCGGGTCCAGACACGTCCGGGCTGCCCCGCCCTGGTGGACCCCAGACCGCCCGACACCAGCTCCAGAGGCGGCCAGTGCCGGGTGGGATTGTTGACGAACTGCGGCTCAAGGCTCGCCTGGCCCAGGCCCGCGGTGTTCTGGCAGAGCTGACGCAGCGTGATGCCCTGCACCCCCGGCAGTCGGGGCAGGTGCTCCGAGACCGGGTCGTCCAGCCCCACCCGCTGGTCCTCGACGAGCCCGAGCAGCACTGTGCAGGTCATCGAAGCGGTCAGGGTGCCGATGCGAAACTGCATGTCGGTGGTGAGGGCGGAGCCGCCGGCCGGGCGACCCGTCGCGGGGTCGATACCGGCCCCCACACTGCCGGGGCTGGCCAGCCATTCGCCCGCCCACGGCGCCCACACCCCCGCGATCGCGCCGGTCGCCCCGGCCAGATCGAGCCCTTCGGCCAGTGCCGCATCCAGGGATGCGCTGGTCTCCGGGCCCAGCGCGGTCGTCGCAGAGTCCGGACCCACGGGAAACGGCACCCTGCCGTCGATGCATCCCGCCAGAGACAGCGTCAGCCCGGCCGTCAGCAGCGCCAGGCCGGGCGCCAACGGCCGGCGGCGCATCCGGCCGGCCTCAACGGTGCGGCTCCCCTGACGACCGTCGCGCCGTCGTACCTGTCGACCTGTCATGGCACCCGATGCCCATTCCGGACCCCGGCACTCCACCCCCGCGGGGAGTGCCGGATGCTGTCCTTTGCCGGGAGTGTACCCAGAGCACAGGTCTGCCGCGCCCGCGGCGACGCGGACACAGGTCGGTGCAATACTGGCCGCATGATCCGCGCAGGGACGGGTCGCCCGGCCCGCTTCTCGGCCCTCAGACTCGGCAGAGTCCTTGGTGCTTGTCGGCGCAACGGTGGCGCTGACCGGCTCACCCCGGCGCCGCAGGAGCGCCCGGGCGACAGTGGGGCGGGGAGTTTCTTCTGGGATCTCCGCCTGACCAATGCCGGCGACGCCGCCTGCACCGCGGAGGGGTATCCCAGCGTGCAGTTGATCTCCGCCGCCACCGTCCAGTCCAGCCGGGTGGGCACCCCCAACCCCATCGCGGGCTGTGATGACCCCACCATCCAGCTCGTGCGCACCGGCGCCCTCGCCGTAGACCCGGTGATCTTCTAGCGGAGGCCCGGCACCGGCGCGACCCGGACTATTTTCCGGCCACGCCCTCGACGGCGGGCGTGACGCGCAGGCCCTCCATGAAACGGAGCACGTTCTCGTCGACGATGATGTCGCTCGGACGCAACGGCCTGGTGAGGTAGAGGCCGTTCAGGCTGGTCAGCCGGCTCAGCGCCACATAGGTCTGGCCGGGACTGAACACCCGGGTGCCGAGGTCCACGATCGCCCGCTCGTAAGTGGCACCCTGCGATTTGTGGATCGTGACCGCCCAGGCCAGCCGGAGCGGGAACTGGGTGAACTCGGCCACGACATCCTTGCTGAGTTTCTTGGTGGCGGCGTTGTAGGTGTACTTGAACTTCTCCCACACCGTGGGCTCCACCTCGTGGGTGGTGCCGTCGATGTCGACGTAAACCGTGGAGTCGACCCGCGTCACGGTGCCGATGGTGCCGTTCACCCAGCGCGGACCGCCGTCGAGGGGATTGTCGTTGCGCAGGAACATCACCTGGGCGCCGACCTTGAGCTCCAGGACCTCGTCGGCCGGGTAGGTGCGGCCGCCGAAGTCGCCCGTGACCTCGGCCTTGGCCGAGAGGGACTTGCCGGAAAGCCGTTTGAGCGCGGACGCGTTGATGCGGTTGACCGCGTCGTTGCGGGTGGCCAGGGTGATGACACCCTCGGTCGGCGGGGTCCGGGCGCCCGCACCGTTGAGCGCCCCACCGATCTCGGGCGTCACCTGGCCGTACCGCACCGCGTTGAGCATGGTCTTGAAGCCGGCGTCGTGCTGCCGATGGATCTCGGTGAGTTCGAAGATCTTCAGTTCGGCGCTCTGCCATACCTTGGCGTCGAAGAACCACATCGATCGGTAGGTGTCGGCGAAGTAGGCGCGTTCCTCGGGGTCGCCCGGCACCGGCGCGAGCTGGTACGGGTCGCCGAAGAGCACGATCTGCACCCCGCCGAAGGTGTCGTGCGGGCGCTGCCTGGCTTGGCGGAGGCTGCGGTCGATGGCGTCCATCAGGTCGGCGTTGACCATGGAGACCTCGTCGATGACCACGGTGTCGATCGTGTTGAGCAGTTTGCGCAGCTGGTCGTTCTGGTCGATGGCGTGGTCGGCGATGACGCCGATCGGCAAACGGAACAGTGAGTGCAGGGTCTGGCCGCCCACGTTCAACGCGGCGACCCCGGTCGGTGCGGCGATGACGATCTGTTTGCTGGTGTTCCAGGAGAGGTGGTTGAGCAGGGTGGACTTACCGGTTCCGGCCCGGCCGGTGACGAAGACGTTCTGCTTGGTGCCCTCGATGGCGGCGAACACCTCGGCCTGCTCGCGCGAAAGCGGAATCTCGGGGGGAAGCGCGGTCACGGGAAACTTTCGGTGGGATTCGGGGCGATGCGGGCGGTGGCAACCCGAACATCGCGATTCCCTTCCACTGTAACCGTCCGGCCGCCCGCACGGTCCACGCCCCGGCCCGCCGGTGGATAACTCGAGCCGGGTCTGCGGGGACGCGCCGGCCGGGACGGGTGTGCGGGTTACTGCACGAGCAGCTGCACCGGGAACTCGTACTGCACGCTGCCGTCCTTCAGGCTGTTGTCGAACCCGACCAGATCGTAGAAGCCTCCGGCCAGGCCTGCCGGCACCGACAGAGTGCTGCTGAAGTCGGATTCGTCGGTACCGCTGGCCGCCAAGACCTGCTGGGTGAGCACCGCCGCGCCGGCCGGGTCGCGCAGCTCGAGGGTGAACTGCGCCTCGGGAACCATGGCCCGTCCGGTGACCTCCAGGGTGCCGCCAGGGGCGACACTCGCACCGCAGGCCGGCGTGGTGATGATGATCGGCGGCCGTTCGGGGGTGAGGGTGAGGGATCGTTCCAGCACGTTGGTTTCGCTGCCGTCTTCGGCGCTGAGCTGATAGGCCCGCAACGTCACTTCCTCCTCATTCTCCGGTGGGGGGAAGGCAAGGTCGCTCTGCCAGGTGCCGGGGGTGCCCGAGCCCGACGTTGCCGTGAGGTGCCGCACGCAGAGTGTCTGCCCGGCCTCGTCGAGTAAGTCGATGACGAGGGCAGCCTCGACGGTGGCGGCTGTACCGCGGGCGGTCACCGGGATGGTGACCGGTGAGTCGGCCACCGGGCTGTCGATGGTGATGGCCGGACCGGCGGTTGGCGTGGCGGTGGATGTGGCGGTACCGGCCGTGCTCGTCGGGGTGGTGCTGGTGGGGGTGGGCGCCGGCCCGGGCGCGCAGGCGGCCAGGGGCAAAACCAGGAGGGCGGCCAGCAGGGCTGTGGTATGCCGGGCGGTGTGCCGAGCCGTGTGCCGGGCCGTGTGCCGGGCCGTGTGCCGTCGCCCGGACCGCTGCGAGCGGCTGCTTTTCATTGAACGCTCCTCTCATCCGACCCTGGGAGTGTAGCTCGCGTGCCGGCAGCCGGGCAGGGCGGCGCAGCTCTGGCGGCGCAGCTCTGGCGGCGCAGCTCTGGCGGCGCATCCGCACCGACCGCCAGGGTGGCCCCGTAGGATGTGGAGGTGAGCTACGGGGTCGGTAACGGGGTGAGACGGGCGCGCTATCTGCGTGCCGCACTCGCGGTGACCGTCATTTGTGCCCTGCTCTGCGCCGCTCTGGTTGCCGCCATCGGCGCGCTCAACCGCGATCTGTACAGCGCCGGCGGGTTCGTGCGGCAGTACCTCGAGGCGCTCGCGACCCAGGACACCGACACCGCCCTGGCCCTGCCCGGCGCCGAACCGACCAACGCCGACCTCGAGGCCGCCGGTCTGCCCCAGGATCTCCCCCGCACACTGCTGCGCCCGTCGGTGCTGGGGTCGATCACCGACATCGAATTCGTCAGCGACACCGCCGTCCCCGCGGATGCCGCATCAGGCCGGACCGGGCAGCACACCGTGGTGTTCAGCTTCAACCTGGACGGCAAGGACACCTCGATGGAGTTCACCGTGGAGCGCCTCGGCACCGTAGCCGGGCTGTTCAGCCGGTGGGGATTCGCGACGAGCCCACTCGCGGTGCTGCAGGTGACCGTGCTGCACGAAGCTGATTTCTCGGTGAACGGCCTGACCCTCGACACCCGGGCGCGTGCAGCGGCCGACGCCCCGATCACATTCTCGAACCAGGCCGCCTACCTGGCCTTCGCCCCGGCGGTCTACAACGTCTCCCACGACTCGTCCCTGCTCAGCGCACCGGTACAGAGTGTGCCCGTCGTCGCCTCCGGGGCCGCCGACGTGACGGTGGATGCGCTGCCCAACGACACCTTCACCGCCCAGGTGCAGGCCAAGCTCAACGAGTTCCTCGACGAGTGCGCCACCCAGCAGGTGCTGCAGCCGTCCAACTGCCCGTTCGGCATCGAGATCGACAACCGGGTCAAGTCCGCACCGGCCTGGTCGATCGCCGAGTACCCGGAGGTCGCCCTCACCGGCGGCGAGTCATCGTTCGACATGACCGGAACCGAGGGCCAGGCTCACATCGTGGTCGAGGTGCAATCGCTGTACGACGGCGACCTCAGCACCCGCGACGAGGACGTGCCGTTCTCGGTGGCCCTCACCGTCACGATCCAGCCCGGCGGCGCCTTGGCTATCCAACTGCGCTAATGCAGCCGGTTGTCACCGGTCGTGGGTGGCCAGGCGGGCGAGGCGGTCATTGTACTCGTTCAGTTCGGCCTCGTTGGTGCGGTCGGCGTTCCGGTCCCTGCGCTTGGTTTCCTTCTCGTCGCTCCGCCCCCACTGGATGGCCACGATGATGGCCAGCGCGATGGTCGGAATCTCACCGACGCTCCAGGCGATGCCACCGCCGGCCTGCTGGTCGGCCAGGGCGCTCAGCCCCCAGTCGCGGCCCATGGCGCCGTACCAGTCCGCCAACAGCAGGCCGGTGCCGGTCATCAGCGCCAGGCCGAAGAAGGCGTGGAATGCCATGGTGCCCAGCAGCAACAGCAGCCGGAAGGTGTACGGGAGGCGGTAGGGCACGGGGTCGATGCCGATCAGCGACTGCACGAACAGGTACCCGGTGATCAGGAAGTGCACGATCATCCACTGGTGGCCGATGTGGTCGGTCGTCGCCCAGCTGAACAGCGTCGTGTAGTAGAAGACCCAGAGTGACCCGGCGAACAGCACCGCGGCCACGAGCGGGTTCGAGACGATCCCGGCGAACTTGGAGTGCACGGCCAGCAGGATCCACTCGCGAGGGCCGCGGCTGCCGTCACGGCGCATCCGAATGGCGCGGGCCGCCAGGGTGACCGGCGCGCCGGGAACCAGCAGCACCGGCACCAGCATCGTCAGGGCCATGTGCGCGAGCATGTGGGTGGAGAAGAGGTACTTCTCGTACACGTTCACGCCGCCATTGGTGATGTAGAACAGGGTGATCATGCCCACCACCCAGAGGATGGTGCGGTGCAGCGGCCAGGTGTCGCCGCGGCGGCGCAGCCGCCACACCCCGGCGAGGTAGAAGAAGATGCCGAAGGCGCAGAACAGCGCCCAGGCCAGGTCGAAGTTCCACTCGGTGAAGTACCTGGCGAAGGTGAGCTCGGGCGGCAGCGGCTCGCCGGTGAGGATCTGCGCCGGGGTGGCGGTGGGGACCGCCGTGGTGACCACCTGGGCCACCGGGGTGGCCGTGCGGGCAAGAGCCGCCGCCACGCCGCTGGCCAGGCCCATGAAGGCGATTTCGCCCACGACGAGCCACCAGAAGAAAGGGTCGGCGCGGCCGGCGCCGCTCTGCATCCGGCCGATGAGGTACCGGCGCTGCAGCACACCGAAGCCGCCAAGCACGAGTAGCAGAGCCGCCTTGGCCAGCACCAGGATGCCGTAGCCGGTGAGCAGATTGTCCCAGCTGCCGATGCGCAGTTCCGCGCTGACGTAGCCGGACGCGGCGACCACGACGAAGCTGACCAGCGCAAGGGTGGAGTACCGACCGATGACCTCGCGCAGGCGCGCCGGCGGGAGCTGCTTGTGCAGCAGGATCACGGTGAGCAGGCCGCCCAGCCACACGGCCGCGAAGACCAGGTGCAGGCCCAGCGCGGTGATGGCCGCGTCGTGGCCCTCTGCACCGGCCGAGTGGCCCTGCTGGGCCATCGGCAGCAGCGCCAGCAGCGCCAGAACGGTGACGAAGACCAGCGCGGTCTGGTTGCGCACGGCGAAGCAGAGCACGGTGATGGCCGCGGCGATCAGGGTGGTGGTCAGCCAGGCCTGGCCGATCTCGATCTGGCTGAAGAACTGGCCGACCGTGGCGCTGAACTGGTCATCGAAGCTGACCGTGGCGTTTGTCACCTGCAGAAAGGTGAGGAAGCCGGTGATCGCCGAGGCGATGGTGAGGAAGGCGGCCGAGGCGGCGGCCAGGTCGATCGCGGTGCCGTACTCGCGTTCCTTCGGGCTCAGTGCGAAGCAGGTGAGCACCAGGGCGCCGATGGTGCCGGCCGCACCGAGGTTGACGAGCAGCTTGGCCACCGGAAGACCCCAGCGCACCACGACGCCGGGGTCGGCGAGTAGCTGGGCCTGGGCGCCGCCGCCGTAGGCCAGGCCCGCCAGCGTCGCCACAATCGCGGCCAGCAGCAGCGCTGCCGGCCCGATGATTCGCAGATAACGGGGCACCACTCCAGCTTAACCGGCGGGGGAAGCGGATCCGGCCGGGCCTGGCACCCGCGGTCAGTTCGCGAGCGGGCAGTTCGCGCGGGCAGTTCGCGCGCGGGCCTTTGACGAGCGGGCCCTAACGAGCGGGCCTTAACGAGCGGGCCTTAACGAGCAGTGGGCGCCGACCGAAGTCGACGCCCACCGTAGTTCGAGACCTGCTACCTACTTGGCGGCAGCCTTGAGCTTGCTACCAGCGGTCAGCTTGACGCGGTGGCCGGCAGCGATGGCGATTTCTTCGCCGGTCTGCGGGTTGCGGCCGGTGCGAGCAGCGGTTGCGGTGCGCTCGACGCCGAGCCATCCCGGGATGGTGACCTTACCGTCGTTCGCAACGGTGTCGGCGAGGGTTGCAAAGAAAGCGTTCAGAACGCCGTCGACAGCAGCCTGGCTCTGGCCAGAGTCTGCGGCAACCTTGGCAACGAGCTCGGTCTTGTTCAGCGACTTGTCAGCCATTGAGTGTCCTCCTCGGACCTTCGTCTGTAAAAAACAGGTATTCACGTAAAGCGGGCGACGTTGCGAAAACGCCTCCGTTGGTCGGTTTGACCGGGTTGAATCTAGCATTGATCCGCAGGATTCCGCGGATTTACGGCGTTTCGGGCCGCTTTGCTCGGTGGATTGGGTGAGTTTATGCTGTGCGCGAACTGTGCGCCCCCGTTCGTGGGCCAGCGCCGGAACGAAAGAACAGGGGATGCCCGACGGAAGTCGGACATCCCCTGTGGATGCTGCAGCGATCGTTTACACGATCACCAGCTGGTTACCAGCTGGACTTGGTGATGCCGGGCAGCTCGCCGCGGTGCGCCATGTCGCGGAAACGTACGCGCGAGATGCCGAACTTGGAGAGGTGGCCACGGGGACGACCGTCAACCGCGTCGCGGTTGCGCAGGCGAACCGGCGAGGCGTTGCGGGGCAGCTTCTGGAGGCCCTTGCGAGCCTCTTCACGGGACTCGTCGGTGCCGGCCGGGTCGACAAGAGCCTTCTTCAGCTCGAGGCGCTTGACGGCGTAACGCTCGACGATGACCTTGCGCTGGTTGTTCTTGGCAATCATGCTCTTCTTCGCCATTTTTAGCGCTCCTCACGGAAGTCAACGTGCTTGCGGATGACCGGGTCGTACTTCTTGAGCACGAGACGGTCGGGGTTGTTGCGACGGTTCTTTTTGGTCACGTAGGTGTAACCGGTTCCTGCCGTCGAACGCAGCTTGATGATCGGACGTACGTCCTGAGCCTTAGCCATTAGATTTTCTCCCCACGTGCGAGCAGGTCCTTGACGACCGACTCAATGCCGCGAGCATCAATAACCTTGATGCCCTTTGCCGAGAGGGTCAACGTGACGTTGCGGCGAAGCGACGGCACGAAGTACTTCTTGGTCTGCACGTTCGGGTCGAAACGACGCTTGGTGCGCCGGTGCGAGTGCGAAATGTTGTGTCCAAAGCCGGGAACGGCTCCGGTCACCTGGCAGGTTGCTGCCATGGTTTTCCTCCAATACCGAAGGGCGAATGCCCTTCCCAAGATCTCTTGTCGGCCGGTTCGCGTTGGATTCCGCCCGGAAACGGCCGGCCGAAACGTGAGTCTCGGCGGCTGATTCGATGGGAGGAAAAGACACGAACAAGCAATGCACGCACAGATATGCGCAGCAGCTACCCAGCCTACGTGGTCGGGCGGGCGGACGCAAGCGCGGTGCAGGCCGCGCAGAGGCCGAAGATGTCGATGACGTGGGCGGCTTCGGTGAAGCCGTGCTTGGCGGCTTCCTCTGTGGCCCAGTTCTCGATGGCCGCCACCTCGATCTCCACCGTGAGCCCGCAGTTGCGACAGATCAGGTGGTGGTGGTGCTCGGTGGTGCTGCAGGCCCGGTACAGGCTCTCGCCGTCCGGCGACTGCAGTGAATCCGCGTCACCCTCGAGGGCCAGGTCGGCGAGCGCCCGATAGACCGTGGCCAGTCCGATCGGCGAACCGCTGGTGTGCAGGGCGGAGTGCAGGCCCTGGGCACTGACGAACCCTTCGACGCGGCTGAGCTCGGTGCGCACGGCCTCTCGCTGCCAGGTGTTTCGCTTCATGACTCCAACCGTAGCCCGGCGCGAGCCGGCTCGGGTACCCTCGGCGCACGCGCGCTGAGCGAACGGATGCCCAGCGCGAGCAGGAAGCAGGCGGCGGCGGTGAGCGCGATGGCCGGGCCCGCGGCCACGTCCAGCGCACGGGAGAGCAGCACCCCGATCACGCCGGAACCGGCGCCGAGGAGGGGCGCCAGCACGGCGATCCTGCCGGCCGTGCGCACCAGCAGCCGGGCGGCGGCGGCGGGTGCGGCGATCAGGGCGATCGCGAGGATCGCGCCGACGGCGGGCATCGCGGTGACGACGGTCGCGGTGATCAGCACCAGGGTGAGCAGCTCGATGGGCCATTCCCGGTAGCCCGCGGCGCGGAAGCCGGTGCGGTCGAAGGTGGAGAAGAGGATCTCCTTGCCCCAGAACAGGGTCACGAGCACCGCAACAACGAGCACCCCAGCGGCCAGGAACACGTCATTGTCGGTGACGGTGAGGATCGAGCCGACCAGGTACGAGTCCACCTGCACGGGCAGCGACGGGTTGAGCGCTTGGAGCAGCACTCCGAGGGCGAACCCGGCGGTGAGCATGATGCCGGAGGCCACCTGGCTGCCCTGCCTGCGCACCCGGCCGAGCAGGGTCATGATGGCCACGATCACCGCGGCGGCCACGGCGGCACCGAGCGGGATGCTCACACCCAGCAGCGCCGCGGCGACGGCGCCGGGGAAGGTGGCGTGGGTGAGCGCCTGGGCGAAGAACGTGCGCCGGCGCAGCAGCACCAGGGTGCCGACCAGGCCGCTGAGCGCGCCGATCACGGCCGCGGCGAACAGGGCCTTCTCGAAGTAACCCATCAGCCGGCCGCCGGTTCCGGCTCGGTCAGGGACAGGGCGGGACGGCGCATCCGGTCGAAGACGAGCCGGCCCAGCAGCACCAGCAGGTAGCCGGCCACCAGCACCAGCACCACGGTGGCGCCGCTGGGCAGGTCGATGCCGGCGGAAACGGACGCCTCGAAGCCCACGGCCAGCCCCACCCAGGCGCACAGCGCGGCGAAGCCGGCGGCGAGCGGGAAGAGCAGCCAGAGCCGCACCGTGATCAGCCGGGCGACGGCGCCGGGCACGATGAGCACCGCAAGGACGAGCAGGTTGCCGACCGCGCTCGACGCGGCGACCACCACGAGGGCGATGGCAACGTTGAGCACCAGGTCGAGCAGCAGTGGACGGTAACCGGCCGCGGCGAGGGCGGTGCGGTCGAACGCCCGGAACACCTGCTGCTTGAGGGTCAGGCCCACCAGGAGCAGGGCGATCGCGCAGATGACGAGGGTCTGGGTCACCTCGGCTGCCGTCACCGTGAGCAGCCGGCCGAAGAGCAGCTGTTCGAGCTGGCCGGCGTAGTTGGTCTGCCGGGAGACCACCAGGATGCCGATGCTGAACATGGCTGTGAAGACGATCGCGATCGCCGCATCCCCCGATACGGCCCGCCGGGTGATCACGGTGAGCACGATCGCGGCCAGGACGGCGGCGATCATGGCGCCGACGAAGAGTCCCTCGCGGCCGCCCCAGACAAACCCGATGGCGATGCCGGGGAAGACCGAGTGGGTGAGGCCGTCACTGATGAATTCGAGGCTGCGCAGGTTGACGAGCACGCCGACAATGCCGGCGACCAGGCTGAGGGCGAGCAGCACCACGAGCGCCCGCGCCATGAACGGCAGGGAGAACGCTGTGACGAGGGGCCCGAGCAGGTCGGCCATTCAGTGGCCTTCGTGGCCGGGGATGACCAGGGTGTGCTGGTCCATCTCGACGCCGACCTCGTGGAAGGTGCGCTGCACGTTCTCGAGGGTGAGCACGCTTTCGCGGGGGCCGAAGGCCACCTGGCTGCCGTTGAGCAGCAGCACCCGTTCGCAGACGGCCCTGGCCAGTTCGAGGTCGTGGGTGGAGACGAGCACGGCGACGCCGTCGGCCTTGAGCCGCTCCACGGTGCCGACGAGGGCATCCCGGTTGGACTGGTCCAGTCCGTTGAAGGGTTCATCGAGCAGCAACAGCCGGGGGCCGGCCGCCACGGCACGGGCGAGCAGACCGCGCTGCTGCTGACCGCCGGAGAGCTCACCGAACCGGGTCTTGGCCAGGTGGCCGAGGCCCACCGTCTCCAGGGCCGCGGCGACGGCATGGCGGTCCTTCTTGCCCGGCAGGCGCAGCCAGCCGAGTGCGCGGTAGCGGCCCATCATGACGACCTGCTCGAGGCTGACCGGGAACTCGGGGTCGAGCTCGTCGGTCTGCGGTACGTATCCGACGGTGCCTGCCGGGGCCGTCGCCTGGCCGAGCACCTCGACGGTGCCCTCCGTACGGTGGATCAGGCCCAGGATGCCCTTGAGCAGGGTGGACTTGCCCGACCCGTTCGGGCCGATCAGCGCGATGGCCTCACCGGCATGCAGATCGAAGTCGATGCCGGTGAGGGCGGGAGTCTGGGCGTAGGCGAACGAGGCCCCGGAGACGCGCAGGGCGAGCGGTGCGGCCATCCGCTGCTGAGAAGGGTTCTCGTTCACGGTTCAACTATTGCAGGTCGGCGGGCACGGCGCTGGGCGTCACACCCCAGGACTCCAGGATGAGTCGCACATTGTGCAGCTGGGTGGCGACGTAGGTGGCGCCGTCACTGTCGGCCGGTCCGAGCGAGTCGCCGTAGAGGGCGTCCTCGCCGGAGTAGACGGCGACCCCGGCTTCGGCGGCGATGGTGTCGGCCGCCTTCGGGTTGATGGAGGCCTCGGAGAAGACGGCTTCGACCCCGGTGGCCTTGACGGCGGCGACGAGGGCGTCGATTTCGGCGGCGCTCGGCTCGGCGTTGTCATCGAAGCTCGGGATGACGCTGCCGACGTACGTGATGTCGTACGCGGCGGTGAAGTAGCCGAAGGCGTCGTGGTTGCTCACCAGCAGGCGCTCGTCGGAGGGAACGGTGTCGATGTTCTCTCGGATCCAGGCGTCGAGCTCGGCGAGCTGGCCGGCATAGACGGCCTCGTTCGCCTCGAAGTCCGCGGCGTGCGTGCTGCTGGCCGCGGCCAGGCCGTCGGCGATGGTGGCGACCATGGTCTCGGCGTTCGACACGTCGGTCCAGATGTGCGGGTTGCCGCCGGCGTGGTCGTGGTCGTGTTCCTCGGTGGCTTCCCCGGCGGCTTCGTCGTCGTGGGCGGCTTCGTCCTCGTGGCCGGCCTCGCCGTCCAGGATGGTGATGCCCTCGTCGGAGTCGATCGTGATGCCGTCGAAGCCGGAGGCCTCGATGGCGTCGTCGAGCCACTCCTCGAGCCCCACACCGTTGATCACGAGCACGTCGGCCTCGCCGAGGGCCGTGAGGTCGGCGACCGAGGGGTCGTAGCTGTGCGCGCTCTGGTTGGGCTGGATCAGCTGGGTGATGCTGACGCCGTCGGTGTCGCCGACGACGTTGCGGGTGAGGTCGGCGATCTGGGTGGTCGTGGCGACGACCTTGAGGTCGCCGTCCGATCCCGTCGCGGCGTTGGTGGCGGTCGTCGCGCATCCGGCCAGCGCGAGGGCGGCCGAGGCGGCCAGGGCGGGGAGGAGGAACTTGGGGGTCTTCACCTGTGGAACGCTACGCCTATTGATAATGATTGTCAAAACCATTAGAACGGGCGTTCGGGGCTCATAGGTGCCGCAGATACCGCTCAGGGGCATCAAGGAAACTGGCCCAATTGGTGACCAGGTCGAGGTCCCGCCACGCCATCTCGCGCAGCCCCCACTCACCCACCTCGAGAATCTGTGCGCCGGGCAGAGCGGCGAGCAGCGGTGAGTGCGTCGACATGATCACCTGCGAGCCGCCGTCGGCCAGCAGGCCCTTGAGGTGGCCGAGCAGCGCCAGGCAGCCCGAGAAGGAGAGCGCCGATTCCGGTTCGTCGAGCACCCAGAGACCCCGCCCGCGGAACTTGTCGATGGCCAGCTCGAGGAACGATTCGCCGTGCGAGAACTCGTGGAATCGCGGCTCGGGCTTACTGCCCGGGTTCTCCTCCAGGTAGGTGAAGAAGCCGTGCATGGTCTCGGCGCGCAGAAAGTAGCCGCGGCGGGTGCTGCCGCCGCTGCGCACCAGCCGCAGGTGATCGTGCAGCGGTGACTCACTCACCCGGGAGGAGTTGCGTGCGCCGGTGGAGCCGCCCTCCGGCGAGAGGCCCCAGGCCAGGGCGACGGCCTCCACCAGGGTGGACTTGCCGGCACCGTTCTCGCCGACGAAGACCGTGGCCGGCCCCAGGTCGAGTCCGCTCTCGAGCAGTTGCGCCACCGGCGGCAGGGTGGCCGGCCAGGCACTCCTGGCCAGCGGATGCAGGGGGTCTTCCTCAATCCGGCGCAGGGGCGTGCTCTCAAAGGCCATGCCCCATCCTCCCCCGCCGCCCGGCGGTCGGGGCATCCCGCTCTCGACGTAGTGGGGCGGCGCCCGCGGGCCCAGGCTCGCGGGCCGCAAGGTGCGCCCGCTTGCTGCACCCCCCCGTCAGCGGCGTCGAAGGGAGACGTTGCCGCATCTCGGCGAGCCAGCCATCCGCGACATCAGCCACGAGCCCCCATCAGCACTCCCGATGGGGAATTCTGCGGCAACTCGCGGTGGCGACGCCCGCCGTCTACTCTGTTGCCATGAGAGCACGCGCCGGCAAGGGCACCACCCCACCCGCCGGAAGCTTGCCCGGCCCGGCCCGCTCCGGTCGGATTGCCCGGGTCGGTCGGGCCGCCAGGGTGGCGCCGCCGGCCACTGCACAGCCGAACTCTGCACAGCCGAACTCTGCACAGCCGGCCCCGACCGCGATGCTCCGTCCGTGGCGACTC
Organism: Cryobacterium sp. SO1; assembly: GCF_004210215.2. Classification (NCBI taxonomy): domain Bacteria; kingdom Bacillati; phylum Actinomycetota; class Actinomycetes; order Micrococcales; family Microbacteriaceae; genus Cryobacterium; species Cryobacterium sp. SO1. The sequence goes on from NZ_CP067394.1 coordinate 4,006,686, forward strand.
GGCGACGCGGCCGGCCTGCAGAGCGCCTTCGCAGGCAGCGACGACCTCGCCGCCCAGTTCGGCGCCTTCGAGCTGTCCACGATCGCCCGCTGCCAGAGCTTCATCGCCGACAACCTCGCACCGGCCACGGTCTCCCGGCAGAACTTCGCCATCAGCGTCGACGGCATCGCGGTGGGCAACGTGGGCATCGGCAGCATGGAGCACCGGCACGGCACCGGCTGGGTCTACTACTGGGTCTCGGCCGAGGCGCGCGGGCAGGGCCTGGCGACGCTCGCGCTCGCGTCGATCGCCGCCTGGGCCTTCACCGAGCAGGGTCTGCACCGGCTCGAGCTCGGGCATCGCACCAACAATCCGGCCTCCTGCCGGGTCGCCGCCAAGGCGGGCTTCGCCTTCGAGGGCATCGAGCGGCAGAAACTCAAGTACGGCACCGAGCGCTTCGACGTCGAGACGCACGCCAGGCTCCGCACGGATACCCCTCCCCCGGTCCGCCCGCTGCCCACCGCCACCTTCTAGGCCCGAGCAACCGACCAGCCATGTCGCCGCACTCCGTTGCCCCCGCCGAGGTGATCGACCGGCTGCGCGCGGCGGGGTGCGTGTTCGCCGAGGAGGAGGCCCGGCTGCTGCTCGCGGCCGCCGGCGACCCAGCCGATCTGGAACGATTGCTGCGCCTGCGCACCTCCGGCCTGCCGCTCGAACAGGTGCTCGGCTGGGTGGACTTCTGTGATCTGCGGATCACCGTGCGGCCGGGAGTGTTCGTGCCCCGCCGTCGCACCGGCCTGCTGGTGAAGCGGGCGGCCCGGCTCATCCGGCCGGGCGCGGTCGTGGTCGACCTCTGCTGCGGCACGGGCGCCGTCGGCGCCGTTCTTCTCATCGAGGAGCCCACGCTGACCCTCTACGCCGTGGACATCGACCCGGCGGCCACGGCGTGCGCCCGGGAGAACATCGCCCCGAGCGGCGGTACGGCACTGACCGGAGACCTGTTCGCCCCGTTGCCGCCCGGCCTGCTCGACCGGGTCGACGTCGTCGTGGCGAACGCCCCTTACGTGCCGACGGATGCCATCGCGCGGATGCCGCCGGAAGCGCGGCTGCACGAGGCCCGGATCGCGCTGGACGGCGGCCCTGACGGCCTCGAGGTGCAGCGGCGCCTCGTGGCGGCGGCGCCGGACTGGCTGGCGCCCGGCGGGCATCTGCTCGTGGAGACCAGCGCGGGGCAGGCCGCACACACCGCGGCGATCTTCGCACGGCACGGGCTCGCCCCTCGCGTCGTGCACTCCCGGAAGCTGGACGCCACCGTGGTGATCGGCACCGTGTGATCGGCACCGTGTGATGGGCGCCACGTGAGCGGCACCCGCCAGGCCCAACCATCGCGCGCCTCAGTCCTCGCGGTCGGCGGCACCGCGGTCTTCCTCGCCGAGCTGCCGCTGACATCGCCCGTGCCGCTGGTCCTCACCCCGGTCGCCAGTGGCCTGGTCCTCTGGGCCACCTGGACCCACCGTTGGCAGCGGCTCGGCCTCTCCCGTCCGCCGCGGGGCGCCGTCAGCGGGTCAGCGTGGCTCCCGGTGGCGCTGCCCCTGGTGCTGGTTCTGGCACTGGTCGTCGCGACCACCGGCGGGCTCTTCGCGGCGTGCATGTATCTGCGCGTCGGCAGCATCTGGCCGGCGATCCTGTTCCACGCCGGATTCGACGCGGCCCAGTTGGGCAGCGTGCACCAGACCCCGCCCACGGTGGATGCCTGCTCAACGAGGCTGACCAGGTCACTCTCGAGTGCGTGAGCGTTCGCTGCGCCCCCTGTGGCCCAATGCACCAGCTATAGCTGGCGCATCGGGCCGTGCGGGGTGCAGCGAGCGTCGCGGAGGGCGGACCACCCCGTCGGCTACTCCAGGAGCAGCGCCGGCTCCTCGATGATGCTGGCCACGTCGGCGAGGAAGCGGCTGGCCACGTCGCCGTCGACCACACGGTGGTCGAAGCTGGCGCCGATGGTGGTCACGAAGCGCGGGCGCACCTCGCCGTCGACCACCCAGGGCTTGAGCTTGATCGTGCCGAGCGCCACAATCCCGGCCTCGCCGGAGTTGAGGATCGGCGTGCCGGTGTCCATGCCGAAGACACCGATGTTGGTGATCGTGATGGTGCCGTTGGCCATCTCGGCGGGGCTGGTCTTGCCGTCGCGGGCCGTGATGGTGAGCTTCTCCAGGGCACCGGCCAGCTCGAGCAGGCTCATGTCCTGGGCTTCCTTGATGTTGGGCACGATCAGGCCGCGCGGGGTGGCCGCGGCGATGCCGAGGTTCACGTAGTGCTTGATCACGATCTCCTCGTCGGTGAAGACCGAGTTGACCGTGGGGTTGCGCCGCACGGCCCAGATCATGGCCTTGGCCATGATCAGCAGCGGCGACACCTTGACCCCGGCGAAGTCGGTGGAGACCTTGAGCCGCTTGACGAACTCCATCGTGCGGGTGGCGTCCACATCGACGAACAGGCTCACGTGCGGGGCGGTGAAGGCGCTCTTCACCATGGTCTGGGCGATCACCTTGCGCACGCCCTTGACGGGGATGTGCTCTTCGCGGTCCGTCGGCCACTCCGGCGTCTGGATATTGCGGAACACGCTGGCCTGGGTGGCCTCGCGCAGCACGTCCTCCCGGGTGACATCGCCGAACCGGCCGGTCGCTTCGACCTGGCTGATGTCGACGCCGAGGTCCTTGGCGAGCTTGCGGATCGGCGGCTTGGTGATCACGGGACCGGCGGGCTTGGCGGGCGCGGATGCGGCGGGGGCGGCGGCCGACCGAGCCGGCGGCACCGGCCGCGACGGGCCGGTCGCGGCGGTGGTCGAGCGGGGACCCGAGGCGGCCGCGCCGCCCTGCGGGGGTGCGGTCGCCGCGGCGGCGAGGGCTTCGTGCGCCGCGGTCGGGACCACGTGCCGGCGCCGGCGGGTGGGCATCGAGGCAGCGGCGCCGCGACCCACGAGCACGGCCGGGGACTCTTCGGCGGGTTCCTGCGAGATGGTGCCGCCCGCATCCCGAGCGGCATCGGCGAGGTCGTCGGCGGCCGGGGCGGCCGGAGTCGCGGCAGCCGGGGCGGGTGCGGCGCTGTCGGGGGCGCCGGCCTCGGAGAGGATCGTGATGATGACGGTGCCCACATCGACGGTGGTGCCCGGTTCGACGAGGATCTCGCCGACGACGCCCACGTAGGGTGAGGGCAGTTCAACGAGGGACTTGGCGGTTTCGATCTCGACGAGCACCTGGTTGATCGAGATGGTGTCGCCGGGGGCGACCTTCCACTCGACGATTTCGGCCTCGGTCAGGCCCTCGCCCACGTCGGGGAGGGTGAATCGGGAGACGCTCATGGGGTGCCTTTCACAGCGGGGGACGGTTAGAAGGCGAGGGAGCGGTCGACGGCTTCGAGCACCCTGTCCGGGCTGGGCAGGTAGTGCGTCTCCACCGCGGCGGGCGGGAACGGCGTGTCGAAGCCGGAGACCCGCAGCACGGGCGCCTCGAGCGAGTAGAAGGCCCGCTCGGTGACGGTGGCGGCGATCTCGGAGCCGACGCTGACGAAGCCGGCAGCCTCCTGCGCGACGACGAGGTGGCCGGTCTTGTGCACCGACTCGAGGATCGGTGCGTAGTCGATCGGTGAGATCGAGCGCAGGTCGATGACCTCGAGGCTGATGCCCTCGGCTGCGGCCAGTTCGGCGGCCTGCAACAGCACGCTCACCATGGCGCCGTGGCCGACGACGGTGACGCTCGTGCCGGTGCGGACCACCTTGCTGGCGTGCAGCGGGGTGCCGGGGGCGGTGAAGTCCACCTCGCCCTTGGGCCAGTAGCGGCTCTTGGGTTCGAAGAAGATCACCGGGTCGTTCGAGGCGATCGCTTCCCGCATCATCCAGTACGCGTCGTGCGGGTTGGACGGGCTCACCACGCGCAGCCCCGGGGTGTGCGCGAAGTACGCCTCCGGGCTCTCCTGATGGTGCTCGATCGAGCCGATGTGGCCGCCGTAGGGGATCCGCACGACGACGGGCATGGTGACGCCGCCCTCGTGCCGGTTGCGCATCCGGGCCAGCTGGCTGGTGATCTGGTCGAAGCCGGGGAAGACGAAGCCGTCGAACTGGATCTCGCAGACCGGCCGGTAGCCGCGCAGGGCCAGGCCGATGGCGGTGCCGATGATGCCGGACTCGGCCAGCGGGGTGTCCAGCACCCGCTTCTCACCGAACTCGGCGTGCAGGCCCTCCGTCACCCGGAAGACGCCGCCGAGCGGGCCGATGTCCTCGCCCATCATGAGCACCTGGGGGTCGTCGAGCATCGCTTGGCGCAGCCCCGCGTTGAGGGCCTTGGCCATCGGCAGGTTCGCGCGGGTCGGCGCGGCGTCGCGGTCGGTTGTCAGTGTGGTCATCAGGACTCACTCCCGTCGAACGACGTTTCGTAGGCGTCGAGCCAGGCTTTCTGTTCCACGACCAGCGGATGCGGTTCGGCGTAGACGTTGTCGAAGATGACCGAACGGTCCGGCGAGCTGATCTCCAGCGCGCGCCGGCGCACATCCGCGGCGTGGTCTGCGGCTTCTTCGTCGACGGAGTCGAGGAACTCCTGCTCGACGCCGAGGCGCTTGAGGTAGGCACGGAAGCGCACGATCGGGTCGCGGGCGACCCAGTAGGCCAGCTCGTCGGGGTCACGGTACTTGGTGGGGTCGTCGGCGGTGGTGTGGGCGCCGACCCGGTAGGTGAGCGCCTCGATCAGTGACGGGCCGTGGCCGGCGCGGGCGTCGTCCATGTTCTTGGCGGTGACCGCGTAGCTGGCCAGCACGTCGTTGCCGTCGACCTGGATGCCGGGCATGCCGAAGCCGCCGGCGCGGAGGTACAGCGGGGTGCGCGACTGGCGGGAGACGGGCACCGAGATGGCCCAGTGGTTGTTCTGCATGAAGAACACCTGCGGGGTCTGGTAGCTGGCCGCGAAGACCAGGGCCTCGTTGGCGTCACCCTGCGAGGAGGCGCCGTCGCCGTAGTAGACGATCACCGCCTGGTCGGTCTCCGGGTTGCCCGTGGCCGTGGCGCCGTCCAGTTGCATTCCCATGGCATAGCCGGTGGCGTGCAGGGTCTGCGAGGCCAGCACCAGGGTGTAGAGGTGGAAGTTACCGTGCTCCTCTGGCGTCCAGCCGCCCAGGGTGACGCCGCGGAGCATCCGCAGGATGTCGACCATGTCCAGGCCGCGGATCATGCCGACAACGTGCTCGCGGTAGGACGGGAACACGTGGTCCTGCGCCCGGGTGGCGTAGGCGGAGCCGACCTGCGCGGCCTCCTGGCCGTGGCTGGGCACCCACAGGGCGAGTTGGCCCTGGCGTTGCAGGTTCGCGGCCTCGGTGTCGAACTTCCGCACGACGACCATGTCGCGGTAGAACCTGCGGTAGTCGGCCTCGGTGAGGCGCTCGAAGTAGGGCAGGAACTCGGCGGCCGAGTCGGACGGCGCGAACGCCCCCTCCGTCGACAGGAGCTGCACGGTCGGAGAGGTCAGAGTGCGCACGGGTGCGTCGTTGGAGGTCACTGGCACCGTACTAACCTAGCCGCCGGGCCGGATGCCCCGTTGGTAGATCCTGAACAATCTCAGCGCCGATCCGTAGGAGCGTGGCCACAGATTCCTCCTCGCCAATCGAGACCCGGATGCCCTCCGGGTGGAAGGGCCGGACGACGAGTCCGGCATTCGTGAACGTGTCGGCGGTCGCCGCGGTCGCCGCGCCCAGCGGCAGCCAGACGAAGTTGGCCTGCGACCGGGGGATGTCCAGTCCAGCGGCGACGAGAGCCGCGCGGATGCCGTCGCGTTGTGCGGCGATCACGCCGACCCGCGCGAGCAGCTCGGGTTCGGCGTCGAGCGAGGCCAGGGCGGCGGCCGAGCCCTGCCCGGTGACCGAGAGCGGGATCGCGGTGGCGCGGGCGGCGTCCAGGATGCCGACCGGGCCCAGGCCGTAGCCGACCCGAAGGCCCGCCAGGCCGTAGGCCTTGGAGAAGGTGCGCAACACCACGAGGTTGGGGTAGCGACCCAGCAGGTTCGTGCCGTCGACGGCGGCGGGATCGGTGACGAATTCGGCGTACGCCTCGTCGAGGATCACCAGCAGGTCGGCGGGGACCTGCTCCATGAACGCTTCGAATTCGTCGGCCGTGACGATCACACCGGTGGGATTGTTGGGGCTGCAGACGATCACGACGCGGGTGCGCGGGGTGATCAGCGCGGCCATCGCGGGCAGGTCGTGGCCGTGGTCGGCGCGGTTCGGCGCGGTGACGCTGGTGGCGCCGGACACCGTCACCAGGCTCGGGTACGCCTCGAACGAGCGCCAGGAGTAGAGCACCTCGTCACCGGGCCCGGCCGCGGCCAGGATCAGCTGGGCCAGCAGCGCCACCGAGCCCGCGCCGATGTGCACCTCGTCGGTGGTCAGGCCGTACCGGGCGGCGAGCCGCTCGCGCAGGGCGAGGGCGGAGGCATCCGGGTACCGATTGAAGGCCGAGACGGCGTTCACCGCGTCGACGACGCCGGGCAGCGGGTCGAACGGGTTCTCGTTGCTGGACAACTTGAAGGCGGAGGCGGAGGCCGCCTTGCCCTGCCGGTACGCCGGCAGCGCAACGATCTCAGGGCGCAGGCGGACCGAGGGCTGGTCAGAAGGGCTCACTCGGCGAGTCTACGCCGCGGCATATTCGCGGTGCCGCATGCTCCGGCCGTATATGCCGCGCCGGAAACCAGCCCGAAGCGGGCGCGGGCTGACAGTATGGAACCATGGGAAGTTTCCTGATCAAGCTCATCGTCAACGCCGTCGCCCTCTGGGTGACGACGCTCATCGTGGCGGGCGTTCGGGTCGACGCGTACGCGCCGGACACCGTGGCCGTCGTCCTGACCTACCTGCTGATCTCGCTGATCTTCGGGTTCGTCAACGGGTTCGTCGGCGGCTTCGTACGCATCGTGGCCTTCCCGCTCTATGTGCTCACCCTCGGGCTGCTGTCGTTCATCGTGAACGGGCTGCTGCTGATGCTGGTGGCCTGGATCTCCGGCCTGCTCGGCTTCGGCCTGGTCGTGGAGAGCTTCTGGTGGGGCGTGCTCGGCGCGTTCGTGCTGGGCGTCTTCAGCTGGCTGTTCGGCCTGCTGGTGCGACCGTTGAACAGAGCCAGCTCTTAAGCAACCCGGCCCGCAGCCTGGGTCACCCGACCCGTTCGGCGCGCCACACGGTCTGCTCGCCGGGCGCGGTGCCCACGATCTCGTCCAGCTGCGCGCGGAACGCGACAAGCCGGGGCTCCGGTGAGACGTCGACGAGACGGGCGGTCTCGCGGTAGCCCGCCAGCTGGTGCGCGGGCAGCGTCTCGGCCGCCGGTACTTCCCGGCCAGCGAAGAGCTCCCGCCGCACGTAGACACGCTGGTCCTCCTGGGCCCTGGGCCCCAGCGCGGGGACGATGTCGTCGGCGTGCTCGACCGCGATCGCCGGCATGCCATCGGGCAGCGGCAGGTCGGTCTCGGGCGCCCCGAAGGTGAGCATCCCCACGGCGCTGACGTCGCCGTTGGAGACCAGCTGGTTGGCGATCAGCCCGCCCTGCGAGTGCGCCACCGGCAGCACCGGGTCACCGGGCTGCACCCCGGCCGCCTGCATGGCCTGCAGCACCGCCCGGTAGGAGCCGGCATCCTGCCCGGCCACGGCCGCGACGTTGGAGGCCATGTCCCACGGCTCGGTCGAGCCGGTCGGGCTCCACTCCACAGTGCCGCCGATGTAGACCAGCCAGGACGGATGCTCCGCGTCGCCGTACCGCTCGATGCGCACCTGGCCGCCGTCGTCCTCGGTGGGGATGCGGTCGGCCAGGTCGGCGAATCCGGTGGGTGGGCTCGGCGGCGCCAACTCGGCTGTCGGGGCGATGCCGGCCGCCGGCTCGGTGGCGAGCCTGTTGCCGGGCCGGGGCGTCGGATCGGCGGCCGGGCCGCGCGGGGGCAGGCCCAGCGGCCCCGGTGCTGAACCGGCGGCGGGGCCCTGCAACGGAACGGCCGCCGGGCCGAACGGTGCGACCGGGACGCCGCCGGTCGCGCCGGCCCCGGCCAGGCCCGCCCGGGCGACCCGGGCCGGGTCATCTGCGCCGCCTGCCCGTCCGGTCGACGAGCCGACCTGGCTGACCCGCACGGGCGTCTCGCGCAGCAGTCCAGCCGCCTGCGCTGCCACGAGCAGGCCGAACGCCGAGGACTGGGCGCCGAGTATCCCGGCACCCTCGTCGCCCACCGCAGCGGCCACCGGGTACGGCACGCCCAGCCGGCCCAGCGCCGCTTCATCGGCCGAGGACACCAACGTCCGCACCAGCGCGACGGTGGCCGGGTTGGTGAGCAGCCGCGGGTTCTCCCGCAGCCAGTCGGTCAGCCAGGGCGGCACCACCGACGGTGTGCGGCCCAGTGCGGCGCTGGACAGCAGCGATCCGACCGCCAGATAGGCCATCGGGGTCGCCGCCCACAGCGCCAGAACCGGCGCCGGAACCCCCAGGGTGTGGGCCATCCAGGCGCCAGTACCCCGCAGCGCGGTGTCCAATCCGTTCTCGAGGCGGCCGTACTCCTCTGCGGCCTGCTCGAGGGCATCGGCCAGCTCCCCGCTCCGGTCGGCGACGGCGTCGATCGCCACCGACGCGCCGAACACGCAGGCGCCCAGGTCATCCGGCTGCCAGGCCGGCGCGGGGCCGACACCCAGCGACCGGACCCGACCGATCTGCCCCCGCCACTGCTCCGCCTCACCCTGCAGCAGGCGCAGTGCGGCCATCTCGGTGAACACCGTGTCGGTGGCCACCCGGATGCCGCCGCCCGACACCATGAGCGCGCCGTCGTTCCCGCCAGGGCCGCCGTCGCCGACCGGGCCTGTCACGGCGCCGCCTTGACCCGGCCGATGGCCTCGTCCACGGCCCACAGCGCGTCGTCCAGGGCGCGCCAGGCGCCGCGCAGGTTGGCGCTCAGCTCACCCAGGACGGCGCCATAGGCCCGCTGCGCCGGTGACCGCCACGCCGGCCCGGTCTCCTGGCCGGCTAGCCGGCGCCCCGAGACCTCCACCGCGTCCCGCACCCCGCGCAAGAGCCACCGCTGTTCACGCAGCCGGGCCAGAGTCTCGGCATCCGGCCCTGTGCTTACATCCGGCCCGCTCACATCTGGCAGGATGCTGCCGCCCGCTGATTCCATCGCACCTCCTCGTTTCGGCCAGACTGCGCCGGTCGGCCGGGAGGGTGGCGGCCGGCGCTGGATCCGGGGGAAAGTTGCCTCTGGGGGGGCGGATGTGGAGGAGGGGAATGTGGAACACAATGGACACATGAATTTTGCGGCGCTCAGTCCAGATGAGTCGACGCCATTCCGGATCATTTTCGTCTGCACCGGCAACATCTGCCGGTCGCCCATGGCCGAGGTGATGTTGCGTGACCTGGTCACGCGCTCCGGACTGGGTCGGCTCATCACGACGAGCTCCGCGGGCACCGGCGACTGGCACGTCGGCGAGCAGGCCGACACCCGCACGGTCTCAGCCTTGGCCAAGCGCGGCTATGACGGCAGCCACCATCGGGCGCGGCAATTCGACGCGGGCTGGTTCGAAGACCTCGACCTCGTCGTGGTGCTGGACAGGTCGCAGGAGCGCATCCTGCGGAACTGGGCGCCCACCGAACGCGACCGCAACAAGGTGCGCCTGCTGCTCAGCTTCGACAGGGACCAGGCGGCCCTGCGGGACGTGCCCGACCCGTACTATTCCGACGATGCGCTGTTTGACTCCGTTTTAGGCATGATTGAGAGAGCCAATTCTGCGCTCTTCGCGCAGCTCGCACCCGCAATCAGACAGGGAGTCCGATGAGTCCTCTACCCCCACAGGTCCTCAGTCCACTCGACGGCCGGTATCAAGCCGCGGTCACCGAACTGGGCGAGCACCTGTCTGAGGCCGGACTGAACCGCGCCAGGGTCAAGGTCGAGGTGGAGTGGCTGATCGCCCTCACCGACCGCAGCCTGTTCGGCTCCGCGCCGCTCAGCATCGTGCAGAAGAAGGGCCTGAAGGCCTTGGTCACCGACTTCGGCCAGGCCGAAATCGATGAACTGGCCACCCTCGAGGCCGTGACCCGGCACGACGTCAAGGCCGTGGAGTACCTCGTGCGCCGCCGCCTGGTGCCGCTGGGCTTAGAGCCGATCAGCGAGCTGACCCACTTCGCCGCCACCAGCGAGGACATCAACAACCTGGCATACGCCCTCACCGTCTCCGCGGCCGTGCGCGAGGTCTGGCTGCCCAAGCTCCGCGCCCTGATCGGGGCCCTCCGCCGCCTGGCCGCCGAGTACCGCGCCGACGCCATGCTCGCCCGCACGCACGGTCAGCCCGCCACCCCCACCACCATGGGCAAGGAACTGGCGGTCTTCGTCTACAGGCTCGAGCGCATCCAGAAGCAGATCGAGGCCAACGAGTACCTCGGCAAGTTCAGCGGCGCCACCGGCACCTTCGCCGCGCACGTCGCCGCGGATCCGGCCGTGGACTGGCCCGCAGTGTCCCGCGAGTTCGTCGAGGGCCTCGGCCTGGGCTGGAACCCGCTGACCACCCAGATCGAGTCGCACGACTGGCAGGCCGAGCTGTACGGAAAGGTGTCGCACGCCAACCGGGTGCTGCACAACCTCGCCACCGACATCTGGACCTACATCTCGATCGGCTACTTCCGTCAGGTGCCCCAGGCCGGCGCGACCGGGTCGTCGACCATGCCGCACAAGATCAACCCGATCCGGTTCGAGAACGCCGAGGCCAACCTCGAACTTTCCAGCGCCCTGCTGGATTCCCTGGCCGCGACCCTGGTCACCTCCCGGTTGCAGCGCGACCTCACCGACTCGACCACCCAGCGCAACATCGGGGTCGGCTTCGGCCACTCGCTGCTCGCGCTGGACAACCTGGTGCGGGGCCTGGGTGAGATCGACCTCGACCGTGACCTGCTCGCGCACGATCTGGACACCAACTGGGAGATCCTCGGCGAGGCCATCCAGACGGTCATCCGCGCCGAGGTCAGCGCCGGCCGGTCCACGATCGCCGACCCGTACGCGCTGCTCAAGGAGCAGACCCGCGGCAAGCGGATCAACCGTGCCGACCTGGTGGCGTTCGTGCAGGACCTCGAGATCGGCGACGCCGCCAAGGCCCGCCTGCTCGAGCTCACCCCGGCGGGCTACGTCGGCCTGGCCGACCCGCTGGTGGACTACCTGGGCTGAGCACGCATCGGCCGGCGGCGAGCCCGGCGCCGGCCGATCAGCTTGTTCACTTCGACAAGAACGAAGATCACCAGGGCCAGGCCCAGCGTGTAGGCCCACTCGCGCAGGCCGATCGGCGTGGAGCTGAACCACACGTTCATCACCGGGGTGTACACGAAGATCAGCTGCAGCACGAGCATCGTGCCCACCGACATCCACACGGCCCGGTTGCCGCGCAGCACGCCCAGTGTGAGGCTCGACGCCCGCAGGAACCGGCAGTTGAACAGGAACACCAGCTGGCTGAGCACCAGCATGGTCACCGCTGTGGTCTGCGCCACCGCTCGGGACGACCCGATCGACTGCTCGTAGAAGAACACCCCGATGGTCGCCGTCGTGATCAGCACAGACACCCAGACCAGTCGGCCGAGGTATTCGGAGTCGAGGACCGACCCGCCCGGCGGGCGCGGTCGGCGCAGCATGATGCCGGGTTCGGCGGGCTCGGTGGCCAGGGCCAACGACAGGGTCACCGCGGTGATCAGGTTGACCCAGAGGATCTGGGTGGGCTGCAACGGCAGCGCAAAGCCGAACAGCACCGCCAGCAGCACCACCAGGGACTGCGCAGCGGTGGTCGGCAGGATGAAGATGATGGATTTCTGCAGGTTGTCCCGAATGCGCCTGCCCTCTTCGACGGCCTTCTGAATGGTGGCGAAGTTGTCGTCGGCCAGCACGATATCGGCGGCCTCCTTGGTCGCCTCCGTGCCCTTGATCCCCATCGCCACACCCACATCCGCCCTGCGGAGCGCCGGGGCGTCGTTGACGCCGTCGCCAGTCATCGCCACGACCTCGCCGTGCGATTGCAGCGCCTTCACGATGCGCAACTTGTGCTCCGGGCTGGTGCGGGCGAACACGTCCACGTCCCGCACGACCTGGGCCAGCTGGTCCTGGGAGAGTTTCTGCAGCTCGCCGCCGGTGAGCACCCGCGCGGCTTCGGTCACGATCCCCATTTCCGTGGCGATCGCCACGGCTGTGCCGTGATGGTCGCCGGTGATCATCTTCACCCGGATGCCGGCGTCGTGCATGATCCGGATGGCCGCGATGGCCTCCGGCCGGGGTGGGTCTACGATGCCGACCACGCCGAGGAACACCAGGCCGTCGTCGATGTCGCCAAGGTGCAGGGAGCCCAGGCCGGCCGGAGCGTCGCCCACGGCCGCCCCGAGGACGCGGAGCCCGGTGGAGCTGAGCTCGTCGACCCGCCGCTCCCAGAGCGCCTCGTCGAGGGGTTCGGGGATGCCTGCGGCATCCAGCTGCAGACTGCACCGCTCCAGCAGCCGGGCTGGTGCCCCCTTCACCAGGATCCGGGCGGGCTCGTCATCCCACCGGTTGAGGGTGGCCATGAACTTGTTGGCCGACTCGAACGGGATCACGGCCAGTCTCTGGGCGCCCGCCGGGTCGAAGCCGGCCTTGTGGCCGAGGGTGCAGAGCGCCCCCTCCGTCGGTTCTCCGACCACCTTCCAGACACCGTCGTCGGCACTGACCCTGGCATCGTTGCAGACAACCATGACCTCTACCAGCCGGGCCAGGTCATCCTGGTCGGCGACCGTCACCAGCCGGCCGTCCAGGATGACGGCGCCGGCCGGGTCGTAGCCGATCCCCCGCACCTCGTACCGGGCCGCGCCGGTGATCACGGCGCGCACCGTCATCTCGTTGCGGGTGAGGGTGCCGGTCTTGTCGGTACAGACCGTGGTCACCGAGCCGAGAGTCTCCACGGCGGTGAGCTTTCGCACGATGGCGTTGTGGGCGGCCATCTGCCGCACACCAAGGGCCAGCGTGATCGTCACCAGGGCCGGGAGCCCCTCCGGCACCGCCGCCACCGCGAAACCGATCGTGGCGGCGAAGAGGTCGGCGAAGCCGCGGTCGTGCACCAGCCGGCCGATCACGAGCATCAGGCCCGAGATGGCAAGGATGCCCAGCGAGATCCGGGTGCTGAAGACGTCCAGCTGGCGAGTCAACGGGGTGGCCAGGGCCTCCGTGTCGGTGACCAGGGTCTGGATGCGTCCGATCTCGGTGGCCGGTCCGGTGGCCGTCACCACCCCCCGGCCGCTGCCCACCGCCACGATCGTTCCCGAGTACAACATGCAGTGCCGGTCGCCGAGTCCGGCGTCTGCGGCGACGGCGGCGACGTCCTTGCCGGCCGGAACGGATTCCCCGGTGAGCGCGGACTCCTCGACCCTGAGGTTGGTGCCCTCGATCAGGCGCAGGTCGGCGGGCACCTTGTCGCCGGACTTCACCCGCACGATGTCGCCGGGCACGAGGGTGGCCGCGTCGGTGTTCACCCAGTGGCCTCCCCGGCGGGTTTTCGCGTTCAGCGACAGCATCCGGCGGATGCCGTCGAGCGCCTTCTCCGCCCGGCCCTCCTGCAGGAACCCGATCACCGCGTTGATCACGGCCACCGCCAGGATCACCGACGCGTCGACCCAGTCGCCGAACACCACCGTGAGCACGGCCGAACCGAGCAGCACGTAGATGAGCACGTCGTTGAAGTGGCCGAGGAAGCGCAGCACCGGATTCTGCTTGGCTACAACGGGCAGGGCGTTCGCCCCGTACCGGGCCAGCCGTTCGGCAGCCTCCGACTCGTCGAGACCGTGCCGGCTGGTCTGCAGCTCGGCGCACACCTCGTCGACGCTGCGGGCGTACGGCCGGGCGGGGATCGCCGGCACGGCGGCCCGCGCACGGCCCTCGGTGGTCATAGCTGCCCCCTCAGGGGAAGGAACACCGGGAACAGGACCACGATGGTTCCATTAAAGCACCGGGCCGGCGCGAGACTGGGGGCTAATGGCCCTTGTTGTCGCCGTTCTGGTTCTGTTCGTCCAGGTCGCTCTTCTCGGCCGCGTTCGGCTTCATGCCCAGGGCGAGCATCGCGATGACGACCAGGGCGATGATGAAGGTGATTCCCAGCGCGATCGACGACAGCGCCCAGTTGCGGGTGGCCAGCAGGATGGTGAGACCGACGAAGAGGCCCATCACGGCGGAGATGGCGACCAGCTCAACGGGCTTGAGGATCTCGCTCCTGGTGGGCTTGTGCGGGGTGTTCTGGGTCACGGGGTGTCCGAATCTGTGGGGGAAGAAGCCAGGTCGCGCCGCGCATCCACGGGCGCTGAGGAGAGGGAGACACCGGCGATGACCAGGTACACCCCGGTGATCACCAGGTAGGCGCCGAGCAGGCCCACCGCGACGACGGCGTTCGGCGGCAGGAGCAGGAACACCAGGGCCAGCACCGCGGTGAGAGCACCGACGACCAGCCAGTCGCGGGCGACCTGGCCGCGTCCGTGCACCCGGATGCCCGAGTACAGCTCCAGGAAACCGGTGACCGCCGCCCACACCGAGACGATGTAGAGGAAGAAGCCCAGCCCGCCGGCGTTCAGGGCGAGCGCGAGCACGCCGGCGAGAACGCCGACGGCGCCCTGAATGGCGAAAATGCTGCGGTCACTCCGGTCGGTGACGGTCGGCCAGCTGAGCAGCCCGGTGACTAGACCGTTGACCAGCGCGAAGGCACCGAACACCAGGAGCCCGAACTCGGCGGAGTGGTCGGCGTTGAACGTGATCACGGCCGCCGGCACGAACGCCACGACGGCGCGCGCGACGGGCACGGTCCAGTACCGGGCACCGATGACGGCTCCTACCGGGGCATGCGCCACGCGGGCACCTCTTTCGTCGCAGGGAGTCCTCCCAGTCTACGCGGCGCATCTGACCGGGTTCGGTGCCCGCACGTAGCGGGCCGGGGCATCCGCGACTACCGTCAGGCTCGACAAAGGGGTTCATGGTGGTCACATCGAATGTTCCGGCCGGCAGCGTGCGGGTCAGTCCCGGCGAGGACGCGGACGCGTTGGCGGACCTGCTCGCGCGGGCGCCCGGCGACGTGCCCGGCTTTCTCAGCAGCCGCTCCGGCCTGCCGGGGCCGCGGGCCAACCTGCCCCTTGCCGACGCCTTCGCCGCAACGGCGCCGGCCGAGCTGATCTGGAGCCTGGCCGACTCCCCCGACGAGTACCTGGCCTTCTGCGGTGCAGAGGGGCTCGGCCGGCTCGCTCTCGCTGCCCCGGACCGGCCCGAGGCTCTCACGGCCCTCCGCCGCGCAGCAGCCGACGACCGCTGGCGGGTGCGGGAGGGCGCCGCCCGGGCAGTGCAGCTGGTCGGCGATGCCGACCCGGCCCTGATGCACACCATCGTCGAGGACTGGTCGGCAGCGCGGGATGCGTGGCTGGCCCGGGCTGCTGTGGCCGCGATCTGCGAGCCCCGGCTGCTGACCGGCTCCGACGCCCAGGCCCTCGCCCTGCAGGTCTGCGACCGGGCCACGACCCTGCTGCTCGCCGGTGAACCGCCGGAGGCCGACCCGGTACGCTCCCGCGAGGCGCACCGGGTGCTGCGCCAGGCCCTGGGTTACGGCTGGAGCGTGGCGATCGCTGCGAGTCCGAAGGCCGGCCTTGCCACGTTCCACGGACTGAGCGCCAGCGACAACCCGGATGCCCGGTGGGTCGTGCGGTCGAACCTCACCAAGGCGCGACTACGGTCGGTGCTCGCCGAGCGCAACCTCTGGGGCACGCTCGGCTGAGCCGCGCCGTCACAGGGCGTTGACCGCGCCGAGCACCTTGGTGAGCGAGTCCTTGGCGTCGCCGAACAGCAGCGTGGTCTTCGGGTCGAAGAGCAACTCGTTCTCGATACCGGCGAACCCGGGGCGCATCGACCGTTTGAGGAAGACGATCTGGCGGCCGTCCTCGACCTCCAGGATCGGCATCCCGTAGATTGGCGACCCCGGGCTGGTCTTCGCGGCCGGGTTGACCACGTCGTTCGCGCCGACCACGAGCACCACGTCGGTGTTCTTGAACTCGGGGTTGACCTCGGCCATCTCCTTGAGCGATTCGTAGGGCACGTTGGCCTCGGCGAGCAGCACGTTCATGTGACCGGGCATCCGCCCGGCGACGGGATGGATGGCGAAGTCCACGTCGACGCCGCGCGCCTCGAGGGTCGTGGCGAGTTCGGCGATGGTGTGCTGGCCCTGGGCGACGGCCAGGCCGTAGCCGGGCACGATCACGACCCGCTGCGCGTAGGCGAGCATCACGGCCACGTCCTCGGCGTTGGAGGACCGAACCGGGCGGTCGCTCTGCACCGTGGAGCCGGCCGTCGAGCCGCCGCGGAAGGCGCCGAACATGATGCCGCTGACACCGCGGCCCATGGCGGAGGCCATGGCGCGGGTGAGGATGGTACCGCTGGCGCCGACGAGGGTGCCGGCGACCACGAGCAGCACGTTGTCCAGCACCACACCGGATGCGGCGACGGCGAGACCGGTGAAGGCGTTGAGCAGTGAGATCACGATCGGCACGTCGGCGCCGCCGACGGGCAGCACCAGCAGCAGGCCGAGGATCAGGCCGAGCACCAGCAGCAGCACCGCCCAGCCGGCCGAACCGGTGGCAACGACGAAACCGCCCACAACGAGCGCGGCCACGGCGGCCAGCGTCATGACCCACTTCATGCCGGGGAACACCACGGGCCTGGTGGTGATCAGTTCCTGCAGCTTGGCCACGGTGATCGCGGAACCGGCGAACGAGACCGCACCGACGAGCATGGTGAACACCACGGCGACGAGCACCCAGGGGCCGTCGCTGTGGCCGAGTTCGAGCATCGCGACCAGCGCCGCGGCGCCACCGCCGACGCCGTTGAACAAGGCGACAAGTTGGGGCATCTGGGTCATCTGCACCCGGCGGGAGATGGGCGCCGCGATCGCGGATCCTATTGCGATCGCGAGCAGGATCAGCGGGATGTTGTCGAGTTTGGCCGACAGGAACACCGTGATCACGGCGAGCGTCGCACCGGCGGCGCCGATCAGGTTGCCGCGCCTGGCGGTCTTGGGCGAGCTCAGGCCCTTGAGGGCGAGGATGAAGCAGATGGCAGCGACCAGGTACAGCAGTGCGGTCCACTCGGCACTCAGGATGCTCATTTGGTGGTGTCCTTCGGGGTGGCGGCGGGCTTGCGTCCGCGGAACATGCCGAGCATCCGGTCGGTGACGACGAAGCCGCCGACGAGGTTGGCGGTGGCGAGAGCGACGGCGAGAAGGGCGAGCGCGATCAACCACGGGTCGTCAAGCTGGCCGGCGACGATGATCGCACCGATCAGGATGATGCCGTGGATGGCGTTGGCGCCGCTCATCAGGGGGGTGTGCAGGGTGCTGGACACCTTGGAGACCACCTCGAAGCCGACGAAAACGGTCAGCACGATGACCGTCAGGAGGGTAATCGGATCCATCAGTGTGTTCCTTCCAGCGCGGCAGCGGTCGGTGCGTGACGCACCACACCGTCGGCGGTGAGACAGGCGCCGGCGATGACCTCGTCGGTGAAGTCGGGGACGACCTGGCCGTCTTTTGTCATCAGGGCGAGCAGGTTGGCCACGTTCTTGGCGTAGAGGCGCGACGCGTCCGAGGCCATCGCAGAGGCGGCGTCCTGCATGCCGACCAGGGTGACGAAGCCGTCACCGGCCGTGGTGGGCACCAGCTGGTCGACGCCGGGCTGCACGCCCTCGACGTTGCCGCCGGTTTCGGCGGCGAGGTCGATGACCACGGAGCCGGCCGGCATGGCCGCGACCATCTGGCGGGTCACCAGGAGCGGGGCGGGGCGGCCGGGAATCGCGGCGGTGGTGATGAGCACATCCGCTTTGGCCACGTGCGGAGCCAGGAGTTTGCGCTGGCGCACGGCACGGTCCTCGGCCAGTTCGCCGGCGTACCCGCCGGCGCCCTCGACGGCGGCGAGGTCGAGCGTGATGAACGTGCCGCCCATCGAGGTGACCTCGTCGGCCGAGGCCGGGCGCACGTCATAGGCGGACACGCGGGCGCCGAGCCGTTTGGCGGTGCCGATGGCCTGCAGCCCGGCGACACCGGCGCCGAGCACGAGCACCCGGGCCGGCGGGATGGTGCCGGCCGCGGTCATGTAGAGCGGGAAGAACCGGGGGAAGCGGATGGTGGCCTCGAGCACGGCGCGGTAACCGGCGACCAGGGCCTGGGAGGTGAGCGCGTCCATCGACTGGGCCCGGGAGATGCGCGGCACCAGCTCGAGGGCGAAAGCGGTGACCTTCGCGGCGGCCAGGGCGGCCACGGTGGGCAGTTCGGAGGCCGGCGAGGCCAGGCCCACCGTGATGAGGCCGGCCGGCAGCGTGGCGGCCAGCTCCGGGCTCAGCGGGCGCACGTGGCAGAGCACGTCGACCGCGGTGGCGTCGAAGTCCGGGGCGAGCTGCGCGCCGGCCTTCTGGTAGGCCGCGTCCGAGTAGCCGGAGGCCAGTCCTGCGCCGGCTTCGACGGTGACGTCGACCCCGAGGCCGATGAGCTGGGTCACCGTTTCCGGTGTTGCCGCGACACGTTTTTCGCCGTTTCGGCGTTCACGCCCAATGCCAACTTTCACGAGCAACCACTCCTTTGACGCATCTTCCACCGGACAAGCGCAAACGGGGTCGTTCGCGCGTCCCAGGGCGATCTCACTTCGTAGCGTACCGTCGGGCTCCCCCGGCCCCCGGCGATTATCAGGGCCCAAAGACCCAGCCCAGTTAGCCAAGGGTGGCTCACAGAGCCTGCCTGACAGGCGGGGCCATCCCCGCTGTCAGGCCTTTATCGTCGGTTGCCGAAGCGGGCCACTGGCTCTGAGTTGCGTCTGGTGGGCCCAGAGTCGAGGCTCGGTACCTGCGACACGTGAGCACACACCCCCCAAACGCGACAGACTGAGGACGTGACCCGTCTTTCCTTCGATCCGTCGAGACTTGGTCGCGGGCTCGCATTCGCCTCGGCGATCGATGATCTGAGTGCTGCGCTTGATCGGAGCAGCACCGTGGTCGTCAGTGCGCCGCCGGGCACGGGAAAGACCACACTCGTGCCGCCCATCCTCGCCGATCGGGTTCCGGGTCGTGTGATCGTCACTCAGCCCCGCCGGGTCGCTGCCCGCGCTGCCGCCCGACGACTCGCGCAGTTGGACGAATCCTCTCTCGGCTCTCGCGTCGGATACACCGTCCGTGGCGCACATCAGGTGAGTCCGTCCACCCTGATCGAGTTCGTTACCGCCGGCGTGCTTCTGCGCCGACTGCTCGATGACCCTGGTCTCGACGGGATCGATGCGGTCATCATCGACGAAGTGCACGAACGGGCTTTGGAGACGGACCTGCTGATCGGGCTACTCGGCGAGGTCCGCGAGCTGCGCGACGACCTCGTTCTCATCGCGATGTCCGCGACCCTCGACGCCGAGAGGTTCGCGACAATTCTCGGTACGGATGCGTGCCCGGCCCCGATCGTGACCCAGAGCGCACCGGCCCATCCGCTCGAGGTGCGCTGGGCGCCCTCTCCCTCACCTCGACTGGATGAGCGGGGGGTCACCTGGGCGTTCCTCGACCACGTCGCGAGCACCGCGGTTGCCGCACACCGCACCCTCGTGCGCACCGATCCGGCCGCCGATGCTCTGGTCTTCGCGCCGGGTGCGCGTGAGGTCTCCGAGATCGCCGGACGCATCCGTTCTCTCGCCGCGGAGTTCGACGTGCGGGAACTGCACGGCCAGATCCCCGCTGCAGAGCAGGATGCGGTGATCAGTGGGCGGAGCCCCGGTGCTGCGGCACGGATCATCGTCACGACGTCACTGGCCGAATCATCTCTGACCGTGCCCGGCGTACGCCTGGTCGTCGACACCTGCCTGTCTCGTGCTCCGCAGCGGGATGCTGCGCGCGGCATGAGCGGTCTCGTCACCGGCCCGACGCCCAAGGCCTCCGCCGTCCAGCGCTCGGGGCGCGCCACCCGGCAGGGGCCTGGCGTCGTGGTCCGCTGCGTCGACGAGCGCACCTTCGCCACGGCACCGTCGCACGCTGCCCCCGAGATCCAGGCGGCAGATCTCACCGATGCAGCCCTGCTCCTCGCCTGCTGGGGCGCCCCAAGTGGCGTGGGCCTGCGGCTGGTCGATCCGCTCCCGTCTGGCAGCCTGGACGAGGCCCTCGCCGCGCTGCGTGGGCTCGGCGCGATCGATGCCGCTGAACGCGCCACCGACGAAGGGCGAGCGCTCGCCCGCGTCCCGACGGCTCCGCGCCTCGCCCACGCACTGCGCGCCGGGAGTGCCCTGGTCGGCGGGCGCACAGCGGCCGAGGTCATCGCGCTGCTCACAGGTGACCTCCGCGTTCACGACGGAGACGCCCAGGCCACCCTCAACGCGCTACGCACTGGACGAAGCCCGGATGCCCGCCGATGGGAGCAGGACGTCCGCCGTCTCCAGCGCTTCGCCGGGGCGAATGACACGGCGCGAGGAGGCGCTGATCAGACCGGACTGATCATCGCGCTCGCCTTTCCCGCGTGGATCGCCCGCCGCGTCGATCAATCGCCCAACGGTGCAACCTTTCTTCTCGCCTCCGGCACCCGTGCCGGGATCACCGGTCAGCTCGCGAGTGCCGACTGGTTGGCGGTGGCGGACGTCACTCGGGCAGAGGGACGAGCGGCCGCAGGAACCGGAGCACTCATCCGCTCTGCCGCCATCATCTCCGAGAAGCAGGCGGAGCAGGTGGCGCCCCATCTCTGCACAGACCGGGTCGAAGCACGGTTCGTGGACGGGCGCGTCGTGGCCCGCCGCGAACGTCGGATCGGTGCGATCATTCGCTCGTCCGTGCCGGTGCGCGTACCGGCGGACGAGGGCGGACGGGATGCCGTCCGCCGTGCCGTCACAGCGCACGGCCTCGGAGTGTTCATCTGGTCAGACGCCGCGGACGCTCTGCGGCGTCGCCTCGCGCTGCTGCATCGCGAGCTCGGATCGCCCTGGCCGGATGTCTCAGACACCGTTCTGCTCGCTACGCTCGATGCCTGGCTCGGCCCCGAGCTGTCAGACCTGGCCGCCGGCATTTCGGCCGCGCGCATCGACCTTGCCCCTGCACTCCGCCGTACTCTGCCCTGGCCCGCCGCGGTCGACCTTGACGCTCTGGTTCCGGAGCGGCTCCGGGTTCCCAGCGGTTCGCATGTCCGTCTCAGCTACCCACCCGCCGATGATTCGTCGGCTCGTCCCGTTGTGGCTGTGAAACTCCAGGAATGCTTCGGATGGGCAGAGACCCCACGAATCGTCGGAGGACAAGTGCCGGTGTTGTTCCACTTGCTTTCCCCCGCCGGGCATCCCCTTGCCGTGACCGACGACCTCGCATCCTTCTGGGCAGGTCCGTACTCGCAGGTACGAGCGGAGATGCGCGGACGCTACCCGAAGCACCCCTGGCCGGAGGACCCCTGGTCCGCCGTACCCACCCGGCACACCACGCGCCGCGCTGCCCTGGGCTAGGGCCGCGACACACCCTGCGGTCAGCTGACATGAAGATTCCACGCCTACTTGCAATTGGATTTTCCTTGTGAGCCACAAAACATCACAAACCAAAGGACTGTAACGTGTATAGCAACGATATTCATGATCGCTTATGGAGTATCCCGGGGGCGGCAGGCCAAAACGCCTCGTTAGCCACGACCGAGTCGCCGTTGCCACCAGACGATCGTACTCACCACAAATTCGGACAGAGCCACCCGACATAGGCCGCCGCTGGTTTGACTCCAAGGCTGAGGCGCTTGTCCGCGGAAGAGCTTGAGGGACACCCCGCAGTGAGCGGCGAGCCTCCGTACGCCAAGGCCGTAGATTACGTCCAGACTCTCCTCGTCGAAGGCGGGGTGACTCGATAGCTCGATAAGCCCAAGCTACTACTTCACATCACGACGAAGAAATGACATTGCACCAACCGTCAGGATCAAGAAGATCCATACGACTGAAAAAGTCGCCGCTAGAGGTCGGTCCAGAGCGGCCCCATCCTGGAACCCGATCTCACTGACATCGAACCCGAATGCGGACAGCATCGTTGGAAGAGGGAACCATACGGCGCCAGCCTTCCAGAAAATCGCGACCACCGTAGCGACCGCGAGAGTCACGGGAGCGACAAACAGAGCCAAGAGATGCTGTTGGACCACGAGCCCGACTCCGAGGCCCCAAATGCCGGCGGCAGCACCGACAGCAGCTGACGCTGCGGTAGTTGGCCAGTCAACATTGGTACCGCCCATCGAGACCGCGAGGGCCACGTGACCACCGACTATAGTACTCAAGGCAACGAGCGCTCCTCCAAGAGCTGCGGCCGGAACCCTCGCCGCCAGGGTAGCCCACCGCGGCTGCAGCGTGAGCCGTTGCGCCACAACACCGTTTCGCCTGTCGACCGTGTAGCGGAAGGAACCGTAGATTGCTGCAAGGACTGCACCGTAGGTTGCCATCACAGTTTCGAACGGAGCGAGGAACTCTTGACGAGCACTACCCGGAGCGTCCGAGAAGTCCGTCGGGACACTTGTCGCCAACGAGAGCGCCATCACGAAAGCTGCGCCGACCACCGATAGGAGAACTACATCCCCTGCAAGGCTTCGCGCCTGAGCACGAAAGGCTTGGGTGGCCATCATGCGACGCGCCGACGTCCCACGAGCCAAGCGATCAGCACCAATCCGACGGTCCAAACACCTGCAATTCCCGCGGCGGAAGCGAACTCAAGGAGACGGTCCTTAAACTCCGGGACGCTCAACGCGGCGATTGCCATGCCTGGCGAAAAGCGCGCGACCTCGGGTGCCGTCCCAAGGAGCGCAAACTCCACGCCAATCGGGAACGCGAGGACGACCGCTGCGCCGACGTAATAGTTGCGTGAGATCCATCCCACGGACGCACCGACGAAAGCGCCCAGAATTACGCCAAGGAGCGCACCAGCATAGATCCGCAGTCCTGCCTCATCGATACTAAGTGCGAGCCCTCCTTGCTTGAGAATGAAGAACACGACTACGGTCCAGATCGCGAACATGCACAGCGCGAGAGCGACGGCTGTGATCAACCCAGCAACCATCTTGCCCCAGAAGGCTCGGCGGTATCCAAGTTCGGTGAGGGTTGTTGTACGTCTCGCGGGGTGACGATGTAGGCGTCGTCGCCGGTGACGATGTGTTTTAGCGCGACCGGATTTGGTGTCTGCTCGTCGGCGGCGTCAGGCTGACGATGTCCGGATAGACGAAGGGCCCGGCGTGCGATCTTTGCGGATCACGCCGGGCCATTCTGACGCGTAAAGGCGCGCTGATGCTCACGGTAAGTCATGATTCTGTTGTTGTCGAGTTGGACCTGCGGGTCGGGCGCGTGGTCTGCCCGGATTGTGGTGGCCGATTACGTCCGTGGGGGTGGGCCCGGGCGCGTGTGATCCGCGATGGCCTCGTCACGGATTGGGCTTGTCGTCGCCTTCGCCCGCGCAGGTCGAGGTGCGCGGTCTGCGGCGGCACGCATGTGCTGCTCGAGGTGCGGTTGGCCGTGCGGCGGGCCGATGCGGCCGAGGTGATCGCGGCGGCGGTCGAGGCGAGGACAGTGCTGGGTTGGGGCCACCGGAAGATTGCCGCGGGCTGCGGCAGGCCGGTCTCGACGGTCCGTGGTTGGTTGCGCGCTTTCGCCGCCTCGGCCGGTGCGATCGGCGAGCGGTTCACGGGGTTGTTGGTGCGGGACGCTCCCGATTCGGTGGTGCTGTGGCCCAAACCGGCCGGCACCGCTCGGGGTGAGGCGTTGTCGGTGTTGATGGCGTATGCGGAGGGACTGGGGCGTCGGTTTGCCGCGACCGTCACGGTGACGTGGATCCAGGCGGGTATCGCTACGACGAACGGGCGGCTGTTTTGCTCGAGCTGGTGGGCTGGCGCTCCCAACACCAACAGGCCCTTATGCCAGACCGGGGCGGCGGGAAGGGTGGCAGGAGCGCCTGCCATATCCCTGTGATGGGCGTCTTCACTGTTTGAGAGGACCTTTCATGCCCGCAACACCGCCGACCCTCCCTCCGACGCTGCCACCGGCAGTGCCGCGGGTTTCCCCGGCACGCCCTGCCGTGTCTTTGCTCGTGCCGGCCGGGTCACCGTCGGAAACGGCAGTGCGCCGCGACCGGACGGAGAAGATCGCCCTGTTCCGGTATCAGCTCATCCGCGCTGCCGCCGATGCCAGCGTCACGACGCGGCAGCGCGGTCCGATGGTGCGGGACCTCGCGGCGATGGTGCATCCGGGGCCGTTTGGCGGCACGGTGACGGTTTCTAAAGACACCATCGACCGGTGGATTCGGGCCTGGCGGGCCGGCGGGTTCGACGCGTTGAAACCCCGCGGCCGCGCCCAGGGCGCCGTGACGCCGGCGCAGATCCTGTCCTTGGCCGCGACCCTGAAACGCGAGCGGCCCGCCCGCACCTCAGCGCAGGTGCGCCGCATCATGATCGATACCCTCGGCGACGCACCTTCCGAGTCGACGTTGCTGCGGCACTTCCGCACGCTGGAACTCCCGACCGGAGTCCGCGAGGTCTTCGGCCGGTTCGAAGCGGACTACCCCAACGAAATGTGGGTCGGTGACGGCCTCCACGGCCCCCGGATCAACGGGCGGAAAACGTATCTGTTCGCGTTCCTCGATGACCACACCCGCCTCGTCACCGCGGCCCGGTGGGCCTACGCCGAAGACTCCGTCCGCCTCACGGCGGCCCTCCGCCCGGCGTTGGAATCCCGCGGTATTCCGGGCACGATCTATGTCGACAACGGGAGCGCTTTTGTTGATGAGTCCCTCTCTCGGACCTGCGCACGCCTGGGAATACGGTTGACGCATTCGAAGCCGTATCGTCCGCAGGGCCGCGGGAAGATCGAGCGGTTCTTCAACACCGTCAACTCGCAGTTCCTCACCGAGATCACCGTCGTCGACACCGCGACCGGCGTCGTCGATGCCGGGGTGGGCAGCATGGTGACGTCATTGGATGAGTTGAATGCGTTGTTCAGCTCGTGGGTGGAGATGGTTTACCACCAGGCCACACACTCCACGACGGGGCAAACACCTTTGCAACGCTGGGACGCCAGCTGGGCCGGCCGCAAACCGGTGCGGAAATCGCGGGACGAGATCGCGGAAGCGTTCCGGTGGTCGACGATCCGCACCGTGACGAAGTCCGCGACGGTGTCGTTGCAATCCAACACTTACCAGGTTGATCAGCTCCTCGTCGGCAAACGGGTGGAGCTGGTCTATGACCCCTTCGACCTCGCCGGGCTGATCACCGTCTCCGCCGGCAACGGCGTCCCGGCCGGCATCGCCGTCTTGAGCGAGATCCGGCGGCACGTGCATAAAAAGGCCGCCACGGCCGCTGCCGACAGCATCGAGACCGGTGCGAAGAACGCCGTCTCCGGCATTGACTACCTCCGCCTGGTCGAGACCCGTCACAAGGGCACCATGGCGGGCGAGCCGATCAGTTTCGTCAAAGCGTCCACCTCGAAACGGGCCGCGGTCGTCTTCGTGCCGAGCGTCCAGGAGGCCGTCCGATGAGTATTGACACCCTGCAATCGCACTACGGTTTCACCCGCATGCCCTTCGCCCGGGACATTCCGCCGCAAGCCTTGCACCCGCACCCTTCGCACCGGGAAGCGATTGCCCGCATCGATTGGTGCGTCAGTCAACGCCAACTCGGCGTGATCAGCGGTGAAGTCGGCGCCGGGAAAACCATCGCCGTTCGCGCTGCCCTCGCTCAACTGGAGCCCTCCCGGCACCAGGTGATCTACATTCCCGATCCGACGATCACGATGCGCGGCATTCATACTCGCATCGTCACCGCGCTCGGCGGCACCCCCGCGTTCTTCTCCGGAGTGCTCGCCTCGCAAACTGCGGCGCTGCTCGCCGGGGAGCTCGACGAACGCGCCCGCCTGCCCGTGGTCGTGATCGATGAAGCACACCTGCTCACCAACACCGATTTGGAAGCCCTTCGCATGCTCACCAACAGCGATATGGACACGGGCTCGCACTTCGCGATGCTGCTCATCGGCCAGCCGACGCTGCGGCGCAGGCTCAAGCTCGCGGTGCTCTCGGCGCTGGATCAACGCATCTCCACGCGCTACACAATCACCGGGATGAACGCAGGCGACACCACGGATTACGTCCGTCAGCACTTGAAGTTCGCGGGCCGGTCCGACCCGCTCTTCTCCGACGACGCGATCCATGCCATCCACCTCGCATCGCGCGGTTATCCGCGGGCGGTGAACAACCTCGCCGTTGCCGCTTTGATCGCGACCTACGCCGCCGATAAAGCGATCGTCGACCTGGCCGCCGCGCAATCGGCGATCACCGAGAACAGCGAGTGAGCCCGCGTCACGGCTGACGACCACCACGTCACCATCCTGACGAAAGCCCTGCCGGAATCCTCCGGCGGGGCTTTTTCATGACCCGGCATCGTCACCAGAGATGACGCCGACATCGTCAAATAACGCGACGGGCGACAAGGGTGCGGTCCATCGACTCGTAGTAGTACTCGCGGGTGACCGTATACGCCCCCACGAACGAGGCGGTGATGAAGGACCATGCCAGTGGCTGGAGTAGTTGGGCTGTCGCGGCCCCGGCGCTCAACCCGTCCAGGTCGGTGAGGGAGTGGTCGGAGGTGAGCACTACGACGGGGACAATGATCGCGAGGAGATACACCGCTGAGAGGGAGAGCCCACTGACAGAGCGCAGCGATTCGCTTCGGATTGCCGAGATCACGCGACACCTTCTTCCACGAGGTCAAAATACTTGTTCTCGAGCGAGTCGCCTTCGCGGGACACGAGGTCCCCCAGCTTTCCCGCGAAAAGAGCTCGGCGTTTGATGACGACGACTTCGTCGACGACCTGTTCGAGTTCCGCAAGTTGGTGGCTAGAGATCAGGACTGTTCCTCCGCTCTCCGCGAAGTCACGGAGGTAACGCCGGAGCCAGCGGATGCCATCTGGTGGCGAGTAGCGCTTGGTGGTAGCGGTGTTCTGTCGACTTGGTATGTGATGTCTCAGCTCTGTGTTTACAACCTGTCTCACGACGTTGTTGTCACCATGTGTCAGGACCTTCTTTACGGGATGTCTCACGACCCTGATTACAGGTTCGGCGGTCAAGGAAGCACGCCCTGAACGTGGTTTTTGATAATTGGGAGTGCCTAGATCCCTTTCTCCCGCCGTCCGCCGCCAGATCATTGAATACGACCCGCTTGCCGCCGACGGGCCCAGCGTTACCGAGTTCTGCCAAAGACTGAACATCAGCCGTCCGTCGTTTTACAACATCCGGCGACGATTCCTCCGTGAGGGCAATACGGCGCTGAATCCGCGCTCGTCAGCGCCGCTGAACCCGGTGCGGACCTTTGACCAGAAGACCACCGAGATCGTTCTGAGGATCCGCGCCCGACTGAAGAAGGAAGGATGGGACAACGGGCCCAAATCAATCTGGTTCACCGGGATCGACACCGGCGAATTCGCTTCTCCCATCCCGTCGGTGGCGACGATCGCCCGCATCCTCGCTTCATCCGGCGTCACGAACGCGAACCCGCGGAAACGGCCACGGACGGCCTGGCTTCGGTTCTCCCGTGCCGCGGCGATGGAGATGTGGCAGCTGGACGCGTTCGAGTACCGTCTCGCCGACGCGCAGGGCCCGAATGCGCTGGGCACCAAGGTCACCGTCTACCAGCTGCTGGACGACTCCACCCGCTTCGACGTCGGCACGATGTGCTTCGCCACTCCGGAGAACAGCACCGACGCCATCATCACGCTTCGTTCCGCCATCACCGACCACGGGGTTCCGAAAGAACTACTCAGCGACAACGGGACTGCGTTCAACCAGGCCCGACGCGGCAACATCTCCGCCACCGAACGGTTCCTCGCCGACCGGGGCTGTCTGGGCATCACCGGGCGCGGAAGCCACCCCCAGACCCAGGGGAAGAACGAACGCAGCCACCAAACGATCTTGCGGTTCCTCGATGCCAACGCCCCCGATACCCTGGAGCAGCTCACCGCCCTGATCATTGCTTACCGCGCCTATTACAACTACCGCCGACGGCACCAGGCGCTGCCCGGATCGATGACACCCGGGCAGGCCTGGGACGCCGCGGAACACCGCCCCGCCGATGGCACCCCGATTAGCCACGACGTGCTTCAGGCGCGAGCGGATTCGTACCGGGACAAATCCCTCGCCGATCAGTCGGGCGTAGCTGTCTTTGGAGGTGTCGATCTGAGGGAGACAACGATTCCCGCCGAGCCTGGCGCGCAGCAGGTGCCGCATGGTGGCCGGTTGCGCGATTCCTCGGACCACGTCGTCATCACGCGAGCCAACCCGCAGTTCTACTTCCACGGCCTCCGAATCAAGGTCCCGACGACGTTGGTCGGGACCTACCAAGTCGTGACCACCGAGACCGAATTCGCTATGTTCGACGCGTTCAGTGGAGTCGAGAGCATCTACTTCCCACTGCCCATGCGCACCGACGCCGCCCAAGAACCCTTCCCGCTCTGGCAAATCGAGGGAGCGAAAATCCGCGACCCGAAACCAGCCTGGCTCCACAAACATCAGACCTACGAGAAGGAGCATTTTCCGGCGGATCGTGACTACACGTCCTTGCCGACTTCGTCGGCCGGGCAGTTGCGCCGGCTGTAATCAACGTCGTGCGATTGGTTGTACATAACGTGGCGACACAGGTTGTAAACAACGTCATGAGAGCGGTTGTAAACAAGGAGGTGAGAACGTGTGTAAACAACGTGATGCGATTACACATCTGTCGACTTGGTAGCAGGATTCCGAGGTGGTGGTAGCGGCCCGGGTTGGGTGCCCGGGCCGCTTGGGTATCACTCCCAGTAGCCGTCCTGGGCTCGCGCTTGATCGTTGCGGTGCCGGCGCATGTCGATCTGGCCCAGGTTGATGATTCGGGCGTTGTTGGCGAGGCGGTTCACGATCGAGTCCGCCGCAACCCGGTCGGGCAACTCGGCAACCCAGTGGGTTGGCCCAGTTTGTGAGGCGATCATCGTCGGCAGCCGGTGTTCTCGGTTGGCGAGGATGGCGAACAGATCGCTGGCGGCGTCGCTGTCGATGCCGACGGTGAGGAAGTCATCGATGATGAGCAGGTCGATGTCGGAGAGCTCGTTCAACAGTTTCTGGTGAGCGATGCCGTTGCCGCGGGCAATGATGAGCCGTCGGGCGAGGTCGTCCATCCGGAAGTAGAGGACCGAGTGTTCGCTTTGGCAGGCGCCGATAGCCAGCGCGCAAGCGAGGTAGGTTTTGCCGCCGCCGGTGGGCGAGATGATCAGCAGGTTCGTCGGGTCTGCCCTCCAGGCATGGTCCGCATAACGGCGCATTCTGACCGGGGTGATGCCGCGCCCCTCGCGGTAGTCGACCTCGGCGACGGTCGCGCCGGGGATAGGGAACGCGGCTTGGCGGATGAGTTTGTCGACCTTGTTGATGCGCCTGGACTCGAGGGCGTCATCGACGGCGGTGAGGAACAGCTGCTCGGGGGTGAGCGTGTCGTTATCTTCGTCCTGGATGAGTTCCTCCAGCCGGGTCGCAACGTGCGTCACCCGCAGGGCCCGGAACTTGTCGTAATCGACGCTGGTGAACATCACTTGCCCTCCTCGTCGCGTGCGTAGTGGGAGGCGTCGCGAACGTAAACGTCTGGCATGGAGTCGCGGAAAACGACGGTGCTGACGCGTTTGCGTGTCGAGGCCGCCGGGACCACCGGGCGAGGCTTCTTCGCATCGCTGTCGATCGTGGCCATGCTGTGTTTCAGCGTCGTATAGGTGGGATGGGCTCGACGGTTGAGCAGCTCTTGGCAGGCCGCGTCCAGCCGCTCGCGATTGTTCTTCCCGAGCCCGTCCAGGATGTTTTGGCAGGCCAGATACCCCTGCGCCTCGATCGCCTGGCCGTCGAGGATCTGCTCGATCACGGTCACAGTCGCCGGTCCAACGCTGCGGGCCCGGTCGGTGAACCACTGTCGGGACCAGAGCCCGTCGATGTTGCGGTGCTGCGGTGGAATGTGCTCGGGCAGGGTCGAGTACTGGCCCTTCCGGCCGGTCAACCGTGGGTGTTCGCAGAGCATCTCGTGCCCGTCGAAGACCGTCACCCGTGACGAGGTCAGCCTCACCCGCAGCAGCTTGCCCGCCAGGCCGAACGGCACCGAATACCGTTGCGTGTCGGCGGTGACGTGGTAGTTCCGGCCGGCCTTGAGCTCCTTCCAGGAGACGTCCTCGAAAGCAGCGTCCGGCAACGGCTCAAGGAAGTCTCGTTCCTCGGTGTCGAACCTCTCCCACCGGGTCGTATCGTCCGCGCGGCGAATGTCGTGGTTGATCTCTCGCACCCGCTCGTTGATCGCGTCGTTGAGCTCGCTGAGGGTCGTGAAGACATCGTCGTCGAGGTAACCGATGACGCGTTTGTTCACGACGTTCACCGCGTTCTCGGCCGCCGCCTTATCGCGCTTATCCCGAATTCGGGATAACAAAGACTATCCCGAGGATTCTGTTATCCCGAGTATCGGCCGCGATGCCTGTGCGGTGGCGGCCTGAGGGCTGATTTCCTCGGGATAATCGCGGCCCGCCTACGCTGGCTCATCTCTTTCGATTTCACTGGAGGTGAGCTTCGAGATGAATGTTTCTATTGGCGAGCTGATCGTGCAGGCGGATGCTGCCATGAGTGGACTGCAGCATGCGCCATCGACGACGATGCAGTACCGGTGGGCGTGGTCCCAGTTCGCGAGGTTCTGTTCCCGCGACGGTATCGATGAGTTCAGAGAGGAGGCCGTCGCCGCGTTTATTGAATTCGTCGCCGCGGAGTATCGGGACGGCCGGTTCAAAGGGTGGAAAAGCAAGCTGCTGCGCAAGGCCGCTCTGGTGCTGTCGGAGGTGGCACGGACCGGGTCCTATGAGTGGTGTCTGGCTCGCCCGGCGCATCCGAATGATGCGCTGGACGTGGTCTTCCGCCCGGTCCAGGAGCAGTTCGAGCGCTGGCTGCAGGGCCGGTCGTTGGCCGTCAGCACCCAGAATCTGTATGCGACGGTGTCGCGCGCCGCGTTGGCGTGGCTGCCCGACCGCGGCGTGGCCGATGCTCGGGCGCTGTCCAGAATGGACGTGTCGGCAATGGTGGTGTTTCTCGGCAGCCGGTACCAGCCGGGGAGCATGAGGACAGTGCTGTCGGCGCTGCGCGTGCTGTGTCGCTTCTGGGAGGAATCCGGCTACGGCGTCGGACTCTCGCAGGCGGTCCCGGCTCAGAGGGTGCGGCGTGTCCGCTCGGTGGGAGTCATCTCGGCCGACGGAGTCGACGCGCTGGTGAACTCCGCGGCGGTGTCCACACCGATGGGCTTACGGGACAGAGCAATGCTGCTGGTTGGCGCCCGGACGGGGCTGCGGCCGGTGGACATCGCAGGGTTGCGGTTGCGCGATATCGACTGGCCGCACGCACGAATCACTCTCACCCAGCACAAGACGGGGGCGTCGGTGACGTTGCCGCTGCTGGCCGAGGTCGGTGAGGCGATTGCGGAGTATCTGTTGCATGGCAGACCCGTCGACGGGGACGACGACCATGTTTTCCTGCGCTCCCATGCCCCCTACGTGGGCCTGACCCTATCCCACAGTTTGTATTGGGTGGCCGCGCGGGCCTTCGCCCGCTCCGGCACTGTCACCCAGAACGGCACCGGCCGCGGCTTCCGGGTGTTGCGGGCCTCGTTCGCCACCCGGCTGCTGGCGGACGGCACACCGCTGCCGGTGATCTCCGGCGCCCTCGGGCACCGGGGGATCACCTCGGCGAAACACTACCTCTCGGCCGACGACGAGCGCATGCGGGAGTGCTGCCTCGACTTCGCCGGTATCGAGCCGAGAGGAGCACTCTGATGAGCGGCTTCGTCAGCGGCCTGGCCGCTCCGCTGCAGTCCCTGCTGGAGCTCAAGCACGCGATCGGGTTGCCCTACGTGAACTCCGAGTCGCATCTGCGCCGCTTCGACAGGATGTGTGCTGAGACTTACCCGGGCGAGGTGACGCTGACGAAGGAGATGGCCATGTCCTGGGCCGTCGCCCGCCCGGATGAGCACGTCAACGGGCAGATGCGGCGGATCACCCCGATCCGGCAACTGGCCAAACATATGGGCGCCCTCGGCCTGAGCGCCTTCGTCATCCCGCCGGGCATCCCCGGCAAACAAATTCGTTACCGCCCGCACATCTACTCCCACGCGCAGCTACGGTCCCTCTTCGACGCCGCCGACGACATCAAGGCCACCGGCTATGGCGGCAGACGGGAGGTGATCATCCCGGTGATCTTCCGGATGATCTACTGCCTGGGGCTGCGGCCGAGCGAAGCCCGCACGCTGCACCGCAACGACGTCGACCTGGCCCGCGGCACGGTGAGCATCCGGCAGTCCAAAGGGCACAAGGACCGCATCGTCTTCCTCTCACCAGACCTGCACGAATACTGCCGCAACTATGACGCGACGATCAGCGTCCACCATCCGGACCGGGTCCCGTTCTTCCCGAATCGCTACGGAGGTTTCTATAGCGACTGCACGATCGACTACTGGTTCCAGCAGCTGCTGGCCGCCGCCGACCCGCCCGTCGTGTCCAGCCCGGGTTCGCCGCCGCGCGTCTACGACCTCCGCCATGCCCATGTGGTCGAGAACATCAACCGGTGGGTCCTCGCCGGGAAGGACCCGGAAGCGTTGGTGGCCTATTTGAGCCTGCATCTCGGACACGCCAACACGGAGGACACCTGGTACTACTTCCACCTTGCCGCGGACTTCCACGTCGACCTGCGCCGGATCGCCAACACCGGAATCGAATCCGCACTCCTGGAGGCCCCCGATGGCCTCCGATGACTTCTTCCGACTGGTCCGATCCTGGCTGACGGTCCACCTGCCCCGGTCGCGGCGGCTCAGTCCGCACACCATCCGCTCCTACAGAACCGCGCTGAACGCCCTGCTCGACTTCCTGCGCGAGTCGCAGCACCTCGCCCTGGCCGAGGTCTCCTTCGAGGTCATCGACCGCTCCACCATCACTGCCTTCCTCACCTGGCTGTTGGAGACCCGGCATCTCGCAGCTTCCTCCGCGAACCAGCGCCTGGCCGCGGTCAAGTCGTTCCTGTCGTATTGCGCCGGCGAGGATCCGGCACTGGTGTCGATCTGGCTGGAGGTCACCCAGGTCAGACCCGCCCGGACGCCGACGCGAGCCCCGGACGGGTTGAGCATGCCCGCCGTCGACGCGCTGATCCGCGCCCCCGGACAGCACACCGGCCGCGGGCGCCGGGACACCACCCTCATCCTGCTCACCTTCGACGCCGCCGCGCGAATCCAGGAGATTTTGGACCTGACCCCAGCGGATATCGACACCACGATCGGTGCCGCGCGGGTGACGCTCACCGGCAAAGGCCGCAAGAGCAGGACCGTCCCGCTGATGGACAAGACCGCCCGCCACCTCGACCAGTATCTGGCCGAGCTGCATCCCGGCGCGGCGAATTCGGCTGCCTTGTTGTTCTTCACTGTCCGGGCGGGTCGCCGGCACCCGATGAGCCAGGACAACATCTCCTACCTGCTCAACAAACACGCGACCGCGGCACGGCAACACTGTTCGGAGGTCCCGGAGAAGGTCCATGCCCACCAGCTTCGGCACGCCCGCGCGATGCAGATGCTGCGCGTCGGGGTTCCCCTTCCCCACATCAAGGAATTCCTCGGCCACGCGAACATCTCGACCACGAGCATTTATGCGTCGGCCGACAACCAGATGGTCCGTGAGGCGATCCAGAAAGCAGGCAGCTCCACACCCGACCTCGCACCGCTCTGGAACGGAGGCGACGACCTCATTCTGCAGCTCGCCGGGCTGAAGTGATTATCCCGAGGAAATCAGCCCTCAGGCCGCCACCGCACAGGCATCGCGGCCGATACTCGGGATAACAGAATCCTCGGGATAGTCGCGCGGGCGCTTCACTCGAGCCGGGACGATCGCGCACTGATAATGATCGGCGAGCTGCTGATACCTCGCGTTCACGACCCGCTCTGCGTCGCCCTTGTGGGTTTGATGGGTCGAGGTCGTCGGGTTGTCCGGAACGACGATCTGCGGAACACCGCCATAAAACGCAAACGCTTGAACGTGAGCGTCGAGCCAGGCCGGGGACTTCATATCCGCATAAGCGCGGCAAAACATCATCCCCGAAAACGGCAACACCGCAACGAACAGCACCGCCCGGATCACCTCGCCGGTGATCGTGTCCACGACGTCCATCGTGTCTCCGGCCCAGTCGACCAGCATTGCCCGCCCAGGTTCGTGACGGAGCACCGCCACCAGATCATGGCTGCGGAGGTAATCGGTGAACAGGGCGCAGAACTGCGAATACCCATACTTCTTTCCCGCGTCCTTGGCATCGACGTATCGGCGCCAGGCCAACAGCAACGTGAAGTGCCGGTTCTGCTTCATCGCCGCCACCACCCGGGCCAGATCGGGCTGGACGTACTCCTCCGAAACCTTCCGACGCCCGTCTGGGAACCACTTCGCCAGGTCCGCGTCGGTGATCGCGACCATCGTGAGTATTTGCAGGCTTGGGGGCCAGTGAATATTGCCTTCGGGGGCCACCGGTATTGCCTTCGGGAGCCACGCAGTCGCGCGGTCGGGGGCCAGCGGCGCCCGACCGCGCGACTGTCTATGCCGTGACCTGGCCGGCGGTGTGTTCTCTCATGTTGTGGCCGCCGGTCTCGACCCAAATGGTGTTCTGCACGATGCGGTCCATGATCGCGTCGGCGTGAACTCCAGAACCGAGACGCTGATGCCAATCCTTCTGGGCGTACTGGGTGCAGAACACCGTTGAGGCCTGGTCGTAGCGCCGCTCCAGGAGCTCCAACAGCATGCTCCTGGTGCTCTCGTCGGGCTCGTCCAGGAGCCACTCATCGATCACCAACAGCGAGAACGCGGCGTACTTGTTCAGGAACTTCGTCGACCCGGACGGCTTATCGCGGGCCAGCTGCCAAGCCTCTTCGAGCTCTGGCATCCGGATGTAGTGCGCTCGCACCCGGTGCCGGCAGGCCGCTTTCGCCAGCGCGCAGCCCAGATACGATTTCCCCGACCCGGTGAAGCCCTGGAACACGACGTTCTGCTGCCGGTCGATGAACGAGCACGTGCCCAGGCCGGCGATCATCGACCGGTCGAGGCCGCGTTCCTCGACGAGGTCCAGGCGACGCAGGTCCGCGTTCGGGTAGCGTAGGTTCGCCCGGCGGATCAGGCCCTCGACCTTGGTTTGGGTGAAGACG
The DNA here is from genome assembly GCF_004210215.2 of Cryobacterium sp. SO1. Taxonomy (NCBI): domain Bacteria; kingdom Bacillati; phylum Actinomycetota; class Actinomycetes; order Micrococcales; family Microbacteriaceae; genus Cryobacterium; species Cryobacterium sp. SO1. The sequence goes on from NZ_CP067394.1 coordinate 4,041,924, forward strand.
GAGTGGGCGTCATCGACGGCCAGTTTGATCTTTTCCTCGAACGCCAAACCCAGCGTCAGGACATCGTCCTGGGCGTTGAACGCGTCCAACAGAGTGGTCACGCCCATCTCGCGGAGTTTCCGTTTGGTCTCGATATCGAGCCGGCTCATCGTGCACCGCCTCCGGCGTAGTAGTCGGCCCCGCGGACATATCCGCCCGGTTCGGGCTCGGTGGGCTCGAAACGGGGAATCCTGCGGGTGCCTGTCTTGTCTTGCCCGGTCTCCAAGATCGGCTGCAAGTGCGCATACCGGGGCGAGCGAACACGACCCTCCAGGGCGATCTGACACGCTCTTTCCACTCGCTCGCTGGAGTAGCGCCGGCTCAGCCGCAGCACGGCCAGGGCGGCGTCGAAGCCTTGCTCCTCCACCGGCACGGCCTCGAAGATCCTGTTCACCACGGTCACCATGTTCGGGCCGACCCGCTCCGCCCAGGCCCGGATCCTGACAGTGTCCCACTCCCGATATTTCTCGCCCTGGGGCTGGTCGGCATCGTTGGTGCGGTATTCGTTCACGACATGATCGCCGAACAACAGATGGCTGGTGAGCCGCTCGTGATTCCGGTAAACCTCCAGCACTTGGGCGGTGATGCGCAGGTCGACGGCCTGTCCGATATGCGCGTAGGGGGCGGAGTAGAAGTTCTTCTCCCAAACCACATGCCCGTTCTTCTGCACCCGGCGCCCGATGATCCACCGGCTGATCTCATACGGAGCCGCCGGCAACGGCCGCAGCAACGCTTTTTCCTCGCTTTCGAACACACTCAGGCGCGAACCAGCACGCTTCTGGAACGGCTCCCGGTTGTAAGCATCAATGCGTTCGCGGATCGCGGCCCTCAACTCGGGAAGGGTTCCGAAGCTCTGGTTCCGCAACCCGGCGATGACCCAGGTCGCAACATGAGAGACGGTGTTTTCCACGGACGGTTTGTCTTTTGGTGACCGGGGGCGTCCCGGCAGCACCGCGGCCGAGTAATGCGCGGCCATCTGACGGTAGGCCTCGTTCAACACGACCTCACCCTCGCGAGGGTGCTTGATCACGCCAGTCTTCAGATTGTCGGGCACGATCCTAGGAACCGTTCCACCGAACCACTCAAACATCGCCACGTTCGCCAGCAGCCAGGTGTCTTGGCGCATATCCAGCGCTGGCTCGACGAACGCATACCTCGAGAACGGCAGGCACGCGACGAACAAATACACCCGCGACGTCTCGCCCGTGACCGGGTTGACGAGCTGCATCGTGGGCCCCGACCAGTCGACCTCGACCGTCCGCCCGGCCTTGTGGCCCACCCGGGACGCCGCCCCAGTGACCAGAGCATGGGCCGCGTAGGACTTGCAGAATCGGTCGTAACCCATCGCCGGCTGCCCCGTCGCTTTGCACCGGTCGACGTACTCGCCATGGAGCAGCTTCAGCGTTACCCCGACCTTGGCGAGCTCTTTATGCACCCCGTCCCAATCAGGCTGCACGAACACACTCTCGTGCTCGCCCCGACCAGGGAACAGCAGCGCATATACCTCGGCCTCGCTGCGGCTGGCATGGCCGTCACTGCCAATGCCAGCCTTCTCGGCGGCATCGAACACCGCCAACACACTCTTACGCGACATGCCTTGCGCGATCGCGATCGCCCGCCCGGTCATACCTTCGGCTCTGAGCTGAAGCACGAGCTTCGCGTTGATCCTTCGTACCATTGTTGATTACTCCTTCTGCCGCGTGCCTATACACGCGGCGGAAGGAGCTAAGCAGATGGCCCCCAACAGCAATATTCAGTGGCCCCCAAGCGCGCTACTGAGCACATCGCCCGGTGGCCCCCAAAGGCAATATCGGTGGCCCCCAGAAGCGCTAATACTCAGCGAAGCTTGCGTCTGCGGGGAGAAGCGAGGTCCAGAGCGCTTGCGGGGCGCTCATCCCAGGTTCTTTGGTGAACCGATCAGCTGTGCATTCTGCAAGCCAAGATTCACATTGAGAAGCTCGATTGCGTCGATGCACAGCCTCGCGGCAGCATCTTCGTCGATGTCTCGTCGGGCGGATACGCGGTCGCGCGCCAGTTCCATCGAACTGGAGCTCTGGATCGCCGATACGATTTCGGCGGTGAGTGGTGTCAGTAGCTGACGTCGTCTTGTTGTGACGTCAGCCAAGACGAGTCCGCTTGACGCCTCAAGCATGAACGGGTCCGCTGCCAGTGGTGCCGCGTCCGCGCGTTCGTCCTCGAAATTGGACCATCCGAACCCGTCGATCTTCGCGGTCCCATTGTCGAGCTGCAGCATCTTGATCAGTTCTGTGGCATTCAGGTACCGCGGAAGCCATGGATGGGTTCCCAAGTCGGCGTGCACGACCTCTGGAGGGACAGCGCCCCCTAAGGCGTCAGCTTTGGACACGAGGTTGCCAACAGCGGCATCCCAGTTCCCTGCGTTCCCGAGCGGAATGCCTTGCATGCCCAGGCCGATGGTTCCATCTGCTTCCAGCCGGAACGCGTGAGGAAGCGATGTCAAGCGGTCGGCGGCGAACATGTCGCGGTCTGCCAAGACCACGCGTGGATCAATGAGCGAGGACGGAAACACGCCGGTCATTCGGGCGAGATCCGCATCGTCAAGGAACGCTCGCCAGCCGGCGTCGTCAAAAAAGCGCACGGCGGTAGGGCCAACGATCTCAATGAATCCTGCCGACAAGTAGTCTTGCACTTCGACCCCACGGTCATTGAGAAAGAGTTCATCACCGGCATCTAACATTTGTCCGGTGTAGGTCACTACCCTGCCGCGGGTCGGTACCCAGCTGCAACCAGCTGGGAGCAGTACTGCGTCATCTCGGCCGAGCACATGCTCGAGGCCGGCAGGATTCGCCTCGGCAGCGATAAAGAAGATGCGCCGAACATCGGTTCGCTCTCCGCTGACCCACTCGAGAATTGTGCGTGCTGCGATGGAATCTTTTACTTCAGTATTCAAAAGGCCCCCCCTTTAATGTTGCAGGGCGCCACATACCGATCTCCCAAGAATTACTCATATCTCAGCACCGTTATCGTCGCGATGAAGCACTTGACGACGTTGCTGAGATCCCCTGGGTCAGGCTACACGGACAAGTCGGATCACGTCTATCCCCCGCTTCCGTGCAGAGTGGAATGATCTACGCGCAGTCGGCGAGCTGCCAGGTTCGGTCGAGGAAGACAGTTAGCCACGTGACCGCCGCCGCGTCATCCGTCGTAACAGGCTTTTATTCTCAACCGCGGCACGAACTAAGGACAGGCGCGTATATCGCGTCTCTTTTCACGCTGTAGCATCGGATCATGTCGATCCCGGGTAAGAACGAAACTGGCGGTCTCGCCTGGGGAAAGATCCTCATCGGTGTGGGCGTCCTGATACTTGGCGCATCATCTGCATTCGCCGGTGGTCCCTGGTGGCAGCTCATCACCTCAGCTGCTGCCGCAGCTTTGGGCCTATTCTTGTTGATCTCTGGGCTGCGCGACCTCTCCGCTCGTCGAAGGGTGCAGCCAAGGGCGCAGGACGAGGATCGCGGGAGCGAATAGCCCGTCGGTGAGTCGGAGACCGCGGTGCTACGACGAATTGCCCTGTAGGTTTCTCATGAACCGCTGGAGTCTGTACATATCGTGACCGTAGTCCAAGGTCCCAAGAAGTCGCTCTCAGCAATGTTCTGAGGAATTACGGGAAGGCTGACGCGACGGGAGACTTGATACTCCTTCCTGTACGGACGCCAAATAGGCCGATCGCGCTATCCCATCAATTTCTTGGTGGAACTTCGTTGATGCACTCCAACTGGGGCCCTGGATCAATCTTGAGCGCATATAACACGACTGCTGCGGGAGGCCCCAGCCTCCCGGCGGACTCACTGAGTGTCGCGCCGCTTTCCTGCAATTTTCTCATTGAAGAACGGTCGACTTCGTGGACGCGTGTCCCGCTGTACTGTCCGAATTCGGGGACGTCAGGCTCCCAGCTTAAAGGCTCGTCGATGCCCGCCTGAGCGAGAAACTCATATGCAAAGACGTCAAGGCTTGACAGCAACGCGGGGGGAGAGTTCCCATCGAAACTTGGCAATTTGTGCCCTCTCTTCGTTGGATTTCGTCCGCTACGGCTGGAATGCCGGCTTTATGCTCGAGCACCACGAAGCCCCCCGCCACGACAGGGTCCATCCCGAGTCCGGGCTCCGACAAGGATTCGTCGCACTAGAGGCAGGCTCAGTCCGTGTTCTTGACCTGAGTTGCATCCCCGACCGGAGTATTGGATCTTCGACCGGAATCTACATGACAGCTAGCGGGAGTTTCCTAGCTAGCCTCGGTCAGAGTTCCAGAAGTGCTGGTCAACTCTGGTTTTGGCGGCTGGGTTGTGTATGACCTAACTTTTCTTCGGGGCCCACTGGTCGAGGTTGAAGATCTCGGCGAGTTGGTCCTGGGTGGGGGTCGTCGTGGTGAGCATTCGGCGCGCTTTGGGACGCCCACCGGTCGAGGAGTAGATCATGAGGGTCTCTTGGATCTTCTCGAGCTGGTCGAGGAGCTCCCGGACCGAGAGGTGCAGGCCTGCCTGCTCTGTTTGGCGTCGCATGAGGTGCGCGATTTGCAGTGCCAGGACACAGGTGAAGGTGTGCACGCGGATGTTGTGCTCGGTCCAGTGATGCATGGGCGAGAACGACACCACGTGGGGGTCTTTGAGCTGGCGGAAACTGAACTCCGCGTCAGATTGTGATCGGTAGGCTGCCACGACATCAGCGATCGGCCACTCGTCCTGGTCGGTGACGAGGACGCGCTTGCCAAACACCTCTGTCTCCAACGCGAGGCGGGCGTCATCATCGACCGTGAACGTGAGCTGATGCGTGGCTGGCGTGCTGCCGGTCAGGTCCCAGTTCAGGACGCGGCGAACCCAGGAGTCGTGGGTGATGCTTCGGATTTCCTCGGTGACTTGGTCGGTGCTGCGCCGGGTTTTCCCACGCGCCAGCGTCGCGGCGAGTTCAGTCAGGAGGCCGTGGGCTTTGTGGAGGGTTTGCACGAATCCGACGGCTTGTTTGTCGTGCAGGGTCGGGGAGTGCGTGAGAATCACACGCCGTTCAGAGCCGTAAACCGTTCGGCGGGTCTCGACCGCGCTGAGCCCGCCGAATCGGGCCTTATCGACGACGCGGCGCTCGCTCGCGGGCAGGGCAAGCAGATCGGCGACGACGGATGGTGGGATGGACCCCACGAAAGAGAGACCGGTGGCGGTGACGTGGGCGAAGTTGCTCAGAGAGTTTTGGCCGGCGTCGAAGACGACCGTCATCTCTGCTGGCGCCACTCGTCCGGCTTGGGCAGCGAGGGCTGCATGGCGGGCGCTGAGGAGGTCGATCATCAGTGGGAACTGGGTCACGTCGGGCCGGTTTCCGGGGTAAGCGTGGGCGACCAGAGGCACGCCGCCATCACGGGTGACGACTAAACCCAGACCGACCAGGCGCAGGTCGGTGCGTTTCTGCTTCGCTTTGCCGCGCTGAGCGATGGGCGCCTTGTCGTTAGCGGAATCGATGTAGGTCGCGAAGTTGGTCATATCCAACGCCAACGCCGAAATATCCAGGTCGAACGTGGTGATCATCGCCACCGCGAGTCGCTGCTCAATCTCAGCGAGCTGGTCCCCGGTGACTTTATGCATCGCGTCCCAGAACCGACGATGATCCAACACGCCAGCCGGCACCTTCGTGAACCGGTCCGCGGCGGTGCTTTTCCACCACTCCGCAAAGCCCAGCTTCGACGTCGGGGCCACGACCCTGTTCAGCGCAGCCAGCACCAGATAGGTCCCCACTGACGCTCCCGCGTCACTGCGGCGCGCGCCGACGACATCGTCGATGATCCCAGCCACGTCGAGCCGGTTCAGAATCTCCCAGACCGCGGCCGTGTCTCCAAAGCCCAGGTGCTGCGACTTCGACGGCAACGATTTGGCCTCGCGCCCGTCATGCAACGCCGCAATATCGGCCGCTGACCCCAGATAGCGTTCGGAGACCATCTTGGGCTTGCCGTCGACACGGGCCATCTCCCTCAAGTACCAGTACGGCTTCCCATTGATGGTCTTCTTATACAAACTAGCCATACTTTAGGTCATACGCTCTCACGGACCAAAAGTCACGCCACCACGCCGAAGAACGCCAGACCAACACCGGAATTCAATTCGGCGCAGTCTGGCGTCCCTGAGATAGCTAGGAAACTCCCGCTAGGCGCCGGGCACCATGTCTGCGAAGCGGGAGTAGTGGCCGTGGAAGGCCACTGTGACGGTGCGGGTGGGACCGTTACGGTGCTTGGCCACGATCAGGTCGGCCTCGCCGGCGCGCGGGTTGTCTTTTTCGTACGCGCTCTCGCGGTGCAGCAGGATCACCATGTCGGCGTCCTGCTCGAGCGAGCCCGATTCGCGCAGGTCGGAGATGGCGGGCATTTTGTCGGCGCGCTGCTCGGGACCACGGTTGAGCTGGGACAGGGCGATCACCGGCACTTGCAGCTCTTTGGCGAGCAGCTTGAGTGCTCGGGAGAATTCACTGACCTCCTGCTGGCGGGATTCGACCTTCTTGCCCGATGTCATCAGCTGCAGGTAGTCGATCACGACGAGCTTGAGGCCGACCCGCTGCTTGAGCCGCCGGCATTTGGCGCGGATCTCGACCAGGGTCATGTTGGGGCTGTCGTCGATGTAGAGCGGGGCGTCGTTGATGCGCCCACGGGTGGCCGCGATGGTGGTCCAGTCGCGCGCCTCGACGTTGCCCTTGCGCATGCTCTGCAGGGGCACGGATGCCTCAGCGGCGAGCAGGCGCATGGCGATCTCGCTGCGGCCCATTTCGAGCGAGAAGAAGATGCTGGGCATGTCGTGGTGGATCGACGCGGCCCGGGCGAAGTCGAGCGCGAGGGTGGACTTACCGAGCGCGGGGCGCGCGGCGACGATGATGAGCTGGCCGCCGTGGAAGCCGTTGGTGAGTTCGTCGAGGTCGGCGAAGCCGGTGGGCACTCCGGTGAACTGGCCGTCCTTGAGCTTGGCGGCCTCGATGTCCTCGATGGCGGCGGTGACGGCGTCGGTGAGGGGAACGTAGTCTTCGGTCTCGGTGCTGCCGGTGATCGAGTAGATCTCGGCCTGGGCGGTGTTGACCAGGTCGAGGACTTCGCCCTCCCCCGCGTAGCCCATCTGCGCGATGCGGGTTCCGGCGTCGACCAGCTTTCGGAGCATCGACCGCTCGGCCACGATGGTCGCGTAGAACCCGGCGTTGGCGGCGGTGGGCACCAGGCTGGTGAGCGTGTGTAGGTAGTCGGCGCCACCGGCCCGGGAGATCTCGCCGAGCTTGGTCAGCTCGTCGGTGACGGTAATGACGTCGGTGGGTTCACCCTGCGCGTAGAGCGAGAGGATCGCATCGAAGATGATCTCGTGCTTGGGCACGTAGAAGTCGGCGGCGCGCACGGTCTCGACAACGTCGGCGACGGCATCCTTGCTCAGCATCATGCCGCCCAGAGCACTCTGCTCGGCCAGCAGATCGTGCGGCGGGGTGCGCTCGGAGTGGCGGGGTTCGGAGTTGCTTCGGTACTCGGAGCCTCGTTGATCTGAGCCGCGTTGATCGGCGTAACCCAGGTGAGCTATCGACACGCCGAGCCTCCTCGTGTTGGTGTGGTTCTGGTGTATCAGGAGCCGCTGACAGCGATCATCCGGCACGCAGGCGCACGGGTGCGAATACCTGCTTGCCCACCATAGAGAGACTCTTCCACGCCGCCAAACCACCCTGTGGATAACTATGTGAGTAATCTGCGCGAAACGCCGCGTGACTTGTGCACAACCTGTGCACTCGGCTGTGGACAACTCAGGAGTTTTGAACTCGAATTGGGTTTGATCAGCTAATTAATCTATTCACATGGGTGTGGAAAAACTAGTTTCAATACCCTATTGAATGTTGATGAAATAGGTGGTCGCCTGTGCACAAAGACGTGCAAAACCGGTGAAAATTGTGCCAAGAATGGGGGTTATGCGCGTGCGTTAAAAAGGAGTAGCGGCGGCTCCTATCGGAAACCGCCGCTACTTTCAGTGAAACGAGACTACTTGGCGGCTACAACCTGAAGGTTGATGGTCGCGCTGACCTCGTCGCGCAGACGAACCGTCGCAGTGTGCTCACCGGTCGCCTTGATCGGGCTGAGCTCGATCTTGCGCTTGTCGATGGCACCGAGACCGGCAGCGGCAACCGCTTCGGCCACGTCTGCGGTCTTGACGGAGCCGAACAGGCGTCCGCCGGCGCCGGCCTTGACGACCAGCTTGACCTTGGTGTTCTCAAGGGTGACCTTGAGAGCCTGGGCCTCTTCGAGGGTGGCGTGCTCGCGGGCTACGCGGGCGGCCTTGATCTGCTCGATCTGCTTTTCGCCACCGCGGGTCCACGCAACAGCGAAGCCCTGGGGGAGAAGGTAGTTGCGAGCGAACCCGTTCTTGACATCAACGATGTCACCGGGGGTGCCGAGGCCGGAGACCTCGTGCGTCAGAATCAGTTTCGACATGTGAGGGCTCCTTACCGGCCTGAGCCGGCGTAGGGCAGCAAGGCCATTTCGCGGGCGTTCTTGACGGCGCGCGCGATCAGACGCTGCTCCTGGACGGAGACGCCGGTGATGCGGCGGGCGCGAATCTTTCCACGCTCTGAGATGAACTTCCGAAGAGTGGGGACATCTTTGTAATCGATGACACCAACCCGGATCGACTTCGCGGGAGCGGCGTTCTTGCCACCCTTAGCACCGCGGAGCGGCTTGCGGCGGTCGCCGCTCGACTTTCCAGCCATGATTTCCTAACTTTCTAAAACGTGTGAGTGCAGCCGTCAACCGTGAGGTTCGGCTTAGAAGGGGGTCTCGTCGCTGAAGTTGCCCGGGGTGTTCCAAACGTCTCCGCCGCCAGTGTTGGCTGCGGGGGCGCTGGGTGCCCAGGGCTCGTCGTTACCCTGCTGCTGCGCGACGGGCGCGCCGCCGCGAGGTGCAGAGGACGACTGCGCGCGCGTGAGGGAGGCGGTGGCGTAGCGCAGCGAAGGACCAATTTCGTCGATCTCGAGCTCCATGCTCGTGCGCTTTTCACCTTCCTTGGTCTCATAGGAACGCTGCTTGAGACGCCCGGAAGCGATGACACGGGAACCCTTGGTCAGTGAACCGGCCACGTGCTCGGCGAATTCACGCCAAACGCTCGCGCGCAGGAACAGTGCCTCGCCATCTTTCCACTCACTCGTGGCGCGATCGAAATTGCGCGGAGTAGAGGCAATGGTGAAGTTGGCTACCGCCAGCCCGTTCTGCGTGTAACGCAGTTCCGGATCGCTGGTGAGGTTGCCCACCACGGTGATTACGGTCTCGCCGGCCATGGGCTACTTGTCGCTTGCCTTGTCGGCGTCTGCCTCGGCAGGAGCGTCCACGGCGACCGGAGCTGCCGGGGCAGCGGCAGGCTTCGCGGATGCGGCGACCTTGGCAGCGGGAGCTGCGGCAGGGGCGTCGGCCTTGACCGGAGCAGCAGCAGCCTTCGGGTTGGCTGCCTTGCGGGCGGCCTTCTCGGCGGCAAGCTTGCTTGCGACGGCAACCTGGGCGATGCCCTCTTCTGCGCGAAGCACCTTGGTGCGCATGACGGCTTCCGACAGCTTCAGCTGACGGTCGAGCTCGGCAGTTGCTGCGGCGTTTGCGGTGAAGTCGACGACGGCATAGATGCCCTCGGCCTTCTTGTTGATCTCGTATGCGAGACGGCGGCGACCCCAAACATCAACCTTGTCAATGGTTCCGCCATCGTTGCGAACAACGTTGAGGAACTTGTCAAGGCTGGGAGCTACGGTGCGCTCATCGATCTCGGGATCGAGGATAACCATCAATTCGTACTGGTGCATGACTAACCCACCTCCTTCGGACTAAAACGGCTGCAGTATTTCTGCAACAGGAGGGTTGTGCATGTGTTGAACGTGGAGGCCGGGATCCGGCACACAGACAACCTGCCAAGACTACCGGAACCGCGGCCGTATCGCCACCATCCCTTCCGATGCCCTCCGCACCGGAAACTCGTTGCGAGTTGCCCTCCTGCGGACCAGCTGCTCCGGTAGACCGGGGCAGCTCGTCCGTTTGCGGGCAGGTCGCGGTGCGCACCCGCCTGGGCGCCGTCATTGCTCTGGCCGCAGTCCGGCATTGACGAGCAACGCTCGAAGGCGCTCGGGTCGGAGAGCGTCCGCCCACAGCCAGCGGGCCATTCCCCGGCCGGGAGCGCGCAACCGGTCTTCCCGACGTTTCTCCGCCCAGACGACCTCGTCGATCGTGCGCCCGCCCATGAATTCGCCCCTGGTGTACTTGATCTCCCCGTCGAACTCACCGAGAAGAGGCATCCGTTTCACGTGGAACCTTCTCTTCCACCGAAAGTCCACCTGGTCTTCCCCGAAGGCGTGGGGGTATGCCACCTGTAGGTCGGGCATCGGCATGGCGGCGAGGAAGACGCCCGTGCGGCTGAGGGACTCCCCCACCGATCCCGACCGCGCGTCGGCGAAGGCCAGGGACTGGCGAGCACGGCGCGTGCCCCGCGCTGAACCCAGCCGAAGGACGCGGTCCAGCACCTCGTCGCGCGTGATGGCAGGCAACTGCGCATCTCCGGGCCGCGCGAACCGCTCCTGCAGTCCGGCATCCAGGCTGATCACCGCGGACCGGAAGGGCTGGCTGCGAGCAAGGTCCACCAGGGTGCGGAGCCTCGTCGTCACCAGCAAGCCGTCAATCTCGGTGACATCGTCATCCGGCAGCGGGTCGTGATGCCAGACGATCGCGTTCTTCGAACTGCGCGTCTGCCCGCTGCCTCCCTGCAGATGCACCTCGGACGGCCACTGCCCGAGGATCGGCAGACCCCAGACCCGAGCCGCCGACAGATGACTCGCCACCGGGCGGGACTGCCTGGACAGCACTGCCGCGTGGATCCGCAGCAGGTAGCGGGCATCCGCGTCAGCGCTCGACCAGATGCTCTGCGGCACGTAGATTCCGCGCCGCAGGCGCTCGGAGCCACCGTTCTCGCGGTCGCGGCGGATGGCGCGCCCATCGTGGCCGAGCTGATCGCGAGTGAGCTGAAGCTGAGGCAGCCGGGAAGACAGGTTATCCATGCGGCCAAGCGTCAGCCGAGGGACCCGGTGGGGCCCGACCACCACCGAGGCGGTGCCCAACGAGAGGCCGTCGCTGCCTGTGGAGGACGGGCGCCAGCCCGCGAGTTGCCCTGCTGCGGACGAGTTGCCCTGCTGCGGTGGGGCAGCTCGTCCGCAGGTGGGATACTCGGCGAAGTGGTCCCGGGCGGTGCGGGTGCGACGCGGGGTCAGGCGGTGCGGGTCGCCCACCAGGACTGCAGGCGGCGGGTGGCTTCCTCGGCGCCGAGCGGGCCGTCATCGAGGCGTTGCTCGAGGAGGTACCGGTAGGCCTCGCCCACCTCACGGCCCGGGGTCAGCCCCAGGATCGTCATGATTTGTTCGCCGTCGAGGTCCGGACGAACCGAGTCCATCTCCTCCTGGGCCGCGAGCTCGCCGATGCGCTCCTCGAGGTCGTCGTAGGCGAAGCCCAGACGGTCGGCTTTGCGTCGGTTGCGCGTGGTGACGTCCGCGCGAGTGAGGATGTGCAGCCGCTCGAGCTGGTCGCCGGCGTCACGCACGTACCGCCGGACGGCGGAGTCGGTCCAGGCCCCCTCGGTGTACCCGAAGAACCGCAGGTGCAGCTCCACCAGCTTGCCGACAGCGGCGATCGTGTCGTTGTCGAACCGCAGTGCCCGCAGGCGCTTCTTGGCCAGCTTGGCCCCGACCACATCGTGGTGGTAGAAACTCACCACCCCGCCGGACTCGAGCCGCCGCGTGGCCGGCTTGCCGATGTCGTGCATGAGCGCTGCCAGGCGCACCACGAGGTCGGGTTCGGTGAGGTTCTTGCGGCTATGCTCATAGCCGATCGCCTGGTCGAGCACGGTCAGGGTGTGCTGATACACGTCCTTGTGATGGTGGTGCTCGTCGATCTCCAGCCGCAGCGCCGGAATCTCCGGCAGCACGATGGCGGCCAGTCCCGACTCGACCAGCAATTCGACGCCGGCCCGCGGGTTGGCCGCGCGCAGCAGTTTGCCGAGCTCGTCGCCGACCCGTTCGGCGGAGATGATGTTGATACTCCCGGCCATGGCGGACATGGCGATGGCGGTGTCGATGTCGAGGGTGAAGCCCAGCTGGGCGGTAAACCGGGCGGCCCGCATCATCCGCAGCGGATCGTCACCGAAGGAGATCTCGGGTGCGGTGGGGGTGCGCAGAACCCCGTTGAGCAGGTCGTCGATGCCGTTGGACGGGTCGACGAGAGTGATCTGCGGCAACCGCAGGGCGAGCGCGTTCACCGTGAAATCGCGCCGGAGCAGGTCGTCGTCCAGGCTGCTGCCGAAGACCACATCCGGGCGACGGGTCTGGCCGTCGTAGGAGTCGGCCCGGTAGGTGGTGATCTCGACCTTCTCACCCGCAATCTGGGCGCCGATCGTGCCGAAGGCCCGCCCGATATCCCAGTGCGCCTCGGCAATCGGCTTGACGATACTGAGGATCTGATCCGGGGTGGCGTTGGTAGTGAAGTCGAGGTCATTGGTGACGCGATCCAGGAACGCGTCCCGGACCGGACCGCCGACGAGGGCCAGTTCAAAACCGGCCTCGGCGAATGAGTTCGCCAGACGGGACACCGTGGGGGACGCAGCCAGGTCGCCCAGTCTTGCGAGGGCTGACGTGACGCTCTGCATGCCCCAATGGTAGTTGCTCGCCCGCTGTGCCCGCGCGCCGCCCAGCCAGCGCGGAGGGTTCTCCCCCAGGTACGCCGTAGAATCCCGTACATGCTGGCCGATCACAATCACGCGCGTCGGCCTGCGCTCCCCGGAACCAGACGTCGCATCGTGGCCGCACTACTGTGCGCCTTTCTACTACTCTGGCCGGCGCTGGCCACGGCAAATCCGGCAACCGCCGCAACCGCCGCGGCGGTCGGCCCTGCCGTCGCGGCCACCATCGACGACACCGTGGCGCTGCATGTGACACCGAGCAACTCCTCCGCCCTGCGCCTCAACGAGGATCTCGAGCTTTCAGTGACCATCACCAACGACTCGGCCAGCGCGGTGTCCGCCGGGAACGTCGACGTCTACCTCGCGGAGCGCGCACTGACCAGTTCGACGGCCCTGGACAGCTGGCTCACCCCCGACGAGGACGACGCCGCCGGCGACCTGATGACCAGCGTCCCACTCACCGCTCCGGTGCAGCCGCACAGCACCGTCACCATCGCCATCACGGTACCAAGCGCCGCGCTGGGTCTCTTCGAGTGGAGTCCGTGGGGACCGCGCGGCATCGCGGCATCCCTCAGCTCCGATGGTTCGGTGCGCGCATCAGGCCAGTCCACCTTCGTCTGGTATCCGGATGCCTCGGTCGTGCAGCCTCCCGTGGTCACTCCGGTCAACCTCGCGGTGGCAATGCCCATCACCACCCCGCGAACAGCACCGGCCTCATCAGCGCCGAGGACCTTGTCGCTTACACGGCCGATTCCGGAATCCTCACCCGTCAGCTGGACGGGGTGGTCAACCGGCCGGTAGCCATCGCGATCGACCCCATGATCATCGCGTCCATCCGGGTCCTCGGCACCAGCGCCCCGGAATCCGCGCTGGCGTGGCTGAACCGGCTGACTCTGGCGGAGAATGACATATTCCCACTCGGGTATGCGGATTCTGACCCGTCCCTGGCCGTTCAGGCCGGTTCGGCGAGCCCGCTGGCGCCGACCTCGCTAGCCTTCGCGATGGACCCGGCCCTGTTCGTCCCGACGGCGCCCAGCACGGCCGCCGAGCCCGGCGAGAGCGCCGCCGACCCGAATATTCCCGCACCGACATCTACGGAGGGCGCGCCACAGCCCGGGCAGCCCGAGGACGGCAGCACAGCCCCGACCCTCGAGCAGATACTCGCCTGGGACTACACCGCGACGACCATCGCGTGGCCCGCCGACAACGCCGTCGCCCAGTCCGACTTGGCCGCATTCGCGGCCGCTGGTCTCACCACCACGATTCTTCAGTCGGGGAATGTGGCACAGGACGACGCCGAGGCCACCACCAACACGGCGCTTGAACTGGGCTCCAATGAGCTCGGGCTTGTCGCGGATTCCGGTGTTTCGGAGGCGATGCGCAAGGCCGTCATGGCCACCACCGACGACACCTGGCGCGGATACATGGCCGAACTGTCGTCACAGATCGCGGTCGTGGCATCCGCGAACCCCGGCCAGGCCCGCACCCTTCTCGCTACCTTCGATCGCGGTTGGCCGCCGACCGCGCCGCGACTGGCGCAAACCATCGACGGCCTGGCGGCCCTTCCCTGGTACGCGGCGACCACGCTCACCGCGGCCGCCGCGACCCCGGTCGCGACCGAGGCCGCCGACGTCACCTTCGTGCCGCAAGCCGAACCGACCGGCAGCGTCGACCTGGCGAACCGACTGCTCGACCGAGAAGCCGAGGTCGTCGCCTTCTCCGGATCCCTCGCCGAGCCGGCGGCCGTCACCGCACCGTACCGACTCGCCCTGCTGGCCCTGTTGGGGACGTCCTGGCAGAGCACCCCCGACGAGTGGCGCACCGCCGTGGGTGACACCCTGACGAGCTCACACGAGGTTCTGCGCTCGGTGACCGTGAGCACCAAGGGACCGATCAACGTCGTCGGAAGCAAGGTCGACATCCCCGTCACCTTGAACAACGCCCTCGGCCAGGCCGTCTCCGTGCGGGTGCAGGTCCTTCCGTCCAACGGTCGCCTGGTGGTGGGTAATGACGTCGAAGCCGTCATCGACGCGGATTCAGCCAGGACAGTCTCGATCCCCGTGACCGCTGCGGTCGGCAACGGCGCAGTCAGCCTGCGAGTGATGCTTTACACCCCCACCGGCGCGGAGGTGGGCCAGCCCTCCTTGATCTCGGTCAACGTTCGCGCGGATTGGGAAGGCATCGGATCCCGCATCTTCGCTGCGCTGGTCGTGTTGTTCTTCGGCTTCGGAGTGTGGCGCAATATCGTGCACCGCCGCCGGGACCGGGCAGGAGCCGCCGCCGAGGCCGATCCCACAGCAGACCTGGACTCCGGTGCCGACGCCGCAGCGGTCACGTCGGCCGGCTCAGCTCCGACCCGCCTCACCACCGCGCCGCCCGATGACCGTCCCACCGGCCCGGCCGCCACTCCCCCGGCGTCTGACGACAGCCTGCCCCCGGCACCCCGTGGCTAGTCAGGGCGGCATCGGCCGCGCCAGCGCGATTCTGGCATCCGGAACCATGGTTTCCCGCCTGCTCGGGTTTCTCAAGGTCATCGTCCTCGCCAACATCGTCGGCCAGATCGGAAACGTACCCGACGCGTTCACCGTCGCCAACCAACTGCCCAATACCGTCTATACGATCGTGGCCGGCGGAGTGCTCACCGCGGTGCTGGTGCCGCAGATCGTGCGTGCGAGCCTGCACGACGACGGCGGCACCGCCTACATCAACAAGCTCGTCACCCTGGCCCTGAGCATCCTCGCGCTCACAACCCTGGCCGCGACTCTGCTCGCCCCGCTGATCACCCGGTTCATCGGCCTGGGCTTCTCCCCCGACCAGCTTGCCCTTGCCGTGGGGTTCGCCTACTGGTGCCTGCCGCAGATCTTCTTCTACGGTCTCTACACGGTGCTGGGCGAAGTGCTCAACGCCCGCAAGTCCTTCGGCCCGTTCACCTGGGTCCCCGTGATCAACAACGTCATCTCCATCGGCGGACTCCTGCTCTTCGGTCTGCTGTTCGGCGTCGACCCGAACGGCCTGCGCCCGCCGGCCGATTTCACGCCGGGCATGACCGCCCTGCTGGCCGGCAGCGCCACCCTCGGCGTCGTGCTGCAGGGTTGTGTGCTCTATTTCTTCTGGCGCCGGATCGGCCTGCGCTACCGGCCCGACTTCGCCTTCAGGGGTGTCGGCCTAGGTGCAGCCGGCAAGATGGCCAGCTGGACGTTCGGCATGCTCATCCTGACCACCGTCGCCGGCATCGTCGAAACGCAGGTGGTGACCCTCGCCTCTGGAGAGGGCGCCTCGTCCACGGTCATGAGCACGGCCTGGCTGATCTTCATGCTGCCGCACTCGATCATCACGGTGTCGGTGGCCACCGCGTATTTCACCCGGATGAGCGAGCACTCCTCCCGCGACGACACCGACAAGCTCCGCACGGATGCCTCCTCCGCCATCCGCGGGACCACCCTGCTGATCGTGCTCGCCAGCGCGGTCGTCATGGTCTGCGCCTACCCGTTCGCCAGGGTCTTCGGTGAGGCCGGATTCGCGCAGGTGCAAGCAATCGGAAACGTGATCATCGCCTTCCTGCTGGGCCTGGTGGCATTCTGTGTGCTCTTCGTCGTTCAGCGCACGTTCTATGCCCTCGGCGACACGCGCACCCCGTTCTTCTTCACCCTGTTCCAGGTCGTCCTCGTCATCACGGGTGTGCTCGGTTGCGCTTTGCTTCCGCCCGAGTGGATCGCGTTCGGCATCGCCCTCGTCGTCACCGTCTCAGGGACCCTCCAGGCGATCCTGGCCGCCTGGTTGCTGCGCAAGCGGCTCGGCGGCATCGACGGGCGTCGCATCCTGCGCAGCCTGGTGAAGTACTTCGTCGCCGTCCTCATCCCCGTGGCCGCGGGCGTGGGCGTCCTGGTCGCGCTGGGCGGCACCACTGACGGTGGCTTCGCGGTATCGGCCGTGGCCCCGGCGATCCTGTCCATGATCCTGATCGGCACGGTGATGGCCGCGTTGTACTTCGCCCTGCTGCTCCTGATGCGCAGCAGCGAACTGCAGGCCTTCCTGGCCCCGCTGAAGGCCCGCCTTCGGCGCTAACCGCCCCTCCCGTCCAGTGGCGGCCGGCTAACCGCTTGCTGAACGGCGGCTGTGCACACCGGCCCAGGGCCGGACGGGGCGGAATAGCATCCGATTAGGATGTGTTGTACCCGAATGTGAGGCGCCGAAGGGCGTCTCTCCCACTGATTTCAAGGAGTCTACGCGTGCGCCAGATCATCATCATCGGTTCGGGACCTGCCGGGTTCACGGCCGCCATCTATGCCGCGCGCGCCAACATGAAGCCGCTCCTGATTGCCAGCTCGGTCGAGGCCGGCGGCGAACTGATGAATACCACAGACGTGGAGAACTTCCCGGGCTTCGCCGATGGCATCCAGGGACCTGATCTGATGGCCAAGATGCAGGAGCAGGCCGAGAAGTTCGGCACCGAGGTCGTCTACGACGACGTCACCAAGCTCGAGTTCGGCGACACCGTCAAGTCAGTGACACTGGGCAACGGCGAGAAGCACGAGGCCCTCTCGGTGATCTTCGCCACCGGCTCCGCCTACCGCAAGCTCGGCATCCACGACGAAGAGCGCCTGAGTGGCCGGGGCGTGTCCTGGTGCGCGACCTGCGACGGATTCTTTTTCAAGGAGAAGATCATCGCCGTCGTCGGTGGTGGCGACTCCGCCATGGAAGAGGCCACCTTCCTGACCCGGTTCGCGAGCAAGGTCTACATCATCCACCGTAAGGACACCCTGCGCGCCTCAAAGATCATGCAGGAGCGCGCGTTGTCGCACCCGAAGATCGAATTCGTCTGGAACACCGAGGTCATCGGCATCGACGGAGAGGAGGCCGTCGAGGGGCTGCGCCTGCGCGACACCGTCACGGGCACCGAGACCAGCCTCCCGGTCGGCGGCCTGTTCGTTGCCATCGGCAACGACCCGCGCACGCATCTGGTGCACAACCTGCTCGATCTCACCAGCGAGGGCACCATCGCCGTAGCCGGACGGTCCTCCAAGACCAGCCAGGCGGGCGTGTTCGCCGCCGGAGACGTCATCGACCCCACCTACCGCCAGGCCGTCACCGCGGCCGCCAGCGGCACCGTGGCGGCCTTGGACGCTGAACACTACCTGGCCACCCTTCCCGAGGATCTGCTGGCTGCTGCCGGCGACCCCGAATTTGCAAGCGTCACCAACTAAGGAGCACCACATGTCAGCACGCGCCGTCACCGACGCCACCTTCGAGTCGGAAGTCATCAACAACGAGAAGACCGTCCTGGTGGACTTCTGGGCCGAGTGGTGTGGCCCGTGTCGCGCCGTCAGCCCGATCCTCGACCAGATCGCCGCAGAGAACTCCGACAAGATCGACATCGTCAAGCTGAATGTCGACGACCACCCGGCCCTGGCCGCGAAGTACATGATCACCTCCATCCCCGCGATGAAGGTGTTCCAGAAGGGCGAGGTCGTCAAGACCGTCATCGGCGCCAAGCCGAAGCCCGCACTCGAAGCCGACCTGGCCGCCTACCTCAAGTAGCCGCCGGAAGGTTCCGACCGAACCCCACACCCGCCCGGCAACCGCCGGGCGGGTGTTTTCGCATATCCGGGGCAATGCGTACACTGCGGAACGCACCCCATACGATTGAGGCCTCACCAGAACGGACATGACGTGACAGCGATAGGCACTCCCCAGGCCGGTAACAACCTCGACCCGTGGTACCACCACTACGCCGAGCGAGCCGCCGCCCTGCGGGCCTCCGAGGTGCGCGCCCTGTTCGCTGTCGCCTCACGCCCCGAGGTCGTCTCCCTTGCCGGTGGGATGCCCTACGTTGCGGCCCTGCCGCAGGACCTTGTGATCAACGCCATGGACAGCGTCATGCGCAAACAGGGCCCCGTGGCCCTGCAATATGGCTCTGGTCAGGGAGTTCCCCTATTCCGGGAGCAGATCCTCGAGGTCATGGCCCTGGAGGGCATCCGAGCCAATGCTGACGACGTGGTCGTCACCACCGGCTCCCAGCACGCCCTGGAACTGGTGAGCAAGCTCTTCCTCGACCCGGGCGACGTCGTGATCTCTGAGGGTCCGAGCTACGTCACCGCCATGGTGATCTTCAAGTCCTACCAAGCGGATGTCGATCATGTGCCGATGGACGAGCACGGCATGATCCCGGAGGCGCTCCGGGAGCACATCGCCCGCCTCAAAACCGACGGTCGCAAAATCAAGTTCCTCTACACGATTCCGAGCTTTCACAACCCGGCCGGCGTGACCCTCAGCTGGGCTCGGCGCCTGGAAATCCTGGAGATCGCCAGGGCCAACGAGATCCTGGTCCTCGAAGACAACCCGTACGGACTGTTGTACTTCGACCAGAAGGCGCCGGATGCGATGCGCTCCGTCGAACGGGACGGCGTTGTGTACCTGGGCACCTTCTCGAAGACCCTCGCCCCCGGCTTCCGGGTGGGCTGGGCGCTGGCGCCGCACGCCATTCGGGAGAAGCTGGTCTTGGCCAACGAAGCGGCCGTCCTCTCCCCCAGCTCCTTCAGTCAGCTGGTCATCTCCGAGTACCTCTCCACCGCGGATTGGAAGGGCCAGATCAACACCTTCCGAGGCGTCTATCGGGAACGCAAGAACGCCATGCTCTCGGCGTTGACGGAGTACCTGCCCGAGCTCACCTGGACCAACCCCAACGGCGGGTTCTACGTCTGGCTCAACCTGCCCGACACCCTGGACTCCAAGGCCATGCTTCCCCGCGCCGTCAAGGAACTCGTGGCGTACACCCCGGGCACCGCCTTCTTCGCCGACGGACAGGGGCGCCAGAACATCCGGCTCTCGTTCTGCTATCCGACGCCGGACCACATCCGTCTGGGCATTCGCCGCCTCGCCACCGTGATCCGTGACGAGCTCGAGCTGCTCGACACCTTCGCCGGCACTGGTTCGCTGTATCCCGCCCATGACGGACGACGCTTCGGCGCCCCGCCGCCAGACATCAACTGACCCCGCGTTTCTCTCCGGCTCGAGCTAAGGAAAACCCCAGATCATGAGCGAATCAGAGTTTCTTGACATTGTGGTGCTCGCGGGTGGAATCTCGCACGAGCGCGACGTCTCCATGCGCAGCGGACGCCGCGTCGCCGACGAGTTGACCGGGCTCGGCCACACCGTGACGGTGCTCGACCCCCAGGCCGGGCTCCTCACCGAGTTGGCCACGCGCCGGCCCGACGTCATCTGGCCCGTGCTGCACGGCGCGACCGGCGAGGACGGCGCCCTGCTCTCCTTGCTCGAAACGACCGGGATCCCGCACGTGGGCCCGCGCGGCACCGCCGCCGGCCTGGCCTGGTCGAAGCCCACGGCCAAGGAGCTCGTGCGTCGTGCGGGCTTCGCCACGCCGGCGTGGATCGCCCTCTCACGCGAGACCTTTCGCGACCTGGGCGCGGCCAGCGTGCTCGAGCACCTGGTGCGCGCGCTTGGCATTCCGCTCGTCGTTAAGCCCGCGCAGGGCGGGTCCGCCCAGGGTGTGACGATCGTCGAAACCCCTGCAGGTCTCCCCCGTGCCATGGTGGATGCCTACACCTATGACGAAACGGCCCTCGTTGAGACCAAGGTCGAGGGCACCGAGCTCGCCGTGACGGTCATCGACACCGGGGCCGGGCCCGTCGCTCTCCCCGCGGTCGAGATCGTTCCCGTGAGTGGCGTGTTCAGCTTCGACGCCCGCTACAACGCCGGGGAGACCCTGTTCTTCACGCCAGCGCGCATCGCACCGGAGGTGGCTCAGAGGATCGCCGACACGGCCGTCGCCATCCATACCCTGCTTGGTCTGGCACAACTCTCCCGCATCGACCTGATCGTGGATGCCGAGTGTGTTGCCTGGTTCCTCGAGGCCAACGTGCTGCCCGGCCTGACGGAAACCTCCCTCGCCCCGCAGTCCATCGAAGCCTCCGGCGAATCCCTCGGCACCGTCTACGCTGCACTGGCGCGCGCCGCGTTCACCGACCAGAGGTAGCGTTCGGCCATGTTTCACGTGAAACATGGCGTCGGGAGGGCCAATGTGACGGCCACTCTCGCGATCCGGCACAACCCTGCATGCCCAAATATCGGGAGAGTGGCGTACAGCGAACCGAAAATAGCCTGTTTTGAGTGGTTTTGCCACGTCTTGTCGGTCATCTGTCCCGCTGCTTGTCGCCGCCGGCCAGTGTTTCACGTGAAACATCCCGCCTGCCGATCACACAGCCGCTCCTTGATTTCGACAGGCTCAATCAGCGGGGTCGTGCGGGCACGCCTGGAGGTGCACCCACGTCGGTCGGGCTTGTGGAAACTTACATGGGGCTGACATCGAGGCGCTCAATCAGCGGAGGGGGTCCAGCATCTCCGCGCAAGCTGCCCATACGTTGGTCGAGCCCGTCGAGACCAGCACGTAACCTGATTTCGACGAGCTCAATCAGCGGACGAGCCCCACACGCTGGTCGATATTAACAAGACTCACTGAATGACCTGATCTTGACACGCCCGGTCAAAAGCGTGGCTGCGCGGAACCGCAATGTTTCACGTGAAACACTGGGCTTCAGTTGGCTCCGAAGCCCGGCTCGCCGAGCACGCCGAGGATTCGATTCAGATCACCGATTGTGGCGAAATCTACCGTGATCTGCCCTTTTCTTGCGCCTAGGCTGATCTTTACGCGAGTATCCAAGCGATCGCCGAGGTGTTCGGCGATCTCATTGAGGTGTCCCTGGCGCTTACCGGCTGCCGGCTTGACGACCGCCGTCTTGGGTCCGGCGGCAGCGGCGGCCTCGGCCGCACGCACCGACAGATCCTCGTTCACGATCTTGTCGGCGAGGTGAAGCATGCCCTCGTAGTCCCCCACCGACAGCACCGCGCGAGCGTGGCCGGCAGACAGCACTCCGGCCGCAACTCGAAGCTGCACGGCCTCCGGTAGCTTCAGCAGGCGCAGGGTATTGGTTATCTGAGGGCGGGACCGGCCGATGCGACTGGCCAGCTCCTCCTGGGTGATCCCGAAGTCGCTCAACAGTTGCTGATACGCGGATGCCTCTTCGAGCGGGTTCAGCTGGGCACGATGCAGGTTCTCCAGCAGCGCATCCCGCAGCATGTCGATGTCGGCGGTATCCCGAACGATTGCCGGAATGCTGTCGAGGCCGACTTCCTTGGTCGCCCGCAGACGCCGCTCCCCCATGACCAGTTCGTACTTACCGGGCTGTTCGGCGAGGGGACGAACCACGATGGGCTGCAGCACACCGACTTCCCGGATGCTGTGCACCAGCTCGGCCAGGTCGTCCTCATCGAACACGCTGCGGGGCTGAACGGCATTCGGAACGATGTCGGCAGGATTCAGATGGGCGAGGCGCGCA
Source organism: Cryobacterium sp. SO1 (assembly GCF_004210215.2). NCBI lineage: Bacteria > Bacillati > Actinomycetota > Actinomycetes > Micrococcales > Microbacteriaceae > Cryobacterium > Cryobacterium sp. SO1. The sequence goes on from NZ_CP067394.1 coordinate 4,064,037, forward strand.
CCGGGAACCGGAAGCAACTCCAGCGCATCGTCGGCCGCCGGCGCCACAGCGATCTCCGCCGCTGTGGAATGCGCCCCGCCGACCACCGGCGAAGCGCCGGCGGTACCCTCGGCATGCGGCACCTCGTTGTACGGGAAGAACACGTCGACTGGCCGAGCCTGCGACGGGTTGTCCTGAACTGGAATCAGCGAGCCGATACCGCGACCGAGCCCTGTACGTTTCGCCATTACTGGGTATCTCCTGTTCGTGGAACGCCCCGACGGGCGATTTCGGCCGCTGCTTCGAGGTAGGAGAGCGATCCTGCGGAGTTCAGGTCGTAGCTGATGACGCTCTGACCGTAGCTGGGCGCCTCAGAGACCCGCACAGAGCGTGGAATCAGCGTATCCAGCACCTGCTTTGGGAAGTGATCGCGCACATCCTGTGCCACCTGGTTGGCCAGATTGGTGCGGCTGTCGTACATTGTGAGCAGGATGGTCGAAACCACCAGCTCGGGATTGAGATGCTTCTCGATCAGCTCGATGTTCTTGAGCAGTTGACTGAGCCCCTCGAGCGCGTAGTACTCGCACTGGATCGGGATGAGAACCTCACGCGCAGCGACGAAGGCGTTGATGGTGAGCAGCCCGAGCGACGGTGGGCAGTCAATGAAGACGTAATCGTACGGGTCCGCCATTTCTTTGATGTGCAGATCAAGCGCCCGGCGCAGGCGTTGCTCGCGAGCGACCAGGGAAACCAGTTCGATCTCGGCCCCGGCCAGGTGGATAGTGGCCGGCACGCAATACAGGGCACCGAACTCCGGGCTCTTCTGCACCACATCCACCATCGGGAGATCGTTGATGATGACGTCATAAACGCTCGAGGTTTCGGCGCGGTGCTCCACGCCGAGGGCGGTGGACGCATTGCCCTGGGGGTCGAGGTCGATCACCAGCACCCGCGCGCCCTGACGCGCCAATGCCGCGGCCAGGTTGACGGCGGTGGTGGTCTTGCCCACCCCGCCCTTCTGGTTGGAGATGGTGATCACACGGGTGCTGTCCGGTTTGGGCAGGCGTTCCGCTGCGATCACCTGGCGGCGGCGGGTTAGATCTGAGATCTCCCGCGCCAGCGGGGTGCTGTTGTCGACGCCGGAACCGGTGGAGCCGGCCTGCTGGTCTTCACCAGGATGTTTCACGTGAAACCTTTGCGTTCGACGGTTGATGAGCCACCCGTGAGGGCGTCCGGTACTGTCCTCTCGAACCGAGCGGATGCTGCCGGGGGTTAGTCCACTGTAGCCCTTATGACCCGAGTGACGTCCTCGAGCACGCCCTCGCCGAGGGTGAGAACTTCCACATTGCGCAGGTGGAACCGCGCGATGGGCTTGGCCGCGTTGGTGATCTCCCCCGCAGCGCCCGCGCCCTTCATCAGTACGAGTTCCCCGCCGGGGCGAAGCAGCGGTGCGGTCAGCGGGATGAGGGTCTTGAATGCGCTTACAGCGCGCGCGGTGACCTGGTCCAGCGGGGTGTCCAACCGGATGTCTTCGGCGCGGGCTCGCAACACCCGCGTGTTGGTCAGGCCCAGCGCGGCGACCTGCCCGGTGAGCCAGGCTACCCTGCGCTCCATCGGCTCGATCAGCACGAAGGACACATCGGGCCGCGCGATTGCCAGCACCAGGCCGGGCAGGCCGGCACCCGATCCGACGTCGCCGACCAGGCCGGGCCTCAGAAGCGGCGCCACGACAGCGCAGTTGAGGATGTGCCGGCTCCACAGCCGGGGAAGTTCCAGCGGGCCGATCAGCCCAAGCTCCTCCCCCTGCTCGGCGAGGTGCCGGCTGAACTCTCTGGCGACCTCGATGCGGTCGCCGAAAAGGGCGACGGCTACCGCCGGTTCAGCCTCGAGGGTCTCAGTCATACGGGGCGTGGTTACGCTGCCGTGATGACGGTATGCCGGTCGCGGCCCTCGCCCAGGGACTCGGACACGTAGCCGCGCTCCGAGACGATGTCGTGCACGAGCTTGCGCTCGTAGGACGACATCGGGGGGAGGGAAGCCTCCGTTGCGCCGCCTTCGATGCGCTCGATGGCGTGGCCGACGAGGTGGGTCAGTTCAGCCTGACGCGCCTCGCGGGATCCGCCGATGTCGAGGATCAGCCGGGAGAACGATCCGGTCTTGTTCTGCACGGCCAGACGGGTGAGCTCCTGAAGGGCGTTCACGGTGTCGGGCTTGGACAGCAAACGCAGGTTCTCCGGCTCGGACGAGTTCACCGAAAGGTACGCCCGACCGTTCCGGGCGTCGATGTCGATGTCGCCGTCCAGGTCGCAGATGTCGAGGAATTCCTCGATGTAGTCGGCGGCGATGTCGCCTTCCTGCTCCAGCTGGCCGATGGTGGGCGCAGCGTCGGACGCGGCATCCGCATTGATCACGTCGGTGTTCTCAGTCACGTTGTCCATCCCTCTTACTTCTTGGGGCCGGTCTGCTTCTTGGCACGGTTCTTACCAACAGGCTGCTGACGCTGGGCCGGCTTCTTGGGCTCATCGACAACGATGATGTCGCCATCGGTTGCGATGAGCTTGCCCTTGCGGGCGAGCCGCTCTTCGCGGGCCTTGGCGGCCTCGCTGCCGGGCGTGGGCATGTTGCGGATAACGAGGAACTGCTGGGCCATGGTCCAGATGTTCGAGGTGAGCCAGTAGAACATGACGCCGAGCGGGAAGGCCACACCGGAGAAGGCGAAGACCAGCGGCAGCAGGTACAACATGATCTTCTGCTGGCGGAACATGGGGCTCGCCTTGGTCTCCGGCGACATGTTCTTGGAGACGATCTGCAGCTGAGTGATGAACTGCGAGGCGGTCATCAGGACGACCATGGTGGCCGCGATGATCATGACGGAGAGGTTGAAGTCCGCTCCGCCGGTCCACAACGCCCACTGTTGGGCGAAGGTGTCGTGCAGGGGCGCGACGCCGAACAGGTTGGCGTTTCCGAAGCTCGTCGCCAGGGCCTGGTTGAGCGGGCCGACACCGGCGTTGGAGCGCTGGGCGTCGTTCAGCACCGAGAAGAGGGCGAAGAAGATCGGCATCTGCAGCAGCAGGGGCAGGCAGGAGGCGAGCGGGTTGGTCCCGGTGCGCTTGTACAGCTCCATGGTCTCGCGGGACATGGCCTCGCGGGAGAACTGGTCCTTCTTGCCCTTGTACTTGTCCTGGATCTTCTTGAGCTGCGGCGCCACCTCGAGCATCTTGCGCTGGCTCTTGATCTGCCGGACGAAGATGGGGATCAGCGCCGCACGAACCACGAGGACCAGGCCGACGATGGACAGCACCCAGGTGAGGCCGTCGTTGTAGCCCATGCCCAGGTTCGAGAACAGCCAGTGGAAGGCGACGAGCAGAAGCTCAACGGCCCATTTCAGCGGCCAGAGGATAGTACCTATGAGGTCCATACGTGCGGGTCAGCCCTTTCCGTGGCTAAAGGAACTACAAATCCAAACGACGTCACGGTATAGCGACGGTGTCGTTTCAGGGGAACATCATCGATTCCGCCCTCAGCCCAAGGATGACAACGCGAAACCCGGCGCGCGGCGAAAAAGGAGCCGACGATCAGGCCATATTCTTGAACGGCGCCAAGGGCGTACGCCGAACACGACGGGTAGTACCGGCAGACATCGCCGTACAACGGTGAGACTACTGCGCGATAGACGCGAAGCAACATCACCCCGAGGTTCCGGGGGAGCAACCACAGCGTGACTATCGCCCTGTTCATCGTGCGCGCTGCCCCTTGATCAGGGCGTTCGACAGCTCGGCCACAAGATCGGGCCAACTGGCGTGCACCGATGTGGGCAGTGCGCGAAAAACGATCTCCGTCCCGGCTGGAACGCCAGGAAGGAGATCGAAGCTTGCTGCTTTCATTCGACGCCGCACGCGGTTGCGCACTACCGCGCCGCCAACGTTCTTGGCGACGATGAACCCGAACCGCACCGGAGTGGGTTCTGGGTTGCGGCGCAGATACGCCACCGTGTGCGGGCCGACGACCCGTACACCTCGTCGAACGACAGCTTTATAGTCGCTCCCGCTCGTGATGCGATTGGCGTGAGCGAGCACGGGAGGTCTTACGCGGAGAGTTCGGTGCGACCCTTGCGACGACGAGCACCGAGGATGGCGCGTCCGGCGCGGGTGCGCATGCGAAGACGGAAACCGTGCACCTTCGCGCGACGACGGTTGTTCGGCTGGAACGTTCTCTTGCTCATTGTTCAATCTCCACGTATTGGATCTCCGCAGGCCTAAACGAGCGGCCGGGAAAGAGTGAGGTAGCCCACGGGCTGGGGTCAACTGATTAAATCTACGGCTTCGCTCGCCCGCGGTCAAACTGACGAGGCCCAAAGTCTCGATTCTGCCCATTGAATTCCCATTTCCGGTACAGACACGCTGGCATTCTGCAAGCTAATTTGGCCTGACCGCCGGTCATTGACTACCGTGAGGACAAGTTATCCACAGGTTGTGGGTAAACCCTGGGAATCCAGTCGTTATTTGCCCACAGGCGGTGGATAACGTTGTGGATGAATCGCCCGACGGGCCATCCTGTGTGCACAAAATGGATGACCGCGCCGCGCGGACCGGTGGATGAGAAAAAGAATGTGGGGAACC